>NZ_VKLU01000008.1:0-646423 GCF_007352635.1 Corallococcus sp. Z5C101001
GAGCCGATGGTACTCCGCGGGAAACCGCGTGGGAGAGTAGGTCGCTGCCGGATTCTTTTTGAAAGCCCCTGGTGCCTCATGGCACCGGGGGCTTTGTCTTTGCGGGCTTCGGACTGGGACAGGCTCCGCCGCGTTCTCCCTCGTGGATTGATCCGACGGGATGCGAACGTACGGGTGCCTGGCTTTGTGGCTGGCCTGACCCTGCCCGGGTTTGCTTGAGTGGTGCTCCCCCCTCTTCTGGACAGGAGCTCCCTCGCATGCAACTGCTACGAATCTACGCCGCTGGTCTGTTCGCGCTGGGGCTCCTGCTGGTGCCGGCCCAATCCAACGCGGAGGCGGGCGTTCGTCTGGGTGTGGGGGCGGACTACTGGGTGGACTCCAGCGCCGCCTTCAACTTCACCCTGGGCGTCGAGGGGCACGTCGCGGGTCCCATCTTCGTGGGGGCCCGGTTCGGCGCCGTGCTGGTGACGGATGGCAACATCATCGGTGTCCCCCTGGACATCTCGATCCGCGCGCGGGTGGGGCGGACCGTCTACATCGAGGGGCTCGCGGGGCCGTGGATCTTCTTCAAGGGTGACACCTTCAAGGCTCACGCCGCGTTTGGCTTTGGGCTCCAGGGAAAGGCCGCGAGCATTGGCATCGAGGTGGGCTACCTCGAGCCGAATCCCATCATCGGCCTGCGGCTGGGCTACAAGTTCTGAGGAGCGGCCTCAGTAGTGTGGCGGACGCTCATGCTGACGGGCGTCCACCAACCCCGGCTCGGCTTCGAGCTTGCCCTTGAGCCGGTCCAACTCCGCCCGGAGCGCGTCGATGACGCGCCCCTGCTGGTAGAGCACGTCGCTCAGCTCCTGCAGCAGCTCCTGCTGCTGCGTGTAGCGGATCTCCAGCTCGACCAGGCGCTTGTCTTCCATTGCCGTCTTCTCCGCGAGGGGAACCAGCCCCCATGAATACCCTCGAACACCTGCAGCGTGCCCGTGAGTTGCTTGGTCGCGGACAGCCTGAGCTGGCTGAGTCCGCGCTGAGTGACGCCATCGATGCGGCCGTGGCGGCGGAGGACCTGGTCCTCCTCACCCAGGCGCGCTTCGCGCTGGGGGAGCTGCTCTTCCAGCAGGGCCGCGATGAAGAGGCAATCCCCTTCCTCCAGGCTGTGGTCCGGACTGAACGGGCCGACGGCTCCGTGGACGCTCCGGTCATCGCCTCCGCGCGGATGCTGCGCCAGATTCGGGGCCAGGAGCCCCGCTGACGGACGTTCAGGGCAACCGGCACTGCTCCCGGATGGCGTCCATCCGCTGCGGAAACCGCCGCTCCAGGTCCGTTCGCGTCCGCCGGGCACCCTCGAGCCTTCCAGCCCTGACCTGGAGCATGCAGAGCGTGGCCAGTGCGCGCGTGTCCGAGACATCCAGACGGTCCGCCTGCCGCAGGGCTTCCTCGCCGGCGTCCTCGTTCCCCAACTGGAACCACGCGACCCCGAGCTGGAAGTGGCCTTCCACCAGCTTTGGATCCTTCTGCACGGCTTGCTGCAACAGGCTCACGGCTTCGCGGCTCCGACCGTCCTTGGTGAGCACCAGACCTTGCTCCACCAGGAGCCGGGCCGGGGGCACCTTTCCCTCCAGTGACGTGAAGACCTTCAGCGCCTCCTCCGGTCGTCCCAGCCGGCTGAGCATCCGGCCGTAGCGCACGCCTACGAGTGGATCTCCAGAAGTCTGGGTGTACGCCCGGGACAAGGCCTCCATGGCGCCTTCAACGTCGCCCTTCTCCTCGCTCAGGTCCGCTCGGAGCAGCTCCGCCCTGGCGTCCGTCGGCGCGAGCTTCTGGGCCTTGGCCAGCGACTGCTCCACACAGCGGGTCATCCGCTCCCGGTCGCAGATGCTCGCGAGCAGGAGCTGCGTCTCCACCGCGTTCGGGTCCCTCCGCTCCGCTTCCAGGGCCAGGTCGTGGGCCTCCGCGGGCGCTCCTTCTTTCAGGAGGTCCGCCGCCGTACGCAGGTCCGCCGCCGTCGCCTTGTCATTGTGCTTGAGCGGCACCAGGAAGCGCAGGCGGCTCTCGGTGTCGTCCGTGGCCCGGGCGATGGCGAGCTCCTGCTCGGGCATGTTCCGGGGCAGGAAGAGCGGGATGAGGTGGATGGCGAGCGCTCCCGCCGACACCCACAGGACGCCTCGCAACCCCTGGCTCCACCGCGGGCCGTTCCGCACTCCGGGTTCGTTCGTCAGCTCGCTCATGCCCGCTTCCTAGACGGCGCGCAGGTGGGGACGCAGGCCCGAGGGCAGCTCCAGCCCGCAACTCCAGCACAGCTCGAAGTTGGCCGGATTCTCCTCGCTGCACCGGGGGCACGTTACCGAACGGTTGGCGGCTTCCTGGTTGGCCTGGAGCTCGGCGAGGACCTGTCTGCCTGCCTCCAACTCCTGGGGCCACAGCCACAGCTCCACCCAGGCCTCCGTGCTGGGGATCTCTCCACTCAACGGGACCAGGGACTCTCCGCGGATGTCGACCGACAGCCCCGCCGACTCCAGGGCGCCCGCCAGCATCCGCGCCTCTCCGACCGTGCGGTGCACGGAGAACTGCACGCGCTTCATGCTGCTTGTCTGTCAGAACCGGGGCGCCGGGGCAACCGGACCCGGCTGCCCTCCCGCTGTGCTCCCGTCGACGTGCTCCTCCAGGGGCATCGCGCCTGTCCTCCTGGAGCCCTGTGGGCGTCCGTCACTCATCGTGGCGGAGCTGGTGCGGTAGCACTGCGTGCGCGTGCCGGGGGGCGCGGGCGTGGAGCTCCGTTGTCAGCAAGGCATCCAGCTCCGCGAGCAGGCGATCATACCCGCCCCCGGCGCCCTTCGCGGGCAGCCGCTGGGTGGCGAGCCGCAGGCGGGGTGCCTCCTCGTCCTCGAAAGCCAGCGTCACCGTCAGTCCGTCCGGGCCCGCTGCCTGGGGCGCCAGGAGCGCGGGCTCGGGCTCGCGCCGCAGGGACTCCAGGAGAGGGGCCAGCCGGTGGATCTCCTCGGGCGACAGGTCCCGCTCCACCACCGGCTCGCCCTGCTCCAGGACGCGCAGGTGCTTCATGCCCTCCACCCGCAGTGCCTGGGCGCCGGTGTTCGTCCGGCCATTGCGCTCGTAAGTCACCGTCTTCACGCGAACCTCCCTCTGGCCAGGAGTAGGCATTCGCCTCCTCCTTCGCATCCGGACGGGCCGGTGACGGGGGCTTCCTCCCCGGGAATGCGAGCCCCAGCGACCAGTGCCCGACAGTGCGGGGCGCCCCCGGGCCCCTGCGCTTCCAGCGGCCCCCTCCCTACCGTGCCTTCCGTCCGGGCGCCTTGTCCGGACACACGGAGGGTGCCGACCGATGAGCAAGAACAAGAATCCCAGCCCCAATGACCAGCGCTCCAACACCAAGAACCCCGAGCGCCCGGAGCACAAGGCCTCCCAGGACAATCGCGCCAACCAGATGAACCCGAACCGTCCTCCGAATGGCCCGCCGTCCTCCCCGCCCCAGCACGGCGGTGGCGGGATGCCGGGTGGGAATGACCCGTCGAAGCGCGGCTGAGCCAGGCGCCGTTCGCGGGGCCGTCAGTGCCGTGACGGAAGGGTGAGGCCGGCCGCGTGGTTCGGGCCGGCCCTCCCATGTCCCGTGGGCCTGCTCTCAGCGGATGCGCGGCGAGCACTCGCCTTCGCCGCGGTAGTGGCCCACGGTGCGCACGAGCGCCGTCACGAAGTCACGCAGGGTGCGCACGCTGCCCGCGCCGCCCGTTCCGTACTGGTTCGATGGCAGCGACGTCAGGTCCACGGCGGCCAGCTCCTCCAGGGTGATCTCCCCATCCGGGCCCACCACGCCGGTGCTGTCCGCCGCGGCGATGGCGTCGAAGCGCATCTTCGCGTCCGCCGACTGGAGGTCGTCGAAGAACAGGTGGTCGCCGTGGATGGTGAGCTGCACCGTCTCCGTGCCGCCCTTGGGCACCGTCACGCCGTTGCCGATGTCCTCGTTCTCGCAGTGCTCGTAGAGGGTGTTGGTGGGGAAGCCCCAGCGGAAGCGCTTCGACGTCGCGCCCTTGGTGGCCGTGCCCTCGACGTAGACGGACCAGCCTTCGGCGTTCATCCGCGTCACGTCCTCTGGGGCCGCGTTGCCCGCGGTGGCATCCGTGACAGGAGCGATGGCGTAGCTCACTTCATCCCATTCCTCGGAGGCCAGGTCGTTGAACGTCGCGACTTCCACGGGGCCGGGACGGTGCACGTCGTACACCTTCGCGGCGGTCTGCTCGGCGGCGGTGTCACCTCCGTGGTTGGCGACCTTCAGCTCGCCCAGCTTCACGAGGAACTTGTCGTACTTCACGCTCCAGCCGTCCGCGAAGGCGCTCGAGGGGATCTGCTTCTCGATGAAGTCCTCTCCGTACGCGGTGAACGTCACGTTGCCCTGGCCGGACGAACAGGCCACGAGCCCCAGGCACGACACTCCCATCAGCCAATGCTTCATCATTTCACGGCTCCTTCCACCCACGTCACGACGTAGGCGCTGGTGTCTTCCACGCCGCGCACCAGCCCGTTCTGGGCCTGGCTGTCAGCGGGGAAGGTGGAAACGCCAGACGCGTCCGGAGGCGACGCGGTGGCGAAGTCGATGCGGTCCATCCATTTCCCGAAGTCCACCGCGATGCGCACGAAGCCGGACTCCTGCTTCAGCTCCCGCTCGAAGCGCACGCCCTCGATCGCCTTGGGCAGGTCCACCGTCGCGTCGAAGCGCACCGTGGCTCCGGAGGCGTGCGTCGCGCTTCCGCGCACGTGCACCTGGTGGCCGCCCAGGACGTTCTGCGCGTCCGTCGCCGCCGTGGGCGTCGCGAGCGTCAGCTCCAGGGAGCCGTACGAACCGGTGACCGCGTTGGCGTCGCCCAGCGAGGCGCCCCCGGCCGTGAGCAGGTCCACCGTCTGGACGTTGAGCACCTCGCCCAGCGCGTCGCCGGGGACGTAGTGGCCGGGGTGCGCGTTCGCGGTGCCTCCGATGAGCGAGTACCAGTCGAAGCGCGGGGCTCGCCGCGACAGCAGCACCCGGCCTTCGTAGAAGCGCACCGAGCCCACGGAAAGCTGGGCGGCTTCCGGCGTCACCGTCCAGCCGTACTCGTTGGGGGCGGTGGGCGCGGTGGACGTCATCGTCACGCCGAAGGTGCGTCGCTCCGCTTCCGTCTTGGTTCCATCGCCGCAGCCCAGGCTCAGCAGGGTCGCGGCCACCGCCAGCGTGCGCGGCAGGGCAGGGGTTCGATGCATCACAGGTGGACCTCCAGGGTGAGCGAGGCCACGCGTGGTGCCCCCGCGGTGAAATGTCTTGCCGGCACGAGGCTCGGCTGGGCGGCGGGGTCGAAGCGCGAGCTGTAGACGAACTCGCCATCGCGCCAGCGCGTGTTCAGCAGGTTCTTCACGTCCAGCCGCAACGCGAGCGCGCCCCGCCGCAGCGCCGCCTCCGCATCCACGAGGAACACCGTGTGGCTGAACTCGTCGTAGGGCAGCGGACGCGGGCCGATGAGCGTGAGGCCCGTGCCCAGCGACAGGAGGGAGCCAATGGCGGACAAGGGCTTCTCCCAGCCCACGTCCGCTCGGGCGACCAGGGGCGCGAAGTAGGGGAGCTTCGCGTCCGTCTTCGTCACCGTCGCGTTCGCCAGCGTGCCGCTCAACGCGGCCGTGAGCCCCGGGAGGGGGCGCGACTGGAGGGCCGCGGAGATGCCCGTGCGCAGCGTCTGGCCGGTGAAGACCGTGGTGCCCACGGTGTGGTCGAAGAAGAAGTCGTCCGCCACCTGCGAGCCGAAGACGCTCGCCTGGAACGACAGCCGTTCGCCGTCGCTCCGGGTGCCCAGCTCCGCGCCATGCACGTCGACGAAGGGGGCGCGCTCTCCTTCGGAGAGGCTCCTCGCCTGCGGGGAGCGGAAGCCGTCGCCGTAGCTGGCGAAGAGCGCCCAGGTATCCGTGAGGGAGTACTCGACGCCGGCCTTCGCGCCCCAATGCACCCCGAAGGCGCTGCGCGAGTAACCCTGCCCGTCGTAGAAGCGCGGGTCGCGGAAGGCCAGCGCGTCGAACACCTCCACCCCCAGCGCGTCCGCCCGGCCTCCCAGTCGGAAGGCCCAGCGGCCCACGGGGAGCCGGGCCTCGGCGTAACCCCAGACATCCGTCTGGGTGATGTCCGCGTCCACCTCGTCCGCGAAGAAGGTGCCGTCCGTCTCGCGGTAACGGCGTTGCGTCTGCTGGATGCCGTCGCGGCGCCCGCCCAGTCCCAGCTCCAGTGCGACGGGCTGGCCGTACACGAGGACCTGCCGGCGGTGCTCGGCGCGCAGGCCCAGCGTGGAGCCTCCGTTCGTCTGCTCCAGGCCGTCGCCCCGGTCGTCCACGCGGTAGCCGGTGAAGTTGTTGCGCAGCCGCAGGTCCGAGAGGATTCCGAAGGCCTCCAGTCGCGTGCGCGCCGTGCCTTCGCGCGGCAGGTCCACGCCGATGAGGAGCTGGTGGCGGGACACCGTGCCGCCCTGCCGGGCGAAGGAGCCGGAGTAGAAGCTCCGACGGCCTGACTCCAGGTCGTCCTCGCGCACGACTCCTGGCGAGTCGAAGCGCGTGACGTAGCTGCCGCCCAGCACCCTCGCGCTCAAGCCGTGGCCCAGGTCCACGTGGGCTTGCGCGAGCAGGGCCGCCCGGCCATGGCCGCGCTGCGGGCCGAAGCCGTCTGACTCCCCGAGCTCCAGCGCGGCGAAGGTGCCGGGGTCCTCGCCGGGACGCACCGTCACGACGAGCCGACGCTGGCCGTACTGGCCCAGCGTGCCCGCGAACTCCACGCCCTGCTCCCTCGCGCCCAGGTCCATGCGCACCGTGCCCGCGACCGCGAAGTCTCCCTGGAACGCGCGGTAGGAGCCCTCCGTCACCTCCAGCGATTGGACGAGCTCCGGGATGATGAAGTTGGTGTCCGCGTAGCCGAGCGCGTGGATGTGGCTCACCTCGTTCACGGGCAGGCCGCCGACGTTCAGCTCCACGTCCTGGCCGTGGATGGCGTCGAAGCCCCGGAGGAAGAGCTGCTGGGCCTTGCCCTCGCCGCTGTGCTGCGAGGCCACGAGGCCCGGGACGACCCGGAGCACGTCCACCGCGTTCAGTCGCGGCGCCGTGTCGAGGATGTCCCGGCCAATGGTGACCTCCGCCGCGCTCCGGGCCGGCCGCGTGCCGCGCACCACGGTGGACCGCTGCTTCGCGGGGGCCTCCGGGGGAGCGGCCTCCGGTGGAAAGGCGGGAGGCTCCGGGGAGGGCTCGGGCGTGGAGGCCCGTGCGTTCTCCGGGACGGGTGGGGGCTCCTCCCCGGCGGCGGAGTTCGTGGCGGGGGTGGTGTCCGGTGGCGTCCCGGCGGTGTTCGCGGGCGGTGCTGGCGGAGCCTCGCCCGTGCCGTCATCGGAGGCGCGCGGAGTTGACTGGCTTTCCGCTCCAATGGGTTGTCCATGACCGGATTGCATCTGTTCCGGCATGACTTCAGTGACCGCATGTCCAGCGGCAGCCACGCGCGGTGCTCCGGGGACGGAGCCCGGCGCTGCGTGAAGGAGACACGTCGACAGCGTGGCGAAGGCAATTCGCAACATGGTCACGGGAGGGGCAGCGCGAGGAAATGACAGCACGTCCCTGGCGCGCTTTCCGGCGCGTTCCAGGACGTGATGAATGATGGACAGACAGCCCGCGGAGGACACGCGCTCACGCGGGCCCCTGTCCGGCTCAAGCCAGACGGACCCCGTGGTCGCGAGATGTCTTTACGGACGCGCGAAGGGCGTGGATGTGGCTATGGCCCTTGCGGCATCGCGGAGGAGCGCAACCGCTGACCCGGCGACCACTCCGGGCCCCGCGCGGGCTCCACCCGCCACGACACCCACCGCAGCACCGGTGGGACGAACACCGTCCAGCTCGCCGCCACCGCCAGCAGGTGCTCCACCGAACCCGTCAGGTGCCGGTGGCCATGGCCCTGCTTCTCGCCGGCGTCGTCGTGCTCGCTGTCATCGCGGTCCGGCGTGCTCCGCCCGGCCTCCGCCTGACATGCCTTCGCCGTGCCCGCGGGCCCACACGCCGTTCCGCCCGCGCGGTGGACGTGGCCCCCAGGACCATGGACGTGGGCATGCCCACCCAGGCCGCCCCCGTGCCCCACCACCGCGTGCAGCACCGGCGCGACCGCGAGTCCGTAGACGAGGACCCACAGCCCCAGGAGCGCCAGATCGCGTCGGTCTCGGGAGTCCCACACGGGGTTGGTTGGTGGCGCGCGGACGCGTCCAGGACGGGTGAGGTGAGGCGCCCGTCTGCCTATCCGTCCTCCCACGGACACGCAAGACCGCCGCCGCCGCCCGCTGCCGGACAGTCTCCCGCCGTTCAGTCCCACGCGCCCGTGGATCTCTTGACGCATTGCATCTAAATCCGCTGCGGCCGAAGACTTCCCGTCATAGAATCAGGGCGTGCGTTCTGAATCCGCCGTGCTCCATTCGCTGCCAGCCTCCACGGGCGCGACTCCCGCCCCGCCGCCTTCTCGCGCCGAGCGCTTGCGCTTGCTGGGGGCCGAGCCCTTCGACCTGCTGGTCATTGGCGGCGGCGTGACAGGGGCGGGCGCGGCCCGGGACGCGGCGCTGCGCGGGTTGAAGGTGGCGCTGGTGGAGCGCGAGGACTTCGCCAGCGGGACGTCCAGCCGCTCGTCCCGCCTCATCCATGGTGGGCTGCGCTACCTGGAGCATGGCCACCTGGGGCTCGTCTTCGAGTCGAGCATCGAGCGGCGGCGCCTGCTCAACCTGGCGCCCCACCTGGTGCGGCCGCTGGCCTTCATCTGGCCCGTCTACGAGGGCGCCCGGGTGCCCCGCTGGAAGCTCAACGCGGGCCTCATGCTGTACGACGCCCTGTCGCTGTTCCGCAACGTGAAGGCGTACCAGCGGCTGTCGCTCAAGCAGGTGGTGGAGGCCGAGCCGGGCATCCGCGCGGAGGGGCTCAAGGGCGGCGCGCGCTACTACGACGCGGCCACGGACGACGCACGCCTCACGCTCGCCAACGCGCTGGGCGCGAGCGAGGCGGGCGCGGTGGTGCTCAACCACGCGTCGGTGAAGCAGCTGGTGCTGGAGGATGGCAAGGCGCAGGGCGCGGTGGTGGTGGATCACCTGACGGGCCTGGAGCACACCGTGCGCGCCCGGGCCGTCGTCAACGCCACCGGGCCTTGGAGCGATGAGATCCGCCAGCTGGATTCGGGCTCCGAGCGCTCCGGTCCCTCGGTGCGCGGCAGCAAGGGCGTCCACATCGCCGTGCCCCGTTCGCGCCTGGGCATCCAGGACGCGCTCACGCTGCTGTCCCCCGTGGATGGCCGGGTGATGTTCATCCTGCCCGCGGATGCGTTCACGCTCATCGGCACCACGGAGACGGCGACGCGCGCCCATCCGGCCGAGGTGCGCGCGAGCGAGTCGGACGTGGCCTACCTGCTGGCGTCCGCCAATGCCTTCTTCCCGGAGGCACACCTCACGCGCGAGGACATGGTCAGCGCCTGGGCCGGCATCCGCCCCCTGGCCGCCAGCGGCTACCACGGCAACAGCGACGCGGGCAGCGCCAGCCGCGAGCACGCCATCGACGTGAGTCCCTCCGGCGTGCTGGCCATCAGCGGCGGGAAGCTCACCACCTTCCGGGTCATGGCCCGGGACGTGGTCAACGCCGTGGAGCGCCGCCTGTCCGTGCCCCACCGCAAGACCCCCACCGCCGAGCGCCCCCTGCCGGGAGGCGACATCGCGAAGCTGGACGCGGAGCTCGCGGCGGCGCGCGAGGAGGTGGGAGACGCGGCCACGGGTGACCATCTGGTGCGCGCGTATGGCAGCCGCTGGCGCGCCGTGTGGGCGCTCACTCGCGAGACGCCGGTGCTGGCCGAGCCGCTCGTGGACGGGCTGCCCTACCGCCGCGCAGAGGCCGCGTGGGGCGTGTCCCATGAGATGGTCCAGACGCTGGCCGACCTGCTCATCCGCCGCCTCAAGGTCGCGTTCGAGACGCGCGACCAGGGGCGCGCCGCGGCCGTCCGCGCCGCGGAGGTGATGGCGCCGCTGCTGGGCTGGGATGCCGCCGAGCAGGAGCGACAGCTGGCGGCCTATGCCGTGGACGCCCAGCGCATCTTCGGCGTCGATCCCTCGGACGCCTGAGTCTCCCTCGAGGCGCCGGGCCGTGTCCGACGCGGTACGCCGTGGACGGTGGAGCCCGGCTTCGGGCGTGCGTGCGCCGCGCGAGCGTTGGACGCCGCACTTTGGTCGGCACCGGATGCCCGTCGGGCGCATGACAGCCGCCCGAGCAGTCGTCCTGTGTCCATGCTTAAATCGCTTCGGGAACGGGAAGCAGTGCTGCCCCGTTCTTCCCGGCCACCTGTTGGGGGCGGCCGGTCACGGCGCGGTATCCATGTAGGCCGGGCACGAAGGAGATGCATCCCATGAAGCGTTGGCTTTTGCTTGGGCTCGGGCTGTCCGGTCTGGTGGCGTGCGGCGGTGACAAGGAGCCTACGGGCGGCCCCGAGCCGCAGGCCTGTCCTGGCACCACCGACCAGGCGCTGCCGGGGCAGGCGGCCTCCGCGCTGAGCGCGCCGGAGGAGCCGGACGGCGTGATCATCACCTACAAGCCGAAGGTGGCCGCCAGCGGGCTGGCCGTCGCGGCGGACATCGTGGCGACCGTGGAGCGGCAGGGCGGCAAGGTGAAGCGCCGCGTTCCGAACCTGAACATGCTGTCCGCCCGGCTGTCGCCCTCGGCCATCGCGGCGCTGAAGCTGAACCCGGACGTGCTCTCCGTGTCGCCCAACCGCCGCGTATACGCGATGGGCCTGCCCACGCTGCCGCCGGTGGCGTCGTGGCAGGGGGCGTTCAGCAGGCAGGGGTCGGTGGGCGAGTACACCGAAGGGCTCAAGCTGATCCAGGCCCCGAAGGTGTGGGACGCCAACAACGACGGCATCATCGACGCGGGCGCGCCCACGGGCGAGGGCGTGAAGGTGTGCGTCATCGACAGCGGCTGGGACAGCAAGCACCCGGAGCTGAAGGCGGCGTTCCTCAAGGGCCATGACTTCGTGGAGGACGACGACGACCCGTCCGACCAGACCGTCTCGCAGGGCGTGGTGACGGTGGGCGGCGGCCACGGAACGCACGTGGCCGCGACCATCCTGGCGCAGTTCGGCCCGGGCACGGGCGGACGCGTGGGGCCCGGGCAGGATCCGAACGGCGTGGTGGGCGTGGCGCCCGGCGCTTCGCTGCTGGTCGCGCGAGTGCTGGACGTGAAGGGCGGCGGTAGCACCGACGACGTCATCGCGGCCGCGGACTGGTGCCGTTCAGAGGGCGCGCGGATCGCCTCGCTGTCGCTGGGCGCTCCGGATCACTCCGATGCCGAGCAGCTCATGTTCGAGAAGGTGTGGGCCAACGGCAACGGCATGTTGTCCATCGCGGCCAGCGGCAACGACGGCAAGCGCGGCATCTCCTATCCGGCGGCGTACATGCCCTCGGTGATGGCGGTGGGCGCGGTGGACCTGCAGGGCGAGTACGCGAGCTTCTCGCAGTTCGGCCAGGAGCTGTCCGTGGTGGGGCCGGGCGTGAACGTGCTGAGCGCCACGGTGATGGGCGCGGCGTCGCTGTCCGCGGTGAACGCGGGTTCGACGCCCTTTAGCTCCTCGCCGCTCTCGTACACCGCGCAGGGCACCTACACGGGCCGGCTGGTGAACTGCGGCCTGGGCGAGGACCGCGCCTCTTGTGGTGATGAGGCCACCTGCGACGGCTTCGTCGCGTACGTGGACCGCGGCGACCTGTTCTTCGAGGAGAAGGCCCGCCACGTCATCGAGGCCGGCGCGCGCGCGGTCATCATCGGCAACAACGTGGCGGACGATGGCGATGGCACCTTCACGCTGGGCTCCGCGAACTCGCACTGGGTGCCCACGGTGTCGGTGTCGCAGGCGTCCGGTACGTCCCTCAAGGCGCTCGTGGGCCAGGAGGTGACGGTGGCCATCACGGGCCTGGACTACCAGCGCGAGTCCGGGACCTCCATGGCCACCCCGCACGTGTCGGGTGTCGCGGCGCTGGTGTTCAGCGCCCGGCCGGATCTCTCCGCCGCGCATGTGCGCGCGGTGCTGGAGAAGTCGGCGCTGGACGACAAGGTGACGCCGGGCTTCGACGAGAAGTACGGGCACGGCCTCGTGCAGGCGACCAAGGCCGTGGAGCTGGCGCGCTCGCTGCCCGCGGGCGGCGGTCCGCTTCCGCTGCCGTAGCGGCGGCTCGCTTCGACGGCTCGCGCCCTCGGTTCCTTCACGGGAGCCGGGGGCGTTTCATTTCCGGGGCAGGCGCGACGCCGTGGGCTCCTGTCCTCGTCGGAGGGCGGGCGGAGGGGCGACCCCCTGACGCCCGAGACGGTGGTTCCCCTCCCTGGAGCGCGCACCTTCTCCAGGGGAGGTGTGCCGCGCATGAGGCGAGAGACCTGGTTGGGCTTGGGAATCGCGGGCGTGGCCTGCCTGCTGATGTGCGCGGGGACGCCGGGGAGCGGGAGCCCTCCGGCGACGGAGGGGACGGATGTCCTGCTGGGGCAGTCTGGGATGACCGACCGTCCACCTCCGGACGAGGACGCTCCGCCCACGACCGCGCAGCCGCCAGAGACACAGGCCCCGGCAGCGACGGCCCAGGGCACGGGCGGATCCGGGACGACGGAGCAGCCGCGGGCCCCCGCTGGGACGGCCCCTGATGTCGGCGCTCCCAATGGGAGCTCGGGGGCCTCCGCGAACCCGAACGCCGTGGGGTATCCCGCCGCGAATCCCAGCCAGGATGTCGGTGGTTCGAGCAACGCGGGCACGGGGGCGAATCCGAACACCGGCGCGGTGGCGAACCCTGGCCCGGCCGCGTATCCGAATGCCGGTGCGGTGACGAACCCTGGCCCGGCTGCGTATCCGAACGCCGGTGCGGTGACGAACCCTGGCCCGGCCGCGTATCCGAACGCAGCGGGCACCGCGAATGCGAACCCTGCGGCGAATCCGAACACCGGTGCGGTGACGAACCCTGGCCCGGCTGCGTATCCGAACACCGGCGCGGTGGCGAACCCGGGCACGGCCGTGAGCCCGCAGGCGGGGAACACGGCGGCGCCCAACCCGGGCACCAACGCGAACGCGAACACGGGCACGGGCGGCACGGGCTCCTCGGGTACGGCGCCTCCCGCCCAGGCGCCTGCCCCCGCCGCTTCGGGTGGCATCGCCGTGGTGGATGCCATCTATCGCGGCGTGGTGCGCTCGGTGTCCTCGAAGGAGGTCGTCATCGTGGATGCGGGCGCGCGCGTGCCGCTGGAGATTGGCACCCAGACGCGCATCCTCCGCAACGGCGAGGCCATCCGCGTGACCGAGCTCAAGGAAGGGGAGAAGGTGCGCGCGGTCGTGAACCTGGTGGGCCGGAGCCACACTCGGGAGATCTCCGTGCTGTCCGGTGACGAGGCCCGCCGTGCCGCGGGTGTCCCCCTCCGGTGATGGGGCCCGCAGTCCGTCAGTCGCGCGCGACCCTTCGCGTCTCCGGGAGGGAGGTTTCCACCATGACGGTCTACGACCGATACCGAACCCTGTTGCACAAGCTGTCCCTCATCCGCGCTCGCGCGCCCGGCGGTGACTCGCCGGAAGCGGATGCGCTTCTCGACGCGATGGACGAGGTCTGGGACGCCATGTCCCCCGGCGAGCGCGCCGCGATGGAGCGCGAACGCTCCCGGCTGGCCCTGCTTCCCGACACGCACTCCGCGCCCGCGTAAGCCGCCCGCGTCACTTCCGCGCGGACTCCAGGGGCGCACCCGTGGGCCCTTGGGGAATGCGCGGCGACGGTCGCGACGGCGGCAATTGCCTCCCCCGACGCTGGCGCCACACCGCCCGCGAGTAATCCACCACCGACGCCAGCGACAACAGCGCGACGAGCGCCACGAGCGGACGCACCAGCGGTGGGTAGAGCAGCACGCACAGCAACACCGCGAGCTGCAGCGCCGTCACCAGCTTGCCCAGCATCCGCGCCTTGAGCTCGACGGCCCGCATGTCCGGCCGCAGCCTCGCGACGATGAAGCCGATGGCCGTGCCGATGTCGCGCAGGAGCAGCAGCGTCAGCTCCACCGGATCGATGAGCCCATCCAGCAGGCACACGATGAAGGCCGTCACCATGAACGCGCGATCCGCCACCGGGTCGATGAGCGCCCCCAGCCGCGTGGCCAGCCCCCGGTTCCGGGCGATCCATCCATCCAGGAAGTCCGTCGCCGCCGCCACCACCACCAGGAAGGCTCGCGTGCGCGAATCCGACACCACGATGAATGCCGCGGCGAGCGGCAGGCGCGACAGCGACAGCAGATTGAGCAGCACGAGGCTTGCCCGACGGTGCATGGCCTTCAAAAGGTAGTGCTCGCTACCTGGGGCGCACCTGTCCGCGATGGCGAGCGTCCAGCGAAGAACTCCCACGGGCGCCCCCCTGAATCCGCATCCGCCCGGAACCCGCCGGCGGCCGTGCGGTGTCCCACGCGGGAGGCCCGGGACTCCTCCCGGCCCCCACCGTCCCAGGAGTTCGTCCCCGTGAATGCGTTGGGAACCCACCGCCCCCCGCGACACCTGCGCGCGTTCCTCGTGCTGGCCACCGTGGCTTCTGTCGCGCTGCCCCTCGCGAGCTGCGAAGCGGCCGGCCGGGCGACGGTCCAGCCCCACGCCCCCACGGCCGAGGAGCGGACGCGCTATCCGTGGCTCCCCGCCACCGCGCGGGTGCGTGCGCTGGAGGAGACCTTCGCGCCTCCGGAGGGCTACGCGCGCGTGCCCGTGGAGGCCGGCTCCTTCGGCGCATGGCTGCGCGGCCTGCCCCTGCGGCCCGAGGGCACCCCCGTGCGCGACTACCAGGGCGGCACGGTGCTGGCCGCCTCCGACGCTCGGCTCGCGGCGGTCGCGGAGCTGGACGTGGGCGGCGTCAACCTCCAGCAGTGCGCGGACTCCATCCTGCGCCTCCATGCCGAATGGCGCTGGGCCTCCGGTCACCCGGAGCGCATCGCCTACCACTTCACCAGCGGCCATCTGGCGGCGTGGCCCCGCTACTCGGCGGGTGAGCGGGCGCGCGTCTCTGGCGCGAAGGTGACGTGGGTGCCGGGCAGCGCCGCGGCCGATGCGTCGCGCGCGGCCTTCCGGAACTACCTGGACCTGCTCTTCACCTACGCGGGCACCCTGTCCCTCCAGGCGGAGGGCGCGCGCGTCACGGGGGAGCCGCGCCCCGGGGACTTCTTCGTCCTGGGCGGCAGTCCCGGCCACACGGTGCTCGTGTTGGACGTGGCCACCAACGCGAAGGGGGAGCGGGTGGCGTTGATGGGCCAGGGGTTCACGCCCGCGCAGGACTTCCACGTCCTTTCGGGGAAGGACGGCCCCTGGTTCCCGCTGGGCGGGGACTCCGTGACGACGCCCTTCTGGGTGCCCTTCCCCAGGGCGTCCCTGCGCCGCCTGCCGTCGCCATGAGACCGGCGGCCTGAAACATGAAACATCCTCGTCTCCTGGCGGGCGCCTCCCTGGCGCGTCCCCGGGCAGACGGGGAGGCGGTGACGGGGGCGTATCGCGGGGTTCCGCTGGCATTGGTGAGAGGGGGAAGGCAGGTTGCGGCCTGAAGGGGTGTCCTGCCGTCAACGGGGACGCACCGAAGCCGGGCCCGTCCTCCCCCCACGTGCCTGCAAGCAGCCTAAAGGAAAGGCGTCCCGCTCCCCGAGCCTCCACCATGTCCTCCGCCGCGTCCCTCCTCAGGTCCTCACCTCGGGCCAGCATCCTCATCGTCGACGACACCCCCGGGCACCTGTTGGCGCTGGAGGGCATTCTCGCGCAGCTGGGGCAGCGGCTGGTGCGGGCCGCGTCCGGCCGGGAAGCGTTGCGGCGGGTGCTGGACGAGGACTTCGCCGCTGTCCTGATGGACATGAACCTGGGCGACATGACGGGCGTGGAGGTGCTGGGCCTGCTGCGCGAGCGTGAGCGCAACCGGCGCACGCCGGTACTCCTGATGACCGCGGGTGACGGGGACGAGAAGGAGTGGCTGGCCGCGTACGCGCACGGCGCGGTGGACTACCTGCGCAAGCCGCTGCGGCCCGAGATCCTCCTGGCCAAGGTGTCGATGTTCGTGGAGCTGCACCTGGCGCGCGAGGCCGTGCAGCAGCGCGAGGAGGCCCTGCGCGAGCGCGAGCGGGACGCGATGGAGGCCATGCACCGCGAGCGGCTGCATGCGTTCTTCATGCAGGCCCCGGTGGGCATCTCCATCGTGCGCGGGCCGGACTTCGTCTTCGAGCTGGCCAACCCCCACTACGAGCTGCTGGTGGGCCGGAAGGTGCGGCCGGGGCAGGCGCTGAGGGAGGTGTTTCCGGAGATGGACTCGCAGCCGGAGATCATGGAGGTGCTGCGCGAGGTGGTGCGCACGCGGCAGCCCTTCTCTCGGCCGGAGTTCGAGGTCCAGCTGGAGCGCGACGGCCATCCGGACTCCGTCTTCTTCAACGTCATCTACCACCCGCTGGTGGAGTTGGATGGCACCGCGGCCGGCATCATCACCCTGGCCACCGACGTGACGGAGTTCGTGCGCGCGCGACGCCGCACGGAGGCGCTGACCCAGGACCTGCGCCGGCAGCAGGCCGCGCTGGCGGACAGCGAGCAGCGCTTGCGCCTGGCGCTGACGGCCACCTCGCTGGGCACCTTCGACATGGACACCGTGAATGGCACGCTCCGGTGGGACGCGCGCTGCAAGGCGTTGTTCGGTCTGCCCCCGGAGGCGGAGGCGTCCTATGAGCTCTTCCTCGCGGGCCTGCACCCGGAGGACCGCGACGCCGTGCAGCGCGCCGTGGCGCTGAGCTGGGACCCCACCGGCCGGGGCGACTACGACGTCGCGTACCGCACCGTGGGGCTGAAGGACGGCGTGGAGCGCTGGGTGCGCGCCACGGGCCGGACGCTCTTCGAGGAGGGCCGGCCGGTGCGCTTCGTGGGCACCGTGCAGGACATCACCGCGCGCAAGCGCGCCGACGCGGAGCGGGCCCGGTTGATGGCGGGCGAGCTGCGCCGCACCGAGCAGCTGCGCGGCCTGTCGCGCGCGAGTCTGGCGCTCAACGCGGCCGGTGGCGTGCAAGCCATCCTGGACCTGGTCACGCTCAAGGCGCGCAAGCTGATTGGCGCGAACCAGTCCTCGGTGCGGCTGGTGGAGGGACGCGAGGCGGGCCCGCCGCTCACCGCGCTGTCCTCGGTGGAGCCGGGCGCGGCGACGGAGGTGGACGAGCGGGGCCTGTTCGCCCGCGTGTGCCAGGAGAACCGGCCGCTGCGGCTGACGCGCGACGAGCTGCGGCAGCACGCGTCGTACGCGCAGGCGATCCCCGCGCCCTCACCCGCGCTGCCGCTGAAGGGCTTCCTCGCGGTGCCGTTGGTCGGGCACGACGGCCGCAACCTGGGGCTCGTGCAGGTGTCCGACAAGGTGGAGGGCGACTTCGACGCGGAGGATGAGACGGTCGCCGTGCAGCTGGCGCAGATGGCCAGCGTGGCGCTGGAGAACGCGCGCCTGTACGAGACGCTTCAAGCGGAGCGGCGCAACCTGTTCGCGGTGCTCAAGCAGCTGCCCGCCGCCATCACCGTGCTGCGAGGCCCGGAGCTGATCTTCGAGATGGTCAACGACCTGCGCCAGAAGCTCACCGGCTCCAGGCCGCTGGTGGGGCTGACCGTGCGCCAGGCCCTGCCGGAGTTGAAGGACCAGGGGCAGGTCGAGCAGCTGGAGCGGGTGTTCCGCACCGGAGAGACCTACCGGGGCCACGAGGTGCCCATGCGCCTGAGCCGCGAGGTGGGGCAGGACGCGCCCGAGGGCTACTTCAACCTCACCTTCCAGCCGCTGCTCAACGCGGAGGGGCAGGTGGAGGGCATCGTGTCCGTGTCGTGGGAGGTGACGGAGCAGGTGCTGGCGCGGCGGCGCATCGAGGCGCTGGCCGCGGAGCTGCGGGAGCGCGAGCAGCAGTTCCGCACGCTGGCGGACTCCATCCCGCAGCTGGCCTGGATGACGGAGCCGGACGGCAGCATCTTCTGGTTCAACCAACGCTGGTACGACTACACGGGCTCCTCGCTGGAGCAGATGCAGGGCTGGGGCTGGACGTCGGTGCATGACCCGGAGGACGTGGACCGGGTGGTGGCCCACTTCAAGGCGGCCTTGAGCGAGGGCCGGCTGTGGGAGGACCAGTTCCGCATGCGCCGCGCGGACGGCACCTTCCGCTGGTTCCTGTCCCGCGCGATGCCGGTGCGCGACGCGGAGGGCCGCATCGTGCGCTGGTTCGGCACCAACACGGACATCGACGACGAGCGCCGGACGCTGGAGAGCCTCAAGCAGGCGGAGGAGGAGATCCGCCGCCTCAACACGGGGCTGGAGAAGCGCGTGCGCGAGCGCACCGCCCAGCTCCAGGAGGCGAACAAGGAGCTGGAGTCCTTCAGCTACTCCGTGTCGCACGACCTGCGCGCGCCGCTGCGACACATCACGGGCTTCGCGCAGCTGCTGGACCGCCGGGCGGCGGCGAAGCTGGATGACGTGTCGCGGGGCTACCTGTCCACCATCGCGGGCGCGGCGAAGCAGGGCGGCACGCTGGTGGACGACCTGCTCGCGTTCAGCCGCATGGGCCGGGCGGAGCTGCGCCAGACGCGGGTGGACCTGGGGCCGCTGGTGGACGAAGTGCGCAAGGACCTGCTGCCGGAGTCCACGGGCCGGCAGGTGGAGTGGCGGGTGGCCCCCCTTCCCTCGGTGGAGGGCGACCCGGCCCTCTTGCGGCAGGTCATCCACAACCTGCTGTCCAACGCGTTGAAGTACACGCGGCCGAAGCCGGAGGCCCTCATCGAAGTGGGCGGGCGAGAGACGGAGACCGAGGTCGCGGTGTGGGTGCGCGACAACGGCGTGGGCTTCGAGATGCAGTACGTGGACAAGTTGTTTGGCGTCTTCCAGCGGCTGCACATGGCCGAGGAGTTCGAGGGCACCGGCATCGGGCTCGCGAACGTGCGGCGCATCGTGTCGCGCCACGGTGGACGGACCTGGGCGGAGGGCGCCGTGGGGCAGGGCGCGACCTTCACCTTCACCCTGCCCCGGACTTCTCCGCTGGAGAAGCAGGAAGACCGCGCGTGATCGAGCTCAAGAGAATCCTCCTGGTGGAAGACAGCGCCAACGACGTGGCGCTCACGCTGGCGGCGTTGGAGGAGGTGAATCTGGCCAACGAGGTGGTGGTGGTCCGCGACGGTCAGCAGGCGCTGGACTACCTCTTCCGCAAGGGCGAGTTCGCGGGCCGGAAGGACGGCCACCCGGCGGTGGTGCTGCTGGACTTGAAGCTGCCGAAGGTGGATGGGCTGGAGGTGCTGGAGAAGGTGAAGGGTGCTCCGGAGCTGAAGGCCGTACCCGTGGTGATGCTCACCTCGTCGCGCGAGGAGCGGGACCTGGCGCGCAGCTACGGCCTGGGCGTGAACGCCTACGTGGTGAAGCCGGTGGCCTTCCCGGACTTCGTGTCCGCGCTGCGCGAGCTGGGGCTCTTCTGGGCGGTGGTGAACCAGCCGCCGCCGGGCGCGCCCGGTGTCGGGGGGCCCAAGTGAGCGCACGCGGCGGTGCCGCGCTGGACCTGACCCCGGCCCCCGCTGCCGGCCGGCCGTTGTCCATCCTGCTCCTGGAGGACAGCGCGCTGGACGCGCAGTTGGTGGCCGCGCAGTTGGAGGAGGGCGGGCTGCCCTCGACGCTGGAGTGCGTGCCGGGCCGCGCGGCCTTCACCGCCGCGCTGGCGAAGGGGAAGTTCGACCTCATCCTGTCGGACTACAACGTGCCGGGCTTCGACGGGATGAGCGCGCTGGAAGCGGCGCAGGCGGTGTGTCCGGACACGCCGTTCCTCTTCGTGTCCGGGGCGCTGGGGGAGGACCGCGCCATCGAGCTGCTCAAGCGCGGCGCCACCGACTACGTGCTCAAGGACCGGCTGGAGCGGCTGGGGCCCAGCGTGCGGCGGGCGCTGCGCGAGGCGGAAGGGGTGCGGCTGCGCAAGCGCACGGAGGAGGCGCTGCGCCGCTCCGAGGAGCGCTACCAGTTGGTGGCGCACGCCAGCTTCGACGCCATCTGGGATTGGGACCTCCAGACGGACGCGATGCACTGGATTGGCGACGCGACGGAGGAGGTCTTCGGCTTCCCCCTGGAAGAGGTGGCCGCGGACGCCGCGTGGTGGCGCCGGCACATCCACGTGGAGGACCGCGAGCGGGTGCTGGCGGGGCTCCAGCGCGCGTTCGACTCCGACGACGACCGGTGGCAGGACGAGTACCGGGTGCTGCGCAAGGACGCGTCGTACGCGTACGTGGCGGCGCAGGGCTGCATCGTGCGCGGGGCGAGCGGAGGGGCGCGGCGCATCGTGGGCGCGATGCGCGACATCACCGAGCGGCGGCAGGCGGAAGAGGAGCGGCAGCGGCTGGTGCACGAGGCGCAGGCGCGGGTGGAGTTCGAACAGCAGCTCATTGGCATCGTGAGCCACGACCTGCGCAACCCGCTGGCCGCCATCCTCACGGGAGCTTCGCTGATGCTGCGGCGGGAGGACATCCAGCCGTGGCACGCGAAGGCGGCGGCGCGCATCCTGTCCGCGGCGGAGCGGGCGACGCGGATGATCCGCGACCTGCTGGACTTCACCCAGGCGCGCATGGGCGGCGGCATCCCGGTGGAGGCGGAGCCGTGTGACTTCCACGCGCTCACGTCGCAGGTGGCGGAGGAGGCGCGGACGACGCACCCGGAGCGCACCGTGCTGGTGGAGCAGACCGGGGACGGCCAGGGCGCGTGGGATTCGGACCGGATGGCGCAGGTGCTCTCCAACATCCTGGGCAACGCGCTGAAGTACAGCCCGGAGGACACGCCCGTGCGCGTGGAGAGCCGCGGAGAGACGGATGCCCTCGTCGTGCGCGTGGTGAACGGAGGAGAGCCCATCGCGCCGGAGCTGCTGCCGCGCATCTTCGAGCCGCTCCAGCGCGGGACGCGGGTGGGCCGCTCCGAGCGCAGCATCGGGCTGGGGCTCTACATCGTGCGGCAGCTGGTGCTGGCCCACGGCGGGACGGTGGACGCGCGGTCGTCGGCGGAGGAGGGGACGGTGTTCACCGTGCGCCTGCCCCGCGTGCCCTCGCGGGAGACGGCGGCCTGGCGTGCTTCAGGGCAGGTCCGTCCCCCCGAGGAACCGCACGTCGTCGCAGCGTCGGATGCGGGCCCAGGCGCGAAGTCCTCCTCGTAGCAGGCCGTACCGTTGGAGGGACTGGAGCCCGTACATCGAACACGTGGGCGCGTAGATGCACTCGCGCTTCCAGCGATGGGGCACCGCGTGGCGGTACAGCAGGATGAGCGCTACCACGAGGAGGCACGGCGGATTGAGCCACCAGGGAAGGCGCGCGGGCTGGGGGGCTGGAGCGGGCTGGGCTTCGCGGGCCTCCGCGGGAAACAGCGCCAGGGCGGAGTAGGGATGGCCCTCCTCGGGCGGCGGGCTCATCCCTGCTTCATCCGCTCGAAGACGCAGACCAGCCAGGAGCCGGTCGTGGTTCCGCAGCCCTTGCTCGCCGTCACGGTGCGGTACTCGCTGGAGTGGAGCTTCCACCCCTGGCCGGCGTAGCCGTTGAGGAACTTCGCGAAGTCACCGCAGCGCTTGGGGTTCCAGCCGGAGTCCGTGGCGTTGCAGCCGGCGGCGGGCGGGACAAAGGCATCCACGTGGTACTCGTACATCCCGTGCTCCTTTCAAGGTGTCTGGGATTGGCGGCGGAGGTGAGGCAAGGAGTCCATGCTTCCTGTCCGCGCGCGGCTCTGACCATCCCTCTGGGGAGGGATGGCCCTGGCGGGCGGGCTGACGCAGGCTCGCGAGGGATTGCGTGCGCCTGTCTGGAGGGTGGGCAGGCGCCTGGGGTGCCTCCGGTGTGAGCGGGGCACCGGGTAGGATGCGGGACGGGCCTCATCGTGAAGGGATGCCGCATGTCGAAGCCGCTGGAGGTCATCAACGCCGTCTTGAGCGCGGGCTTCGAGGGCCTGGGGCCGCTGTGCGGCGCGACGGAGCTGGCGGACGAGTACCTGCGGGATCCGCGCTACGCGAACCATGAGGCGCGCATCGATTCGCTCATCCACTGGGAGACGGGGAAGCTGTTCACCACGGGCTTCCTGTCCGGGCTGGGCGGCATGCTGACGCTGCCGGTGGCGCTGCCCGCGGGACTGGGCGTGTCGTGGGCGGTGCAGGCGCGGCTGGTGGGCGCCATCGCGCGCATCCATGGACACGACGTGGAGGAGGACCGCGTGCGGACGCTCACGCTGCTGGCCATCGTGGGCGACCTCGGCAAGGAAGTGGTGAAGAAGGCCGGCGTCGAGGTGGGCCATCAACTGGGCCTGCGCGCGCTGGAGGCGGTGCCGGCGCATGCGCTGGGCAGCATCAACCGCGCGGTGGGCTTCCGGCTGGTGAGCAAGGCTTCGCGCAAGGGCATCGTGAACCTGTCGAAGGGAGTGCCGCTGGCCGGCGGGCTGGTGGGGGGCGCGGTGGATGCGCTCGCGTGCCTCGCGGTGGGCGCCACGGCGCGGCGGCTGTTCGCACCGGCGACGGCGCTGTCCGTGCCGGGCATGTCGCCTGGATGACCGGGCGCGGGGCTTGCCGTTGACGGTCGCCCCGCGCGCTGGAGTCATCCCGGCGCATGGGTCGCCTCCTCGTCGTCCTCGTCGCGCTGGGCCTCGCCGCGGGAGGGTGCCGGCGTTCGTCCGAGGCGCCGGGCACCGGGGGCCGCACGCGCATCGTCTTCAAGTTCCAGCCGCTGTGGGGCGACCCGAAGCCGTTCCGTGAGCTGCTGGCGCGGTACGAGCAGGCCAACCCGGACGTGGAGCTGGTGACGGAGGCGCTGCCCAACGCGTCGGACCTGGCGCACCAGTTCTTCCTCACGTCGTTGCAGGGCGGGGCCACGGACTTCGACGTGCTGGTGGCGGATGTCGTCTGGGTTCCGGAGTTCGCTCGCGCGGGCTGGGTGGCGGACCTGACGGAGGACTTTCCCCCCGCGCGCCTGCGGGAGGAGTTCCTGCCCGGCCCCGTGGACGCGGTGGTGATGGACGGCCGCACGTACGCGGTGCCCTGGTTCGTGGACGTGGGCGTCCTCTACTACCGCACGGACCTGGTGCCGCGCGCGCCGCGCACCTACGAGGAGCTGCGGCGCTTCACTCGCGACGCGATGGCGAAGACCCCCGGCCTCCAGGGCTATGTGTGGCAGGGCCGGCAGTACGAGGGCCTGACGTGCAACGTGTACGAGGCGCTGTGGGGACACGGCGGGCAGTCGCTGGGGCCGGATGGGCGCGTGCTCCTGGAGACGGAGCCGGCGCGCGAGGCGCTGGCGTACCTGCATGGCCTCATCGCGGACGGGCTGTCACCGCCGACGGTGACGGGGTTCGGCGAGGAGGAGGCGCGGCGCGTGTTCCAGGAGGGCCGGGCGGTGTTCATGCGCAACTGGCCCTATGCGTGGCGCGAGGCGCAGGCGGAGGGCTCGCTCATCCGGGGCAAGGTGGGCATCGCGCCGCTGCCGACGAAGGATGGACAGCCGGGGTGGGGGACGCTGGGCGGGTGGCAGCTGGCGGTGAACGCGCACGTGTCGCCCTTGCGCCGCAAGGCCGCCGCTCGCCTCATCGCGCACCTGACGTCGCCGGAGGCGAACCGCGTGCTGGCGCTGCACTACGCGCGCAACCCGCCACGGCTGGCGCTGTATGACGACCCGGTGCTGCGCGCGGAGGAGCCGTTCATCGCCAGCCTGAAGGACGCGCTGGTGCGGGCGCGGCCCCGGCCGGTGACGCCGTATTACCTGCTCATCGCGGACGTGCTCCAGAGCGAGTTCTCCGCCGCCGTCGCGGGCCTGCGCACGCCGGAGGAGTCGCTGGCGCGCGCGCAGAAGCAGGTGGATCACCTGACCGGAGAGCAGCCCGAGGAGGCGCGGTGAGGGGCTCGGGTTCGCAGGCGAGAGAGCGGCGGCAGGCGTACCTGCTGGTGATGCCGTCGGTGGTGGTGCTGGCGGTGGTGGCGCTGTACCCGGTGCTGGCGGCGGTGTGGCTCAGCCTGCACCGCTTCATCCTGGTGTTTGGCGAGCGGCGCTTCACGGGGCTGGCGAACTACGCCTACCTGCTGGGAGACGCGCGCTTCGGGTCCGCGCTGGGAAACACGGTGTACTTCACGGCGGTGGCGGTGGCGGTGGAGCTGTTGCTCGCGGTGCCGCTGGCGGTGCTGCTCAACCGCGCGTTCCCGGGGCGGGGGCTCTTGCGCGCGTCGGTGCTGGTGCCGTGGGCGATCCCCACGGTGGTGAGCGCGCGGCTGTGGGCGTGGATGTTCAACCCGGACTCCGGGCTCATCAACCGGCTGTTGGGGGGCGCGGAGATCAACTGGCTGGGGGCGCCGGGGTATGCGCTGCACGCGGCCATCCTGGTGGACGTGTGGAAGACGACGCCCTTCGTGGCGCTGCTGGTGCTGGCCGGGCTGCAAGGCATTCCGGAGGACCTCTACAAGGCGGCGCGCGTGGACGGGGCGTCGCCGTGGCGCCAGTTCCGCTCCATCACGCTGCCGCTGCTCAAGCCCGCGCTGCTGCTGGCGGTGCTGTTCCGGTCGCTGGATGCGTTCCGCGTGTTCGACGCCATCTACGTGCTGACGGAGGGCGGGCCGGCGAACACGACGGAGACGCTGAGCATCTACGCGTACAAGACGCTGATGCGCTCAGGCGACTTCGGGTACGGCAGCACGCTGGCGGTGGCGACGTTCCTGGGCGTGGTGCTGCTGGCGGCGGTGTGGCTGAAGTGGCTGGGGCGCGAGGAGGCGCGGGAATGAAGCGGCCGGGGTTGGGCACGGCGCTGGCCGTGGTGGCGTTCCTCACGTTCTTCCTGGGCCCGTTCCTGTGGCAGGTGCTGACGAGCCTGTGGCCGGATGGAGAGCTGACGCGGCCGTGGCCTTCGCACCTGACGGGTGCGAACTACCAGAGCGTGTTGTTCGGGCGGCCGTTCCTGTGGGCGGTGTTGAACTCGCTGGTGGTGGCGACGTTGACGACGGTGTTCTGCCTCACGGTGGGCGCGTCCGCGGCGTTCGCGCTGGCGAAGCTGGAGTTCCGGGGGCGCGGGCTACTGCTGTCCGCGGCGCTGGGCGTGTCGATGTTTCCGCCCATCGCGACGGTGAGCCCGCTGTACCTCATCCTCAGCGCGGTGGGGCTGCGGGACAGCCTGGTGGGGCTGGCGCTGCCGTACACGACGTTCGCGCTGCCGTTGACGCTGTGGGTGCTGACGTCGTTCTTCCGCCAGCTGCCGGACGAGCTGTATCGCGCGGCGCGGGTGGATGGGTGCACGCCGGTGGGCGCGTTCCGCCGGGTGCTGTTGCCGCTGGCGGCGCCCGGGCTGGCGACGACGGCCATCCTGGTCTTCATCTTCGCGTGGAACGAGTTCCTCTACGCGCTGACGTTCCTGTCCACGCCGGAGAAGCGCACGGTGCCGGTGGCCATCAGCCTCTTCGCCAGCGAGTACAAGGAGCCGTGGGGGGAGATCGCCGCGGCGTCGGTGGTGGCGACGCTGCCGCTGGTGGTGCTCACGGTGCTGTTCCAGCGGCGCATCGTGTCCGGGCTCACGGCCGGGGCGGTGAAGGAGTGATGCGCTCCCGGGTGGGCTGACTACCGGCCCGCCGCCGCCACCTCCGCCCACAGGTTCTTGCCTTCCAGCACCGCGTTGAGCGGCTCGCGCCGCTCGGAGACGCGCAGCAGCACGGCGGCCAGTTGATCCAGGTGCATGGGCTTGAGGTTGAGCAGCAGGGGCAGCTTGCCCAGCGCGTGCAGGACGCCGGGAGGCGCGTGGTATTCGCCCTCCAGCGCGGGCGGGCGCACCATCGTGTAGGCGAGGCCGCTCTCGCGGACGATGCGCTCCGCCTCCGCCTTGGCCTTGAGGTACGCGCCCACCGGACTGCCCGCGCCCACCGACGTGAGCAGCACGAAGTGGTCCACGCCCGCGGCCTTCGCCGCGTCCACCAGCTGGCGCGTGGTGCCGATGTCGCTCGTCTCGTACGTGTCCCCGGCCGCGAAGCGCTTGCGCATCGTGCCGATGAGCTGGAGCACCGTCGTGCTGCCGCGCATCGCCTCCGCCAGCGCGGGGGCGTCCGCCAGTTCCAGCACGGCCTTCTTCGGCCAACTGCTCGCGGGCTCCGTGTTCGCGCTCTTGGGGCGCACGTGCGGGGTCACGGATACGCCCTGTGCCAGGGCCTGTCGCATCAGCGTGCGGCCGGTGGCGCCCGTGGCGCCCGCGACGAAGAGATGACGAGGAGCTGCACTGCTCATGGCGATGCCTCCCGGGCTTCGACCCGCGAAGCCCCCGCACGCCTCTTGAGCACACCGCACCGCCGCTTGCCCAGCGCTTCCCACCACCCCGCGAGAAAGCGGACAGCGGACGTCAGCGCCCGGCCCGGCCGTCAGCGAGTATCCCGGTGGGTTGGAGGCGCGGGCCCGGGCGTCTTCCTCCTCCCTCGCGTGGTTCGCCCCCCGGCCGCGGTCGCGCGGTCCCATCCGCCGCCCGTCGTGGGGTGGAGCGCCGTCGCGAGCTCCGCTCCGAGTGAACCCGCCTGCCCGTAGCTGGAGGGCGTGGATGTGCGCAGCGAGCGGTGAGGAGGCGGGCGCCGTGTTTCAAGGCCATGTCGATCTTCCGCGACGTGGGCCGTCTTTCTGGATGAAACCCCTGATGTTTCCCGAAAGGTTCATCCCCATGGCTCGCTACCTGATGCTGTTGCACGAGACGCCCGCCCACTTCGCCCCCATGTCCCCCGCCGAGCTGCAGGCCATCCTGGAGGAGTACATCCAGTGGAGTCAGCGGCTCCAGCAGGAGGGCCGCCTGCTCCAGGGCGAGAAGCTGCGCGACGAGGGCGGCCGGCGCCTGAAGCAGCAGGACGGACAGCTCCTGGTGTCGGACGGACCGTACGCGGAGGTGAAGGACGTGGTGGGCGGCTTCTTCATCCTGTCGGCGGAGTCGTACGACGCCGCGGTGGCCCTGGCCCGGACCTGCCCCCACCTGCGCCACGGGGAAGTCGAGCTGCGCGCCATCGACGAGGTCTGACGTGCCGTCCACGACGCAGGCCCGGGATGCATTGGAGCTGGCCTTCCGCCAGTGGTCCGCGGGCCTCGTCGCGGCCCTGGCCCGGCGCGTGGGCCTGGGCCGGCTGGACGTGGCGGAGGACGCGGTCCAGTTCGCCATGCTCCAGGCCGCGAGGACCTGGAGCTTCCATGGCGTTCCAGCGCAACCGCGCGCGTGGCTGCTCCGGGTGTCGCTGAACCGGCTGACGGACCTGATGCGGCAGCGCGCGCCCGAAGTCCCGGAGGAGGCCGCGTCCCCGGATGCGGCGGGGCCCGAGCCGGAGGCCACGCGCTACGCGGCCGAGCTTCCGGACGACGCGCTGCGGTTGCTCTTCGCGTGCTGTCACCCGGCGCTCTCGCGCGAGATGCAGGTGACGCTCACGTTGAAGGTGGCGTGTGGGTTCTCCGTGCGGGAGACCGCCGCCGCGCTGCTCGCGGACGAGCCCACCGTGGCGCAGCGGTGGGTGCGTGCCAAGCGGACGCTGCGGGCCTGTCACGCCACGCTGGAGGTGCCGTCCCCGGAGGCGCTGCCGGAGCGGCTGGGCGCGGTGCACTCCGCGCTCTACCTGCTCTTCAACGAAGGCTACGAGGCCTCCGAGGGCCACGACCTGTCTCGCGCGGAGCTGTGCGTGGAGGCGCTGCGGTTGGTGGAGGTGCTGCTCGCGCACCCGGGGACCGCGACCCCGGAGGGCCATGCCCTGGCCGCGCTGTTCTGCTTCCGCGTCGCGCGGCTTCCGGGGCGCGTGGACGCGAACGGCGCGTTCGTGCCGCAGGAGGCGCGTGAGGGCACGGAGGCTTCGCCCCTGTTGCTTGCGCGGGGGCTGCGGCACCTGCATGCGTCCATGGGGCCGGCGCTGACGCCGCTGCACCTGGAGGCGGAGATCGCCCTGGTGCACGCGGAGGCGCCGGTGCCGGGCCCGGAGGACCGCGCGCGGTTGCTCGGGTTGTACGACGCGCTGCTCGCGCTCAAGCCGTCGCCCATCATCGCGTTGGGGCGCGTGGTGGCGCTGGGGCGGGTGCGGGGACCGGCGGCGGCGCTGGAGGCGCTGGGGCCGCTGCGCACGGACGCGGTGCTGCGGCGGTATCCGTACCGCTTCGCCGTGGAGGGCACGCTGTTGGAGCAGGTGGGGGAGCGGAGCCGGGCGGCGGACTGTTTCCGGCAGGCCGCCGCGCTGGCCCGGACGCCGCCGCAGCGGGAGTACCTGCTCGCCCGGGCACGCGCCTGCGCGTGAGCCTCATCCCGGCGGGACATCCGGAGCGGCGGAGACGGTGTTCAGCCGCGTTGCCCATCTCCGGGCTGGGTGCTCACGGATGGGGCTGTCAGGGGCCGAAGTACCATTGCTGGTTGGCGCCACCCCAGCAGTCCCAGACCGCGCCGCGGGCACCGTTGTCATTGCTGAGTGCGTAGATCTCCAGGCACTTGTTGTTGAACCTGCTCCGAATCTGGTTTCCGTCCCGGTACCACTTCTGGTTCGCGCCGCCCCAGCAGTCCCACATGCCAACCGTGGCGCCGTTGTTGTTGTTGAATGAAAGCACCTCAAGGCACTTGTTGTTCATGGTGTTGCGGATCTCTTCGCCGTTCCAGTACCACTTCTGGTTCGCGCCGCCCCAGCAGTCCCACATGCCGGAGCGGGCGCCGTTGTTGTTGTTGAAGGCGTAGATCTCCAGGCACTTGTTGTTCATGGAGCTGCGGAGCGTGAAGATTGAGGCAAAGGAAGCCGGGCTGTCTTCGGACCCGCCGAGCCTCGAGTCTCCGCCCTCTGGAGTCCCGTCGGTTGGGACGGCGTCCTCGTGTTCGACGATGAGCCGTGGGTCCTCGGCCGTGGGGCTGGGTGTGTTCACGGTGCTCGTTGTTTCGTCCCCTGCGCCATGGGCCGCGAGCGGAATCGTCAGGAGAAGGCTGATGAGAATCTCTTTCGTGGTCATGTCTGTCGGTCTCTGGAAAGGCACCGCATGGGCGCCATTGAGCGCTGGATGCGCCCGGGTTCACATGTTCAGGGTGGGGTGATTTGCGAGCAATTGGCTTTGCGCCCAGGGATTGTGTTGCTCGTGGTCCCATCGAGGCCATGAGACAGGGCCGGCGTCGTAGCGACACGAGGGTGGTTCAAGGTCGCTCCGTGAACGCTTCCCCGCTGAAGCGTTGGCCCGCCTGCACTTCCCGCGAGCGCACGAACACCCGCTCATGAGGCGAGTGCTAGGTCTCCAGCGCGGCCCGTGCTCCTCGACAACACAGCGTGTCTTGAGTTCGCAGCAACAGGCCGTGTCGCCGCATCCACCCGGAATCGCCCGATCCCAAGGAGAACCCCCATGAGCCTCAACATCACGACCCAGCATGCCGAACTGAAGAAGGAGCTTGACCGAATCAACTCGGACAATCGCGTCTCCTTCACCGAGTTCCAGCACATCCGCGATGCGGCCGATGCCAAGATCGACAGGCTGACCGCTCCGGAGCTCCAGGCGCACCTGAAGAAGCTTCAGAAGTCCGTCGATGACGCGGTCGAGGTGCTCCAGCAGGTGGCGCTGGCCGCCAGGAAAGCCAAGCTCGATGACGCCGCCAAGGCGGCGCTGAAGGAGTCCGTGTCCTACCAGATCACCTATCTGGCCATGGGCTTCAAGACGAGCGTCGAGCGGCTCTGAGGGACCACCGCGGGCATGAGGCTCTCGCAGGGCCTCATGCCCGCGGCGAGGAGGTCCTTCAACGAGGGGACACACCCGGGAGTCGCTTCACTCCCGTGTATCCCCCGGAGGCGTGGCCACCACCTCGCGCCCCAGCTCCAGCATCGTGGCGCTCTCCGCCGGGTCCGGGCGCTTGTCGCGCGGGGAGGTGCGGGGTGGGCGTAATGCATCGTCTGTCCGAGACATGAACCCCCGCACCCGTCGGCCCGACACGGCCGGCCTCCATTTTCTCTCACCCACGAGCAGCAACGCAGCCGGTCAGGGCCAAGGTGAACGTCAGACGTGTGTCCTTTGCTCCCTTCGTCGGGGCATTCACAGGAGACGCGTATGCGAATGACGCGAAGTTGGGCGGTATGGCTGTGGCTGCTGTTCCCCTTGTTGGAAGGGACGCTGCGGCCTGGTGCTTTCGCCTCGGTGGGCCTGGGGGTGGACAATGCGCGCTGAGGCCCTGTTGCTGGCCGTGGCGATGCTGGCCACGGGATGCGCCTCCGTGCCGCAGGCTCCCGGGCATGGCCGGAGCTTGAGCCATGCGCCGCGTGGGGCTCCTGCGCCCGCGTGGGTGGAGGCTCCGGGGGATGAGCCTCCACGCGCATTGCGCTCCCCACCGTCCTCCATTTCGGGACCTGGGATGTACCAACGGCTGCTGCGCCGCCAGGGGCCACGCGACGACGCGACAGGCGCTGGGGACGGCAGCAGGGTTGGAGCCGTTGGGGGCGGGGGGCAGGGCGCCGTCCTGACACGCCAAGCCGTCCTCGCGGCCATCGGAGAGGTGCGGGGCTCCATGGACAGCAGCGAAGCCGCGCTCTCCAAACTGGCGTCCCGTCCTCCAGCCCTCGTGGGATGGGGCTTCACCGGCGTCTTCACGCGATACCTCGACCAGGGCTCAAATCAGTTGACGTGGCTTCGTGACGCGCTCGGGAGCGCCACCGCGTTGACGGATGCGGCCTCGGAAGCCGGTGACACGGACCTGGAGTTGGGCTTGCTGCGCATGACAGGGCCGAAGCTCCAGGCGGCCCAGTTCGGGACCCTCCTGCTTGCCACCTGGGTCGATTTCCTCCACCTCGCTGACGCCATTTTCAGAAACTGCCCGATGTGCAGCGTCGAGAAGTTGTTCGCCGACCTTCATCGCGTGCAGGGAATGATGGAGCCCACGCTGGCGGACCTCTCTTCGCTGGACCCGGAGCGGGTCGAAGCGGCGACCCTCGCGATGCCCGAGTTGATGGGGTCGCTGACCCGTGAGTTCGACATGCTCCATCGAGAGACTCGCTCGACCATGAAGCTGGGCGGGCAGGTCATCGCGGCGATGCAGGCGTTGGAGATGGTCGCCATGATCTCCACGCTGAAGATGTCACTGCCACGGGGGCCGCCTGCGGCTCCGGCGACGCTCGGCGTGGGCCTTGTGATGACTTCCGGTGGAGTCATGGTGGGCTCGCGGATTGTTGTCTCCGCCGAGTGGGTGGAGATGATGCGAAGGCTCGTGCAGGCGGGCGTCATCTCCGTTCCTGCCGTCAGCGCGGCCGTCCGCATTCACGGTGGACAGGTCATGATGGCCCAGGCGCATCAGGACCTACCCAAGGGCGTGCGCGACGCGTTGGGAGACAGCCCCGAAGTGCGCGGCATGCACGAGACCGGCAGGGCAGGAGCGGGCATGTCCGACGCACCCAAGCACCACGTGTTGCCGCAAGAGCACCGCGAGTGGTTCGAGCAGCGCGGCTTCAAGGGCGACATGGACATCGACCAGTTCTGCGTCCGGCTGGAGCAGGCTCACCACGAGGCGATCCACGGCGGGGGAAACTGGAAGCTGGGGCGCACATGGCCCGGCGAGTGGAACCAGATGATCATGAAGGCCCTGCGCGACGCGGAGGCTAGGACTGGTCGGATGTTGACGCGGAACGAAATCCTGAGGCTCGTCGCGAAAAACATGCGGGATTATAGAGTTCCAATGAACTTCACTCCCGGGCGAGGCCGATGAGCGGCGGAGAAGCTTGGCAGGGCAACGTCAGGGCACGTCTCTACGAAAGGGTCCGGGAGCGTGGCTACAACTCACTCACCTCCTTTGCCGAGGCGCACCCTGCCGTTCCGCTGTACGTGTTAGCCGACGCGCTTGGCAAAGATGACGTTGCGGCGGTGCAGGTGTTGAGCGGATTGCTTGCAGAGGCGGAACAGCGCAAGCAGGTCACACGCTTCGTCCGCGATGTGCTCGTGCGTGAACTGGCCGAGGGACTCCCCGATGGTTGGCCGGTCGTGATGGACGACGCAAACCGTTTCGAGGTCGCCATGGCTCTCGGTCGTTGGTCGTCCTACACGCCAGAAACGCACGAAGAGCGTGTAAGGCGGGCCGGAGATGCACTCCTCGCCCATCCACCACCACCTGGCTGGCGACCGCTCGGTCCCGATGACGAACTGCTCCGGACGCTCCTTCCTGACGAGGAAGCCTGACCCGCCCAGCGAGTCGCCATGTGCCCCCAGTGTGCCCCTCCACCGTGGAACGAGGGGACACACCCGGGAGTCGCTTCACTCCCGTGTATCCCCCGGAGGCGTGGCCACCACCTCGCGCCCCAGCTCCAGCATCGTGGCGCTCTCCGCCGGGTCCGGGCGCTTGTCGCGCAGGGTGACGAACTCCTCCGCGGCCGTGGGGTGGATGCCCACCGTGGCGTCGAGCTGCTTCTTCGTCACGCCGCACTTCAGCGCGACGGCGAGCCCCTGGATGATCTCCGGCGCGTCCGCGCCCACCATGTGGAAGCCCAGCACGCGCTCCGTGCCGCGCTCCACCACCACCTTCATCATCGACCGTTCATCGCGGCCGGTGAGCGTGTGCTTCATCGGCCGGAAGCTGGAGACGTAGACGTCCACCTTGCCGTAGCGCTCCATGGCCTCGCGCTCCGTGAGCCCCACCGTGCCCACCGGGGGCTGGCTGAACACCGCGGACGGCACGTTCTCGTGGTCCATCGTCACCGGGTTGTTCCGGTACAGCGTCTCCACCATCGCCCGGCCTTCCGCGATGGCCACCGGCGTGAGGTTGAGCCGGTCCGTGACGTCCCCCACCGCGTAGATGCTCTCCACCGATGAGCGCGACTGCCCGTCCACCACCACCGCGCCCCGCGCGTCCAGCTTCACGCCCGCCTCTTCCAGGCCCAGTCCCCGCGTGTTGGGGATCCGCCCGGTGGAGTACAGCACCGCGTCCACCTCCAGCGTGTCCCCCATGCGCGTCATCAGGCTGAGCGTGCCGTCGCCGCGCTTCTCGATGTCCGAGATGAACGTCTCCGTCCGGATGTCCACGCCCTTCTTGCGCATCTCCTGCGTCAGCGCCGCGCGGATGTCATTGTCGAAGCCGCGCAGCACCGTGTCGCCGCGGATGAGCATCGTCACCTTCACGCCCAGCGCCGCGAAGATGCCCGCGAACTCCACGCCGATGTAGCCGCCCCCCACCACCGCCACCCGGCGCGGCAGCGACGGCAGCTCCAGGGCTTCCTCCGACGTGATGGCGTGCTCGATGCCCGGCACCTCCGGCACGTAGGGCCGTCCGCCCGTCGCCACCAGGATGCGCTCCGCCGTGTAGCGCCTCCCCGCGACCTCCACCGTGTGCGCGTCCACCACCCGGCCCCGGCCCTCCACCAGCGTCACGCCCGCGTCGCGCAGCAGCCGCCCGTAGATGCCCGTCAGCCGGTCCAGCTCCTTCGCCTTCGCCGCCTGGAGCCGCTTCCAGTCCAGCGCGGGCCCGTTCACCGTCCAGCCGTAGCCCGCCGCGTCCTCCAGCTCGTAGCGAAAGTGTGATGCGTACACGAGCAGCTTCTTGGGCACGCACCCCCGCAGCACACAGGTGCCACCCACGCGCCCCTCCTCGCAGATGGCCACCCGCGCCCCGGAGGCCCCCGCGCGCCGGCTGGCCGCCACGCCGCCAGACCCCGCTCCCAGCGTGAACAAATCGAAGTCGTAGCCCGCCATCGATGTCCTCCTCCGTGTGTTGAAACAGGGTGTTTCATCACCCCACGGGAGAGGGGCCTGCCGGGCCCTGCCCGCCGGGCCGCCCCCCCGGGGTCCGAAGCGCCAACTGCTTCGCCTGCCCTCGTCACATTCAATCCCCTCCCGCACGGGAAGGGGAGATATCCTCACGGGCAGGGCGGCCCCCCCTCATGTCTCACCCTCCTTCCTGCCAGACTTCCCCCCGCGCGGATTTGCCGGAGGACTCCGACACGTCCCCGGGCATGAGTCCGGAGGTGGTGGGGCGCCGCTACCGCATCCTCGACCTGCTGGGCCGAGGCGGCGCGGGCACGGTGTGGCGCGCGCAGGACGGCCTGTCCGGCCCGGTGGCCCTCAAGCGGCTGCACAAGACGGTGGCGGACCTGGCGCGGCGCCCCGGGCGGGGCACCCCTTCCGCCTTCGCGACCCAGGGCATGGCGCTGTCGCTGGCCCACGAGTTCCAGACGCTGGTGTCGCTGCGCCACCCGCACGTCATCCGCGTGCTGGACTACGGCTTCGACGTGGAGGGCCGGCCCTACCTGGCCATGGACCTGCTGGAGGACGCGCGCACGTTGGTGGAGGCCGGCGCGGACGCGCCCCTGGTGGTCCAGGTGGGGCTGTTGATCCAGACGCTCCAGGCGCTCGCGTACCTGCACCGGCGCGGCATCATCCACCGCGACTTGAAGCCCGGGAACGTGCTGGTGGTGCGCGGGCAGGTGAAGGTGCTGGATTTCGGCCTCGCGGTGGGACGCGACCAGCAGGGTCGGCGCGCGCACCCCGCGGGCACGCCGGGCTACCTGGCCCCGGAGCTCTTCGAGGACCAACCCCCTTCCGAGCAGACCGACCTCTTCGGCTTCGGCGCCATGGCGTGCCAGATGTTCTTCGGGCGCCTGCCTCACGCCGGTCAGGTGTTCGCGACGCCGGGCTTCCCGCCCGCGCTCAAGGGCGTGCTGGAGCGGCTGGTGGCGCCCGACGCCCACCGCCGGCCGCGCGACGCGGAGGCCGTCATCGCCGCGCTGTGCGACGCCTCCGGCCAGTCCCCGCCCGCCGAGTCCGCCGCCACGCGCGAGAGCTTCCTCCAGTCCGCGCGCTTCGTGGGCCGCGTGAAGGAGCGCGAGCATCTGACGGACGTGCTCGACAAGGCGCTCTCCGGCCAGGGCGGCGCGTGGCTCATCGGCGGTGAGAGCGGCGTGGGCAAGTCGCGCCTGCTGGACGAGCTGCGCGCGCTGGCGCTGGTGCGCGGCGCGGTGGTGCTGCGCGGCCAGGCGGTGGACACCGGCGGCGGGCCGTACCAGGAGTGGCGCGCGGTGCTGCGCTGGCTGCCCATGCTCACGGAGCTGTCCGACCGCGAGGCGCGGGTGCTCCGGCCCCTGGTGCCGGACCTGGAGTCGCTGCTGGGCCACGCGGTGCCGGCCGCCCCGGAGGTGGACGCGGAGATGGTGCAGCTGCGCCTGCACCAGACGGTGGAGGACCTCTTCTCCCGGCTGCCACAGCCCACGGTGATCATCCTGGAGGACCTGCACCAGGCGCACGCCGAGTCCCTCCAGCTGCTGGGACAGCTGGCGGCGCGGGCCCCGGGGCTGCGGCTGCTGCTGCTCGCGAGCTTCCGCGACGACGAGTCCCCGCAGCTGCCGGGGCAGCTCCCTGGCGCCCGCGTGCTGCGGCTGCCCCGCCTGGACGCGGAGGAGATCGCGCTGCTGGGCGAGTCCATGCTGGGCACCGTCGGCCGCAGGCCGGACGTGGTGGAGCTGCTGCTCCGCGAATCGGAGGGCAACCCCTTCCTGCTGGTGGAGGTGGTGCGCGCGCTGGCGGAGGACGCGGGCGGCCTGGACCGGCTGGGGGCCCGCGCGCTGCCCCAGCGCGTGTGGGCGGGCGGCATGCGCGCCCTGGTGCAGCGCCGGCTGGAGAAGGTGCCCCGGGAGGCGCGGGGGCTGCTGGACCTGGCGGCGCTCCTGGGCCGGGAGCTGGACCTGGGGGTGCTCCAGCGCGCCGCGCCGGACGTGGACGTGGAGGCGTGGCTCACCGACTGCGCGGCGGCGGCGGTGCTGGACGTGGCGGATGAGCGCTGGCGCTTCGCGCACGACAAGCTGCGCGAGCGGCTGCTGGAGGACCTGCCGCCCGCGTCCCGGCCCGCGCTCCACCGGCGCGCGGCGGAGGCGCTGGAGGCGGCCCACCCCACGGGCCACGCCGCGGCGCTGTCGTACCACTGGGGACAGGCCCAGGACGTGGCCCGCGAGGCGCTGCACGCGCGGCGCGCGGGCGAGGAGGCGCTGGCGGTGGGCGCGTGCCGGGAAGCGCTGCCGCTGCTCGCGCGGGCGCTGGCGGCCGTCCCGGACGCGACGCCGCTGGAGCTGGGCGGCCTGGAGGCGCTGCTGGCGGAGGCGCGCTTCCAGCTGGGCGACCTGGCGGCCTTCCGCGTGCACGCGGAGGCCGCGCTCGCGCACTTCGGCTGGCGCGTGCCGACGACGCGCGCGGCGTGGGTGCTGGGCACGCTGGGGCAGGTGCTGTCCCGGGTCGCGCAGAGCGCGCGGCCGGACGCGTACGTGGATGACTCCGCGCGGCGCCGCGAGGCGCGGCGGGTGGCGGGCCGGCTGCTGATGCGGCTCACCGACGCGTTCATCTACGCGCAGGAGGCGCTGCCGGTGCTCTGGAGCGGCCTGCGCATGCTCAACCTGTGCGAGCCCGCGGGCCCCACGCCGGAGCTGGCGCGCGGCTACACGGTGATGGCGGTGGTGGCGGGGACGGTGCCGCTGCACCGCGTGGCGGACGCGTGGGTGAAGCGGGCGCAGGAGGTGGCGGAGCGGGTGGGCCGCCCGGCGGACCTGGCCTATGTGCTCAACCGCAACGCGGTGTGCGCGGTGTACCAGGGGCACTGGGACGACGTGGAGGCCTGGCTCGCGCGGGCGACGGCCATCGTGGACTCGGTGGGGGACCTGCGGCTGGCGGAGGAGTGCCGCGCGCTGCTCACCGTGTCGGTGCTCTACCGGGGCCAGTTCGCGCGGGGCCTGCCGCTGATGGACTGGCTGGAGGCGTCCGCGGTGCGCCGGGGCGCGGTGCAGACGCAGCACTGGGCCATGCACTACCGCGCGCACATCCTGCTGCGGCTGGGCGAGCACGCGCGGGCCCGCGTGGCCCTGGAGCCGGCGCTCGCGTGGACGGAGGCGCACGGCGGCGTCACCGACCGCATCATCGTGGACGGCACGCTGGCGCTGCTGTGCCTGCGCGAAGGCGACAGCGTGGGCGCGCGCGCCGCGGCGGAGAAGGCGCTGGTGCGGCTGTCTGCGGGCAAGCCGGTGGCGCACTTCGTCTACTTCGGCGCGACGGCGGTGGCGGAGGTGCTGCTCACGCTGTGGGCGCGCGAGATGCCGGGGCCGGGCTTGCAGTCGCTCGCGCACAGCGCTCGGGCCGCGCTCCAGGCCCTGGAGGTCTTCGCCGGCGTGTTCCCCTTCGGCGAGCCCGCCGCGTGGCTGTGGCGCGGCTGCGAGGCGTGGCTCGCGGGCAAGCAGCGCAAGGCCTTCCGCGCGTGGAGGCGCTGTATCGTGGAGTCCGAGAAGCGGCGGACGCCCTACGAGGCCGGGCGCGCGCGGCTGGAGTGGGCCCGCCACCTGCCCGATGGCGACCCGGAGCGCGCGGAGCTGCTGCGGCGGGCGGTGGAGGACTTCACCCGGCTGGAGGCGCGCGAGGACCTGGCGCAGGCGCTGGCCGAACAGGGCACCGCGGGGTGAGCAGGCGATGATGCGTGTGCAGGACGTGGGGCTGCTGGCGTGTCCGGACTGTCGGGGCCGGCTGGTGTGGCACGGGCAGAGCGAGGACGACCGGCTGGACGAGGGGCGCCTGCGCTGCGGCGGCTGCGGCGAGACGTGGGAGGTGGAGGACGGGCTCGCCCGGCTCTACCGCGAGGACCGCGTGCGGGGCACGGACCGGCTGATGCGCCACATCTACGACGGGCTGCCCTCGCTGCATGACCCGCTGACGGCGGTGCTGACGCCGCTGTTCCAGTCCGTCTCCGAGTCGCGGATGCGCGACGGGTACATGCGCCGGCTGGAGCTGGGCTCGCTGAAGCGGCATGAGGACGGGCAGCCGGTGCGCGTGCTGGAGGTGGGCGTGGGCGCGGGCGCGAACCTGCCGCGCATCCGAGGGGCCCTGCCGCCGGGCCTTCCCGTGGAGGTGTGGGGGATGGACTTGAGCACCGGCATGCTGGCCCAGTGCGAGAAGCGGCTGCGCCGGGGCCGGGGCGTGAAGGACACGCGGCTGCTGGTGGCGGACGCGCACGCGCTGCCGTTCCGGGACGCCACGTTCGACCGCGTCTTCCACGTGGGCGGCATCGGCGGCTACCACCAGCCCGCGGTGGCGCTGCGGGAGATGGCGCGCGTGGCGCGTCCCGGCACGCCGCTGGTGGTGGTGGATGAGCAGATGGACGCGGACTTCCGGCCGTCGCTGTTCCAGCGCGCCGCCTTCCGCGCCCTCACGTTCTACACGCGCGAGGCGAGGAGCCCGCGCGCGCTGCTGCCCCCGGACGCGGAGGGCGTCATCGAGGAGCAGGTGTCACCCTTCTACTATTGCCTCACGTTCCGCGTTCCGGGGCCGGCCGTCACGGGTTGAGCAGCAGGTCCAGCAGCCGCAGCGTCATGCCCCCGGAGAAGTCGATGGTGGCGCCGTTGAACCAGGCCGCGTCATCGCCCACGAGCACGGTGACGAAGCGCGCCACCTCCTCCACCGTGCCCATGCGCCCCGCGGGGTGCATGGCCGCGTGGCGTGACTCCAACCGGGCCAGCGCCTCCGGCGAATAGACGTGGCGCAGGGCGGGCGTCATCACCGTGCCGAACTTGAGCAGGTTGACGCGGTGGCCCTTCGGGCCCAGCTCCATCGCCAGATGGCGCACGTACATCTCCAGCGCGGCCTTGGCGGCGCTGATGAGGCCGGTGTTGCCCAGGTGCGTTTCGTCCAGCGGGTTCTGCAGGCCCAGCAGGCGCGCGTCCGGGGCCAGCAGGTCGCGCCGCACCAGCGCCTGCACCCAGTACACGAACGAGTGCGCCATGCAGTCGAACGTGCGCTGCACGCGGCGCGGGTGCAGCCGGTCCGGGCCCTCGGAGAGGAAGTGCCCCACGGACGCGCCGGCGATGGCGTGGACGAACAGCTTCACGCTCCGGGGGCCCGCGCGCGCGAGCAGGGCGTCCGCGCCGGACTCGGCGGCCTCGGGGGTGGAGGCGTCCGCCTGCCGCAGGTGCACGTCCCGGCCCGCCTCCCGCACGCGGGCCTCCAGCTCGAGCGCGGTGTCCGGGTAGCGGCCCCGGTGCACGCCGAAGACGTTGAGCCCTGGCCTGCGCGCGACGGCCTTCGCGATGGCCGCGCCCGTGCCGGAGGAGGCGCCGAGGATGAGCGCCCACGCCGGGTCTGACGCGTCCTCCGTGGCGGCTGGAGGGGACCCGTCTGCTTCTCGTGGCACATGCATGGTGCCATCAATCATAGGAAGCAGCGCGCGACGGTGGGGGCCTCGACGGAGGGGAGGGCGGGACGGATCCGCCCGCGCCCTCCGTGAAACTCCGGGAGACGGGCCTTCGCGAGGTCCGTCAGGGGCCCGAGGTCCGCCGGGTCAGGCGGCCTGCTGGACGGGCGCGAGCCCCAGCGCGACGCGGAACTCGTCGTCCGACTCGAAGACCTCCAGGTCGTTGTCGTCGGGCGCCTTGCCACGAGCGCGAGGGTCGAGCAGCTGCCGCAGCCGGGGTGCCCACCTGCTCCCTCCCGTGGTCAGGGTCTCGTTGAGCGCCTTCAGGGTCTTCGCACGGACCTCCCGGAACTCGGGCGCCTCGCGGGGGACGCCCTTCTCCAGCAGGGCGCGGGCTTGTTGCCCATGGGCCGCGGTCAGGTTGACGAGGATGCTGCCAGGCACGGCGACACCGGGGTAGCGCTCGCGGAACTCGTCGACGTAATGGACCGTCTTCGCGACACCCTCCGCGCCCTCCCAGAGCGGCAGGTACGTCAGCCAGTCGTAGACGCTCTCCGCGAGCCGGATGCTTCCGGGGGGCTTCAAGAGCGCATGGGCCTCTTGCACCTGCCTCCAGGCTTCCTCCCGGTTCCCGGTGAGATTCAGCAGCCGGGTGAGCTCCACCCGGAGCTTGGGGTTCTTGGGGTCGAGCTCGATGGCCGAGCGAAAGGCGGTGATGGCCTCGCCCGGGTTGTTCCGGATGGCCTGCGCGCGCGCCCACAGGGGGACGTCCTGCCCACGGACGTCCCGCAGGGGCCGCTCGGTGACAAGCTCGGCGGCCTTCTGCTGCGCTTCGGAGACCTCCGGCCGCTCCTCGGGGACGGGCACCGGGGCCTGCGCGAGCGCCTCCCGGGTCTCCTCGTCGTACGTCGCCTGATCCGCCCGGCGGAGCTCCCGCGGGAGATAGAGCCGCGTGCAGAGGTAGCCGCCGATGAAGCCCTCGACGGAGAAGAGCACGATGATGGCCTCCGCCAGGGACTTGGTCAGGCCCGGCGTGTTGCCCGTCATCTCCAGCGCGACCGTCGCGATGGCGGTGGGCAGGCGCGACAGCTCCACCAGCCCGACGCCGATCAGCAGCTTCGTGAGCCAGTCGGAGATCTGCTCCAGGTTCGTGTTCACCCCGAGCACGTAGCGGGAGGAGCCCGGCGTGGGGTCCGCCGCCTCCTGCTGGAGCACCTTGGGAATTCCGAAGAGGAAGCCCAGGAGCCCGCCCAGGCCCAGCCAGGCCAGCGGCCAGAACACCGCCAGCCCGACGCTCTGTGGGGACAGGCCTCCGACCTGGAGGGCGCAGAGGAGCACTTCCGTCAGCAACAGCGCCAGCGCACCCAGTTGAATCCGGCGCGTGGTCGTATCCGAGAAGGTCGCCATGGGGGTTCGGTCTTTCCGGAAGGGACTTCAGCCGTGCGACGTGACGAACCGCTTTTCACCCACTTCAATGGTCAGGCTCCGTTGCATGCCCGCCTCCAGGCCCCACCGCTTGCCGAGCATGTCGAGCCAGCCCATGAACGCGGCGACGCGGAAGTCGTCGCAGACCAGGTCGTCCAGGGCCACGAAGGCCTGCTGCACGACGGAGGTCGCGTCGCTCTCCGGGATGACGGTCTCGCTCTGGATGGCCTTGTTCAGCGCGCTGAGCTTGTCGAGCAGGTCCTTCCAGAAGGCATGCACCTTCCCGTACGGCCTGCCTCCGATGTCGCCCCCGTAGCGCGACGACTGCTCGAGCACGTCCGAGAACGTGCCGGTGAGCCCGCTCAACTCCCACTGCGCGGCGGAGGCGCCGTCCGCCCCGGCGTGGGTCTTCAGGTGATACCCCACGTTCGCCCTGGCGCGGTCCCGCGTCCAATCCCTCCCGCCGTCCTTCAGGTAGGCGTCCCAGAGCGGCGTGTAGAGCTCTTCCCTCCGGTCGATGTTCCTGCGCACGGGCTGGTTGGCCCGGGGCAGCGCGCGCGCCAGGGCCCGCGCGAAGGCCTGTCGCTCCAGGACGGGCTCCGTGCCGAGCTTCGCCAGCAGCTTCCGGAAGCTGTCGGTGTCCACCCGCAGCTCCAGCCGCGAGGACGCCTGCGTGCCGCCGGGGGCCACGCGGAAGAAGCGCTCCACCAGCTCCACCAGGTCCTCGGGGCGCAGGACGCCCCAGACGGTGGCGGCGTCCAGCTCGCCCTGGATCAGCTCCTTCGACAGCGCGTCCTCCACCTTGCGCTGGGCGAAGAAGGCGAACTCGAACTCATCCGCGCTGGGCGTGAGCGAGTAGCGCGGCATCTGCGCGCTGAAGTCGGTGCCCCAGCTGGAGGTCCTCCCCCCGTACAGGAGGCCGGAGCTGGAATAGCTCCGGGCGCCCAGGAAGGCGTAGCGGCGCGGGCCGTTGCGGTGGTCGCGCGACGCGTGCTGGACGACGGCCTTGAGCTTCCGCCGGTCCTCTTGCGTGGCGAAGTTGACGTCGCGCCAGCTCAGGCCCAGGCCCCAGGAGCGCTCGGACTCGACGGTCTTCATGTGGAAGTAGCGCTTCAGCCACGCGTTCTTCACGCGGCTCTGGATGGAGGCGAGGTCCCCGGAGATGAAGTCGCCGTGCGCGGCCGCCAGCTGATCCGCGGGGACCTCCAGCTCCATCAGCGTCGAGTCCTCGGTGCTCCGGACGTACTCGTAGGTGAAGGCGGCCTTGAGCGCCCCGCTCACGACCGAATCGACGAAGGCCTTCAGCTCGTCGTAGGCGGCCCGGATGGACGCCAGCGTGAGGTCCGACGACTTCAGGAAGCCCAGCTGTTTCAGCGCGGCGCCCGCGACCTGGAGGAGCACGGGCGTGAGGGCGTTGTTCTCCAGCCCCTCCACGAGCTTCAACGCGTCCTGCACCCGCGAGTCCACGGCGCCGAGGATCGCGGCGAGCAGCGGCGAGGAGTACTGCAGCGTGACGCCCACCCCCACCTGGGTCCCGGCGGAGTCCGAGGTGGCCTTGCGAACCGACACGCGGAACGGCCCGTCGACCGTCGGGCGGGAGAAGACGAGCCGGAACTCGTCCTTGAGCGACACCGTGCCTCCAATGGACGCGCCCGCCTCCACCTTGAAGTCGAACACCAGGTTCCCGGCCAGGCGCTTCGCGAGCGCGGACGCCAGGGAGCCGCTGAGGATGGACCAGGACACCTTCACCCCGGCCTTCAGCTCCAGGGCGGACTGGAAGGACAGCGCGTCCCCGGGCCGCAGCGCCTGCACGTCCCCCACCAGGAAGGGCAGCCGCAGGGACTTCGCGTCCGCGCCCAGCGCGGCCTCCAGCGTCTGGGTCGCGGTGTGTTGCCGGTAGTCCGTCACCAGCACCTGGACGGTGCCCCCGCCGCTCAGCTCGACGAAGGGAAAGGGGCCCACGCCCGTGGCCTCCGCGTCCAGCTGGGCCGCGTACTTCAGCCAGCACGCGGTCCCATCCGGTGAGTAGAGCGGCTCCACCGTGGAGCCGTCCGACTCCTTCGGGGCGACGCCGATGATGCCGTGCGCGTCCTTGTCATCCGGGTCGTTGAAGAGCTCCACGGAGGCCTTCAGCGCCGCCCCCAGGGACACCTGTCCGCCCGGAATGGGGATGGGCTTGCTCCCGCCCAGGTCCGCGTTGCCCAGCGCCTGGTCGTGCGCGGCATTGCCCAGGGCGAGCTTGAGAGTACTCACCACGGGAATGTTGATGCTCCAGCTCATGATGTCCCCCCAGTCGTAGTGTCATCCTGTCCCTTGGACAGACGGGCAATCATTGCCGCAACGGGCCGCGAAACGACGTGTGACGTCAGGGAGGGGTGTCTGTTGATGAATCCACGAAGCAGGGGCGGGGGCTTTACGCGGCACGGGACCTGTCAGGGTGTCTCCCGGTCGAAATCGTCATCACCCTGGGGATGTAGGGGTTGTTCACAAGTCCGCGACGGTCTAACCAGTGGGCACCGAGCCACGTCATCCCCCGAGACGTGTCACAGGAGCCCCTTGTGTCGAACCCGTCCGAGATCGTCTTCGGCCATACGGTCGAAGGTCTGCTGTTGGCCCTGAAGGGCCGGCTGGAAGGCCCCTTGCGCGCGAAGCTGAAGGCCGCGGGGCTGGACCTGGACCGGAAGCTGGAGCCCGCGTATCCCAACGCCATCTGGCAGCGGCTGCTCCAGATTGGCGCGGAGGAGCTGTTCCCGGGCGTCCCCATGGGCGAGGCGCAGTGGCTGCTGGGCGAGCGGTTCGTCACGGGCTACTTCGAGACGAACATGGGCCGCGCGCTGCACGGCGTGCTGAAGCTGCTGGGCCCCGCGCGGGCCCTGGAGCGCACGTCGCGCAACCTGGCCTCCGGCAGCAACTTCCTCCACGTGGAGGTGGACCGGCTGGCGGACCGGGACTACCGCATCAAGGTGAACGAGGGCGGGACGTACCCGCAGTTCATCGGCGCCATCTGTCACTTCGGAACGCTGACCACCGGCGTGAAGGGCCTGACCACGGTGGTGGAGCTGCGCGAGGGCCGCGCCGCCACCTACCGCGTCCGCTGGTAGCCGCCGCGCGCCGCGTCCAGCAGCCCCTGCACGGCGCCCGTCACCTCCCGGTGCACCGCCCGCAGGGACTCCCGGTCCCCCGCGTCGAAGCCCGGGACCAGATGGGACGCCAGCGGCTCTCCTACCCACTGGGTCATCTTCACCGGGAACGGCAGGGACAGGGGCCACAACCCCGTGGCGCCCACGCCCAGCCACAACGGCAGACGTCCTGGCATCCCCACGCGCTTGCCCCAGGCATAGCCGTCATTCAGCCCCACGTACGCGTCGTCCATGCCGTGGCCCGCGATGGGGATGATGGGCAGCCGGTGGCGCACGGCCAGCCGCAGGTAGCCCAGCCGGTCCCCCCAGTCCACGCGGTAGCGGTGCCGGAAGTCGCGGCAGCCCTCGCGCGTGCCGCCCGGCTGCACCAGGACATGCTCGCCCCGCGCCACCGCCTCCTCCAGCAGCGGCCCGTCGCCCGTGACGAAGCCCAGCCCGTCCGCCACCTGCCGCATGCCGGGGATGCTGTCGAAGGCGCCGTGCGCGATGCCGTGCGGCAGGTAGCCCAGGCGGTCGTGCAGCGTCACCGTCAGCATGCACAGGTCCGTGGCCAGGGGCCGCCCGTGGTAGCCCACCAGCAGCTTCGCGCCCGGCCTCAGGAGCGGCTCCAGGTTCACCACCTCGTAGCGGTGGTAGCGCTGGAGCAGGCGGAACGTCCCCAGCCACGCGGCCCTCGCCGCCACGGCCACCGCCGTCATCCGCCCACCCGGTACAGCACCGCGCCGTGCGCCACGCCCGCGCCCACGCCCACCAGCAGCACCCGGTCCCCGGGCTTCACCGGCCGCGTGCGCCACAGCCGGTCCAACCCCGTCCCGAGGGACGCGGAACCCACGCTGCCCACCGTGTCCACCACCGTCACGCTCTTCTCGGGCGGCACCTCCAGCGCCTGGAGGATGGCCGCGAGCATGCTGCCGTTGGGCTGGTGCGTCAGCACCCACGCCACGTCCGCCACCGTCAGCCCCGCCCGCTGAAGCACCTCCGACGCCGCGCGCTTCAGCGCTCCCAGCGCCACGCGCGTCATGTCCCGGGATGGCGTGAGGAAGCGCATGCCCTCCGGCCGGCCCGTCATGCGCGGGTTCTCCAGCACGACGTCCGGCGGGAGCGTGCCGTCGTTGCCGAAGGCGGCGCCCAGCACGCCCTCGCCCGGCCGCGCGTCGCCCAGCACCACCGCCGCCGCCGCGTCGCCCAGCACCAGGTAGGGCCGGGGGTCCTCCGGCCGCGTCGTGCGCGACAGCAGCTCCACGGACACCACGCCCACCGGCCCCAGCCCCGTCGCCACCGAGCGCGCCGCCAGGTCGAAGGCGCTCAGGAACCCCATGCACGCGTTGCCCACGTCCATGGCGTCGCAGGTGCCCGACAGCCCCAGCGCCGCCGCCACCCGGCTGCCGTTGGCCGGCGTGGTGACGTCCCCGCCCATGGACGACACGAAGAGGATGCGCTTGAGCGCGGACGCCTCCAGGCCCGCCGCCTCCAGCGCGCCCCGCAGGGCCTGGGCCCCCAGATCCGCCGCCCGCGTGCCCGCCGGGGCGAAGTGCCGCGTGCGGATGCCCGTCTTCTTCTCCACCTCCGCCGCGTCGCGCCCCACGCGCTCGCACAGCGCGGCGGTCGTCACCGGCGGGCCGGGGAGCACGCTCGCGGTGCCCAGGATGCGGACGGGAATCACGCGGCCCTCCTTCCGCCGCCCGTGTTGCGGCGCACGCGCAGCGACTCCCAGGCCTGCTTGAGCTCCAGCAGCTTCTGCTCCAGGTCCATGTCGCGCGCGGCCTCGTCCAGCACGTCGTCCACGTGCGAGAAGCGCATGGACCCGAGCAGCGGATGGTCGCGCGGGCCCACGTCATAGCGCAGGTCCCCGCGCGCCGACTCCAGGTCGCCGCTGCGGTGCAGCAGCAGCACGCCGCTGGCCAGCAGGTCCTTGGCCCGCGCCACCGGGTTGAGCGCGGAGAGGAACAGCCCCACCGCCCCGGGCAGCAGCGGCCGCGCGGCGTGGTGGTGGCCCATGGGGAAGATGTTGCTGGAGAAGACCAGGTCCGCGCCCGCGTCGAGCAGCACGTCCACCGGCACCATGCTGGTGAAGGCCCCGTCCACGTAGCGCGCGGGCGGCTGGAGCGTGGGCGCCCACACGCCCGGCGCCGAACCGCTGGCCCGCACCGCCAGCGCCAGCGGCCCCTTCTCCAGCACCACGCACCGGCCCGTGGACAGGTCCGTCGTCACCGGCAGGAAGGTCGTGGGCAGCTCCTCCAGCGCCAGGTCCCCCAGGTCGCCTCGCACCAGCCACTCCATGGCCTGCGTGGTGACCACGGAGGACAGCGCCGCCGCGGACAGGTGCCCGACCTTCGCGCGGTGCTGGAGCCGGCGCAGGCCATCCAGGCCCTCGCGCCCGTCGCGCGCGGTGCCGCAGAAGTACGCGCCCACCAGGGAGCCCATGCTGGAGCTGCTGAGGAAGTCCACCGGCACGTCCAGCGCCGCCAGCCGCCGCAGCAGGTGCACGTGGTAGAAGCCCCACACGCCGCCGCCGCTGAGCGCCAGCCCCACGCGCCGGCCGGTGATGGCGCGCGCCCACCGCGACAGCGCATCCCGCGTCCCCGCGTCCAGCCCCAGCGCGGCCAGGGGCCGCGAATCCCCCCTGCGCGCCACCAGCCGCTCCCAGTCCAGCCGCAGCCGGCACCCGGGCGGCGGCGCGGCCTCGTCCCAGCCGTCCTCGTCCGGCAGCGAGCGGCCCCGCAGCGTCGGGCTGCCCTGCGAGCGCCACGGCGACAGCAGCACCGTGGACAGCACCGGCGCTCGCGAGAGCTCCCCGGCGTCCGCTTCCCCCTCGGGCGGCACCAGCCGCACCTCGCGCGTGGCCAGGCCCTCCGGCACCGCGAGCCCGTCCACCAGCACGCAGTCGAAGTCCTCGTCCGGGGCCACGAACGGCGCGCCCCCGGCCTCCCGCGCGCGCGGCCCCACCGCGCGGCGGTACACGCCATCCGCGCCGCGCACCGCGCCCTCCGTCCGCTTCGTCCCGGCGCGCACCAGCAGCACCCGGTCCCCGAAGTCGTGGACCATCACCTTCGCCACCAGCTCCACCAGCGTGGACAGCACCGCGGGCGGCAGCTCCAGGCCCTGCGTCCGGAACGTCACCACCTCCGCGCGCGGCCCGCTCCCCGCTCCCGCCCCGCCGTGACGGGGCGCGGCCGCCACGGCGTCCAGCTCCGCGCGGGGAATGAACAGCGCGTGCGACGCGGACCGCGCCGTCACCGTGACGGGCCACGTGCCCCGCGCGAGCGCCTCCACGCCCAGCGACATGCCCGAGCGCAGGTGCAAGAGCACGGACCCTCCCGCCGTCACCTCCCACTCGCCCGAGCGCAGGAGGTAGATGCCGTCCACCTCCTCGCCTTCCCGGCAGACGCCGTCACCCGCGGCGGGCTCCACCAGCCGGGCCCTTCCCAGCAGGCGAAGGAGGACGGACGCGCGGGTGTGGCGCAGCGCGGGCGCCTGCTTCAACGTGTACAGCCACCGACGCCGCTCATCGACAGTCAGGGGAGAAGCCATGCGTCGGCCAAGGATAACCAAGGCGCTCCGGCGCCGGATAGCGCACCAGAGTGCTTGCTCCCAGTGCGGGTCCTTCCCGACTGGTTTCTACGCGGGCTGGGGTCGCGGCGGCTCCTCCTCGGGAGGGAGTGGCGGCGACGGCGGGGACGGTGGACCGCCCGTGGAGTTGCCGTGCTTTCGATGTTTCAGGATCTTCGTCCGAGCGCCTTCGACGATGGCGTAGAGCACCGGGATGAAGATGAGGTTGACGAAGGTGGAGAAGAGCATCCCGCCGAAGACGGTGGTGCCCAGCGACTTGCGCGCGGCGGAGCCCGCGCCGCTGGCCAGCATCAGCGGCACCACGCCGAAGAGGAACGCGAAGGACGTCATCAGGATGGGGCGCAGCCGCGTCTCCGCCGCGTTGATGGCGGACTCCACCACGCCCTGACCCTGGGCGCGCAGCTGTTCACCGAACTCCACGATGAGGATGGCGTTCTTCGACGCGAGCCCCACCAGCATCACCAGGCCCACCTGACAGAACACGTCGTTCACCAGCCCGCGCAGGGTCTGCAGGAGCAGCGCGCCCAGCATCGCCACGGGCACCGCGAGCATGACGACGAAGGGCAGGGCGAAGCTCTCGTACTGGGCAGACAGCACCAGGAAGACGAAGATGATGCCCAGCGCGAAGATGACGAGCACCGTGTTGCCCGCGCTCTTCTGCTCCAGGGACAGGCCGGTCCACTCGTAGGTGAAGCCGGGGGGCAGCGTCTGCTGGGCCAGGTTCTCCATGATCTGCAGTGACTGGCCCGTGCTGACGCCGGGCCGGCCCTGGCCGTTGATGTTCGCGGCGCGGAAGAGGTTGTAGTGGCTGATGGTCTGCGCGGTGGCGACGGGGGTGAGCTTCACCAGCGCCTCCAGCGGCACCATGCCTCCGGAGTCCGAGCGCACGTAGAAGCTGCCGATGTCCTTCGGGTTGTCGCGGAAGGGGATGGCCGCCTGCACGAACACGCGGTAGACGCGGTTGGCGAAGGTGAAGTCGTTCACGTACTGGCTGCCCATGTACACCTGGAGCGTGGAGAACACCGCGCTCAGGGGCACGCCCTGCGCCTTGGCCTTCTCGCGGTCCACCTCGATGTTGAGCTGGGGTGAGCCCGCGGAGTACGCGGAGAACACGCCGCGCAGCCGGGGCTCCTGGTTCGCCTTGCCCACCAGCGCCTGGGTCGCCTGCGCCAGCTCCTCCAGCGAGTGGGCGCCCTCCTGGTCCTCCAGCACGAACTCGAAGCCGCCCACGCTGCCCACGCCCCGGATGGCGGGCGGTTGCAGCGGCAGCACCCGCGCGCCGCCCACCTGCGACAGCGGGCCGCGCAGCCGCTCCACCATGGACGCGACGCTCTCCTCCTTCTTCTTGCGCTCCTCCCAGGGCTTCAGGTTGATGAAGAGCGAGCCGTAGTTGGCGCCCGTGCCCAGCAGGGAGAAGCCGCCCACGGTGAAGATGTCGATGACCTCCGGCTGCTTGTGGAGGATGGCCTCCACCTGGAGGAGCACCTGCCGCGTGTACTCCAGCGACGTGCCCTCCGGGCCCTGCACCGCGACGATGAGGTAGGCCTGGTCCTCGTCCGGGATGAAGCCGCTGGGCACGGAGCGGTAGAGCAGCCCGGTGGCGGCGAGGAACACGACGAACGCGGCGACGACGAGCCAGCGCGCCTTGCCCAGCATGAAGCCCAGCAGCTTCCCATAGCCGCGCCGGAGCGAATCCAGCCCGTCGTCGAACTTGCGCGCCAGCAGGAACTTCTTGCCCTCGTTGGCGCGCAGCAGGCGCGCGCACAGCGCGGGGGACAGGGTGAGGGCGACCAGCGCGGAGAGGCTGATGGAGAAGGCGATGGTGAGGGCGAACTGGCGGTAGATGGCGCCCGTCGTGCCGGGGAAGAACGACACCGGGATGAACACCGCGGAGAGCACCAGCGCGGTGGCCACCACGACGCCGGACACCTGCTGCATGCCTCGGGAGGTGGCCGTGTGCGCGTCCAGCTTGTCGTGCTCCATCACGCGCTCGACGTTCTCGATGACGACGATGGCGTCATCCACCACCAGGCCCGTGGCCAGCGTCAGGCCGAACAGCGTCAGCGTGTTGAGGGAGAAGCCGAACGCGTTCACGAACATGAACGTGCCCACCAGCGACACCGGCAGCGTCGTCACCGCGACCAGCACGCTGCGCCAGCCGTGCAGGAAGATGAAGATGACGATGATGACCAGCAGGATGGCCTCGCCCAGCGACTGGAGCACCTCCCGGATGGACGCGCTCACCGCGAGCGTCGTGTCGAACGCCACCTTGTAGGTGAGGCCGGGGGGGAAGTTGACCGACAGCCGCTTGAGCTCCGCCTCCACGCCCTCGCGCACCTGCAGCGCGTTGGAGCGCGGCAGCTGGGTGATGCCCAGCCCCACCGCGTCCTGCCCGTCGAAGCGCAGGAGCTGCGTGTAGCTCTCCGCGCCCAGCTGCGCGCGGCCCACGTCGCGGATGCGCACCAGGGCGCCGTCCGCCCCGCGCTGCACGACGATGTTCTCGAACTCCTTGGCGGACGACAGCTGCCCGTTCACCTGGAGGGACAGCTGGTACGCCTGGTCGCTGGCGGTGGGCGCCTGGCCCACCTTGCCAGCGCCCACCTGGACGTTCTGCTCCTGCAGCGCGAGGACCACGTCCTGGGCGGTGAGCTTGCGCCGGGCCAGCTCCGTGGGGTCCAGCCACAGGCGCATGGCGAAGCGGCGCTCGCCGAAGATGCGCACGTCGCCCACGCCCTTCACGCGCAGGAGCGCGTCGCGGATGAAGACGTCCGCGTAGTTGCTGAGGAACTCCGGGTCGTAGCGCTTCTCCTTGTCGAAGATGCCAAAGGCCACGAGCAGCTGCGTCTGCGCCTTGCGCACGGTGATGCCCAGGGCGTTGACCTGCGCGGGGAGCTGCGGCGTGGCGGTGGCCACGCGGTTCTGCGCGTCCACCGCCGCCAGGTCCGGGTCTCGCGACGGGTCGAAGGTGGCGATGATGGAGCACTGGCCGTCGTCGGTGCTGGTGGAGGCCAGGTAGCGCATGCCCTCCATGCCGTTGAGCTGGCGCTCCAGCACCGTGGTGACGGAGCTCTCCACCGTCTCCGCGGACGCGCCGGTGTACGTGGCGGTGATCTGCACCTGCGGCAGCGCCAGCTCCGGGTACTGCTCGATGGGGAGGCCGGGGATGGAGATGGCGCCCACGAGCGTGATGAGGATGGACACCACGCTCGCGAAGACGGGGCGCCGGATGAAGAAGTCGGAGAAGTGCATGGCGGCCCCCTACCGACCCGCGTCCGCGCCGCCGCCCGTGCCCTGTGGCGGCGGCAGGGGCATGGCTTCGCTCTGGCCCTGCTTCGGTTCTGCGGGCCTGGGCTGGATGGGCATGCCGTCGCGCAGCTGCTGCACGCCGCTGATGACCACCTGCGTGCCCGCGTCCAGGCCCTTCAGGACCTCGTAGTCGTTGCCCTCGACGAGCCCCAGCGTCACCGGCTGGCGCTTCGCCACGGTGCCGGCGTCGCCCTGGCCCACCACCATGGCGAAGGACTGGCTGCCCTGCCGTGTCACCGCGGTGGTGGGCATGGTCAAGGCCTCGCGCACGTCGTAGACCAGCTGCGCGCGCACCAGCTGGCCGGCCCTCAGCCCTCCGGTGTTCCGGAAGGCGGCCTTCACCTCCACCAGCTGGGTGGTGGGGTTGGGCGTGCTGGCGATGAAGAACGCGGGCGCGCGCACGAGCGCCTTCCCGTCCACGTCCACCACCTCCAGCGGCGTCTGGCCCAGCTTCACGCGCGCGGCCTGGTCCACCGGCACCTGCACGGACAGCTCCAGCAGCTCGGCCTGGTCCACGATGGTGAGGCCCGTCTGGGGCGTGACGTAGTCGCCCAGCTTCACCGGGATGTCGCCGACGACGCCGTCGAAGGGGGCGCTCACGTTGAAGAACCCCAGCTGCACCTGCTGGTTCTGGATCTGCGCCTCCACCGCCTGGGCCTGGGCGTCGGCCTGCTCCGCCTGGGCCACGGCCTGTTCGTAGTCCTGGCGGCTGACGAGCCCTTCCTTGAGCAGCTGCGCGCTGCGCTCGCGCGTCCGGCGCGCGTATTCGCGGCTGGCGACGGCGGAGGACTTCTGGGCCTGGGTCGCGCGCAGGTTGGCCTGCTCCTGGCGCGGATCCACCACCAGCAGCACCTGCCCGGTCTTCACCGGGACGCCAGGGCGGATGGGGATGGATTTCACGTAGCCGGCCACCTGCGGGTAGATGGTGATGCTGCGCCGGGAGATGAGCGTGCCCACGTACTCGCCGATGTCGCGCACCGTGCCGGGCTTCACCTGGAGCACCTGCACGGACACGGGCTTGCCGCCGCCCTGGCTCTGCTTGCCCGCCTGCGGCCCCCCGCCGGGCGTGGACTGGCCGGGGTCCTTGCCGCTGCATGCTCCCGCCAGCGCGAGGACGAGCCCCCACGTACCCCAACCGCCCCTCACCAATCGCATGCTGCCTCCGACAGGAATGCATCCACCTGGGCCTGGTGGAACTGGAAGTCGGTGATGACCAGATCCAGCTCCGCCTGCCGCAGGGCCCCGGCCGACTCCACCAGCTCCAGGCTCGTTCCGGTGCCCACCTCGAAGCTGCGGCGGGTGAGCCGGTCATTCTCTTCCGCCAGCTGGCGCTCGCGGTCCGCCAGCTCGCGCGTCGCCAGCGTCACCTGCACGGCGCGCTTCGCCTGCGTCACCTCCACGGCGATGTTGCGCTCGCGCGCGGTGATGTCCGCGTGGGCCTGCTCCAGCTGGCCGCGCGCCTGGCGCAGCCGGCCCTCGCGCGCGCCGCCATCCCAGAAGGGCAGCACCAGGCTGGCGCCGACGTTCCAGATGGGGACCTTGGCGAAGCCCGGGTTGACGGTGAAGGCATAGGTGCCGCTGGTGAGGTCCAGGGTGGGGGCGTACTGCCGCTTCACCTCGCCGATGGCGCGCTCCGCCACCAGCAGCCGGGAGCGCGAGGCGGCGATGTCCGCCCGGTTCGACAGCGACTCCAGCGTGTGACAGGACTGGCTCGTGCCCTGGAGGAGCGTGGTCAGCTCCAGGCCCTGTCTGAGCCCCACCGCGCCCGGGGTGCCCAGGGCGAGCCCCAGGGACTCGCGGGCCTTGCGCAGGTTCTCGTCACCGGTGACGAGGTTGCGGCGGGCGGTCTGCGCGTCCTGCTCCACGCGCACGACGTCCAGCCGGGTGCCGGCGCCCAGGTCGAAGCGGCGCTGCGCGAGCGACAGCCGCTCCAGCGCGGTGCGCAGGTTGACGCGGTTGACCTCCGCCAGCCGCTCCATGGAGGACACCGACACCAGGGCCTGCGCGAGCCCCCGGGTGAGCTGCCGGCGCGTCTCCGCCAGGGACAGGGCGGCGGTGCGCCGCGTCTGCTTCGCGCTGCCCAGGGCATAGAGGCTGGCCAGGTCCACCACCGGCACGGTCGCGTTGAGGACGCCCACGCCCAGCAGGTCCGTGGGGGTGCTGCCGGCCCCGCTCGTCGGCACCGTCCCCCCGTCGAAGAAGATGAAGCTCGGGTTGAGCAGGTTGTACTGGGCGGACAGGTTGCCGCTGACGTTGGGCAGCAGGTTGGAGAGCGCGATGCGCCACGCGCCCGCGGCCGCCTCCACCTGGCCCAGCGCCGCCTGGAGGTCGGTGGAGCGCTGGCGCAGCAGCGTGAGCGCTTCGTTCCAGGACTGGAGCTGAAGGGGGGCGGGAGGCACCGGCGCCAGCAGCGGATCCGACACGTCCGCGTGGAAGGGGGGTGGCACCTCCGGGACGGAGTCCGGGTCCTGGGCCGCGGGCGTGCCGGCGCGAGGGGCTTCCCGTGCGGGAGCGTTCGGCGCGCGGGGGACAGGCGCCCGCGTGTTTGGCGAGGCTGCGTTGGGGGCCGGCGCGGTGGGCGGGGGCGCGTTCGTCGCGGGCGCGGTGGGCGTGGCCGGCGCGGGAGCCTGGGGGGCGCGCTGCATGGGCGCGGTGTTCTGCGCCAGGGCCACGGGGTGTCCGGAGCCGGGCTGAGCGGGAACCGCGCCGGGGGTTCCGGTCTGGGCCAGCAGGGCTGCGAACAGAAGTGCGTTCATAAGGGGTGCTCCCCAGGTAGGGGCGAAGCCACCCCCCCGCCACGGGTTCGCGCCCCCACTGCTCCAATGGACAACACAGACACGCGGGTGACTGCTCATCAGTGAATGGACAGACATGCCCGGGGTCCCGGATGGCACCGCGGGACCCAGGACATGCCAGGGCCGTGGCCCTCAATCGCAGGAGACGAGCAGGATGCTGATCGCGGTGCAGCGGCGCGAGTCCTGGTTGTTGGCGGCGTTCGGATCCTCGGGCTCCCCCGCCACGCGGGTGGCCGTCACGGTGTACGGCAGCCCGATGTTGAGCAGGCCCAGGGGGACGGTGAAGAAGCGCGACTGGGTGGCGCCGACCGCCAGGGGCCCGAAGCCGCAGGTGACGGTGCCGGAGGACGCCGTGCATTCGCTGGAGCTGGCGGACAGCCCGGCGGGCAGGGCGGAGCGCACGGTGGCGGCGTTCATCACCGCGGGGCCGTTGTTGGTGACGCGCACTTCGTAGCGGATGTAGGGCGTGAGCAGGCCCAGGTTGGGCCCGGCGAAGAGCTGCACCCGGGCGTCCGCCTTCAGCGCCGTGGAGGTGTTGAGGAACACGGAGACGGTGTTGCCCGCGCGCTGGGCCGCGATGAGGTCCGGCTTCCCGTCGGAGTTGAAGTCGCCCGTCGTCAGCGCGGAGACCGGGTGGTTCGTGGGCAGGGTCGTGGGTTGACCGAAGACCCCGTCGCCCGGGTTGAGGAGCACGGTGATGCCGGACGCGGCGCTGGAGGCGAGGGCCACGTCCACGAACCCGTCGAGGTTCAGGTCCGCGGCCGCGAAGGCGGTGGCGTTGACCTGGGTGGAGAGGGTGCGGGCCTCGCCGAACTCGCCGTTGCCGTTGCCGGGCAGGACGGACACGAAGCCGTTGCCCGCGACGAGGATGTCCTTGCGGCCATCCCCGGTGGCGTCCGCCAGGAGCACGCGGGTCGCGCCCCCGGCGCTGGGATAGGTCTTGTTTGGATAGAAGGCGCCGTCGCCCCTGCCGCCCAGGAGGGTGACGAGGCCGGAGGCGTCCACGGTGACGAGGTCTGGATGGCCGTCACCGGTGATGTCCGCCGCCGCGAGGTCCACGGCGGGCGCGGACAGCGGCAGGAAGAGGGTCTGCGGCGGCGCCCCCGTCCCCTGGTTGAGCAGGATGACGACGCGCGGCTGGGCGGACAGGGTCGCCACGTCGATGCGCGTGTCTCCGTTGAAGTTCGCGGAGGTGATGCCGCGCAGGGATTCCCCTTGGGGGAGGATGAGGGTCTGGCTGGAGGACGTGAAGCCGTCCACGCCGTCGCCGTTCAGCGTCTCGAGGACGCGGGTGCCCACGTACGCGACGTCGAGCGTGTTGGCCCCGCCGAAGCCGCCGGTGATGACGGCGTTGGGGAAGGTGTCTGGGTTGAAGGGCACGCGCTTCGGGGCCGGGGCGAAGCCGCCGGCGCCGTTGCCCAGGAGGACGGAGAGGCTGTTGTCGGAGGGGTTGGCGGTGATGGCGTCGAGCCGTCCATCGGCGTTGAAGTCACCCACGGTGACGGCCTCGGGGCCCGGGGAGGTGACGCTGTTCACGGGGGGCGCGAAGCCGAGGGGGGCCGCCGCCCAGGCGGGAGCGGAGAGGCCCAGCAATCCCAGGCACAGGAGGGTCTGCGGAGAGGAGCGGGGGTGCTTCCTGATTCGCGAGTTCATGGCACGTCCTGACGCGTGGGTTGCAACAGGGGTTGGCCCAAGGTGCGTCGCGTGCGTCGGAAGGGCTTCTGTCCTGGAGGGAGGGAGCGAGTTCAGGTCCGTGCGCCGGGCGGGCATGACGTCGCGGAGCTCCGCCCTGGTCTGTTCCTCCTCCGCCCGCACCGTGACGAGGTTGAGCGCCATCTCCGCCGAGAGACGGTGCGGCTTCCCGGTGGGGTTGGGTGAAGGTTCAATTCCTCTCAAGTGCTTGGGAGGAAGGAATCCACGTCTGGATATCCTCGACACGGGGGGCGCTGGATGCGCGGGCTGCCCCTGGCTGTGTGCCTGCGCTCCATCCGCGCGCGCTCAAGCCCCAGCTCTGCGAGAAGCAGGGGCCCCTCATGGACATGGGCGCGACCTACGCCGTGGACGTGCCGGGGCGGCGCATCCTCGCCGTCCGGCACTGAGCGCTCACGGCGCCGGCATCATGCCCAGCCGCTGCTTCGCGGGGCGGCTCTGCGGGTCGAAGCGGAGCGCTTCCTCCAGCCGCTCGCGGCCCTTCGCCACGTCGCCCTGCACCATGTACAGGTCGGCCAGCCGCACCAGCACATCCGCGTTGTAGGGCTGCAGGTCCAGCGCCTGCTCGAACTCACGCGTCGCGGTGGCCACGTCCCGGCGGCGCATCGCCAGCTGCCCCAGCATCACGTGCGGCTGCACCAGCCCCCGCGTCTCCGGCGCCTGGGCCAGCATCTCCAGCGCGGGGACGCCCCGCCTGTCTCCGAACGCGGCCAGCGTCAGCGCCGCGCCCTGCCGCACCCACAGCGAGCCATCCTGCAACAGCGCCACCAGGTCCTCCGTCGCCTCACGCGCGTTCGCGCTGCCCAGCCCGTCGATGATGTCCGAGCGCAGCGTGCTGTCCGTCGTGCCCTTCAGCGCCGCCCGCAGCGCCGGCACCGCGTCGTGCTTGAACCGGCGCGCCAGGAGCTGCGCCGCCACGCCCCGCAGCGTCGCCGCCTCCGCCGTGTCCGCCAGCACCGCCTCCAGCGAACCCCGGCTTGCCGCCGCCGTCTTCTCGTCGAACGCGTCCGCCAGCCGGATCCGCCGCTGCTGACGCACCTCCGCCTGGGGCCACCACTTCGTCAACGCCTGCTCCATCGCGTCCGGCGTCTCCTTCGTGTGGCAGGTGTTGCACGCGTTGGGCACGTCATGGCGCGCCGTGTTCCGCGGCACCGGCACGTCCAGCGCGTGGTCCGCGAAGTGGTCCAGCACGCCCGACACCACCGGCGGCATGTGACACGCGAGGCAGTCCTGCGCCGCGGCCGCCTTGTGGTGCGTGTGCTTCTCTCCCTGCGCCATCACCTCCGCGTGACAGCCCTGGCACGTCGCCGCGTTCACCGCCGTGCGCGCCACGGCCGTCTTCGGCTTCTTCACCTCGTTGGGGGCGCTCGGGTCGTGCGGCGCCGCGTGGCACGTCAGGCACGTGGCCCCTCCCTTCAGGTGGCACTGGGACTGGATGAGCGCCTGGTACTCGAAGCTGGAGGTGCTGGGACGCCCGTCGGTGAAGAAGTCACCGGAGCGCTCGTTGCCCACCAGCAGCACCATGGGCTGGTAGCTCGCGTCATAGCGCTGGCCAGGCTGGAAGCGGTGCTCGGCGTCCAGCATGGGGAACAGCGTGCGGCGCGGCCCGTGGCACTGCGCGCACACCGCGAAGCCCTCCTCCTTGGGCAGCTTCCGCGGCTGGATGATGTCCGCCGGCGCCTGCGACTCCGCGTGCCGCCCCCCGGGCCCGTGACAGGACTCGCACGCGACGCCCGCGTCCGCGAACTTCGTCTCCCACTGGTGGCTCGCCCGGTCATAGCGCGTGTCCAGCCCCGTCACGTGGCAGTCCAGGCACGCATGCTGCGCGCTGCGGCGGAAGTTCGCCCAGAAGAACGGGTGGTCCGGCGCCAGCGCCCCCTGCTTCTTCTCCGAGTAGTCCACCCACTCGCCCTTGCCCGTCACGTGGAAGTACACCGGCAGCACCTGCCAGCGCCCGTCCGGGAGCAGCGTGATGGGGTCCTGCATCCGCTTGCCGCCCACCACCCACTGCACCGGCCACTCGCCCAGGTTCCCGTCCGCGCCCTTGGTGCGCATCAGGTAGTTCTTCCCGTCGCGGCGCATCCACGCCTCGCTGGACTCGCCCTGGAAATGCGTGCCCGCCGCGAACGTGCCCACCACGTATGGCTTCGCCGCGGGCGAAAGCGCGCGCGCGTGCCAGTCGTGCTTCCAGCCGGCGTGCTGCGTTTCGTGGCAGTCCGCGCACACCTGCGAGCCCACGAAGTGATTCGGCTTCGCGGGCGGCGCCTCCACCGTCTTCACCGGCGCCGGCGCCACCGTGCTCCCCGCGTCCAACGGCGGCGCGGGAGCCTGGGCAACCACTGGCGCTGGCGCTGGTGGCGCGGAGGGCGCTGACGAGCGCAGTGCGAGGAACAGGCCCACGGCGAGGACGACCACCGCGACGGTGACGAGGACAGGGCGAGAGGTGCGCATCCGGAGGTGCCACCCATGCTCCTCCCAAGCGCCGGACGGCACAAGCGGTGCCCCGCGTGTTCCCGTCTCCTCCAGTGGACACTGCCCTCCCGGGTAGGACTGCGTTCCCGGCGAACCATGGACTAGGGTCCCGGCTGGCGAAGGGAGGTCCGTGTATGCCCATGCGGTCCGTGAATGGAACCCGGCTGTACTACGAGGACACCGGCGGTGCTGGGGACGTGGTGCTCTTCAGCCACGGCTTGCTGTGGAGCACGCGCTTGTTCGACCCGCAGGTCGAGGCCCTGCGCGGCCGCTTCCGCTGCATCGCGTACGACCACCGGGGGCAGGGCCAGAGCGACGTGCCGCCCGAACCGGCCATCGACATGGAGACGGTGTACGCGGACGCGGTGGCGCTCATCGAGTCCCTGGGCGTGGCGCCGGTCCACTTCGTGGGCCTGTCCATGGGCGGCTTCGTGGGCATGCGGCTCGCGGCGCGGCGTCCGGACCTGGTGCGCTCGCTGGTGTTGCTGGAGACCTCCGCGGACCCCGAGCCGCCCGCCAACGTGCCCCGCTACACCGTGCTCAACCTGGTCGCGCGCTACCTGGGGCTTGGGCCCGTGAGCACGCCGGTGATGCGCATCATGTTCGGCACGTCGTTCCTCACCGACCCGGGCCGCCAGGCGGAGCGGGCGCTGTGGCGCGCGCGCCTGAGCGAGAACCGCCGCGACATCTGGCGGGCCGTCAACGGCGTCCTCAAGCGCAAGGGCGTCGCGGAGGAGCTGCCGCGCATCCAGACCCCCACGCTGGTCGTCGTGGGCGAGGAGGATCGCGCCACGGTGCCCGCGAAGGCGGAGCGGATCCACTCGCTCATCCCCGGCTCTCAGTTGGTGCGCCTGTCGCGCGGCGGCCACTCCTCGTGCGTGGAGGAGCCGGCGCTCGTCAACGCGGAGCTCGCCCCCTTCCTCACCCGGCATGCCTCCACCGGCGCCGCGCACACCGGTTGAGGCGCCGTTACCCCCCTTCATCCCCAGGAGGTCATTGCCATGCCCGTCGCGAAATGGAACGGCGTCGTGCTCGCCCAGAGCGACCGCTTCGAGGTGGTGGAGGGCAACGTCTACTTTCCGCCCGACAGCCTGAAGCGGGAGCTCTTCAAGGCCAGCGTGACGCGGACCCACTGCCCCTGGAAGGGCGAGGCGAGCTACTACACGCTGGAGGTGGACGGGAAGACGAACCCGGACGCCGCCTGGTACTACCCGGCGCCCAAGTCGGCCGCGTCCAACATCCAGGGGTACGTGGCCTTCTGGAAGGGCGTGACGGTGGAGCGCTGACTCACCCGCCCCGGAAGTACGTCGCCCAGCGCCCCGCGTTGCGCAGCTGGGTGACGACGAAGGCGGGGATCCACTGGAGCAGGTTGGCCTCCGCCTTCACCGCGTAGCCGCCGAGCAGGCCCGGGTCGATGCGGTGGGCGTCCAGGTTCGTGGGGTAGGGCGCGGGCAGGCCGCCGAAGCACTCGCCGCGGGCGAAGAAGAGGTCCCACAGGGTGGCGGCCTCCGCGTGGTCGTCCGGGATGAGGCGCGTGTCCACGCCGAGCAGCGAGCCCACGAGCTTCCAGAAGAAGTACCAGCGCTGCTCGTTGAACTCGTAGCCTTTGTCCCGCCACGCCTGCGCCACGATGTACGCGAACGTCAGCAGCGTGAACGCGACCCCGCTCTGGTTGTAGGAGCGCCGCCCCGTGTAGTGCGACCGGTAGTGGCCGAGCGCGGAGTTGTGCATCTGCGCCAGCAGCAGCGTCGTCGCCAGCGTGCGCGTGCTGTAGAGGCTGCCCCAGCCCATGCTCATGTTGCCGTAGAGGATGCGCAGCAGGATTTGCGCCGTCTCGATGACCCGGCGGGACACGATGTCGCGCATGACGCTGTGGGGGCGCTGCTCGAACAGCGAGGACACGTCCTTGTGGTAGTACGTGGCCTTGAAGGACACGCCCGCCAGCTCGTTCACGGAGGTGGCCTGGAAGAAGATGTAGAAGGCCTCGTCGCGAGCGGCCTCGAAGTCGCGCAGGAACTGCGCCGAGGAGGGCACGCCCGTCACCGCCGTGGTCGCCGCGGAGGAGGCGGGCTCGTAGAGCACCTTCGCCAGCCGGTGGTCGCTGTACGTGTTGCCCCAGAAGCCCTCGATGGCGCTGAAGGCCTTCAGCGCGGGACGCCACTGCGTGCCCCCCACCCCGGGCGTCTCCCGGATGTGCTTCTTCCAGTGCAGCCGCAGCCCCTCCATCAGCTCCGGCTCCGCCGCGGTCATGATGCCGTAGAGGCTGTTCGCCGCCGTGAGCGGGTCACCCAGCAGGGCGTCCAGGTGCTGGTGGCGGAAGGTGAAGGGCATGGGCGGGGCTCCAGCGGCGGCGCGTTCCCTCGGGAGTCTAGGGAAGTGTTGACCCTGTAACAAACCGCTCCAATTGCAAAACCAGACAGGTAGGGGATGTCCTGGGTGTGACGGCGCGGCGCGCGGCGGGCTTCACGGGAGGGAGGGAGCGGCGATGCTGGGGGCTTTTCCGGACCCGGGCGTGGGGTGGTCCCGCGGGGTGCGGTGGAGGTGTGGCGCGGTGGCGACGGTGTCCCTGCAGGACGTGCGCAAGGTGTACCGGGGCGGGGTGGCGGCGGTGAAGGGCGTGACGCTGGACATCGCGGACGGCGAGTTCGTGTCGTTGGTGGGCCCGTCCGGGTGCGGCAAGTCCACGACGTTGAACCTCATCGCGGGGTTGGAGGAGCTGTCGGGTGGGGAGCTGCGCATCGACGGGCAGGTGGTGAACGACCTGTCGCCGCGCGAGCGCGACATCGCGATGGTGTTCCAGAGCTACGCGCTCTACCCGCACCTGGATGTGGCGGGGAACCTGGCGTTCCCGCTGAAGGTGGCGGGGATGGGGGCGAAGGACGTGGACGCGCGCGTGCGCGAGGTGTCCCAGGTGTTGGGGTTGGAGGCGCTGCTGGCGCGCCGGCCGAAGGAGCTGTCGGGCGGGCAGCGGCAGCGGGTGGCGCTGGGGCGCGCGTTGGTGCGCCGGCCGAAGGTGTTCCTCTTCGACGAACCCCTGTCCAACCTGGACGCGGCGCTGCGCACGCAGATGCGCGGGGAGATCAAGAAGCTGCACGAGCAGCTGAAGGCCACGTTCATCTACGTGACGCACGACCAGGCGGAGGCGATGACGCTGTCGGACCGCGTGGTGGTGATGAGCCAGGGCGAGGTGCAGCAGGTGGCGCCGCCGCGCGAGCTGTACGACGCGCCGGCGAACCTGTTCGTGGCGGGCTTCTTCGGCTCGCCGCGCATCAACCTGGTGAAGCCCCAGACGCTGGGGTTGCCGGCGGGTGACGCGGTGTGGGGCCTGCGGCCGGAGCACCTCCAGGTGGGGCAGGGCCCGGTGCCTCCGGATGCGCGCGAGGGCCGCGTGTACCTGGTGGAGCCGATGGGGGCGGAGGTCTGGGTGACGGTGGAGACAGGAGGGGAGCGCATGGTGGCGCGGGCGCCCGGGGACTTCCGCGCCGCGAGCGGGGACGCCGTCTGGCTGCGCCACGACGCCCGGTACCTGCGCCGGTTCGACGCGGGCACGGGGCGCGCGGATCAGGCGTAGACCTGTTCGCTCTCCACGGCGGGGTTCAGGCGCCGCTGGAGCGCCTCCAGCCGGTCGTAGCGCTGGCGCAGGGCTTCCTTGAACTCGCGTTGCTCCGCGTGGGCGAGCTCTTCCAGCAGGGCGTGCAGGGAGGAATCGATGGCGTCCTTCAGCACGCGCGATTCGTCGTTCGACAGTTCCAGCAGCATGGCGGGAGGCCTCCTGCGGGAACGTTAGGCACCGCGCACCGGTGTCGCGCGAGGGGCTGTCCTCCCGCCGTGGAGGGGAGCGGCGCGGGGGCTCCTTGGGCCGCCTGGCGGGGCGCGCACGGCGGCGGGAGCGGCCCCACTCTTGGTGAGGACCCCCGGGCCCGGACGCGGCGTCCCGCCTCCCGGGCCCTTCGAGCGCGAGGAGCGACACGATGATTCACGCGGGAGACGTGCGCGAGGGCATGGCGGTGCGCACCGCCGACGGACAGTCGCTGGGCCGGGTGGCGGGCGTGGGCGCCACGCACTTCGAGCTGGAGCAGGGGCTGGTGCCCATTCCCCGGCGCGACTACCTCGTCGAGTTCAGCGACGTGGACTCCGTGCGCGGGGATGAAATCCAACTCAAGCCCGCTGACCATTCCCAGCTCACGCTGGAGGTGGATGACGACGGCGGGGCCCTGCCGCCGCGAAGCAGCGAGGGCCTGGACGCGGAGCCCTCGAGCGACCCCCTGGGTCCCATGCGGCACTGACGCCGGAACGGCGCCTCCGCCCTTCGGGCGTCCGGGGAATCCGACCTGGAGGGCAGGACAAGGCCTTGGAATCACAAGGCCTTGCGCGGCTTGCATGTCAGACCGGCCCGGTAAACGGACCCCTCGGCCAGACGTCCCGGTGGGGTCATGCGACGGTTTTCGACATCTTGCGTCACGATGCTGTGGTTGGGAGTGGTGTTGGCGTGCGGGCCCGGTCCGAGAGCGGATGCGGGCGGGGTGGAGGCGCCAGTGCCGGGCGTGTTGTCGACGCCGCGGCGGCTGTTGCCCTACGTGCTGTTGGAGGACGGGCGGGTGTTGGCGGCGGGGGGGCATGACGGGAGCCGCACGCTGGGCAGCTGCGAGGTCTTCGAGCCGGACACGGGGCGGTGGAGGCCTACGGGGGCGCTGCGCACGTCGCGGCGCAACCACGCGGCGGTGCGGCTCGCGGATGGGCGGGTGTTGGTGGTGGGGGGCTCCAACGGCGTGACGGTGGGCGCGCTGGCGAGCGCGGAGCTGTACGCGCCAGACGCGGGGACGTGGACGGCGGCGGCGCCCATGGGAGAGGCGCGGAACGATCCAGCGGCGGTGGTGTTGCCGGACGGGCGGGTGTTGGTGGCGGGAGGGACGGACGTGGACCTGCGGCCGGTGCGCTCTGCGGAGCTGTACGACCCGGCGACGGGGACGTGGCGGCCCGCGGAGGCGCCGGGCTTCGTGCGAGGAGGTTCAGGGACGGCGGTGGTGTTGCGCACGGGCAAGGTGCTCTTCGCGAGCGGCTTGCAGGCGGAGCTGTACGACCCGGCGACGGGGCACTGGGAGAAGGCGGGGGCGGTGGGCGGCGCGGCGGGCACGCATCGGCTGGGGCACACCGTGACGCTGTTGCCGGACGGGCGCGTGCTGGTGGTGGGGGGCATCACGTCGCGGGCGGCGGAGACGGCGGAGGTGTACGTGCCGGAGCGGAACGCGTGGGAGCGGGTGGAGGACCCGGCCGTTCCGCGAGAGCACCATGCGGCGCTGCTGACGGGGGACGGCATGGTGCTGATGGTGGGCGGCGAGCACTCCTCGCGAGGCACGCTGGCGTCCGCGGAGCGCTTCGATCCGGTGCGGGGCATCTGGGCGCAGGCGCCCACGCTGCATGAGCCGCGAGGCGAAGCCGGCGTGGTGTGGCTGCACCGGGGCACCGTGCTGGTGGTGGGCGGGGTGAATGAGCTGGGCCCCCTGGACACGAGCGAGGAGTACGTCCCGGCCACGCCCGTCGTGGCCCAGGCCCCGCAAGAGCCATGATCCGGAATTTCTTGGACAGACACTCCATGGATTCAAAGTGAAGCCAGGACAGCATGTCTGGCTTTTCCACGGCTGACCGGCAACGCGGAGCCCGCCGCCGCGCATCGGTGCGGCGGCGTGTCAGGGCGCGTGACAGACTGCGCGCCCATGCGCTCCTGGAAACACCTGCTCGTCGTCCCGCTCGTCTGCTCCTCCGCCTGCGCCACCGCGCCCGTCGCGCCCTCGAAGCCCGAGGCCCCGGCCGCCGTCATCGCGCCCGTGGCTCCCGTGTCCGCGGCTCCCGCTCCCGCCGCGCCGGTGCGCCCCTTCGGCACGCTGCGCGAGCAGGCCGACCGCCAGCAGGCGTGGCTCCGCGAGCGCCTGGAGACCGCGCTGCCCCAGCTCATGCGCAAGCATGGCGTGCGCATGTGGATCGTCCCCATGCGCGAGTACAACGAGGACCCCGTCTTCAAGGCGCTCGTGTCCCCCACGACCTTCGCCGCGCGCCGCCGCACCATCTACGTCTTCTTCGACCGCGGCGAGGGCCAGGGCGTGGAGCGGCTGGCCCTGGGCGGCAGCACGCAGGGGGGCCTCTATGAAGCCCGCCGCGCCCCGCAGCTGGTGGACCGCGGCGGGGCCCGCCGCGCCGCGGAGCTCCTGGGCCCCGAACAGTGGCAGCTGCTCAAGCAGGTGGTGGAGGAGCGCAAGCCCGACTCCATCGCCATCAACGTGTCGCCCGCCATCGCCTTCGCCGACGGCCTCACCCACGGCGAATACGAAGGCATGGCCCAGGCCCTGGGCCCCACCTGGGTGAAGCGCTTCAAGCCCGCCGGGGGCCTGCCCCTGGACGTGCTCGGCTGGCGGAGCGCCGACGAGGTCCGCTTCTACGAGGACCTCACGAAGCACGCCTGGGACATCATCCAGACCGCCTTCTCCAACGCCGTCATCACCCCCGGCACCACCACCACGAAGGACGTGGAGTGGTGGATGCGCCAGCGCCTGGCCGATGAGGGCCTGGACACCTGGTTCCAGCCCGACGTGGACGTGCAGCGCCAGGGCTTCACCGACGAACAGCTGGGCGAAGCCCCCGTCATCCAGCGCGGCGACGTGCTCCACTGCGACTACGGCATCACCGCCCTCCGCCTCAACACCGACACCCAGCACATGGGCTACGTGCTGCGCGAAGGCGAGACGGACGTCCCCGAAGGGCTCAAGGCCGCGCTGAAGGCGTCCAACCGGCTCCAGGACATCGTCACCGGCGAAATCAAGCCGGGCCGCACCGGCAACGAGGTGCTGCGCGCCTCGCTCGCGCGCATGAAGGCCGAACGCATCGACGGCACCGTGTACTCACACCCCATTGGCCTGCACGGCCACGGCGCCGGCCCGATGATTGGCATGTGGGACCGCCAGGAGGGCGTGCCCGGCAACGGCGAGCACAAGGTGATGCCCAGCTCCTGGTTCTCCATCGAGCTGCAGGCGACGAGCCCCGTCCCCGAGTGGAACGGCCAGCCCGTGCGCTCCGCCCAGGAGGAGGACGTGGTGCTGGACGCGGAAGGCGCCGTGCACTGGGCCTTCCAACGCCAGACGGCCTTCCACCTGGTGCGTTAGCGCGCCGCGCCCGTCATGGACTTGAGCAGCGTCACCAGCGCCTGCTTCTCCTCGCTGCTCAGGTCCAGCTTGACGATGGTCTCCGTGCGCACGCCCGCGAAGGTGCCCACGGCGTCGCCGCCCTTGTCGTAGAAGTCGACCACGTCCTCCAGCGTCTTCTCCGCGCCGGTGTGCATGTACGGCGCGGTCAGCGCCACGTTGCGCAGCGACGGCGTGCGGAAGGCGCCCTCCACCTCCGTGGGCTTGCTCTGCGCCTGCGCCTTCAGCGTGGACAGCCGCGCCGCGTCCATGCCCGTCGGCGCGTCGCTGTAGGCGCCCCCGGCGTTGAACTTCCAGGACAGGAGCGCGTCCACCGCGTCCGCCTGCCCCCGCCGCCCACCGCCCGAGTCCTTCAGCCCCAGGTTGTGGAACTTGTCGTCCGACAGCGAGCGGCCCTTGTGGCACACCACGCACTGGCCCTTGCGCATGAACGTCTTCAGCCCCAGGTACGCCGGGTCCTTCTCCTGCGTGCCCGCCTCCACCGCCTGGAGGAAGCGCCGCACGTCCGCGTCGAACGGCGCGTCCGTGCGGTTGAGCGTGCGCTGGTACGCCGCCAGCACCTTGCCCACGTTGGCCAGCAGCCGGTCCGAGTCCGACTCGTCCGCGGGCGCCTTGCCGAACAGCTGCGTGTACGCCGCCGTGTACGTGGGGTCCGCCACCAGCCGCGCGCGCACCACCTGCGCGTCCGAGTTCATCTCCAGCGGGTTCATCAGCGGCAGCACCGCCTGGGACCACAGCCGGTCCGCGCGCCCGTCCCACATGAACCAGCGGTTGTAGCCCGCGTTCAGCAGGCTGGGCGGGTTGCGCACCGTCTGGTTGCCCCCACAGCCTTCCGCCGTGGCCGTCTCCACCGTGTAGGACTCGCCCGTGTGGCAGCTCTTGCAGGACACCGTCCCGCAACGCGACAGCCCGGGGTCCTCGAACAACCGGTGGCCCAGCGCCGCCGCGTCCGGGTTGTCACCCCACTTGTTGGTCGGGTCCACCTCCGGCTTCGCGCTCTGCGTATGCAGGCCGCTCAGCTGGTCGAGCTCATCCTCGGTGGGGAACGGCACTTCGGAGTCGCAACCCGCGCCCAGCAGGGCCAGGGCGAGCAGCGCGGTACGCGGACGGAAGGCAATCATGGGCCGCGGCAGCTTCGCGCCCTTGAGTGCGGCAAGCAATGGTCCCTGTCCTGACGTCTAGCTTCACCCGCACGAAGGCCGGGGCCGCGCGCACCCAGGCGCGCCCCGACCTGCTTCCGCTGTGTGGGGCCCTACTCGCAGGCCAGCTTGAAGCTGACCACCGGCGCCGCGTACTTGGCGATCTTCATCGTCGTCGGGCCCGGGGTGATGACGGGCGCCGCGCCGCTGGCGCACTTGAGGCTCGCGTCCGCCACCAGCTCCACGTTCAGGTCCTTGCCGTCCGGCAGCCCGGCCACGATGAAGCTGCAGCGGTTGTTGCGGCTCTGCTTCACCTCGGCCGCCCCCGGCGCCGCCGCCTCCCCTTCTGTCACCTTCACGCGCACCGACGTGCACGGGTCGCCCTGCAGCCCGCTCGCCGGATACGTGATGCTGCCCGTGACGGTGGCGTTGCCCCCGCGACCCGCGACCGTCGCGCCACTCGACCCGGCGCAACCCGTAGCGGCAACGACCAGGGCGGCAACAGCAATTCGCAACATGGATGTCCTCAATTCAAGAATGAAAGGGTTTTTCGCGCCGGTTGGCTGCCTTCCCGGCGGCCATTGGGCGCGCGCCACGTACAACCCAGGCGCGCATTCATTCCACGAAGAAGTGCGTTCTCGATTTCGTTACGTGGCGCTTTTTTCCCGCACGCCCGACTCCTCGCGCTCCGTGTTGCTCAACATCCATGCGCTCCGTGTTGCTCGGCCTCCCAGGCGCTGAGAAACCGCGTTCATTGCAGTCGCAACAAGGCGTCACGCGCGTGGACCAGGCCGTGGCCGAACACGGGGTCCTTGCCCGGCGTGCCCAGGTCGCGCGCGGAGGACTCCATCGCCTCGCGCACCTGGCGCGGCGTCAGCTCCGGCCGCGCGCTCCAGAGGAGGGCGGCCACGCCGCTCACGTAGGGCGCGGCCATGGAGGTGCCGGACACGTGGGTGTAGTCCACCGGGAAGAGGCTCAGCCGCGCGTTGGCGCCCAGGCGCTCCTGGAGCACCGTGCTGGCGGCCTGGCTGACGCTGACCGCGGGGGCCCAGTGGCCGCTCCGGGGCAGCGAGAAGATGTCCACGGTGGCGCCCGCGGGACCGCCGTTCGCGCCGAAAATGACCGCGCGCGCGCCCTGCATCATCACGTTGGCCATGGCCTGGTTCACGGGCAGCGCGCCTGGCCGTACGTAGGCGATGAAGCCGTCGCAGGTGGCGCCCGGACACGACGCGAGCGAATCCCCCAGGCCACAGTCCAGCAGCTTCCCCGCGGTGTCACCCGTGGGGGAGTACAGCAGCGAGCGGGACGTGGGGGACGCGTCGTTCACGGACATCTCCGCGGAGGCGCCCAGCCCGCGGGGGAAGGTGGACAGCACGTCCACGCCCGGCGCCATCAGCCCCAACTCCACGCCCACGGAGGAGAAGCCCGCCCGCCGCTCGGATGCGTCGACCGCGCCCACCGCGAGGACGGACGGGTCGGACGCGGGGTACATCACCGGTCCGCCCTCGTTGCCGGCGGCGGCCACCACCAGCAGGCCGTGGTCCAGCATGGCCCGGAACGCATCCACCGTGCTGCGCGTGGGGGTGCCGCCGCCCAGCGACAGCGACACGATGCGCGCGCCCTGGGATTCGCACCACTCCATGGCGGAGAGCACCACGCTCATCTCCGTCTGCCCCTGCAGGTCCAGCACGCGCGCGATGAGCAGCGACGCCCGGGGCGCCACGCCCACCATGCCGCCGGGGTAGCCCCGAGGGCCGGTGACGCCGCCCTGGCCCATGCGGGCCGCGATGATGCCCGCCACGTGGGTGCCGTGGCCCTGGCCCCATTCGCCCTGGGGGCTTCGGTCGCTCGCGTCGCCGTCATCGTCCAGGAAGTCGCGGCTGCCCACCACCGCGCCCTGGAACTCCGGGTGGCCCATGTCCAGCCCGCTGTCGATGACGCACACCCGCACGCCCTCGCCGGTGGGCGCGCCCGCGTCCAGCACGCCGTCCCCGTCCGCGTCCCACACCTCCGGGGCCTGCACCAGGCGCAGCCCTTCGGTGTACTCGTCGAGCGGTCCGGGGGTGGCCGCCATCACCTGACGCGGCAGCGGCGAGAGCAGCCCGGGCGTCAGGGCCTGGGCGGTCCAGACCTGGTCCACCTCCACGCTCTCCACCCATTCGTTCTCCTCCAGCGCCTGACGCTCCAGGGGCGTCACGCGCGCGGCCACCGCGGGGATGTTGCGGTATACGACGCTCACCTTCGCGCCGGTGCTGGCCGCCAGCTGGGCGCCACTCGCCGTGACTTGCGTGGCCTGCGTGCGGCCTCGGGAGCGGAAGCGGATGATGACCGGCACGCGCCCGTCGGTGCCTGCCTTGGAGGGCATGACGTCATCCAGTTGCTGGCGCGCGGTCATTCCTCCGGCGACGACCCCGGGGCATGTCTGTCCCTGGACCGAGGTCCCCGTGGACGACTCGGGCCCACACGCGACCAGCGCCAGCAACCCGATGATTCCCCATTGCTTCATGACGCGACTCCTTCCGGCAGGACGGCCTTCCGCAGGGCGGCACCCCCAAGCGCCAGGGGGCCGGGAGCTGCACGCCTCCCTCCCAGGGGAAGGAAGCGATGCGCTCTTCCGAGGGAACGCATCTGGGGTCGGAGTCGCAACGTCCCGGGGGGCGCGGGCGGTGGGACGTGCTCGGGTGCACACCTCACCTGTTGTCAGCCGGAACAGGGCCTCGGGAATTCCGTCGGCCCCGGGACTTTCTCTTTTCCACGCGCGAGGTGTCTGGGTTCTGAGAAGAAGGGGAGGCGCGTGGTGCGCGGCTTGATTCCATGGGGGAGTCCGTGCTGCGCTCCGGAGCCGAGTCCATGAGCACCGCACCCACAGAGTCCCCCCGTTTTTTCGGGCGCTACGAGCTCGTCCACCTCCTGGGCCAAGGTGGCATGGGGGAGGTGTACCTGGCGAAGCTGTCCGGGGCCGCGGGCTTCGAGAAGCCCTGCATCGTGAAGACCATCCTGCCGGGGCTGGTGAAGGACCGGCAGTTCCTGGACCGGTTCCACCACGAGGCCAAGGTGCTGGTGCACCTGGTGCACTCCTCCATCGCCCAGGTGTACGACATGGGTGAGGCGGACGGCACGTACTACATGGCCCTGGAGTACGTGGCGGGCGTGGACCTGGGGTACCTGCTGGAGCAGGCGCGCTCCCAGGGGCGGGCGGTGCCGGCGCCGGTGGCGCTCTACATCGGCCAGCGCATCGCGGAGGGGCTGGGGTACGCGCACCGCAAGACGGGCACGGACGGCGAGCCGCTGGGCATCGTCCACCGGGATGTGTCCCCGCACAACGTGATGGTGTCGTACGAGGGCGAGGTGAAGGTCATCGACTTCGGCCTCGCGAAGTCCACCGCGCGCAGCAAGTACACGCTGCCGTCCACGGTGATGGGGAAGCTGGGCTACATGTCCCCGGAGCAGGTGCGCGCCGAGCCGTTGGACCACCGCAGCGACATCTACTCCTGCGCCGTGGTGGTGTGGGAGATGCTCGCGGGCCGTGGGCTGGTTCCCCACGGCACCGTGGGCGAGATGATGGCGGCCATGTCGAACCCGGTGGTGCCGTCGCTGACGGACTTCCGGCCGGACGTGGAGCCGCCGCTGGAGGCCGCGGTGCGCCGCGCGCTGGCGCCGCTGCCAGCGGACCGGTACGCGCGGGCGGATGACTTCGGCCGCTCGCTCAACGCGGAGCTGCTGCGCACGGGCGCGCCGGTGGGCGCGGAGGAGGTGGGCGAGTTCGTCCGCGCCGTCTGCCCGGAGGCCTTCGCCGAGCAGCGCAAGCTGACGTCCGGCGTGCACGGGGAGCGGCGCACGCCGTCACCGGCCGCGAGGAGCGGCTCGTCGGGCACCGGCCTGTATGGCGCTGGCAACGCGGCGGACGGGGCCGCCTTCGACGCCACGGCGCTGCGCACGGTGGGGCCGCCGGACGGTGGGCGGCGGGACACGGGGCGCATCGAAACGGAGGGCTCCGCGCGGGGGCCCAGCGGCACGTTCGTGTCCCATTCCTCCGGCTCTGGCGGCGTGGCCCGGAACAACGACGCCGTGGACGCGGCCGCGCTGGGCGCCACCGCGGTGCACCTGCCCGCCACGACGGGGCAGGCCGCCGCCGCGGTGGGGACGCCCGCGGCGCCCGAGCAGGCGCTGGCGCGGCCCGAGCGCGGCCGGCCGGTGGCGCGGATCGCCATGGCCGCGCTGCTGCTGGTGGGCGCCTCCGTGGGGCTCACCACGTACGTCCTCCGGTCATCGAGCACGCCCGCGCGGCCTCCGCCCGCCGTGCGGTCTCCGCCTCCGGCCGAGCCGGTGGTGGCTACGCCCCCGAAGGTCGAACCGCCCCCGCCGCCGGTGGTGGCTCCGTCCGAGGAGCCGCCGGTGATCGCCGACAGCGCGGCGCCGGACGCGGGCATGGGGGTGGAGGCGGTGCGCGGAGGCGACACGCACCCGGGGGTGAAGCCGGCTCCGGGGACGAAGCGGCCCGTGCGTCAGGCCCTCCTGGTGTCCGTGGACGCGCCGCTGGTGGAGATCAAGGAGACGGGCGGCGGCCAGCGCGTGGCGAACACGTCCGTGCCGTCCGGCATCAACGCGGGCGCGGTGTTCCAGGTGGTGGGGCCCCGGGCGCGCGGGGCCCGCAAGCACCCGCTGCTGGGGACGGCCACCGTGTTGAACATCAAGCCGGACCGCAAGCGGATGACCCTGCGGCTGGACGCGGAGGCGGACGCCGCGAAGGAGCCGCGCTTCGTGGTGTTGGCCACGCGCGCGGCCTCGGTCCCGGTGGCGGCTCCGGCTCCAGCGGAGCCCACGCCGGTCGCGGCGCCCGTGCGCGAGGAGAAGCCCGCGGCGCCGCGCGAACTGTTGGGCAAGGCGCTGGTGGATGGCCTGCTGGGGAGCAACTTCAACCGCACCCTGACGCTCATCAACGACGACACCATCTCCTGGTCGCAGTGCCGCATCATCCTGGCCCGGCGGCAGCAGGCGCTGATGGCGGGGCTGGAGCCCTACCGGGAGCACAAGGTGAAGACGGGGGCGCCCTACTTCTCCGTGCAGGCCAGCGCCCCCATGGTGGCCGAACAGGTGGTCCGCGTCATCTGCAAGGAAGGCCAGGCGGACTTCCCGCTGCGCAAGCAGTAGCCGCGCGGGCTCAGGGAGGCCCGCGCCTCAAGGCGCCAACCGCGCGGCGGCCACGGGGCACTCGGTGCGCAGGAAGCCGGCCACCTCCGTGTCGCCGCCCTTCGCGTCGCGGACCGCGCGGGACAAGGACGTGCGGCACTGCCAGGTGACCTCGCGCGTGCCGTGGCAGCAGTGCCAGCCGGTCAGCGTGCGGTCCAGGTACTGGAGCATCTCCTGGTGGGTGGGCGTGACGATGCTCCACACCGCGCCCGCGAGCAGCGCGGTCCCCACGAGCGGCAGCGGCAGGCCGCGCAGCCAGCCGCGCAAGCCCCCTGGAATCGCGCCCGCGTGCACCCCCAGCCGCTCGTCCAGGGGCCGGCGTTGCAGCACGACCTGGAGCAGCAGCTCCACGGGGGCGGTGAGCGCGCGCACGAGCCCCGTGCCCAGGCCCGGCGCGGCGCCATCGGCGCGCTCCAGCCTCAGGCCCAGCGCGTGACGACCCGGGGTGCGGCCCGTGAGCCCGCCCACGCCGGACAGCACCAGCCACGCGGCGACGCCCGCCAGCGCGAGCTTGCCGGCCGTGGAGACCTGCTCCGCCGCGCGCAACGCGCCCCAGCCCACGAGCGCGGCGCCCGTGAGGTCCAGCAGATCCGCCACCCACAGCCGGCCCTGGTAGCGGGCCTCCGTGGGAGGGGTGTCCATGGTGAACAACATCCCGTGGCTCATCAGCCTCTCTTGTGTGCGAGCGGGGTGCGAGCATAGGCGGCCCGCCGCGTGGAGGCGCGCTTCAATGCATCGCCGCGTGTCGAGGGGCGGCTACAGGTCCAGCACCAGCCGCTTGGACCGGGCTCGCGAGACGCAGACGAGCATCCGCGCGTCGCCCGCGGGCTCCTGTTGGAAGAAGGTGTCGCGGTGGTCGGGGGTGCCCTCGCACACGCGGGTGACGCAGGTGCCGCAGGAGCCGGCCTCGCAGTCGCTCTCCACCTTCACTCCGTGGGTGCGCAGCACGTTGAGCACGCTCTTGCCGGCCGGGACGCGCAGCACCTGGCCGGTGCTCTTCAGCGCCACCTCGAAGTCCTCCTCCGGCTTCGCGTGGGTGGCGGCGGTGCCCTCGGCGGTGAAGGCCTCGAAGTGCACCTTCTCCCAGGGCCACTTGTGCAGCGTCGCCGCCTCGCGCACGGCCTTCATCAGGCCCGCGGGGCCGCAGCAGTACAGCCGCGTGCCCGGGCCCCGGGTGGCGAGCAGCGCCCGCACGTCCAGCCCCTTCGCCGGGTCCCCTCCGTCGTGGTGCACGTGCACGCGGCCCGCGAACGACGGTGAGGACAACAGCTCCGTGAAGGCGGTCCGGTCCTGGCTGCGCGTGCAGTAGTGCAGCACCCACTCCGCGCCGGTGCGCTCCAGCACGCGGGCCATGGCCAGCAGCGGCGTGATGCCGATGCCTCCCGCGATGAGCACGTAGCTGCGGCCGTACAGCAGCGGGAAGTCGTTGAGGGGCGCGCTCACGGTGAGCACGTCGCCCTCGCGGACGCGGTCATGCATGGCCTTGGAGCCGCCGCGCCCCTGGGCGTCGCGCTGCACGGCGATGACGTAGCGGTGCGTCTCGCCCGGGTCGTTGCAGAGGGAGTACTGGCGCATGCCGTCCAGGCCCGGCACCCGCACGTCCAGGTGGGCGCCGGCCTCGAACTCGGGCAGCGCGCCGCCGTCCTCGGCGACCAGCTCGTAGGACTGGATGCCCTCCGCCTCGCGGAGGATGCGTGCCACCTGCACGCGCAGCGTCTTCGTCGTCACGGTATGCCCCCGCTCCCTTGCCCGCCGCCCGCGCGAGACCGAATCTGAGCGCGCACGGTGTGCATGCCGCCGCGTCCTGGGGAGTGGGGGGCAGGGCGGTATTCGCGACGCCTTCTGGACACTCCGGGGGCTCCTGTCCGCCTGCCCTCCATCCGGACGCGGGGGGCAGGGAGGCACGGGTGGGCGCGGCCGGGAATCCATCCCCACCCTTCACTCCGTGCCGCGCTGTGCCAGGGTTCAGGGGGCCCGGGCGCGCTCATCAGGGGGTGGCGCGGCCCCCCGATGCAGGAAGGGAGACGGCCCATGGATGCCATCATGCTGTTGAAGGCGGACCACAAGACGGTGGAGCAGCTGTTCCGCAAGTTCGAGAAGGCGGGGGACCACGCGCTGGCGCACAAGCGCAGGCTGGTGGATCAGATGGTGCGGGAGCTGTCCGTGCACGCGGCCATCGAGGAGCAGGTCTTCTATCCGGCGGTGCGCGCGCGGGCGGAGGCGCTGTCGCAGGACGTGCTGCGCGCGTTGGAGGAGCACCACGTGATGAAGTGGGTGCTGTCGGAGCTGGACGTGCTGCCGCCCGAGTCGGAGCGCTTCGACGCGAAGGTGCACGTGCTGATGGAGAGCGTGCGCGCCCACGTCACGGAGGAGGAGCAGTACCTCTTCCCGGAGGTGAAGAAGGTCTTCAAGCCGCAGGAGCTGCGGCAGATGGGGGAGGCGCTGGCGCAGGCGAAGAAGGCGGCGCCCACGCATCCGCACCCGGCCTTGCCGGACAGCCCGCCGGGCAACCTGCTGACGGGCGCGGTGGCGGCGGTGATGGACATGGGCCGGGACGCGCTGCGCACCGCGCGCCGCAAGGCGGAGACGCAGGTGCGCAAGGCCGCGCGGCGTCCGCTGAAGAAGCCGCTGGAATCGGTCGCGTCGCTGGGCCGGACGGGCGAGTCGCTTCCCCACTAGTCGATCCCGACGGGCGCCAGACGCCCCGGGGCCGGTGAATGTCCGCCGGGCCGGGGCGTCTTGGAGACAGGGGGCTTTCGCGCTAGACGCGGGACGGTCCCGGTTTCGCCTTGGGAAGGAGGCGCCATGTCCGCTGTTCGCAGGATGTTGTCGATGCTGGTGGTACTCGCGGGCTTCACCGCCGCCGCGCAAGCGCAGGTCCCGCCGCCCGGTTCGCCGCAGGCGCGGCCTCCCGTGGATCCGCAGGTGCGCACGCTGCGGGTGGAGGGCACGGGGGAGGTGAAGGCGCAGCCAGATGAGGCCTTCATCGACGTGGCGGTGGAGACGTCCGCCGCGAACGCGAAGGCCGCGGGGGAGGAGAACGCGAAGCAGATGGAGAAGGTGCTGGCGGCGCTGACGTCCGCGGGCATCGCGAAGCGCGACCTGCAGACGCGCAACTACAACGTCTATCCGGAGTACATGCCGCCACCGCCCCAGGGGGGAGAGCCGAAGCTCAAGGGGTACCGCGTGAGCAACCTGGTCAGCGTCCATGTGACGGACCTGTCCAAGGTGGGCGGACTGTTGGACAAGGCGCTCGCGGCGGGGGCGAACCGGGTGGACTCGGTGCGCTTCGGGCTGAGCCGTCAGGACGCCGTGCAGGCAGAGGCCCTGCGGCAGGCGGTGACGCGCGCGCGCAAGTCGGCGGAGGTGCTGGCCTCGGCGCTCAACGTGAAGCTGGGCGCGGTGCTGGACGCGAGCACGGTGACGGAGGCTCCGCGCCTGTACCCGGCCACCTTCGCCATGGACATGGCCGGGGCGCGCGCCGCACCCGCCACGTCCATCCAGCCGGAGGAGCAGACGGTGCAGGCGAAGGTGACGCTCATCTTCGCGATCCAGTAGTCGCGGGCCCGTGCGGTAGTCAGGACGATAGGAACCCCCAGGCAGGACGCGCCGTTATCCCCTATCGCCCTGATTTCACTCGGGCTCGCTATCCCGTCCCGTCCCACGCCGTCCCCTGGTGTGCACCCTCATTCCATGCTGGAGGGGCACACTGGGGGCACATGGCGGCTCCCGCACCGGCTGGCAGGGTCGCCGCTTCCGGTCAGGCTTCTTCGTCCGGCAAGAGCGTGCGGAGCAACTCGTCGTCAGGCCCGAGCGGACGCCAGCCAGCAGGGGGCGGATTGGTGAGGAGCGACGTCCTGCATTGGCGTGCCCGCTCCTTATGCGTGTCCGGGGTATGCGCAATCCAGGGGCCAACCGCCTTAGCAACCTTGAAGCGGTTGTCGTCGTCCAACACGGCCGGCCAACCATCAGGGATGTTCCCCCACAGCTCGCGCACAAGTTGTCCACGCACCAAGCGGGTCACTTGCTTACTTCGCACTGCTTCAGCCACCAATCCATCGTACACCTGAATTCCGGCAACGTCGTCCGGACCCAGCTCATCGGCCAGCGCCACCAACGATGCGGTGGGTCGGGCCTCGGCAAACGCCGTGAGTGAGTCGTAGCCAAGCTCACGGACGCGCTCATACAAGCGGGCCTTCCAGTTCCCCCGCCATGAACGTTCGTCGGTCATCGGCTCCTCCCTGTCGTGAACGAGATTGGGATTCTGTAGACCTTCATGCGCTCGACGACGATGTCCAGGACCTGATTCCGCGTCAACCTCCGGCCCGCCGTGATCTCAGCTTCGTGCAGAGCCTCCATGATCCGCCGATTCCACTCGCCGGGCCATGTGCGCCCCAGTCGCCAGTTCCCCCCGCCGTGGATCGCCTCGTGGTGAGCCTGCTCCAACCGGACGCAGAACTGGTCGATGTCCATGTCGCCCTTGAAGCCGCGCTGCTCGAACCACTCGCGGTGCTCTTGCGGCAACACGTGGTGCTTGGGTGCGTCGGACATGCCCGCCCCCGCTCTGCCGGTCTCGTGCATGCCGCGCACTTCGGGGCTGTCTCCCAGCGCGTCGCGCACACCCTTGGGTAGGTCCTGATGCGCCTGGGCCATCAGGGCCTGTCCGCCCTGAATGAGGACGGCCGCGCCGACGGCGGGCGCGGAGATGACGCCCGCCTGCACGAGCCTTCGCATCATCTCGACCCACTCGGCGGAGACGACAATCCGTGAGCCCACCATGACTCCACCCGAACTCGTCACGAGGCCCACGCCGAGCGTCGCTGGGGCCGAGGGCGGCACCCGTGGCAGCGACATCTTCAGCGTGGAGATCATGGCGACCATTTCCAACGCCTTCATCGCCGCGATGACCTGCCCGCCGAGTTTCATGGTCGAGCGGGTCTCTCGCTGGAGCGTGCCGAACTCACGGGTCAGCTTCCCCATCAACTCGGGCATCGCGAGGGTCGCCGCTTCGACTCGCTCCGGGTCCAGGGAAGCGAGGTCCGCCAGCGTGGGCTCCATCATTCCCTGCACGCGATGAAGGTCGGCGAACAGCTTCTCGACGCTACACATCGGGCAGTTTCGGAGAATGGCGTCAGCGAGGTGGAGGAAGTCCACCCAGGTGGCCAGGAGGAGGGTCCCGAACTGGGCCGCCTGGAGCCTGGGCCCCGCCATGCGAAGGAGGCCCAGCTCCATGTCCGTGTCGCCGACTTCCGAGGCCGCATCCGTCAACGCGGTGGCACTCCCGAGCGCACCATGCAGCCAACTCACCTGCTTGGAGCCTTGGTCGAGGTAGCGCGTGAAGACGCCGGTGAGGCTGAAGCCCCAAAGGTCCGGAGGACGGGCCGCCAGTTGGGTGAATGCGGCCTCGACGCCGCGCAGGGAGCCCTTCACCTCGTCCGTGGCATCGAGCATCGCCCGCCGCGTCGATGCAGCGCTCAGGGCTCCACCTCCGACCGCGCTGTCTCCCACGGCGGTCACTTCGTCCCGTGGCCCCTGGCGACGCAACATCCGTTGGAACATCTCGGGTCCCGAGACGGAGGACGGCGGAGAGCCCCACGCGCGTGGGGACGCATCGCTCGGAGCCTCCACCCACGCGGGCGCAGGAGCCGCACGAGGCGCGTAGCCCAAGCTCCGGCCACTCTTCGGAGCGTGCGGCGCGGAGGCGCATCCCGTGGCCAGCAGCGCCACGGCCAGCAACAGGGCGTCAGCGCGCATTGTCCACCCCCAGGCCCGCCGAGGCGAAAGCCCCGGGCCGCAGTGTCCCGTCCGGCGTGGGGAACAGCAGCGTGCCGCCCGTCCCCAGCGCGTAGAGCTTCCCCCCGAGGAATCGCCAACGGACCTCGGCGGCCCCCAGGTAGCGCGCGCCGGGCTGTCCCATGCCCACTCCGAGCCCCTTCACCGCCACTTCAAGGCTGCGCGCGAAGAGCTGCACCGCCACGCGCCCATCCACGTCGAAACGGCCCCACGAGAAGGCCTCCACTCCCAGCGACAGCTTCAGGTGCTTGGAGAGACCGCCGTAGCGGACCGCGTCCCAGCCCACCTCCGCCTCGCCATAAGCCGAGTACCCGTCCGGGAAGGGCGCCTCCGCCAGCGGCACTCTCTCCGGCCCTGCGGCCTGGAAGCGCGCCAGTTCGTAGTCCGGGCCGAAGAATCCCTGTCGGAAGCCGCCGTGCTGCCGGCGCACCTCCAAGCGCAGCCGCATGTCGAGCGTGGGCGTCAACGCATCCGCGCCCGCGCCCACCACGGCTCCCCATGCGCCGCCCTCACCTGGCTGTCCGCCCCAACCGGCAATCAGGTGGGCCTCGAAGCCCGGCCGCACCACCACCACGGCGGTGCCGTCCAGGTGCGCCAGTGTCACCGAGGGCGCGCGTCCTCCGGCCCGTCCCCAGTCATGCACGGCGGAGAGCGACAGCGTGTAGCGGCCCGGCTCGCGGGGCTGGCCGAAGAGGACGTGCTGCACATCCAGCGCGACTTCCGCCCCCACGAGGCGCGCGCCCAGCACGTCCGAGGCGAAGGCTTGCGTGTAGAGAGGGCCCAACGTCCCGGTGAGAAAGCCTCCCGCTGGGTGGTAGTCGGGATTGCTTCGATTGGAGTAGCGCCGCACGAGGTGCCCCGACAGCAGGCTGTAGGACTCCAGCTCGCCGAACCAGACGCCCACGGGCGCGTCGTCCGAGCCCAGCTTGAGGCCGCGCACCACCTGCCCGAAGTCCGAGAGGCTGTCCCAGTCCTCCCTCCGCACGAGGCCCGTGTCTTCCCCTCCACCCCACAGCCGCAGCCGCACCGGAGCGCCCAGGTTGAGGCCGAACTCCGCGCCTCCGTCGAGAATGAGCGTCGGCTCCACCTGGAGGAAGCCCTCGTTCGAGCCGATACCCGCGCGCGGCAACAGGGCCAACGTCGTCGCGTCCAGCCGCAGCAGGGAGCGCCACGCAGTGGCCCGCGTGCGCCGCTCCTCCTCCGTGGGCTTCACTTCCGGGACATCCTCTGCCCGTGTGTCCACCGGAAGCAGCAGCCACAGCCATACCGCCCAACGTCTCGTCATTCGCATACACGCCTCCCAGCAATGCCCCAGCGAGGGGAGCAAAGGACACACGTCTGACGTTCAGCTCGGCTTTAGGCCGGCCGCGCGTCATGGTGGGAGTAGTGCGGAGAAGGCCCGCTTCCCTGTAGCTGCCCCCTGCCGGCACCTGAACGTCTTCCGGAGCGGTTACTACGCCTGGGCGAAACGACCCGAGTCCGAGAGGAAGAAGTGCGACCGGGCGCTCCAACTCGAAGTGGCAGCCATTCACCAGCAGAGTCGGGGCACGTACGGCGCTCCTCGGGTTCATGCGGAACTCAAAGCGAGGGCCAGCGGGCGGCCCGGAAGCGAGTGGCTCGTCTGACGCGCCAGACGGGCCTGCGAGGACGCGCATGGCGTCGCTTCGTGCTGACCACCGACCCCACCCATCGCCACCCGGTGGCACCCAACACCCTGGAAAGGAACTGCCACCCCAGCCAGCACCACCGCGCGAGGGTGGGTGACATCACCTATGTCTGGACCGATGAGGGATGGTTGTACCTGGCGGTGCTGCTGAACCTCTTCAGCCGCAGGGTGGTGGGCGAGAGAGAGGCTGGCAGCGTCGTCAACCTGTCCACTGAACCGGAGCAGGCCCACACCGCGGATTGACCCTGCGACAGATGCCTCCCTAAGGTGCGGGCTCACCCCTCGAAGGATCATCGGGATGCATCACCCGTTCGTTGCCGCGCTCTTCTGCGCGCTCCTCACCGCTCCGTTCGCCGCACCGGCCGCCAACACCGAGCAGACCCGCCGGCTCGACACCCAACTGGAGCGCAACCGCGCTCGCTACGGTATCGCCGGACAGGCCGTGCTGATCCGCCACAACGGCGAACTCGTTTATCAGGCAGCCCGCGGCGAGAAGGACATCCAGAGCCACGCGCCTGTCTCCGCCGATACCGTGTTCGATGCCTATTCGTTGGCCAAGCTGCTCACCAGCACCTTGGTGATGCAGCTGGTGGAGCAGGGGCACCTGGACCTGGATGCACCGGTCAGCCAGTACCTGCCGAACCTGCCCGTGGCGTGGCAGACGATCCACGTGCGCCACTTCCTCAACCACAGCTCCGGCGTTCCGGAGTACTTCGAGATTCACGACGGCATCGTGGCGTCGAAGGGCAACGCCGGCTTCCCGCCCACGCTGGACGCCGTGTTCGCGAGCCTGTCCGACACGCCGATGCAGTTCGCCACCGGCGGCGGCAACCGTTACACGCAGACCAACTTCCTGGTTCTGACCGCGCTGCTGCAAGCGCATTACCGCCAGCCCTACGCGGCCATCGTGCGCCAGCGCATCCTGCAGCCACTGCGTCTGCGCAATACCTGGCTGGGGCCATCCGGTGTGCCGGCCGCACGTCTGGCCACCGCTTACATCGGCAAGGACGGCGCCCTGCAACGGGAAGACGATATCGCCTGGCCGACCTATGCGCAGGGCCACGCCGGACTGCACACCACCGTCGGCGATCTCGATCGCTTCCTGCAAGCGCTGGCCGCCGGCAAGCTGGTGCGCAGGGCGACGCTGCAGACACTGCTGCAGCCGCAACAGCTCAGCACTGGCCGCGACAGTGGGTTTGTCAGTGGTTGGGAGACGGGAAGAAGCGGCGCCTACCGGCAGATGGGCCACGACGGCGGCACCCGCGTCCGCGCGCGCCTGTTGTTCAAGGACACGTTGGCCGGGGACACCTGGACCTTCGTCTATTTCACCAACGGCAGCGCGCGCAATGTCTGGTCGCGCACGCTGGTGGACAGCACCATGGCGCAGGTAGCGCCGCGACTGTTTCCGCGCGAGACGCTGTCCGAACGCATGTTCACCCACGCCCTCTCCGACGATGGCAGCGACGATGCGGCGCTGAAGACCTGGCTGCGTGACGGCAGCGGCATCACCGCAGACGACCTGGAGCGAGAGCTCAACGGCGCCGGCTATGCCATCCGCGAGAACCTCGGCAATCGCCCGGCGTTGAAGGTGTTCACCCTCAACACCCAGCTCCATCCGCAATCGGCCAACGCCTGGGACAGCCTGGCCGAGTGCCACGCCGCGCTGGGGGATGCGGCAACCGCCGCCGAGCTGTACGCGAAGTCGCGGCAACTGGCCGAGGCAGCGAAGGCGAAGCCACAACCGTAGGACTCTCCACGGAACGGAACGGGATGGCGTCCCGTGCGAAACCAGGGCGACAGGTGGGCACCGACGCGTCCCAGGGAGGCGCCGGTGCCCCTTCGCCTCACGGGGTGAAGTATCCGCTGTCTCGCATGTCTTTCAGGAGCCCCGACTCCCTCGGTTGCCAGCCCATGGCGTCGCGGGTGCGGGCGCTGGAGGTGGGGTTGTCGATGGCGACGAAGGCCGCCATCCAGTCGAAGTGCGCGGGCGCTTCGTCCGCGGTGATGCCACGGACAGGAATGCCCAGCCCCTCACCGAGGGTCCCGGCGATGTCGCGCATCGGGATGCCCTCCTCCGCCGTGGCGTGCAGGGGCGTGCCGGGAGCGGCCTTCTCGAGCGCCAGCCGGAACAGCCTCGCCGCGTCCAGCCGGTGGACCGATGGCCAGCGGTTCGCGCCTTCACCCACGAACGCGGCGAAGCCCTTGCGACGGGCCGTGGCGATCAGCGCGGGCACGAAGCCGTGGTCGCCCGCGCCATGCACGGAGGGCGGAAGCCGCACGACGCTGGCCCGCACGCCGCGACCGGCCGACGCCAGGACGAGCTTCTCCGCCGCGGCGCGAGGGCTCTCAGGCAGCGGCGCGTCTGCCTCCGTGCGGAGCTGGCCGGGCCCGAGCAGCGCGGTGCCGGACGTGGAGACAAAGGGCTTGCCCGAACCCTCCAGCGCGCTGGCCAGGGCCTCGACCGCCCGCCGGTCCGTCTCCGCGGCGGCCACATAGGCGGAGAAGTCGTGGATGAAGGCCGTGTGAATCACCCCATCACACGCCCGGGCCGCGGCGGCCAGCCCCGAGGTATCCGACAGCTCGCCGCGCAGCGGCTCGGCTCCCTCCTTCGCCAGCTTGCTGGCCGCCTCGTCGCTGCGCGCCAGCCCGAGCACCTGATGCCCGTTCGCCAGCAGCTCGCGCACGATCGCCGAGCCGATGAAGCCCGTCGCTCCCGTCAAGAACACCCGCATGACGACCTCCTTGAGTCAGACGTTGGAGATCCCTGGGTACATTTGGAACGGCGCCGGAAAAAGCCGTGGGCTTATACGGGTATACCGACCACCTGGATGCGCCCGGGGCCGCCCGTGCGGTCCCGGCGGATGGGCCTCAGCCCAGGACGAGCGACCGGACCCGCTCCATGTCGTCAGGGGTCACGGGCGTGTAGATGACCAGCCCAAGGTCGGGCTGGTTGTCGACCGCGAAGGACGAATAGTCGAGCGCGAGCGTGCCGACCCGCGGGTGCTCGACGTACTTCGTCCCTTCGCCATGGGCGCTGACGTCATTGTCGAACCACATCGCCGCGAAGTCGGCGCTCGAACGGCACAGCTCGTCCACCAGCGCCCGAGCGTTCTCATGGGCCCCAGCCCGGGCCGTCTCCAGCCGGAACGCCGCCACCGCCAGGCGCGCGTGACTCTCCCAATGCACGGGTCTGGCCCGAACGTGAGGATCGCGGAAGAGCAGGCGCAGGATGTTCCGCTGCCCGGGCGGGAGCGCCGCGTAGTCGGTCAGCACCGCCACCGCGGCGCGGTTCCAGGCGACGACGTCCCATGCGGAGGTCTTGACGTAGGCCGGGCTGAACTCCAGTGAGTCCAGCACCCGCTGGAGCCGCGGCGTGACGCTCCCGGGCTCCTGGTAGCGCACTTCCGGCTGACGGCGCTGGGCCAGGAGGAAGAGGTGTTCGCGCTCGGCGGGGGTCAGCATCAGCGCGCGGGCGACCCGCTCGAGGACGTCCGCCGAGGGGGCTCCGCCCCGGCCCTGTTCGAGCCACGTGTACCAGGTGGCGCTCACATTGGCGCGCTGGGCGACTTCTTCCCGCCGCAGGCCTCGCGTCCGTCTTCGCGTCGAGCCGAAGCCGAAGGCCACCGGATCCAACTTCGCGCGGCGATCCTTCAGGAAGATTCCAAGCAGGTTCTCGTGGGGTGTCGTCATGCTCGGCCGGTTGGTCGCTCCATCGAGGATGTCTGCCATTGTAGAGCCAGTGACGTGTCACAGCAATGCGTCTCATCCCCGCGCTCGGAGGGCATCCGGCCGCTGAACCCGTGGATGAAGGCGCACGGCTTCGACCGTCGTCGAGACCCGTCATTGCAAGAATCCCGGTGGAGACTTCGTTCGGCCCGTGGAGTCGCGGCGGGCCTGCACACGGCGCGTCGCGGTGGAGGCGGAGGGACCGGTGGGTGTGAGGGATTGGGTTGGGAGATGTCAGTCCTCCATGCCAAGGTCCCAGCATGTTCCGTCCTGTTGGCGTCCCGATGCTGTCGACCCTCGTGTTGTTCTCCTTCTTCGCCGGATGTTCGGAGTCCGAGTGCACGGAGGATCGCGATTGTGCATCCCGTGGGCCGGACAGCGTCTGCGTCGATTCGCTCTGTGTTCAGTCCTCCATGCCGGACGCGGGGCGCGCGGACAGCGGTGTGCGCGATGCGGGGGAGCAGGGGGACGCCGGTGAGGACGATGCGGGGACCGGTGACGCGGGCGTCGATGACGCAGGGGTGAGCGACGCGGGCGTCAACGATGCAGGGGTGAGCGACGCGGGCACGGATGGAGGGGCTCCCTCGCGGGAGGCTTCGCTGCGCATCACGGAGATCAACCCCTCCGGCCAGCAGGACCTCATCGAACTGGTGGCCATCACCGGCGGGGCGCTGACCAACATCTCCCTCCGGGAGCTGACCAACTCCGGCTTCAGCTTCACCTTCCCCCAGGGTTATTCGGTGGCGGATGGGGCCGTGCTGGTGCTCCACCTTGGAGGCTCCTGCACCGACGCGCCCGGTGCTCCGGCCTCTTGTGGCCAGACCGCGCCGTTCAGCGCCCAGGCCTGGGACTTCAGCATGCCGGGCGCGCTGAGCTATTCGGGCAAGGTCTTTGAACTCCTGGCGGCGGATGGCTCGCCCGTCGACGGTGTTCCCTTCGTCAAGGCCTCCGGCGCGATGCCCGATGAAACGGTCGCCGCGGTCCAGCGGCTGCAAGCGGATCGGGTCTGGGATCCAACCCCCTGCGTCCACAATCCACAGACGGGCTTCGCCAAGGACCTCTACTGCCGCAACATCGCGGCGGATTGGTCCGGTCTGGGCGCGGACCTCAGCGTCATGCGCATTGGCGGCGCCACTCCGCTCGCGGTCCCCGGAACCGCGAAGCAGTGGAGTGGTCCCCTGCCTTCGCGCTGGGGCACCTACTGACCCAAAGGCTTGCAGCGCCCGCCTGCCTGTCCCCCTGCCAGGAAGGACGGATTCCCCGCGAGCCGGGCCCGTGCCGCCGCGTCCAAGGTTCCCGGAGGCGCCCGTCGTTCGCATGTTTCCGGTGGGGATGCCGGGCTCGCGCTGTCGGGGGAAAAGGGATGCCTCGGTGGATGCGGGCCCCGTTGCACGACGCGGGAGACGTGACCGATGCGGAGACTGCGCGGAGCGGCGGGCCTGCTGCTGATGGGCCTTGCGGGAGGTGGAGTCCTGTCGGCGTGTCACGGCGGAGACTCGAAGCCGGAGGGGCCCTCCGCGAGTCACCGCGAGGGGCGCTCGGAGGTGCTGCGCGGGCTGATGGCCTCGAAGCAGAACGTGGACCCGGCCGCGCTGAAGGCGGCGGGCGCGCAGGCGAAGAACGCTGGGGCCCCCACGCAGCCGGAGCCCCCGGGAACTGGCGGCTCCGGCCGGCCAGAGACCCAGGAGTGGGCCGCGGGCAAGGTGTCCTGGGTGGGGGACGACGAGGTGCTCTTCGTGGACGGCCAGGGGCAGGAGCGCGAGGTCCGCGTGGATCAAAACACCCGGCTGCGCAGGAACGACGACAACGCCCAGCTGCGCGACCTGATGGAGGGCGATGAGCTCCGCGTCACGTACGATGACACCCGCGAGGGATGGATTGCCCGGGACGTGGACGTCGTGTCCGTGCCCAGGCCTCCTCCCCCCAATCCCGAGTCCCCGCCGCTGCGCTGAGCCGGCCTGCCGCGCCGCGACTCAGAAGGCGCCGCCATCCGCGCGCCGGCCCGGCGAGGATGGGAGCCCCGGAGGCAACGTGGTGTGCAGCACGAAGCCCGCGTCCGGCGTCAGGTCCGGCGAGCGGTTGATGGACACGGCGTCCACGGTGCTGGAGTACGAGAGGAAGTCCACGATGCCGCCGTCGACGCGCTTGAGCTGCACGCTGTCCGAGGTGTTGTTGAGGCTCAGCGTGCCACTGGAGGCCGCGACGGTGTTGGGCGTGCCGGGCGTGAAGCCCGCGGTCCCACCGAAGACCACCATCGCCCGGCCTGGCGGAACCACGGTGCCCGCGGCGAAGACGTGCCGGGAGGCCATGGCGTCCCAGAGGCTCCAGCCAGACAGGTCCACGGGCGCGGGGCCCGCGTTGTAGACCTCCACGAACTCGTGCGCGGTGCCGCCCGGGAGCGCGGGCTCGTTGGCCAGCACCTCGTTGATGATCACCCGGGGCTGGGCGCGCGTGAACCAGATGGCGCCAGGGCTCATGTCGAAGCGCGACGCGCTCGCCGTGTCCACCACGCGCACGCGCACCGTGGCGCTCTCCCTGTCGGGCACGGTCCACACGTACCTGCCCGCGTCCGCGCGCATCGAGGGGACCACGACGCTCCACTGTTCACCGCCGTCATACGAGGCCTCCAGGCGCACGGTGTCCATGCCCATAGCGTGCCACGCGAACGTGAGCGTCTCACCCGCGAGGAAGGTGCCGCTCAGGGGCGAGGTGAGCCGCACGCGCGGACCCGGGGGGCCGCTGAAGTCGTAGCGGGTGAGCACGGGGTAGTGGTCGCTGACGGTGTGCGCGTAGTCGGGGATCGTCGCGTCGGGGCGGAGCACCTGGACGGTGCCGGGCACGGCCTCCACGGCCACCTCGTCGGTGACGAGCGTGTGGTCGATGACGTCGTTGTACTCCGTGGTGGTGCGGATGTTGGCGTCCGTCAGCACCCGGGTGAGGAACGTGTAGTGCGTGGGGTCGTCGAGGAAGTTCGCGTACGGGGTGGCCAGCGCGACGCCGTTCTGCACGGAGATGGAGTGGTCCAGGTCGTCATTCCAGTCGCCGATGACGAGCACGCGTGCCTCGGGCAGCCACTGGTCCAGGTAGCCCTTGAGCGCCACCGCGGACCGCTGGCGCTGCCCGTAGGACGTCAGGTCCTCGAAGGCCTTCATGTGCACGACGATGACCACCAGCGGCGCGTCCTCGCCGTGGATGCGGGTGGTGAAGTCCACGCGCAGGGGCGGGCGTCCTCCGAAGTCCGCGGCCTGCGCGGTGAGGATGATCTGCGCGCTCCGGTACGTGAGCGTGCTGTCGTAGAGGATGCCCGGCTTCTGCTCGCCGGCGGAGTACATCGACGTGCCGCTGAGGACGTAGGTGGAGTTGTTGGCGAGGAAGCCGCTGTAGCCGGGCAGCCCCGCCTTGAGCGTGTTGAAGTCCACGGTGTCCACCATCTCCACCAGGCCCCACACCTGGGCGCTCGCGGCGCCGATGACGTCCCGGGCCCCCGCGACCTGGAGGTCGTCGGGCACGCCGCCGTCGGAGGTGGAGTGCGCCGGGCCCTGGTTGGGTGCTCCGAACCACTCCAGGTTCCAGTGGCCCACGGTGAACAGGCTCGGGGGTGGCAGCACGGTCAGGGGCAGCTGGCGTGACGCCGTCCTGCCGTCCGCGTCGCGCACGGTGACGGTGAGGCTCACGCTTCCCGCTGCGGTGGGCGTGCCGGAGAGGGCGCCATCCGCCGCGAGCGTCAGTCCCGCGGCCAGCGTGCCGGTGAAGCTCCAGGTGAGCGGCGGGCGCGCCCCGGACGCGGCGAGCGTCGCGGCGTAGGGCTCTCCCACGCGTCCGTCCACGAGCCCCACGGTCTTCACCTCGAGGGTGCTGGAGATGACGGACAGGACGAGCTCGCGCGAGGCCGTGCGGCCGTTCACGTCGGTGGCGGTGAGGGTGAAGGCCGCGCCCTCGCTCTTGGGAGTGCCCGACAGGACGCCCGCAGTCGACAGGCTGAGGCCCGAGGGCAGCGAGCCCGAGGTCACGGACCACGCGAACGGGGCCCGGCCCCCGGTGGCGGACAGCGTGACGCTGTAGGGCCGGGCTTCGGTGGCCTCCGGCAGGGAGAGCAGGGCGATGGCGGGCGGCGTGAAGACAGACAGGCCATGCGTCCACGAGGCCGTGCGGCCCGAGTCCTGGACGCCCACCGTGAAGTCATACAGCCCCGGCGACGTGGGCGTCCCGGACAGGCTCCCGCTGGCGTCGAGTCGCAGACCCGAGGGCGCGGGCTGGGGGCCCAGGCTCCAGCGTTGGGAGGGCGTTCCGTTCGGGATGCGGAAGGTCCAGCCATAGGGTTCGGAGACGTAGGCGTCCGGCAGCGCGGCGAACACGGTGCCTGTCACCTGGAGGGACACCGCTCCCTCGGCGCGGGCGCCCCGGGCGTCCAGCACCTCGACGGTGAAGCCGCCGGAGCCGGCGAAGCGGGGCGTGCCGCTCAGCGCGCCATCGGAGGTGAGCGTGAGCCCTTCCACGGGCGCGCCCAGCGTCACCCGCCACGTATAGGGCGCCTCTCCACCGGAAGCCATCAGCACGGCGCGGTAGGGCAGGCCCACCTCGGCCGGAGTCAGGCCCTGGGGCGCGATTCCCAACTCGGTGATGTTGCTGCCGCCGTCGCCAGACGGGCCGCCGTCCGTGATGCCGCCATCGGTGACGCCGCCATCGCCAGACGGGCCGCCATCCCTGACGCCGCCATCGTCAGACGGGCCACCATCGGTGACGCCGCCATCGCCAGACGGGCCGCCAACTGGAGGCGGCACTGGCGGAGAGGCGCTGGGACAGGCGACGAGGGCGAGGGCGAGCAGCGCGGCGACGATGCGAGACAGGGGCATGAAGAACGATCCGGGCCGGGCGCCAGGAAGGAGCCGCGGGCTCGGAGATATGGCCCACCGCGATGACGGGCGGCGCGTCCCGACGGGCGGGAGCGTGACACATCACCCCGCCGCCAAGAAGAAGGGCCGCGCTCCCCAGGTGGAGAGCGCGGCCCTTGTCACTTCAGACGTTCAGCGAAGGCGACTACGGGTTCGCGACACCCCAGGACGAGGCGCCCACGGCCCAGTCGTCCTTGGTGTTCGTGTCCGTGGTGCTGACGCGGCGGATGGAGGGGCTGGCCGGCGTCGCATTGGACGTGGGCAGGGTGGTCCAGTCCGCGGAGACCGCCGCCGCCGTGGGCGTGGTGGTCGTGGAGCACAGCGCGCCGCCGCAGTCCGCGGGCAGCCACTGCCCGGCGGCCTGGATGGCCTGGAGGTTGCCCGGGAAGGCCGCGGGAGGCGTGCCGGAGTTGCGCGTGAAGGGCACCGCGTCCTGGATCTGATCCTGCGCGTTACGCACCAGGATGACGCGGCTGGAGAAGGTGATGCCCGTGGCCCCGCCCTTGAAGTCCCAGGCGGTGTCGTAGTTGGCCGGGGTGCTGCTGGTGGGGAACTGGTTCTTCGAGGTCGTCTCGCTGTCCGTCGTGGAGGCGATGTGGACCACGATGATGTCGCCCGCGGCCACGGCCACGTCCGGCATGGTGGCCAGCGTCACGGGGGAGTTCACGTCCTGCAGCAGCTGGATGCCAGCCGTCGTGCCGCCGGTGAGGACCTGCAGCTCCACGAGGTCCAGGTTGTTCGACGCGCTCGGCTGCACCTCGGTGATGCGCAGGACCGCCCCGACACGGAAGCCCTTGAAGCTCGCCGTGTTGGGGATGACCACCGCGCCGCCGACCGTGTCCTTCACGGACGTGGTGGCCGACACCGCGTAATCCGTGCCCGCGACCTGCTCGGTCGTCTTCACGTAGACGTCCTTGCCGCTGACCGTCGCGCTCTGCGCCTGGATGCCGTTGGTGAACGTGAACTGCGCCGGGACGTTGGTGAGGCTGGCGGCGTCCACGGGACGGCTGAAGGAGACCTTCACCTCCGTCAGCGACGTCGCGATGGCGCCCGTCAGCGTCGGGGCCGGGCAGGTGATGCCCGTCAGGTCCGTGGTGAAGTACGCGGACGGCTGCAGGGTGGTCACCGGCGGCGTGGCCGTGGACGTGAACTTCCAGAGGGGGCCCGCGGCGAGCGTCACGGCGCACGTGTCGACGAGACCCAGGTCCGCCGCGATGTCCTCCGTCACGCGCAGCTTGAGGTTCGCGTTGTTGATGCCCGCGGTCCGGAACGTGAACGCCACGTGGCCCGTGCCGCTGGTCGCGGATGCGCCATTGAGCGTGCCGCTCATCCGGGCGATGGTCGCGAAGTAGGTGTCCGCCTTGTCGAGCAGCTCCGTCGTCGGCGCGCTGGACTGGTCCACCACGAGCCCCGCGGGCGTCGCGGTGTTGAGGTTGCGGACCGGGTGGAACTGGCTGACGACCGTCAGGCCCGAGATGGTGGTGGCCGCCTTGTTCTGGCCGCTCAGCACCGTCGCGCCGGAGACGCTGAGGTTGACGCGGTCACCCACCTGCAGCGTGCCCGGGTCGACGGCGACGAACATCGCCGGACCGGTGGCCTCCGCCTGGAGGAAGAAACCCGCGACGTCGGTGCCCACCAGGGGCTTGATGTACGTGACGAACGCGCCGTTGATGGGCAGCGCGGGATCGTAAGAGGTGCCCGCGGCGGCCTTGAACGCGGCGATCTGCGCGCTGGTGTCCGTCACCGCGGGGCCGGAGTTCTCGCACGTCAGCGTCGTCGGGTTGCAGACCTGGGTCAGGGTGCAGGCCGGCGTGCACTGCGCGCCCGTGCCACCATCGGTGCCCGCGTCGGTCCCGGCGTCGGTGCCCGCGTCGGTCCCGGCGTCGGTGCCCGCGTCGGTCCCGGCGTCAGTGCCCGCGTCGGTCCCGGCGTCGGTGCCCGCGTCCGTCGTGCCGGCATCGGTGCCCGCGTCCACTTCCTCATCCGGCGGCGTCACCGCGCGCACTTCGCACTTGTTCTCCACGCAGGCATAGACCTGGCCCGCGGGCGGCGTGGGCTTGTCACGACAGTCGAACTGATCGACGCACTCATCTCCACAACCCGTACCGACCGTGACGAAGACGGTGGTCACGAGCGCCGGCAGCCAGCTCCGCTTCAGCATGAGAATGCCTCCAATGGGGTGTCTCGTTTGCAGATGGGGTCCCCCTTACACCCGAAAATAGAGGGGCGTCCATTTGGCCAACCACCTGCCACATCCCTGTCACCCGACAGGACCTGGGATTCGAAGGAAGTCAGGGAGTCTTTCGCGACTGGGGGGTGGAAGGACCCGCGTAGAGGTCGATGATTTCACTGATGGCGTGCTGGCACACGGCACAGAAGGGAACGCGGTCGCGGGTGAACATCACGCAGTCCGTCTGGGGACGGAAGTAGCCGCGTGATTCGTAGTGCGCGCCTTCGAAGGCGCCCACCTTCCCGGAGACCTTCTGCGTGCCCAGGAACTTCTCCTCCCAGTCCCGCTGCGAGGTGAACAGCGCGTCCATCTCCGCCTCGGGTTTGCGCTCCGCGCGAATCTTCTGCCGGCGCTGCTGCACCTCGAGTGCGTGCGCGTCATAGGCGGCCTGGTTCCACGGCGTGGGGATGGGGGTGCCCGGGGTGACGAGGTCCTTCCACTTGAGCTGGGCGGGGTCGTGGAGCGCGGTGACGTTCTTCTCCCACGGCTCCACCCGCTCCTCGGGCGCGGAGCCGTAGACGGACGCGGAGGTGTAGTACTCGTCCGCCAGGCCCGCGAAGTGGTGGCCGAACTCGTGGACGAAGACGTAGGGGGCCCAGAGGCTGTCGGCGGCCACGGTGCCGAAGAGGTTGTGGATGCCGCCGCCGCCGTAGGTGTTGCCGTTGGCCAGGATTTCGACGAACTCATAGGGCGCGTGGGCGGCGGTGTCGCGCAGCGCGGCATTGTCGAAGGTGAGGATGTAGCGCTCGGCGCCGAAGGCGTCGTAGGTGGAGCCCAGGGGCGGGCGGCGGTGGATGCCGGTGGAGGGCCGCGAGATGCCGGACTCGGAGGCCTTCGGCATCAGCCCCCAGACGTTGAAGTCCCCCTTGCGCTCCTTGAAGGGGGAGTAGCTGAAGAGGATCTCCACCATGCGCCGCGCGTCCTTCTCGAACTTGGGGCGCTCCGCCTCCGTGTAGCCGTCTCCCAGGATGAGGAAGTCCACCTTGTCCTGCGAGGGGCCGCTGTCCACGAGCTTGAGCAGCGGGCCCGGCGCGGGCGGCGAGGACGGGTCGACGAACGGATCCCTCGGATCCACCACCAGCGACCAGATTTCGCGGAAGGCGTTCTGGGCGTCGCGCTTCTTCAGGATGACCTGGACGGGGCGGTCCGGCGTGGGGAAGCGCAGCGATTCACTGAAGGTGCGGTGGCCCTGCTTCGCTTCGTCGGTGAGCTCCCACTCGCCGAAGATGGAGGCGAAGCCGCGCGAGTACAGGAGCCGGTTCGTCTTCCGGTCCCGCACCTCGAAGAAGTACTTGCCCAGGTTCGTCTCGTCGAGCGCCCGGGCAGGGTGGCCCGGCCAGGGCAGGGGCTCCACCACGAGCCGCTCCAGGCTGAAGCGCTCCTCGGTGGCGTTGCCGGTGTGGAAGTAGTCGACGCGGAACGTCCGGGGCGCGGCGAGGGCGGTGCTCGCCGTGAGCAGCAGCAAGAGGAGGGAAGCGCGCATGGGGGGCACTCTATGCGCCCGGTGCTCCCCGCCAAGCGACGCGCGGTCAGAACGACCCGGAGATGTTCGCCTGGGCGCCTGTCCCGTCCGCCGCGACTCCCAGCGTGACGGCCGGCGGCGCCTTCGCGGGCGACGACACCAGGAAGAGCACCGCCCCGGTGACGACCGCCGCGCCCCCGCCCGCGAGCAGGCCCGTCATCAGGTGGCTCTTGTTCACGAGCGCGCCGCGCAGCGCGACGGCCTGCGCGTCAGAGCGCAACAGCTGGCCGCCATTGGCCGCGCGGCGGGCCTCCAGGCCGTCCAGGTCCTTCTGGGCCAGGAGCCGGACGACGCCCGCGCCGCCCAGGGCCGCCACGCCCGCGCCCAGCGCGACGTACGACGCCGTGCGCAGGCCCGTCCTGGGCGGGGCCTGGGCGGCGGACACCTCTCCTTCCGACAGGAGGTGGGGCGCGGTGAGGTCCGGGCCTCCGGAGGCCGCCGTGCTCCGGGCGCCTCCCGCGTCCCACGGGGCCTTGCCGTTGGCGTTGTTCATCACCACGAGGTTGGAGGGCGAGCGCCCCGTGGTGACGAAGTCCACCAGCGCGGAGAGCGCCTCCCCCGGCGCGTCCAGGCCCTGCGTCTTGAAGCCGCCCTCGCGCAGCTTCTGCCCACCCTCGACGTTGAGCACCGTGGCGGCGAACCACTTGGGGCCGCTGCTGGGGCGCTCCAGCCGCACGACGATGACCTCCTCCACCCCCAGCGTGCCGCCCAGGCGCACCGCGTGGCTCCACGTGCGCTCCTCGTTGCCGTCCGTGGCGCTGAGGCACGGGAAGGGCGCGGCCGTCACCGAACCCTCGTAGGCCAGGTCCACCAGGAGCGGCGTGTCCGCCCCCTGCGCCTGCACCTGCCGGGGGAAGCTCACCGCGTCCCCCTTCACCATGGACAGCTCATAGGCCCCGGCGGGCAGCTCCAGCGCGAGCGGCGTCTGCCCGACGCCCAGGCCCTCCAGGTACACGTCCGACGCGGGCAGCGTGGACTTGAGCGACAGCTTCACCTTGGGGGCCCGGGCCAGCTCGCGGCGCAGCTTCTCGAAGGCCTGCCGGATGGAGGGGGCGTACTGGTCCGGGTCCAGCTGGTACTTCGGCTGGAGCCGGAGCACTTGGAGGAAGGCCGCGTCGCTGTCCTTCGTCTTCCCCGTCGCCCGGTGGTTGAGCCCGTGCAGCAGCTGCGCGTGGGCGAAGAGCTTCCAGCGCGGCTCGCCGGGCGGCAGGCGCCGGATGTCGCGCAGGGCGTCGTCCAGCTGCTGCGTCGCGCGGGCGTTGCGGCCCTCGTAGAACTGGTCCTGCGCGGCGTCGAGCTGGCGCTGGAGGTCCTCGAAGGAGCGCGAGGGCGCGGGGAAGAGCCGCTCGGCGAACTCGGGGACGCCCAGCACGCGCTGCTCGGGGCGGGCGCGCAGGGCGTCATAGAAGGCCTTGGACTGGCCATTCAGCTCCGCGTCCCGGCAGTCCCCGCTGGAGACCACCATGCGATGGGGGGCGGCCCGGGCGGCGGTGGCGCACAGCAGGCACAGCAGCAGCGCGAACGCGGAGGGCTTCGGACGGAAGGGCATGGGCACGTGGGTGGGAAAGGAGACGCCGGACCGGCGTTGCAGGCCGCGTTCCGTCCTCTACCGGACGCGCCACCCTCCAAGCCAGCGACCCCGGGGACTCCCGCTCCGGTCCCACGCCCGGGACGTCCGTCCGGATTCCAGGCCCCCTGCCTCGCCGCCTGCCCTCCAGGTGAGTCGCCGGTGGCCCGGGTGGGGTCCCCGCCGCGTCCCCACCTTCCGACGTGGGGCGTCATGAGCCGGTGCCCCGCGACCCTTTCGAACGCTCGGGCCCTCGGGGGCGCCGAGCCTGCCCGAGGACCCCACTCCATGGATCGCTTCTGGAAGAAGAAGGTCATCGTCATCACGGGTGCATCGAGCGGCATCGGCCGGGCCACGGCGCTGCTGCTGGCGAAGAAGGGGGCCCACGTGGTGCTCGCCGCGCGCGGGGAGGACCCCCTGGAAGAGCTGGCGGCCGAGTGCGAGGCCCACGGCGTCCATGCGCTGGGCGTGCCCACCGACGTGGCGGACGCCGCGTCCGTGCGGAGGCTGGCGGGGGCCGCGGTGCACGCCTTCGGCCACTTCGACGGCTGGGTGAACAACGCGGGGGTCTACATGCTGGGCGGCCTGGAGGAGACGCCCGACGAGGCCTTCCGGCAGCTGATGGAGATCAACTTCTTTGGCACGGTGAGCGGCTCGCGCGCGGCGCTGGGGCAGTTCCGCCGGCAGGGGTACGGGACGCTGGTCAATGTGTCCTCCACCTTCGGCACCGTGCCCGCGCCGTACCTCAGCGCCTACGTGGCCTCCAAGTTCGCCGTGCGTGGCTTCTCCGCGTCGCTGCGCCAGGAGCTGCTGGGCAGCGGCATCGACGTGTGCACGGTGATGCCGGCCGCCATCGACACGCCCCTGTGGCGCCACACCGCCAACTACACCGGCTGGCGCATCCGCCCGGTGGAGCCCGTCCATACGCCGGAGCGCGTGGCCCGCACCCTCCTGCGCGTCCTTCGCCACCCCGAACACGAGACGATGGTCGGCCCCGCGGGGAAGAGCTTCGCGGCGATGCACGGCTTGTTCCCCCGCTCCTCCGAGCACCTCATGCGAGCCGGCACGGACACGCGGCACTTCCGCGACGCGAGGCAGGGCCCCACCCCCGGCAACGTCTTCCAGCCCATGGCGGAGGGGGGCTCGGTGTCGGGCGGTTACCACGGCACGGGAAAACAATGGCTGCGCCGTCTGTTGCTGGCGGGCGGCGTGGCCGCCGCGGCGCTGTCGCTGCGCCGCCGTGCGGCCGACCGCCGCCTGGGAGCCCGGCTGACCCACGCCTTGGGGGGGTGATGGCCATGTTCCCGGAGGGGTTCCCATGCCGGGGGCCTCTTTCGTGACGGGGCCATGACATGAAATGGGGAAGAGTCGCGCCCGCCATGAACATCGCCGTCCTCGTCAATCTGCGCGCACGTAAAGGGACCGAGGGGATGGGGGGGCTCGTCCGAGACCTGCTCCCCCGGGCCCGGGTGGCCCTCACCCGTTCCCTGGAGGAAGCCCGGGAGTGGGTGGACCAGCTGCGGCACGACCCGCCCAGCCTGCTGCTCGCGGGCGGGGGGGACGGCACCATCACGGGCCTGCTCAACGAGCTGCGCTCCCAGGGCGTGGCGCTGCCGGCCATCGGGGTGCTGCCGCTGGGCACGGGCAACGCCTGGGCCCGCGTCACCGGCGCGCCCCGGCCGCACGTGGCGCTGAAGCAGATCGCCGCGTATGGCGAGCGCCTGCCTCCCCTGCGTCCCTTCTCGCTGGTGCGGGTGGAGGGCCGGGTGGCGCCCTTCGCGGGCACGGGCTGGGACGCGGAGATGATCCAGGACTTCAAGAACCAGCTGGCCGCCGCCGGGCCGCTGAAGAAGGCGCAGTCGGGCCTGCGCGGCTACCTGGGCGCCATGTTCACGCGCACGGTGCCGCGCCACCTGTTCGGCGAGGGCAACCCGAACGTGTCCGTCTACAACACGGGGGCCTCCGCGCTGACCCTGGACGCGACGGGCGCGGTGAGGCCAATGCCCAACGGGGCGCAAGGGTCGCTCCTGTATCAGGGCCCCGCGGGCGTGGCGGGCGCGGCCACCACGCCGGAGTGGGGGTTCGGCTTCAAGGCCTTCCCCTTCGCGCAGGCGGTGCCGCACCGGCTGTCGGTGCGCGTGTACGGCGCCGGCGTGATGGAGGCCACGCGCAACATGTTCCGCCTGTGGCGCGGCGAGCACCCCATGCCCCGCATGCACGACTTCTTCGTGGAGCGCGTGCGCATGGACTTCGACCGCGACGTGCCCTTCCAGATGGGCGGCGACGTGCTGGGCATGCGCCGCTCGCTGGAGTTCGACCTGGCGGAGGAGAACGTCCAGCTGGTCGACTGGCGCCGCCTGGGCCGGCTCGTCGCCGTCTGAGCGCCGTCCCCCTCCGTCCCGCGTGATGGCGCTTGCCGGCACCGTGTCCGCTGGACACGATGCCGGCCGGAGGGTTTCCCCATGAGCCACACCTATGAGTATCCGCGCCCGGCGGTGACGGTGGACTGCGTCGTCTTCGGGTTGGATGAGGAGGACCTCAAGGTGCTGCTCATCCAGCGCGGGGTGGAGCCCTATCAAGGCCGGTGGGCGCTGCCCGGCGGCTTCGTGCGCATGGAGGAGTCACTGGAGGACGCCGCCCGCCGCGAGCTGGAGGAGGAGGCGGGCCTGCGCACCAGCCACCTGGAGCAGCTCTACACGTTCGGCGCGCCGGAGCGCGACCCCCGGGGCCGCGTCATCACCGTGGCGTACTTCGCGCTGGTGAAGCTGTCCGCCCATCACCTCCAGGCCTCCACCGACGCGCGCGAGGCGGCGTGGTTCTCCGTCTGGGACACGCCCAAGCTCGCGTTCGACCACGCGGAGGTGCTGGCCACCGCGCTGCAACGGCTCAAGGGCAAGGTGCGCTACCAGCCCATCGGGTTCGAGCTGCTGCCGCCCAAGTTCACCCTGTCGCAGCTCCAGCGGCTGTACGAGACGGTGCTGGAGCGCGAGCTCGACAAGCGCAACTTCCGCAAGAAGATCCTCGCCATGGACCTGCTGGAGGAGCTGGACGAGGTGGAGCAGGACGTCTCCCACCGCGCCGCCCGCCTCTACCGGTTCGACCACAAGAAGTACAAACAGCTCGAGAAGGCCGGCTTCAACTTCGAGCTCTAACCACCCTCGCGCCTCCCGTCCCCCTCCCATGGAGGCCACGTCGCCTTGACTTGGTGTTGTTGAGACACTATGTTGGTGTCATAGATACACGAAGTCGGGGCGGCGCCAGGTCGCCCACTTGTCCGCGAGTCCCTGTCGTGCGGGCCCTTCGAGGGCCACGGGAGAGCCATGTCCACGCTGCCCTTCGATGTCGCGGTGGGTTCGGTGCAGGGCCGGGAGCATGCGCGCTCGGGGCGGAACAACCAGGACGCCGCCTGCGTCCGGGCGAGCGAGCACGGGCTGGTGCTGGTGGTGGCGGATGGGTGTGGCAGCCAGCCGTGCAGCGAGTTGGGGGCGCAGCTGGGCGTGCGGCGGTTGGCGCAGGCGGCGCAGGCGCGGCTCGCGCGAGGGGAGGCGGTGGAGGGGGACGGCTTCCTTCCGGGGCTGCGGGAGGACCTGCTGGGGCTGATGGACGGCCTGGCCTCCGCGCTGGGCCGGGAGGTGTTGGGGGACCTGTTGTTCACCGTCGTGGGGGCGGTGGTGACGCCCGCGCACACGCGCATCTTCTCGTCGGGGGACGGGGTGTGGATGCTCAATGGCGAGGTGCACGCGCTGGGGCCCTTCCCGGGCAACGCGCCGCCGTACCTCGCGTATGCGCTGCTGCGCGGGGAGGACGTGCCGCTGGTGTCCCGGGCGCTGGTGCCCACTGGTGACGTGCAGGCGTTGATGCTGGGCACGGACGGGGTGGGGGACCTGCTGGGGCTCGCTCGGGCGCGGCTGCCCGAGCGGGACGAAGCGGTGGGCCCGCTGTCGCGCTTCTGGACGGAGGACCGCTACTTCACGAACCCGGACGCGGTGCGACGGCGGCTGGCGCAGCTCAACCGCGAGTCGGTGCGCGCGGACTTCGCGGAGCGGCGGCTGTCGCGCACGCCGGGGCTGCTGACGGACGACACCACCCTGGTGGTGCTGCGCCGGCGGATGGGGAGGGCGTGAGGCCATGGACGTCTGGGTTGAAGGCAAGAAGGTCCGGTTGGATCCGCGGGGGGCGCTGGGCAAGGGGGGCGAGGCGGATGTGTATGACCTGGGGGATGGGCGGGCCCTCAAGGTCTTCAAGCGGCCGGAGCACCCGGACTACCTGGGCCTTCCGCACGAGCAGGCCGCGGCGAAGGCCCGGCTCGCGGAGCACCAGCGCAAGCTGCGCGCGTTCCCCACGGGCCTGCCCGCGCGCGTGGTGTCGCCGCAGGCGCTGGCCACGGACCGCGAGGGCGTGGAGGTGCTGGGCTATGCGATGCGCAGGCTGGATGGCGTGGAGCCGCTGCGGCGCTTCGGGGAGCCGGCGTTCCGGCGCGCGGGAGGCAGGGCCGCGGACGCGGTGACGGTGCTGGCGGGGCTGCACCGCGTGCTGGGGGCCGTGCACGCGAGCGGCGTGGTGGTGGGGGACTTCAACGACCTCAACGTGCTGACGGTGGGCACGGACGCGTACCTCATCGACGCGGACAGCTTCCAGTTCGGTCCGTACCTCTGCCCGGTGTTCACGGAGAAGTTCCTGGACCCCCTGCGGCTGGACGCGGGCGCGCAGGCCCTGTCGCCGGCTCGGCCGGCGACGGTGGAGAGTGATTGGTATGCCTTCGCTGTCACCGTGATGCAGTCGCTGCTGTGCGTGGGGCCGCAGGGCGGCATCCACAAGCCGAAGGCGCAGGGCGCGCGGCTGAACGCGGTGGGGCGGCTGCTCCAGCGCGTCACGGTGTTCCATCCGGACGTGCAGTACCCCAAGCCCGCGCTGCCTCGGGCCACGCTGCCGGATGAGGTGTTGCACCTGTTCCACCAGGTGTTCGTCGAGGACCTGCGCGGCGCGTTCCCGCTGCCGGTGCTGGAGGCCTTGCGCTTCACGGTGTGCGCGTCGTGTGGCGTGGAGCACGCGCGGGCCGCGTGCCCCACCTGCCAGCCGCACGCCACGGTGGCGGCCACGCCGGTGACGGCGGTGCGCGGGCAGGTGGTGGCGACGCGGAGGTTCACGACCCGGGGCGCGATGGTGCACGTGAGCGCGGAGGCGGGGACGGTGCGCTTCGTCTACCACGCGGATGGCGCCTACCGGCGCGAGGACGGGCGCACGGTGATGCGCGGCGTGCTGGACCCGACGCTGCGCTGGGCGGTGCAGGGGGACGTGACGCTGCTGGGGCAGGGTGGGCGGGTGGCGGTGTTCGCGCGGGGCCAGGGGCCGGAGTTCCTGGGCGTGGATGTCTGTGAAAACCGGCCGGTGTTCGCGGCCCACTCCGGACACCGGTTCTGGGCGGTGGGCGGCGGCCTGTGGCGGGACGGGACGTATGGGCCCGAGCGGTGGGGGGACGTGCTGCAAGGGCAGACGCGGCTGTTCGTGGGGCCCCGGTTCGGACTGGGCTTCCACCGCGCCGCGGGGCTGCGGGGGGCCTTCGTGTTCGACGTGGAGCGCAAGGGCTTGAGGGACGGGCTCGCGCTGCCGTGGCCGGCGGGGCAGCTGCTGGACGCGGAGGCCGTGTTCGACGGTGACACGGTGTGGCTGCTGCTCGCGGAGGAGTCCGGCGGGCGCACGGTGCACCACGCGGTGCTGCTGGGGCTGGATGGGGCCGTGCGCGCGAGCGCTCGGGCCGACGCGGGGGATGGCTCCTGGCTGGGGACGCTGCGAGGGAAGTGCGCCGTGGGGGGCGCGCTCTTCTGCGCCACGGACGCGGGGCTGACGCGCGTGGAGCACCGGCAGGGGCGGCTGGAGGCGGTGCGCGAGTTCCCGGACGCGGAGCCGTTCGTGGACGCGGGCTGCCAGCTGCTGCTGTCGCGAGAGGGATTGATGGTGGTGGGGGCGCAGGACCTCACCGTGTTGCGGATGAACTGAGACACACAAGGGGGCTGGACATGACGAAGACGACCGCGAAGCAATTGCCGCTGCCCGGGTTCTACGATTCCCACCACGCCGCCGAGTACGGCTACGGGCCGAACGCCGGGAAGCTCCAGCGCGAGGCCGGGGCGTGGAAGGCGGCGCAGGGCGTGAAGGCGGCGGCCACGGACCGCTTCAACCTGCACCTGCTGCTCATCGACGTGCAGAAGGACTTCTGCTTCCCGGATGGCTCGCTGTACGTGGCGGGGCGCAGCGGCCGGGGCGCCATCGACGACAACCGCCGCATCGCGGAGTTCATCTACCGGAACCTGGGGACGCTGACGAACGTCACCGCGACGCTGGACACCCACTTCGCCTACCAGATCTTCTTCCCGTCCTTCTGGGTGGACCAGGACGACCAGCCGCTCCAGCCGTACCGCGAGGTGACGCGCGAGCAGCTCGAGCGCGGGCAGGCGCGGCCGAACCCGGCGGTGGCGAAGTGGCTGTGCGGCGGCAACTACCCGTGGCTGCTCAAGCAGGTGAAGTACTACTGCGAGGAGCTGGAGCGGGCGGGGAAGTACACGCTTTACCTGTGGCCGCCGCACTGCTTGCTGGGCAGTGACGGGCACGCGCTGGCGGGCGTGGTGCAGGAGGCGCGGCTGTTCCACTCGTTCGCGCGCGGCGTGCAGTCGTGGGCGGAGGTGAAGGGCGGCAACCCGCTGACGGAGAACTACTCGGTGCTGCGGCCGGAGGTGCTGATGCGGCATGACGGCCAGCCGCTCGCGCAGCGCAATACGCAGTTCCTGAAGACGCTGCTCACGTCGGACGCGGTGGTGATTGGCGGGCAGGCCGCCAGCCACTGCGTGAAGAGCTCCATCGACGACCTGCTGGGGGAGATCGTCGCGCAGGACGCGGCGCTGGCGCGCAAGGTGTACCTGCTGACGGACTGCATGTCGTCCGTGACGGTGCCGGACGGCAAGGGCGGCTTCGCGGCGGACTTCACGCCGCAGGCGGACGCGGCGCTCAAGCGCTTCGCGGACGCGGGCATGCACCTGGTGAAGTCCACGGACCCGCTGGCGAGCTGGCCCGACCTGCATCTGGCGTGACGTCTGGCTTTGGGTTGGACACGAAAGGAGACACGGACATGAGCAAGGCGAATGGTGGCGGGGTCCAGAAGCTCTTCGAGGATGCGCACGCGGAGGGCGTGCTGAGCCCCGCGGCGTTGCAGGCGCTGACGGTGGTGGACCTGGGGGCGCAGATCCAGGCGGGCCTGGGCATCCACGTGGACGACGTGCAGGCGAGCGAGGTGGTGCTGGTGACGGTGATGCCGGATGACTCCGGGAGCATCTCGCACTCGGGGCACACGAAGACGGTGTGCGACGGGCACAACCTGGTGCTGGAGGCGCTGCTCGCGAGCCAGCAGAAGGATGGCGTGCTGTTCCACACGCGCTACCTGAACGGGCATGTGCTCAATCCTTTCCGGCCGCTGGAGGACGTGGTGCGGATGCACTCGGGGAACTACTCGGCGGATTTGGGGACGCCGCTGTATGACCAGGCGGTGGTGCTGCTGGGGACGGTGCTGGCGAAGGCGCAGGAGTTCAGCGCCAACGGGGTGCCGGTGCGCACGGTGACGCTGCTGATCACCGACGGCTCGGACCAGGGCTCACAGAAGGCGCGCGCGAAGGACGTGGCGGCGCTGGTGAAGGACCTGCACCGGGTGGAGAACCACATCGTGGCGGCGATGGGCATCGACGATGGGGTGACGGACTTCCGGCGGGTGTTCCAGGAGATGGGCATCGCGGACCGGTGGATCCTCACGCCCGGGCAGAGCGCCCAGGAGATCCGCGCGGCGTTCCAGGTGTTCAGCCAGTCCGCCGTGCGCGTGAGCCAGGGGGCCGCGAGCTTCAGCCGCACGGCGCTGGGAGGCTTTGGCGCCTGAGGGGGCACGCAGGCGTGGGGGGCGTGAAGGGGCGCTCCTTCACGGCCCCTGGCGCTCTCGTCAGGCCTGGAGGAAGTCACCGAGGAGCTTGCGGACTTCGTCCGGGCGCTCTTCGGAGACCCAGTGGCCGGTGTCCTTGAGGATGTGGGGTTCGACCTGGGTCGCGACCGCGCGCATCTGCGCGGTGAGGGGTTCGCCCATGGACTTGTCTCCCCCGATGACGAGGACGGGCATGGGGAGCTTGTTTCGGGCCAGCTCGCGGAAGTCCTTCTTGTCCTGGTCGAACGCCTGGAAGTAGCCCCACGTCGAGTGGAGTCGGCCCGGGGCCGCGTAGGCCCGCGTGTAGGCCTGTCGCTCGGCCTCGCCGATGGCCTGGGCATTGGCGGCCATGTCGGTCCAGAAGTGGTCGAGGTAGATGCGCTCGCGTCCCTGCACCAGCTTCTCCGCGGTGGGGCCGTTGAAGGAGAAGTGCCACACGTCCGTGCGGCGCATGACCTGGTCGGACCAGGGCTCGATGCCGGGCAGGAAGGCGTCCAGGACGGCGAGGCGTTCGACCTCGTCGGGGAACTGGGCGGCATAGGCGTACGCGACCATCAGCCCGATGTCGTGGCCCACGACGGAGACCTTGTCGAACCCGAGCTTCTTCACCAGCGCGCGCATGTCGCGGGCCATGGTCTCCTTGTCGTAGCCCTGCGCGGGGGCGGAGGAGTCACCGGCGCCGCGCAGGTCGGGGATGATGACGGTGTGGTGCTTCGCGAGCTCCGGCGCCACTCGCCACCACATGAGGTGCGTCTGCGCGTAGCCGTGCAGGAGCAGGACGGGGCTTCCCTTGCCCCCGATGACGAAGTGGATGCGGGTGCCGTTGACGTCCTCGTCGCCTTCGCGGAAGCCCGCTGGGAAGAAGGGAGGCGCAGCGCTCGAAGTCTTGGTTGGGTTTGAAGGGGAGTTCGGTTGCTGGCGTGTCATCGGCGCCTCCGCGTGAGAACGGTTTCACGCTTCACGGTGTGCATGCCGCGAGGGGCACGGAGGCGTCAGGCCGAGCGGGAAGTCCGGCGCTTGGGTTTCCGTGCGTTGCCGGTCGAGGGCGAACTCTTACGGGTATCCTGGCTTCGCTGTGCAGAGGGCGTCAGGCGCGCGCTTTTCGCAGGCGAACCTTGGCATCGACACCTGGTGACGAATCCCTTGGAGTCAGCAAGGCCCCCGACTCTGCATCCGATATCTCGACGCCCAGCGCGGTGAGTCTCCGCATGACTTCCTGGAAACGAGGGGTTCTCAATCGCTCAGGGACTTCGACCTCTAGGTCCGTGAGCACATTGCCCAGTTTACGAGGCCTACTCCAGTCATGAGACAACGTGATGAGGAAACGTACGCCCGGTGCGACGACCGTCCGGCCGTCGCTGTCGTCATCCTGGAGTTGTGCTGGCGCTGCTGCCTTCAGGACCTTGGCTTTGGGCGGCTTGGGCTGGGGGAGTGGTGTGGCAGGGACGACGACGAACTCGGGAAGCTCCGATTCCTTGCCGAACTCAGGCGGAACCTCACCTCGCACGAAGAGGATATGGGCGAACTTTAGCAGCTGCTCTTGACTGAAGGTCGTGAGGTCTGGCGAGTGGTAGCGCCGGTTGCCCCAACGAAATGGTCGCCTGAGAAGCCGATGAAGGTCATCCCGCCGGAGGTCCAGAAGCAGCTGAGGGATGGAGCCATTGTAGATGGCGTCAAGTGCTTGACAGAGGTCGGCGCCAGTCCGTCGGCCGGGTAGCCTTCGCGCAGTGGAAAGACTGCGCAGTCCATCAGCATCAATCAGCTGCAGAAGCCGGAAGACGTCCATTGGCACTCCCCTCCATGGGCCAGACGCTCGAAGTATGTCCCAGATCGAAGATGCCTGTGGCTTGGTTCGGATGTCGAAGAGGTTCGCCATGTCAAGGGATGGGTCCGTCGCCACTCCGCCAGCGGATGCCTGTGAATCCGAGGCATTCATCCAGGGATGGGGAGCACGATCTGTCGGGCCCACTTGAAGCCGGAGTGAAAGGGCTTGGCAGGCAGGTGGCGACGGAATCGTAATGAAGGAATGACCGCGCGCGGGCTCACGGTATGGGGACGGTCCCTGTGTTGGATGCTGCTCTGGGTGCTCTGGGTGGGCTGCGCCAGCGGGCCCACGGTGCGGCTGCGCACGGAGGGGCGGACGCTGGAGTACGCGCCTCGGACGTGGGATGGGCGCGTGCGGGTCAGCGCCCGTGACTTCGAGGAGGCGCTGTCGCGGCGGGTGTTGGAGGTGCCTTTGACAGTGCGGCCTTCGCGGCTGGGGCGGGTGGTGCGCGCGGTGGCGGGGGAGGGCGCGCTGCTGGACCAGGGGCTCGCGTTCACGCTGAGGGACAAGTACGGGCGATGGTGCCGGGCGCATGAGGCGCCAGGGGACTGTCTGTCGTTGCTGGAGGCCGGGGCAGGCTTCAGCGCGATGGTCCGGCTGACGTTCGCGGTGGGGATGTCGCTGGAGCCACTGCGCGCGAGCATTGGCGAGGCGCTGCGGGACACGTTGAATCCGACGTTCTTCGTCTCCGTGGTGGCGGGGGCCATCGCTTCATGGGTGGTGTTGGCGGCGGCGCCGGAGCCTGTGTTCACCAAGGGCGCGGCGGTGGTGGCCGCGGTGTTCCTGGCGTACGTGGGGATTGAGTCGTTCCTCACGGTGGTGCGGGCCTGTGCCGCGCTGAAGGCCGCGACGGACCGGGCCACGACGTTCCAGGAACTGGAGGAGGCGGGGGAGGCATTCGCCCGGACGCTGGGGCCGGAGGTGGCGCGGCTCTTCGTGCTCGCGGTGACGGTGCTGGTGAGTCATGGGGTGACGGTGGGGATGAGCTCCGCGCTCACGTTGCTGCCGGGCTTCTCGGACGCAGCGCTGCTGGGGGCGTCGCAGGCGGGCTTCCGGTTGGCGGCCGTGCGGGAGGTGAGCGCGGTGGCGGTGGTGGGCGGCGGGGTGGAGGTGACGCTCGCGTCCACGGCGGTGGCGATGGCGGCCCAGAGTGGGGGTGGAGGGCTGCCGTCAGCAGGAGGTCCGGGCAAGTGGGTGCAGGTGAACGAGTCGATGTCCGAGCGCGCTCGCGCGTATCAGGCACAGGTGACGGGCGCCCCGCGCGGATCCGCGTACCGGGTCGAACGCGGGGGCGAGGAGGTCGACTTCGATGGTTTCGACCCGGCGGAGAACGTGCTGCTGGAGGCCAAGGGGCCCGGTTATGAAAAGTTCCTTGATGAGGGGGCGGAGTTCAAGAGGTACTTCAGAGGAGACCAGAGCCTGCTCGAACAGGCACGCCGTCAGTTGCGGTTGGCCCGTGACACTCCAGTGCGGTGGTTCGTCGCGGAAGAGCGATTCTCGGTGATGCTCAGGAAGATGTTTCTCCAGGAGAACGTCGACATCGAAGTCATCCTGCGACCGGTGCAGGTCATCTCTCCATGATGGAAACCTATTTCGCAGGTGTGTATTGGCTGGGACGCGCCGAATCCGCGGAGGAGTGCGCCCGGCGTGCCGCGACGCTCTTCCAGTTCCTGGCTCACGTTGAACCGACTTGGAATCGCTGGTGCGAAACGGGGGACTCCTTCGAGGAGGCTGCTCGACGGCAGGTCGCCACGGATGAGGATGCGCTGCGACAGCACTTCGAGAGACAGGACCGCCGACTCGGGGATGGATACAACTACTGGCTCTGGGCAGGGGCCCATCCGAACGAGACGGTCAGCATCACCGGGGCTTGTGGTTCGGCGGATCCGTGGCAGCCGTCGTCGTGTGTTCTCACGCCCCCGCTGCGGGGAACGGCTTCAGCGCAGCTCCTGACGGCCACCGTGCTGTCTCAAGTGGTTCGTCAGATGGCCCTCGTATGGGAGCCGGACTTTGGTCTCGCGACATCCAGCGACCACCTGTCGAGCCTGTCCTCACGTCCCAAGATGGGGACGCATCCTGGCTGGATGACCTACTTCTCCCGCCAACGCGGACCCGTGCCTCCGCTCCCGGCTCCCGTGCGCGTCGAGCCCGTGGGAGACCTGGGCACGCTGGTCATCCTCACGCCGGAGCGGTTCACGGTGACGAACCCGGAGCACGTCCGGCTGGCCGCGGAGGTGCAACAGGTGCTCCTCGACGCGGGCCTGTTGCATCCCCTCCGGCCCCTCAGCTGACCGCCTCCGTCAGGAAGACCTCCGCGGCGCCGGTCCTTCCGTGGGCCTCCGCTTCCCGTTCGTGGAAGGCCTTGAGCAGGGGCGCGACCCCTTCCTCCCCTCCGAACTGGAACGCCAGCTGCGTGCCGTAGCAGGCACAGCCCTCCACCTTCCGCTCCAGGTGCTCCGTGATGTCCACCATCAGGGCGCCGAGCCCCGGTGGCACGGCCGCGTCTGGCTTCGCGTCCGGCTGGCGCACGGCGTAGGGCATGTCCCGGTAATACAAGACGCGGTTCGACGGGATGCCCAACCCCTGCACCGCCCGCACCACCTGCACGTGGTCCACGTGGCTTCCCAGCGCCTGCGGCACGAAGACCCGGTCCGGCTTCAGCTCCCACAACACCGGCCGCAGGCACCGCGCCACGGCCGCTTCGATGGCGTCGTCCAGTCGCGGCGGCTGGAACAGCGCCTCCGCGCTCGCGTAACCCCGGTGCGGCGCTTCCTCCAACTCCCCCCACACCGTGAGGTCCACGCCCAGCCGCTGCGCGAAGACCCAGTCCTCCTCGCGCCTCAGGGCCATGTAGTCCACCTCCGGCCCCAACCCCTTCGCTGTCTGGCATTCCAGCGCGAAGCCCCGCGGCTCCCGCACCGACCGCGTGAAGACGGTGACGAGCGCCACCGTCCACCCCTTCGCCTTCAACGCCGAAAGCGTGCCCCCGCAGGAGAAGGCCACGTCGTCCAGGTGCGGTGACACGAACAGGGCCGTGCTCATAACAAGTGCGGCGCCGCCCGGAACCGGCACGAGGGATCCGCGCTCGCCTCCGTCGTCGTGGGGTCGTACAGGTGCGTCCACCGCGTGTCCGGCCGAGTGCCCGTCAGCTCCGTGTAGACCCCTTGAATCCTCCGCCCCACCGACCGCCACGAGTACAGCTCCCGCACCTCTCGCAGCGCCGTCACCGCCAGCCGCCTGCGCAGCGGCGCGTCGTCCATCAGCCGCCCCATCGCCTCCGCCAGCGCGACGCTGTCCTTCGGCGGGACCAACAGCCCGTCCCGCCCGTCCTCCAGGCAGTCCACCACCCCCACCGCCTTCGTCGACACGATGGGCAACCCCGACGCCATCGCCTCCAGCAACGTGTTGGAGAACCCCTCCGAATGCGTGGGCGACACGAACAGGTCCCCGCTCCGGTACAGGTCCGGTGCCTCCGAGTAGGTGGACGCGCCCGTGAGCTCCACCGTGCCCCGGAGCCCCTCCGCCTCCACCCGCGCGCGCACCGCCTCCACGTCCGGGCCCATCCCGGACACCCGCAGCTTCAGGCGCCGCCCCTCCGCCACCAGCCGCTTCACCGCGTCCAGCAGCTCCAGCACGCCTTTCCGCGCGTCCACCCGGCCGTGGTACAGCCACACCGGCACCTCCCGCAGCTCCCCGAGCCTCGACTCACTCCTCGGATGGAAGCGCCGCGGATCCGTGGCCCCCGGGACGATGGTGAACCGCTCCAGCGGCGTGCCGTGGTGCGCTCGCACCTCCTCCGCGAAGGACCTGCTGCCAATCAGGAGCGCCCCCGCGTGGCCCAGCACCGCGAGCATCGCCTGCTTGTGCGTCCCACAGCACGTCCCCACCCAGTGTCCGTCGCCTCCCTGGATGGAGACGATGTTGGGCAATCCCAGACGCCGCGCCGCCTCCAGCGCCGCCAGTCCGCACGGGTAGCCGTACTGCGCGTGGACGAGGTCGAACGGCCGGCGCCGGTGCTCGCGAATCACCGTGCCCACCAGGTCCTCCACGTCCTGCTCGAAGCTCGCGGGGTGGCCCTGGTTGATGCGCTGCTCCCCCCGGGACTCACACCCCAGCACGTGCGCGCCCGGAATCCCCGGCGGCGGCCCGCCCCCGTACACCGCCATGCCCGCGGGGTCGTTGCGGTACTGGCTCACCATCGTCACGTCATGCCCGCACGCGACCAGCTCCCGCACCAGGTTCAGCGCATAGACGCTCATCCCCGAGATCGCCGGGAAGAAGCGCCGGGAGATGAAGCAGATCCGCAGCCGGTTCACGTTGTTCACGCCGCCACCTCCGCGCCTGTCGGCAGGCGCGCCCTCAACCATTCCAGCGCCCCGGGCACCAGCTCGTGCGCCCGGTGCGCATCCCGGGACAGCTCCACGCACACCAGCCGGTCGTAGCCCGCGCGCATCAGCTCCCGCAGCACCGACGGCACGTCCACGTCCCCCTCGCCAAACGGCAGGTGCTCATGCACGCCGCGCTTCATGTCCTCCAGCGCCACCGTGCCCAGCACCGGCGCGAACTCGCGCACCGCCTCCGCGGGCGCCCGCTCCTGCGTCACCAGCAGGTGCCCCACGTCCAGCGCCAGCCGCACCGGGGGCGCCCCCGCCGCCTCCACCCGGGCGTGCAGCCGTCCCCAGCCGTCCACGGTCTCCACCAGCATCCCCGGCTCCGGCTCCACCGCCAGCACCACGCCGCGCGACGCCGCGTACTCCGACAGCCGGGCCACCCCGTCCACCAGCCATGGCCAGGCGGCCTCTTCCGTCACCCCGGGCCGGGGCACGCCCGCCCAGAAGGACACGGCCTCTCCCCGGCACGTCGCGCAGACGTCCACCGCGCGCTTCAGGAACTCCAGCCGCCGCGCCCGGCCCGCCTCCTCCGGCGTGATGAGCGTGGGCTCGTGCTTCCTGCGCGGGTCCAGCAGGAAGCGCGCCCCCGTCTCCACCACCAGCCCCAGGCCCAGCCGCTCCAGCAGCGCCGCGAGCTGCCCGGCCCGCTGCTCGAAGTCCGGCGCGAACGGGTCGAAGTGGTGGTGGTCCAACGTCAGCGCCACGCCGTCGTACCCGCTGTCCGCGATGAGGCGCAGCGCGTCCTCGAAGCGGTGGTGGGCCACGCCGTTGGTGTTGTACGCGAAGCGCAGCGCCATGGCTCACTGCCCCCCGAAGCGGCGGCTCGCGAGCACCGCCGGCACCGCGTGGCGGTCCGGCTCCCGGTAGAGCGCGTACAGGCGCCCCACGCGCGCCTCCGCCAGCCGCGCGTTGAACCAGACGGGGCCACCCAGCCGCTCCTCGGCCTCCGGCGTCAGCCGCACCGGCTGCGCTCCCGGCGGTGGCGCCCCCATCCCCACCAGCGGATCCCGCCGCTCCAGCAGCCGCGCGGCGTTGCGCTCACCGATGCGGTTGTACGTCATCGTCTCCACCTCCAGCCCCGGCACCAGCACCTTCACCACGTGCACCTGACGGCCTGGCGGCGACAGGTCCGCGATCAGGATGTCGAAGCCCGCCGCGTGGAGCTGCCGCACCACGTGGTCGCACCGCAGCGACGGGTCCTCCGCCATGGGCGCCCGGGGCAGGTCCTCGAAGCGCACCGTCTTCCGCGTCATCAGCGTGCACGCCGTCAGCTCGCGCAGCGCCGCGGCCGGCATCCGCGCCCACTCCACCATCGCGTTCAGCGCGCGCGGCTCCTCCGCGCCCAGGTCCACCAGCGGCACGAAGCGGTCCATGTATTCCTGCGTCGCGACCCGGGCCACCGCGCTCAGCGGTCCGTGCATGAACGCCTTGCGCGCCCGCGAACAGGCGTACTCCAGCAGCGCCTTGCGCAGCGCCCGGTCCCGGTCCGGATCCGCCGCCTCGCCACACGCCGTCATCATCAGCGGCGGGTCCCCCACGGACATGTCTCGGCCCACCACGTACAGGTTGACCATGCCGAAGTCCGTGCCCGCCAGCTTCGCCATCACCTCCACCCCCGCGCGCCGGTAGCGCTCCAGCAGCTCGCGCACGTCCGGCGCCAGCTGCGCGCCTCCCAGGTCCAGCACCACGCCCTGGTCCATGGCGCGGTACTGAAGCCCGTTGCCGTCGCGCTGGAGCAGCTCCAGCAGGCCGTGCGACAGCGCCTGGGGCCGCGTCAGCCCCGCGCCCTGGCCGTTGGTGATGGGCGTGATGAGCGGCGAGCGGCCCTGCAACTGCCCCGGGTGGATGGCGACGTACTCCTCCGGCACCAGCACGCGCTCTCCGGTGGACAGCCGCTGCACCTCCACCCAGACGAGCGGCAGGTCCGGCCGGTACGGACTGCCCGCGGGCAGCCCCAGCGTGAGCGGGTCCGCCACCGCCGTGGGCCCTCGCGCGCGCACCAGCGCGGCGTAGCTGCCGTGAATGCGCGGCATCCGGAGCATCGCGTACTCGCAGAAGGTCTCCTCCACCAGCTCGCCCATCGCGCCGACGCGGGCCTCGTCTTCGGTGCGGCCGTAGCCGTTGCCGTGCAGCGCGGCGCCAGGGCCGGTCCCGATGCGCAGGCTGGCGGAGACCACCGGGACTCCCATCCGGTCGATGGGGTCGATGCGGAAGACTTGAAGCGCGCCGGTCGACACGGCGCGGTGATAGGCATCCAGGGCTCGGGCGACGCTCATGACAGCTCCTCCAACGGCAGGGGACGGGTGTGCGGCATGCCGGAGAGCAGCCGGTCGAACAGCGCCAGCGCGTGGTCGCGGGTGACGCCCCGTGCGAACTCGAACGGAGTGAAGACGTTCTCGAACGGCAGCTGCTTGAACACCGCGCGGTAGCGGCGCAGCTCCGCGTGGCTCAGCGGGATCGCGTAGTGGAAGCCCTTGTGACACGACAGCCCCGTGGGGCGGCCGCGCGCGTCCATGTCCACCTTCAGCGCGTCGCCGCAGAACAGCGAGCGGGTGCGCGCGTCGTACAGCACCGTCTGCCCTTCGTAGTGGCCCGCCACGCAGTGCAGCGTCAGCCCTGGCGCCAGCTCGTGTTCGTCATCCACCGGCCAGCGCACCTGGAAGGCCTTGCTGTATTGAACCGCGTCCCGGTGCAGGACGAGCAGCGGATCGAAGTGCTCCTGGAGCTGCCACAGCGCCCCGAAGCCGTGCGGGTGCGACGCGGACAGCACCTGGATGCCGCCCATCACCTCCAGGAACTCCAGCGCGGGCCGCGAATACCAGGGCGCGCCCTCGAAGACGACGTTGCCTTCCGGCCTGCGCAGGAGCCACCCCGTGGACCCCAGGCCGAAGTGCGGCGTGCAGGAGAAGGCCCAGATGCCGGGCAGCGCCTCCTCCCAGCGCGTGCTCAGCCGCTCCGACACCTGCCCCGCCGTCTGGAAGTCCCAGCCGTCGCGCGGCAGCGCGTTGCGCACGTCCAGGCAGGTGGGGCAGGCCGTGGGCCGCTCGCGCGGGAACCCCGGCTGCCAGGTGCCGCAGTGGGTGCAGGCATAGCGGATCAATGGCATGGCGGAAACGCCCTCCCAGAGTGGTTCGCCCGGGACAGGAGCCCCACGAGGCGCACGTCGCGCTCGGGGGAGAAGGGCTGCGGACGGCCGTCCAGCACGCAGGCCGAGAAGGACTCCAGCTGGTGGAGGAAGGGGCTCCGGTCCTCGTCCGGGGACAGGTGGATCCACGTCTCCTCGCCCGACCTCGCGTCGGTGAGCGACAGCGAACCGCCGGGCGTCTGCCCCATCGTCTTGTACGCCAGCGCGCGCGCCCGGGTGCCGATGAGCTCCAGCGTGCGCCGGGGGTACGCGTCCGGGCAGTTGTAGGCCACCTGCAGGAGCCCCAGCGTGCCGCTCTTGAACTGGCCCATCAGCACCGCGCCGTCGTCCACCGGGTAGCCGTGCACGCGCCGCTGCGTCATCGCGGTGAGCGACTGCCACTCATCCCCCAGCACCATCTCCAGCAGGTCCAGCCCGTGCGGCGCCAGGTCGATCATCGCGCCCCCTCCGGCCTGCTCCGGGTCGATGCGCCAGTTGCTCGGGGTCCAGTCCGCGGGCAGCCAGCACGCGTAGTGGATGCGCGCCTGGGTGACGGTGCCCAGCACGCCCTCCTTCACCAGCGTGCGCAGCCTGCGGTGCGCCGCGTGGTGGCGCTGGTCGAACGCGGTGGCGTAGTGCACGCGCCCGCGCTGACAGGCCACCACCATGCGCAGGGCCTCCTGCGGCGTGACGGCCATGGGCTTCTCGCACAGCACGTGCTTGCCCGCCGCCGCGCACGCCTCCGTCATCGCCGCGTGCAGGTGGTTGGGCGTGGCGATGTAGACGGCCTCCACGTTCCGGTCCGCCAGCACCGACCCCAGCGCGGTGTGCCGGACGGCGCCGTCCGCCTGGATGCGGATCAGCGCCTCCGCGTCCGAGTCGCACAGCGCCACCAGCCGCGCGTTGCGGGCCTCCTGGAGCGCCGGGATGACGTAGTCCCGCGCCACCCAACCGCAGCCCACCACCGCCCAGCCCAGCTTCCGGGCTTCTGGCTTCGCCTCCAACATGGTCACCACCTCTCCGGAAGGTTCAGCCGCCACCGCCGTCGGACGCGGGTGGAGCGCAGCGCTCGCGCCCCGCCGCTGGCCGTGGACCGCCGGCTCATGGCCACACCGTCGCTTCGCGGAGGACGTCGTCGCCGAACGCCCGCAGGGGGCCGGGGTGGATGAGCTCCAGGTCCTCCATCGCCTGACGCAGGGTGAACCCCGCCGCGCGGGCATGGGCCTCCAGCTCCAGCGCGCGGTCCAGCGCGTCCGCGGCGTTGAAGGCGCGCGCCTCCGGGGAGTCCACGTTGCCGGTGAGCATCAGCGCCTGGCGCACGACCTTGGAGAGCCGGACCGGAAGCGAGGCCAGGGCCGCCTCCGTGTGGCGCTTCATCAGGGGCTCCAGCAGGTCCCCCAAGAGCGCCTCGCCGCCGTAGCCCGCGTCCGGCAGCACCGCGTTGAAGAGGTGATGCGACAGGCCCGCCAGGAAGGGCAGGGAGGGGGCCGCGCCGAACCGCGAGGAGACGAGCACCGCGCCCACCGCCACCGCGTAGCAGTGGTCCGCGTGCCCTTCCTGCGGCGGGACGAGGAGGCGCGCCCGCCCGGGGAACGTGGCCCCGGCGCGGGGTTGATGCACCAGCCGCTCCACGAACGCGGGCGGCGGCGCGTGGGGCGCATCAGGTGTCTGCGTGAGCGCCAGGGACAGCCGCTCCCGCAGGTCGGGCTCCAGCGGTCCCGCCACCGCGTCCAGGCCCCGGTGCAGGACCCGCGCGACGTCCCCGGGGGACAGCCCCGCCCGCACGAGGACGTCCGCGTCCAGGCCGCCCAGCTTCACCGCGGCCACCGCGCGCGCCGTCTCCTGGAGCGCCACGGCTCCCGGGTCCACGCCGGAGGCGAGGGCCGCCCATGCGCGCCGGAAGCCGTGCGCGGCCAGTCCATCCGGATGGTCCGGGGTGCGCAGGCGCTTGAGGTCCATCAGCTCCGAGAGCAGCGGACGGAGCTCCGCCAGGCGGCCCGGGGCCGCCGCCGTGTCACGCGCGGGTGCGTTCATGGTGGTGTCAGCCCCTGATGCGTTCCGGGGCGCGCTCCACCTGGTGCGCGCGGCCCTGGGCCAGCCACGCCATCAGGTGGCGCTGCTGTTCGGCCATGGCGTGCTCGACGGGCTGGCCATCCGGCGACATGGGGGCCTTGAAGAAGCACCCCAGCGCGTCGATGACGCCGCCCTCGCCACGGCGCCTGGCCAGGTCCAGCGTGCGCGCCAGCTCCACGACGAGCGGCGCGGCGAGGATGGAGTCCTTGCAGAGGAAGTTGAGCTTGAGCTGCATGGGCTGCCCCAGGAAGCCCGTGACGTCGATGTTGTCCCAGGCCTCCTTGTTGTCCCCGCGCGGGCGGTAGTACTGGATTTGAACGATGTGGTCCTGGACCTTGTAGCCAAGGATGCTGTCCAGGGCGGCGCCCTTGGTGTCGAGCTTGTTCTGCTTCGACGCCGGGTCGTCGAGCGCCTCGCCGTCGCGGTTGCCCAGGATGTTGGTGGAGTACCAGCCGTCCACGTGCAGCGCGCGGTCGCGCAGCGCGGGGGCGAGCACCGTCTTGAGCAGCGTCTGGCCCGTCTTGCCGTCCTTGCCCGCGAGCGGTGCGCCGGTGCGCTTCGCGAGCGCGAGCAGCGCGGGGATGTCCGAGGCGACGCTGGGCGTGAAGTTGGCGAAGGGGATGCCGTCCACGATGGCCGCGTACGCGTAGAGCATCGCCGGGCCGATGTCCGGGGCGTTCGCGTCCAGGGCCTTCTCGAAGGACTCCGGCGTGGCGAACTCCGGACGGGTGGCGTCCACGCTCTTCTCCGTGGAGGCCAGGTTCACCACCACCACGCGGTCCAGCCGCTCGTCCTTCTTGAAGCGGGTGAGGTCGTCGCGGAGGACCTGCACCTGCTCGCGCAGGGAGCGCGCCTGCTTCACGGCCGTGCCGACGACGTTCTTGCAGAACTTCGTGTTGGAGGCCGCGGGCCACGGGCGCATGCGGCCCAGCGTGGGGGCCACCGCCTCCAACTGGGCCTCGGTGAGCACCGCGTGGTGGCGCGCCGCCTGGACCAGGTCCTCCTCGAACAGGTCCCAACCTCCGAACGTCAGGGCGCCGTACTCCACCAGCCCCAGCCCCTTCACGCCCGCGAGCGGCAGGCCCCGGGTGTCCACCCGCCCCTGGCGCAGCAGCTCCATGCCCGCCACCGCCGTGGTGGCCACCGCTCCACCCAGACCCACAATCGCCACGCCCAACCGCTCGTTGCCCGCCATGTGTGAAGCCCCCCCGCGACCGCGGCACCCCGGAGCTCGCGGCGGTGCGTCCGGGGGCGCTCCGGGGTTGCGGGAGCCCCCGGTGTCCGGGTCGCGCCCGGCACGCACACGCTGCGAGAGTCCAGGGAAAGTCGGCATGTGGGCGAGCGCTTTCAACTCAGCCCCTGGGCCGTGTGGATTGTCCGCTGGCGGGTGCCGGCATCAAACGTGCCGCAGCTTCCAGCCTCCGCGCCGGAAGAGGGCGGCGCTGGCCAGCCCCAGCGCGCCGTAGGTGACGGCGATGGCGACGAACGCGCCCGTGGGGCCCCAGCCCAGCGGATGGGAGAGGAGCCACGCCAGGGGCAGCTGGAGGCCCCAGGAGAAGAGGCCGTTCACCACGGTGGGCGTGGTGGTGTCCCCCGCGCCGTTGAAGGCGTGAGGCAGCACGGTGACGAAGGCGTAGAGGGCCAGGCTGCAGCTGACGATGCGCAGGCAGCGCGCGGCGTGCAGGGCCACCTCCGGTTCGGAGGTGAAGCGGTGGATGAGGGGCTCGGCGAAGACGAGGAAGCCCACCGCCACCGCGCCCAGGAAGCCGAGCGTGTAGAAGCTGGCGCGCCACGCGGCGCGCTCGGCCCGGTCGGTGTCGCCCGCGCCCAGGCTCTGGCCCACCAGCGTGCCCGCCGCGTGGGACAGGCCCCACGATGGCTGCTGCGCGAAGAGCAGGATGCGCATGGCCAGCGTGTAGCCCGCGAGCGCCGTGCTGCCGAAGGTGGCCACGATGCGCATCAGCACGAGCCAGCTGGACATGCCCAGGAGCGACTGGAGGATGGCCCCGCCGGACAGCCTGAGCAGGGAGCGCAGCGTGGACGGCTCCACGCGCAGGTGCCCGCGGCGCAACTCCAGACGTCCGCTGCCCTTGAGCAGCCGGTACAGCTGATACAGCACGCCGGTGGAGCGGCCCACGGTGGTGGCCAGCGCCGCGCCGGTGACGCCCATGGCGGGCACGGGGCCCAGGCCGAAGATGAACAGCGGCGCGAGCACGATGTTCACGGAGTTGGCCAGCCACAGCGCGCGCATGGAGGTGGCCGCGTCCCCCGCGCCGCGCAGGATGGCGCTGATGAGGAACAGCAGCATGATGATGGGGAAGCCGCCCAGCATCAGCCGCGTGTAGGAAGTGCCTTGCGCCACCACGCCGGGCGCGGCGCCCAGCGCGATGAGGAGCGGGCGCGCGAAGAGGCAGCCCGCGAGCGCCAGCGGCACGGCCAGGGCCAGCCCCAGCCCCAGGGCCTGCACGGCGGTGCTCGCGGCGCGCTCCGGATCCTTCTGGCCGATGCGGCGGGCGATGAGCGCGGTGGCGCCGATGGAGAGCCCCAGCGGCACGGTCTGGAAGAGCGTGAGCACGGACTCGGTGAGGCCCACGGTGGCGATGGCGTCCGCGCCCAGGCGCGACACGAAGAGCACGTCCACCAGGGCGAAGATGGACTCCATCACCATCTCCAGCACCATGGGGACGGACAGCAGCAGGAAGGCGCGGTCCACGGGCCCGGTGGCCAGGTCCTCGGTGGAGCCGCGCACGGCCAGCCACAGGGAGGCGAAGAGGCCCTTGAGTCCCGAGGCGGCAGGGGAGGCGTCCGAGGAGCGCGGGGCGGGAGGGGGTTGCGTCATGGATTGGGCGTTGCAACGGGACGCCTGGGGGCTTTCATCCCTCGTGGTTCCCTGCCTGCCGGCGCTGGGGCCCGGGTAGATTCCGCGACATGGCTTCCGGTCCCCGAGTCCTCCTCCTCGCCGAGCGCTTTCCCCCCGACATCGGAGGGCTGGCCCGCAGCGGCGCGCGCACCGCGGGCTCGCTCGTGCGGCTGGGCGCGCGCGTGGACGTGATGGCCTGGACGCGCACGGCGGCGCCCGGGGCGCTGGAGACGGTGGCGGACGCGGGGGAGGTGTCGCCGTTCGCGAAGGGCGTGACGCTGCACCGGCTGGGGTTGTTCGGCGGCGTGGACCTGTCCATGCAGCACACGCTCGATGTGCTCGGCTACCTGCACGCGCGGCGGAAGTACGACCTGGTGTGGGGGCACTACCTGTACCCGCCGGGCTTCCTCGCGGTGGTGTTCGCCCAGAGCGCGGGGCTGGCGTCCGTGCTCAGCGCGCGCGGCAACGACGTGGATCAGCTGATGTTTCCGCCGGGGGACTTCGCCCGCCTGCTGTGGACGCTCCAGCGGGCGGACGTGCTCACCGCCGCGTCGCGGGACCTGGGCCGGAAGATGGCGATGCTGTTGGGCCGCGACCCGGGCGTGGAGGTCATCCCCAACGCGGTGGACACGGCGCTGTTCTCACCGGGGCCGGCGGACGGGGCGCTGCGCGAGCGGCTGGGCATCGCGCCGGACGAGGCGGTGCTGGGGTTCTCCGGCGAGCTGCGCCACAAGAAGGGGCTGCCGTTCCTCCTGTCGGCGCTCACCGAGGTGCGGCGCGTGCGGCCCGCGTGCCTGCTGGTGATTGGCGAGGTGCGCGCGCGGGACGCGGAGCACCTGGTGGCCTACCGGACGGAGCACCCCGAGGACGCCTCCCGCATCCTCGTCTCCGGCGCGCTGGAGTCCCCGGCGCTCATCGCGGAGCACCTGCGGCTGTGTGACGTCTATCTCCAGCCGTCGCTGTGGGAGGGCATGCCCAACGCGCTGCTGGAGGCGATGGCCTGCGCGCGGCCGGTCATCGCCAGTGACGCGGGGGGCATCCCGGAGGCGGTGGAGTCCGGGGTGAATGGGTTCATCGTGCAAAAGGCGCTCTTGAATCACCTGGGGCAGGCGTGCCTGGACGTGCTGGGCCTGTCGGACGCGGAGCGCGCGGCGTTGGGGGCGGCGGCGCGGGCGCGCATCGAGGCGGGGTTTCAGTCCGGCGCGGAGGCGGAGGTGCTGTCGCGGGTGCTGGCGCGCGCGATCCCCAGGTCGTCCGCGTAGGCGCTCACGAGGGCTTGCTGGGCGCGGCCCCAGGGGAAGTCCCGCTCCACGCGGGCGCGGGCGTTGGCGCTCAGCGCGGCGCCGAGGGCGGGGTGGGCGGCCAGGTCCTTCACGGCCTCCGCGATGGCCTTGGGCGAGCCGGGGCGGACGCGGTAGGCCTCCGTGGCCTCCGCCAGCGCGCGCACCACGGGAAGGTCGCTGACGACGACGGGGGTGCCGGTGGCCATGGCCTCCAGGAGCTTGAGGGGGCAGCAGCCCTGCACGCAGTTGCGGTCGTTGACGGGCAGCGGGACGAGCACGACGTCACAGGCGTGGTGCAGCCGGGCGAGCGCGTCCTGGGGCAGGGGTTCGAGGAGCTCGACCGCGCCCTGGAGCAGCAGATCGCCGCAGCGGTCCAGGAGGGCGCGGCGCGCGTGCTTGCGCAGGGGGCCCACGAGGGTGAGGACCACGGGCAGGTCGCGGCGCAGGAGGCGGCAGGCGTCCAGGGCGTGGTGCACGCCCTGCCACGCGGTCATGGTGCCGCTGTAGAGCATGCGCAACGGGCGGCCGGGCTCCGGGGCGCGCGGCGGGGCGTGGCGGAACACGTCCAGGTCCACGCCGTTGGGGATGACGCGCAGGCGCCGTGGATCCGCGCCTCGGGAGAGGAGGTATTCCGCGGTGACGGCGCTGGGGGTGACGAGGAGGTCGGCGGCCTGGAGGCAGGCGGCTTCCTGCGCGAGGAGCTTGCGCAGCAGCTCCGCGTCGTCCGCGACGTCGGGGTGGTGGTACTTGAGCTCGATGGAGGGCAGGCCGTTGACCTCGTAGACGAGGGCATCGGTGAGGGAGGCCTTGCGCCGGGCGATGGGGTAGCCCTCGAAGATGGAGCGCACGTGGACGACCTTCGCGCGAGGCCGGCCCTGCCACCACGCGCCCAGATGCGAGCGGAACGTCAGCGCCTGGGCGACCAGGTCTTTTCCGCGGGCACCCAGCGGGTGGTAGGTGACGTTCGGGCCGAGGGCGGGAGCGGGAGCGTCAGGCGCGTCGCCGATGGCCACGAGGTCCACGGGTCCGAACGCGGCGCCCAGCGCGTCCACGAAGGCGCGGATGTGCACGGCCGCGCCCTTGGGGGCGGGGAAGCGGTCGAAGGACGCGTAGACGATGCCGGAAGAGGCCACGGCCCGGTGCTACCGCGACGGGGGCCCGGCGGCAAACGGGCCGGGCGTGTCACGGGATGGAGCGTCCGCCGATGGAGGGGAAGCGTTCGTAGGCGCGGAGGAGCGCGTCGAGGTGGCGCGGGTCATCCAGGTCGAGGGGGGCGTCCGTGAGCTGGACGACCCAGCCACCGGTCGCGGTGCGCCGGGAGCGTGTCAGCAGCTCCGCGTCGCGCGCGGGGTCCGGGAACCCGAGGGCCCGCGCGGTGGCGGCGGACCAGTAGTTGAGCCACCCGAGGCGATGTGGAGTCCCGGGGGAGCCCAGGTCCTCTGGGAGCTTGAGCGCTGGAAGTCCTCGGGGCGGGCGAGGGGGCCCATCCAACGAGGGGCTTGTCTGGAGTGCGATGTCCAAGGCCGCACCATCCGGCGTCGAATGTCCCCAGAAGGCGCGAGCCTCCTCCGCCACCGCTGACAACACCTCCATCGCGTTGGAGATCCCAGCCGCGTCCATGGGCCATTTCGCGTGAACTTCCAATTGCGCATGACCGCCAGGAGAAACGCCCGCGGGGCTTTCCCACCCGGTCAGCGTCACGAGATGGTCTTCATCTGCGTTGCAAAGGAGAGGCAGCTCGCCGTCTGGCAGGTCGCGCCGAGGGGCTGGGACGAACTGGCCCTCATCCGAGATCGTCCACGATAGATGCAAGCCGGGGAGCGTGTGCTCCATGGCATGAACAAGGGTGTCACGGCGGCTGTCATCCCGCACGAGCGCGGGCGCGTAGACGATGAGGAGAAGAGGTTGGGTTGCCATTTCAGCACCAATCCATGACAACGATGGTGAGGGAGGGCGCCTGCTTGAGCAGGGCCGCCCTGTGCGCGGCGCTGCGTACTCCGACCGCGAACTTGAATCCACAGGCCAGCGCCAGAGCTCGCTCGCGTGTCAGCTCCGCCGCTTGCTTCCTGACCACGATCTCCTGAAGGGCGGACGTGAACGCATCGAAGTTGTCGGTCTTGATCTCCCAGAGGGTCCGCGTCGCCGGTTGTAGCGCGTCGAAGGCCTTGCCGTTGACCAGGGCGTTGGCGCCCCGGAAGGCGTTGAGCGGGAGGTTGTCCGCGCAGGTGTCGTGCACGCTGTTGCCGCCCTTGGGTGGGACGCGCTTGGGGATGCACTCCGGGCCGCGCTCACGCGGCTCCATGGAATCGGGTGGCCCGGGGGGCGGAGGAAACCAGTCCTGCCCCGCCGCGCCTGCCTGCGCCGTGGGTTCCGATTGAGTCACCCGTTGTCCCGCGACGGGCTGGGTCTCCTCTCGGGGCTCTGGATACTGATGCCGCAGCTCATACGCCTCCAGCTCCTCCCGGATGGCGACCGCCACCACCACCGCGCCGATGATGACCACGGCGCCCACCGCGAGCTCCGGCTGGGTCAGCAGGCAGACGCCGACCAGCATCTCCAGGCTGGCCGCGTCGGCCGTGGCCACGGGGCAGCGGTGCCCGGTATCGCGGAAGTGGATCCTCCGGGTGTCGAGCGCGTGGAAGCACTGCTCCACCACCTGGGACCAGGGGCGGGAGGCCTCCTTCACGACGCACCGGCCTCCGTCCGTCCAGGGCAGCTTCGCCGCCCGCTGGAGGTTGGCGATCCTGGGACTCCGGGGGACGGAGGGCTCCGTCGTCGCGCAGGCGGAGAGGACGAGCAGCAGCGCGAGGCAGGTGCGGAGGGGCATGACCATGTCCTCGCTTCTTCTACCCGATGGACGTCGGGCAGGATGCGCGCATGCTCATGAGTTCCGTGGTGATGGTGGCGCTGCTCGCGGCCCCGGCTGCTCCCAAGTCCCAGCCGCTCACGTGGAAGGTGACCGGCTCGGACGTGACGTTCGAGATGTCCGCCAAGGACCTGCGCGCCCTGCGCGGCGGCAAGGAGGTGTTCGGCCTCCAGTCACGCAAGAAGGCCTTCCTCTCCAGCCTCGCGCCCGACCCGGACGACACCCGGGACCGGTCCGAGTGGGAGGCCTCCCAGTCCTTCACCGTCCTGTCCGTGGTCGGCCCGTGGGTCAGCACCGAACAGTCGAGCGATGGCTACACCGGCGGCGCTCACCCGTACTCGCACACGTCCTACGTCACCGATGACGTCACCCAGGGCAAGGGCGGCTTCTCCCTGCTCTCCGGGTTCGCGGAGCAGGACGTGCTCAAGGCCCTCAAGGCCGACGGCTTCGTGAAGAAGCACGTCCGCGACGAGGCCGCCTTCAAGAACGCCAAGACGGTGGAGGCGATGCTCGAGAGCCTGGAGCCCGGCGAGGACTGCGTGGGCTTCCAGTACGGCCTCGACAACGTGAAGCGCTCGGTCGCGTTCCACCACCTCGAGGGCGACTCCGTCGCCGTGCGCATCGCGTTCGGCTACGACAACGAGTCGTGCCGCGGGAGCAAGTTCGTCGTGGGCGTGCTCCTGCCCATCCCCGCGTCCCTGCGCCCCGCCTTCGACCGCGCCGCCAGCCGAGCCGAGGGCTTCCTCATGAAGGACGCGAAGGCCGTGCACGCGCCCTCCGTGAACTTCGAGTGGAAGCCCCCCGAGGCCCAGAAGCCCTGATCAGGCCGGCCGCTCGACCCGGCCGTCCGCGTGCCGCGCGAAGCGGCCTTCCTCACGGCCGTGCACGGGGGCGTGGTCCGGCCAGGGCCAGCCTCCGAAGCCCGTGCGCTGGTAGTCCGCGAAGGCCTGCTGGATCTCCTGCCGCGAGTTCATCACGAACGGGCCGTACTGCACGACCGGCTCGCCAATGGGACGCCCCTGGAGCAGCAGCAGCTCCGCGGTCTCCGCGCCGTTCTCCAGCGTCACGTCCAGGTCCGCGCGCAGCTCGATGGCGCGCGACGCCGGGAGGGCCCGGCCGCCCACCGTCAGCTGGGAGCCCAGGAAGAAGTACAGCATCCGGTTCGTGCCGCGCGCCGCCGCCGGCAGCGTCCAGCGCGCACCCGGCTCCAGCTTCAGGGTCCAGATGGCCACGTCCGCCTCCGCGCGCGCGGCCCAGGACTTCGGCGGTGGAGGCGGAGCCTTCACGTCACCCAGGTTGCCGGCCACCACGGTGACCTCCGTGGCGCGTCCCGCCGCGTCCTTCACCACGTGCCGGGGAATCACGTGGTCCCAGATCATCGAGAAGTGCGGCGTGACCATCTTGTCCACGCGCGGCAGGTTGAGCCAGATTTGAAACAGCTCCACCGGGTTGGACTGCTCCTGCTTGAGCAGCGGGAACATCTCCGAGTGGTTGATGCCACTGCCCGCGGTGAGCCACTGCACGTCGCCTCCGCCAAAGCGCGCCGCCGCGCCCAGCGAGTCGGAGTGGTCCAGCAGGCCATTGCGGACGATGGTGACCGTCTCGAAGCCCCGGTGCGGGTGCTGGGGGAAGCCCGGCACGACGGTGCCGTGGTACATGTTCCAGCCGTCCCGCCCGCCGAAGTCCTGGCCCAGGTCGCGGCCCGCGAGCGAGGCCTCCGGCCCCAGCGAGGCGTTGCCCCGCGGATACCGGTCGTTGTGATGCACGCAGAAGAGGAACGGATCCGGCGTCCGCCAAGGCGATGGGGACGGCCCGAGTGGATCCACCCGGAGGATGGCTTCTGGTTGCTGCTGCGGATTCATCTTCTGCTCCTCTGTCTTTCCCGCGCCGCGTGAGCATCCCGCGGCGGTGGTGACTCCCGCCGCCGCGATCAGCTTCAGCGCCGCCCTGCGGCTGACTTCATCCACGGTCCACCTCGCGCCCGATGCCGTTGGGGCCGTTCCATTCTACCTAACGGCCCGCCGTCCACCGCGCCCGCCCCGGCGCCGGGGACCCTCGGGGAGCGGGGCCCTGCTCGCACGGAGGGTGCTCCAGGCCCGAGGAGCCAGGTCTCCAGGGCCCTGGCGATGGGGCTGTCCCCCGCCGCGCTCCCGATGCGCGCTCCCGTGTCCCAGGCCCTGGACGCCCTGCCGCGCGCGAGGCACCCGGGCCGCCGCGGGTCGCCCGTCCCGTTTGACGGTCCTTCGCACGGGCCCCTACGCTCGAACGCGGTCCGCCCACGAGGCGCCGCAGGGAGTCCATCGCCGTGGCGCTCAACATCACCCGCTTCCACACCGCCTTCCGCTACCAGTCCCGCGCCCCCGTCCCGGAGCTGCTCCGGGACCTGGAGGTGCTGGGACGGCTGGATGCCAGCGCGGAGAAGCAGCTGGGCGCGATGAACCTGCTCACGGGGTTCACGCTGCTTCCTGGCGGGATGCTGGCCCTGCTGACCTATGGCGTGTGGCATGGCACCGTGAAGGCGAACGTGGAGCTGGCCGAGGAGGGGGTGCGGCTGCTCCAGGCGGGGGCCCTGGTCGCCGCGACCCTCATCGTCGCGGGGGTCTTCCTGCTGCTGCGCCGGTCCACGCTGAAGCCGCGCGACCTGGACAACCGGCGCTATGGGCTGGCCCGGGTGCTGCTCAACCGCTTCCAGGTCGACCTGGCCCCGGACGCGGAGGTGCGCCTGCGGCTGGACCTGCGTCCGCCCGACGTGCGCGAGAAGCGCGTGAAGGAAGACGACCTGCCGGGCGGGTGGTTCACGCGCTTCTACGTGGACCCATGGTTCACGCTGGAGGCCCGGCTGGCGGATGGCACCTTCCTGCGGATCCACATGGTGGAGCACCACCAGCGGCGTGAACGCGGCAAGACGAGCGCCAGCGGCAGGTCGAAGGTGAAGACGAAGCAGAAGGGCTTCGCCCGGTTGCAGGTGTCCGTGCGCGTGAAGCCGGAGCGCTACCCCGGGCTGGAGACGCTGAAGGCCCGGGCCACTGCCGCCACGCGCCTGCCCCGGCGCGTGGCGCTGGAGCGGGTGCGCGTCGGAGCGGACCGGCTGTCCCTGCGGGTCCGGTTGGCTGATGACTGGGTGGCCCGGGCGGAGCGCGCCCCGGATGATCCGGAGACGCCCGCCTTCTGGAAGCAGGCCCTGGCGAAGGACGACGCGTCACGCACCGCGACGATGATGCTGCTGAGCCTGTACCAGGTGCTGGGCCATGCACGAAAGGACGGCAAGCGGCGCGCCTCGCGGGGACGGCGCCAGTCGGTTTGACCTGTCCGTAGGCCCCTCCTAGGCTGCCTCGCGGTCGGCCCATGGCTGGTGCCGCTGAACAAGGTCCCCTCTCGTGGCGCTCGATCCCATCGCCTTCCAACAGACGCACCTCTACGCGATCCGGGCCCCGGTGGAGGAGGTGCTGGCCGACCTGAAGACCCTGGAAGGGATGGACGTGGAGGCGGAGGAGAAGCGCGGCCTGCTGTGGGTGGGCGCCTGGGGCGCGCTCCTCTCCAGCATCGCCCTGTACTGCCTGGTGGGGGTCCTCTGGATGGAGAATCAGTCGCCGGAGCTGCGCGCCCGGTTCTCCTTCCTGCCCGCGCTCGTGTTCTGGGTCCCCTTGCTGGCGTCGGTGGTGCTCTTCATCGTGCGCGCCCGGTCCCGGAAGGCGGACCTGGAGAACCGCCGCTATGGGCTGGTGGCCCGGCTGCTCCAGCGCTTCATGGTGGACCTGGAGCCGAACGCGCCCGTGGACCTGAAGCTGGACCTGGCGCCCATCGACGAGTCGCACAAGTGCGTGGGACGGCCCAGCCGCGGCCGGTGGGACTGCGAGGACTTCACCGATGCGTGGCTGTCCCTCCAGGGCCGGTTCGCGGACGGCACGCACCTGCACCTGTCCATGGTGGATCACCTGCAGAAGCGCAAGCGCACCCGCCGGAGCGCCAGCGGCAGGACGAAGATCAAGAGAAAGACCAAGGGCAAGTCGCTGCTGCAGGTGGCGCTGCGCGTGAAGCCGGAGCGTCACCCCGGCCTCGCGGAGCTGGGCTCGAGCGCGCAGCGCGCGGCCCGGCTGCCCCCAGGCATCCGGTTGTCGCGGCTGGAGGTGTCCGAGGACCGCGTGGCGATGCGGGCCCTGCTGCCCCAGGACTGGGTCGAGTGGGCGCCGAAGCCCCCGGCCGCCCCCGCCGGCAAGAAGGGCCACCGCGCCCCGCCTCCCGGTCCCCAGGACGCGTCGCGCGCCGCGACGATGATGCTGCTGAGCCTCTATCAGGTGCTCAACTTCTCCAGCTCCCTGCGCAAGTTCGGGAGTGTGAGGGCCTCCCCGTGAAACCGCGTGTCCTGTTCATGCTGGTCCTGGGCGTGCTCGCGGCCCCCGCGTGCTCGCAGGGGGGCGCACCCGCATCCAGCGCGCCGTCCACCTTGGCCGCTTCCGCCGCCGCCACCGAGGCGCACGAGGCGGGCGCCAAGCTCAAGTTCAAGGACGGCGACGACCGCGAGCGCTTCTCGCTCAAGCTCAAGGACGACGGCGCCAAGCTGGTCGACGGCGAGGACAAGGAGGTCGCCCGCTACAAGTGGAAGGACGGCGACCTCAAGGTGTCCGGCCCGGACGACGCGGTGCTGGCGTACGTCACGGGGGGCCCGGACGTGTTCCAGGTGAAGGACGCCGGGCGGCAGGCCGTGCGCTACACGCTCGCGCGCGACGGCGGCGGCTGGAAGCTCACGGACGCCCGGGGCGCGGTGCTCTACACCGTGGCGACCGGCGGCGAGGGCGCGTCCGTGAAGGGCGCGTCCGGCGCGGAGGAGCTTCGCGTGAAGGTGCGCGACGGCAAGCTGTCGCTGCGCGACCCCGCCGGGAAGACGGTGCTCGCCACCAAGACGCCCGTATCGCCAGAGGCCGCCGCGTGTCTGGGCTTCGCCTCGCTGGACCTGCCCCTGCGCATGGCCCTGCTCTTCCGCCTCAAGTCCCCCGCGGGCGCCGCGTCGCCCTGAGCCCTCCGCCATGCTCCCAATCTTCTCTTCCGCCGAGCAGTGCCTGGAGACCACCGGCTTCCTCTTCTCCCACCCGTGCAAGCGCAAGGCGTCCACGCAGTGCGCGCGCTGCCAGAAGCCGGTGTGCATGCTCCACGGGCGCATGCTCGACGGCGCGGAGAACGTGTGCGTGACGTGCGCCCGGGCGGCGGACAACGGCGACGAGAACCGCGACCCGTCCGACACGTCCCCGGACGAAGCGGAAAGCGACCCGAGCTACTACTACAAGGACTACGGCTATTACGGCCGCGACGCGTGGTCCACCTCCGGGGCGTCCCGCGACCGCGACGACTTCACGGAGGCGGACGGCGCGAGCGTCCGCCGCGAGGACGACGCCTCCTTCGAGGAGGAGCTGGGCGGCAGCTGAAGTGGCCGCGCGACGCCAGCACTGGCGCTTGTACGCGCTGGGAGGAGGCCTGGGGCACCTGACGCGCGCCGCGGGGCTGGCCCGCGCCGCCGTGGCCCGGGGCCACTCCGTGGAGGTGCTCACCAACAGCCCGTTCGCCGCCGGCCTGCCCCTGGAGGCGCTGCTGGGGCCGGGCGCCACCGTGCACCGGCTGGACGCGCGCCTGGACAAGGCCGCCACGGTGGCGGCGGTGACGGCGTGGCTCCAGGGCGCCCCGCCCGACGTGCTGGTGGTGGACACCTTCCCCCGGGGCCTGTTGGGAGAGTTGGTGGCGTTGCTCCCCGCGGTGCGCGCGCCGCGCGTGCTGGTGCACCGCGACCTGAACCCCGTCTACGTGGAGCGCTTCGACGTGGCCCGCGCGGTGGAGGCGTTCGACCTGCTCGTCGTGCCCGGCGAGGACGCCCCCTTCATGCACCACCCGCGCGCGGTGCGGACGGCGCCGTGGCTCCTGCTGGACGCGGACGCGCTGCTGCCCCGCGAACAGGCCCGGAGGCGGCTGGGGCTGGAGGACACGGACCCCCGGCCGCTGGTGGCGGTGATGGGGTGCGGCCGTCCGGAGGAGGTGGCCGAGGCCGGGGACACCGCCGCCCGGCTGCGTGTGACCCTGGAGGGTGGGGCGGAGGTGCGGTGGCTCGTGCCCTCGGGCGGGGGCGCGGGGCAGGCCGTCTGGCCGGCGCTCGCGGTCCTCCGGGGCGTGGACGTGCTGGTGGGGGCGGGCGGCTACAACACCGTCCAGGAGGCCCGGGCCACCGGGACCCCGCTGGTGGCGTGGGCGCATCCCCGGCTCTACGACCGGCAGGCGGTGCGGCTGAGGGATTCGGAGCGCGTGGCGGACGCGGCGGACCTGGAGGCGCGGGTGGTGGCCCTCTTGCGTGAAGGGCCCGGCGTGCGTCCTGGCGCCTGGGTCAACGGCGTCCACCGGGCGGTGGAGGCCATCGAGCGCACCGCGAGAGGGTAGGGCCTAGTGCTTGAAGCCCTGGTGGCCGGCGGCCGGCTCGATGCCGTGGGCCATGACGAAGTGGTAGAGCACCTGGGGGTCCTCCTTCGGTCCGCCCATCAGCTCCACCAGGAAGTGGCCCTGCTGCGGATCCGCGTCGGGATCCGGCGAGACCGTGACCTCCGTGACCTCGCGGCCCACCATCACCATCTCTCCCACCAGCGACTTGCCCTTGATGAGCTGGAGGACGTGCTGGCGCTCCTCCTCCATCAGCATCCAGTGGAAGTCGTCGTGGTCGAACAGCGTCATGTCGGCGGAGCCGCACCGCAGGATGCAGTTGGTGTGCTCCTGGAGCCAGCGCCAGAAGGCGTCGAAGTTCAGGGTGCGGGCCGGTGGTGAGAGCAGATCCATCGGGTGACCTCTTCAAGCAGGGCGGACGCCCGGGTGCCAGGAAGCGCATCGGGCCGCGTGTGCGTGCTGCCTAGCATGGCCGGGCCCTGGGGGGCCGGCTCCTTTTCAAGGCAGGGTCTGACGGCCATGGGGAGGCGAATCCACGATATCGGACGCTTGTTGCTTTCCTCAGGAACAGGGCGGCGTTCGCGGCAGTTGGCGCCGCCTGGAGGGAGGATGCACGAACATGACGACGGACGCCGCCCGCGGCCCCGCCCGAGAAGTGCCATGAGCCTGCGCGCCTTCTTCTCCACGGTGGTGGGGGGGCTGGTCCTGCTCACCGTGGTGTCCGCCACCCTGCTCGTGGTGCTGACGACCGTGCTGGAGCGCATGGCCGCCACGCTGAGTGAATCGGTGGACGGGGTGCGGCAGGCGGAGGAGCTGGAGGTGGACCTGCTCGTCCACTCGCGCCTGCTGATGTCGCCGGGCAGCCCCATGCTGGCGGACCCGTCCCGTGACCGCACGCCGCCCCAAATCGAGGATGACCTGCACCGCCAGATGGAGGACCTGCGCGCCACCGCCAGCCCGGGCGAGGAGAACCAGGTGCTCGATGAGGTGCAGGAGCAGGTGAACGCCTACTTGAGCGCGCAGCGGAAGGTGGCGGACGACCCGGACCAGGTCCAGCCGGAGCAGCAGGCGCGGGTGCTGGGGGCGCTGAACCAGGCGCTGCGTTCGCTGGAGCAGCTCATCCAGATCAACGTGGATCAGGCGCAGGAGGCCCGGCAGCACGCGGCGCACTGGAACGAGACGGCCAACCTGCTGGGGGTGGTGCTGGGCCTGCTGCTGGTGGCGACGCTGGGGATGGTGGTCTTCTGGCTGCGGCGCTTCGCGCTGCGCCCGGTGGCGGAGCTCCAGCACGCGATGCGCGCCTTCGGCACGGGCCGCAACAAGGACTCGCGGGCGCCGGAGGAGGGCCCGTCGGAGATCCGCGACATGGCCCACACCTTCAACGAGATGGCGGAGAGCCTGGCGCACCAGCAGGAGCAGCAGCTGGCGTTCCTGGCCGGGGTGGCGCACGACCTGCGCAACCCCCTGTCCGCGCTGAAGCTGTCCACGGCGTTGACGGGCCGCGCGGAGGTGACGCCGGAGCGGATGCAGCGCACGTTGGAGCTGGTGCGCCGGCAGGTGGCCCGCCTGGACCGGATGGTGGGGGACCTGCTGGACGCCACGCGCATCGAGGCGGGCAAGCTGGAGCTTCAGCCGGAGGTGCGCGACACGCGGGAGCTGGCGCGCTCCGTGGTGGAGCTGTACCAGTCCAGCGACTCCGGGCACACGCTGGACCTGGTGGTGCCGGACACCGCGGTGCTGGTGCGGGCGGATCCCGCCCGGCTGGAGCAGGTGCTGACCAACCTGGTGAGCAACGCGCTCAAGTACTCGCCCGCGGGCAGCCGGGTGGAGGTGTCCGTGAAGGGCGATGCGCGGTCCGCGGTGCTGACCGTGGCGGACCAGGGCATCGGCATGTCGGCGGAGGAGCTCAAGGGGCTCTTCGTCCCGTTCCAGCGCGCGGGCAACGCCCGGCAGCGCGCCCCCGGGGTGGGGCTGGGGCTGTCGGTGTCGCGGCGAATCATCGAAGCGCACGGCGGCTACATCGACGTGGAGAGCTGGCCCGGCCGGGGCTCCGTGTTCCGCGTCCACCTGGCCCGGGTGATTTCCAGCGGGCCGGAGCAGCCCTCCGCGACCGACGCGGAGGACGACCCCGCCAACGGGGACCCTGGCGCCGTGCACTGAGGGCGGAGCCAACCGTTGCCTTGAGCGCGGCCGGGTGACGGGAAGGGATGCGCCCGGGCGGAGCAGGGCGTAGCTTCCGGCACCCATGTCAGGAACCGTCTGGATGATGAAGCGTTCGTGCCGGGCCATGCCGCTCGCCGCCCTGTTGGTGTTGGGAGGGTGCGTGGGGCGCACGCAGTCCGCGCCCCCCGTGTCCGCCGAGGAGCCCGTGCAGGCGGCGCCGCCCGCTGTCATCCAGTCCACGGAAGGGGGCTTCAGCGTGGCGTTCCCCGGCCCCGTCACCGAGGAGCGGCGCGTGCAGCCCACCGACGTGGGCGAGGTGACGCTGCACACGTTCATCTCCGCGCGGACGCAGGAGGACACCGCCTACTACGTCTCCTACACGGACTTCCCGCCCGCGGCCGTGGCCCAGGTGAGCCCGCGCGACGTGGTGGACCGCGCCAGCCAGGGCGCGCTGGAGGCCCTGGGCGCGACGGGCGTCACCGCGAAGCCGCTGGAGATGGAGGGAGGCTTCCCGGGCCAGGAGGTGGGCGGCGTGTCCGGCCCGCGCCGCCTGCGAGGCCGCTTCTTCATGGTGGGGCCGTGCCTGTATCAGCAGCTGTTGCTGCACCCGGAGGGGCGTCCGCCGAAGGACGCGGATCGCTTCTTCGATTCGTTCCGCCTGGACCCGGGCGTGGCGGGGCGGCTGGGCGCGCGGACTCCGCCGGGCACCTGAGCCCGGTCAGTGCACGGCGCGCGCGTACCGGCGCACGCTGGCGACGAGCGCCTCGCGGTCGAAGGGCTTGGAGAGCACCCCGCGGATGGCGGGGTGTTTCTCATCGCGGGAGCTGATGGCCACGACGGGCACGTCCGCGAACCGGGGCAGGTGGTGCAGGGCGTCCAGCAACCTCCAGTTGTCCCTGCGCGGCGCCCACATGTCCAGGAGCACCAGCGCCGGGGCCGGATGGGCTTCCAGCCACGCGAACGCCTCGTCACCGGATGCGGTGGCGGCGACGGTGAACCCCTCGGCGAGGAGGATCTCCACGAGCGCGTCGCGCAGGTCGCTGTCGTCCTCGACGATGAGAAGGGGGGGCGGCGCGCGGCTCATGAGGGCCGACGCATAGGTCAGACGTGCGCGGGGGGACAGGGAACATCTGCCGGGTACGACCGGCAGGGCGCGCGGCTCAGGGCTCGTCGAACATGGCCTGGAGCACGCGCCACGCGAGCTTCACCTCCGAGCCGCTGCGGCACGCGAGGTAGTCGCAGATCTCCGCCACGCCGTCGCTGCGCTCCATGTCGAAGGAGTGGAAGAGCGTCTTGAGCGACACGTCCAGTCCCACGGACAGCTTGCCGAGCGTGTCGAGCGACGGCGAGAAGGCGCCTCGTTCGATGCGGCGGATGGCATCCACCGACAGGTCACTGCGTTCAGCGAGGGCCTCTTGCGTCAGTTCACGGCTGTTGCGCATGCCGCGGACGTGGTCGCCGAATCGCCGGTGGAGCTTCGTCCACGTTGTGAGCCTGTTCTTCCCCATAGATGGCGGCGGATAATTTGGGGGCGCCCCGCGCCATGTGAAGGGAGCATGTTCGCGGCCGGACCCTGCATTTGCGCTGGGCGGAGGAAAGCGGTTCTTCCCGGCACGGCTCCAGGGCTGGAGCGTGCGGTGCTGGACGGATGGGCTGTTCGGGAGGGAGCACCGGGGCGGCCCGCGGGGCGGCCGAGCATGTGGTGGGGAACATGCGCGGGCCCGGGGTTTCGTCTACGCTCGGCGGCCACATGACGGTTCCCGATGTCTCGCGGGGGCTCCGGCGCGCGTGGTTGCTCGCTGTCCTGGCGGGTGCCCTGCTCCCCGGGTGCGAGCCCCGCACACCCCCTCACCGGTTCCCCCTCACGCCGACCTCGGAGCAGTCCGCCTCGCCGGACGCCGCTCGCAAGGAATCGTCCGTGCGGCCCGGCTCCGTGGAGGAGCAAGCTTCCGCGCGGCCCGGCTCCGTGGACGAGCAGGACTCCACGAGGCCCAGCACCGTGGGTGGGCAGGACTCCGCGCAGTCTGGCTCCGTGGAGGAGCAAGCTTCCGCGCGGCTCGGCTCCGCGGAGAAACAGGACTCCGCGCGGTCCGGCTCCGTGGAGGAGCAAGCTTCCGCGCGGCTCGGCTCCGCGGAGAAACAGGACTCCGCGCGGTCCGGCTCCGCGGAGAAGCCAGACGCCGTGCGGCCCGGCTCCGTGGACGAGCAGGCCTCCGGGAGGACCGGCCCCGTGGAGGATCAGGCCTCCGCGCTGTCCCCGGTCGAGGAGGCCGCGACGTCCGAAGCCTCTCGTGGCGAGGCGGATGCGGGACCGGGTGCACGCGCGACGACGGGGGAGGCCGTGGCGGGCGCACGCGGGGTGACGGGGGCTGCTCCACAGGCCGGGGCCTCCGGGCCCGGCGGCGCGAACCCGAAGCCCCGGCGCTCCGCGTTCCGTGCCCTTCCGCCCACCACCGCGCGTGCGCAGCGCCTGCGCGCGTTGGCCACGCGCCTCGGTGCGACCGGCGCGGCGGTGGAGGCGCCATGCCTGGAGTCCTCGGACACTGGCTGCGCTCGCGTCGCGCTGACGCCGTTCTTCATGTCGCTGGACGGGCTGCGGGAAGGCACGACGCAGACCCCCACGGTCATCGCCGCGTTCGGCAACTCGCTCATCGCGGGCGACCGCATCGTGGACATCGTGCGTGATGAGCTGGTGGCCGCCTTTGGTGGCGCGGGCCGGGGCGTGCTGTTGGTGGACCGCATGGCGCCCTACGGCGGAAGGACGCGCACGGCCGCCGTGAGCGATGGCTGGGAGCCGCGCACCCTGGGCGAGCTGCACGCGCCGCCGCACCCGTTCGGCATCACCGGCGTGTACCACGTGGCCACCGAGAGGCGCGCGCGGGGCCGCTTCAAGCTGGACGGAGAGCCGCGCGGAACCCTGTGGTGGAAGGACATTGCGGGCGCGGGCCGCCTCGCCGTGTCGGTGGACGGCACGGTGCTCACGCGCACGGAGCCCCAGGGGGACGGCGCCAGCCGCACCACGTCCTTCGACCTGCCCCCGGGCGCGAAGTGGCTGGACGTCACGGCGGAGGGCGAGGGCGCCATCGTCCAGGGCGTGGTGCTCCAGAAGGACGCGCCCGGCGTCGTGCTGGACATGCTCGGCGTGCCGTCCTCGGACGCCACGCTGTACGCGCGGCTGGAGGAGGACGCGCTGAAGGCGCAGCTCCAGCAGCGGGACCCGAAGCTGCTGCTCTTCTTCCTGGGCGGCAATGAGTCCAAGCGCCTGGAGTGGAAGCGCACGGACCTGCCCACCGTGCGCAAGGACCTGACCACGCTGTTGCGCCGCACCCATGCCGCCGCGCCCGGGAGCGCGTGCCTGGTGGTGGGCCCCATGGACGCGGTGCAGGACTCGCACGAGAAGGGAAAGCCCCTGTCGCAGCGGCCGTTCCTGGAGGCGGCCATCACCGCCGAGCGCGAGGTGGCGCTCGCCGAGGGCTGCGGCTTCTTCAACCTGTACGCAGCGATGGGCGGCGCGGGTTCGCTCGCGCGCTTTGATCAAGCGGGGTTCATGCACGAGGACCTGGTGCATCCGCGTGGCCAGGGCCTGGACCTGCTGGGCCAATTGGTCGCGGACGCGCTGATGGCGGCGTGGGCGAACGAGGGCGCGACGCCCGCGTCAGCGCTCACGTCCTCGCGAGCGGCGCCCCCGGCGCGTCCCGCGGGTCACGGAAACGGTCGGAGCGCGGAGGTCGTGCCATGAAGCGGAGCCTGGTCGCGCTGTGGCTGTTCGTGGTCGCGGGGCCCGCTCTCGCCGTCCCGCCGGCACCCGCGCTTGCCGCGTCCACGCCGGCACCCGCGCCTGCCGCGTCCACGCCGGTGCCCACTGCGTCCACGCCGGTGCCCGCTGGGTCCACGCCGGTGCCCGCTGGGTCTACTCCGGCGCCCGGCTCGAAGGCAGCGCCGCCCGCGCGGGAGCCCAGCGCGAAGGCCGTCGCACCCGAGTCCGACGCGAAGCCCGGCGCGGAGTTCCCGCCGGAGGTGCAGCGCGCGTTGGATGCGCTGGTGCGCGCGGACCTGAAGCAGGGCCCCACGGCGGGCCTGTCCGTGGGCGTGATGCGTGGCGGCCAGCGGTGGATGAACGGCTATGGCTACCGCGACCTGGCGAAGAAGCTGCCGGCCACGGTGCGCACCACGTACCGCATGGCCTCCATCACCAAGTCCTTCACGGCGGTGGCGGTGTTGCAGCTGGCGCAGGAGGGCAAGCTGGACCTGGACGCGGACATCCACACGCTGGTGCCCGAGTACCCGGTGAAGCAGTGGCCGGTGACGGTGCGGCAGCTGCTGGGCCACCTGGGCGGGGTGCCCACCTACGACAGCCCGAGCGCTGGCAAGAACACGAAGCCGGTGACGACGAAGGAGGCCATCGGCCTGTTCGCGGACCGCCCGCTCATGTCCGAGCCGGGCACGCGCTACTTGTATACGACGTGGGGCTTCAACCTGCTGGGCGCGGCGGTGGAGACGGCGTCCGGCCAGTCCTATCGCGAGTACCTGCGCGACCACGTCTTCGGGCCCGCGAACATGAGCCACGCGGACCTGGACGAGCTGAGCACGCGCGACGCGCAGCAGGCGGTGGGCTACCGCGTGGCCGGCAGCGCGCTGAAGCCGTCGCGCTTCCTGGACGTGACCAGCCGCTTTGGCGGCGGCGGCACGCGCGCGACGGTGGAGGACCTGCTGGGCTTCGCGCGCGCCGTGCTGGACCACACGCTGGTGACGCGCGAGACGATGGGCCGCATGCAGGCGACGATGGTGACGCGCGACGGCCGCATCACCGACTACGGCATGGGCTTCGCCACCTATCCGCTCCGGGGCCACTACATCGTCGCGCACGCGGGCGGACAGCCCGAGACGACGACGCTGCTGGTGCTGCTGCCCGCGGAGGACACCGCCATCGCGCTGGCCACCAACGTGGAGGACGAGGGGAAGCGGCTGCGCCGGCTGTCCATCCGGTTGATGGAGATCGTCCTGGACGAGGGCGCGCCGGGCCGAGGCGCCCACCTCACCGACCCCGTGGACGCGGTGGAGTACGAGGGCATGGGGCGGCTCGCGAGCTACGGGCTCGCGTACCACGACTGGGCCACGCGCGGCCCGGGGACGCTGCCGCCGGAGCCGGACCTGGCGGGTGCGTTCGCGAAGGTGTCCTCGCTCTTCGACCGCGCCATCATCGTCAGGGACCCGCGCGGCGCGATGGAGCGGATCCGCGGCGCGCACGAGCCCCGGGGCGAATCGCTCTTCATCCGGGTGGGCGCGCACATGGCGGCCACGGTGGAGCGGGCGCTGGGCGCGGAGCGGCTGCGCGCGTACCGGACGCAGGGCGCGGCGGCCTTCTTCGCGGACTACCTGGCCGCGTGCGAGTCCCTGAAGTGCCCGGACGCGGAGCGCTTCAGCGCGTCCGTGCGCGGCGACGTGGCCCGCTTCGTCGCGGGGTGGAAGCGCGCGGAGGTGCCGGCGCTGCGGCGCTCCCGGCTGGAGGCCACGAAGGATCCCGAGCGGCTGTGGCCCGCGCTGAAGGAGGCGGCCGTGCGCGCGCCCGCGGTGCGGCCGGACTACACGGATGAGCTGGTGACGCTGGCGGACCGGGCGAAGCGCAAGCCGGTGGACCGGATGCGCTGGCTGGAGCGCGCGACGGAGCTCCAGCCGGAGTCCATGGACGCGCACCTGGCGCAGGCGGTGGGGCTGCTGGAGGAGGACCGGGAGGCGGAGGCCATCCCGCACGTGCGCGAGGCCTTCGAGACGCCAGAGGGGTCGCTGGTGCTGTCGCCCGCGGGCTTCCTGAAGCGGCTCGTGGACATGCGCTCGCCCAAGGTGGCGAGGGGCCTCTTGCGAGCCGCCGTGACGGTGCACCCGGACGCGCCGGAGCTGTGGGAGGCGCTGGCGAAGCGCGAGCGGGCCTTGGGGGACGCGGGCGCGGCGAAGGCGGCGCTGGCGCAGGCGAAGCGGGCCCGGCAGGCGAGGGCGGCGCAGGAGGCTCGGGCGCCGCGTCCGCCTGGCGGCGCGTCCGCGCAGGACAAGGCCCCCAGCGGAGCCCCGTTCCCGACCGTGCCGGTGGTGGACCCGGAGTCCTCGCAGGAGCCGTAAGCCTGGAGCGCCGCCTCGCGCCCGCCGTGGGGCCCGCGAAGGCTTCGTGCGTGACGGGGCCAGGGCCGTGCGAGGATGCGCGGCGATGAAGCCTACCTGTCCCTCCTGTCGTGCCCCCTTCGCTCCTGGCGCGGAGACGTGCCGCGCGTGTGGTGCGCCGTTGCTGTTGACCGCGGACGCGGGTGGCGCCGAGCCCGTCTGCGCCGTGCACCCTCAGTGGCGGAGCGTGGCGACGTGCCCCCGGTGTGGTGTGTTCGCGTGCGCCCACTGCCTGCGCGCGGGCCGGGAGGGCGCGATCTGCGCCAGCTGCCACGAGCGTGAGCCCCTGGGGCAGGTGCCGTGGGACCAGCGCGAGGAGCTGGGGACGCTCAAGGCGTTCTGGAAGACGTGCTTCGGCATGTTGCTGCGGCCCACGGAGACGCTCCGGGGCCTCAACCCGGATGCGCCGGTGAGCAGCTCCCTGGGCTTCGTGCTGCTGTCGGCGATCGCCGGCTTCCTGTCCACGGGCCTCGTCTACACGGTGTTCATCGGCCTCATCCTGGGGCTGGTCCCCGCGAAGGATGCGAGCGCGGAGGATCTGGAGTCGATGAAGCCGTGGTTGACGGCGGGCATGGCGCTCTGGACGGTGCTGATGCCCTTTTTCAGCACGGGCATGACGCTGGTGAACGCGGGCCTGGACCACCTCATCCTCCGCATGGGCGGCGTGGAGCGAGGCTTCTCGGTGACGATGCGCGCGCACGCGCTCTCCCAGTCGCCGTACATCGTCGGCGTGATTCCCTTCGTCGCGCTGTACGCCGCGCCCTTCTGGGCGGCGGGTCTGCGCGCGGTGACGTACCGCGCGCTGCACAAGACCTCCTGGGGCACGGCGATCGCGGGCGCGTTCCTGGCGCCGGTGCTCTCCTGCTGCGTCTGTGGCGGCGGCTACGCGGTCATCATGTTCGCGACGCTCAAGAGCGCGGGACAGTTCTGAGCGTCACCCCGGGGCCGGGGCCCGCGCGCGGCGGGGCTTCCAGCGCGGGAGCCTGGGGCGCGGCCTACGGCTGCCCGGAGGTGGCGGTGGCGCTGCGTGGCACCCGCGAGCCGGGCTGGGGCCAGAAGCGCGCGTCCCGGAAGCCGTCGAACGACGCGGCCAGGTGCCGGGAGCCCAGGTCGTAGACGCGCGCCTGCGTCGTCCCCGCGAGCAGCAGCAGGTCTCCGCGCGCCGTCACGGACACGGGGCTTCGGGCGGGGAGGGCCAGCCCCTCCGGTTCGGCGAGGTGGCCGTCCTCCACCTCCCAGCGCACCGGCATCATCAGGGAGGTCTGTTCGCCCGCGGTCTGCCACGCGTAGATCGGCTCGCCCCGGGACTCCACGCGGGCCCAGCCGCCGAACACGTCATGGCCCCGGTGGGGCACCACCGCGTCCAGCCGAGCGGCCTCCTGGCTCCCCTCGTCCAGCGCCTGGACGCTCAGCGCGTCCGGGTCCCCGGCCACGGTGGAGGACACCAGCATCCCCGTCGTGGTGAGCGCGAACACGGCGTCCGCGTCACCGCGCGTGGCCACCGTCTCGATGCGCTTCCACGCCCCGCTCTCCAGGCGGTACGCATGCGCGAGCCCCGCGCCCTCCTCCGTCTCCGGGATGGGGATGCGCCGACCCTCGAAGAGGAAGTAGTCCTTCGCGCCGTCGTCCCTCCGCACCAGCTCGCCGGTGTGCGCGGTCAGCGCCACCAGCCGCCCCGCCGAGTCGAAGCCCACCGCGCCCGTCAGGCCCTCCTCGGGCAACAGCTGCGCCGACGCCTGTCCCGCCGTCAGGTCCACCATCCACACCCGCCCGGGCCCCCGCGCGCTGCCGCCCGGGTCGCGCACGGCCGCGTGCAGGCCATCCGCGCTCCACGCCAGCTGGAGCCCGTCACATGGCGCATCCACCATCACCAGCGCCCTGCGTCTTCCGTCCGACTCCAGGCGCGACCACGTACAGCCCGACGGCGCCGCGTCCTGCAACACGGACAGCGAGAACGGAGCCACCTTCACCAGGGCCACGGCGGGCGCGGCGGAAGGCGCGGCCGGGGAAGCCTCCGGGGGCTTCTGGCAGGCACTCGCGAGGAGCACCGCGCTGACGAGGCATGAGGTGCGGACCATGTTGTGACCCTCCCGGAAAAAGATGACCTCCACGGAATATGACAGAGCCTCGGGTGCGTGCGGAAGACACCGTGAGCCCACAGGGTGACGGGGTTCTCGCGTCGTGCGGAGGGGGCGCGTCCTTTGGAGGCCCGGGGGAGAGGGGATGCCTGGGGTTGGCCGACGGAGGCGGACCCGGACATGGAAGTGATTGTCATTGGGATGGGATTGGGCGGCGTTCAGCGCAGCCAACCCAGGTAGCGCGCGTTCCCAGGTCCCGGCCAGGGCTGCGCTTTCGCCAGCGCGACGCTTCGCGCGAGGAGTTGCTCCCGCGGGAGTTCGCTCTCCAGGTCCTCCCGCCGCACCAGGTGGAGGCGCTGGAGCCACCCCTCGCCGCAGAAGCCCGCCTGTGTGTCGTCCCGTCCGGCGAGGATGCTCACGAGGGCCTGGGTGTCGTCCGGCGAGAAGGCCAGCACCGTGAACGCGGTGGCGTCCTGACGCACGGGTTGACGCGCGCGCGTCCCAGGCTCCCAGCGGGAGAGCCGCTGGGGTGGAGGCGTCACGCCCGCGCACTCCGTCGTCGCGCGTTCGGGTGTCACCTCCGTGAAGAGCCCCCCGGGACGCTGGTGGTACCAGGTGAACCGTCCGGAGGACTCCAGGGTGTGCTCGATGGTGAAGGCTTCATCCAGCTTCAGCAGGGCCGCCCTCCTTCCCGCGGGGGAGGTGGCGGCGACGAAGGCGCGGACGCCGTCGGGTGAGACCGAGGGCCCCTCGGACGGTCGGGCTCGCACCTTGCCCGTGGACACCTCCAGGACGCACAGGCGTTGCTCCCCCGAGGCGCCGCACCGGCTGGCGAACGCGATTTCGTTCCGCGACGAGGACCATGCCAGCAATTGGGCCTCTCCCACCTGGGGGCTCAACGGGAAGTCCGCGACCTGGGCCTGGGCGGACGCGACGTCCACGAGGTGGAGACTCAGGGCCGCGCAGCCAGGGCCGGGAGTCTCCAGGACATAGGCCAGACGTGTCCCATCCGGGGACCAGATGAACGTCCCCGCCCGGAGTCCGGCTGGCGGCGGTGGGAGGTCGCGCAGGTCCACGAGCTTGCGCCGACCCGTGCCGTCGGCGTTGACCACGAACAGGACGTTCCACGGCTGCGCGGACGCGAGGTCTCCCTGCCGCTCCGCGTAGGCCACGCGGGTGCCATCCGGCGAGATGCTGGCTCCGTTGATGGGGCCTTCCACCTGGGGGCGGTTCCATGCCGCCACCCTGCCGCTGTCCGTGAGCGCGACGTGCCGCTGCCCGTCGAGGGATTGGAGCCACAGGTCACGCCGCGAACCGGGGCGCTCCTGCCGGAGGTACAGCAACCCGCGCCAGCTGCCCGTGAGGGGTTCGGAGGACCTCGTCCGAGCCATGCTCCCCTCTCGGGAGCAGCCCGAGACCGCGAGCGCTCCCATCCACCCAAGGAACGCACGCCGCCCCGCCAACACGCGCGGCGAGGGCTGAAGGGATGCAGGGAGAGACCTCATGGAAGGCAGCATAGCGACAGCGCCGAGCGCCCCGCACCCCTGCGTCCCCAAACGCATCCGGCGGCCATGAGAGGAATCTTCAATCCCTATTTAAATTGCCTTAATGCGTTAAACGTCAATTTCGTGAAAAGCGAGAACTTCACTTGACGTATGAGTGCCTTTGGCCGTATCCAGAACAGACAACCCTCCCGCCTTCCCTGGCGCTTGGCGTGTCTTCGCCAGCGTCTCCAGAGGTGTCGCATGGTGACTGTCGAGCTGGATATCTTCTCGGGGCGTCCCAATCCGCGGTGGGCGTTGACGGAGCGGGAGGCACGGCAGTTGACCGAACGCATCCGCGCGGACCCCGGGCTGTTGTTGCCATTGGGTGCTGACACGGGGGGTCTGGGTTACAGGGGCTTCATCGTGCGTGCCGAGGACACCGGCATGGCGGACGACTGGAAGCGTCTGGGATTGCCGCCGGTGGTGCGCCTGGGTGGCGCGTTCCAGCCGGAGGCCGCGGAGAGCTCGCGCTTCCTCCTGCACTCCGCGGAGAGCGCGCGGCTGGACCTGCGCGACCCGGGCCCGGTGCTGGCGGAGGCCGAGTCCGTCATCCTCCAGTCCCTGGACGTGCAGGGCGTGATGACCCTCTGCAGCCCGGCGGCGCTGACCAGCGACACGGACTTCAGCTTCTGGAACGGCGCGGCGAACCTCGCCTACAACAACTGCTACAACTTCGCGAGCAACCTGCGCACCAACACCTTCGCGCAGCCGGGCCGCGCGTCCGGGTCCATGTACACCAGCATCGACTGCGCGGCGGTGGGCGGCGGGGCGGTGCGCGACGGGTGGCTGACGACGTGCCGGGCGGATGCCAATTACAATGTCTGTCTGGTCATCTGGCCGAACTATGACTACCACTGGTATCGCTACTGCGCGAACAGCCACTGGTGCCACAAGCCGGGCCAGACGGCGGCGCGCAACTACGACAACTCCAACCAGCTCATCCTCAACCCGGAGACGTGCAACCGGGGCGGCTACACGGTGTTCTGCGGTTACTACCGCGGCTACAACGTGACGGTGTCGTGAAGCGGGCATCGCGAGGCGCGTGGCTGGCGGCGGGCCTGGGACTCCTGGGAGCCTGGGCGTGCGCGACGGGCGGCGCTCCGTCCGACCCGCCGGCAGCGGAGGAGCGGTCCATGGCTTCAGCGGCACGGGCGAGCGTGGATGTCTTCAGCGGCCGCGAACCGCCCAACTGGGCGCTGTCCGCGGACGAGTCGCGCGCCCTGCGGGAGGCGGTGGACGCCCTGCCCACGGGGACGCGGCCCCTGCCCGACGTGGGCCTGGGCTACCGGGGCTTCACGGTGACGTGGGCGGACGGCGCGAAGGCGACGGTGTACCGCGACGTCGTGGAGCTCGCGGTGGGGGGCCGCACGCAGCTGCGTGAGGACGCGTCGCGGGCGGTGGAGGAGCGGTTGTTGTTGGGGTCCAGGGCCCACCTGGACCCGGAGCTGTTCACGGTGGTGGCGTCACAGGTGCAGGCAGCGCAACCCTGAAGCCCGCGAGGGCGGGACTCTTCAAGCGAAGGAGCGTGTCATGTCGGGAGACTCGAACCGCCGGAACTTCCTCAAGGCGATGGGTTTGACCGCCGTCGCGTCCGTGGTGCCCGTGAGCCTGGGCGCCGCAGGCGTGGCGGTGGCGACCCCGGCTGCGTCCGGTGGCTCGGGCGCGCTGGAGCTGTGGCTGCTGGACACTGGCGCGGGCGTGCTGGACGCGGGCCTCTACGGCTCCGCGCGCCAGGGCCTGGTCACGTCCATCCAGGAGCGCGGCCAGTCGCTGCCGTACTGAGCGGGGCGCGAGGCGCCGCTCACAGCGCCATGTACGCGCGGGCTGCCGGGACGGAGTAGAACTTTCCTTCCGGCAGCACGTACGCGGTGAGCTTGCCGCCGTAGACGCAGCCGGAGTCCAGGCCCACCGCGAAGGGATGCCTTTGCAGGCCGCGCATGGCGTCGTGGCCGAAGATGACCAGCTCGGGGCCCTTCCACAGGCTGCCCCAGGGCGCGCCTGCCTCCAGCCGCTTCGACGGCGTCCCATCCGCGGAGATGCTGCGCAGGTTGAGCAGGAACTCCTCCCGCTGCTCCGCCAGCGGCACCCCTGGCACCAGCCCCGCGTGCACCGCGAGCACCTTCAGGTCCGGGAAGTGCGCGTAGGCGGGCAGCGTCTCCAGATAGGCCCAGTCCTCCGCCGTCAGCGTGTCCATCACCTGCCGGTGCTCCGGCTTGAGCTTCTTGCCCTTGGCGGCCCGGCCCGCGTGCCAGCGCAGCACGTGCGCGTCGTGGTTGCCCTTCACCGCCAGGAAGCCGTGTTCGCGCGCGCGGCGCACCACGCCCGCCGAGTCCGGCCCCTTCGCCACCAGGTCGCCCACCAGCACCACCCGGTCCGCGGGCGTCCAGCCACACGCCTTCAGGAGCGCATCCAGCTCGCTGGAACAGCCGTGCACATCCCCGATGAAGAGCGTTCGCATCTCCCCACTCTTTAACGCACTGTCCGCGAATGCCCTGCCGGGATTCTCGGGCTCCTCGCGGGCGGACGGGGCCTCGCGCGCCGCGTTACTCGGAATGCGTGCGCAAAAGCCGGCTCAGGCTCACGTCCAACTGACTGGAGATGAGCCGCAGCACGCTGTCCAGCTGTGAGCGCGTCAGCCGCAGCCGCTCCGTCAGCCGCTGCCGCGTGCCCTCCAGCAGCTCCTCCTGCGCGCCCACCACCCACCGCGCCGCCGTGGAGCGGTGCACGCCATAGAGCGCGCCCAGCTGGTCGATGCCCAGCCCGTCCAGGTACTTCAGCCGCAGGAAGTTGCGCTGCCGCGCGGACAGGGCCGCCAGCGCCGCCTGGAAGGACGCGGTGAACTCCGCGCGGTACGTCTGCTTGAGGTACGCCAGCTCCGGGTCGTCCCCCGGCGCCACCAGCATGGACAGGTCGCCGTCCTCCGACTGGGCCTGCCCCGAGCGCTGCCGCTGCCAGTCCAACGCCAGCCACAGCGCCGCCGCGCGCACCCAGCCCGCCAGCGGACCCGTGCCCGGGTACGCCGCCAGCCGCGCCGGGGCCTCCGCGCTGCCCACCAGCATCCGCTGCCGCAGCGCCTGACGGACCTCGTCCAGCCCGGCCGGCGGCAGCTTCAGGCGCGCCACCGCCGCGTCCACCTCCGGCATCAGCCGCTGCTCGAACGTCGCCAGCGCCGCGGGCAGCCCGTCCGCCGCCGCGCGCGCCAGGTAGACGTCCGTCATGTGCAGCCGCCCCCACGTCTCCTCGTTGCCGTCCGCGGGCACCAGCCGCGCCAGGTGCGCCGCGAAGCGCGGGCCCTCCAGCGCCACGCCGGGCCACGATTGACGCGCTGTCTCCAGGGCCGTGGCCAGCCGCTCCTGGAGGATGGAGAGGGCGCCTGCCGGCTCCGCTCCTCCTCGGGCGGTCATGAAGGCCTGGGCTAGGGGCAGATCCGGGGCGGCCACGAGGAAGGACACTAGCACCGGCCCCTGTCGCGCCGCCGTGTCACCCTTCACGTCGCGGCCGTGCTCCCACCTGTCAGGTGTCCCCCGGGATACGCTCCGGCCCGCGCGTGTCCACCCGCGCACGCCCCCCTGGCCGTGCGGGGCGCCCGGCCTCCACCTCGTCCGCCCGAGCGGCGAACGGCCCACTGTGGCTCTCCAGCCACGGCCGCCCATGGCCCACGCTTTGCTGGTAGAGGCGGATGGACGCAGGAAGGCGCGGAGGTGTGAACGTGGAGCAAGTCGGTGGCGGGCCTGGGGACGCGGTGCACTCCTCGTGGTTGGAGGTGAGCGCGTCCCACCTCCAGCACAACGTGGCGGCGTTCCGCGCGCTGGAGTCATCCGGCCCGGTGCCCCGGGCGCTGGGCGTGGTGCTCAAGGGCAACGCCTATGGCCACGGGCTCGCGCAGGTGCTGCCCCTGGTGCACGCGGGCGTGGACGTCCTCTACTTCATCGCGCCCCAGGACGCGCTCCAGGTGCGCGCGCACGAGGCGGCCCATGGGCTGCCGGCGCGGCAGGTGCTGGTGCTGGGCGCCGTGTCGCCGGAGGAGGCCGTCGTGCTGGCGCGCGAGGGCATCGACGTGGTGGTGGCGGACCGCTCCTGGGCGGACGCGGTGCCGGGCCTTCGCGCCGCGAGGCTCCCGCGCCCCCTGCGCGTGCACGTGCACGTGGACACGGGCCTGGGCCGCGAGGGCTTCACGTTGGATCAACTGCCCAGGGAGACGGCGTTCCTCGCGGACGCGCCGGACGTGTTCGAGCCGGTGGGCGTGCTCAGCCACTTCGCCAACACGGAGGACGTGACGGAGCAGGGGTACGCGCTCGCGCAGCTGGACGCGTTCGAGACGGCGCTCAAGCACCTGGACGCGCAGCTGAAGCCCGCGAAGCCGCTGCAGCGCCACATCTCCGCGAGCGCCGCGGCGCTGGTGCTGCCCCGGGCGCGCTACGAGGCGGCGCGGGTGGGCATCTCGCTGTATGGCCTGTGGCCCTCTCCGGAGACGCGGCTGTCCGCGCGGCTGGTGCTGGGCGAGCTGCCGGTGCTCAAGCCGGTGTTGTCGTGGCGGTGCCGGAGCCAGGTGGTGAAGTGGCTGCCCGCGGGCAGCTACGTGGGCTACGGCTGCACGTACCGCTGCCCGGAGCCTACGCGCCTCGCGGTGCTGCCGGTGGGCTACTACGACGGCTATCCGCGCCTCGCGTCCGGCAAGGCGCACGTGCTGGTGAACGGGCGGCGGTGCGCGGTGCTGGGCCGCGTGATGATGAACCACCTGATGGTGGACGTGACGCGCGCCGCGTCCGACGAGCGCCCGGTGACGGCGACGCTCCTGGGCCGCGACGGCGAGGAGTCCGTGTCCGCCGAGTCCCTGGCCGGCTGGGCCCAGACCCTCCACTACGAGCTGCTCACCCGCCTGGGCGCGCACCTGCGCCGCGTGGTGGTGGAGTAGCGCGCTCCTTCGGCGCCGGACCCTCGGTGAGGCCGGGCGCCGGAGGCTGCACCTTCCAGCGGCGGTGCAGCCACAGCCACTGCTCCGGGTGCCGGCGGATGGCGCGCTCGAGCGCCGCCGTCACGCGCGCGGTGTGCTCGGTGATGGGGTCCGCGCACTCGCCGGGCGCGGGGGGGAGGATGGGGCCCTCCATCTCCAGCTTGAAGCGGGCGCCCGGGCCGGGCGGACGCACGCCCATCACCACGAACACCGGCACGCCCGTGCGCTCGGCGGCCACCGCCATCGCGGGCGTCGTGGAGGCGGGCCTGCCGAAGAAGGGCACGAACACCGCGGACTTCGCCGGCAGCGCCTGGTCCAGCAGCATGTACGCGGACTCGCCCCGGTTCACCGCGTCGGTGATCTCCTGGATGGCGCCCTTCGGGTAGATGAGCCCCGCGCCCGCGCCCAGCCGGTTCACCGCGATGCGCGTGTTCAGCGCGCCCTTCAGCGGACGCACCAGCGCGTTGAGCGGCACGCCCCAGCGGATCAGCATCTGGCCCACCAGCTCCCAGTTGCCGAAGTGCGCCGTCACCAGCAGCGCGCCCTTGCCCGTGGCCACGTGCGCCTTGAGCGCGGCCCACGCCTCCTCGCCTTCGATGCCCTGCTGGTCCCAGTCCGCCGTCATCCGGTCTCCGGACGGAAGGGACTCCACCACCACGCGCGCCATGGTGATGTACGCGCCGCGCGCGATGTCGCGGCGCTCCTGCTCGCTCTTCTCCGGCAGCGCGTGCGCCAGGTTGTCCAGCGCCACCCGGCGGCGGATGCCCAGCGTGTACGCCAGGTTGCCCACGAAGCGCGCCAGCGCGTCCCGCGCGCGGGGCGACATCGCCGTGAGCAGCGCCCAGACGCCGCGCGTCAGGAATGACACGAGGGGACCTGGCGGCGAACCGATGATGCGGCGCAGGTGCTCTGGCGGCTTCCTTCCCTCGGGAGGGGTGTTGGTTTGCGGTGGGGACGGATGCGAGGAGAGGGGGGCGGACACGGCGGCGCACTCCATCGCGAACACGACCTGACAGCAAGGCCACGCATCGCATGCGGGTCGCTACCTTGCCCGGCTGCTCTGGTCCACACTGCGCGGCCATGCCCAACCTGCTCCGTCCGGTGGCGCTGGCCACCGTTACCTTCCTCGCGGCATGTGGTGCCCGTCAGGGCAACGCCCCCGCTCCCGGTGCTGCGGAAACGCCCCCTGTCGCCGCCGCGCCCGCCGCGCCCACGCCGCCGGAGCTGCGGCTGCCCGGCGACGTGCGTCCCACGAACTACTCCCTCGTGTTGAAGATGGATCCGAAGGTCGCGGCCTTCGAAGGCACCGTCGACATCACGCTGGACGTGGCGAAGGTGACGAGCGTCATCTGGCTGCACGGCAAGGACCTCATCGTGAAGGAGGCCACCGTCGAACAGGCCGGCGTCACGCGGGCGGTGAGGCCGTCCTCCGCGGGCGAGGACTTCCTGGGCCTGTCGCTGGACAAGCCCCTGGCCGTGGGCGGCGCGAAGCTGCGCATCGCGTACACGGGCACCGCCTCCGAGCGCGAGGTGTCCGGCGCCTTCCGCGTCAACGAGGACGGCGACTGGTACGTCTACACCCAGTTCGAGGCGCTGGGCGCCCGCCGCGCCTTCCCGTCCTTCGACGAGCCCGGCTTCAAGGTTCCCTTCCAGCTCACCTTCCACGTGCCGGATGGCAACGTGGCCGTCACCAACACGCCGCAGCTGGCGGAGGAGAAGGGCGCGGACGGCTGGCACATCCACCGCTTCGCCCCCACGCAGCCGCTGCCCAGCTACCTGGTGGCCTTCGGCGTGGGCCCCTTCGACTTCCTGCCCGCGCGCGACGCGGGGCAGAAGCACGTGAAGACGCGCATCATCACGCCGCGGGGCCGCGCCAGCGAGGGCGCCTGGGCCGCGAAGGTGACGCCGGAAATCCTGGAGCGCCTGGAGCACTACTTCGGCATCCCGTACGCGTTCGAGAAGCTGGACGTGCTCGCGGTGCCGCTGCTGGGCGGGGCCATGGAGAACCCGGGCCTGGTGACGTTCAACTCGCGCCTCATCCTGTCGAAGCCGGAAGAGGACACCGTGCTCCGGCAGCGCGCGTTCGCCGACGTGCAGGTGCACGAGCTGGCGCACCAGTGGTTCGGCGACCTGGTCACCATGGCGTGGTGGGACGACCTGTGGCTCAACGAGTCCTTCGCCTCGTGGATGACCCCGCGCATCGTGGAGTCGTGGCAGCCCACGTGGGACGCGCCGGTGGAGCGCGTGCAGGAGCGCAACGGCGCGCTGGACTCGGACAGCCTGGTGTCCGCGCGCTTCATCCGCCAGCCCATCCACGACTCCGGTGACATCCAGAACGCCTTCGACGGCATCACCTACGGCAAGGGCAGCGCCGTGCTGGCGATGACGGAGACTTGGCTGGGCCAGGACGTCTTCCAGAAGGGCATCCAGCGCTACCTGCGCGCGCACGCGGGCAAGAACGCCACCGCGAAGGACTTCCTGGACGCGCTGTCCGCCGAGTCCGGCAAGGACGTGGCCCAGGTGATGAACAGCTTCCTGGACCAGACGGGCGCGCCCTTCATCACCGCCGCCCTGACGTGCGACGGCGGCGCGCCGCGCGTGGCCCTCACCCAGCAGCGCTACCTGCGCCTGGGCTCCCAGTCCCCTGGCGCGCAGCTGTGGAAGGTGCCGGTGTGCGTGAAGTACCCGGACGCGGCCGGCAAGAACGCCACCGCGTGCACGCTGATGACGGAGGAGAAGGCGGAGGTCGCGCTGAGCGGGGCGAAGGGGTGCCCGGCGTGGGTGTTCCCCAACGCGGAGGGCGCGGGCTACTACCGCGTGCGGCTGTCGGATGAGACGCGCAAGAAGCTGATGAAGGCGGGCCTGTCGAAGCTGTCGCGCGCGGAGCGCGTGGTGCTGCTGGGGGACTCACTGGCCCTGGCGCAGGCGGGCCTGCTGCCCGCGACGGAGGCCCTGCCGCTGCTCACGGGCGTGGCGGAGGACCCGGACCGGCAGGTGCTGGAGGCCGGCCTGGACCTGCTGGACCTCGTGTCGCGGCGGCTGCTCACGGAGGCCCAGGACCCGGCGCGCTCCCGCTACATCCGGGACACCTTCGGCCCGCGCGCGCGCAAGCTGGGCTTCAAGCCGAAGGCCGGGGAGAGCGAGGATCTGCGCCTGCTGCGGCCGCGCCTGCTGGAGCTGGCCGGCAACGAGGGCGACGACCCGAAGCTCGTCGCCGAGGCGCGCACCCTGGCGGACCAGTGGCTGAAGGACCGCAAGGCGGTGTCCCCGGACGTGGTGACCGTGGTGCTCTCCATCGCCATGGAGCACGGGGACGCGGCCTTCCAGGCGAAGCTGCTGGGGGCGCTGCGCGCGGAGAAGGACCGCTACCATCGCCAGCAGCTGCTGGGCGGCCTGTCCCACGTCACCGACCCGAAGCTCGTGACGGCGAACCTGGACCTGCTGCTGGACCCGGGTCAGGACGCGCGTGAGAACCTGTGGCTGCTCTTCGGGGCGTCGCGCAACCCGGCCACCCGCGACACCGCCGTCGACTTCGTGAAGGCGCACTACGACACGCTGGTGGGCCCCGACGGCAAGTCGGGCCTGATGCCGGAGGGCATGGGGGCCCGGCTGGCGTTCATGGGCGCCGGCTACTGCGACGCGGCCAAGCGCCAGGAGGTGGCCGCCTTCTTCGAGCCGCGCGCCAGCAAGGTGCCCGGCTCCGAGCGCGTGCTCCGGCAGGTGCTGGAGGTCGTGGACCAGTGCATCGCGCTGAAGCAGGCCCAGGGCGCGAGCATCGGGGCGTTCCTCACGGGCGGCGGCGCGAAGGCCCCCCAGGCGCTGCCCGCGCCCCGCTAGGGCGCTGAAAACGGCACCGGGCCCGCGAGACATCCCGCGGGCCCTGTGGAGGGACTTCGGCGACGGGGGCGGAGGGCTACTTCCGGCCGCGCGACATGAAGGACATGAAGGCTTCCTTCGCCTCGTCCGAGTGCAGGCGCTGGATGAACTCGGCGCCTTCGTGCTTGAGGGTGGCCTCCACCTGCTCCCGCAGGGGGCCGCGGATGAGGCGCTTGGTCACCTTCAGCGCTTCGGCCGGACGCTGCGCCAGGGCGCGGGCGCGCTCGGTGGCGAACTCCTTCAGCTGCGCCTCCGGGACGGCCTTGTTGATGATGCCGGCGCGCAGCGCGGTGGCGGCGTCGAACGGGTCTCCGAACAGCAGCAGCTCCGACGCCAGCGCGAAGCCCGCCATGCGCGGCAACAGCAGGCTGCTGGCGCCCTCCGCGCACAGGCCCAGGTTGACGAAGGGCATGCTGAAGCGCGCCTTCTCCCCGGCCACCACGTAGTCACAGTGCAGCAGCATCGTGGTGCCGATGCCCACCGCCGCGCCCTCCACCGCGGCGAGCACGGGCTTGGCCATGCCGGACAGGGTGCGCAGGTACTGGAACACCGCGCTGTCCTCGCCCGCGGGCGGGTGCTCCAGGAAGTCGCCAATGTCGTTGCCCGCCGTGAACGCCCCGCCCGCGCCGGACAGGAGCACCACCCGGATGTCGTCGCGGCGGTCCGCCTCCAGGAGGGCCGCGGTGGCGGCCTCGTACATGGCGTGGGTGAAGGCGTTCTTCTTCTCCGGCCGGTTGAAGGTGACGGAGAAGACCCCCGCGTCGAGCTGCGTCAGAAGCGTGTCGGACATGGCCGGACAGCCTAACGCGCGTCGGGCCGGAGTGCGCGCAAGAGCAGCGGGGCCAGCGTCACCACCTGGTGGGGAAAGGGCAGGCCCTGTCGGGGCTCCACGCTGTCCGTGCTGACCAGCCGCTGGACGGGCACGCCGCGCAGGCGCTCCAGCGCGGGGCCCACCAGCAGGGCGTGCGTGGTGGCGAGGATGAAGTCGTCCGCGCAGCCCTCGCCCTTGAGCTCCTTCGCCGCCGCCGCCAGCGTGCCGCCGGTGGACACCATGTCGTCCACCAGGATGGGGCGCATGCCGCGCACCTGGCCCAGCAGGCCCAGCGTCTCCACGTCGTTGCCGCTCAGCCGCGCCTTGTGCACCACGGCCCACGGGCGGCCGAGCAGCTTCGCCAGCGCCTCCGCGCGCTTCACCGCGCCCAGGTCCGGCGCCACCACCACGGAGGTGTCGGAGACGTAGGGGCGCAGGGCCTCCGCCAGCAGCGGCAGCGCGGACAGGTGCTCCAGCGGGGCGCCGAAGCAGCCCTCCAGCGCCGGGTTGTGCAGGTCCACGGTGAACACGCGCTCGAAGCGGCCATGGGACAGCAGGTCGGCCACCAGCCGGCCGCCCAGGGGTTCGCCCGCGCGGGCCCGCCGGTCCTGCCGCGCGTAGCCCACGTAGGGAATCACCGCCTCCAGCGACGCCGCGCCCGCCCGCCAGCACGCGTCCGCGAGCAGCAGCAGCTCCAGCAGGTGCTCCCCCACGGGCGGCGTGGAGGTCTGGAGGACGACGACGCGGCGGCCCCGGATGGCCTCCGGGGGCACTTCGATGTGCAGTTCTCCATCCGGGAAGCGCTCCAGCTTCACCTCCACCGGGGCGGTGCCGAACGCCTGGGCGAGCGCGCGGCCGAGGTGGGGACTGGCACTGCCGACGACGAGGGCGGGTTCCGTCATGGGGCCCCACCCTAGCCCGGGACGCGCTCACGGTGCCCTGGCCTCCCGGGCATCCCGCCAGGGGAGCCGCTGTCCGCGTCTTCGCCGCCACATCCCGAGGGGACGACCACCTTCCGGGGGAGGGAGGCTGGCGATGCGTTTCCGGGACAGGGCGGAGGCCGGGCAGAAGCTCGCGGGGGTGTTGGCGCCCTACCGCTCCGGGGACGTGTGCGTGCTGGGGCTGGCGCGCGGGGGGCTGCGCGTGGCGCTGGAGGTGGCTCGGGCGCTGGAGGCCCCGCTGGACCTGTGGCTGGCGCGCCGGGTGCGCGTCCCCGGGCAGCGGGCCACGCTGGGCGCGGTGGCGGAAGGGGGCGGGCGCTACGTGGACCCCCAGGCCGCGCGCCAGGCCCAGCTGTCGTCGGACGCGCTCCAGCGCTTCGTGGACGCGGAGGCGGAGGACGTGGAGCAGCAGGCCCGGCAGCTCCGCGGCGGCCCCACGCCCCAGGTGCGCGGGCGCGTGGTGCTGCTGGTGGACGACGGGATGGTGACGGGCGCCACGGCGGCCGCGGCGCTCCTGGCGCTCAAGACGCAGGACGCCCGCCAGCGCATCGTGGCGGTGGGCGTGGCGACGCCGCGGGCGCTGGAGCTGAGCCGGAGCCGGGCGGACGCGGTGCACGCGCTCACGCTGTCGCCCTCGCTGCGGGAGGTCTCCGAGGCCTACGAGATCTTCCCCGCGCTGACCCAGGACGAGCTGCGGCGCTGGCTCACGCGCGCCCGGGAGGGCGTGCCCGCGCGGGCCCTGGGCGTGGCGCCCGACGTGGGCGGCGGGTGGTGGTTCTAGCGCGCCCCCGGGGCAGCGGGGCGCACGAACGGCAGGACACAGGAGAGGACCCATGGACGTTGAGTCAGTGCATGCGGAAGACCGCAGGCCCCGGGCGCACTGGGAGCACTTCACGCGCGAGGAGCTGCTCGGGGTGCGGGGCGTGGGCCGCTCCATGGAGCAGGCCTTCGAGATGGCGGCGCTGGCGCTCTCCGCGCTGGTGACGGACCCCGCCTCGGTGGAGATCCACGAGGAGCTGGAGGTGTCCTGCCAGTCGGTGGACCACGACACGCTGCTGGCGGACTGGCTGCGCGCCGTGGTGGGCGCGATGGCCGGACGGCGCCTGCGCTTCCAGAGCTTCGGGGTGCGCCTGGACGGGCTGAACCTCTTCGGCCACGGCTTCGGGGAGCGCGCCGGGGCCGCGCGCCACGGCGCCAACGTGGCGGTGACGGGCGCGGCGCTCACCCAGGTGTCCGTGCGTCAGGGGCCGGACGGGGTGTGGACCGCCGAGGCGCTGGTGGACTTCTAGGATGCCGGCCCGCGAGGTCGCGCTCCCCGGGGGCGAGGGGCGGCTGGAGCTGCCCCCCGGCGCTCCCGCGGCCAGCGCCGTGCTGGTGTCGTGCTTCGCGTGCCTGGGCCACTCGCCCGGGCCGGAGCGCCTGGCGCGCGCGCTGGTGTCGCGAGGCTTCGCGGTGCTGCGGCTGGACTTCACGGAGGTGCCCGAGAGCGCCCGCGCGCGGGGGCACCCGGACACGACGCCCAGCGTGGACACGGTGGTGGCCGCGTGCGCCTGGCTCGGCGCGCACGCGCCGGCGCCCCGGCTGCTGGTGGGCCACAGCCTGGGAGGCACGGCGGTGGCGGCGGCGCTGCCCCGGCTGCCGGACGTGGCGGCCGTGGCGCAGCGAGCCCTCCCCCGCGGGCGCGAAGGACGTGCTCGCCCTGCTGTCCCCGCGCGAGCGCGCCGCGGGGGAGGGCTCGCTGCGCCTGGAGCCCGGCCGGCTCAGGCTCCAGCGCGGCTTCGTCGCCGCCATCGACGGGGCGGCGGTGGCGAAGGCGCTGGGCGCGTTCCCGGGCGCGCTGCTGGTGATGCACGCGCCGGAGGACCGCTACGTGGGGTTGGACAACGCGCGCCGGCTGGTGACGTGCGCCCGCCGGCCCGCGAGCCTGGTGATGCTGGACGGGGCGGACCACTTCCTCGCGCGCAAGGAGGACGCGGCCTTCGCGGCGGACGTGCTGGGCCCGTGGGCCGCGCGGCACGTGGCGCGGGTGCGCGAGCGCGAGGAGCCGCTGCCGGAGGGACAGGTGGAGGTGCGCGAGGCGTCCGAGGGCGGGCTGGCCCAGGACATCCGCGTGGGGCCGCACTGGCTGCGCGCGGACGAGCCGCTGGCGCTGGGCGGGCAGGACTCGGGGCCCACGCCGTACGGACTGCTGGAGGCGGCGCTGGGGGCGTGCACGTCCATGACGGTGCGGATGTACGCGGACCGTCAGGGTTGGCCCCTCACGCGGGTGCGGGTGCGGCTGTCCCACGACCAGGTGCACGCGAAGGATGGCGCGGAGTGCGAGTCGCGGGTGGGGCGGGTGGAGCGGCTGGAGCGGCTCGTCCGGCTGGAGGGGCCCCTGACGGAGGAGCAGCGCGCGCGGCTGCTGCACATCGCGGAGCTGTGCCCGGTGCACCGCACGCTCGAATCCAAGGTGGACGTGCGGACGCGGCGGGACGATTCGTCCACGGAGTGAGTGCTCCGGGGCCCGGGGCTGCTATAGGGGCCTCTCCTCTCTTCGCGACCAGGATTCTTCGGACATGCATTCCCGTGACACCCGCCTTGTGTGGCTCGACCTGGAGATGACCGGCCTGGACCCCGAGTCCTGCGGCATCATCGAGGTGGGCGTCATCATCACCGGCCCGGACCTGCGCCCCATCGCGGAGTTCGAGCGCGTCATCTGGCAGCCGGAGGCGATGCTCCAGCGCATGGAGCCCGTCGTGCGCGACATGCACACGAAGAACGGCCTGCTGGAGAAGGTGCGCGCGTCCAACGTGTCCCTGCGCGTGGCGGAGCGCGACGTGACGTCCTTCATCGCGGACCACTGCGAGCTGGGCGAGGGCATCCTCGCGGGCAACTCCATCCACACGGACCGGCGCTTCCTCATCAGCCACATGCCCCTGCTGGACCGCTACCTGCATTACCGCATGGTGGATGTGACGAGCCTCAAGGTCCTGGTGCGCGCCTGGTATCCGGCGCTGGTGGAGCCGCGCAAGCCGCCCAGCGGCCACACCGCGCTCGCGGACCTGCGCTCCAGCATCAGCGAGCTGCAGTACTACCGGGACATCCTCTTCCGCGCGACGCCGGGCTGAGGGCGGGCCTCAGGCGCGGGGCCCGTCAGGGGGCAGCTGCTTCGCGAGGGTGCCGAGCAGGTCGTCCAGCTCGAAGGGCTTGGCGAGGAAGTGCGAGCTGGCGCGGCGCTCTTCCTCGGTGAGGCGGCCCGCGCTCATCACCACCACGGGCAGGTCGCGCAGGTCCGGGTGGGCGCGGATGCGGCGCAGCAGCTCGCCGCCATCCATCACCGGCATCATCAAGTCCAACAGCACGAGGTCCGGCTTCGAGGCCAGGAGCCGCTGGAGGCCCTCGTCCCCGTTGTACGCGGTGATGATGTCGTAGCCCTCCAGCGACAGGATGTCCTGGAGCGCCTCCACGATGGCGAGCTCGTCGTCGACGATGAGCAGCCGCTTCATTCCGTCCCCACCTCCGCGGTGCGCACGACGCACGCCTTCCCGTCCTGCCAGGAGGCAGGGGGCGCGTCGTTCAGGATGCGGACGGGGTGACACTTCACACGGGGCTCCCAAGTCTCTTGCCGCCAGAAGGTAGGTCCGCGCGCCACTTCGGCCAGGGGACGATGTGGGTTTTGTTGAGCGGGTGGCGGCGCGTGTGTTCTACGAAGCGGACAAGCGCTCCTTGAGGACATGCTTCTGGACCTTGCCCAGGGCATTGCGGGGCAGGGCGTCGGTGAAGACGACGCGGCGGGGCTTCTTGAAGGCGGCCAGGCGTTCGCGGCACCAGTCCACCAGGGCCTGGGCGTCGGTGGGGGCGCCGGGCGCGGGGACCACGACGGCGACGACCTGTTCACCGAAGTCCGCGTCGGGCAGGCCCAGCACGGCCGCTTCGGCGACGGCGGGGTGGGCGGTGAGGACCTCTTCGACTTCCCGGGGGTAGATGTTGAAGCCGCCGCTGATGATGAGCTCGCGGGCGCGGCCGGTGATGCGCAGGAAGCCGTCGGCGTCGTACTCGCCCAGGTCGCCGGTGCGGAACCAGCCTTCGGGGTCGAAGGCTTCGGTGGTGGCGTCGGGGCGGCGCCAGTAGCCGGTGAAGACATGGGGCCCGCGCACCTCGATTTCGCCCGTCTCGCCGCGGGGCAGGGGCTGGCGGGAGCGCACGTCCACGACGCGGGCCTCCTGGCCGGGGAAGGGCATTCCCACGGTGCCGGGGCGGCGCTCGCCGTCGTAGGGCTGGGTGGTGTTCATCAGCGTCTCGGTCATCCCGTAGCGCTCCAGGATGCGGGCGCCGAAGCGCGCCTCGATGTCCAGGCACAGCTGGGGGCTCAGCGGAGCGGATCCGGAGACCCACAGGCGCAGCGCGCGCGGGGTGAGGCCGGCGCGGCGGGACTCCTCCAGCAGGCGGCCGTACATGGTGGGCACGCCGAAGAAGAGGGTGAGGGAGGGGTCGTCGTGGAGGGCGGTGAGCGCTTCTGAGGCGACGAAGCGGCGGCGCAGGTCCACGCTGGCGCCGGTGAAGAGCGTGCCGTGCAGGCCCACCATGAGGCCGTGGGTGTGGAAGAGGGGCAGGGTGAGGAGGAGGCGATCCGCGTCGGTCCAGCGCCACGCCTCGGTGACGGCGCGCACGTTGGCGAGCAGCTGGCGGTGCTGGAGCATGGCGCCCTTGGAGCGGCCGGTGGTGCCGGACGTGTAGCCCAGGACGGCGAGGTCCTCCGCGCGAGGGAGGGGCAGGGCCACGGTGGAGGCGGCGCCCTGTTCGAGCAGGGTGTCGAAGGCCACGGTGGGGAGGGACGCGGGGAGGTCCGGGGGCGGCGGCTCCACGGTGATGAGCCACCGCAGGGCGGGGAGCGAGTCGCGAAGGGGCGCGAGCTCGGCCGCGCCGGAGGTGCCGGTGACGCAGACCTGCACCTCCGCGTCGGAGAGGATGTGGGCCAGCTCCACCTGGCGGTACGCGGTGTTGACGAGCACGGCGACGCAGCCCGCGGCCTGGACGCCCAGCCACGTGACGACGAACGCATCGCTGTTCTCCAGGAAGAGGGCCACGCGCTCACCGGGCGCGAGCCCCCGGGCCTTGAGCCCGCGAGCGAACGCGGTGACTCGCTCCGCCAGCTGCCCGCGCGTGTAGGAAGCGCCCTCGAAGGAGAGCAGCGGGCGCGCGGGTGCGTGACGGGCGTGGTCCAGGAACACTTCGAGCAGGGAGGCCGGCATGGCGCGCGAGCCTAGCTGGGACGGGCTACGCTCGGCGCATGTCCGTGTGTCTGCGGGTCCTGCGGGTGTCAGGGGTGGTCGTGAGCATGTCCTGTTCCGCACCCCAGCCCACTCCAGGGGTGGTCCGGGGCAGGCCCGGCGAGAGACTCACCCGCCTCCCAGGTCCGATGCCTGGCTTTGGCCCGTTCGACAGCTTCTCCGACGCGTTGATCGCCGCGTGCCCCGTGATTCTGTCCAAGCCCCACGCGACCGCGGGCCGTCAGGGCCTCCAGGATTTCGATGTCCGCTGGCGCGTCTCGAAGGAGTACTGCGCCTGGCTGTATTACACGCCGGCTGGCAGGTATGAGATGAGCATGCTGACGGACCAGTCGGCGCAAGACGACCTGGACCGCCGGAGGAGCTGCCTGCTGCCAGAGACCGTCGACGACGCACGGTTTCCCGCAGGGAGCCTCAAGTACGTCTTCGCCCTGCACAACCATCCCTACGAGGGGCATCTCTCGGATGGGGACCTCCGGATGATTGTCTCCATGGGCCGGGTCCACGGGTGGGTCGTCGAAGCAGGCGGGATGAAGGTTCCCCTGTCGATTGTCGCGTTCTTTTCCAACTCAGGTGACCTGGAGCATCCCTCGTGCGACGGCTTCTTCCAGTACATCCCGGTGACAGGTGAACTGAAGAAGTGGACGGAGAGGGACCCGGGGAGCTGGCGCCAGGAGCTGCTGGGCACTGTCACCTGGCAGGATGAAGAGCACTACCGCATCGATGCGAAATAGCGTGCCCGGCCCCTTGAGTCCTGCCAGGAGTGAGGCGTGAAGAGGAACCCTTTCATCCTGGTGTCGGCGTTCTGGGTCGTGAGCTGCGTGAGAGCCGCCGCGCCCGCTCCCGTGAAGGTCGACGAGGATTCATCCATTGTCTTCCCCCCGTTCTTCGCGCAGCCCGCTGTCTCGGTGGGAACGGAAGGCACGGTGTACGAACTGGATGGCGACACCCTGCGCGCGCTCTCCATCGCGACCCGGGACCTGCTTCCACCCCAGGACAAGCCCGTGTCCTGTGGAAGCCGCTGGGAGTCCCAGCGGTACCGGGTCGTCCGCCAGGGCGAAGTCATCTTCATTCGCATCGAGGAGGACCCCGGCGCCTGTGGCCGAACGCATCCCGCCCTGGACTCTGGCGCCAGCTACGCCATCCACCGGGACGGCAGGATCTTGCGGCGGCTCATCGATGGTCAGGCCGATGTCTCGGCTCCTGCGGATGCGGGCACGCCTTCCATTCCGGGTGACCCCGGGACTGCATCCCCAGAGGGACTGGGTGAAGGGCCCTCGCCGTTCCTCCCCCAGGCCTGGCAGGACGCGGGCCCGCCTGGCCCCGCGCCTGCCCCGGCGCGCCGTTAGAACAGCGACATGCCCAGCGTGATGCTGGTCAGGAAGCCGCCGTGCTGGGTCAGGTTCAGCGCGGTCCTCGTGAGGATGTCCTGCGGTCCGCCGTCGCGCACCGTCCAGTTGTCCTCACGCAGCCGGAAGCCCCAACCCACGCGCAGGCCCAGGTACATGGGGCCCATCGCCTGACGCAGACCCATGGCCACCGTCGCCACCGGCGTGAGCAGCCGGTCCGTGAACCGGACATCGCCTCCGTCGATCTCCGTGGTCGTCTCACCGCCCAGGTTGAAGCTCACGCCTCCCTCCAGGAAGGGGCTCGTGCGCACCTCGCCCAGCGGATACAGCCGCGCCAGTGGCCCCACGCGCCAGCCCCACGCGCCAGCGCCGGCGCTCAGGTTGAGCCCCAGCCACGGCGCCGCCCGGTACTCCAGCTCGCCGCCGAAGATGCCCGAGGGGCTGTTGAACCCCAGCGCCACGCCCAGGTCCAGGTTCGTCCGGCCTCCCCGGCGGCGCGGCCGCGAGTCCTCCCGGTCGCGCCCCACCGAGTCCTGGCCCAGGCCCTCCGCCTCCTGCGCGTCCTCCACCGCCCCCCCGCCCGCCGCCGTGGCCACCTCCGGGTTCGACGCCTCCTGGAGCAGCGCGTGAGCCATCGCCACCGAACCCCTGTCGCTCAGGGGCTCGAGGCCATAGCGCGTCCCCTCCGCCACCTTGGCCGCCGCGAGTCCGGTGGCCTCCACTTCACTCCCGACCTCCGTGAGGTGGAGGTGCACGGTGTCGGCCAGGGCGGAGAAGGGCAGAAGGGTGGCGGCCAGCAGCATGCTGGCGCGCACCCGCGAAGTGGTGGGGCGCATGGGATTCCTAGAAGTTGTGCGGGAAGTGAAGCGAGCAGGCAGACGGACCGACGCTGTTCCTATTCACCCCCAGCGCACCTTTCCGCGGTGTCCGTTCCTGGGACGCGCCTTTCGCGCAAGCGGTCAACGCCGCTCCGTCCCTCGAACCGTTCCCCCTGTTTCCAGGCGGTTGTCTCCGCTCCAGTCCCTGGCACGCGGCTCGCTATGGAGGCGACCCGTGGACATCCCCAAGGCTCGTGCACCTCGCCGCAAACCCTATCTCCTGGCCGCCCTGGGCCTGGGCCTGCTCGTGGCCGTGACGGTGGGCCTCGGCCGGCTGCGCCCCGCCGCCCCCACGGTGGAGCGAGCCTCGGTGTGGCTGGACACGGTGAAGCGCGGCCCGCTGGTGCGTCAGGTGAAGGGGACCGGTTCGCTGGTGCCCGAGTCCATCCGCTGGCTCACCGCCGACACCGCCGGCCGCGTGGAGCGCATCCACGTGCGCCCCGGCGCCACCGTGACCGCGGGCACGCTGCTCCTGGAGCTGTCCAACCCCGACGTGCAGCTCCAGGCCCTGGAGGCCGAGCGCCAGCTGGCGAGCGCGGAAGGCGACTTCCTGGAGCTGCGCGAGCTGCTCCAGACGCAGCGCCTGTCCCAGCAGGCCACCGTGGCCGCCCTCGCCGCCGAGGCCGCCGACGCCACGCGCCGCTCCCAGGCCAACGTGGCCCTGTTCGAGAAGGCCTTCGTCGGCGACCTGGAGACGCGGCAGGCGCGGGAGAAGGCGGAGGCGTCCGACCAGCGTCTGGAATTGGAGCGCCAGCGCCTGGACGTCATGACCCAGAGCCTGCGCCAGCGCCTGGCCTCCCAGCAGGAGCAGGTGGAGCGCCTGAAGGCCGTGGCGCGCTTCCGCCGCCAGCAGGTGGAGTCCATGAAGGTGCTGGCGGGCGAGGACGGCGTGCTCCAGGAGCTGCCCCTGGAGCTGGGCCAGTGGGTCACGCCCGGCGTGCTGCTGGCCAAGGTCGTGAAGCCCGAACGGTTGAAGGCGGAGCTGCGCATCGCGGAGACGCAGGCGCGCGACATCCTGCCGGGCCTGAAGGTGCAGGTGGACACGCGCAACGGCGTCGTCGAAGGCACCGTGGCCCGCGTGGCGCCCGCGGCCAGCCAGGGCACGGTGCGCGTGGAGGTGTCGCTGCCGGCCACGCTGCCCAAGGGGGCCCGGCCGGACCTCACCGTGGAGGGCACGGTGGAGCTGGAGCGGCTGGATGACGTGCTGTCGGTGGGCCGCCCGGCGGGGGCCCAGGCGGACAGCTCGCTGGCGCTCTTCCGGCTCGTGCCTGGAGGCGACGAGGCGGTGCGCATCCCGGTGAAGCTGGGCCGGGGCTCGGTGAACGCGGTGGAGGTGGTGCAGGGGTTGGTGGAGGGTGATCAGGTGGTGCTGTCGGACATGACCGCGTGGGACGCGGTGGAACGCGTGAGGCTGCGATGATGACGACGATGACGAACGACCTCGAGGCGAAGGTGGTGGCGCCCGGAGCGGTGCCGGGGAAGGCCCTGCTCCAGCTCGACGGGCTCACGAAGGTGTTCGAGACGGAGGAGGTGGAGACGCACGCGCTGTCCAACATCCACCTCACCATCCGCCAGAACGAATGGGTGGCCATCGTGGGCCCGTCCGGCTCCGGCAAGTCCACGCTGCTCGCGGTGCTGGGGCTCCTGGACACGGCCACGCGCGGCAGCTACCTGCTGGACGGACGCAGCGTGCTGGAGCTGTCGCCCACGGACCGGGCGAAGGTGCGCAACCAGCACATCGGCTTCATCTTCCAGAGCTTCAACCTCATCGGCGACCTCACCGTCTTCGAGAACGTGGAGCTGCCGCTCACCTACCGCGGCCTGCCCGCGGCGGACCGCAAGCAGCGCGTGGAGCGGGCCCTGGAGCGCGTGGGCATGGCGCACCGGGCGCGGCACCTGCCGGGGCAGCTCTCCGGCGGTCAGCAGCAGCGCGTCGCGGTGGCGCGCGCCGTGGCGGGGGATCCGCTCATCCTCCTGGCGGACGAGCCCACGGGCAACCTGGACTCGAAGAACGGCGAGGCGGTGATGCAGCTCTTGTCGGACCTGCACAAGGCGGGCTCCACGCTGTGCATGGTGACGCACGACCCGGCGCACGCGCGCATCGCCACGCGCACGGTGAGCCTCTTCGACGGCCGCGTCGTGCAGGACGAGCAGCTTCGCTAGGGCCCGGGAGCGCCATGGAACGCCTGCTCAACGACCTGCGCTACGCGTGGCGCTCCCTGCGCAACGCCCCCGGCTTCGTGGGGGTGGCGGTGCTGACGCTGGCGTTGGGCATTGGCGCGAACAGCGCGGTGTTCAGCGTGGTGAAGGGCGTGCTCCTGACGCCGCCGCCCTTCGCGCGGCCAGAGCAGCTGGTGCACCTGTCGAACAACTTCGACGCCTTTGGCCTCAAGGAGGTGTCCACCTCGTTGCAGGAGTACCGGGAATACGTCACGCACGCGCGGGCCTTCGCGTCGCTGGCGGCCTTCCGGCCCGACGACGTGACGCTCACCGGCACGGAGTCGCCCCGGCGCTTTCGCGTCGTCATCGCCACGGCCTCGTTCCTGACCACGCTGGGCGTCGCGCCAGTGCTCGGCCGCGACTTCACCGCGGAGGAGGAGACGCCGGGGCGGGACAAGGTGGTCCTCCTCACGGACGCCGCCTGGCGCACGCACTTCGCGAAGGATCCGGAGGTGCTGGGGCGAACGCTGCGGCTCGACGGGGAGTCGCGCACGGTGGTGGGCGTGCTGCCTCCGGGCGTGGCGTATCCGGAGGGCACGGAGCTGGTGCTGCCCTTCGCGCCCACGCCAGCGCAGCAGGAGGCGTCCCGGCGCGGCAACCGCTTCCTGTCCGTGCTGGCGCGGCTCAAGCCCGGGGTGACGGTGGACGCGGCGCGGGCGGACCTGGTGCGCCTGGGCAACGAGCGCGAACCCGACGTGGTGTCCCAGTATCGGGAGGCGGGCTGGTCCATCAGCGTGAAGACGCTGGAGGAGCAGGTGGTGGGCGGGGTGCGGGAGACGCTGTGGCTGCTCTGGGGCGCGGTGGGCTTCGTGCTGCTGGTGGCGTGCTCCAGCGTGGCCAACCTGCTGCTGGCGCGGGCGGTGGCCCGGAGCCGCGAGGTGTCCATCCGCGCGGCGCTGGGCGCGGGGCGGGGGCGGCTGGTGGCGCAGTTCCTCACGGAGAGCGTGGTGTTGTCGCTGGTGGCGGGGGCGCTGGGGTTGCTCCTGGCGCTGTGGGGCACGGACGCCCTGGTCGCGATGGTGGGCGAGGGCCTGCCGCGCGCCCACGGGGTGCGGCTGGATGTTCCCTCCGTGCTCTTCACGCTGGCGGTGTCGCTCTTCACGGGCGTGCTCTTCGGGCTGGTGCCCGCGCTCCAGGCGAGCCGCGCGGACCTGCACGTGGCGATGCGCGAAGGGTCCCGGTCCACGGGAGGACACCGCACGGGCCGGCTGCGCGCGGCGCTGGTGGTGGCCCAGGTGTCGCTCGCGCTGGTGCTGTTGGTGGGCGCGGGCCTGTTCGTGAAGAGCTTCCTCGCGCTCCAGGGCGTGGAGGCCGGTTTCCGCTCCGAGGGGGTGCTCACCGGACAGCTCGCGCTGCCCACGGTGACGTACCCGGACCGGGCGCGGCAGTCCGCCTTCCTGCGAGCCCTGCTGTCGAGGCTCCAGGGGCTGCCCGGCGTGGAGTCCGCGGGGCTCACGAACGTGCTCCCGCTGGGGGGCGCCATGGACAACAGCTTCGACATCGAGGGCCGCGCGCGGCAGCCCGGCGAGCTGTGGAAGGCGGTGGAGTTCCGCGCCGTCACGCAGGGCTACCTGCGGGCGTTGCGCGTCCCGCTGAGGCAGGGCCGGCTGCTGGAGGACGCGGACGGACCGGACGCGCCCTGGGCGGTGGTCATCAACCGGACCTGCGCGAACATCTTCTGGCCGAACGGCGACGCGGTGGGACACCGGATGAAGCTGCACGGCCAGGACATGCAGTGGGCCACGGTGGTGGGCGTGGTGGAGGACCTGCGCGAGTGGGGTCTGGACGCCCCGGTGCGCCCGGCCGCGTACTACGCCCTGTCGCAGCTTCCCTCCGGGTACCTGGGGCTGGCGGTGCGCGCGAAGTCGGGGGACCCGGAGTCGCTGCGCGCGCAGGTGGAGGCGGAGGTGCGCGCGGTGGACGGGGACCTGCCGCTGTTCGACGTGCGGCCCCTCACGCATCGGATGGATGAAGCCACGGGGCCCCGGCGGCTGTCGGCGCTGTTGATGGGGTTGTTCGCGGCCGGCGCGCTGCTGCTCGCGGCGCTGGGGTTGTCGGGCGTCATCGCCTTCTCGGTGGCGCAGCGCACGCGGGAGCTGGGCATCCGCATGGCGCTGGGCGCGGCGCGAGGGGACGTGCTCCGGCTGGTGTTGGGGCAGGGGTTGCGGCTGTCGCTCACGGGCGTGGCGGTGGGGCTCGTCCTGTCGCTCGGCCTGTCGCGGCTGCTGGGGTCGCTGTTGTACGGCGTGTCGGCGGACGACCCGTGGACCTTCGGCGGCGTGGCGCTGCTCCTGACGGGGGTGGCGCTGGGGGCGTCCTGGCTGCCTGCCCGCCGGGCGACGCGCGTGGACCCCATCATCGCGCTCCGGGCCGACTGACTCGCTTTCTGGCACATTCCTCCACCGTGGTGTCCCCCGTGTTCGATCCCGTTACCGCCCCGCCCCGCCCCGCCCGCATCCTCGTGGCCGACGACCAGCCGGACGTGCTTGAGGCGCTGCGGCTGCTCCTCAAGCGCGACGGCTACACCGTGGTGAGCGCCCAGTCCCCCGCGGGCGTGAAGGCCACGCTGGACGCCGAGGACGTGGAGCTGGTGTTGATGGACCTCAACTACGCGCGCGACACCACGTCCGGGCGCGAGGGCCTGGACCTGCTGGGGGAGCTGCGGACGCGGGACGCGCTGTTGCCCGTGGTGGTGATGACGGCGTGGGGCAGCGTGGAGGGCGCGGTGGAGGCGATGCGCGCCGGGGCGCGCGACTACGTGCAGAAGCCGTGGGACAACACGCGCCTGCTGGCGACGCTGCGCACGCAACTGGAGCTGTCCCGTTCGTTGCGGCGCACCCGGCGGTTGGAGGAGGAGAACCAACACCTGCGACGCGAGCAGGGCGTGCGCTCTCCGCTGGTGGGCGAGTCGCGGGCGATGCAGCCGGTGCGCAGGCTCATCGAACGGGTGGCGCCGTCGGCCGCGCCGGTGCTCGTCACCGGGGAGCACGGTACGGGCAAGGAGGTGGTGGCGCGGATGCTCCACGCGGCGAGTCCCCGCGCGGACCGGGCCTTCGTCGCGGTGAACTCCGGGGGCCTGTCCGAGGGGGTCTTCGAGAGCGAGCTCTTCGGCCATGTGAAGGGGGCCTTCACGGACGCGAAGGCGGACCGCATCGGCTGCTTCGAGCTGGCGGACGGAGGCACGCTCTTCCTGGATGAGATTGGCAACATGCCGCTCACGCAGCAGGCGAAGCTGCTGCGGGTCCTCCAGACGGGGGAGCTGCACCCGGTGGGGTCGTCGCGCACGCGGCGCGTGGACGTGCGCGTGGTGAGCGCCACCAACGTGGACCTGGGCCGGGCGGTGATGGAGGGGCGGTTCCGCGAGGACCTGCTCTACCGGCTCAACACGGTGGAGGTGCAGCTGCCGCCGCTGAGGGCGCGGCGCGAGGACATCCCGCTGCTGGCCGCGCACTTCCTGGCGGCGCAGGGGCAGCGCTATGGCCGCTCCGGCATCCAGCTGGCGCCGGACGCGCTGGAGGCGCTGCTCGCGTATGCGTGGCCGGGCAACGTGCGCGAGCTGGAGCACGCGGTGGAGCGCGCGCTGCTGATGGCGGCGGGGGACCGGGTGGAGGTGGAGGACCTGCTGCTCAAGCGCTCGGGGCCCGCGGGGGTGGGGGCCGTGCGTCTGGAGGAGATGACGCTGGAGGAGGTGGAGCGCTACCTCATCGAGCGGTCGCTGGGCCGGCATGACGGCAACGTGAGCGAGGCGGCGAAGGCGCTGGGGTTGTCGCGCAGCGCGCTCTACCGGCGCCTCCAGTACTACGGAATCAAGGGCGCGCGGTGAAGCGCGGGTCACCAACGCCGCAGGGCCCAGGCGTCACGGAGACCGAGGTGGATCCCCGGCCATCAGCGCCGCAAGGCCCTGGCGTCACGGAGACCGAGGTGGATTCCCGGCCATCAGCGCCGCAAGGCCCTGGCGTCACGGAGACCGAGGTGGATCCCCGGCCATCAGCGCCGCAAGCCCCAGGCATCACAGCGCCCGATGTGGATCCCCACCCGCCCGCGCCGCAAGCTCCAGGCCTCACGGAGGTTGCGGTGGATCCCCGGCCATCAGCGCTGCAAGGCCCAGGCGTCAAGGAGTCCGCGGGGGCGCGCGGAGCCGGAACACCGCCCGCCCCCGATGGCACGGACCGCCCAATGACGTGGAGGCTCCACGTCCCTCATGACCTACGGGTCACGGGTCTCGCGATCCTCGCGGGACTGCCCGCGGTCATCGTCGCGCTCTCGGTGCTGTGGACGGGGGACTTCACCGCGAAGGTGCGCTGGACCCTGTCCGTGCTCGTGCTGGGCGTGCACGCGGGCGCCTGTCTGGCGATTCGCGAGCGCGTGGTGCGACCGCTGCACACCGTCGCGGGCCTGCTGGCCGCGCTGCGCGAAGGTGACTACTCCGTGCGCGGCAAGGGCGAGCGCGCGGGCGACGCGCTGGGCGAGGTCCTCCTGGAGGTCAACGCCCTGGGCGACACCCTGCGCGAACAACGCCTGGGCGCGCTGGAGGCAGGCGCCCTGCTGGGCCAGGTGATGGAAGCCATCGACGTCGCCGTGCTGGCCTTCGACGCCTCCGGCACCCTGAAGCTGGTGAACCGCGCCGGCGCCCGCCTCGTCGGCCTCCCTCGCGCGCAGCTCCTGGGCCAGCCCGCGCGAGCGCTCGGGTGGAGCGACCTGCTCGAAGGGCCCGCGCCCCGCCGCCTCACGCGCGTCTTCGCGCAGCAGGACGGCGGCCCCTATGAGCTGTGGCGCGGAACCTTCCGCGAGGGCGGACAACCCCACCAGCTGGTCGTGCTCACCGACCTGCGTCTGGCCTTGCGCGAGGAGGAGCGCGAAGCCTGGCGCCGGCTCGTGCGCGTCCTCAGCCACGAAATCAACAACTCCCTCACCCCCATCCAGTCCATCGCGGATGCCCTCCGCGACACCGTGGCGCAGGTGCCGCGTCCCTCGGACTGGGAGGAGGACACCCGGCACGGGCTGGGCATCATCGCCCGCCGCGCCGAGGCCCTGGCGCGCTTCATGTCCGCGCACGCGAGGCTGGCCCGCCTGCCTCCGCCCATGCTCGGCCCGGTGGAGGTGGAGCCCTGGGTCCGGCGCGTGGTGGCGCTGGAGCCGCGCCGCTCCGTCGCCGTGCGTCCCGGCCCCGGCCTCACCCTGTCCGGCGACGGAGACCAGCTGGAGCAACTGCTCATCAACCTGGTCCGCAACGCGGTGGATGCCGTCCTGTCGAATGACGGAGGCACGGGCGGTGTCTGGGTCTCCTGGGCGGTGCACGTCCCCGGCGCCGTGGAGGTCTGGGTGGAGGATGAAGGCCCGGGCCTCGCGGACACCGCGAACCTCTTCGTGCCCTTCTTCACCACCAAGCCTCAAGGCAATGGCATCGGCCTCGCGCTCAGCCGGCAGATCGCCGAAGCCCACGGAGGCAGCCTGCGACTGGAGAACCGCACCGACGGCAGGGGCTGCCGCGCACGCCTCAGGCTCCCGCTGGACGCTCCTCGCGCGTGAAGTCCTTCTTCGCGTCCGCGGGCTCGGACGCCTCCGCCCCCGTGCAAGCACCCTCCAGCTCCGGGACGGGCGCGGCCAGCCGGTAGAGCAGCGCCGTGGCCGACCAGAAGAACAGCACGGTGAAGCCCACGTGCACCCAGCGCATCCCCGGCCACTGCTGGAGCGCGGAGGGCAAGACCTCCGCCGTGACGAAGCTCCCCAGCCACTGTCCCAGCCAGCACAGCGCAGTGACCCACGCCACCCGTTGCCAAGAGGCCACCCGCGAGGGCCCGAAGGCATACCGGTGCAGCGCCCACAACACGCCCACCCCGCAGCCCCACAGTCCCAGGCGGACGAGCGAGAACCCCTGGTGCGTAGACCCCAGGGGGTTGTGTTCCAACACCCCCAGGCTCGGCGCCAGGATGAGCACCTGCACCAGCAGCACCCGGCGCACCCGCTCCGTCAGTCCCTTGAGGAGCTGCCCATACGTCCAGGTCAGCGCAATCATGGGCCCTCCTCGGGCACACGTGGTGCGGTGCTGCACGAGAAGAACGGTGTAGCCTTTATTTCTTGATTTATTTGATTGGGAGGGTGGCCCGGGCTCCGCTCAACCCAAGCAATCTCCAGGGTTTGGCTGGGACCCTGCAAAGACTATTCAAAAATGGACACCTCGGAGAGTGTATAGAACTCAGCGGGTTGGGTGCTGCCATCGTAGGTAAGGGTTTCCACGGAGAGCCGGACGAAGCGCGTGGGGCCCGCATCGTCGAGCGTCACGTCCTTGAAGACAGGCGCCTTGGGACCCAGGCCCAGCGGGCCGTCGCCATAGGGGGAATCCCCACCGGTGGATTCGACGTAGGCGCTGTACTGCGCGGAGCGCAGGAGCTTCTCCCGCGAATCCAGGTCCCGCAGGACGACGCGCGCCAGCCGCTGCCAGTGCTCGCCGTCCGGGCTCCCCTCCAGGACGAGCCAATCCTTGCCTTCAAAGCCTTGCAGGTACTTGAGCCCCCGCACCACCGCGTGGCGGGGCCGTGCGGGGCGGGGGAGGGTGATGACGAGGCTGAACGCCCGGGGGTCGGTCTCCTTCTCGAAGAAGTCCACCGGGGTGAGCCGGCCATCGGTCCAGGGGCAGACGTCCGGGAAGGACGGCTCGCACGTGGCGTCGCGGCTGATGGGGCGCAGGCTTCCCTCGGGCAGGGGGGCGGCGCCGGTGCGCCACTCCAACTGGAACTGCACGGAGCTGTTCTCTCCGCCCAGGGGGGAGAACAGCCAGGAGCCCACGCTGGCGGCGCGCAGCTGGACCTGGGGCGCGGTGAAGTCCTCCAGCACGTAGGGGCCCGGCGACCACGGTGATGTCATGCCCGCCTCGCGCCACAGCAGCGCGCCGCCGGACGTGAGCCACAGCAGGGGCTCCGGGACGGTGGGCAGGAGGGGCTCCTCGTCTTCGAGGTTGTCGCCGACGCCCACCTTCAAGACCGTCGCCGTCTCTGGCAGCGGGAGCGCGGGGGGCGCGGGAGGGAAGGCCACGGCGGGGCCCTGGGCGCCGTCCTCCACGCGCGGGTGGGCGTCCCAGGGCTGAAGCGTGGGCAGCTCCACGTCGTCGTCCATGAAGAACGCGAGCGAGGCGCCGCTTCCATCCGGCTCCAGCGGCAGCGCCAGCCGCAGCCGGCTGTATTGCCAGGAGTCGCGCGCCGTGCCCACGGCGTCGCCGTAGAGCATCTCGAGCGCGTAGTCGCCGGTGGACTCGGTGGTGGTGGTGCTCAGGGGGGCGAAGCCGTCTCCGCCCTGGCGTTCGAGCGTCAGCGTCGCTCCGGCGCGCGGCGCGCCGTCCCGCTGGAGCGCGCGGCCATAGGCGAAGACGGGGTCTTCGGGATAGCGCTCGCAGCCGGCGGTGACGAAGGCCAGGAGCCCCAGGGAGGTGACGAGTGAGCGGCGCATGTCAGTAGGTCGCCTTGAGCCCGAGCAGCGGGAGGATGACGGGGATGCGGATGGGGTCCTTCACCGGTGTTTCACCCAGGCCATCGTCGGACCCGCCGCCCTTCGTCAGGTAGTCGTAGGCGATGACCTCCTGCTGCGCGGACAGGTTGAGCACGTCGAGCGACGCGTCCAGCGTGAAGTCCTGGTAGGCCCATGACTTCGCGATGCGCGCGTCCACGCGGAAGAACGGCGCCAGCCGGCCCGTGCGGTCCAAGTCCTGCCGCACCCATTCGTGCGAGCCGTCGTCGTTCGTCACCCAGCGCTGCGTCTGCGAGGTGATCTGCCCCGTCTCCGGCCGGCCGGTGTTGAAGTGCACCACCGTGCCCACGGTCCAGTTGTTGCCGAACTTGTAGCTGAGCGCGGCGTTGAACGTGTGGGCCTGTTCGAAGGCGAAGGGCAGCGTGCCGTCCACCATGCCCTGCACCTGGTTGTCGTCACCGACGCGGGCGAAGCGCGCCTTCCGCTTGCTCTGCAGGAAGCTGTAGGACACCCAGCCGAACCAGTGGCGCCCCAGCGGGTGGCGGGCCATCAGGTCGAAGCCGTAGGCGTAGCCGGTGGTGGCGGGATCCGAGCCCAGGCTGCCCCGGCGCCGGCGGTTCTCCGCCACGTCCGCCAGGTCGAACTCCACCGCGCGGGACAGCGGGTTGAAGTACGCGTCCGCGCTCAGCTCCAGGCCCTCGAAGGCCCTCCACTCCGCGCCCACGTCGAGCTGCGCGCCGGACTGGAGGCCGTACCGCAGGCTCGCGGTGTCCACGGCGGGCACGTGCACCAGCACGGTGGGCGGCTGGTGGTACAGGCCCGCGCCACCCTTGAGCGTGAGCGTGTCCGTCAGCGTGTGGCGCACGGCGAGGCGCGGCTCCACCGCGGTGAACGTCATGCCCGGCACCAGGTGGTACGCGTCCACGCGCAGGCCCGGCGTCACCACCCACCGGTCGGAGGGCTTCCAGGTGACGGACGCGTACGCGCCGGAGAAGGTGGCGAGCGCGCTGGGCTTCTTGAGCGGATCCGCGTCGTCATCTCCGGGACGCCAGCCCGGCGGCCGCGCGGTGCCGGTGAGGGTGGTGGCGGAGCGGCGGTGCTCCACGTCCGCGCCCACGGCCACCTCCAGCGTGGCATCCAGCGCGCGGCGCCACCCGGTCCGCGCCGCGACGCTCACCTGGGTCAGGCCGTATTCGCCCACCTCCCGGCGGACCAGGGCGTTGCCCACGCGCTGGGTCTGCTCGCCGGTGAGGCCCAGCCCGTCCCAGCCCAGCGTCACCCCGACCTCGCCCTCGCCCTGGGCCACCGGGTGCGTGCCGCGCAGGTCGACGCGGTGGAAGCGCGAGGTGACGCCGCCGCCATCCGCGCCCAACGTCTCGGGGGGAGAGATGCCCACGTCGTCGGAGCTGCCCAGCGCGAACAGGCGCAGCCGGCCCTGGCCCACCTTCTGTTCGATGCGCGCCTGGTAGTCCCAGAAGCCCGCGCGCAGCCGCTCCGCGTCCGGGCGCTGGAGCGCGTTCGCCGCCAGCGCGATGAGCAGCGCGGAGTAGCTGAAGCGGCCGGCCAGGCTGACGCTGGTGCCGGTGGAGGCGAAGGGCTGCTCGATGAAGCCGCCCGCGTTGAGCAGGTCCGCGTACGCGGTGAAGTGCAGCCGGTCCTCGCGCGGACGGCTGAGGCGGCCCTCCACCGCGCCGCCCAGCACGCGGCCGTACTGCACCGGCGGCGCGCCCGGGTAGAAGTCCACGGTGTCGATGAAGTCCGGGTGCACCACCGCGGGCCCGAGCAGCAGGTGGTACAGCATCGGGATGCGCACGCCGTCCAGGAAGAAGCCGGTGGCGGCGGGCTGGCTGCCGCGCACCACCGGGTAGCTGATGCCCGACGCGAGGCTGCCCACGCCCGGCATCAACATCACCACGCGGAAGGGGTCGCCCAGCGTGCCGGGCACCTCGCGGATCTCCTGCTCGTGCAGGCTGATGCGGGTGACCTCGGTGCGCGGGCGCTCGTCGCGCACCACCGTCTCGTAGGGGTTCACCTCGCGCGGCTGGAGCCGGTAGACGACCTGGAGGGTCTGGCCTCGCGCCAGCGTCTCTTGGAACACCGTCGTCGCGTGGCCCGGCGCGCGGACCTCCAGCGCGTGCGCGCCCGGCGTCACGTCCACCGCGAAGAGGCCTCGCGCATCCGTGGTGGCCGCGGGCTCCTGCGCGCCGTCCAGGAAGAGGGCCGCGTCGGGCAGGGGCCTGCGCGTGCCGCGGGCGCGCACCTCGCCGGAGAGGCGCGTCGTGGAGGCGGGGACCTGCACCGGCGGCGTGAAGCGGTAGACGAAGGGCAGGCGCACCGCCACCGGGACACCGCCCAGCGTGGCCGGGGTGAAGCGAAGGCCCGGGGCGGCGGCGAGCGCCGCATCCGTGAGGCGCGGCTCGGCGGCGGCGCGCACCACCTGGAGCTCCGCCACGCGGCCCTCCACGTCCACCAGCAGCTCCAGCGCCACCTCGCCCGGCGTGCCCTCCAGCCCCTCCGGCCACGCGGCGGGTGCGTCGGCGGTGAGGGTGGGGGGCACGAGCGTCGCGTCGCCCGCGTCCGGGGAGAGGCCCAGGCGGGCGGCGTCCTCGGCGGAGAGGGTCGTCCCCGCGTCGGTGACGTGGACGTCCGCCTCCCACTGGCGGGGTTCGCTGGTGGCGGAGGGCACGCCCTGTGCGAGCGCGGAGGTCCCGAGCAGCAACACGAGGGCCGGCAGCACGAGACCGGCACGGGAGAATGACATGGGTGTCTGCTTCAACACCTGCCCCCCACGAAGCTGTCACCGGGGGCTCCCGGGGAGATGGCGCCGCTGTGCGGATTCATGGCTTCGGCTCGTGCCGTCTCGGAAAGGTCCCCCGGCCCAGGGTCGAAGACGGTCCGACGACTCCATACGGCCCGTGAGGGCGCTTCACGCAGTGTTTTTTCGAACGAGGTGCCTGGGACCAGGGGCCCGCTGACGCCAGCGCCTGGCCGTCTTCAGCATTCCTCGCATGTTTCACCAGTCCGTCCGCGAGTGCGGCAGCGCTGTGCACACGCTCACGCGGAGGAGGGACCGAGGTGCCTCCCCCTGGAGCCGCGAACGGAGCGGTCGTTACACTTTTTCATGTCGAATGGAAGCCATGGCCAGGCTTCACGGGGGAGGGCGCATGCGCACGCCGAAGGATGAACTGCTGCTCCAGGCGATGGATCATGCGTTGTCAGCGCGGACGGTGGAGGCGGTGGAGACGCTGGCGACGCTCTACCGGTTGCTGGATGTGGAGCGGGTGCGCGAGGACGAAAGCTACGCGGTCTTCGCCACGGCGCTGTCGCGCAGGTTGGAGGGCGCGACGGGCGCGCTGCATCCGTACCGGGCCTCGGAGGTGGATGGAGGCGCGCCGCAGATTGAGTTGTTCCGGCGGTTGATGAAGCACCTGCCGCTGGCGTCCGCGGCGGACGCGGTGGCGAACACGCTGCTGGCGGACTTCCTCCGGGGTCACGCGGAGGCGACGCTGCTGGATGTGGGCATCGGCCAGGGGCGCCAGGAGTGCGGCCTGCTGCGCGCGCTGGCGAAGGCGGGGGCGCTGCCGAGACACCTGACGGTGGTGGGCGTGGAGCCCAGCGGGAGCAGCCTGAGGGAGGCGCGCGGCGCGGTGCTGGCGGTGGCGGAGGAGGTGGGGTTGTCGCTGGAGTTCGTGGCGGTGGAGTCGCTGGTGGAGGACCTGGACCCGGCGATGTGGGCGGCGCTGCGCGGGGTGCGCCGGCCGCTGGTGGTGAACGCGGCGTTCGCGCTGCACCACGTGGCGGAGCGGGAGCCCTGGGCGGGCGAGGCGCGCGACGCGGTGCTGGCGTCGCTGGCGTCACTGGCGCCCGTGGGGGTGGTGTTGTGCGAGCCGCACGTGGACCATCACCGCGCCCCGGCGCGTGAGCGGCTGGTCAACGCGTGGCATCACTTCTCCCGCGTGTTCCGGTTGCTGGATACGCTGGAGGTGCCGAGCGCGGAGCGGCGCGCCATCAAGCGGTTCTTCGGCCGGGAGGTGGATGACATCGTGGGCACGGTGAACGAGTCGGAGCGCTGCGAGCGCCACGAGCTCTCCACGGCCTGGTGGGAGCGGCTCTTGCGCGCGGGCTTCATGCCGCGAGGCGGGATGGGGGCGGTGCGTCCCGAAGGCATCCACCCGGCGGTGGGGCTGCGCGCGGAGGCGGGCACGGTGGGCATCACCTTCCAGGGCGACGTGCTGGTGGCGGTGCTGGGGGCGGTGCCCCGGGAGTGGCCATGAGCGAACTGGAGGAGCTGGCGCCGCGGGTCATCACGCGCTGCCGGGAGCGGGAGGTGCGGCTGGTGTTCGCGGAGGCGTGCACGGGCGGGCTGATGACGGCGGCGCTGACGGAGGTGCCGGGGGCGTCGGCGGTGGTGGAGCGCGCGTTCGTGCCGTACTCGAACGAGTCGAAGGGCGAGCAGCTGGGGGTGCCGCTGGCGCTGCTCCAGGCGCACGGGTCGGTGAGCGCGGAGGTGGCGGGGGCGATGGCGGCGGGGGCGCTGGAGCGCTCGTGGGCGGACTGGGCGGTGGCGGAGACGGGCATCGCGGGGCCCGGAGGCGGCACGGAGGCCAAGCCGGTGGGGCTGGTGTTCATCGCGGTACAGCGGCGGGGGAGGGCGCCGGTGGTGGAGCGCCACCAGTTCAAGGGAGACCGGCGGCAGGTGCGTCAGGCCGCGGCGGCGCGGGGCCTGGCGGTCCTTCTGGCGCGGCTGGGCGTGGAGTCCTGAACAGGGGGCTCGTTCCGTGGGCCGTTGGCACGTGCGAGCCGGATGCGCGAAAACGGATTGCCGCAGCCTCACCAAGGGGGGGCCCGATGTATCGAATCGACGTGGACCGAGCAGCGTCCATCGTGAGCTTCGCGTTGGAGGGCTACATCCGGTTGGAGGAGATGGAGCGGTTCGTGGTGGACCTGCGGGCGGCGACGGATGCGGTGGCGGGGCATGCCATCAAGATCGAAGCGGACCTGCGCACGTTCCGTCCCGCGTCACCGGAGGCCGCGGACCTCATCCGCCGGGTGCAGGAGTACGGCCTGCGCTCCGGGGTGACGCGGGTGGCGGAGCTGGTGGAGAACCAGATCGTCGCGCTGCAGCTGAACCGGGTGGCGTCGGGAAGCGGGACGGACAAGATCCTCCGGCGCTTCTGGCAGGAGGGCGCGGCGCGCAGCTGGCTGCTCTACGGGGACGTGGGCATGAGCGCGGCGCTCCCGAGCTGAGCGGCGCCGCGGACGTCGCCGTCACCGCATCCCCAGCACCAGCAGCACGGCGAGCGCCGCGTACAGCGGCACGTTGAGCGCCAGCGTGAGCCGGTTGATGCGGCGGAAGCGCGCCTGCTCCGCGTCCGCGAACCACACGCCATCCTCGCCCGTGGTGCGTCCCTCCACGGCCCGGTGGAACAGCGCCGCGTAGGCCACCTCCACCCCCAGGCTCACCAACACCAGCCCCACGAGCCCCAGCGCCCACGCATCCCGGCCCGTGAGCGCCCCCGCCCACTTCTCGCCCGTGAGCATCAGCCCCACCCCCACCAACCCGATACACCCCAGGTCATGGCCCACGCCGTACGGAGGCCGCCAGTTGCGCGACACATAGAGCATGTAGAGCTCCGCGCCCCCGCGCAGCCACATGGACACCGCGAAGGCCCCCAGCACGATGCGCGCCTCCGCCGGCACCGCCGGATCCAGCGCCACCAGCGGGCACACCAGGAACCAGAGGAAGACCGCGTACAGCAGCCACGCCAGCTTGGGCCCGGAGATGCGTCCTCCCCGCCCGCCCCCCGCGTTCTGCCTGCGCCGGAACCCCACCGCCGCGCCCGCGCACGCGAGCAACGCCAACACCAGACACACACGGGTCGAGGCAGAGAGCATCAGGAGGCGCGGGTCCGGGGATAGTGGTCGGGAAACCGCTCGACGTACCACGCGCGAAGCCGCGGCAGGTGCGTGAGCGAGACATGCGGATGCAGGTGATGCACCACGTGCAGCCCCACGTGCCGCGGCGCCAGGCCCAGCCGCCCCAGCCAGCCGAGCCCGTGGTCCCGCGTGCACGCGAACACGTCCTCCAGCGAGCGGCCGTGCGCGGGCACGGCGGTGTGCTCGGCGAGCAGCCGGTACGCGTTGAACCCCGACGCCACCAGCAACGGCAGCCCATACCCCCACAGCACCTGGGAGGGCCACCGCACCGCCAGCGCCACCACGCCCAGGTGGAACAGCACCTGCCCCACCTCCGCGCGAGCGCACGCGAGCACCTCCGCGTCCCGCGTGAGGTCCCGCCCGGAGCGGTCCTGGAGGAACACGCGCGCATACCGCGTGCGCAGCGCGGGCACGGCCCACGCGCAGAGCCCCACCGGCCCGCGCAGCACCCAGCCCGGAATCACGCCCAGGAGCAGCAGCCACCGCCACGCCGTGCGCAGCCGGCCGCCATCCGGAGGCTTGCGGTAGGGGTCCGTGGGCAGGCCCGCGTCGCGGTGGTGGCGCAGGTGGTGGTAGCGCATCGCCGCCAGCGTGGAGGCGATCGGGTATCCCGCCACGGCCTCCAGCAGACACAGTCGCCACTCGCGGGTTCGCACGGGCAGGTGGACCGCGTCATGAAGCAGCACGCCCAGCGCGTGCAGCCGTCCCGCGACGACGAGCACCGCCAGCGGCGCGAGCACCGGAGCCCACGCCATGACTCCCCACCCCAGGGCCATCCCCGTCCACTCCTGCGCCGCCAGGCGAAGCAGCCCGGCGGGCGTGGACGCGACGAGCAGCGCACGCGGCACCGCCGCGCGGCGTGGCAGGGAAGGGGACGGGTGGGCGCTCACGAGGGACCAGGACTCCACGCATGGGCGCTGGATGCAACCCTCGTGGAGATTGGACACCCGGAGACGGGCGCGGCACGCTCCGCGCGTGCACCGGGACGGTCAATCATGAGTGTGGATGCGCCGACGACGCCGGCCCTCGCGGGCACGCGCGTGGAGTGGGGCGGCTGGACGTTCCCCCGCTGGAACGACCCGAGGCTCCCCTTCGCGGCGCTGCTCACCCTCTACGGCGTGCTGGGCTTCACCTTCTTCGGCTTCAACCGGAGCCCCGGGCAGATGGCCTTCCTGGTCGTCTCCGGCACGCTGCTGGACGCGGCCCTGGGCTGGGTGCTCAAGCGCCAGAAGGTGGTGCCGCTCTCCGCGTACATCTCCTGCTGCTCGCTGGCGCTGCTGCTGAACTACTCGCACGCGAGCACGCTCTTGTGGCTGCCGGTGTGGCTGGCCATCGGCTCCAAGTACGTGCTGACCTTCCAGGGGCGGCACGTCTTCAACCCGTCGATGTTCGCGGTGGCGGTGTCGCTGCTCGTCACGCGCGAGCTCATCACCGCGGCGCCCGCCTACCAGTGGGCCAACGGCGAGGTGGCGCTGTCGGCCTTCATCGTGATGGCGGCGCTGGTGCTGTTCTTCTTCCGCGTGGGCCGGGGCTGGCTGGTGGTCAGCTTCCTGGGCTTCTACGCGCTCCAGACGGCGCTGCGCGCGTTCATCCTCCGCCACCACCTGCCGCCGGAGGTGCTGTTCCTGGGCACGCTGGGCGCGCCCTCGTTCTTCATCTTCGTCTTCTACATGCTCACCGACCCGGCCACGTCCCCGGGGACGCGCAAGGGGCAGGTGCTGCTCGCGCTGGCCATCACCTGCGTGGACCTGGTGCTGCACCTGAAGGAGAGCGTCTACACGTTCTTCTACGCGGCGCTCACCGTGGCCACCTGCCGCTTCGTGTTCATGCACGCGCGCGAGCTGTGGCGCACCCGAGGCGCGTCCGCGCGCCAGCTCCTGTCCCCGGACCGGCTCCGGCGCGTGGGCGTGGTGGGCGGGCTCGGCGCGGTGTTGGCCCTGGGCCACGGGGTGCTGGCGGCGCAGGGGCAGCGCTCGGCGCCGCTCGCGTTCCACCTGGACGCGCAGGACGTCACGCGGGCGGGGCTGTCCTCCACGATGGGGCACACGCTGGAGGAGCTGGATCCGCGCGTGGCCCACGTCGCCAAGTGGCTGGTCGCGGTGGGGGACGCGGTGGCCACCGGGGACTTCGACGGGGACGGCCGGCTGGACCTGTTCCTCACCCACCCGCTGGGCACGCCGGAGCACCACGCGGGCCTGTACCGCAACCTGGGTGACCTGCGCTTCGAGCGCGTCGACGTGCCCGCGCTGGAGCGCTTCGCCACCCGCTACAAGGAAGAGGGGCTGGCCGGTGGTGGGACGTTCGTGGACTGGGACGGGGACGGCGACCTGGACCTCGCGGTGGCGGTGGCCTTCGGGCCGGTGCGCCTCTTGCGCAACATGCTGCGCGAGACGGGCACCGCGAGCTTCGAGGACGTGACGGAGGCGGCGGGCGTGACGGACCACGCGGTGAGCCTGGGGCTCACCTTCCTGGACTACGACCGGGACGGGCACCTGGACCTGCTGGTGCTCAACGCGATGACGACACACCTGCCGGACTACCCGGCGCCCACGCCGCTCAACCTCTTCCAGCTCCCCGCGCCGGAGTACGAGGGCGACCGGCGGATGCTGCGCTTCATGCATGACGGCTGGCACAACGCGAACAACGGCGGGCGCAACGCGCTCTATCGGGGGCGCGGCGACGGCACGTTCGAGAAGCAGGATGTGGAGGCGCTGGGCCTGGGTGAGACGCACTGGTCGCTCGCGGTGAGCACGGTGGACCTGAACCACGACGGGTGGACGGACCTCTACGTGGCCAACGACTTCGGGCCGGACGACATCTACCTCAACGAGGGCGGGCGCCACTTCCGCCACCTCGTGGGCCAGCGCTTCGGGGAGATTGGCCGCGACACGTACAAGGGGATGAACGCGAGCGTGGCGGACTTCGACCGCAACGGCTGGCTGGACGTGTACGTGTCCAACGTGCACCACGCGCTCCAGGCGGAGGGCAGCCTGCTGTGGATGGTGGGCCCGGGCGAGGACGCGTTCGTCCCCAGCTTCAAGGACGAGGCCACCTTCCGGGGCGCGTTGAACGAGCGGCGCTTCGGATGGGGCGCGGCGGCGGGGGACCTGGATGACGACGGGTGGCCGGACCTGGTGCAGGCCAACGGCATGGTGGACGCGCGCCTGGACGCGCCGAAGTGGCGCATCCCGGAGGGTCAGCGCAACGACTACTGGTACGTGAACCACAAGCTGATGCAGTCCGGTCCGGAGGTGCACACGTACGCGGACAAGTGGGGCGACATCCGGGGCCGGGTGCTCTATCCGAACGAGGCCCGCCGCGTGTACCTCAACCTGGGGGACGCGCGTCCGGGACACTTCGTGGACGTGGCGAAGGAGGCCGGCATCGAGGCGCCGGACAACTCGCGCGGCGTGCTGATGGCGGACCTGGACGACGACGGGGACCTGGACGTGCTCATCACCAACCAGCACGCGCCGGTGTCGCTGTACCGCAACACGCTGCGCGCCAGCGCCACGGACTCGAAGCCGGACGCGCACTTCGTGGGCCTGTCGCTGGTGGGCGATGGCCAGCGCACGCACCGGAGCGCGGTGGGCACGCGCGTGGTCCTCTCCTACGACGAGGACGGCAAGCGCGTGGAGCAGGTGCGCGAGGTGGGGTTGATGGGCGGCTTCTCCGCGTCCGCCGACCCCCGGCTGCACTTCGGGTTGGGCCGCCACGCGGGGCCGGTGAAGGCCACCATCCACTGGTACGGCGCACCGCCGCAGGAGGTGACGTTGGAGGTGGATCGCTACCAGGAGGTGCGGCAGCCGCCCGCGCCCACGGCGTCGCGGGGAGGGCCCTGAGCCGATGTTCTCCGCGATGAAGGGCACCACGGTGCGGCGCGAGGCCCTGGACGCCGGCACGCGGGCGCGGATGCTGGCGCTGATGCAGTGCTGCTACGTGGGCGTGAGCGCGGAGCGCTTCCAGGCGGACCTGGACGCGAAGCAGTGGGTGTTCCTGCTGCACGCGCGGCGCACCGGGGAGCTGGTGGGGTTCAGCACGGTGCGGGTGGCGGAGGAGGAGGGCGTGGAGGTGCTGTATTCGGGGGACACGGTCATCCACCCGGACTGGTGGGGCCACAAGACGTTGCAGGTGGTGTTCGGCCGGCTGCTGCTCGCGCGCAAGCTGCGGCGGCCATGGAAGCCGCTGTACTGGTTGCTGCTGTCCGGCGGTTACAAGACGTACCTGCTGGCGGTGAACTACTTCCCGCGCACGCATCCCCGGAGGGACTGGACGCCACCGGAGGGGCGGGTCGCGTTCCTGCACGCGCTGGCGGCGCGGTGGTTCGGCGCACAGTACGACGCATCGCGAGGCACGCTGCGCTTCGACGGGGCGCACTACCGGGTGCGCGATGGTGTCTCGCCCATCGACCGCGACGCGGCGGCGCACCCGCACATCGCCTACTTCGCGGAGCGCAACCCGGGCCACGGCGAGGGCGAGGAGCTGGTGTGTCTGGTGGAGATCCGCGGCTGGGACCTGGCGAGGGCGCTGGGGCGCAGCGTGTGGGGGCAGCTTCGGCGCTGGGCCCGCCGCGAGCGCGACGCGTCGCGGATCCGCGTGGGGACGTGACATGCGAAGGCTCGCACGCGCTGCCCACCGCGAAGGGGCGAGGGGCCATGGGGATGCGTGACGTGCGCGCTCCGGCCGTGAAGCCAGGGGCTTCCTCGGAGGCTGCGCGGTGCTGACCTCGCGAGGAATGCTCACGGCGACGATGGCCGCGCTGTCCCCGTCCGCGCTGCGCTTCCGTCACGCGCTGCGGAAGCCGGAGGCGGCCCAGGCGGAGTGCCTGACGCGCGTCCTCGGCGCGGTGGGCGGCACGGCGCAGGCGGACCGGGTGGCGGGCTTCGGACGCATCCGGACCGCACGGGAGTTCCAGGACGCGGTGCCGGTCTCCACGCCGGATGCCCTGGCGGCGGATGTGGAGCGCATCGCGAGGGGCGAAGCGCGGGTGCTCACGCGCGAACCCGTGCTGCGCTTCGAGCTTTCGGGCGGCTCCTCCGGCGCATCCAAGCCGGTGCCCATCACCCGGGGGCTGCTGGGCGAATTCCAGAGCGCGCTCGCACCCATGTTGCACGAAGTGCTCCTGCGCCGCCCCGCCGTGCGCGAGGGCCCCAGCTACTGGTCCATCTCCCCCCTGGGCCGCGAACAACACCGGACGTCCGGAGGCATCCCGGTGGGCTCGGCGGAGGACAGCGCGTGGTTCCCGCGTCCATTGCAGCCGCTGCTCTCGCGCGTCTTCGCGGTGCCGGGCGCGGTGGGGCAGGCCCCGCATGTGGAGACGTGCCGCTACGTGACGCTGTGGTTCCTCGTGCGGTGCGCGAACCTGTCGTTGATCAGCGTGTGGAATCCCAGCTTCCTCACGTTGCTGCTGGATGCGCTGGAGCGGCACGGGGATCGGCTGGTGGAGGACCTGGAGCAGGGCACCTTGCGTCCCCCTGGCCATGTGGAAGGGCTGGGCCCATCCGCCTGGGACGCGCTCGTGCGAGGGCTCCAGGGCACACGGGACGTTCCCCGGGCCCGGGTGCTGCGCGCCGTCCTGCGAGAGGGATTGTCCTCCGCGCGCCCGCTCTGGCCGGGGCTCGCGCTCTTGAGCATGTGGACGGATGCCCAGGCGGCGCACGCCGTGGCCGCCGCATGCCAGCGCTTCGAGGGCGTGGAGGTGCAGGGCAAGGGGCTGCTCGCCACGGAGGGCGTCATCACCCTGCCGCTCTTCGAGGCACCCGCGCCGGTGCTCGCGGTGCGGAGCCACTTCCTCGAGTTCGCGGATCCGGAGCGTCCGGCCGCGCGCCCGCTCCTGGCGCACGAGCTGACGGTGGGCCGCACCCATGCGGTACTCCTCTCCACGTCCGGTGGGCTGCTGCGCTACCGGCTGGGGGACCTCGTCCGCGTGGAGGGCTTCGTGCACGCGACGCCCTGCCTGCGCTTCATGGGGCGCGCGGACGCGGTGACGGACCTCGTGGGCGAGAAGCTCTCCGCCGCGCGAGCGGGCACGGTGCTGGATGCCGCGCTGGGCACCCCGCGTCCGGTCTTCGCCATGCTCGCACCGGAGTGGGGGAGCCCGCCGGCCTACCGCCTCTTCCTGGAGACGGACGCGCCGGACGCGCGGCTGGAGGCCACGGCGGTGGCCGTGGAGCGCGCGCTGGGCGAAGGCCACCATTACCGCTATGCGCGCGAGCTGGGGCAGCTCGGCCCGGTGCGCGCCGTGCGCGTGACGCACGGGGCCCGGCGCTACGAGGCCCGGTGCATCCACCTGGGACAGCGCGCGGGGAACATCAAGCCCGTGGACCTGCACCGCGAGCCGGGCTGGACGGACTGGTTCGCCAGGGGGACGCCGTGAACCACTCCACCGGGCCGCGTCGCACGGCCCCACTCATGACACGCGGGGACTCCCTCCGATGAGACAGCCTCACGACCGTGCCCCGGTGCCCGCGGTGGACCTGGAGTCCGAGGCGGACCTCTCCCGCTGCGGGGCGCTGAAGGACTTCTGGTACGTGGCGTGCCTGTCCACGGAGCTGCCCGCGAACCGGCCCCTGGCGCGCACCGTGTTCGGCACGGGGCTGGTCCTCTTCCGGGGGCCGGAGGGTGTGCCCACCGCGCTGCGCGACCGCTGTCTCCATCGCAACGCGCGGCTGTCGAAGGGCGACGTGTTCGGCGGGCGCCTCGGCTGCCCGTACCACGGCTGGGTATACGACGCGTCCGGCGCGGTGGTGGAGGTCCCCGCCCTGGGCCCTCCTCAGCGGGGAGAGAAGCTGGACGCGGGCGCCTGCGCGCACGAGGGCCTGAAGCCCGCGCCGTGCGACCTGGGGCGGCTCGCGCGCTTCCCCACGCGAGAACAGGATGGGCTCGTCTACGTCTACCTGGGCGAGGAGGTCGAGCGGGCCCGCGCGGAGCCCTTCCGCGTCCCGTACTGGGGCGAGCGCGGCTGGACCGTCTACTTCATGGTGACGCGCTTCGCGAACGGGGTGACGAACCTGGTGGAGAACTTCATGGACGTGCCGCACACGTCCTTCGTGCACCGGGGCTGGTTCCGGAACCCCACGCGCAAGCGGGTCCCCTCCACGGTGAAGCGCCACGCGGGCCGCGTGCGGATGACCTATCACCAGGAAGAGGACGCGCTCACGGGGCTGGGGCGCCTGTTCAACCCGCGCGGCCTGCCGCTGGTGCACACGGACGAGTTCATCGTCCCCAACGTCACCCGCGTGGACTACCGGTGGGGCGACAGCGGCTTCGCCATCAACTCGCAGTGCACGCCCATCGGGCCCACGGACACGCTCGTGTACACGGCGATCAGCTACCGGCTGCCGGTGGACGTGCCGGGCGCGTGGGTGGGCCGGGCGCTGACGCCGCTGGTGCGCTGGTACACGCGGCAGGTCATCCAGCAGGACGTCGCCATCATGGAGACGCAGCGCCAGGGCCTCATGGATGGCCCCGGAGGCGGCGTGTACTCCGGCACGGAGGCGGACCTGCACCACGCGGACATCGAGGCGTATCGCCGCTGGCTGCGCGAAGGCGCGCGGGGCCCCGGTCCCGAGGACGCGGAGCGCGACGTGGTCTTCTGGGTCTAGGCCGGGCCGACCTGCCCATCCTCCTCCGACGAGGACGAAGGCAGGTTCGCCAGCAAGTACCCGCAGAGGAAGGTCGCCACCAGGAAGGCGCCATGGAGCAGCCCCGGCGTGAGCGGGATGCGCGGCAGGCTGATGTGCTCCTGCAACCACTTCAGCGTCACCGGTGCATTCACGTCATGGCACGCCGCGGCCACGGCCAGGGCCACGCCGATTTGCAGGACGATCAGGAACGCGTTCGCGGGGCTGTTCACCCACGCTGCCATGCTCCCCGCCCATCGAAGCACCTGGGGGTACACGGTCTTCCGGAAGAGAGCGCCACACAGGAGGCCCAACAGCAGGGGCCCTGCGATCTCAACCACCGAATCAACCGGGCTCATGGCGCGTGACGATGCCCCAGCGCCTCCGGCCAATCAAACACCCCTCACCCCATCCGCCGCAGGCCCGGCAGGTCCTCCGGACGCAGCACCCAGCGGGGCGGCTCCGGCGGCGACGTGCGCGTGCCCACCAGCGTGGCCGGGAAGCCCTCCACCAGCGCGTAGTCCGGGAACACCGCGCGCGCCTTCACCAGGCTGCCGGCGCCCACGTGGCACCCCTTCCCCAGGTGGCTGCCCTCGCAGAGGATGGCGCCGGGCTCCACCACCGTGCCCGCGCCCAGCTGGCACGCGTGCAGCACGCAGCCCGGCCCCACGACCACGCCCTCCTCCAACACCAGCATGGTGTCCGGCAGCAGGTGCAGCACCGTGTTCTCCAGGATCTGCACCCGCGCGCCAATGCGGACCGGGCCGTTCATGTCGCCGGTGATCTTCACCCCCGCGCCAATGATGGCCCCCGCGCCGATGACGACGTCGCCGGACACCTCCGCGGAGGAGAAGAGGGTGGCGGTGGGGTGGACGAAGGGGTGACGGTCGCGGAAGGCGTACAGCTGTCCCATGGGGGCGTCCTCGGCGCGGTCCCGCGCGGAGAAGGAGGTCAGTGGAGGCGCGGAGAGGCTGAGGTCTCCGCCCCGGCGCTGCTGGAGGTGGGCCAGGTCCTCGGTGGAGAGCATCCGCAGCACCTGGCCGGGCCGGCCCAGCACCACGGATTGATCCGGCACCGTCATGCCCGGGGGCAGCACCGCGCCATCCCCCACCAGGCAGCGGTCGCCCAGCGTCACGCCGGGCATGAGGATGGCCCCGGCGCCGATGTCGCACAGCGCCCCCACCCGCGCACCCATCACCAGCGCGCGGGGGGCCAGCACGGTCTTCTCTCCGATGAAGGCGGGCCGCTCAGGGGTGCCCACCACCACCGCGTCCTCGCGCAGCGTGGAGAACGCTCCCAGCGTCACGGAGCCTCCCACCGAGCGCACGACCGCCCCCCGGGAGATGACGGCGCCGGGCCCCACCTGCGTGGTGCCCAGCAGGCGCGCGGATGAGGCCAGCGTGAAATGAGGACCCACCGCGGTGGGCGGGGACGGAGCGGTCGCGGACGAGGGACTCATCGGGATGCAGCAAGCTACTCCTCGCTCCCCCAAGGGCATGTTGTCCCCAGGCACGACGCCGCCGTCCTGCATTCGACGCTCGCTCGCCGGGCGACCGGGGGTGGGTGTGGCACCTCCTGATGTCAGGGGGCGTGGGGAGAGGACGTAGGAAGCCGCGCCAGTGGGCGGCATCCGCCTCGGCGTTGCTGTAGGAAGTCCCCTCGCATCTGGAGGCTGTACCCCGTGCAAGAGACACCCCTGGTGGACAGGACCGTCGAAACCCCCGCGCCTCCGTCGAAGGGGGCGTGGGCGCTGGTGAAGGAGGCCCTGCACGGCACGGAGCTGGACCTGACGCAGCTGCCCCTCCGGCGCGCCATCTTCCTGCTCGCCGTGCCCATGGTGCTGGAGATGTGCATGGAGTCGGTGTTCGCCGTGGTGGACGTCGCCTTCGTCGGCCGGCTCGGCGCGGAGGCGGTGGCCACGGTGGGCCTCACCGAATCCATCCTCACCCTCATCTACGCGGCCGGCATGGGGCTGAGCATCGGCGCCACGGCGATGGTGGCCCGGCGCATCGGGGAGAAGGACTCGGAGCGGGCGGGGCGCACGGCGGTGCAGGCCATTGGCCTGGGCCTGGTCCTCTCCACGGTGCTGGCCGTGGCGGGCATCGTCTTCGCCCGGCCGCTGCTGGCGGCGCTGGGCGGCTCGCCCTGGGTGTTGGAGCACGGCGTGGGCTACACGCGCGTGATGATGGGCGGGGTGGTGAGCATCCTGCTGCTCTTCCTCATCAACGCCATCTTCCGGGGCGCCGGCGACGCGGCCATCGCGATGCGCGTGCTGATGCTGGCCAACGGCCTCAACATCGTGCTCGCCCCGTGTCTCATCTTCGGATGGGGGCCCTTCCCGCAGATGGGGGTGGTGGGCGCGGCGTGGGCCACCACGCTGGGGCGCAGCGCGGGCGTGGTGTACCAGCTCTTCCGGCTGGCGCGGGCGAACGGACGGCTCCAGGTGCGGCGCGAGCACGTGGCGCTGGAGCCCGCGACCATGCTCGCGATGCTCCGGCTGTCGGGCGCGGGGATGGTGCAGGCGCTGGTGAGCACGTCCAGCTGGGTGGTGCTGGTGCGCATCGTGTCGTCGTTCGGCAGCACGGCGCTGGCGGGCTACACCATCGCCATCCGCATCACGCTGTTCGCGCTGATGCCCGCGTGGGGCCTGGGCAACGCGGCGTCCACGCTGCTGGGCCAGAGCATGGGGGCGGGGGACCCGGACCGGGGGGAGCGGGCGGTGTGGCTCGCGGGCCGCTACAACCTCATCGTGCTGGGCAGCATCGGGCTGGGGTTCTTCCTCTTCGCCACGCCGCTGCTGGGGGCCTTCACGACGGACCCGGCGGTGGTGGAGGCGGGGGCCACGGCGCTGCGCATCTTCAGCCTGAGCTTCCTGTCGTGCGCGTACGGCATGGTCATCACGTCCGCGTTCAACGGCGCGGGGGACACCCGGACGCCCACGCTCATCGACCTGGGCTGCCTCTGGGCGCTGGAGCTGCCGCTGGCGTGGGTGCTGGCGGAGCCGCTGGGCCTGGGCGCGGTGGGCGCGTACATCGCGGTGCCGGTGGCCTTCGCGGCGATGTCCGTGCTGGGCATCGTGCTGTTCAAGCGCGGCCGTTGGAAGACGCGCGTGGTGTAGCGCTCAGGGCAGGCAGATCTCAAAGCCGGTGCGTCCCCCCGGAAAGGTCCTGGGGGGGCGCGACGCGGGCGTGACGGCGTAGAGGTGGAAGTCCAGCCGCCGCTGGAGGAAGCCCTCGAGCGCGGGCGCCAGCGGGTCGCTGGCGTCCTGCTGCACGGTGAAGAAGTGGAAGCCCTGGCCGTGGAACGCGGCGTAGACGGCGTCGAGCAGCGCGCGGAAGACGGCGGGGTCCTCCGTGGGGACGCTGGTGTTGCAGAGGTAGAAGTAGCGGAAGTCGCCGCCGGGCGCGGGCAGGCGCGGCGCCCCGGTGACGGTGGCCAGCGCGTTGAAGCCCCGGCGCACCCACTTCATGGCGCCCCGGTACGCGAGCACGCGGTAGCGCTTCACGGCGGCGGGGTCCCACGCGGAGGTGCATCCCACCAGGCGCCCGGACGCATCGAACGCGAGGAACGCGTCCTCCACGCGGAGGCCCGGCCAGTGCGCGAAGCGGTGCTGCAGCTCCCCGGCGTCGTAGCGGTAGCCGAAGGGGCGCGAGCGGTGGTCCGCGTCCAGCAGCGCGGCCATGGCGGGCACGTCCGCGGCGGTGGCCCGGCGCACGGAGTAGGGGCTGGGGCGCGGCCGGCGGCGCAGGACGAACTGGAGGGAGACGGCGGAGAACGCGCGCATCAGGTGGTAGTGCGGCTGCGCGTCGCGGGAGGGGGCCCGGCGCACCAGGGCCTGGAGCGCGGCGGCGTTGGAGGCCATCACGGCGGTGAGGAAGACGTCCACGCCCAGGCGCTGGGAGGTCTCCTCCAGGATGGGGCCATAGAACCGGGCGAGCCCCCGGGCGCGTCGCGCGGAGAAGCGGGTGCGCAGGTCGCCCAGGTATCCCACCCGGCAGGGCCGGCCCTCCAGCCACCCGTCGCGGATGTGGATGGCGCCCATGCCGTCCAGCCGGGAGGCCTCCCCATGCGCCCAGACCTCCGCCTCGCCGCGCTGCATGGCGAAGAGGCCGAAGTAGTCCGGCGAGCGCTGGGTGCTGAGCACCAGGTCCCCGGTCATGGGCACGTCGCCGAACAGGTCCAGCAGCGCGGCGTTGTCGTCCCGGGTGGCACGTCTCAGGAGGCTCATGGCTTGCGCGACAGCGTATGCGACACGCAGACGGACTTCCGCCCCAACGCGCCCTGCGCCAGATTGCGGGCTCACCCGAAGCACGGGGAGGTCGTCATGGGCTTGTTGGGGTGGATCATCTTCGGCTTCTTCGCGGGCCTCATCGCCCGGGCCGTGCTGCCGGGGAACCAGCGCATGGGGTGCATCGGCACCACGCTCCTGGGCGTGGCGGGCGCCTTCGTCGGCGGCTTCCTCACGTCCCTCTGGCGGGGCACCAACTGGCGGGACCCCGAGCCCACCGGGTTCCTGGGCGCCATCCTGGGCGCCATCATCCTGCTCCTGGTCTCCCACGCCGCCTTCGGCGGACGCTCCTCCCGGTAGGGCCCCACCTCCCGGCTTTCCCCGCCGGGAATCCCCGGCCGTCCCACGGGTTGAGGGGCAGGCAGCCGGTTGTCCTACCTGCCCGGGACCCCTTCCGGGGAAAGCACGGTTCCCAAGAGGATGCCGGGCGCGTTCTGTAGTACACCGCGCCCCGGGCATGCAGCGGGCGGTCGGCTGCCGCTGAGCCAAAGGAAAGGCGACGACATCATGAAGAAGACGATCCTGATTGCGGCAATGTTGAGCCTGACGGCGTGTCAGGGCCAGGGCGCCAAGCCGGGCGAGACCAGCGCCACGGGCTCCACCACGGCGGCCACCGCCGGCGCTCCTCAGACCGAGGAGCAGAAGACGTTCTACGCGCTGGGCCTGTCCATCGGCCGCAGCATCGGCGTCTTCGACATGACCCCGCAGGAGCTGGAGTTCGTGAAGGCGGGCCTCACCGCGCAGGTGACCGGCCAGAAGTCCGACGTGGACCTGGACACCTACGGTCCCAAGCTCCAGGAGCTCGCCCGCGAGCGTTCGCTCCGCAAGGCCACCGCAGAGAAGGAGAAGTCCGCCAAGTTCCTGGAGGAGAAGGCCAAGGAGCCCGGCGCCCAGAAGACCGAGTCCGGCCTCGTCTACAAGGAGACCCAGGCGGGCACCGGTCCCCAGCCCCAGGCCACCGACATCGTGAAGGTGCACTACAAGGGCACGCTCGCGGACGGCAAGGAGTTCGACTCCTCCTACAAGCGCGGTGAGCCCACGCAGTTCCCGCTCCAGGGCGTCATCAAGTGCTGGACCGAGGGCCTCCAGAAGATGAAGGTCGGCGGCAAGGCGGAGCTCACCTGCCCCTCCGACATCGCCTACGGCGACCGCGGCGCGCCCCCGAACATCCCCGGCGGCGCCGCCCTGGTGTTCGACGTGGAGCTGCTGGAGATCGTGAAGCCCCCCGAGGCTCCTCCGGGCATGCCTGGTGGCATGGGCGCGACCCCGCCCCCCGGCTCCAAGGCGCCCCCGACCGCCAAGCCGCCTCCGGCCGCGAAGCCGCCCCCGGCGACCAAGTAGTCAACACTTCCTCCATCGCGCCCGCTCCCCGGGCGCGGTGAACCCAGGGCCGGACGCGAGGAGCACTTCCTCGCGCCGGCCCTCTTCGCGTTCAAGGGGACCGCTCGCCGCGCTGGCGCCCCCGCCCCCGCCGCGCTACGCCCGCGCGAAGGCACGCAGGCGGGTCCCCATGCCCGGACCCGGAAGGGACACGGACGACGATGAGGCCAGACATGAAGCGGCTCACGTGGGTGTTGGCGGCGGCGCTGATGCTGGGCGCCTGCGCGACGAGCAAGCCGGCGGAGGTGGCGCGCGCGCCGTCCGCCACGGGCGCCGTCTCCGAGGAGGAGTTCAAGGCCATGCACACCCTGCGCACGGACGCCGCGCCCGCGCGCAAGGGCCAGGAGGTCACGCTGTCCGACGGCTCCAAGGCCTACCTGAGCCTGCCGGAGAACGCGACGGGGCCCCTGCCCGGCATCATCGTCATCCACGAGTGGTGGGGCCTCAACGAGCACGTGCAGCACTGGACGGACCGGCTGGCGGCGGAGGGCTACGCGGCGCTCGCGGTGGACCTCTACCACGGCAAGGTGGCCACCAACTCCACGGAGGCGCTCGCGCTCGTGAAGGCGGTGGATGACGCCCAGGCCTCGAAGACGGTGCTCGCCGCGCACGCGTTCCTCAAGGGCGACCCGCGCATCCAGGCCCCTCGCACCGGCAGCATCGGCTGGTGCTTCGGCGGCGGCTGGTCGCTGGAGACCGCCATGCTGGTGCCGGAGCTGAGCGCGGCGGTCCTCTACTACGGCCACCCGGTGACGGACCCCGAGAAGCTCTCCACCATCAAGGCGCAGGTGCTGGGCATCTTCGGCACGAAGGACAAGTCCATCCCCCAGGAGACGGTGCGCGCCTTCGAGAAGGCGCTGGAGGAGGCGGGCGTGCGCAGCCGCATCGTGGAGTACGACGCGGACCACGCCTTCGCCAACCCGTCCGGTCCCCGCTACGACGAGCGCGCCGCCGCGTCCGCCTGGGCGGAGACGTCCGCGTTCCTCGCGCGAACGCTCAAGCGCTGAGGCCCTGAGGTCCCGAGGCCGGCGTCCCGAAGCTCAGTAGGGGCGCTGGCCCACGTAGTTGCCCGGCGGCGCGTAGTTGCACACCCAGAAGTCCCAGGTGCCCGACCCGCCGAAGGGCGAGCCCGTGGTGCAGCGCTTCGTGGCGCAGCCCAGGCGGCTGCTGTTGCGCCACACCACCTGCGTGTAGTGGCCGCAGACCTGTCCCGACGCGCAGGTGTTCTTCGCGTAGTCGTAGTCCGCCGCCTCATCCACCCAGATCTTCACCGCGCCCTTCGTGTCCCAGACGCCCGGCGTGGCGGCGGCGATGTTCTCCCCCGCGTTGCCCCGGCCGGCGTTGTGCTCGAACTTGCAGTTGTCCGCCCACTTCCGCGCGACGTCCGCCACGGCCGGGTCCCACGTGAGCGGGCTGAGCGCGGGCGACGGCGTGGGCTGCGCGGCGGCGCGGGCCGCGTTGTGGGCCTCCAGCATGTCGGTGGCGAACGGGGTCAGCGTCCCCGCGTCGTCAGCGGCTCCGCCGTCGCCCTGGGTGCCCGCGTCGTCCTGCGCGCCCGCGTCCGGGGGCTGCTCGCCCGTGTCCCCGTCAGGGATGCAGGCGAGCAGGAGGAACGGCGTGAGCAGGAGGGCGGCGGACACGGGACGCAGGACGGGAGGGCGGCGCATGGGCGGGATTATCCGCGTGCGGATGGGTGTGCGGGCAAGCGGACACGGGGGCAGGGTGGATGGGGAGGCGTTGCCGCACCGTGCTAGGGTGCGGTGTTCGGTCAGGAGACGCGACATGAGCCATGACGAATCCCGCGCGCGGAAGGTCCAGACGGCGTTGGAGGGCAATGACGAGTTCAGTACCTTTTCAATCGACCCGGACATCAAGAAGCTGAAGATGAAGCTGGACCTCCAGGCGGAGGCGCAGCATCAGCAGTCCGGGCGCCCGGAGACGGCACCCAAGTCGGGCATGTTCATGCGGCTGTTCCACAAGATGTTCCGGGGTTGAGGGCACGATGGTGAAGGAGTCCTACCGCGCGCAGTGGGATCGCTCGCGGGCGTATCTGGAGACGGGGGACCTGGGCCTGGCGCTCCAGGAGCTGCGGGACGCGCTGACGCTGGCGCCGGACGACGCGGTCCTCTGGGAGGAGATCTTCAACCTCTCGCTCATCGGCGGGCTCCCGCAGAACGCCCTGGCCGCCGCGCTGCGGCTGCGCCAGCTGGCGCCGGAGAACCCCAACTTCATCGGCTTGCACGCCATGGCCGCGCTGCTCGCCGGCAAGCTGACGGAGGCCGTGCCCCTCTTCGAGGAGGTCCTCCAGCGGGAGCCGGAGTCGGTGGAGGCGCGCCGGCAGCTCGCGCGGGCGCTGGACATCGCGGGCCAGCGCACCCGGGTGCGCACGCTGCTGGAGGAGGCCGTCGCGCGGGCGCCCACGGAGACGGGCGCGGCCAACGACCTCGCGGTGCACTACCTGGACCACGTCCCCACGGAAGGCCCGGCGCTCGCGGCGCGCGTCCTGGCGCCGGTGCTGGAGGCCCATCCCGCGGACCCCACCACGCACTTCAACCTGGCGCTGGCGCTGCGCGTGAGCGCCCCGGCCCAGGCACGCCACCACGCGGAGCGGGTCCTCCAGGGGGACGACAAGGCCCTGCGCGCCCAGGCGCAGCAGCTGCTCACCCTGCTTCCCGCCTGAGTCCCCCGGCGCGCGGGTGTCAGGGCGCCGGGGCGGAGGCCGTCCCGGCGCCATGGATTTCCATCAACAGACCCTGAAGACCCCCTGCGCCGTGTCCTCCCTCTGCTGGAGCGGCGACGCGCTCGTGGACCCGGTGGGGGGCGCCGTGCGCTACCACCTGGACGGTACGGTCTTCGACCCGCACGTCCGCTTCGCCTACCGCTTCGACCGCGCGGTGATGTCCCCGGACGGGCGCTACAGCGTGCTCTACGAATCGCTGGGGACCACGGGGCTCCTGCTGGAAGGCACGCGCGTGGTGCGGCAGCTCACGCGCGACTTCTATCAGGCGCACGTCTACGACTACCCCGTCGCGCTGCACACCCTGCCCAGCGGCCGCACGCTGCTGGCCCACTGCCCGGAGTCATACTGCGTGCTGGAGCTGGAGGACGCCGCCACGGGCGAGCGCCTCACGAAGCGCGCCAACGACCCCGTGGACATCTTCCACTCGCGGCTCCAGTTCAGCCCGGACGGGCGCTACCTGTCGAGCGCGGGGTGGATCTGGCACCCGGTGGACGCGGTGAAGGTGTTCGACGTGGCCCGCGCGCTGGAGGTGCCCGCGTCGCTGGACCAGGACGCGCTGATGGACGCGGAGGACGGGGGTATCTTCTACCTGTCCGCGGCCTTCGGCGCGCGCGACACGCTCGCCTTCGTCCGCGTGGACGAGTCCCGCGACGGTGACACGTTCTATCTGGGGACGTACTCGCTCGCGGAGCGCAAGGTGCTGTCGGAGGTGGCGCTGGAGGACGCCGCGGGCCCGCTGATGGTCGTGGGGCCGGAGCACGTCGTGGACTTCCACCGCCACCCCAAGCTCCTGGAGCGCGCCACCGGCCGCGTCGTCCAGCGCTGGGAGGCCCTGGACACGGGGCTGGCGCTGGGCAGCATCCGCCACCACCTGCCGGCCCCGCCCCCGTTCGCGATGGACCCCGCGAACCGCCGCTTCGCGGTGGGCACGGCGGACGGCATCCAGGTCATCACGCTCGCGGCTCAGTAGGGCTTCTCACCCACCCAGTTGCCCGGCGGCGCGTAGTCGCACACCCACAGCTGCCACGTGCCCACGCTCGCGCCAAAGGGCGAGTTCTTCGTGCACAGCCGCGTCGCGCAGCCCACCGCCTTCGTGGTGCGCCACACCACCTGCGTGTAGTGGCCGCACATCTTCCCCGGCTTGCAGGTGCCGCGCGCGAAGTCGTAGTCGGCGGACTCGTCCGCCCACCCCTTCACCACCTGCGCCGTGGTCCAGGTGTCCGGCGTCGCGGCGGCCAGGTTCTCTCCAAAGGCGCCCCGGTTCGGGTTGTGCTCGAAGCGGCACTCCTTCGCGTACGCCTCCGCCTTGCGCGCGGCCTCGTCGGACCAGGTGAGCGCGGGCAGCGCGGGCTTCGGCGTGGGGCGCGAGGCCTGGGCGCGCGCCGCGTTGTGCGCGGCCACCATGTCGCGCTTCAGCTCCGCGGCGGACGGCACCGGCTTGCGGGCGCCCTCCGCCGGCGCGGGCGTGGAGGCCTTGCGCGCGGCGGCGGTGGCGGAGGCCTTCGTGGAGGCGGACACCGGGCGCTGCGCGCTCGCGCTGGAGCCACACCCGGTGAGCAGGGCCAGCAGCAACGCGGCGGGCCCGCGGCGGAACAGAGGAAGAGCCATGCGCGACATCATCGCCGCACCGGACGCCGCCGCGCAGCCGGGGTGGGCGGGGCAGGCGGCCTGGCCCTAACCGTCCAGGCCGGTCAGGGGGCCCGTGCCGTCGTCGCCAAAGGTGGTCGTGGGCACGCCGAGCATGGTGAGCAGGGACGCGTAGAGGTTCGCGAGCGGCACTCCCGGGTAGCGCACGTGCCGGCCCGGGGAGATGGCGCCTCCCGCGCGGCCCGCGAGCAGGATGGGCAGGTTCTTGTGCTCGTGCATGTTGCCGTCGGCGATCTCACTGGAGAAGTACGCCACGCTGTGGTCCAGCAGCGTCCCGCCCTCCTCCAGCACGCCCTTCATCCGCTGGAGGAGGTAGGAGAACTGCTCCACCTCCCACTTGTCGATCTTCGCCAGCGCGTCGTAGTTGGCCTGGGCCCGCTGGTGGTGCGAGTACGCGTGGTGCTCGCCGGAGAGCCCCAGGAACGAATACACGCGCTCGCTGCGCGCGTTGCCCAGCATGAAGGTGCACGTGCGGGTCAGGTCGCACTGGAACGCGAGCACGATGAGGTCCAGCATCGCCTTCGTCTTCTCGCGCACGTCCACGGTGTCCGCGGGCGCCGCCACCGCGCCGCACTGCGGACCGATGCCGTCCATCGCGTTGACGCGCAGCTCCAGCTCGCGCACGCCGGTGAAGTACTCGTCCAGCTTGCGCCGGTCGGTGGTGCCCAGCTTCCCCTCGAGCGCCTTCGCGTCGGAGCGCACGGTGTCGATGATGCTCAGGCCATACGCCTTGCGCTTCGCCAGCTCCGCCTGGGTGGCGCCCGGATCGAAGTCCGCGAAGAGCCGGTCGAAGGCGGCGCGGGGCTTCGTCTCCTTGGGCACGGGCGTGGCCGGCCCCGCCCACGCGATGTTGTTCGCGTACGGGCACGCGTAGCCGGAGTCGCAGTTGCCAATGCCCTTGCCCTGGTCGATGCCCAGCTCCAGCGACGGGAAGCGCGTGGCCTTGCCCACGGAGTTCGCCAGCACCTGGTCCATGGAGATGCCGGTGCGGATGTTGGTGCCTTCGGTCTTGTAGGCCTTGCGGCAGCTGAGGAACGCGGCCGTCGCGGCGGCGTGGTGTCCGTCACCGTCCGGCTTCCCCGGCAGGTTGTTCAACCCGCTCAGCACCAGCACGTCGTTCTTCACCGGCGCCAGCGACGCCAGCGTGGGCGTCAGGCCCCAGCCCGCGCCCTCCGCCTCCGGGGTCCACTTGGGCATGTGGATGCCGCAGGGCGTGTAGAAGGTCACGAAGCGGCGGGGCGCGGGCGCGGCGGCGCGGGCCACCCTGGGACGCATGACGTCCAGCAGGGGCAGCGCCAGCAGCGTGCCCATGCCCCGCAGCACGGTCCGGCGGGACAACACAGGGATGCGGCTCATGGCTTGGAAACCTCCGCCTCGCCATGCCGTTGCAGGAACGCGCCGCTGCGGACGATGGCGAGAATGTAGTCAGTGAAACGGCCTCCCTGGGCCTCGGCTTGCTGGGAGATGTCGCGCACGGTGCAGCGGTCCGCGGCCTCCGCGCCGCGCCCCAGGGCGTAGGTGAGCAGGTGGCGCGTCATGCAGGCGGACAGGTCCGGGTCCTGCTTCACCACCCCGCGCAGCTCCACCACGCCGGTGAACGTCTTGCCCCCGGGCAGCTCGCCGCTGGAGTCCACCGCCGCGCCGCCTTCCTCCTTCGTGCGCCAGCGGCCCACCGGGTCGAAGTTCTCCATGCCGAAGCCCAGCGGATCCATCAGCGTGTGACAGCCCGCGCAGGTGGGGTTCGCGCGGTGCTGCGCCATGCGCGCCTTGATGTTGAGCGTGGGGTCCACCGTCGGGGCCAGCCCGCCCGCGTCGGGCGGCGGCGGCGGCGGCGCCTTGCACAGCAGCTGCTCCAGCACCCACACCCCGCGCTTCACCGGCGAGGTGCGATCCGGGTTGGCGGTGACGGTGAGCAGCGCGCCCTTCCCGAAGAGGCCCGCGCGCTCCGGGTGGCCCTGCAGGTCCACGCGCGTCATCGCGTTGGTGCCGGGCAGCGGCAGGCCGTAGTGCGCGGCCAGCCGGTCGTTCACGTAGGTGAAGGGCGCGTCCAGCAGGTCCTTGAACCGGTGGTTGCCGCTGACGAACTCCTGGAAGACGAGCTGCGTCTCCTGGCGCATGGCCTGCCGCAGCGGCTCGTCGAAGCCGTAGCGCGGCTCCGGCTGGGAGAAGTCGAGCGCGCGCGTGTAGAGCCACTGGCCCGCGAAGTTGTCCACCAGCGCGCGAGCCTTGGGGTCCGCCAGCATGCGCCGCACCTGCGCCTCCAGGACCGAGGGCTCATGCAGGTGTCCGCCCTCCGCGGCCTGGAGCAGCGCCTCGTCCGGCATGCTGCTCCAGAGGAAGTACGACAGGCGGCTCGCCAGCTCCACGTCGCCAATGGGGTGCGGCGCGGTGGACGTGGGCTCCGCGTCCAGCTCCACGCGGAAGAGGAAGTGCGGGGACACCAGCACCGAGCGCAGCGCCAGCTTCACGCCCACCTCCGGCCCGTCCCCTTGCTGTCCGGCCCGCGCGATGAACGCGACCAGCCCCTCCACCTCCTGCTCCGTCACCGGGCGGCGCCAGGCCTTGCGCGCGAAGTCCCGCAGCAGCTTGCGGGCGCACGGCTCCGGCTGGGCGGGGTTCAGCGCGCAGGTGGAGAACCGGCCCTTCGCCCACGCGGTCTCCACCAGCACCTGGGCCGCGTGCGAGTACTTCTCCATCAGCAGCGGAGACATGCTGAGCACGTCCGCGTTGTTGTCGAAGCCGAAGCCGTGGTCGTCCGGCGGGAAGTCGCGCGCGGGCGTGCTGGTGTCCCCCAGCAGGTCGCGCACGGTGTTGTCATACTCGGCGCGGTTGAGGCGGTGCAGGGTCACGCGGCCCGGGTCGCGCGACTCGGAGCGACACAGCGTGTCCTGCGGATCCACGGAGGTGTTCGGCTCCTCGGGAGCCTCCGGTCCCGGCAGCACCCGGGCCCTGGGCGGTGAGTCGTTGCACCCCAGGAGCAGCAATACCGCGAGGCCCATCCCCTGCCATCCCCGACTGCAGGCTGTCACGTCTCGAGCGCCTCCCCCGGGCCCCCCCACGAGGCCTCGGCGGCGACGCTCGAAGCAAGTCTCACTCCAGCCCGGTCGTGGACACGGGCCGACGCCGCGCTCAGCCCCGGGGGTAGGGATGAGCCCTCGTGGGGGATGGAGAGGAGAAGAGAAGTTCCGCGACCGACGACGCCCGTGGGCCGGGAGGGGCGCCGCGTGCCGACACCTTCCCCGGAGGGCGGATCAGGCAGGCGCGGGACTCCCGGAAGCAGGCGGTGCGCGCCTGCCTCCGGGATGAAGCGGGGCTACTTCGAGTCCTTCGCGGTGCCCGTCGTCTTCGAGGCGCCGTCGAGGTACGCGCGGTAGGCCTCGAAGGCGTACGGCCGGCCGAGGAAGTCCTGCACCAGCTCACCAGCGGGCTTGGAGCCGCCGGGCTCCAGCACCGTCTTGCGGTACTTCATCGCCGTGTCGCGATCCAGGTAGCCCTTCTGCTGGAACTCGGACTCCAGGTCCTTCGCGATGACGGAGGACCAGAGGTACGTGTAGTACGCGGCCGAGTACCCATCCAGGTGCCCGAAGGCGAGCTCGAAGTGGGTGCCGTCGCGGTACTCGTGGCGGAAGGGGGACAGCTTCTTCTGCAGCTCGGACAGCACCGCGGACGTGTCGAAGCCCGGCGCGCGCGAGTAGTACTGGAGGCTGACCGCGGACAGGAAGAGCTGGCGGCGCGCCCACAGGCCCAGGCCGAACTCCTTCGACGCGCGCAGCTTCTCCACCATCTCCGCGGGGATGGGCTCGTTGGTCTCATGGTGCTTGGCGAAGCTCTTGAGCACCTCCGGCTGCTCCGCCCACTGCTGGAGCAGCATGGACGGCGTCTCCACGAAGTCGCGCTCGGTGGAGATGCCGGAGATGGGCGTCCACTTCTGGTGGCCGGAGAAGACGGCGTGCATCAGGTGGCCGAACTCGTGGAAGAACGTCTCCACCTCGTCGTGCGTCATCAGGTCGCCGGGGCGCGGGAAGTTGCACACCAGCACGCCCTCCGGCAACCGCCGGCCCTCCTCGCCCGTCACCAGGTCGAACTGCGCCGCGTGCTTGTACTTGTCGTCGCGCGGGTGCATGTCCAGGTAGATGCGGCCCAGCGGCTTGCCGCCGTCCACGACGTCGTACGCCTCCACGTCGGCGTGCCACGTCTTCGCGTCCTTCACCGGCTGGAAGGCCACGCCCCACAGGCTGGACGTGATGCCCATCACGCCGTCCTTCACCCGCGCGTACTCCAGGTAGGGCCGCACCGCCTGCGAGTCGAACCCGAAGCGCTCCGCGCGCACCCGGTCCTCGTAGTAGTCCTGGTCCCACGGATCCACCGACGTGGCGCCCTTCACGTCCTTCTTCTTGCGCGCCAGGAGCTCCGCCATCTCCTTCTTCGCGCGGCCCTCGGTGGCCTGCGCCAGCTGGTCGATGAAGTCCGCGGCGGCCTGCTGCGTGCGCGTCATCCGCGTCTCGGTGGTGAAGGCCGCGTAGTTGTCGTAGCCCAGCAGCGTGGCCAGCTCGTTGCGCTTCTCGATGAGCTGCGCGAGCACCGCCTGGTTCTTGGGGAACGCGCGCTGCCGGTACGCGCGCCACAGCTTCTCGCGCGCCTTGGCGTTCTTCGCGTACGTCATGAACGGGAAGTAGTCCGGGTAGTTGCTGGTGATGACCACCTTGCCGTCCGCGCCCGGCGCGTGCGCCTTCTTGTAGTCCTCCGGCAGCCCGTCCAGCTCCTTGGCCGTGAGGGCCACGGTGCGCGTGTCCTCCGCGATGTTCTGCCCGAACTGCTGGCCCAGCTTGAGGATCTCCTCGTTGAGCGTCTTCACCTTCGCCCGCGTGGCCTCGTCCCGGTCCACGCCCGCGCGCCGGAAGTCCAGCAGCGTGCGGTCCACCCAGTGACGCGTGGGCTCGTCCGCCTTGTCCAGGTTCACCAGCGACAGCGCGTCATACACGCCGCGGTCCTGCGACAGCGCCACGCTGGCCGCGTCCACCTGCTGCTCGCACTCGCGGGACGCGTCGCGCATGGCGGCGTCCGGGTGCACCTCGTGCGTGAGGCTGGAGCGGTTGGCCGCGTTGATGATGGCCGTCTGCGCCTCGTCGTACGCCTTGAGGACGCCCATGCCGTTCGTCTTCGGATCCAACTTCTTCAGCGCCGTCACCTGCGCCTGCGCCCGCTCCAGGTCCGCCTTGCACAGGGCCTTGTAGGCGTCCGGCGTTCCCGCCAGCGGCTCCGAGCCCTTGACGGGGGCCAGCGCGGGCTTCGCCGCGGCGTTGGCCGCGACGCGGGCCATGGCCTCGCGGTTCTGCGTGATGCTGCCGTTGGAGCAACCCGTCGCGGCGAGCGCCGCCACGACGGTGAGCGCGGGGATTCTCAAGGGGACTTCCTCCACAGGGGAAACGACGTGAATCGCGGGCCCGTCATGCCACATCCCCGCCCCTCTTCGCCTGTCCACCGTGAACAGCCAGGCGGCCTCCTCGCGCTGTCCGGATGCTTGTCCTCCCACCGTGACGCACCTCGACTTGTGTCTCCAACCACCCCCCGGTAATCCCGCACTCGCCTCGAATTCTTGGAAGATGTCCTGGTCGGAGGATGCAAGCGGATGCGCAAGGCACTGGGTGGTGCGGTCGCGGCGTTGCTGATGTGGGGCTGTGGTGGCGCGGGGACGGAGGCTCCGCCCGCTGCTCCGGAGGGACTGTCGCTGAGCTCGGAGGCGGGGGTGACCCAGGGCACCTGGGGACGGGACGGGCAGACGGTGTCCTTCGCCTCGCGGGAGGTGGAGCCCGGGGTGTACCGCCTGGAGGTGCGGATGCACGGCATGACGCTCACGGGCCTGATGGACCCGGCGTCGGGCGTGTCGTCGCTGGACGGCTTCGCGGACGCGAACGCGCAGGACACGCAGGTGGTGGAGGCGGACCGCGAGGTGCTGGGCGCGCTCTACGGGGCGCTCAACCAGGGGCTGCCCGCGGGTGACGCGGCGGCGCCGGAGGCCATGTACCTGCGGCGCGCGGTGGGCCTGTGGGCGCAGCACCCCACGAGCGTGGCGCTGAAGCGCACGGTGATGGGCGAGCAGGGCCGCGGCTACACCATGCTGTGCAGCTACGCGAAGTGCGGCGGCAAGAACACGGGCAGCTGCGGCGGCACGTACAACTGGTACTCGTACGCGAAGCACGACTGCAACAACGGTGGCTTCGACAACCCGAAGAACCAGCAGATCGCCCAGCTGGGAGACCACACGTCGTGCAACGGCGACGAGTACTACATGAACGGCAGCACTTGGGTGTGCGGCGAGCCGGACCACTGGTCGCGCCCCAAGGTGATGGGCAACTGCTTCGGCCGCTGCGGCGGGGGCTGCGGCGGCGACACGCAGTACACGGTGGACGCGACGAACCACGACGGCTGCGTGCGCAACGGCCACGTGCTGGCGAGCGCCTATTGCGACGACCAGTTCCTGTCCGCGACGGACGACGAGCTGTTCGCCCCCAACTGCTACTGATGCGGCTGGGGCGCGTGGTGCGGGGCGCGGTGGGGGCGGCGGGGCTTTGGCTCGCCGCGCTCGGCTGCACGTCGACGACCTCCTCGCGGGCGGAGGCGGGGGAGGCGGTGGTGCGCCGCTTCTTCCAGGCCCTGCCCTCCGGGGACTGCGCGGTGCTGGGCCCGCTGCTGGTGCAAGGGGCGGGCGCGTCCTCGTGCGAGGACACGCTGCGGAGCCTGCGTGAGCACGACCTGCGCCTGGTGGACATCGTCGAGGCGAAGGTGGACGGCCGGAACGCGGACGCGGTGCTCGTGCGGGCGCGCGTGTCGCAGGGAGGCGCGGAGCGCTCGGAGCCGTTCCTCTTCCGGGTGGAGCGCCAGGGCGAAGGCTGGCGCCTTCGGCTGTGAGGGGTGCGGACGATGCGGAACCGTGAGCGGGTGATGCTGGGCGGCGCGGGCGTGCTGGTGGCCGCGCTGCTCGCCGTGGCGCCGTGGCCGGCCCGGGAAGAGCGGGCCCGGCCCGCCGCCCCTGGAGCGGTCGCGCCGGCCGCGGCTCCGGTGCCCGCGGCGGCGGTCGCGCCGAAGCGCGCGGTGCCGGCGCGGACGCCCGAACCCGGGCAGCCCGCCGCGACGGTGGCGCCGCCGAGCCCCGGGGACGTGCCGCCGGAGCCGGAGGTGGCCAACGCGCCGCCTCAGCAGAACGACCCCATCGCGGAGGAGCTGCCCCAGACGGCGCGCTGGAAGCTGGAGAAGACGGAGCACATCACCACGCTGCTGGGGCGGGACGTGACGCGGTTGGAAGGGGAGCGCCAGGAGGCGCGCACGCGCGGCGACAAGGCCCGCGTCGAACAGGTGGACGCGCTCCTGCGGCGTCACCGCGTCCGGCTGGATGAGCTGCGTGAGGAGGCCCGCGTCCTGACCGAGGCCGCCCGGAACGAACCGCCCGAGCCGTGAGCCTCCGCGGGCCCGCGCCCGTGAAGCGCCGCCTCGCGCGCCCGCCTCCTTGTCGGGAGGAGGACACCGCCCGCCCGCCTGCCTCCCAGGCGGCGGTCCGTCGCTCGCGGCACGTGGAGCCCGGACGCTTCGCGCTCTGAGTACGCTCGCTTCTGCTTCGCGCCACCCACCTGTCAGGCCCGCGTGACAGGCACGGCGCGTCATGCGCATAGAACAAGACGTGTCCGTTTCCTCCACCGCGACAGACTCCGCCGGGACCTCCGGAGCCACCTCCTCCCGAGGCTCCCGGCTGGCATCCATCGCGGTGGCCAGCGCGCTGTTCATGGAGTTCCTGGACTCCACGGCGTTGTCCACCGCGCTGCCCACGCTGTCGGTGGCGTTCGGGACGGACCCCGTCCACCTCAAGCTCGCGCTGACGTCGTACATCCTGGCCCTGGCGGTGCTGGCGCCCGCGAGCGGGTGGATCGCCGACCGCTTCGGCCCTCGCCGCGTCTTCATGACCGCGATGGTCGTCTTCCTCGTGGGCTCCATGCTGTGTGGCCTCTCCCGGTCGCTCGCGCAGCTCGTGGTGTTCCGCACCCTGCAGGGCCTGGGCGGCGCGCTGATGACGCCGGTGGGCCGGCTCATCGTCGTCAACTCGGCGCCGCGCGAGAAGCTGGTGGCCGCGATGAGCTGGTTCACCATGCCCGCGCTGGTGGGCCCGCTGCTGGGGCCGCCGCTCGCGGGCTTCATCCTGGGCGTCGCGGACTGGCCGTGGATCTTCTTCATCAACGTGCCGGTGGGCGTGCTGGGCATGTGGGCCGTGGCGCGCTTCGTGCCCCCGCTGCACCAGCCAGACCCCGGCCCGTTCGACACGAAGGGCTTCGCCCTGGCCGTCGTCGCCATCACGGCGCTGATGGGCACGGCGGAGACGGTGGGCATCGGGCTCGTTCCGGGGGGCGTGCAGGCCGGCATCGCGCTGGTGGCGGCGGGGGCGCTCGTCGCCTACGTGCGCCATGCGCTGCGCACGCCGCGCCCCGTGCTCGACGTGCGCCTGCTCCGGGTGCCCACCTTCCGCGCCAGCATGGTGGGCGGCGCGCTGGTGCGCATTGGCCTGGGCGCGACGCCCTTCCTGCTGCCGCTGCTCTTCCAGGTGGGCCTGGGCTGGGGACCGCTGGAGGCGGGGCTCGTCACCATCGGGACGGGGCTGGGGGCCTTCGCGTGCAAGCCGGTGGCGCCCGCGCTCATCCGGCGCGTGGGCTTCCGCCAGACGCTCATCGCGTCCAACCTGCTCACCGCCGCGCTGACGGCCGTGCCCGCCTTCTTCCGCGCGGGCACGCCCATCCCGCTCATCATCGGCATGCTCGTGAGCAGCGGCTTCATGCGCTCGTTGCAGTTCACCGCCACCAACACGGTGGCGTACGCGGACATCCCCCGGGAGGCGGTGAGCAACGCCTCCACGATGGCGGTGGTGACGCAGCAGATGGCGCTGAGCGTGGGCATCAGCTTCGGCGGCCTGATGCTGCACGTGGCGCGCGGCGGCGGGGACGTGCGCCTCACGCCGGACCGCTTCCTGCTGCCCTTCATCGCCATTGGCGTCGTGTCGTCGCTGGCCGGGCCCCTCTTCCGCCGGCTCCCGCCCGACGCGGGCGCGCACATTGGCGGCAGGACCGTGGCGCGCGGCTGAGGCCGCGTCCGTGGTTCGCGAGGGGGGCGTGGGGCCACCGCCGGCGCACCCGGGTCCTGCCCGGCTCGCGGGGGCAGGGTTCCCCAGGGCTTGCGTCACGCGGTGGACGTGGGCGGCTCCCCGGGACGCATCCCGAGGGGCACCGCCCGTGAGCGCGTCTCCCGGTGAGGGGAGACGCGAGCGCCGTCCAGACGGCTACGTCGTCGCGGGCGCGGCGTCCTGCTCGTCGCCGTCGGTGTCGTCCGCGTCGCTGGCGCCATCGGACTCGACCGGGGCCGTGTTGGCACCGTCCGCGTTCGGGGCACCGCTGGCCGCCTGGGGCTTCTTGCCCGCGCCCGGGGGCGGGGACTTGCGGGCGGCCGCGGCGGCCTGCCGCGCCTGCTCGCGCGCCTTCTGCGCGACCTTCGCCGTGGGGGCGAGGATCATGAACATCTGACGGCCTTCCATGCGCGGAAGCTGCTCCGCCACGGCCACGTCCTTCAGGTCCTTGATGACGTCATCGAGGATGGCGCTGCCCAACTCCTTGTGCGTGATTTCACGCCCGCGGAACTGGATGACGACCTTGGCCTTGTTGCCCTCTTCGATGAACCGGCGGGTGTTGCGCACCTTGAACTCGTAGTCGTGCTCCTCCGTCTTGGGACGGAGCTTCACTTCCTTGAGCTGGATGACCACCTGCGTGCGCTTCGCGTCCGAGGCCTTCTTCTTCTCCTCGTACTTGAACTTGCCGTAGTCCATGATCTTGCAGACTGGCGGCTTGGCCATGGGGCTGACTTCAACCAGGTCGAGCCCTTCGGTGCGAGCCCGCTCCAGCGCGGCCTCGATGGTCATGACCCCGAGCTGCGAACCATCGGAGCCCACGACACGGACTTCCCGCGCGCGGATGCGGCGGTTGGTTCTCTGGTCCCTGTTGGGACCCCGGCTGTTGTTTCTCTGTTCGCGAATGATGTGAACATCCTCCAAAAAGGGTTTACGGACCCACCACCCGTGAAGATGTGGTGCGCCGTTCGATGTGGCAGGCCCCTACGGCGGAGACGGCAGGCAGGCAGGCCTTCCGCCCCTCGGGGCAGGGAGACGTGCAACGGACTCTATCCGGTTCACGTCCCCCGGGGGCAAGGTAACGCGGGGCACCCCCCATTCCCATGACCCCCTGTTGCCTATGATGCGCCCCATGGCGAAACGGTCCACCACGTCCGCCCGGGACCCGACAGGATGCCGCCCCCCGAGGGGGGTTGCGCTCGCCGCCCTCCTCCTGCCTGCCTGCCTGCCCTCCGCCAGCCCGGCGGACGCCGCCCCACCGGGGGGCTCCCGGGCATGGGGCATCGTCCAGGGGACGGACGCGCCCGGGGACGCGGCGGCCGTGGCGCTGGTGGCCCGCCGTGCGCGCTGCGGGGGGGAGGCCCCGGTGCTCCTGTGCTCCGGGGCCCTCATCGCCCCGGACGTGGTGCTGACGGCGGCGCACTGCCTGGCCGCCTTCGGGGATGCGGGCCCCTACGAGGTCTTCCTGGGGCCCACCCTGCTCCCGGAGCCAGGGCCCGGAGGGCGGTTCGTGCGCGTCACCCGCGCGCGGGCCCACCCCGGCTATGTCCCGGCCACGCACGCCTGGGACGCGGCCCTCCTGCGGCTGGCGGTGCCGGTGACGGACGTCGCGCCGTTCCGGTTGCCCGGCGGAGGCGACGCCCCGGTGGCCCCGGGCGACACCGTGCGGGCGGTGGGCTACGGGGACACGAAGGACGCCGACCGCGCTTCGGGGCAGCGGCGGCAGGGGCACCTCCGGGTGACGGCTGTCACCGGCAACGCCTTCCAGGCGGGCCCCGCCCCGGCCATGAGCTGCGTGGGCGACAGCGGGGGCCCGGTGCTGGGGGGGCCGGCGGGGAACGAACGGCTGTGGGGCCTGACCGTGAGCGGGGACGTGGCCTGCCGCGCGGAGGCGGTCCAGGTCCGGGTGGATGCCCTGGCGGACTTCCTGGGCCCCTTCCTGGAAGAGACGCCGCCCGCTCGCGCCTCGCCGCTGCCCCTGGACGCCCTCTGTCGGGAGGGCTGCGTCAACGACGCGGACTGCCCCTCGGGCCTGCTCTGCGTCGCCGCCGGGGACGACCCCGCCCGGTGCCTCCTGCCCTCGCTCCAGGCGGGGACCTTCGGGGCGGCATGCGCGGAGGACGCCGCGTGCGGCGCCCAGGGCGTGTGCGCCCGGCTGGAGGCGGAGGGTGATGACGCCTGCCGCTGCTTCACCCCCTGCGAGGCGACAGTGGACCCGTCAACACCTGGGGACCCGAACCCCGGCGGAAGAGGTGGGTGCGCCAGTGGCCCGGGGGCCCTGGGCGCTACACTCGCCGCCCTGCTGGGGCTTCTCTTGAGACAGCCCCAGCGGAGGATTCCAGGACGTCGGTTCAGCTCATGACTCCGGGTGAAAGCGCCTACAAAACCGCAAATGTAGGCGAAACTCCGTGAACCTTCTTCCGAGAATCTGGCATCCACGTTTTCTGCAATCGCGAGGGTTCTTCAGATGGGTGACTACCGGATCAAGTCGGGTGACACGCTGAGCGGGCTCGCGAAGCGCTTCAACACGGATGTGGATTCGCTGATGAAGGCGAACCCCAACATCACCAACAAGGACCTCATCTACGCGGATGCGAACCTCAACATCCCGGGCAGCAAGGATGAGTTCCAGGCGCAGGGCGTCCGCAACGGCCCGAACCTGACGGGCGGCACGGACCAGGCCCAGGGCGCGCAGTCCGTGGGCGACGTGCCCCCGGGCCAGGTCGGTGATTGGATCAAGCAGGCCATGGACATCCTCAAGGCCAACGGCGTCCCCACGGACAAGATGAACGCGCAGGACATCGCGAAGATCATCGAGCACGAGTCCAGCGGCAACCCGAACGCCATCAACCTCTGGGACTCCAACGCGCAGCAGGGCACGCCCTCCATCGGCCTGATGCAGACCATCCAGCCGACGTTCGACTCGTACAAGCTCCCCGGCCACGACAACATCCGCAACCCGGTGGACAACATCATCGCGGGCGTCCGCTACTCCATCGAGCGCTACGGCTCCACGTCCAACGTCCCCGGCATCCAGGGCCTGAACAACGGCAGCGGCTACGTCGGTTACTGACCGGCGCTCTCGCACCACCCCCCCGGTGGTACCGCGCCCCGCGGTGGAGGACGGCCCTTCGCAGGAAAGGGGTTTCCGTCCGCCACGCGGGGCGTCGTCGTTTCCTGGGGCCGCGGACCGCCGGCCGTGGCGCCTTCAGCCTCCGTGCAGCCGGGAGCGGTCGCGGGGGCCCCCCGCGCGCTTGATATGGATTTGGCTGGGAGCCTTCTTGCGCCCCCGCAGGCCCGTGCCCCGGTTGTTGCGCTTGGGGCCGTGGTCGCTGGCGGCGGGGCCCAGCGTCACGCGCTTCAGTTCCTTCTGTCGCAAGAGCGCCGCTGCATCGTCGTGGGGCAGCGTCTTGCGCCCATGGCTGGCCTGCACACTGGCCTGCGCCGCATGGGCATCCACGCGTCGCTTGTTCTTGATCCCTGCCATTCGGGTCCGCACGGACATGGAGGTCCTCCTTGAGGAAGAGGTAGGAACCCCAGGGGGGCGGTGCCATCCCTGGCGACGGGCGGGACAGGGGCCGCTCCGGGTGCATGCGGGACGCGAGCGCTCGGTGGCGAGGACGCCGCTCCTCCCCGCCGGAGGACCCGGCCGCTTCAGGTGAGGTCTTCGTTGTCGCGGCGGGCGCGCTTCTTCGCCTTGGGCTTGCCGGACTTGCCCGCCGGACGGGCCTTCTGCTGGCTCATGGCCTCCAGCGGGAACAGCCAGCCGTCCTCGGGACGGGGCGCGGCGGCGCTCACCGGCTCCACGTGCTGCCCGCGGCAGCCGCGGCACCAGGACTGCGGGCGGCGCTGGCCCTGGCTCATGATGCGGAAGCCGAAGTCCTGCGCCGTGGGCCCCACGTGGCCGCAGCGCGGGCAGCGCGTCATCGACGTGGTGCCCGTCTCCTTCGCCTTCTCGCGCCCGTGCTCCACCACCAGCGCCAGCGCGGCGGCGAACCCCAGCTTCCGCTCCGCGGCGACATGGAACTGGCGTGCGCGCTTGCGGTTGCCCCGGCCCAGCACGGGCAGGAGGTCCAGGCCTCCCAGCAGGTTGCGCTGCTCCAGGACTCGCGACGGAGACGATGGCGGGGTCGAGTGGCTCACGCGATCATTCATACGAGAGGGGTCTGACATGGCCGGTTCACGCGCCGGGTCGCCAGGTCGCCCTCCCTTCGCAGGTCTGGACACATGTTCAGTAACTCCGGGCGCTTAGGAGCGATTCCCCGGGGTTCCCGGGCGGAGGTGGGGCGCCGGGGGCCGGGGCCTGCCTGCCCGCCGGGCGCGGCCCGGCTGCCCGGTGCGCACCTTGAGGCTGCTCCCGTCCCCCTTTCCCCCAAGAGGTGCCTCCCATGGCCCAGGCCCACGAGAACGAAACCGAGAAGCAGGAGCGGCACGAGCGACGGCACGATGCCCACGTGCGCGCCACCTACGCGGCGTTCATCCGCCACCTGTGCGAGCTGAGCGCGCTGCCCCCCGCCCTGGCGGAGTGCGCCGCCGTGTCCGTGCTGGGCGCGCTGGAGCGCCGCCTCATGCCGGACGGGGCGCGCAACCTGGAGTCGCAGCTGCCGCGCCTGCTGGTGGCCTTCCTGCCCCCTGCGGAGGAGCGCCCCCCGCGCCCCCGGCGCTTCGGCCGCGAGGCGCTGGTGGAGTCGGTGGCGGAGGATCTCCAGATGCCGGTGGACCGGGCGGAGCTGGTGGTGCGCTCGGTGCTGCGCGCGTTCCAGGACCAGATTTCCGAGGGCGAGGCCGACAAGGTGGCCAGCAACCTCCCGGCGGACCTGCAGGCCCTCTGGCGCCTCACGCAGTAGGCGCCAGAGGGGAGGCCCGCTACTCCTGGGGGCCGGCGCCCGCGCCGTCGCCGGTGGTGAACACCGGGGTGCCGCCCGGGAGGCTGGGGTCGTGCGGGAGGCTGCCGCGCGGGCTGCGCAGGTAGACGAACGGGGTCGCGAAGAGGAAGTTGCTCACGCGCGACGTGTAGATGTCCGCGTAGCGCTCCACCTGCCGCGCCAGGTGGCTCTTGTCGTTGCCGGCGCGGGTGAGCAGGCCCCAGTGCGGGTTGGACAGCTCGCTGGCGGCCCGCGCCATGGGGCCCAGCTCCGCGTCCAGCGCCTCCTGCGCGGCGCGCAGCTCGGTGAGGCGCGTCACCAGCTCGCCCTCCGTGGCGTCGGTGCGCGGGCCGTACTGGTGGCGGCGGCGCTGCAGCTCCAGGCGGACCTGGCAGCTCTCCGCCTCCAGCTGCTCCTTCTGGAGCATGCGCTCGCCGATGCGCACCTCGGTGGCGCGGAAGGCGGCGATGGCGCGCACCTCGTCCTCCAGCTCGCGCAGGATGAGCGCGGTGCGCCAGCGCAGCACGTTCTTGGAGACGTGCACGTCGCCGAACATGTGGTCGCCCACGTAGAGGATTTCATCGCCGGACAGGCCCAGGTGGCGCTCCAGCTCCAGCGCGCTGCCGCCGAAGTAGGGCGTGTTCTTGTCGAGCGGTCCGGAGTGCGGACGCAGCAGCGCCTCGCCATTGGCCTCCACGACCTCGAAGAGGGTGGAGCGGGTGGTGAAGAACTCCGGCTTGCGCGCGCTGACGATGACGACGTCGAAGAGCTGGCGCCAGGTCATGCCGTCGGGCAGGTGCCGGTCGAAGGCGAAGTGCATCATGGGCTCGGTGTAGGCCCACTCGCTGTTGGTGATGAGCAGCAGCTTCTTGCCGGCGTTCTTCTGGTCCAGCAGCGCGAGCGGCGTCTCCGGGTCGTCCAGCACGTAGCGCTCGGGGTCCGCGATGATCTCCGCCTTGAGGCGCCCCTGCATGTGCGTGGCGTCCAGGTTCTTGCGGACGTGCTCATAGAGGTCCGCGTAGCCCATGGGGCCCGGGAGCTGGCCCGCGTCCAGGCGGTCCACGAGCTGCGCGTAGATGCAGGCCTCGGAGAGGGAGAAGAGCGTGTTGAGGAACACCCAGCGGCGGTCCGCCAGGTCGATGACGGTGCGGTTGTAGGCGTCGCGCTGCGCGTCGAAGCCCATGGCCTTGCTGCCGTGGAGCGCCTTCTTCACGAAGCCGAAGCGATTGGCCTTGAGCAGGTTGCCCTTGGCCGTGTCGATGATGAGGCCGCGGATGGCGAGCATCGGGTCGAACGTCAGGTCGGCCACGGGCCAGCCCTGCTCCACCAGGCGGTCGCGAATGTATTCGTAGGCGCGGCGTTCCCACGCCTCCACGCGGTAGTGGATGAGCGTGTAGTCCATGTCGTAGCCCACGGCCTTGATGGCGCGCATGTTGAGGGTGCGGTTGCAGAACAGGCCGCGCTCGGGCGGAGGACCGAAGAGGTGAGGACTCATGGGAGCAAGGCTTGCCAAGGCCGGCGGACAATGTCGAGCGGCCCGTGCACCCGCGTCGTTTCATGGGCGGGCGCGGGTCATCCGGGTGTCGGAAAGATGGGATATGGATGACGCGCGCGACGCGAAACGCCGGAAGCGCGCGGGACCGAGGGGCAGGCGCATGTCGGGAATGACGCGGCGGTGGAGCTGGGCCATGGCGGTGGCGGCGCTGTGGGTGTCGGGCGTGGCGGGGGCGGAGGAATGGGAGACGGTGGCCACGACGCCGTTCGTGGTGAAGGTGCGCCCCCGGCCGGGGACCAAGGCGAAGGACGTGTGGGCGGAAGGCGAGCTGAAGGCCAGCGCCGCGCAGGTGCAGGCGGCGCTGGAGGACGCGGAGTCCTACCGGCTGTGGATGCCCTACGTGAAGGAGTCGCGGGTGGTGCGGCCGACGGACGACGGCGGGCGGCTCACCTACACGCGCCTGGACCTGCCGGTGGTGTCCTCGCGCGACTACATCTCGCGCGTGGTCACGGAGTCGAAGGTCGCGCCGGATGGCACGGGCGTCTACCAGCAGCGCTGGCAGGCGGAGCCGGACGCGTTCCCGGCGCGGCGCGACGTGGTGCGCCTGCGGTTGAACGAGGGCAGCTGGAAGGTGGAGCCGAAGGGCGAGGGCGCCTCCTGGGCGGTCTACCGGTTCACGGTGGATCCCGCGGGGTCCATCCCGGGGTTCCTGGCCAACGTGGGGCAGAAGGACGCGGTGGTGGAGACGCTGCGCGCGGTGGAGAAGCGGGCGAAGTCGCTGTCCGTGGAGTCCGCCGCGAAGTAGGGGCCGGGGCCTCCCGTGACGCTTCACTCCGTACGCGCGCGGCGGCTCAAAGCGGCGGAAACCGCACCCGGGTGAGCACCAGGATGCGTTGGCCCTCCGCGTCCAGCAGCTCCAGGGTGTAGACGCCATGGGCGTCTCGGAACTCCGCTTCCGCTTCCACCACGACGCGTGTGTCGGGCTCCGTGGGCGTCGGCGCCAGCTGAAGGACGCCGAGGACCTTCAGCTCGGACCGCGGGCTCGAGGCGCGGAGGGTGGCACGGACCATCCTGCTCGCGGGCAACACCGCCTCGGGAAGTTGGATGAGCAGGGCGACCCGGCTCTTGCCGCGGAAGCTCCACGCCGCCAGGGACTCCGCGGCGTGCCCGGGAAGGCCTGGGAGATGGAGGCGCAGGCCCACGAGCCCGCGTTGATCCAACACCCCGTTGGCCAGCAGTGCGGTCAGCTCCGCGGGAGTGTCACACGTGAGGCGTGGCCGCGCCGTGGAGGTCTCGGGAGTCCCGTCGCCCGTGAGCGCGAGGAGCGGGAGAAGGAAAAGGAGCACTCGCTTCCCCTTGAATCATTCAAACCGAGTCACGGCCTGGATGGAGACGTCATTGGGGACGACGGCGGTGTTCTCGTCTCCTCCCTTGCTCCGAGGCACACCGCGCTGACGGTCCTCCAGGGTCCAGAGCTCGATGCAGACCGGATAGATCTCATCGTCATCCTTCATGCGGAGCTGGGTGAAGCGGCCGTAGACCCGCTGGGCGCCGACGTAGATGTTCCCGCTGAACATGGAGGCCCGCCTCGCCAACCCCTGGCTGTTCGTCGAATAGACGTTGGCCCGTCCCTCGCGAACCGTCACGAATTCGTCGTCGGATTTGTAGATGAACCGCCCACCCCACTGGAAGTCATAGATGTTCAGCTTCCGCATGGTCGCGATGGCGACCTCGGGGCAGTCCTCGGCTGGGGGCGTGGGGCGATCCACGTAGGGCGCGCCGCTGGCGCACGCCACGCCCATGCACGACGCGAGCGCGGCGGCCTTGAGGGGACGGCTGGGCTTCGGGGAAGACGGAGCAGGGGGCTTGGGGGTCACGGTGGCGTGTTCCTCGGGAGGCGCCGCCACGGAGGCGACGGTCGCCGGTGGAGGCCCCGGAGGCTGCGGGGCGGCGACAGGAACACTGTGCGGGCGGTCCGGCGCGCTGGCCAGTTTATGACCAATGGAGGAGGATTCACTCTCAATGACCTGTGGGGTTGGATGGCGAGTCCAGCCGCGCAGCAGGACCTCCCAGGTCCTCGGCCCCGCGACCAGCAGCCCCAGGCACACCGCCAATCCCACCCAACCCCACGCCGGCCACCGGCCCCGCGCGGGGGGCACAGGAGTTGTCCGCGGCCGGGGCGCTGACTTCACGTAGGGCCGCGTGGGCCAGGCTGGACGCTGGATCTGGTTGGGCGTGCCGGGGACTTCATCGAACAGGCGCGCCTCGAACGCCTCCGCCCCGCTGGAGAGCAGCCCCCGCATGAGCTCCGAATGCGCGGCCTCCCCCGTGCGGGGCCGCTCCTCGGGCTCCTTCTCCAACAGCCGCAGGATGGCCCGGGCCAGCGGCTCCGGCACCCGCGGGTTGATGTCCCGGGGAGAGGGCGGCAGCCGCTCCGTGATGGCCACCATGAGCAGCTCCGGCGTCAGCTCCGGTGAGAACGGATAGTGCCCCGTGGCCGCGCGATACAGGCACACGCCCAGGGCATACAGGTCATCCGCCGCGGAGGACGGATAGCGCAGCCCTGGCTGCCGCCAGTGGAGCTGCTGGAAGCGGATGGCCTCCGGGCTGCGCAGGAGCAGCGTGCCCGGGGGCAGGGTGGTGGTCGTGAGCGTGGTGGCCCCCGCCTGGTCCCCCGCGCCGAAGTCGATCAACACCGGCACGTTGCCCCGCGCGCGCACCAGGATGTGCTCCGGCTTCAGGTCGCGGTGCAGCACGCCCCGGGCGTGCAACACGCCCAGCGTCATCGCCACCGAGCCCCCCACCAGCGCCAGCTGCCGGAAGGTGGGGTTCTCCGCCTCCGCCCAGGCGTGGAGCGCCAGCCCCTCCACGCAGTCCATGACGAAGTAGGGCAGTCCCTCCACCGGGTCAGGCCACCGCCCCACCGCATGCACCCGCACGACGTTCGGATGCCATGCCCGGTCCAGCAGCAGCGCCATCTCCCTCAACGCCCGCGCGGGCTCCGGATGCAGCGAGAGCTTGAGCGCGAACGTCCTCCCTGGCTCCTCCAGCGGCTCCACCCGGTAGACCGCTCCGTACCCGCCCACCCCCAGCGCCCCCAGCACCCGCCAGCGCCCCACCAGCACACCCGGCTGGAGCGCCGCGGGAAAGACTTGTGACGTCTCAGGAGCCATGGACCCTGAGAGTCCCACGAACCCAATTCAACCTGGAAGGTCCCATCGCCGGAGCCCCGCCCCAGGGGCCATGTGCTCCGACGTCAGGAATCCTCACCCTGCGTCCTGGAGGAGGGACGCTCACAGCGGAACGAGTCGGGGGTTGCTGAAACGTGACACGCACAGGCGGTGGAACGGGCGGGGTGTGTCAGACGGATTTGGTGTATTGAGCCGCGTCACATCGCTGTTTCTCCCCCTAATCAGGAGTTCCTGATGCGTCGCCTTGGTTCAACTCTTCTCGCCTTGAGCGTGTTCGCCGGTTGTGGCGGTATCGAAGCCGAAACCGCCCCCGAGTCCGCGCCGTCCACCGCGCAGCAGCAGGCGCCCATCCTCACGCAGACGAACGTCGACGTGGCCCAGGAGTGCACGGGCATCCTCGAGTTCGCGAACAAGGCGTCGTACCAGATCCTGGATCGCTTCCTGCCCAGCAACGTGGTCACGAACATCGTGAACCGCCGCGCGACGGCGCAGTTCACCTCGCTGGCGGACCTGTCCTCCGTGACGCTGGTGGGCCCGACCCGGCTGAAGCAGCTCGAGGGTGGCGCCCGCACGCTGGACTACATCGACGCGGACTGTGTCGGCATCATGGATGGGCTCGCCATCTCCCGCGACGACCAGACCGCCATCGTGGCGCTGGTGAACAGCATCGACGACTCGGAGCTGCACGACGTCCTGCCGAACGCGTGGAACGGCGCCGTGAACCTGCTGGGCCACCGTCCCTTCACCACCGCGCAGCAGATCGCGGACACGACCGGCATCGGTGACGTGAGCTTCCGCAACATCCGGAACTCGGCCACGCTGAGCCGCCCCCTGGAGGCGCTCTTCGCCGCGGTGAATGCCATCCCCAGCAATGGCTCCGCTGGCGTCACCACCCTGCGCCACTTCGACTGGTGGAAGATCGCGACCGCCTCTCACTACTATGAAAATGAGAAGGTGTGCTTCGGCCTGGAGCCGAGCAGCGTCCCCCGCTACGCCAAGGTCCGTCCGAACCTGGCCGACTCCGCCGAGGTCATCGCCGCGGTGGAGCGCTCCATCACCGGCGTCAACGGTGACGTCACGATCTCCCCGCAGGTGCTGAAGGCGGGCCGCGACAACCTGGCGGAGCTGACCGCGGGCCGCTCCTTCAAGGGCTGCATCCTCAGCTACGGGGATGACCCGTGGAGCCGTCACAACGTCTCCATCTTCGTGGACACCACGACCGGCTTCAGCGTGCTGGCCGAGACCTGGTGGGCGGAGTAGTCCCCGGCTGACGTCGCCGCGGTCTGAAGCCCCGGGTGCCACAGGCTCCCGGGGCTTCGTCGTTTCCAGGAGCGGACAGGCCCCTGGCCGCCCGCCCGCGCCGGGGAAGGAATCCGTGCATCCGCGCGTGTCTACGGGTATAGACACCGCCCATGTGCCCCCTGGTGAATACGAAGGACCTGATTGATGCCCAGGAGGTGGCGGGCCTGCTGCGCCTGCGCCACCCCAACAGCGTCAGCACGTACCTGCGCCGCTACCCGGACATGCCCCGTCCGGTGCTCGACCTGGGCGCCGGGCGTCCGCGCCTCTGGCTCAAACCCCAGATGCTCCGCTGGGCCCGCGCCCGCCAGGCCGCCACCACCGAAATCCGCTCCGGAGGCTCCCGATGACCACCGCTACCCCTCGAACCGCCCCCGCCGTCCTTCCCGGGCCCAATGACGCCTGCTGGTGCGGCAGTGGCTCCAAGTACAAGAAGTGCCACCGCGGCGCCGACACCGTGGAGGCCCGCAAGAAGGGCACGGACACCGCCGCCCGCAAGGGCGTCCGCCCCGGGCTCGTCAGCCCGCGCCGCGTCGTGCCGCTGACCATTGGCCGGCCGGACTACGCGGACTCCGTCAGCGGCCGGCCCTCGCGCTCGCGGAACGAACCGGACGTGAAGTCTCCGGACGTCATCGCCCGCATGCGCCGCGCCTGTCAGGCCGCCGCCCAGGTGCTGGTGGAGACCGCCCAGCACGTGCGCGTGGGCATCACCACCGACGAGCTGGACGCCATCGCCCACGAGGCCTACCTCAAGCGCGGCGGCTACCCCAGCACGCTCAACTACCACCGCTTCCCCAAGTCGCTCTGCACCTCCGTCAACGAGGTCATCTGTCACGGCATCCCGGACAGCCGCGCCCTGGAGGACGGGGACATCGTCAACCTGGACATCACCATCTACCTGGATGGCGTCCACGGCGACTGCTCGGCCACGTACCTGGTCGGCAACGTGGAGCCGCAGCACCAGCGGCTGGTGCAGATCGCCAGGGAGTGCCTGGACATCGGCATCGCGGCCGTGAAGCCCGGCCGCCCCATCAGCGACATTGGCCGCGCGGTGGAGGCCCACGCCGTCAAGAACGGCACCAGCGTCGTGCGCGCCTACTGCGGCCACGGCATCGGGGAGACCTTCCACACCTCGCTCCAGGTCCCGCACTACTACGAGCCGGAGGCCGACACGGTGATGCAGCCGGGGATGATCTTCACCGTCGAGCCGATGATCAACCAGGGCCACTGGGACCACCGCACCTGGAACGACGACTGGACCGTCGTCACCGCGGACGGGATGCGCAGCGCCCAGTTCGAGCACACCCTGCTCGTCACCGACACGGGCGCGGAGATCCTCACCCTGCCGTGAGGCCCCCTCGCCCCTGAAACAGCTCGGGCCCTGGACGCGCGCACCTGCCGCCTCCGGGGCCCGCTTCATTTCCAGGCGGTGACTACGCCCGGCGGCGGCGCAGCTTCAGCGCCAGTCCGCACAGCATCAGCAGGCTGACGGCGCCCAGCGGGCCGGGCACCGTGCTCTGGCAGCCGCAGCCGTCGGACTTGTCCGGGTCCTGCGGGTCCTGCGGGTCCTGCGGGTCCGGGTCCACCACCTTGTCCTCGGAGACGAACACCGCGGTGGTGCGCGCGGGCACCGTGAAGCCTCCGGTGGCCGCGTCGTACGCGGAGGTGCGCACCACCGGGTCCGTGGACGCCTGCTGCACCGGGTGCAGCTTCAGCTTCAGCGACTTGTAGCCGTCCGCCTTGAACGTCTGGGCCGCGTTCGTGCCGTTGAACAGCACGATGGCGCGCTTGCCTTCCTCGCTCGTGCCGTGGTCCTGCATCGCCATCACGATGAGGCCGGGGATCTGGTTCGGGCCGGTGTTCTCGAAGTGCACCAGCTGCGTCACCTCCGCGCCCGTGCGCAGGCGGAACAGCCGCGAGCTCTTGCGGATGGCCAGCAGCTCCTCGAAGTGGTCGCGCGCCCGGAGGATGTCCGCGGGCGACGGCTTCAGCGCCGCGTCCGCCAGCATCGGCTTGAAGAGCTGCCAGTTGCCCTCGTTGTCCGCCGCCGGCGGCAGGCCCACGCCCCAGTTGTTGGACTGGTACGTCCAGTCCAGCTTGTTGAACCAGTCACCGGAGTTGTAGCTGTTGCGGTCCAGCGACTTGGAGCGCAGCAGCTCGTCGCCCGCGTGGAAGAACGGGATGCCCTGGCTCAGCGCCACCAGCGACAGCCCCAGGTTCTGCATCCGCACGCGCTCGGCCATGGCCAGGTCGCGCGGCGCCTTCAGCTGGATGGCGTCGAACAGCGTCTCGTTGTCGTGCGCGGAGACGTAGGTGATGACCTCCTGCGGGTCCAGCGTGTAGCCGGCCTTGGCGCCGTTGTAGTCCACGCCTTCGCCCGTCACGGTCTTGCCGGTGCGGTCCACCAGCGGGTAGTCCTTCAGGTTGCCCGTCAGGCCCACGCGGATCCAATCCCCGTAGACGAGCAGCCGCTCCTTCTGCGCCGCCTCCGCGCCCTGGTTCGTGTTGTTCGGGGCGGAGAGCAGGCCGCTGATGAAGCCCTGGTCCTGGAGCCCGCTGAAGGGGCCGCCGCCGCGGGCCGCGTCGCGCAGGCGGTCGTTGAACGTGCCAATGCCCGTGCCCGCCATGTTGGCCTGCGTGGCGTTGATGCCTCGCGCGTTGCCGAGCATCTCACCGAAGTCCCAGCCCTCGCCGTAGACGTAGATGGCCTTGCCGTCCACGCCGTCCTTCTCCACGGTGAGCGCGTCCAGCGTGGCGCGCAGCTTCACCAGGTTGGACTTCATGTGGTGACCCATCAGGTCGAAGCGGAAGCCGTCCACCTTGTAGGCCGTGGCCCACGTCACCACGGAGTCGATGAGCAGCTTCTCCATCATCGCGTTCTCGGACGCGGTGTTCTGGCAGCAGGTGCTCGTCTCCACGTTCCCGTCGTCGCTGAGGCGGTGGTAGTAGCCCGGCACGATGCGGTCCAGCACGCTCTTGGCGTCCTGCCCGGAGGAGTTGGTGTGGTTGTAGACCACGTCCATCACCACGCGCAGGCCGTGCTGGTTGAGCGACTGGACCATCTCCCGGAACTCCACCGTGCGCGTGGGGCCCTGCGCGTTCGTGGAGTAGCTGCCCTCCGGCACCGTGTAGTGGTACGGGTCGTAGCCCCAGTTGAAGCCGTCCAGGTCCGCCACGGCCTTCACCGCGGCCTGCTGCTGGTCGGAGTCCGGCGGCAGCGACACCAGGTCGCCCGCGGGCTTCTGCTGCTGCGCGCGGTCCTCGTTGATGGTCGCGATGTCGAACACCGGCAGCAGGTGCACGTGCGTCAGGCCCGCCTTCGCCAGCCGCGTCAGGTGCTTCATGCCGTCCGAGTCCCGCGTGAACGCCTTGAACGTGCCGCGCTCGCTCTCCGGCACCGTCAGGTCGTTGATGCTGAAGTCGCGCGCGTGCAGCTCATAGAGGACGATGTCCTCCGGGGCCTCCAGCTTCGGCTTGGCCAGCGCGCTCCAGCCCTGCGGCGCGAGCGTGGGGTCCGCCAGGTCCACCACCTGGCTGAGCTCGCTGTTGATGGACAGGGCCACCGAGTACGGGTCGGTGACGCGGTTGGTGACCACGCGGCCTTCCTTGCGGGCGTAGACCTCCACCTCGTACAGGTAGAAGCGGTTCTTCCACGTCGCGTCGCCCGCCGCGCTCCACACGCCCTTGGCCCCGGCCGTCATGGCCACGCGGGAGAAGGTCCCCGCGGGGTTGGCCCCGTCGAACAGGAGCACGTTCACGCTCTTCGCGGTGGGCGCCCAGACGCGCAGCGTGGGGACGCCGGCCGCGAACGTCACGCCCAGCGCGCCGTCATACGTGTCCAGGTCGTCCAGCGCTCCCGCCAGCTGCGCGCTGGTGGCGTCCAGCAACACGCCCGCCGCGTTCGTCGCGGACAGGGCCACCTGACCCTTGAGCCACGTGGCCGCGTTCGCCACGTCCGCCTGCGAGAGCTTGAGCACCTTGCGGCCCACGAGGTTCGGGAAGCGCGCCGCCTGCGCCGCGCTGAGGCCCGCGGCGTCCAGCGTCAGCGTCACGGCGCTGCCACCCTGCACGCCGGTGCTGTCGAGCGTCATGCCCCCCGTGGGGGCCGTGTGCAGCTTGAACTCCGTGCCCTCGGGCACCGCGACCTCCGGGCTCCACACCACCGTGTCGCGCGCGATCCAATGCGCCCGCGCCAGCAGCAGGTTGCCCGCGGGAGCGCCCGCGGCCCGGATGGTCACCTTCTTGGATTCGCCGGAGTCGAAGGTGAACACCATCTCCTGGCCGTCCTCCTCCACGGTGAACGTGGCGTTGCTGCTCGGGTAGGCCGTGGTCCAGTTCTCGTCGAGCGCGACCTTGCACTCGTAGTTGCCCTTCGTCAGCGCCTTCGTGGTGAAGGTGTAGATGCCGTCGCCGTCCGGGTCCTGCATCATCGTGCGCAGGCAGTCCGGCGACCAGTCACCCGGACAGCCCAGCTGCGCCTGGAGCGTGCCCGCCACCGTCGCGATGGTGCTGGAGCGGTTGCTCGTCACGTACAGCGTCGTGGCGTCGAAGTAGAACTTCACCGCCCCCGCCGTCGTCTGCTTCAGCACCACGTCCGCGCCGCCGGGGCCGCCGTGCGTCTGGGCCAGGGAGCCGTCCAGCGCGACCTTGAAGTGCCACGTGCCCACCGGCACGTTGAACGAGCCCTGCCACTTGTCGTCCGCCGCGTCGTACGCCAGCGCCGTCTGCGCGCAGGTCGGGTCGTTGTCCGCCGCGCAGCCCGCTTCGGACTGCAGGTCGCCAATGACCGTCACGGACGTGGGCGCCGCCAGCGACGAGAGGGGAATCAGCGCGGCGAACAGCCCGCTGAACGCGAGCGCGCGCGCCGCGCGGGGAACTCGGAATGGAACGCTCAGGAGAAGCCTCCAGGTGTGGAAATCTCCGGGCAGGGTAGCAGCCAGCTCCGCCATAAGTGGCCTTCGGAGGTTTTTCCAGGATTGCTGGACCTGTTGGATGGCGCGGGTTGGGCCTGGGGGAACCCCCCTGTCACGTCGGGTGGGGAGGGGCCCGCGGGCGAGATGCGGTGCGGCAGGAACCACGCGCTCCGTCGAAGCCGCTCACGCTCTGCGTCACGCGGGTGTGCAGAGGAAGACATCCGGGTCATGCCGCGTTGCGACATCAGCCGATTGTTCCGACGACCCTTCACCCATTCTCAGACTGTTGGATACAGTGCCCCGCCCAGATGTCCTTCCGTGCCCCCCGCCGACAATCGAACGCCGTCCCCCACCGTGGTCGGTGGCACCCGTGGTTCCAGGGACTTGCCGTTTTGTGTCTGGCGGGGTGCGCCACGGCGCCGGAGACGCCGACCCGACCCGCGACGGAGGCCGTCGCGACGCAGCCCGCCGCGCCCGTGACGGAGGCCGCTCCGGCCCCTCCGGTGCCCACGGCGCCGGTCGTCCAGGTCCCGGAGAACAAGGAACCCGCGCGGCCTTGGGGCGACGAGGTGCTGTACTTCGTGGTGGTGGATCGCTTCGCGGACGGCGACCCCACGAACAACGAGCCGGGCGACCTGAAGGCGCCGGGCACCTTCCACGGCGGCGACCTGAAGGGGCTCACCGCGAAGCTGGAGGAGCTGTCCTCGCTGGGCGTGACGGCGCTGTGGGTGACGCCGCTCTTGAAGCAGATCCCCGGCTTCGTCACCGGCTCTGGCTTTCCGGACTGGGGCTACCACGGCTACTGGGCGGATGACTTCCACGCGTTGGATCCGCGCTTCGGCACGGAGGCGGACTTCAAGGCGCTGGTGGACGCGGCGCACGCGCGCGGCATCCGCGTGCTGCTGGACGTCGTCTACAACCACCCGGGCTACAACTCGCGCTACCTGAAGGACCACCCGGACTGGCTGCGCTCAGAGGACCAGGGCACCTGCGGCCAGGACGACCTGACGTCGTGCGTGGCGGGCCTGCCGGACTTCAAGACGGAAGTGCCGGAGGTGGCCAAGTACCTGCTGGACGCGCAGCTGGACTGGGCGAAGCGCTCCGGCGTGGACGGCTTCCGGCTGGACACCGTGAAGCACGTGTCCCACGACTTCTGGAAGGAGCACCGCCGCCGCACGCGCGCGGAGGTGTCCCCGGACTTCTTCCTGCTGGGCGAGGTGTGGGGCGGCGACGTGCAGGTGCTGGAGCCCTACTTCACCCCGGATGAGATGGACGCCGGGTTCGACTTCGCCTTCCAGGGCAACACGCTGGGCTTCCTCCAGGGCCGTGGCCGCACGGTGGCGTTCGACCGCTACCTCCAGTCGCGCGCAAAGGTGACGCCGGGGCACCACCTGGCGCACTTCCTGTCGTCGCACGACGTGGACGGGGCGCTGCACCAGCTGCAGGGCAACGTGACGCTCTTCCGTCTGGCCGCCACGCTGCAACTGACGACGAGCGGCATCCCGGTCATCTACTACGGCGAGGAAGTGGGCCGCGCGGGCGGGGACTGGCCGCAGAACCGAAGTGACATGCCGTGGGGCAAGCAGGCGGTGAGGCCCGGGGCCGGAAAGAAGCGCGACGAGGCCCTGCGCGAGTACTACAAGCGCCTCATCTCCATCCGCCGTGAGCACCCGGCGCTGTCGCGCGGCACGCACGAACCGCTCTCCACGGAAGGCGATGTGTATGTCTTCCAGCGCAAGGACGCGGGGTCGGGCGACACGGTGGTGGTCGCGGTGAACCGCGGCAAGACGAAGGGCGCGGCGTCGGTGCCGTGGCCGGACGGTTGGACGGGCGTCGCGGAGGTGGAGGACCTGCTGAACGGAGGGCGGACGAAGGCTGGCGCCACGCTGGAGCTGGCGCTTCCGCCGCAGTCCGCGCGCATCCTCGGGCGCGTGAAGTGAGGCACCCGGAGGACGCGCAGAACCTGACCCGGACGTGCTGTTGTCACCGGCGCGGGCGGGGCTCTTGCTGGAGGGCCTGATGGCCGGCGTGTCGTTCAAGGACGTGGCGAAGCGGTACGGAGACGTGTCGGTCATCGAGGGGCTCAACCTCGATATCCGCGACCATGAGTTCATGGTCCTCGTGGGGCCGTCCGGTTGCGGCAAGTCCACGGCGCTCCGGATGATCGCCGGCCTGGAAGAGATCTCCGGAGGCACCATCTCCATCGGTCCGCGCGCGGTGAACGCGCTGCCGCCGAAGGACCGGGACGTCTCCATGGTGTTCCAGAACTACGCGCTCTATCCGCACATGACGGTGCGGCAGAACCTGGAGTTCGGCCTCAAGATTCGCAAGACGCCCAAGCCGGAGATGGACAAGCTGGTGGACGAGGCGGCGGAGATCCTGGGCATCTCGCACCTGCTGGACCGCAAGCCCAAGCAGCTGTCCGGCGGTCAGCGCCAGCGCGTGGCCCTGGGCCGCGCCATCGTGCGCAAGCCCGCGGTGTTCCTCTTCGACGAGCCGCTCTCCAACCTGGACGCGAAGCTGCGCGTGCAGATGCGCTCGGAGATCAAGAAGCTCCAGAACCGGCTCCAGGTCACGTCCGTCTACGTCACGCACGACCAGATTGAAGCGATGACCATGGGCCACCGCATCGCGGTGATGAAGGACGGCAAGCTCCAGCAGCTGGGCACGCCGCTGGAGGTCTACGAGAAGCCGGTCAACGTGTTCGTGGCGCAGTTCATCGGCACGCCGCCCATCAACATGCTCGGCGCCACGCTGGACGCGGACGGCACGTCGCTGTCCGGCGACGGCTTCACGCTGCCGGTGCCCCAGACGCTGCGCGCGGCGACGGCGGGCAAGGGCGGACGCAAGCTGAAGGTGGGCCTGCGCCCGGACAACATCCTGCCCCAGGGCGCGTCCGCGCGCGGCGAGTCCGCGCCCACGGAGGCGCGCGTGGAGCTGGTGGAGCCCCTGGGCAACGAGCTCATCGTGCACGCCCGGTTGGGAGACAACCCGCTGGTCTTCCGCCTGCCACCCCAGGCCACCCCGGAGCCGGGCGCCTCCGTGCCCGTGACGGTGGAGCTGGAGTCCTTGCACCTCTTCGACGCTGATTCCGAGCTGCGGCTGTCCGTTTGATTTCCCGGAGGCTTTCCCCCATGACCCACCTGCGAACGTTGCTCGCGGCCCTCTGTCTGTGCGCAGTCGGCCTGTTGCCCGTCCCGTCCTTCGCCGCCACGGAGCTGGTGCTCTGGCACGCCTACCGCGCGGAGGAGAAGGCCGCCCTGGAGAAGGTGGTCGCCGAGTACAACAAGGCCAACGAGGGCAAGGTCAAGGTCACCACGCTGGCGGTGCCCTACGACGCCTACGCGGACAAGATCTCCGCCACGGTGCCGCGCGGCAAGGGCCCGGACCTCTTCATCTTCGCGCAGGACCGCCTGGGCGGCTGGATTGAAGCGGGCAACACGGTGGAGCCCATCGACTTCTTCCTGGATGACGCGACGAAGAAGCGCTTCATCCCCACGACGATGGAGGCGATGACCTACCGCGGGACCGCGTACGGCCTGCCGCTGAACTACAAGGTCATCACGCTCATCTACAACAAGAAGCTGGTCCCCACGCCGCCCAAGACGTCCGGCGAGCTGGTGACGATGGCGAAGAAGCTCACCGACGCGAAGGCGGGCCGCTTCGGCCTCGCGTACGCGTACAACGACTTCTACTACCACGCGGCGGTGATGAACGGCTTCGGCGGCGGCGTGTTCGACGCGAAGAACGCCCCCACGATGAACTCGCCCGCCAACGTGAAGTCGGTGGAGCAGGTGCTCAAGTGGAAGAACAAGGACGGCATCCTGCCCGCGGAGCCCTCCAGCGCGCTCATCACGTCCCTCTTCAACGAGGGCAAGGCCGCGATGGTGTTCTCCGGCCCGTGGTTCCTGGGCGAGGTCTCCAAGGACGTGGACTACGGCCTCGCGCGGCTGCCCACGCTGGATGAGAACAAGGGCACGCCGATGAAGCCGTGGATGACGGTGGAGGGCGTGTACGTGGCCGCCCCGTCGAAGAACAAGGAAGCGGCGTACGACTTCGCGAAGTTCCTCACCGACGCGGCCCCTGGCAGGACGCTGGCCCTGGAGGGCCGCCAGAGCCCCGCGAACCAGGCGGTGTACCAGGACGCGAAGGTGGCCGCGGATCCGCTGCTCAAGGCGATGAAGGACCAGGTGGACGTGGCCGTGCCCATGCCCAACCTGCCGGAGATGTCCATGGTCTGGACCCCCGCGACCAGCGCCATGAACACCGTGTTCAAGAACACCGCCACGCCCAAGGCGGCGCTGGACGCGGCCCAGAAGAGCGTGGCGAAGGACGTCGCCGGTCTGCGCAAGAAGTAAGCGAGGAGCCGAAGTGAGCCAGAACGCCCCCCAGGAGTCCTCTTCCCCGGCCGGTGCCTCCCAGGCGCCAGGCCGCGGCTCCCCGAACAACGCCGCGACGGACCCCGCCACTTCGGGGCCCTCGGGCCGCGCGGGAGGCATGAGGGGGCGCGTCCTGGTGGGGCTCGCGCTGGCGCTGGGCGCGTCCCTGTTCCTGGCGCACGGGCTCCTGGTCCGCGCCCAGGCCGAGCGCGGCCAGGAGCGCGCGCAGCGCAAGTCCGCCGTGGCCCTGCTGGGCCTGGCGGACCTGGTCCAGCGCGCGGAGGGCCACGGCGACGCCGTGAAGGCGGTGGTCTCCGCCTGGCCCGGGACGCCGGGGAGCGCCGCGCGCGTCATCGCCTTCAGCGGCATCCGCCTGGAGGCGTCCACCTTCCCGGACGACACCGGGGACAAGGCCGCGCCGCGCCGGCTGTCGCGCGAGGAGAAGCCGCTGTACGACCGCGGCCAGCGCCTGCGCGCCGCGGTGGAGACGAACCGCGAGGAAGAGGGCGCGCGCAAGGCGGAGGTGGAGTCGGAGATGCTCCCCACCGGGGGCCAGCTGCTGGCCGCGCCGGTGGAGGTGGACGGGCAGGTGGTGGGCTCGGTGGAGTACTTCACGCCGGTGCTGACGGAGGCGGAGGCGCCGTCGTGGACGCCGGTGCTGCTGGCCCTGCTGCTGCCGCTGGCGGCGTGCGCGGGCGCGGTGTACGCGCTGTCGCGTCAGGGCGCGCGCGTGGCGGTGGCGGCGGCGCTCTTCCTGGCGGGCCTGGGCGGCTACACCGTCTATTCGCTGCGCGCGCTGGACGCGGAGCTGCGCGAGACCGAAGACGCCGTGAGCGCGGAGCTGCGCACGCGCGGCGAGCTGGCGCGGACCCTGGTGGCCGCGAACCACTTGAAGGAGGACCCCGCGCTGAAGCCGGGCGCGTGGGACGCGGACGCGATGCGCCGCCCGCTGGGCCGGCTGACGGACTCCGGCGCGCCGGACGCGGACAAGCTCGCGGCGCGCGGCGCCCAGGTGCGCGGTGACGCGGGCAAGGCGCTGGGCGCGCTGGGCGCGCTGGGGCTGGCGGTGCTGCTCTTCATCGGGCTGGGCGCGCTGCACCGGATGGTGGCGACGGCGGTGGAGCACCGGCAGGCGTATGTCTACGTGGCGCCGGCGATGGTGGGGATGGTGCTGCTGGTCTTCTTCCCCTTCGCCTACGGCATCACGCTGTCGTTCACCGACGCCAACCTCTACAACAGCAGCCAGCCGCTGTCGGAGCTGTGGATTGGCCTGCGTAACTACACGGACATCCTGGGCGACTTCAGCTTCGCGAAGACGGCGGCGGACGGCTCGCTGGTCTTCAACTACCTGAACTTCTACTACACGCTGCTCTTCACCATCCTCTGGACGGTGACGAACGTGACCATCGGCGTGACGGTGGGCCTGCTGCTGGCGCTGGCGCTCAACGTGCCCAACCTGCGGATGCGGCCGGTGTACCGCGTGCTGCTTATCCTGCCGTGGGCCATGCCCAACTACATCACCGCGCTCATCTGGAAGGGCATGTTCCACCAGCAGTTCGGCGTGGTGAACCACGTCATCCGGATGTTCGGCGGCGAGGGCCTGGCGTGGTTCGACTCGCCCGTCACGTCATTCCTCACCGCGCTGGCGACGAACGGCTGGCTGTCCTTCCCCTTCATGATGGTGGTGTCGCTGGGCGCGCTCCAGTCCATCCCCGGGGAGCTGTACGAAGCGGCGCGCGTGGACGGGGCCAACCGGTGGCAGCAGTTCACCGCCATCACGCTGCCCGCGCTGAAGCCCGCGCTGGTGCCGGCGGTCATCCTGTCGGTGGTGTGGACCTTCAACATGTTCAACATCATCTTCCTGGTGACGGGCGGCGACCCGGGCGGCTCCACCGAAATCCTGGTCACCCAGGCGTACAAGTTCGCCTTCGAGCGCTACCGCCACGGCTACGCGGCGGCGTACTCCACCGTCATCTTCGGCATCCTGCTGCTCTACAGCCTGGTGCAGAACCGCATGAGCCGCGCAACGGAGGCCGCGTAACCCATGGCGCTCTTCTCGGAACGTCGCGAAGGCTTCTCCCACCTGCCGCTGCACGCGGTGCTGGTGGCCTTCACCCTCTTCACCCTCTACCCCATCCTCTGGGTGGTGAGCCTGGCCTTCTCCGGCAAGCAGAGCCTGGCCATCTCCACGTTGCCGGAGAACCCCACCTTCTGGGACCGGCTGCGCGCGGTGACGCCGTGGCCGGAGACCTTCTCCACGTCCAACTTCGCGTCGGTGATGACGGACCAGCCGTTCGCGAAGTGGATGCTCAACAGCGCCATCGTGGCCATTGGCACCACGGTGCTGGGCGTGTTCCTGGCGTGCACCGCGGCGTATGCCTTCAGCCGCTTCAAGTTCCCCGGCCAGCGCGCGGGCATGATGGCGTTCCTCGTGTCCCAGATGTTCCCGGGCACGCTGATGCTCATCCCGCTCTACATCATCCTGGTGCAGTGGCTGGGCCTGGGCAGCAGCCGGCTGGGCCTCATCATCGTGTACGCCACCACGTCCATCCCGTTCAGCGTGTGGATGCTCAAGGGCTACTTCGACACCATCCCCAAGGACCTGGAGGAGGCGGCGCTGATTGAGGGCGCGTCCGTGGGGCGCATCTTCTGGAGCGTCATCCTGCCCCTGGCGAAGCCCGCGGTGGCGGTGACGGCGCTCTTCAGCTTCATGACCGCGTGGAACGAGTTCATCCTCGCGGCGACGTTCATGGACCAGGAAGCCATGTACACGGCGCCGGTGGGCCTGCGCTTCTTCGTGGGTGGCTTCAGCCAGCAGTGGGGCTACTTCGCCGCGGGCTCCATCATCGTGTCCGTGCCCGTCGTGTTCCTCTTCCTCTTCCTCCAGAAGTACCTCGTCTCCGGGCTCACCGCCGGTGGCGTGAAGGGTTAGTCGCGCCGTTCTTCGCAGTCCCCCCGTCTGTCGTTGCAAGGAGCCGCATCCCATGATCAACCCCCGCATCGCAGTCCTGACGTTGGCCGCCTCGCTGTCCGCGGCGCCGGCCCTGGCCGACAAGGTGTCGTTCAAGGACCCCACCGGTGATGACAAGGGCCCGGGCAAGTACACCTACCCGACGGACCCCGTGTACAAGCCGGGCTCGTTCGACCTGACGGGCTTCACGCTGGACCAGGGCGGCAACAAGACCGACATCACCATCCAGCTGAAGGCGTCGCTGGAGAACCCCTGGAAGATGGCGGACGGCTTCTCCGTGCAGGAGGTCTTCGTCTTCATCGACACGGACCACAAGGTGGGCAGCGGCTTCACGGACAGCCCCCCGGGCCTCAACATCGCCTTCGCCCCGGAGGACGCCTGGGACAAGGTCATCATCATCTCCCCGCAGGGCTCCTCGCGCGTGCGCGCGGAGGCCAACAACAAGGCGGGCGCGATGAAGGGCGCCGTCGTGGTGCCCACCAAGGTGCGCGCCTCCGGCAACAAGATCACCGCCACGGTGCTGAACTCCGACCTGGGCGAGGGCGACCCGACGAAGTGGGGCTACCAGGTCGTGATGCAGTCCAACGAGGGCTTCCCGGCGGACAATGACCTGCTCACGCGCCGCGTGAATGAATACGAGGGCCAGCACCGCTTTGGCGGCGGCTCTGACTTCAACTGCGACCCGCATGTGATTGACGTGCTGGCCGGCCAGGGCAAGGGCGACAGCTCCGAGGTCAAGGCGCAGTACGACATGCTCGCCTACGAGTGCGCGAGTGACGGTTCCGCAACGAAGAAGGCCACGCTGAAGATGGTGGCGGGCCCGAACCGCCCCGCGGCGCAGGCGGGCGCGGCGACTCCTGCTCCCGCTCCGGCGGCCCCCGAGGCTCCGGCTCCGGCGCCCGCTCCGGCTGGAACGACGGACGCTCCGGCGCCGACCACGGCCACGCCGACGAAGTAGTCGTCGGCGGACTGTTCAAAACAGTCTGTTTCAAGGTTTGATGCAACATGGGGAGGGCTGCCGCGGTGAACCCGCGGCGGCCCCGGGAGAGGGGATGACCCCCCTCTGAATCAAGTCTTCGAGAAGGGTTTTCCGAACATCATGAAGAATCGCAAGAACGTGGTGCGGGGAGCGTGTGCGCTCACCGTGGCGGCCGGCCTGATTCCTGGGGCGGCCATGGCGCAGGACAGCGGCCCCAAGCTCACCATTGGTGGCACGACCTATACCAAATACCTCTGGGGCAATCAGCGCGACCAGGGCGCGATGTACAACTTCACGACAGTTCCCGGTGAGGGCTACGGCGACAACGGTATCGGCACGGAGCTGGAGCTCCTGCTGAACGCGAAGATCTCCCCGCAGGTGGAGGTCAACGGCCGCATCCACAGCCGCTTCAACCAGAACTTCTGGACGAACTTCGGTGGCTTCGGCGGTGACCCGTCCAAGCCCTGTGTCGCGGGCGACTGCGGCGAGTTCGACCCGCGCTCCAACCAGTACATCAAGCTGCGCGGCATGGCGGTGACGCTGCGTCCGGGCTACCTCATCGACTCGGCGCTCATCGGCTCGACGGACCTGGGCCAGTTCGACCCGTTCGTCATCGGCCGCGTCCGCTATATCGACCGCGACAACGCGTCGGCCATCATGCTGCAGGGCTCCAACTTCGACCGGAAGCTCACGTGGGACGCGGCGCGCATCGCGCTCCCCCGGCTCTGGGCGGGCCCGAGCTTCAACACGGGCGTCTTCCACGCGCGTGACGCCTCCTACGGCTTCCAGGCGAAGTACACCCCCTCCGAGCTCTTCGACGTGGGCGGCATCTTCCAGTACGCCAACGACCAGGAGATCAACGCCGAGGACAACGACTTCGACAACGGCCGCGACCTCACGCCGCGCTACCGCAACGGCGTGGGCGGCCTGAAGGCGGGCCTGCACATGGGCTCGTGGCTGGACGTGCGCGGCGCCGCGTACACGTCGTACTCCAACGCGGACCCGGTGCTGTCGCCGGCGAACTTCGGCGGCATTGGCGGCTACAGCGCGGTGCTGGCGGGCCGCCACACCGACCAGACGTACATGCTGAACGCGTCCCTCAACGACCCGCTGGACGTGGGCCTGTCGCTGAACTTCCAGCTGTTCAGCATTGGCGCGGACTACGTGGCGGTGATGGCCAGCCGCCGCGAGGCGGACGTGCTGCTCACCGAAGGTCACGACGGCAGCTTCGCGTTCCCCGGTCCGTCCAACGCGTCCTACGGCGTCTACAAGGGCAACCCCACCCGCATCGGTTACGGCGGCTGGACGAGCGAGGCCCAGCAGGTCGCCACCATCAACGTGGACAACGACTTCACGGACTTCGACGAGCCCATGGCGGAGACGGCCATCGGTTGGAAGGGCGTGACGGCGAACCCGGTCTACACCAACGGCGCGCTGGAGGTGGGCGGTGAGTATTCCTTCATCACCTACAACACCAACTGGCAGGCGTACGGCAATGACCAGCAGTCGCTGAACAACACCACGTACCCCGGCACGGAGCTGGATTCGGGCGTGGGCCACAACTTCCGCACCGCCTACCAGCCCTTCCAGGACAAGAAGACGCACCTGATCGCGCTGCGCGCCAAGTACGTGGTGGACGTGCTGAAGGGCATCGATGTGTTCGGCAAGTTCAAGTACATCCACGAGTCGGACAAGCGCATGAACGACCCGCGCTTCCTGCCGTTCCAGCAGGGCGCGTGCCCGGGCGGCGCGGTGGCGTGCGACAACTCGCTCGTCAACGAGTACAGCGCTGGCAACAGCACCTCCGGCCTGTACGGCAACCCGGCGGTCATCACGAACAGCGAGGGTGACACGGGCTACCAGTTCAAGCCGTTCGACAACATCGCGGACGACGACCGCCTGCTGGACTACACGACGTTCACCGCGGGCGCGGGCTACCAGTTCACGGATGACCTGTACGTGTCCGCCAGCTACTCCAAGTTCTTCGCGGACCTGCTGGACGGCAACACGGCGTTCCAGGCGTACAACAACCAGGAGATGGCGTCCGGCAAGCACAACAAGAACCAGCTGCTGGTGAAGGCGCGCTACATCCTGTCCGGCGTGGAGTTCGGCCTGGAGGGCCAGTACGCGTTCGGCACCTTCCGTCCCGACTTCGGCGACGGCTTCGTGGTGCAGTACGCGGACGACACCATCTCGGCCGACCATGGCGTGGCGGTGGGTTCGCGCGGCTTCACCAACCGCAACGGCGGCTGGAACAGCCTGGAAGAGCGCCACTTCGAGCACGTGCGCGTCAAGGCGTTCATGAAGGCGCAGTTCTAGTCTCCGCGCGCCCTGCATCCAGCGGGGCATGCGGTTGACGCAGTGGGAGCCCGGGGCGCCTGTGAAGGCACTCCGGGCTCCTTGCGTTTGGGGCCCCGCGCGATACACCTCCAGGGCCGTTCCCTCTCTTCGTGCTCGAGGTGTCCTCCCGTGCTCCCGCGCCGCCGCCTGTCCGCGCTCCTGCTCGCCTCCTCCCTGGCCGCGTGTTCCGGCGGCAAGACGCGCGAGGACGCGCTGCTGTTCCGGCTGACGGATCCGGTGGGGGATGACCACGGCGACGGGGAGCTGGTGTATCCGCGCCGGACGGACCTGGGGCGGGGCGACCTGGACATGGTGTCGGTGGCGGCGTTCGCGGATGGAGAGGCGACGCGCTTCGAGGTGACGTTCGCCCACCCCATCGCGAGGCCGTCGCGCGCGCAGGCGTTGGACCTGGAGGGCGCCACGGTCGCGGAGCGCGCGCGGCACGGCTTCTACACATTCAACGTGGACCTGTACGTGGACACCGACCGGGTGGCGGGCTCCGGGCGCACGGACACGCTGCCGGGGCGCGGGCTCACGCTGGCGCCGGACTCCGGGTGGGAGAAGGCGGTGGTGTTGACGCCGCGCCCGTACGAGGCGCGGGAGGCCCTGCGCAAGCACTGGCGTCAGGCGGCGCTGGATGACTACGAGAAGAAGACGGGCCCCATCGGCGGCAAGGTGGAGGCGGAGCTGAACGCGGCCACGGAGCAGGCGCTGGAGGCGCGGGTGTTCTTCCCCACCATCATCCAGGTGAGCGGGCGCACCGTGATGTTCCAGGTGCCGGACCGCTTCCTGGGGGGACACGCGCGGGCGGACTGGGGTTACGCGGTGGCGGTGACGGGCGCGTCCCTCGAGCGGCGCGTGGCGCTGGGCGGGATGTTCGGCGGGGATGTCACCGCGAACCAGCGGCTGATGGCGATGGGCATCGCGCCGGGGGAGGCCACCTACGACCGCTTCGGCGGAGGCCGCAAGGGCGATGCGTCGCAGTCGCCGGTGGTGGACCTGCTGGTGCAGCCGGGCACGACGCAAGAGGAGGTGCTGGGGCCCACGAAGCCGGCGTGGAGCGCGGTGGTCCCCGCGGGCCGTGAGGTGGTCCCGGCGGCGGTGGTGGCCCCGGCGGCGGGCTCGGAAGGCGCGGGTGCGCCGGAGGTGGCTCCGGCGGGCACGGAGGACATGTCGGTGCCAGGGGTGGCCGTGCCCGGTGTGGAGGATGCACGGCGCGTGGATCCTCCGTCGCCCGCGCCGTGACGCCGGCCGCTATTCCACCCGCCAGATGCCCGTGGAGCGCGGCGGGATGCTGGTCTTCCACGCCCCCGAGCCTCCTGTCAGCGGCGCCACGCCAGGATCCACGAACAGCGGCTCCACCGTTGTGCCCTCCACGTCGAATGGCCCCACGGCCTCCTGGGCGTTGGAGAAGTTGTGCACCACCAGCACCTGCTCGTCGTCCCGCATGCGCACGAACGCGAGCGTGCGGGACACCCCCGTCGTCGCCGTGAAGAGCCGCAGGCCTCCCGTGCGCAGCGCCTCCGAACCCTGGCGCGCGTGGATGAGCGACCGGTAGCGCGACAGCAGCGAGCCCGGTGATGCGCGCTGCGCCTCCACGTTCGCCGTCTCCCGGCCGGAGGAGAAGCCGTACCACGGCGTGCCCGTGGTGAACCCTCCGCCCGGCGCGGCCGTCCAGGGCATCGGCGTGCGCTTGGCCTCGTCGTTGTTTCCGGCGCCGTTCCCCAGCCCCAGCTCCTCGCCGTAGTAGAGGAACGGCGCGCCCGGCAGCGTCAGCAGCACCGCCGCCGCCAGCCCCAGCTTCGACGTGTCGTTGGAGAACTGCGTCGCCAACCGCACCATGTCGTGGTTGGTGAGGAACGGCGCGTCCGCCACGCCCGCCGGGTAGTTGTTGCGCATCTCCAGCAGCTTCGCCGCCACGCCGCCGCTGCTGCCCGCGTTGATGCCCTCCAGCACCCGCGTCGACATGGGGAAGTTGAAGTTGAGCGGGAGCTCGTCCCCGCCCGGCACCGTCGCGGTGGAGCCGTAGTACTTCGCCACCGACGGCGTCTCGCTCCAGCTCTCTCCCACCAGCACCGCGTCTGGCTTCACCGACCGCACGTGCGCGGAGAACTCCTTCCAGAACGCGTGCGTCTCCGGCGTATCGGACTGGCCCGCGCCTCCGCCTGTCTCGATGAGGTAGCGCGCGGCATCCAGCCGGAAGCCATCCACGCCGCGCTCCAGCCACAGCGTGGCCAGACGCTTCACCTCTTCGCGCACCGCGGGCGTCTGGAGGTTCAGGTCCGGCATGCCGCCCCAGAAGACGCCGTAGTACCAGGCGCCGTTGCGCTCATGCCACGTGTTGGTCTGCGAGTAGGTGTCCCACGGCTGGTTCCACGCCGGGTTGTTCGCGCGCCACTGGTACCAGTCGCGCTTCGCTGACTGCGGCGACGACGCCGAGTCCACGAACCACGGATGCGATGAGCTGGTGTGGTTGATGACGAAGTCGAGGATGACGCGCATGCCCCGGCGGTGGGCTTCGTCACACAGCCGCTTCAGGTCATCCAGCGACCCATACGCCGTCTGGATGCGCTCGTAGTCCACGACGTCGTAGCCGTGGTAGCTGGGCGACGCGAACACCGGCATCAACCACAGCGCATCCACGCCCAGGTCGTCCGTCGTCGCCGGGTTGCCGTCGTTCAGGTAGTCCAGGCGCGAGATGAGCCCCGGCAGGTCCCCCACGCCGTCGCCGTTGGAGTCCTGGAAGCTGCGGACGAACACTTCGTAGAAGACCGCGCCCCGATACCAACCGTCTCCGGCCGGCGCGGCGAGGATGACGCTTCCAGGCGCGGGCGGGTTGATGCCGGGCGACGGCGAGGAGCTCGCGCAGGCTGACAGCAGGGCCGCGCTGCACAGGGAGAGGCCGCGGAGGGGACGCATGCCTTCTTCCTCTAGCAGCGAACGTTCCGCCCCGGCCAGCGTCCGGGTCCCGTGAAGCGCGCCCACCCGGCCAGTAGGCTGGGAGCCGCCATGTCCCACCCCGCGCGCCGCCTCCACTCCCTGCACATCCGGCAGGGCCACCCAGACTTCCTCGACCTCCCGTGGGAGCTGCCGCTGGAGGCGTGGCCGGAGCGTTCACCCCGCGTGGTGGAGGTGCCGCGCGGACTGTCCCGGCACGTGGTGGTCTTCGTCAGCTACGGCGCCACCATCTACGCCTTCAAGGAGACGCCCGCGCGCGTGGCCCAGCGCGAGTACGACGTGCTGCGCGGCCTGGAGGACCGCCGCCTGCCGTCGGTGTGTCCCGTGGGGCTGGCGGTCCAGACGGAGGCGGACCTGGAGTCCGCGCCAGGGGACCGGCCCGGGATGCTCATCACGCAGTACCTGGCGTCGTCGCTGCCGTACCGCGCGCTGTTCATGCACCAGGGCCTGGAGCGCTACCGCTCGCGGCTGCTGGACGCGATGGCGGGCCTGCTGGTGCGGCTGCACCTGGGCGGCTTCTTCTGGGGCGACTGCTCGCTGTCCAACGTGCTCTTCCGCCGCGACGCGGGCGAGCTGCAGGCGTACGCGGTGGACGCGGAGACGTCCGAGCTGCACGAGCAGCTGTCCGCGGGCCAGCGGGAGATGGACCTGCAAATCATGGAGGAGAACGTCGCCGGAGGACTGGCGGACCTGGCCGCGCGCGTGGAGCTGGCGGAGGAGCTGCCCCAGGAGCTGGAGGCCTGGCAGGAGACGGCCAGCAGCATCCGCCAGCGCTATGAGCGGCTGTGGGCCGAGATCAACCGGGAGATCATCCTCCAGCCCCACGAGAGCTACCGCATCCACGAGCGGATCCGCACGCTCAACGACCTGGGCTTCTCCGTGGGGGAGGTGGAGCTGGTCGCGAGCGGGCAGGGCAGCCAGCTGCGCATGCGCACCATCGTCACGGACCGCGAATACCACCGGCACCAGCTGCACACGCTCACCGGCATCGTCGCGGAGGAGCGGCAGGCGAGCCTGCTGCTCAACGAGGTGCGGGAGATGAAGGCCACGCTGACGCGCAAGCTGGACCGCAGCGTGCCCCTGAGCGTGGCCGCGTTCCGCTGGCTGGACGAGCGCTACCACCCCACGCTGTCCCGCCTCCAGAAGGAGCTGGGCCGCGTCGCGGACACGGCGGAGCTCTACTGCCAGGTGCTGGAGCACAAGTGGTTCCTGTCCGAGCGCGCGAGGCGCGACGTGGGCCTGGACGCGGCCCTCCAGGACTACGTGACGCTCACCCGCAAGCAGCCCGGCATCGCGCCGCTGCTGGAGGACACCGCGCGGGCCGCGAGCGGGAGCGCGGAGGAGGAGGCTCCCGCCGGCGGGCCCGGGGCCTCGCGCCCGGTGGGGTGATCAACCGCCGATGCGGATGGGCGGTTCGATGAGGAACGGCTCGGTGGCCCTGGGGTCGTCCGGGTCGAACGCGGGCGCCATGGGGCCGGCGCCCGTGGGCCTCCACTTGCGAGGCACGCGCTCCAGGCCCACGGGGTAGATGGTCAGCGCCCCGTCCTTCCCGATGCGCATGCGCAGGAAGTTCTTCCAGTCCGGCAGCGCGAGCGCGCCAAAGGCCTCGTTGGAGTGCGCGCCGAAGAAGTTCACGCACAGCCAGAGGTACACGCCGGTGATGAACGGGCCCACGAGGAAGCCGCCCACGAACGTGAGGGTGCACGAGAAGAAGAACTTGCCGGCCAGGTGCATCCACCCGTCCGTGCAGTGCGCTCCGTCCGGCATCAGCTCCGGGCAGATGCCCAGCTTGCTCACCGTGAAGTACGTGGCGCCCCACGCGACCCAGAACGCCGCCGCGATGTGCGCGGCCCCGTGCAGTCCGCCCAGCAGCGCGCGCCACCTCCCGAGCGCCGCGTCCGCCAGCCCCGCGAGCCCTCCCACCGTCACCATCCCGAGGATGAGCGTCCAGGGGCGGTTGACCATGCTGTTGGCCACCGCCGACGCCACCTCCGGCAGCCGGGACAGGCCCAGCGAGCCCACCTCCGCGTAGGCCGCCAGCGCGAGCAGCAGGTACCACAGCCCGGTGATGAGTCCGAACAGGGGGCTGTAGCGGATGAGGAGCAGGTTCTTGCGCGCCAGCCGCCGCGACGTGGCCTCGTCCGGGAAGCACTTGCGCAGCGTGGAGCCGTCGCGCAGCACGGGGGCCGCGGGCGCGTGCGTGGGGTGCATGAAGGCGCCACCGCCGCCCGCGGTGATGCGGTGCTGGCCGGTGTCGTCCTCGTGCCGGCGGTAGTGGTGCAGGTCCCCCGCGAGGAAGACGCAGATGCGCCGCCCCAGCACCTTCTCCTCCAGGTACTCCAGGTTGTTCTCCAGGTAGCTGCCCTTGGCGCGCCGGGCGGCCGCGAGCACCCACGCGGGCTCCGCGTTGCAGAGGATGACGCGGTCGTCTGCGCCCATCTGTTCGGCCACCTGGCGGAAGTACTCCACCTGGGGCACGTCGATGTCGCTGTTGAGCTGCACGTCCGTGCCGATGAGCCACCACTTTTGTGGCAGCTTCAGCGCGAAGTAGCTGCGGGTCTGCCGCGTGCGTCGCCCGGCCAGCCAGCGCTGCGCGCAGAACAGCCGCATGAAGGCGGACAGCCCGTCGTACCAGTCATGGTTGCCCGGGATGACGAACAGGTCCGGGTGGGGCGCCTGCGAGCGGCGCATGGCGGCCTCGTAGGGCTGCACCGTGCGCTCCTCGTAGGTCTCGCGGCTGGCGCCCGGGTAGACCTCGTCCCCGCCGAAGATGAGCACCCGGCCGCGCGGCGTGGCGTGGACCTTCCCGCCCTCCTCCTCGGGGAGGTTCAGCTCTGGCAGGGCCAGCAGGCGGGCCACCGCGTAGGTGGAGTCCCAGCCGTCGCCGATGTCGGAGACGTAGTCCAGCCAGAGGTCGCCGTCCGCGCCGGCCTCCTCCGAGTAGTCGAAGTAGGGCGCCTGCGGACGCACCACCGCTTCGATGAGCCGGTGGTCCGCGCGCGCGCCGAACACCGTGGCCACCACCGCGTCCAGGCCCGTGCGCAGCACCTGCGTGGGATGCAGCCAGCGCACCATGTCCGCGTGCTTCTGGGGCTTCGTGGCGGTGGCGCTGCCCCGCTCGCGCACCAGCTGCGGCGGCGGCTTGGGTCCTGGGTCTTCCCAGGGCGCGGGCGTGGTGTCTTGGCGGTCCCCTTGGGGCCGCGTGGTCTCACCCGCCATCGCGAGGACCCGGGACGGTGGAGGGGAACGGCCGGAAGGAAGGCGCCAGGGCGGACCGGAGAGCCATGAACCCCTGGCTTAGCACGCCTGCCCCTGCCTCCTGGAGGGCAGGCAGGCGTGGTTTCCATTCCCCGGTGGGACGGTCCTTGCGACCATGAGGGCATGTCGAATGCGGCCCTGAAGGACTTCCCCGTCGTCGTGCCCTTCACCGTGCACTGGAGCGAGATGGACGCGTTCGGGCACGTCAACAACGCCCGGACGTTCACCTGGTTCGAGTCCGCGCGCATCGCGTACATGGCGCGCATCGGTCTGGTGGGGCCGTCTGGTGCGGGGACGGAGCGGACGACGGCGGAGGGCGTCGGGCCCATCCTGGCCAACACGCACGCGGACTACCTCCGGCCGGTGGTGTTCCCGGTGAGCCTGGTGGCGGGGGCGCGCGTCGCGCGGGTGGGCACGTCCTCCATCACCTTCGAGCACGTGGTGGCGGGCGCGGACGACGGGGTCCTCTACACGCGCGGGGGCTCCATCATCGTGACGCTGCGCTACGCCACGCATGAGAAGGTGCCGGTCCCGCCGGCGGTGCGGAGCGCCATCGAGCTGCTGGAGGGTCGCTCGGCCGCTGCGCAGACGTAGTGCCGCCGCGCCCGGAAGTGCGGGCCCTCGCGCACGGTGGAGGAGGGCCCCCCCTGCCGGGTGCGCCTGCCGCGCGGATGCTGAGGGGCCCCGTCAGGGCCCCGGCGTGTCGGGCAGGGGCCGCTTGAGCACGACGAGCGCGAGCGTGGTGGCCAGCGTACCCGCGACGAGCGCCAGCACGTAGGGCCCCAGCGGCTGCACGGCGTTGGGGATGGCGAGCACGAAGACGCCGCCGTGGGGCGCCCGCAGCGTGCAGCCGAAGCCCATGGACACGGCGCCCGCGATGGCGGAGCCGAAGACCATGGCTGGGATGACTCGCAGCGGGTCGCGTGCCGCGTAGGGGATTGCGCCCTCGGTGATGAAGGCGAGGCCCAGCACGGCGGCGGCCTTGCCGGCCTCGCGCTCCTGGAGGGTGAAGCGCCGCTTCGCGACCCGGGTGGCGAGTGACAGGCCCAGCGGCGGCGTCATGCCCGCGACCATCACCGCGGCCATGGGGGTGAAGGTGTTGGAGCCCAGCAGGCCCACGCCAAAGGCATACGCGGCCTTGTTGATGGGGCCTCCGGTGTCGACGGCCATCATCGCGCCCAGGAGCAGGCCCAGCAGCACGGCATTCGTTCCGGACAGGCCGTGGAGGAAGCGCGTGAGGGCCCCCATCAGCGCGGCGACGGGCGCTCCGATGACGTAGGTCATCAGCAGTCCGACGATGAGCGCGGAGAGCAGGGGGAGGACGAGCACCGGCTTGAGGCCCTCCAGGTTCGCGGGCAGCCGGATGCGGTCGCGCAGCGTGCGCGCCACGATGCCCGCGAGCAGGCCCGCCGCGATGCCGCCGAGGAACCCCGCGTTGAGCTGGTTCGCCAGCATTCCGCCAATGAAGCCCGGCGCGAGCCCGGGCCGGTCCGCGATGGAGTACGCGATGTAGCCCGCGAGCGCAGGGACCATCAGGGCGAAGGCGGCGTCGCCAATGCCTTTCAGCGCGGCGGGCAGCGAGCCGGGTTGCTTGTACGCGTCGATGCCGAAGACAAATGACAGCGCCAGCAGCAGGCCGCCCGCGACGACGAACGGGAGCATGAACGACACGCCCGTGAGCAGGTGCTTGTACACGCCCGTGGGTTCGGCTCTCGCGGGAGCGCCTGGGAGGGGAATGGCGGGGATGGCGCCCGGGGGCGCGGGCAGGGCGAGGGCCTGCTCCACGACGCGGTCCGCCTGCTTCAGCGCTTCACCGACGGAGGTCTGGAGCAGGCGCTTGCCCGCGAAGCGTTCGGTGGAGATGTGCGTGTCCGCGCCGATGATGACCGCGTCCGCCTGGGCGATCTCCTCCGAGGTCAGCGTGTTCTTCGCGCCCACGGAGCCCTGCGTCTCCACGCGGATGGCGTAGCCCTTCGCGCGGGCGGCGCGCGTCAGGGCCTCCGCGGCCATGAAGGTGTGCGCGATGCCCGTGGGGCAGGCCGTCACCGCGACCAGGGTCCTCGTGGGCGCGGTGGACGGCGGCGTGCGCGGGGGCGTGGCATCAGTGCGGTGCGGGGGGCTGGAGGTGGCGGGGGGCGAGGCGATGCTTGTCGTGGGCGCTTCCGCGCGAGGGGTGGCACTGGAAGTGGCGGGGGGCGCGGCGATGCTTGTCATGGGCACTTCCGCGCGGGGCGAGGCGCTGGAGGTGGCGGGGGGCGAGGCGACGCTGGTCGAGGGCGCATCCGCGCTGCGCGTGGCGCGGGAGATGACGAGGGGCTGCGAGGCAATGCTTGTCGTGGGCGCTTCCGCGCGGGGCGAGGCGCTGGAGGTGGCAGCGGGGGGCGAGGCGACGCTTGTCGAGGGCGCATCCGCGCTGCGCGTGGCGCGGGAGGTGACGAGGGGCTGCGAGGCAATGCTTGTCGTGGACGCGTCGGCACGGCGTGGCGCGAGGGATGGAGTTTCCTCGGCTCCGGAGTTCGGGCGGGTGGGATCCCCCGGTACGGATTCGGCTGCCGTCGTGCGGTGCAACGTGGCGCGGGCGATGGCCTCGTCAATGATGCGTTCGGTGTCGCGGATGGCTGTCGCCGTGGAGGTACGAACCAGCGGCTTGCCGTGGAAGCGCGATTCGTCCACGGTGATGTCCGTCGCGAGGATGACCGCGTCCGCCTGGGCCACCGCCGCGCCATCGAGCGGCGTGCGCACGCCCTCCGCGCCGCGCGTCTCGACCATCAGGTCGTGACCCTTGAGCTCCGCCACGCGACGAAGCGCCTCGGCGGCCATGAAGGTATGCGCGATGCCCGTGGGACAGGCGGTGACCGCCACCAGTTTCGCCATCGTCGTCGAGTCCTTGCCGCAGCGCTGTCTCAGCCCGTGCCCAGCGGGTGCATCCGCACCGCGCATACCAGCTCCGCCATCGGAGGAGCCGGCCCCACCCTTGTCTCAGCCCGTGCCCAGCGGGTGCATCCGCACCGCGCATACCAGCTCCGCCACCCGCTCCGGCGCCGGGGGAACCGGCCCCACCCTGGCCAGCTTCCCCGCGGCGAAGGCCGTGCCCCTGCGGGCGCACGTCTCCAGGTCATGGCCGTCCAACCTCGCCGCCAGCACGCCCGCCACCAGTGCGTCGCCCGCGCCCACCGTGCTCGCCACCTCCACCGGCGGCGGCAGCGCGCGCCACGCGCCCTCGTGCGACACGAACAGGGCCCCCTCCGCGCCCAGCGACACCACCACCAGCCCGATGCCCCCCGCGTGCAGCTCACGCGCGGCCCGGGCCACGTCTCCCGGCGTCTTCAGCGGACGTTCGACCAGCTCCCCCAGCTCGTGCACGTTCGGCTTCACGAAGTCCGGCCTCGCGGCCACCCCGTGGCGCAGGGGCTCCCCGCTGGCATCCAGCGCCACCACCGCGCCCTTCGCGTGCAGCCGCTGCGTCAACGTGGCGTAGATGTTCGAGGGCACCCCCGCCGGTACGCTGCCCGACAGCACGAAGCACCCGTGGTCCTCGGTCAGCGCGTCCAGCGTGGCGAACAGCGCGTCCAGCGCCTCCTCCGGCACGCGGAGCCCCGGCAGGTTCAGGTCCGTCACCGCGCCGCTCGTGCGGTCCACGACCTTGATGTTCACGCGGCTGGAGCCCGGGAGCCGGATGCAGCGGTCCTGGATGTCGCGGTCGTGGAAGAGCGTCTCGAACAGCGACACGTTGTCCGTGCCCAGGAAGCCCGCCGCCGTCACGGGCCGGGTGCCTCCCGCGAGGAACGCCGCCACGTTGATGCCCTTTCCCCCCGGCGTTCGCGTCTCCGCCACCACGCGGTTGACCGCGCCCGCCGTGAACCCCGGACACTCCAGCGTCTGGTCGATGGCCGCGTTCAACGTGACCGTCACCACGCCCGGCTTCACTGGCCTCATGCCCGCGCTCCCTTCCGGTTCAGCAGCGGGCGCACCCGTTCGCGCACCTCGGCCGCGCCGCCGCACTCCAGCGCCTCTCGGGCCACGGCTTCCGCCTCTTCCATGCGGATGCCGCGCAGCAGCGCCTTCACCGACGAGATGCTGGGAATGGCCACGCTCAGCTCCGTGACGCCCAGGCCGGACAGCACCACCGCGCCGGACGGGTCACCCGCGATGCCGCCGCACGCGCCCACCCAGATGCCCGCCTTGCGCGCCGCTCGCACCGTGAGGTCCACCATGCGCAGCACCGCCGGGTGCAGGCCGTCCGCCAGCGGCGCGAGCACCGGATGCTCCCGGTCCATCGCCAGCACGTACTGCGTCAGGTCATTGGTGCCGATGGAGAAGAACGACACGTCCCGCGCCAGCCGCTCCGCCATCATCACCGCCGACGGGACTTCAATCATGATGCCTGTCTCCACGGGAGCCGCGCCGACCTCCTGGCGCACGGACTCGGTGATGGCGCGGGCCTTCGCCAGCTCCTCGGGCATCGCCACCATCGGGTACATGATGCGGACCGGCCCCTCCATGGACGCGCGCAGGATGGCGCGCAGCTGCGTGCGGAACAGGTCCTCCCGTTCAAAGCACAGCCGGATGCCACGCACGCCGAGGAACGGGTTCTCCTCCGCCGGCAGCGACAGGTAGGGCACCTGCTTGTCGCCGCCGATGTCCAGCGTGCGCAGGATGAGCGGCAGGCCGTTCAGCGCGCGGACCATGGTGCGGTACGCCTGGAACTGCTCCTCCTCGTCGGGCGGATCGTCGCGCCGGAGGAAGAGGAACTCGGTGCGCATCAGGCCCACGCCCTCGCCGCCCGCGTCCACGGCCTTCCGGGCATCCGCGGCCTCGCTGATGTTCGCGGCCACCTCCACGCGCTTGCCGTCCAGCGTGATGGCGGGCCGGTAGCGGTCCAACTGCTCCTCCTCGCGCCGGGCCCGGATGCGCTCGAGCTGGTGCGCGGCCTTCGCCTGGTCCCGCTCCGACGGATCCACGACGAGCACGCCCGCATCCCCATCCAGGATGCAGTGCTGCCCGTCGCGCAGATCCAGCACGGACGGCCCCGCCGCCACCACCGCCGGCAGGTCCAGCGAGCGCGCGATGATGGCCGTGTGCGACGTGGTGCCGCCGCCCGCCGTGCACAGGCCCAGCACCATGGCGGGGTCCAGCTTGGCGGTGTCGGACGGAGCGAGGTCCTCCGCCAGCAGCACCACCGGGTGATCCGGAAAGGTGGCCTCGCCCTCCACCCCCTTCGCCAGGGGGCGCAGCACGCGCCGGCCCACGTCCCGCAGGTCCGCGGCCCGAGCGGCCAGCACCGGCTCGTCCAGCATCGCGAGCGCCTCCGCGCGGCTCTCGAAGACGCGGCGCCAGGACGCCCCCGCGCTGAGGCCGGTGTCGATGAGGACGTGGGACTCCGACAGCATCTCCGGGTCGTCCAGCAGCTCCAGGTGCGCCTTGAAGATGGCGGCCCGCCGCGCCCCCGCCTTCGTCAGGAAGCCTTCGTGCAACTGGCGCAGCTCCGCCGCCGCGCCCGCCAGGGCTTCTTCCAGCAGGCGGTGCTCGCGGGCCGTGTCGGCGGCGCGCTCCTCCACCTCCAGCCGCTCCCGCTGGCAGGTCCAGACGGGCCCGGCGGCGATGCCCGGCGACGCGGACAGCCCCGCCACCAGCGTGCCCTCGTAGTCGAGCGTGACGGCGGGCCTGGGCGCCGCGCTCGGGAGCGGCGCGGCGGGGGGCTCCTCGCCCAGGCCGGACGCGAACGCTTCGCGCAGCGCGACCAGCACCGCGTCCGCGTCATCGCCCGTCGCGGTGAAGGTCAGGGCCGTGCCGCTCCGGGCCCCCAGGCGCAGGAGTGACAGGAGGCTGCGGGCGTTGGCCTGCCGCCCTTCGTGATGGACGGTGACGTCCGCGCGGAAGCGCCGCACCACCTCCACCAACACGGTGGCCGGGCGCGCGTGCAGGCCATCCGGGGAAGGGGATGCGACCTGGAGGTGGCGGCCCTCGATGACAGGAGGCGCGGCTGGAGGTTCCGGCGCGGAGTCAATGCCGTTGAGGGCGTGGATGATGACGGCGGGGTCTCGCGTGTGGCCCAGGGCCTCGGCGCGGGCCTCGTCGCCCAGCACGCCGGTGAGGTTGGCGAGCACCTGGAGGTGCTCATCGGACTTCGCCGCGATGCCCACGACGATGCGCGCGTGGCCGTCCTGATTCCAGGCGACCCCGGCGGGAAACTGCACGACGACGACGCCCGTCTGGAGCACCAGGTCCCGCGCCGCTGGCAGGCCATGGAGAATGGCGATGCCGTGGCCCAGGTAGGTCGCGGACACCTGCTCGCGCTGGAGCATGCTGTCGACGTAGCCGGGCGCGATGAAGCCCGCGTCCACCATCACCTGCCCGACCTGCCGGATGGCCTCCGCCTTGTCGGCGGCGGACCGTCCCAGGCGGACCTGCGAGGGGGTCAACATCAGCATCGGGGCTCCTTGCTTCGAGTGCGCGTGCGCTTCACGCCGGGAACGACATCCCATCCTGCCCCGGCGCCCCGAAAGCCCCGGTGAGCGCTTCGGAGCCCCGTCCTCCGGGCAACAGCTTCGCGGGAGAGAAGGCCTCCTTGCCAGGGGCAGGGCAGCCAGGCGACGTCCTGCATCGGCGCGCGTGACGGGACGTAGGAGGGTGTTAAGGAGGAAGCCGTCATGTCTGACAGCGTCCTGGATTTCTACGAAGGGCTGGCCGAGGAATACCACCTGCTCTTCGCGGACTGGGAGCAGGCGGTGGACCGGCAGGGCGCGGTGCTGGACGCGTTGCTGCGCCGCTCAGGCGCGCCGCCTCCGCGCCGGGTGTTGGACTGCGCATGCGGCATCGGCACGCAGGCGCTGGGGCTGGCGGCTCGGGGTTACGCGGTGCATGCCACGGACCTGAGTCCCTCCGCGGTGGCCCGCGCGGAGCGGGAAGCCCGGGCCATGCACGTGAGCCTCACCACCGGCGTTGCGGACATGCGCATGCTGGACTGGCAGGTGCCGGGCACGTTTCACGTGGTGATGTCCTGCGACAACGCGATGGCGCACCTGCTGGAGGACTCGGACCTGGAGGACGCGGCGAACGCGATGGCGTCGCGACTGGTGCCGGGCGGGTTGCTGGTGGCGAGCCTGCGCGACCACTCGGCGCTCCTGGAGAAGCGGCCGCGCTTCACGGCGGAGCGGGTGCTGGACACACCGCTGGGCCGCCGCGTCCTCTTCCAGGTCTGGGATTGGGCGGTGGATGAAAGGCAGTACACGGTGCGCCAGTTCATCCTGCGCCAGGAGTCCGGCGTCTGGCACACCACCGAGCACACCGGCATCTACCGCTTGTTGCAGCGCGTGGAGCTGGAGCAGGCGCTCACGAGGGCGGGGCTCGTGGATCCGCGCTGGTACACGCCAGAGGAGACGGGCTTCAACCAGCCGCTCATCACCGCGCGGAGGCCGTGAGCGCGGTCTAGAAGTGGCGCATCACGTGCTCCCCCTGGCGTGCGCTGAGGAGCGGATCTGTCACCTGGTGCGTGGCCCCGCTGAGCGGTAGCACGTCGTGGTCCTTGCCCGCTCTCAAGAGCGCATCCGACAGCTTGAGCGTGTGGAAGAAGAGGACGCTGTCGTCCACCGTACCGTGCACGAGGAGCAGCTTCCCGATGGGCTTGTCCTCCTGGATTTACGTGAGGAGCGAGCCCTTTGCGTAGGCGTCGGGGTGTTCCTGGGGCAGGCCCAAGTAGCGCTCCGATTAGTGCGTGTCGTCGTCGCGTTGATCTGCGGTCGTGGCGTCCGCGACGGTGGCCTTGAAGACATCCGGCCGGTGCAGCACCGCGAGGGCCGCCGTGTCTCCGCCGTAGCTCCAACCCTCGATGCCCACGCGGTCCAGGGTCATCTCGGAGACCTCTGCGGCGAGCGCGCGGAGCGCGGTCACCTGGTCGTCCAGCGTGATGCCGTAGACGTCGTATTTCTTTCAGTGCGCGCTACCAGGCCCTGTCCCGCAGGGGCGTCCCGCGCCCGTCGAACTTCACGACCAGGAAGCCGTGGTCGGCGATCCATTGGGCGAGGAGGTTCTGCGCCAGGGACTGGTGCACGACCGTGACCGTGGGCCCGCAGTAGGCCTGGACGATGACGGGCAGCTTCACGCCCGGCTTGAAGTCGCGGGGGCGCACGAGCGCGGCCTGGTACCGCTCGGCTCCGACCTGACGCAAGTCGAGCTGGAGGCGCAGGGCAGGCTCCAGCGCGACGAACTCCGACACGTCCAGCGTGCCGCCGCGCTCTGTGCGGGCCGCCAGGTCCACGCGGTACATGTCGTTGCCACGCACGTAGGCCACCTGCCTGCCGTCCGGGGGAGAGCTGCGGGTCGAGGACGACGGGACCCGTGGGCACCTCGGAGACCTTCGCGGTGGCGCGCTCCACGACCTAGAGTCTGTTGGAGAGGGGGGGCTGCAGCTTCGTGCCATCTTCGGAGAGGGCGTAGGTGGTGAAGCCTCACGTCGTGGTGTGGGTGCGTTCGCGACGGGCCTTCTCCTGGGCGGTCAGGGTCTCCTCCGCGCCCAGGAGGAGGCTCGCCGGCGTGAGCCACTCGCACGTCTGGCCGGTGGCCACATCGAACGAGAAGAGCGTCATCACGCTGGGCGTGGGCGAACTGCGCAGGAAGAAGACGGTGCGCGCATCGGGCGTGATGCGCGCGGCCATGGGGCGGCCGTTGTTTAATTGACGCGTCTGGGCGTACTGGAGGAGAAATGGATCCGGGGGCAGCGCGGAGGCCTTGGCGCCCAACAGGAGCAGGATGAGGCTCAGGACGCGCATCGGGTCTCCGAGGGGGCCTGCGCCGCCAGCGCCTCGTGCCACCAGGACTCCAGCTCCGCGCGCACGAGGGGGACGGCGTGACGACGCACTGTGGCCGCGGCCTTCAACCACACGCGCGCCCGACGGACCCGGGTGTGCAGCGCGTCCAGCACGGACGAGGACGTGGAGGCGGCCGCCGGGAGCCACGCACTCCATTCGGCCCGCTCGTGTGCTACTGGAGCCATGCGGATGGAGAGCGCGATCTGGAGGACCGGAAACAGCTCCGCGCGCGGTGGCCCCAGCCAGATGAAGGCCAGCAGGAGCTGGATCGCCAGGACCCATCCCAGTCCCTCTCGGATGAACGGAGGGAGCGGCTGGGGTCCCCCGGAGGGGGACTCGGGAGGTCCGTCAGGGTCCACCTGTCCACGCAGCGGTCTGCTCACGGTATCCCTCCTGGCTACATTTGTAGTCATGAGAGATATGGCATGCCTACAGCTGTAGTCAAGAGGGGGCGTTTCAGGCGCGGTCTCAAACAGTTCTTGCCGGCACGTCCATGGATGTACTCGATAAGGTGACTGCTCTGGTCGCACGACTCTGCGCAGCAGATACGCTCGGCGCCTGGTGCGGTGCCCTCTGCTTCATGGACATACGCGCAGTGACGGATCGGCTAGGACGCCTGGACTGCGGACGTACCGGAGTCGACCGTGTGCATGAGGGCGAATGCGGTCAGTATGCCGCAGCAGCTCTCCTGGTGAAGCCGTAGCCCGAAGCACCGATTGGACCCGCTGAGTCTACTGGAAGTTATCGGGCTTTGGCGTAGGTCAGCGGACCCTGCTACTCCATGCTTTTCCTCGACCTACGGACGGCAGAGGGCATGATGCAGAAACGGAAGCGTTGTGCAGCGGAGTAACTGCGCGCAAGGTACGTCAGTACGCCTTGCAGTTCTTCAAGCGCGAAGGAAAAGGAACGTGGCCCGCAACACGGAGAAAAATGAACTGGGGTCCAAGCCGTGAGTTACGCGGTCAAGGAACTCTTCTACACGTTGCAGGGGGAAGGCGCTCAGGCTGGGCGTGCCGCTGTATTCCTCCGCTTCGCGGGATGCAACCTGTGGAATGGCCTCGAACGAGATCGGGCCAAGGGGCCCGGGGGATGTTCCCGTTGGTGTGATACCGAGTTCGTAGGAACGAACGGCCCAGGTGGAGGTCGCTTCGCTTCAGCAGAGGCTCTGGCCGACTCTGTTGCCGCAGCGTGGCCTCGCGAGCAGTCCAGTTCACAGCCAATGGTGGTGTGCACAGGGGGGGAACCGCTGCTCCAGCTTGATGGCCTATTGGTGGATGCTCTGCATGCCCGAGGATTCCAGGTTTCGGTGGAGACCAACGGAACAAGGCCTGTTCCCCAAGGGGTGGATTGGGTCTGCGTCAGCCCGAAGTCGGGCAGTGAGTTGGTGCAGCGAGTTGGCAACGAATTGAAGCTGGTTTTTCCCCAAATAGGCTTCGAGCCAGGGCGCTTTGAATCACTCGGGTTCACCCATTTCATCCTCCAGCCCATGGATGGACCGGATCGTGCGCGGAACACCCAATTGGCGCTTGAGTATTGCCTGGAGCATCCGAGGTGGCGACTGGGGCTGCAGATGCACAAGGTTCTGGGAATTCCCTGAGGAGTACCTATGGGAAATGTGCTGCACATCGTCGCGAGTTGTACGGACCGCAAGCGCTTACCGGTGCCTGAGACACTTCACCTGCGCCACATTCGAGGTGCGCAAGCTGAGGTCCGAGCCAACACCTGGTGGCACCAACTGCAGTCCCACATGCATCCTCTGGGCCCAGTTCAAGAGCTCTATGCTGGTGAGCATTGGAGCGTTGTTCTCGGACTCCCGACGATTGCGCATGAAAGTGGGTTCAAGCCCAACCTATGGGTTGCTTCCGCAGGATATGGATTGATTCCAAACGAGGCCCTGGTTCGGCCCTATTCCGCGACGTTTGCTCGAGGGCATGCGGATTCAGTTGCACGTGATGCTGGCAATCAGGACATGGCTACACAACTCCGGCGCTGGTGGGGAACGTTGTCCAGCCATGCCGGGCCTGCTCCTCACCACGCACGCACTATTCGCCAATTGGCCAGCGAACAGTCGAACTCGAGCATCCTGGTCGTGGCCTCTCCGCTCTACATCGCGGCAATCTCGGATGACCTTGAAGGTGCGGCCAATGCCCTGCAGCATCCAGAGAGGCTGTTGGTGGTGTCCTCGCCTGCGCCTCTTTCAAAGGGACTGCTAGCCCCGCATTGGATTCCGTCGAGCGCCCATCATCAACAACGGCTGGGTGGTTCGAGGTTGGGGCTTCACGCTCGGGTCGCACGCGAGATTCTTCTGTCCGCTCAAGGAGCCCGCCTGGATGCGGCAGAAGCTCAGTCGAAATATCAGAATCTCATCAAGACGAGCGACCCGATTCAAAGCTATGATCGACAGCCGATGACTGACGACGAACTGCGCACATTCATCCGCCAAGTCATGGATGAAGGGACGAAGTCTTGGAGCGCTGCGTTGAGGCAATTGCGAGGCAGGCAATTCGCATGTGAGCAACGCCGTTTCAAGAGTCTATTCGTCCAGGTCCAGGAGAACTCATGAAAAGGGCAAAGCGAGAAGTCATCGAGCGGCGTGCCATTCGGATCATTCAGACGCCACAACATCCGCTCCTTATGTTCGCGCTAAGTGCAAAGGAGTTGCAGGTAATCGCAGAAGTGTCCCGAGTGTCCCGAGATGCTGAAGGGCGACTGCTTGGATATCAACGTCCTGAAGTAAAGCGACACGTTCGTAATATCACGGAGTATTTGAATGGGGAAGAAGTCATTTTCCCAAATTCAATTATTCTCGCGCTTTCCTCTGCGGTCGTTTTCAGAAAAGTAAGGGGACCGCGCGTAGATGGTGGTGGTGCCGAGGCCGGCACGCTGAGTATTCCATTGCCAAAGCCTGGGCAGCCTAGGCCTGCATGGATCGTGGATGGCCAGCAAAGGGCGCTGTCCCTGTCGCAATGTCGACGGCAAGATCTACTCGTTCCTGTCAACGCGTTCATTGCGGATGAAGTAGACCTGCAAAGAGATCAATTCTTGAGGGTCAACAGTACTAAGCCTCTGCCTCGTGGGCTCATCACAGAGTTGCTGCCGGAAGTGGGAACCTTGCTGCCGCCGAATTTGGCTGTGCGTAAGGCACCAGCTGCGCTCTGCGACCTGCTGAACAGAGACCCTGAGTCGCCATTCAAGGGGCTCATTCGCCGAAATTCGATGAATGCGGAGGCCCGACGCCGCGCCATCATCACCGACACGGCTGTAGTGGCGATGATCAAAGACAGCCTGAGCGGTTTGACGGGTTGTTTGTTTCCCTATCGGAACATTGTCACCCAGGAGACTGACTTCGAGTCTATTCGAAGGATGTTGATTTTATTCTGGACTGCTGTGAAAGATGTGTTTCCAGAGGCTTGGGGGCGCCATCCATCACGAAGCCGGTTGATGCATGGAACCGGAATCTGCGCGATGGGGCATCTGATGGATAAGGTTATGAGTAATATTGATATTAATGGGGCGCGCGCTTTGCGGTTGGTGAAGGCGGAGCTTCTTCGTATCCAACCCGTATGTCGATGGACCGAAGGGTGTTGGGAAGAATCAGGTCTTGCGTGGAATCAGATTCAAAATACGTCTCAACATGTTCGACTTCTGTCGAATGCCCTGATTCGTGCGTATATGAATAGCCTCCGGACGGCCGCATGAAGTTCTTTTTTCCTGACAGCCAGGATTTGATCGATCCCAGTTTTGACTTCGAACATGAACGGCGCTCGACCACGAGAAAACGGCAGCGGGATGACCTCTACGCTCATGAGGTCTTCAAGGCGACTCCGTTTGACGGCTTCCTGGTTTCAAAAGGAATCGTGGATGGATACGGCGCGATTGGAAGCCGATACACCCTTGCTCAGCGACACCGATTGCTGCGCCTCGGGGCTCCCGAGTTCTTCCGTCTCGACCAATCGCCCCGGCAACTCTCCATCATGGGAGATTGCGGCGCGTTTACTTACGTGAAGGAGGAAGTACCACCGTACTCCGTTGGGGAGGTTTTGGATTTTTATGGGAACTGCCAGTTTGATTACGGTATCTCCCTAGATCACGTCATCCTTCTGTTCAAGCCTGCAGCAGACGAGGACGGCGCCTCAACGGAACTAGTTCCCCGCGAGTGGCGCGAAAGGCGGCAGTTAACACTGCAGCTCGCTAGGGAGTTCCATCAAAAACACAAGGCAGGAGGCTACTCCTTTGAACCTGTGGGAGTTGCGCAGGGATGGAGTCCCTTGTCGTATGCGGACTCCGTCGAAGAGCTCCAACGGATGGGATATCGTTTAATTGCATTGGGCGGAATGGTTCCGCTTAAATCGAATGATATTGTTTCGTGTCTCAAGGCTATCGATGCGATTCGGAATCCTGGTGTTCAGTTGCATTTGCTGGGAGTTACTAGGACCGAGCACCTGAAGACATTCGAACGCTTGGGCATCGCTTCTTTTGATAGCACATCGCCGCTGAGGCAGGCTTTTAAGGATGATAAGGATAATTATTATTCATCCGGGTCGAATTATACTGCGATCCGGATTCCTCAGGTGGAGGGGAATCCATCCCTGCAGCGAAAGATTTCATCTGGCCAGGTGTCACAAGATGTCGCCCGGAAGCTTGAAAAGGCTTGCCTTGAGGCCATGAGGTTGTTTGATGAAGGGCGGTGGACTGTTGACAAGGTTCTGTCTGTGCTGTTGGAGTATGAGCGCTTTTATGACCCGGATTCCAAGAAGAGTCACGAAGTTGCGTACCGGAAAACATTGACGGACGCTCCCTGGCAGCAGTGTGGTTGTGAGGTGTGCCGAAAGTTGCGATACCATGTAGTGCTCTTCCGTGGAGCAGAACGAAACCGCAGGCGTGGATTTCACAATATCTGGACTTTTTATCAGCAACTCGAGAAGGAACTCGGGCTTGAGCAGGGAAGTGCGGCCTGAAGGCCTCAGTCCCATATAGGAAAAATATGCCAAAAGAACTGAAGCTTCCCGCGATTGAGGTCAAACAGTCACGAGGTAGGACGCTTTATACGTTTGCTGTTGATGGGAAATTGGTTCCTCAGTTTGCGACAATTTCACGCGTACGCCGTAAGGAAGATGGTGCCCTCTCGGGTTACCAACGCCCTGAAGTGCTTTCTCATATCGATGAAATCCGGACCTATCTGGAGTCTAACTCGCCCATGGTGCCGAATGCGCTTGTGGTGGCATTCGACTCGCGGGTCAAATTTCATCCGGATTCAAAGGCCATTACTTCCGACTACTCTCGCTCTGGGGTCCTTACCATCCCATTTGAAGTAGAGATGGCTGATGATCGAAAGCCCGGCTTCATTGTTGATGGGCAGCAACGACTGGCTGCCATCCGCGATGCCAATATCGAACGATTTCCTGTTTGCATGACGGCATTTGTTACAGATGATGTCGGCCAACAGACAGAGCAGTTTATTCTGGTTAACTCAACGAAGCCTCTTCCCAAGGGGCTCATCTATGAGTTGCTGCCAGGAACGACCGCGCGGCTCCCATCCCTGCTTGATCGGCGTCGCTTACCTGCGCAGTTGCTGGAGAGGATGAATCTGGAGGAAGGATCACCTCTTCATAGGATGATTCAGACTGCGACCAATCCAAATGGTATAATCAAGGATAATTCGATCCTGCGGATGTTGGAGAATAGTTTAAATGACGGAGTGCTCTATAGGTTTAATTCCGCAGATGAGTCGACAGCGAATGTTGAGCAGATGATTAACGCCCTCTATGCCTACTGGACAGCGGTGAAGGAGGTCTTCAAGGCGGCATGGGGGCTCCCACCCAAGAAGTCCCGACTCATGCACGGTGCTGGCATCATCAGCATGGGGCTTATCATGGATGCGATCAGTGATCGCTATCGTGAGCGTCCTTATCCTACTGCGGCTCAGTTCGCGACTGACCTGCTGGGATTGAAGGAGTATTGTCGATGGACCGCAGGCTTTTGGGATTTTGGCCCCGGACTCCAGCGTAAGTGGAACGAGGTTCAGAATACGTCCAAGGATATTGAGGTGCTGACCAATTATCTGATGATTCAATATAAGAGCAAAGTGTGGTCTGCATCTGTTGTGCCTGCCGAACCAGTCAAAAAAGGTGTTGCCAAGGTAGGTAAGGCTTCGCGTGCATCAACGAAGAAGAAATCATTCGCGCAATGACAGGGCGTCAAAGAGGGGTGTTTGGCATCCCGAAACGACTTGTTGGGGTGCTTGAGTTGAGGGAACCCCTCATCTAACAAGGCGATCAGCAGTAACCGACCGACGAACGGCGTGCGGCGGGTGCACCTTTCGTAACCGTCCGGCCAACGACGTGCCGGAGGGATTGAAGACGTAACCGTCCGGCCAACGACGTGCCGTGAGGGATTGCCGGCGTAGCCGCGCGCGGCGGACGCTTCCGGGCATGGCGAAGCAGGTAGAGCAGCCGGGTAACCGTCCGGGCAACGACGTGCCGGAGGGATTGAAGACGGACCACGATCGTGCTCGGCGGGCGCCGCGATGCGCGAGCTGTTCAGGGACTGGGCTGGAGGGGCGACTCGGGCGGGTCGGCGGTGCGTCGCCGCCTCCACTCGTGGGGTAGCAGCTCACCGATGCGCGAGTGAGGGTGTGTCTGCACGCGCAGCAGCACGTCAGCGAGGTGGGCCTCGGGATTGACGCCGTTGGCCTCGCAGGTCAGTGCGTAGAGGCCTGCGAGGTTGGCCCCTGCGGCCTCATGGCCGACGAAGAGGAAGTTCTTTCGGCCCAGGGCGTATCCGTCCGGCCAACGACGTGCTGAGAGGCGTTGAATGAGGCGTCGGCGCCGTGGACGCTGGCGTGCATGTCGAAGCCAGTGGAGAAGCCGGAGTGGGAGCGCGTCGCGGAAGCGTTCGAGGCGAGCGGGCTGACGCAGAAGGCGTTCTCCGCGCAGCGAGGCGTGCGGCTGAGCACGTTGCAGTCGTGGGTGTACCGGGCACGACGTGCCGCGACGACACGAGCCGAGCCGGTGAGACTCTTGCCGGTACAGGTGGCGCCGACGCCTGCTTCGATGGAGTCCGTGCTGGAGGTGGTGGCCGCGGGCGGAGCGCGGTTGCGCTTCGCCGTGGGCACGGACGTGGCATACGTGGCCCGGCTCGTCGCGGCGCTGGGGCGGTAAGCCGTGTTCGCCCTGCCTGCGCCGGTGCGCGTGGTGCTGGCGGTGGAGCCGGTGGACATGCGCAAGTCGATTGACGGGCTGATGGCGCTGGTGCGCACGGCCTGGGGCGAGGACGTCTACTCGGGGCACCTCTTCGCCTTCGTCTCGCGCAAAGGGGACCGCATCAAGGTGCTGACGTGGAGCCGGGGCGGCTTCGTGCTTCTCTACAAGCGGCTGGAGGCGGGGAGATTCCGGCTACCGCCGGTGGACGCGGGCGCGCAGGCGGTGACGCTGGACGCCACGCAGCTGGCGATGCTGCTGGACGGCATCGACGTGGCCCAGGTGAGGCGCCCGCCCGCCTGGACGCCTCCCGGGCGCACGGGCACCTGACGCGCCCGGTCCGGGACGCCGAGCGGCGGTGGCGTGTTGAGGCCAGGTGCCCCGAGAGCTTCCGCAGGAGCACTTCTGCCCCTGGCGCGAGGAGGCGGAGGAACTCAAGGAGCGCCTGACGTCGCTGGAGGCGAAGATGGCGACGCTGGAGCGCCACGTCTTCGGCCGTAGGGCGGAGAAGCTGCCCCCGGTGGCGACGGAGCTGCGCGGGGACGCGGACTCGACGGCGGCTCGGGCCGAGGCCGCGAAGCAGAAGCGGCGCGAGCGGGCCGCCCGCAGGGCCGAGGAGGCCCCGGCGCGGGAGATTCGCCACGCGGTGCCTGCCGAGGAGCGCCACTGCCCCGCGTGCGGCAGCGAGGACTTGAAGCCCCTGGGCCAGGGCCGCACCTCGGTGGTGTACGAGTACGTGCCGGCCCGCTTCGAGAAGCAGGTGCACGTGCAGGAGGTTCTGGCGTGTGCGTGTGGCCGGGGCGTCGTCACGGCCCCGCCTCCGGCCCGGGTGGTGGACCGGGGCGAGTACGGCCCCGGCTTCCTCTCCCACGTGGTGACGTCGAAGTGCGCCGACGCGATGCCCCTGCAGCGACTCGCACAGCGGGTGGAGCGAAGTGGCGTGCCCATGAGCCGTAGCACGCTGACGGACCTCTTCCACCAGGCCGCCTCGGTGTTGCTGCCTCTGTCCCAGCACCTCTTGCAATGCATTGCGTCCGCGGACGTGGTGTGGGCCGACGAGACGCCGCTTCGCGTGCTGGACGTGAAGAAGACGAAGCTGGGCTACCTCTGGACTTTCCTCACCCAGACTGAGGCGGGGCAGTGGCTCATCGGCTACCGATTCAGCCTGGGCCGGGCCAGCAAGACGCCGAAGGAAGTCCTGGGCGGCACCACGGGGGCCCTCGTGGTGGACGCGTACACCGGCTACAACGCGGTGACGCTGCCCGAGGGCCGAGTGCGCGTCGGGTGTTGGGCCCACGTGCGTCGCCGCTTCTTCGACGCGCTGCCCACCGCGCCCGAGGCCCGCGAGGCCCTGGACTTCATCCTCGCCCTCTACCGGGTGGAGGCGCTGGCCCGTGACGCGGGCGTCGTACGCACGGACGCTCACCGCGAGCTGCGCCAGCAGCAAAGCTTCCCCATCCTCACGGCACTGCGCGCGTGGATGGAAGCACAGGCCCCACGCCACCTGCCCAAGGGCCCCATGGGCCAGGCCCTCTCCTACGCGCTGAAGCAGTGGGACGCCCTGACGCGCTTCGTCTCCGACGCGCGCCTTCCCCTGGACAACAACCGCTCCGAGGCCGCGCTGCGCAAGGCGGCCCTGGGCCGAAAGAATTTCCTCTTCGTCGGCCATGAGGCCGCGGGGGCCAACCTCGCAGGCCTCTACGCCCTGGTGGCCACCTGCGAGGCCAACGGCGTCAATCCCGAGGCCCACCTCGCTGACGTACTGCTGCGCGTGCAGACACACCCTCACTCGCGCATCGGTGAACTGCTACCCCACGAGTGGAAGTGGCGACGCGCTGCTGACCCACCGGATTCACCCCTCCAGCTCAGTCCCTGAACAGCTCGCGCATCGCGGCGCCCGCCGAGCACGGTCGTAGTCCGCCTTCAATCCTTCCGGCACGTCGTTGGCCGGACGGTTACCACGACTGCAACGTACTCAGCCGCACGCCTCGCTGCGCTGAGAATGCCTTCTGCGTCAGCCCGCTCGCCTCGAACGCTTCCGCGACGCGCGCCCACTCCGGCTTCTCCATTGGCTTCGACATGCACGCCAGGGTCCACCGCCCCGACGCCTCACTCAACGCCTCTCAGCACGTCGTTGGCCGGACGGATACGTGTCACGTCATTGGCCGGACGGGTACCATGGGGCGATTCCGAACTCAGGTCGGCCAGCACTGGTACCGGGCGCTCCGGCGCCGGAGCCAGCGTGACCGGACGAACTGGGCGAGGATGAAGACCTTGGTGGACCGATGGCTTCCGAAAGCTCGTATCCAGCATCCCTGGCCTGAAGAGCGGTTCGACGTCACCATTCAAGGCAAGAGCCCAGTGCGTTAGCAGCGCCCGCTGGGATCTGTGCGGGGGGGGCGGCTCCAACCTTCACGGGTGAAGAGTCATCCCTACCGCGACCCAAAGTCAGGAAGTGCGTACTTTGAATCGCGTAATCCCGGACCGAAGGCGGCGCACTCCGGCTTGGGCATCCTGCAGTAGTTTGTGTTGATAGGTTTGATAATGTTGGTCACAGTTCGTGACAAGGTTGTCGAATATTAGCCGACCGCCTCGTTGAATGGGCACTGTTGGTATTACGTAAATCTCACTGGTCGCGGCAGTTTCCTCGCAGTCGCTATGCGTACATGCCCCCTGATGTCTTGATAGTACGCAATATCGCATTCGCCGGCTGAGTTCTCCGCGACATTCATCAAAGTATGGAGAGCCCATCATCCAGTTCAGTAGTGCGCCTTTCCCGAGGTTACAGTTTTGGCAGAGTATTTGAAAGTTGCTAAGGTTGTGCTGTCCGCCAAGCGCTAGTGGAATCCGATGGTCTACATGTGGGCTAACGGTGGCTAGAAGGATAGTTCCACACAGGGCGCATCGGCTGTTTTGAGCCCGTTCAAGTAGCCTGTAGTCGGCAGAGTTGATTTGTGAACCTCTTCTGTTCTCCTTGATCATGTCGAGAATTAACTCGCTGGGCGGGTATCCGGTAACCTCTGTTATGTAGGAGGAGACCTGTTCTTCCTTTAGGCGGTCACCGGGGAGGCAGCGCCAAAAATTACGAAGAGCAATTTCTTGGGCCTTCTCTGTGAGGGCATCCTCGACGTTGATGCCTAGTTCTTGGCACTGCTCCTCTAAATGGGCGAGTGCCTTGTCTGTAAGTCTCATTGGTCTTTTGTTTTTGATTTCGAGGAGCGTGTGTCCTTTGCTGCCTTGGTGTCAAGATCGAGGCTTTCTTTTTTTAGGAAATTTGATAGCTTTGTGATGTCTTGGTTTGTGTTTTGGCGGTTTGAGATTTCGTTGATGTAGTTGTTCTTGGCTTGTGCGGTCGATGTCGCAGTGTCCTGGACGGTCCAGATGACAGTGTTTTTAAGGCGGCCGAGACTGTGCTCTAGGGCTTTCCAGAGTTCTGGAGAGTCAATGTTGCCTTCGTGCTCAGGGAAGAATTGCTCGAGTTTGTTGACAAGGAGGTTCGCCATTGCTCGGAGGCCTGCTCCGTGCATGAGTCTTGAATCATTGGGTTTTTTGGCCCAGGCTGTGGGCCAAGCGTTGCGTACGGCGGTGAAACTGCGGGCAACCACCTCTGCCAGGGTTTTTGCATCATCCCCTATTGGTAGGCTTGAGTCTGTGAACGTTGTTAGTATTTGAAATATTGAATTGTATGCAATTGGTGGTCTTTTGTCTTTCTTGATTCCGGGGTACTGGACTAGGTCTAGGAATGGAGAAGTCTTTTCTTCGAGGGCCAGCATTTTTGCTGCTTGGGCGCGTATTTGCTCTTCGCGAAGGTATCCAGGCGACTCCTCGAGAGACGCTAATAATGCGCGAGAGAATTGGGTTTCAATTTTTACGGTGCTATTTGAGACCATGAAAATCTTCTTGGCCTCAGACTCATCGGCGACTATCGCGTTGATTGAGAGAGAGAATGCGGGAATTGCGTCTAGGTCAACTAGCGATAGTGCTGCGGTTCGTTGCTGTCCGTCTACAAGAACGGCCGATTTTTCTTCGTCAAAGGCTGCTTTCCGAAAGGGGAAGTCAAGTTCGACCAAGCGGAAGGACTGCGCAAGATCATTGGTGTTGCCTGGGATGGGCGTGTCGATAAATTGATCGAGCGGACGAATGGAGATGAAGGAACTTGGTGTCTCTTCGTCGCCTTCGAGGGTTACATGCTCTGAAAGCAGTACTAGCAGGACGGAGTTAGGTACTTGAGTTCCCGAACGGATGCCTTTTGAGATGTCGCTTACATGTCGACGAATCTCGTCGCGTTGATTCCCAGTTCCCGCGAGTGCGTCGAGTCGGTCAATTCGGGCGATCGAACGGATGAGTCGCCCGTTGCATGTTAGCTGGTATCTAGAGGTGCCGTTGTTTAGCTTTGCTTCTGTTGCGATTAGTTTGAGTCGGGAAGAGGCTGTTTTTGTTGATCTGTAGAGGGTTATGGATTCTGGGTCTAGGGGTCTGCGGGTCTTGTTGGAGCTCTGGAGTTGGCCTGTTGCGCATAGTTCACCCAGGAGGCTTGAAATCTCGCCTTTGGCTCCATTGACTGCGAGTAGTGACGAAACATCCTCGTCAGAGAGAAGTGGGTCATTTAGTTGTTCGAAGAGAGATGTGATTTTGTCTTTTATGGGAATGTCTTGAGCTCCAATGGCGCCTGCGAGTTCAAGCTCCTCTTTTCGGAACATTGCTCTTAGTTGGTCGTTCATTTTCTCGCCGCTATCCATGTATGGTTGGTGGGGTTTTGGTGGCTGGGTCTGGCTTTCATTCTTGGTTCGGTGCATACAGCTTACTTCCGAATGTAGTCTAGGAATCAAGATCTGAGATGCAGTCATGCGCGCTTCGCGTCCGCGGGCGCGTTGGGGTGCCGAGCGAGCATGGCGCGGAGCTGCGGCTGGCGGCGCACCAGCTCCTGCTTGAGCAGGTGGGTGATGAGGGCGGGGGGCGCGGCGCTCCAGCGCGCGATGTTCTGCACGAGCATGGGTGAGCGGTACGTGCGCCCGCAGAGCAGTGACGTCGTCTTGCCGTCCACGGGCATGCCCACGAGCGCGCCCAGGGCCCGGCCCTCCGTGTTGAGGATGAGCTCCACCTTCTCCTCGGAGGGGCCCGTGGAGAAGCGCTGGCGCAGCAGCTCGCGCGCGGTGCGGCGGGTCTGCTCCGGCACGTCGCGGTCCACCGTGAGCTTGTGGTGCTCCATCAAGCGGCGCATCGCCCACAGGCGGCGGAAGAGGGCCACCGGCAGCTGCGGGTTGCGCACGAGGAAGCGGCGCACGCCAGTGTCCGAGGCGAAGGCCGCGCGGGCCACCAGCGCCTCCAGGCCCACCGGGTTGCGGTGGTGCCGCGCGATGAGCCGCGCGTGCGCGAGCCCGACGCGCGAGTTCTCCAGCACGGCCTTGATGACAGCGGGCACCGGGTCGAAGCACAGCGCGGACAGCTCCGGATCCTCCGCCCCGTGCGCGAGCGCGACCCGCTGGTCCTCCGGCAGCGCGTGCAGGCGCGTCTCGAAGAGCTTGCGGTAGTCGCCCAGCACGGCCTCGGGCACGTCGTCCGCGGGCTCGGGTTCCTCGGGGGCTCCCTCCGTGGCCTCCGCTTCTGGCAGCGGCTCCAGGTCACTGGCCTCGTGCGGGACCGCTGCGGCGCCACCAGCATGCGCGCCGGAGCCGGCCGCCGCGCTGGCGGAGGCGGGGGGCCTCGCATGTGACGGAGGCGGTGCGCCGGCCTGGGCTGGCGCCGCGTCCTGCCTCACGGTGTTCATGGCGGGGGATGGCTCCACTCCGGGTAGCAACGCTCCCTGCGACACCAGCCGGGTGAGGATGTCGCGCAGCCGCTCGGGCGGCAGTCCGGTGAGCGCGGGCAGGTCGCGGGCGCGGGTGTGGCCGTCCAGGCGGGACAGCACGAAGCCCTCTTCCGCGTTCAGCGGGAGGCGGCGCAGGTCCACCGTGGGGTTCAGCTTGGGCGTCCAGTCGTTCATGCGCGTCCCCGAGTCTTTCACGACACGCGCACCCCCTGCCTCCTCCCGGCCATGCCGCCCGCACCGGATTGTTCCCGGGCCGTCTGAAAACGACGGGCTGCGTCGGGCCTGGTCGCCTGCTCGCCAGTCCACGGTGCCGCTCGGGTTGCCGGGACGCGTGGGCCGACCGGTGTCGCTGCCTACACGCCGCATGCGGGAGCGGGTTGACGGGAGGCGGGGAGCTGGACACAACTTCACCTCATGTCCGACCGCATCCAGACCTATGCCGAGTTCTGGCCGTTCTACCTGCGCGAGCACTCGCATGCGTCGACACGCTGGCTGCACTTCGCGGGCACCAGCCTGGGTGTGGGCCTGGGAGTGACGGCCGCTATCACCGGGCGTGGCGCGCTGGTTCCCGCCGCGCTGGTGGCCGCCTACGGCTTCGCGTGGGCCAGCCACTTCAAGATCGAGCACAACCGTCCGGCGACCTTCAAGTACCCGCTCTGGTCGCTCATCTCCGACTTCCGGATGGCGGCGCTCATGGCCACCGGTCAGCTGGGGCCGCACCTGGAGCGCGCCAACGCGGGCACGCCGGCCACCGCCACCCTGGCGCCGGCCTCCGCGGAGTAGGGCGCCGGTCCTTCCTCGCGCCCGCGGTGGTCGAGCTCGTGGAGCGCTTCGTCCGAGCGCCCCGCTTCGCCGCCTCGCATCGTCCGCGCGCGGGGCCCGTGTCCGCGAGGAGCGCGGGCCCCAGCGACCTCACCGCATCCTCAGGCGCTGACGCCGACGCCGATGGGGCAGCTCACGCCGGTGCCGCCAACGCCGCAGTAACCGCCAGGGTTCTTCTGCAGGTACTGCTGGTGGTAGTCCTCGGCGTAATAGAAGGCCGGAGCGGGCAGGATCTCCGTGGTGATGTCGCCCAGGCCCTTCGCGTTCAGCGCGGCCTGATACGTCTGGCGCGTCTCCTCCGCGGCGCGCTTCTGCGCGTCGTCCGCGTAGTAGATGCCGGAGCGGTACTGGGTGCCCGCGTCGTTGCCCTGGCGCATGCCCTGCGTCGGGTCGTGGTTCTCCCAGAAGAGCTTCAAGAGCTGCGCGTAGGGGACCTTCTTCGGGTCGTAGACCACGCGCACCACTTCGTTGTGGCCGGTGAGCCCCGAGCAGACCTCTTCGTACGTGGGGTTCGGCGTCAGGCCGCCCGCGTATCCCACGGCGGTGGAGTACACGCCCGGCACCTGCCAGAACTTGCGCTCCACTCCCCAGAAGCAGCCCATGCCGAAGATGGCCGTTTCAAAGCCCTCCGGCACCGGCCCCTTCAGCGGGGTGCTCAGCACGGTGTGCTTCTGCGGAACCGGCATCTCCTGCGGACGGCCCGGCAGCGCCTCCTGCGGAGTGGGGAGCCTCGACTTCTTCGGAGACGTGAAGAACATGCTCTAGCTTTAGCCCCGGGCGGCCCGATTTTCACGCCCGGCGCACGGCCGCCTCCCCGCCCTTCGTCCTACCTGGAATGCCCCGTCCCCTCGACGGTTCCCCAAGGACCCTCATGCGCACTTTTTTCCTCGCCACCCTCTGTCTCCTGGCGCCCGCCGCCGCCCTCGCCGCCAAGGACCCTCGCTGCGCCGGCAAGCCCGCGGCCCGGGCCGCCCGCTTCTCCGAGGCTGCCCTGAAGGGCACCCCCGCCGCGGAGCGTTACGCCGCCTACATCCAGGCCTGCGCGCTGGACGACGTGGTGTCCCTCACCCAGACGCTCGTGCGCTTCAAGACCGTGAGCAGCGAGGCCCCCGCGGCGAAGAGCCCGGAGGTGGCCGCGATGGGCCGCGCGCTGGAGTCCTGGGCGAAGGCGCATGGCTTCGGCTTCCGCACCGTGGGTGAGAACGACGTCTTCGAGCTGTCCTGGGGCGAGGGCGAGCCGCTGCTGGGGCTCGTCTTCCACGGCGACGTCGTCCCCGCGCCCGCGCACGAGTGGAAGCATTCGCCCTTCAAGCCCGTGGTGGAGAAGGGCCGCCTGTACGGCCGGGGCGTGGAGGACGACAAGGGCCCCATCGCCTCCGCGCTCGTCGCGCTGTCCATGGCGAAGGACCTGGGCCTGAAGCCGCGAGGCAAGGTGCTCGTCATCATCGGCAACGGCGAGGAGAGCGACTGGAACGGCATGAAGAAGTACGCGGACACCGAACCCACGCCCACGCACGTCATCTCCGTGGACTCCGGCTACCCGGTGATGGCCGCGCAGTCCGGCTTCGTCGCGTGGACGCTGGACGCGCCCGTGGGCCCGGCCTTGGCCGCGCCGAAGGAGGGCTCCCTCGCGCGCGCCGTGGATGTGAGCGCGGGCGAGTTCCTCACCCAGGTGCCCGGCACCGCCACGCTGAAGCTGGAGCCGGTGAAGGGCCAGACGCCGGAGTCGGTGCTCGCCGCCGTGAAGGCCGCCATCGCCCAGGAGGCGCCCGCGCGCAAGGACCTGAAGGCCGAGGCGAAGCGCGAAGGCGCCGCCGTGGTGCTCACCACCCACGGCGTCGCGGTGCACTCGTCCACCGCGGATGAGGGCCACAACGCGCTGTGGGACCTGTCCGCCGTGGCCGCGCGGCTGCCGCTGGAGGACAACGGCATCGCGGCCCTGCTGCGCGTCGTCGCGAAGCGCTTCGACGGCGACCACCACGGCGACAAGCTGGGGCTCGCGTATCAGGACGCGCTGATGGGGTCGCTGCTCGTGGCGCCCACCGTGCTGCGCGTGAAGGACGGCAGCGTGTCGCTGGGGGTGAACATGCGCCGGCCACAGGGCCAGGACGCGGCCGCGTTCAACGCGGCCCTGGACGCCGCCGCGAAGCGCGTGGGCGAGGACTCCGGCGGTCAGGTGAAGGAGTCCTCCGGCCGCTACCTGGGCGACCCGCACGTGGCGGACACGTCCGGCCCGCTGGTGAAGACGCTGATGGACATCTACCAGCGGCAGCGCAAGGCCCCGGACGCGGTGCCCGGCTCCATCCGCGGCGGCACCTACGCGCGGCTGTTCCCGCGCGCCGTGGACTTCGGGCCTGCCTTCCCCAACGAGCCCTACACCGGCCACGCCCCGGATGAGTCCATCGCGCTGGAGACGCTGGACCTGAGCACGCGCATGCTCGCGGAGGCCGTGCACACGCTCGCCATCACGCCGGCGCCAGAGGTGAAGGCCACGCCGTGACGGGGCTCAGGGCGGGCGGGACGGGATTCGGGGCCAGCGCACGGTGAAGGTGGTGCCGTGCTCCAGGGTGGACTCCACGTGGACGCTGCCGCCGTGCACCTGGACGATCTCGTGCACGATGTAGAGCCCCAGCCCCAGGCTGCGCCGGCTGGCGCCTTCCTCCGGCGCGTTCGACTCCTTGAACGGGTCGAACAGGCGCGGAAGCAGCGCCGCCGGGATGGGGTCGCCCTCGTTGTGCACCCGCATCACCACGTCCGGTCCCTCGTCGCTGAGCGTGGTGCGCACAGGGGTGTCGCTCTTCGCGTGTTGGAGCGCGTTCACCACCAGGTTGCCCAGCACCTGGGACACGCGGTCTGGATCCCAGTACCCCCACGGGTTGTCGCTCCGAGCCTCCAGGGACAGCGGACGCTCCGGGTACGTCACCTGCAACTCCTCCAGCGCCCCCTGGCACAGCTCGGTCATGTCCACCCGCTCGGGCGTGACGGGGATGCCGCCGCCCAGGCGGGTGCGCGCGAAGTCGAGGATGTCGTTGATCATCCGCGTCATCCGCGCGGAGGACTTGCGGATGCGGTCCACCGCGCGGAGCGAGGCGTCGTCCAGGCCCCGCGCCCGCCCCAGCATGAAGGCCGACGCGTTCACCGCGTGCAGGGGGTTGCGCAGGTCGTGCCCCAGCACCGCGAGCAGCTCCTCGCGGAAGTCGATGGCCTGCTGGAGCGCCGCCTCCGCGCGCTTGTAGGCGTTGATGTCCACCACCGTGCCGCCCACGCCCAGCAGCACGCCCTCCGCGGTGCGCACCGGGAAGTAGTCCGCGCGCCAGTACCCCAGCCCGCCCCGGTCCGGCCCTTCGATGAGCACGTCCTGCACGGGCTGCCCCAGCGCCAGCACCTGCTTCATCGCGCGCTCGATGGGGTCCGCGGCGCCTTCGCGGACCATCTCGCGCAGCGTGCGGCCCCGGTGCGCCTCCGCGGGCTTGCGGTTGAGGGCCGCGAGCAAGCCGTTGATGCGCAGGTACCGCAGGTCCGGATCCAGGAACGCGATGCCCACGGGCACCGCGTCCAGGAGTGAGTCCAGCAGCGCCAGCGACCGCTCCGCCTCCTTGCGCGCGGCGTGCTCGCGCGCGTGCAGCTCCGTCTGGGCGATGTGCGCCGAGGACCGCTCGGCGACCGCGTGGAAGAGCAGCACGTCCGAGTCGGAGAAGGCGAAGGCCGTGCGCGAACCCATGTACGCCACGCCCAGCAGGCGCTCGCCGTCCATCAGCGGTAGGCCATACAGCGCGCGCAGCCCCGCCTGGCGCAGCGGGGCGAACAGGACGCGCGGGTCGGTGGCCGCCGAGCGGATGAAGAAGGGCCGCCGCTCCAGGGCCGCCTGTCCCGTGACGCCCCGCCCCAGCGGCACGCGCGAGCCCTTCACCTCTTGCGTGCCCAGGCCCACGGCGGCGCGCACCACCAGGGCGTCGCCCTCCAGCAGCATCACCGCCGCCGCGTCCACGGTGAGCGCGGCCTCCATCAGCCGGGTGAGCAGGCGCTCCAGGAGCGTCTCCATGTCCGGGTCATCCAGCGTCGCCTCGGCCATGCGGTTCAGCGTCTGGAGGGTGCGCTGCTTCATCGTCCAGAAGAACATCATCGTCCGGGTCACCACCCGGTCGAGCGTCTCCTCCAGCCGCGTCAGGTCTCCGGCCCGCAGGGGCTGCTCCCGCGCCTCCAGGCGGTGGAGGATGCAGCGGCGCAGGAGGGCGTACTCCTGCGCCACGTCGCCCAGGTCGAAGCCCTCGTCCAGCCGGGCGGCGGCGTGGACCATCTCCAGGTGCTCATCCAGCGCCTCCGGCCCGGACTCCATCGCGTCCGCCAGCGTGCAGAGCAGCTCCGGCATGTGATCGATGAGCCATGGCGCGCGTGCCGGCACCTGCCCCCTCAGGTGCTCCAGCACCGCCTGCTGCCAGTCCTCCAGCAGCGCGTCGTGCTGCGTGCGCAGGAAGTCCGCCGCGGCGAGGCGGGGCTCGCCTGCCGTGCTCGCGTTCACGGAGTGTGGATCCGGCTCCTGCATCGCCAGTCTCCCCGGGCCCTCGCCCGGTCGCGCCGCCCCCCGGGGAACGGTGCGCATGGTGTTGGCGCCCCGCCTCGCTCCCCAGTCCGGTGGAGGGCGCCACCCCGAGCCTCCGGCCGTCGGCCGTGGGCCGGACCTGGGGCGGACCGCCCGGCGCGCCGTTCACCTTCGGGCGCTCGGCGGACTCGCGCCCATCTTCCGTCCTGCGCACCGGGGGCTCGGGGTAGGGTGGCCGTCACAGCATGCGCACCCTCCTGCTCAACCGCTCCGCCGTGGCCCGGAACCTCCAAGCGCTCCTGCTCCTGGACGACCTGCGCGAGGCCTTCCGCACCGACGCCCTGGCCCGCACGGTGGCCCCGCAGCGCGCGCGCGCGCCGCTTCACTCGGAGGGCTCCGCGCAGGTGTTCTTCCCGGGCAGCGTGCCCGGCATCCCCGCGTACACCGTGAAGGTGGACGCGAAGTTCCCCGGGCAGAAGCCCGCCATCCAGGGCGTGGTGCACCTGCATGACCTGGTCTCCGGCGGGCTGCTCGCGGTGATGGACTCCGGCCACCTCACCGCCGTGCGCACCGGCGTGGTGGGCGCGCTGGCGGCGGACGTGCTCTCCCGGCCGGACGCGACGCGCGTGGCGGTGGTGGGCGCGGGCCAGCAAGGCGTGCTCCAGCTCAAGCAGCTGCGGCTGGTGCGCACGCTCAGCCAGGTGCGCGTCTTCGACACGAACATCGCGCACGCGGCGGCGTTCGCCACGCGCATGTACCAGGAGCTGAACCTGCCGGTGCGCGTGGAGACGTCCGTGGCGGACGCGGTGGAGGACGCGGACATCGTCGTGACGGCGACGTGGAGCCACCAGGCCTTCCTGCACGCGGGCATGGTGCGGCCGGGCACGCACATCACCGCGCTGGGCGCGGACGAGCCGGGCAAGGCGGAGCTGTCCCAGGACCTGCTCCAGCAGTCGCTGTTCGTCTGCGACCACCGCGGGCTCAGCGTCTCCACCGGCGCGGCGGGCGCCGCGGGCCTCACCGAGTCCGCCATCCACGCGGAGCTGGGGGAGATCCTCGCGGGCCTCAAGCCCGGGCGCACGTCCCAGGAGCAGGTGACGGTGTTCGCCGGGGTGGGCCTGCCCTTCCAGGACCTGGCCACCGCGTGGCACGTCTTCCAGTCCGCGTCCGGCGACGAGGACGTGCCCACGCTCGACTTCAACGCGTAGGCGCGCGCGGGGACGCAAGGCCCCGCGCGGGCGCGGCTTTCAGGCCTTGGCGAGCGCCTGCGAGAGGCGCACGGCCTCCTCGTGCAGGTCGGTGTCCTCCGCCAGCGGCATGGCGAGCACCTTCTGCACCAGCTCCTTCGCCTTCTTCTCGTCGCCCAGGCGCGCCTTCGCGAGCGCCAGGTTGAGCAGCGGCTCCGGGCGCTCCGGGGCGCGGCGCACGGCCTCCTCCAGCACCGTCACCGCGCGCGGCAGGTTCGCGTTCGCCGGCTCCGCGGGGATGCGCAGCAGCAGCTGGCCCAGGTTGTTCGCGGCCCGCCAGCCGTCCGGCGCGACGCCCATGCCCTGCTCGTACGCGGTGATGGCCTTGTCGTACGCGGGCGGCTCCTGCGCCTCGAAGCAGGTGGCCTCCGCCATCTTCAGGGACTCGCTGGAGACGCCCAGCGACGCCATGGTCTGGCACAGGTGCCGGGCCTGTTCGATCTGCCCGCGCGCCAGCATCAGCTGCGCGAGGTTCGCCTGGGCGTCCGCGTCCTTCGGGCGCTGGGCCGCGAGCGCGGAGGCCGCCTGGTACGACGTGCGCAGGTCGCGCAGCGCCATGGACAGCACCGTCACGGACGCCAGCATGCGCGGCTGGTTGGGCACCGCCTTGAGGCCCTGCTCCAGCACGCGGCGGGCGTCCACCAGCTTCTCCTCGGAGGCCAGCGCGTGCGACAGGCTCAGGTACGCGGGCACGAATCTCGGTTGCTGGGTGATGACCTCGCGCAGCGTGGCGAGCCCCGCGTCCGTCTTGCCCGCCTCCAGCTGCACCTGACCCAGGCGGTAGCGGAACACCGGCTGCTGGGGCGAGAGCTTCACCGCCTGGGTGAGCGCCTCCAGCGCCTGGGGCGCCTTGTCCTGCTTGATCAGCATCATGCCCTTGCCGAAGTGGGCCTCGGCGCGGTTCGGGTCCAGCGCGAGCACGCCCTGGTAGGCCTTGAGGGCGGCGTCCAGCTGGCCCTTCTGCGCGGCGATGTTGGCGCGCACCAGGCCGGTCTCCGGCGTGGCCCCGCCGGCCTCCGCCTTGGCGAGCAGCCCTTCGGCCTGGGGAACCTTGTTCTCCACCAGCGCCAGCTTGGCCATGACCACCAGGGCGTCGCGGTGGGAGGGGTTCTTCGCGAGGAGCTTCTCGGCCTCGGCCTTGGCCTGGGCCACCTGGCCCTGCGCGAGGAGGGTTTCCAGAGAGTTCATAAGGGAAAGTCTCCCCCAGGGGCCGGGGGCTGTCGAGCAACGGGGAAAAAGGAAGGGCCTCGCCCGGATGGACGAGGCCCTGGGAAGAGCGTCGGTGCGATGCGGCGGACTACCAGCTCGTCAGCGCGTTCTTGATGCCTTCGCCGACGTTCTTGATGCCCTCGCCCACGTTCTTGATGCCCTCGCCCACGTTCTGCACCGCGTGGCCCACGCCCTCGGCGACGTTCTTCGCCGTGTCGCCGAGCTTGCCCACGTCCACGGAGAAGCCGAACTCCAGGCTGGCGCCGATGCCCAGCGCCGCGCCCACGTCGAAGTTGGCGGACAGCTTGCCGTCCTTCAGGCCGACGTTGGCCTCGAACTCCACGCCGATGCCGGCGAAGGCCTCCGCGCCCGCCGTGACGGTCGCGGGCCCGATCTCCTGGCTCACCTCCGCGCTGGCGCGGGCGCCGGCGAAGGCCTCGCCCTTCACGGAGGCCGCGGCCTGACCGTGGAGCGGATCCAACACCACCTGGCCCGTGGCGCCCGCCTCGGCGCCCACGTTGCCCTCGGCGCCCCACTGCGAGCGGCCCAGGGCGCTGTCCGCGTGGCCTTCCACGGAGCCGCGCACCAGGTCCGCCCTCGCGTCGACGGAGCCCTCCGCGCCAATCTTGCCGTGCAGCGGGTCGATGGAGACGTTGCCCTGCGCGCCCACGTCCGCCGTCAGCGCCTGGCCCTCCACCGTCGTGTGGAAGTTGCCGTTCGGGTCGCCGAAGGTGTGCTCACCGGACGCGGCGGTCCAGCTCTTGTTCCACTCGCCCTGCGCCACCGTCTGGTCGAAGCGGCTGGTCTCCAGCTGCTTCTGGATGTCCGTCGTGGTGGAGGGGTTCGCCTGGTTGCTGGTGGTGACCCGGTTGCCCTGCACGCCGCGGTTCAGGTCGATCGTCGCCTCGCCCTGCGCCCGGTTCTGCGTCTGCGCCTGGACCTCACGGCGCACGTTGGTCCCGTTGGCCGGGGGCGTCGTCGTGGGGTTCCGGAACACGGGGCGGTAGCGGTTGGTCTCGATGGACATGGCGAAGGGCTCCGGCGGCGCGAGGCGCGGTGGGAAATCTTGTGACTTGAGAGTTTATCGGGGGGGGGCCGCGGAAAGTTTCCACTCCTCTTTTTTCTCCGCTGATCCACCCGTGCCTCAGGGCTCGGATCTCCCGGGAGCCAGGATTCCCTCGGGATCGAGCGCCGCTTTCAGCCGCCGGCCCACCTCCGGGGAGTCGTCCCGCACGGGTGGTGCGGCCTCCTGCGCCTGGAGTCCGGCTCGGGTCAGGTGGTACCCGGCGTCCGCCAGTTCGCGGGAAAGGGCGCGGTAGCAGGCCTGGGCGCGGGCGTCCTCGCCGCGGGCGTCGCGATCATACGCGAGCGCGGCGACCAGATAGAGGCAGCGGGGGGAGTGGGCGAGGAGGGCCAGGTTGGGCTCGAACCCGAAGAGGCGGGGGACGCGGTCGGCGATCTCCACGGCGCGCTTCGCCTCCGGGCCGGTGAAGGGCACGGCGACGGAGCACCAGATGAAGCCGCAGCGGTCGCGGTCGGGGTCCGGGTCCTCCGGACGCGGGGTGCGTTTGCGCCAGTACGGCATGGCGAGGTTGGCTTCGGTGGGGACGCCCTGGAAGGGACTCTCGCCGTCGGGGGCCACCGGGCCGAAGGACAGGGGGCGGAAGGCGCCCTCCACCGCGCGTGCGAGCCGCTTCTCCAGCAGTGCGCCCATTTCGGCGTCCGGGGCGGAGAGGGCGCCGCTGATGGCCCAGCGGCCGAAGCCCTCGCGGAACTTGTCGCGGGCCCAGTCCGGCAGGGGCGTGCGGCCCACGGAGGCGTAGGGGAACTGCTGGGTGACGCTGAAGGCCTTGATGTCGTTCCAGAAGAAGAAGCTGCCCCGGAGCGTGCCGTCCAGGGCCAGCGCCTGGAGCCGGTCCACCATGTCCCAGAGCTGGGCGTCGTCGTTCACGGCGCAGAAGAACTCGCGCAGCCAGGGCTGCTTGCGCGACAGCCAGAACGTCATCCGCGTCACCACGCCCAGCGAGGACTGGCTGAAGAGGCCGTCCAGCACGGGCCCCAGGCCCCAGCGGAAGACGGGGGCGGCGCGAGACTCGGGGAACCGCGCGTGGCCCGTCTCCACCCGCTCTCCCGTGGGCAGGACGGCCTCCAGCGCGCACACGTGCTGGAAGATGTCCGCGTGGGGGCCGCGTCCGTCGCCGCGCTCCAGCGCGTTGCCCACCATGCTCGCGTCCGGCGACCCGCCGATGGTGGTGATGAACGTGGTGGAGCCGCGCTCGCGCAGCCACGCATGGGCCTGCCGGAACGTCACGCCCGGCTCCACGGTGAGGTACGCCAGCTGCTCGTCGTGGGCGAGGATGCGGTTCATGCGCCCCAGGTCCAGCAGCACGCTGCCGTCGCCGGGGGGCACGCGCGAGCCGTAGCCCCAGTTGCGGCCGGCGCTCACCGGGTACACCGGCACGCGGTGCGCCGCCGCGATGCGCAGACAGGCCTGCACCTGCGCGGTGTCCGCGGGCCGCACGATGGCGGGGATGCGCTGCGTGGTGGCGAAGGTGGCCGTCTGGGCGGCCTCCAGCGCGTCGGGGTCGACGTTGACGTGCGCCTCGCCCACGGCCTCCCGGAACGCGGCCAGGGCCGCCTGCGGTTCGGGGGAGGGCCGGGCCTTCGCGTCGTTCTCGCTCACGGGGGCGCAGTATGCCCGCGCGGCTCCACGCTTGCTGGCCACCCGGGAGGCGAGCGGGCGGCCGGGCCCCCAGCCGGGAGGGTCGCCGGGTGGACACCTCCGATGGTCGCCCCCTCGCGCGTGTTCATCTTCGGCGTGGGGAGGTGTGCATGGTCGGCTTCATCGCGTCGCGGACGGGACGGTGGGTGCGGATTCTGGCGGGCACGGGCATGGTCCTGGGAGGCCTGCGGGCGAGCTCTCCCCGGGGCGCGGCGGTCGCGCTGGCCGGGCTGGCGCCGCTGCTGTCCGGGGCGCTGGACCTGTTCCTCCTGGGGCCGCTCTGGGGCCTGCCCGTGCGGGGCCCGGAGGTGCGGCGCGCGCTGGGGCAGCCCGAGGACGCGCGGCTCATCGACCTGGCGCACGACGGCGGGCGCTCCCCCTACGCGCCGCCCAGCACGCTGCTGCACTAGCTAGCCCTTGCTCACCTGGAAGGGGATGGCGAGCGTCCCGAACGGCTCCCCCGTCTGGGCATCCACCAGGTTCATCTGGAGCGTCACCGCGTCCTCACGGTGGACCACGCCCTGGAAGTACAGGAAGCCCTCCAGCGTCCCTCCGGGCTCCAGCGTGCCCTCTGGCAGCGCGTTGTTGATCATGTCCGCCGTGGGCAGCGGCTCCACGTAGCGCGGGGGCCCGTAGTACAGGTACGGGTCGTAGAACGGGCTGCCCCACCACGGGCCGTACCAGCGCGGTCCCCAGCCCCGGCGAGGGCCGTAGGCGTAGGCGCCCGGGCCCACGCGCAGGCTGACCGAGGGGGCCACCACGCCGTTGTAGGACGGGGGGACCCAGGCCGGGTCCCTGGAGGACATGGCCCGCCGCAGCGACACCAGGGGCAGCGCGCTGTAGCGGAACCGGGACTGCTGGCCCACCAACGCGAACGACGGGTACTGGACCCGGAGGGGACGGTCTCCCTGGTTCTCCAGGCGGATGTAGATGGGGGTGAGGCGGCGCTCCAGGTCGTACGGGGCCCCCTGCCACGCGGAGGAGTCCGCCACCAGCCGCACGCCCTGCTGTTCCGTGATGGCGCCGCTCTTGCCGTTCTGGAGGACCCCCGCCTCCGGAGTGGGGCGCAACTTCGTCTGGGCCGCGCAGCCCGCCACCAACAACAATGCCGCGGCCCCCAACACCCGTGCTCGCATCGCAATGCCTCCTTCACCTGAAGGTAGGCGCGCGGCGTTCAGCGGCTGACATGCCCCGTCCTCCACCCCGGCGGGCGAGCGCGCGGGCAGGGGGCCTACGGTTGGGGCGTCACCGGCTCGGCGGCGGTGGCTGGCCAGGAGGGGGACGTGATGAAGCCCCAATCCTGATGGCGCGCCCAGGTCTCGAAGGTCTGCCAGGCGACGCGCGGGTAGTCGTTGCGCAGGGTGAGGATGTCCGCGTGGTAGCCCACCTTGTCCAGCCACTCGAACATGGCCGCCAGGTCCTCGCTCTGTTGGTGCAGCTGCTCCAGGGGCACCTGTTCGAAGTGGATGCGGTGTCCGCTCACCATGGAGAGCAGCGCCGCGGCCTGCTGGCCCGTCACCTCGTCGGAGGCGACGTCGATGCGCTCGCCGATGAACTTCTCCGGATCCTCCAGCACCTGCAGCGCGAAGGCCCCCAGGTCATCCACCGCCACCATCTGCAGGCCGCGCGAGGCGGGCAGCGCGACCGGAAGCTGCCCGGCCGCCAGCGCGTCCCGGAGCGGCCGTTGGGTGAGGTTCTCCATGAAGTAGGTGGGGCCCAGGATGGTGAAGGGCATGTCCAGGCGCCGCAGGTACAGCTCCACCGCGTGCTTGCTGTCGAAGTGCGGGATGCCGGTGAGCTCCGACGCGCCCGCCACGGAGGAATACACGTAGTGCCGCACGCCGGAGCGCTTGGCCGCGTCCGCGAGGTTCTGGCCGTGGTGGAGCTCCGCGTCCACGCCGCCGGAGCCGAAGGGCGTGCCCATGGCATAGACGGCGTCCACGCCGCGCATCGCGCGCTCCAGGGTGCGGCGGTCCTCGAAGTCGCCTTGCGCCAGCACGACGCCCGGCTTCTGGAGGGCGCGGGCCGACGGGGACTCCACGTCCCGCACCAGGGCCACCACGTGGTGGCCACGGTTGAGGAGCTGGCGAATCACGGCGCCGCCCTGCTGGCCGGTGGCGCCAGTGACGAGCACGGTGATGGAGAAATCCACGGGCATGGCTTCAGACCTCCGGACGCGACGTGTCACGGAAACCTGGAGACGCCCCCGGGCGTTGGCGAGGGCCGGAAGTCGCACTGTCCGCCCCCGAGCACAGGCTCCTGAAGCAGGCAGGCGAACGCGAGGGAGCGGGCAGCCGGACGTGGCATCCTCCCCGCCCCATGAGCAAGCGTGACACCCCCCCGTCCTCCGAGCTGGTCTCCGCCGCCGAGGCGCTGGACGCCGAGCTGCTTCGCTTCGAATCGCTGGCGCGCCAGCTCCAGGAGGCGCCGCTGACCTCGGAGAAGCAGCTGGAGCGCGCTTCCAAGACGCTGAAGGACCTGGCGGACCTGGACGACGCGCTCCGCGTGCGCGTGGGCGCGCTGGTGCAGGCCATCACCGGGGTGCGCACCCGCCAGCAGACGCAGGCGGACGCCGTCAATGCGTGCGCGCAGGAGCTCCAGCGGCGCACGGAGGTGTTCAAGGACCTGCTCACGCGCTACGGCGCGCTGGGGCAGAGCGCGGCGGACCTCAACGGGCGCATGCAGGAGTTCGCGGCGCTCCGGCAGCAGGCCACGCGCACGGCGGAGGAGGACGCGCGGCTGACGTCCGTCTTCACGTCGCTGCAGGACCGGATGGCGGAGGTGGCGGACGAGGCGGCGACGCTGTCCCAGGCGGCGGACGCGGACCGGTTCGCGGACATCGGCCGACAGGCGGACTCGCTGCGCCAGCAGCTGCTGTCCGCGCGCAACAAGCTGGGCCTGCTGCACCAGAGCCTGTCGAGTTGAGGGGGCCACTTCCTCCGGGAGGAGGTCAGCTGAGGTAGCTGGGCTCGAAGTCGTCCGGGCTCTGGATGGGGAGGCGCCCGGAGAAGCCCGCCTTCAGGTCGTGCCAGTGGGCCACGGTGTTCTCGCCGTAGCGCCAGCACAGGTAGACGGGCTCCTCGCCGCGCCGCGCGTGGAAGTCCACCAGCCCGTCCGCGCCCTTGATCTCCAGGCCCATCTCCTGGAGCGGGACCAGCTCCACGCGGATGCGCTCCAGCAGGGCGTCGCGCTCCTCGCGTTGGGTGCGGACGTCCTCCGTGTCGGGTAGGGCCTCCGGGCCGTCCAGCACCTCCGCCAGCTTCTGCACCCGCTCCACCCAGGGGCGCACGCGCCCGAAGATGGTCGTCAGCAACGGCACCAGTCGGCTGGCCTCTTCCACACTGAAAAACCGCATCGGGGCGACAGCATGCAGTGTGCGGCCCTCGCTGGCCACCACCTTCCCAGGGGGCTGGGTGGACAGGTGGGGGCCGCCTGTCGGAAACGGCTCAGCGGGGGGCTGGCAGGTCATCCGCGCCGCAGCGAGGACAGGTTGTCCAGCAGCCAGCGCCAGGCGGACTCGCGCAGGGGGAAGGCGGCCTCGCGTTCGAGGAAGGCGGGGGGGTGTTCGGCGGCGCAGCGTCCGGTGCCGTCGTGGGCGTCCTGGGCCGCGTCGGCGGCGGCGAGGTCCGCGTGCAGCAGGGAGTGGAAGACGATGAAGTCCACGACGAAGGCGGGCACGTGGGGGCGGTCCAGCGCGGGGTGGACGCGCACCTCGCGCAGGCGCGCGTCGTAGCCGCCCAGGTGGATGGTGCGGCGGGTGCGGCGGCCGGGGCGGCGGGCCCAGCCGACCTCCACGCCCTGCACGCGCCCGTCGAACCAGGCCGCGTCCAGGCGGGCGTGGACGGCCTTGAGGTCGAAGCAGCGTCCGCGCGTGCGAAGGGGTTCGCCCGGTTCGCGTTCGCGGCGCACCTGCGCCTGGTGCGCGTGGCTGAAGGCCTCCAGCGCGTCGCGCGCGGCGGGGTCGCCGGACACGTAGAGGGCGAGGGCGCGCACCACCGGGTCCGGCGCGTCCAGGAAGAGGTGGTGCAGGCGCAGCCGGAGGCCCTCGGGGAGGCGGCGGTAGCTCACCAGGGTGGCGCGGTTGTCGGTGAGGCGCAGGTGCACGGGCATGCCCAGCAGGGCGGACACGCGGCGGGCCAGCTCGGCGGCGCGGGGCAGCGCGTCCTCGCGCGAGGGCAGCCGCGCGTGCGCCGGGGTGTTCCCGGGGGACGGGGCGTCGAACATCGCCAGTTGTCCGGGCGGCGGACGCATGACCTGCAAGCTAAGCCCTGTCCCCGCCCTCTGGCCACAAGGATGCGTCCAGAGGTGTCGGGCGTCCCACGGCCCTGGTGCACCGAGCGCGCGGCTCCCGACCATGCGCGGGTCGTCGTCGTGCTCCGAGGCGTCGATGCCCCACGGCCCTGGTGCACCGCGCGCGGCTCCCGACCATGCGCGGGTCCGTGCTCCGAGGCGTCGATGCCCCACGGCCCTGGCGCACCGCGCGTGGCTCCCGTGCACGGGCTCCGCGCGTGCTCGGGTCATCGGCGCGCCCCGAGGCCCCGGTGGCGCGCGGCGCTCTGGCTCGCGCGACCTCAGTCCTTCGGCTGCTTCTGGAAGCGGCCCGCGAGCGACGCGAGCACGGCGAGCAGCTCCACGGGCTCCACGGGCTTGGGCACGTGGCTCTGGAAGCCGGCGCGCAGCACGCGGGTGCGGTCCTCGGAGCGGGCATAGGCCGTGATGGCCACCGCTGGGGTGCGCCCGCCCTGCTCTTCGGGCAGCGCGCGAACGCGCTCGATGAACCCGTAGCCATCCGTGCCCGGCATGCCGATGTCGGAGACCAGCACGTCGGGGCGCTCCGCCTGGATGACCTGGAGCCCTTCCGCCGCGGAGCCGGCGGTGAGCACGCTGGCGCCGTTCTCCTCCAGGAGCGTGCTCAACAGCTCGCGCGCGTCCTCCTCGTCGTCCACCACCAGCACGCGCACTCCGTCCAGCTCCGAGGGATGCGCGGTCGCCGGGCCCGGGGCCGAGGTCCGGGGCGCCGTGGGCACCTCGGGGCCGCGCCGCTGCGTGACCGACAGGGGCAGGCGCACCGTGAAGACGGCGCCCTGGCCCTCGCCCTCGCTGGCGGCGGAGACGGTGCCGCCGTGCATCTCCACGATGTGGCGCACGATGGCCAGTCCCAGCCCCAGGCCGCCCGTCTTGCGCGTCGTGCCGCTGTCGGCCTGACGGAAGCGCTCGAAGACGTGGGGCAGGAAGGCCTCGGGGATGCCCTGGCCGGTGTCCTCGACGGTGAGCTCCACCAGGGAGTCCCGCCGCGCCACCACCAGCCGCACGTGGCCGCCGCGGGGCGTGAACTTCACCGAGTTGGACAGCAGGTTCCACACCACCTGCTGGAGCCGGTGCGTGTCGCCCATGACGCTGCTGGAGGTGTCCACCGTGGCCCCCAGCTGGACCCCCCGCGCGTCCGCCGCGGGCCGCACCGAGTCGAGCGCCTGCTGCACCACGGCCGACAGGTCCACCGGCTTCACATCCAGCCTGAGCTTGCCGGACATGATGCGGCTGACGTCCAGCAGGTCCTCGATGAGCTGACCCTGCGCGCGCGCGTTGCGCTCCATGGTCTCGAGCGCGCGTTCGCGGCGGGGCTCCGGCAGGTGGCCGGTGCGCAGCAGTTGCACCCAGCCCAGGATGGCCGTCAGCGGCGTGCGCAGCTCGTGGCTGATGGTGGCGAGGAACTCGTCCTTGAGCTGATTGGCTTCCTCCGCATCCTGGCGCGCGGCGCTCTCGCGGGCGAGCAGGGCCTCCCGCTCCACCTCCGCCTGCTTGCGGTCGGTGATGTCGATGACGCTGCCGATGTAGCCCAGGAAGTGCCCCTCCGTGTCGAAGCGGGGCGAGCCGGTGTCGACGGCCCAGCGGTACCGGCCGTCCTGGCCGCGCAGCCGGTAGTCCAACCGGAAGGGCGTGTGTCTGGCATTGGCGAGGATGAAGGTCTGCCGCGTGCGCTCCAGGTCGTCGGGGTGGACGGCGTCGAGCCAGCCGAAGCCCAGCCCCGTGGCCTCCGTCTGGCCGGTGAAGTGGTACCAGCCCCGGTTCATGTAGGTCGTGGAGCCATCCACGTCCGTCACCCAGAGCATCACGGGGGCGTGGTCCGCCATGTTGCGGAAGCGCCCCTCGCTGTCGCGCAGGGCGTCCATCAGGCGTTCGCGCTCCGCGGCGACGGCCTTCTGCTCCGTGATGTCGCGCGCGGCGGCGTAGATGAGCCCCAGCTCGGGCACGGGGCGCGCGGCCCAGGCGAGCCACCGGTACTGGCCGTCCTTGGTGCGGAAGCGGTTCTCGAAGCGCAGCGTGGGGATGCCCTGGGCCAGCTTGCCCACCTCGTCGAGCGTGGCCTGCCGGTCGTCGGGGTGGACCAGGTCCAGGAAGGGCTGCTGGTAGAGCTCCGCCTCGCTCCAGCCCAGCACGTGGAGGAAGTACACGTTCACCCGCTTGAAGTACGCGTCCAGGCCCGCGATGCAGAACATGTCCGGGGACAGCTGAAAGAAGCGCTCGCGCTCATCGGCCTCGAAGCGGCGGCGCTCGGAGCTGTCCAGCTCGAACGGGACCACGGCCTGCGCGAGCGCGGTGTCGATGCAGGCGCTGAGCAGCCGCAGCTGTGACAGCGGGGGCTCCAGGCCCTCGCGCTCCGCCCGCTCCAGGATGCAGTCGCGCAGCAGGGTGTACTCGCGCGTGACCAGGGCCACGTCGAAGCCCATGCGCAGGCGGCTGCGGCCGTGCGCCTCGGAGGTCTCCTCGTGGTGGAGCGAGTCGAAGTCCACGCCCTCGGCCTCCGCGCGCGACAGCGCTTCGCGAAGCTCGGCAAGGAACGCAGGCAGGCCGTCGATGATCTGCTCGCGCGACAGGTGCAGGGGGGCCGCGAGGGCGGCCATGCGGGCGACCCAGTCGTCCGTGATGGCGTCGCGGTGGGGCTCCAGCAGCTCGGCCAGGGACGACGGGACCGCACCCGCCCTGGGCGTGCGCCCTTCCGACGAAGGGCCCCGCTCCTGTGAACCCGCCGAGGCCATGGATTCCTCAGAGGTGCGGATGCCCGGCGTGCATTGGCAGGGGCGGAACGCCGGGCGCTTCCCGTCCTGCCTGGCCGCTTGCCAGGGAGGACGCCCGTGCGTGGCTACAGCCCCAGGTATGCCAGCAGGGCGCCCAGGTCCGCGTCGGACAGCGCCTCCCGGCTGTAGGGTGGCATGTTGCCCCCCACGCCAAAGAACTGGCCGTGCCGCACCTTCTCGATGACGACCTGCGCGTGCGGGATGCCCGGGAAGAGCCGGTCGTAGTCCTGCGTCACCTCCGGCAACACGGAGGCCAGCTCCGTCAGCCGCCCCGCGCCCGTGTGCGTCGCGCCGTGGCAGTCCTGGCACGCCGCCCGGTACACCGCCTCCCCGTGCGCGGCATCGCCCCGGGGCACGTCCTCGATGTCCTTCACCACCGTGAACGGCAGCGCGGGCGCCTGCGCGTCCGGGCTGATGCGCGACAGGTATTCATACAGGGCGCGCGAGCGAGGGTCCTCCGCCTCCAGCTTCGTCACCCCGCGCATGAAGTTCACGTAGCAGAAGTTCACCGCGTCCAGCAGGTGCGTCTCGTAGCCCCCCCACCAGCTGGGCCGCGCCGCCACGTTGTACAGCGAGTAGCCCGCGTCGATGCGGCCCGCCGGCAGCGCGGGCGTCGTCACGTGGCACGTCGCGCACGAGAAGCGGTTGAACGTGCTCTCCGACAGCCGCGCGTCCTGGAACAGCGACTCCCCGTAGTCCGCGGCCGGGCGAGGCTCGCTGTCACCGCACCCGGCCAGCGCGCCCAGCCCCAGCGCGGCCACGCTCGCGAGAAGGCGCTTCATGGCGTCCCCCGCAGCAGGCTCACCGAGTCCGGGAAGAGGCCCATCTGGACCGTGGACACCACCGTGCCCTCCGCCAGGTCCACGACGTGCAACGTGCCTGGGCCAAGGTGGTCGCCTTCGCAGACCGCGAGGCCCTGGCGCTCGTCGGGGGTCAGCATGAACTGGTGCACGTTGAGGCAGCCCGCCTGGGACAGCGGCAGCGTGCGCGTCACCGTGGACGTCACCGGGTCGATGACCGCCACCGCGTCCTCCTGTTGGTAGGGCAGGTACAGCGTGCCGCCGTCCCGCGTGAACGCGCCGAACATGGGCGAGCCGCGCAGATACACCGTGCGCGCCGGGTTCATCGTGCGCGTCCCGGGCTCCAGCACCTGCACCTGCCGGCTCGCCAGGGAGCTGACCCACACGTCCCCCGTGGTGGGCGACAAGGTGAGCGCGTAAGGCTGGTGGCGGGGATTCGTCGCGGTGCCCGCGCCAGCGGCCACCTTCACGCGCGTCACCGGCGTGCCCTCCGTCGCCAGGTCCACCACCGCGACCTCGTCCGACCAGCAGGCCACGTACGCCGTGCGCTCATCCTGGGACAGGCGCACCGCGTGCGGCGCGGGGCACACCTTCACCCGCGACTTCACCTCCATCGTCGCCGCGTCCAGGATGGCCATCCGCGCCACCATGTCCTCCTCCGGGCCGCCCTGACGCGCCACGTCCGCGATGCGCAGCAGGTCGAAGTGCGTCTGGTACAGCGTGCGCCCGTCCGCGCTGACGATGACGTCACCGGGGTTGCGGTCCACGCGCGCGGACGCGATCAGCCGGTTGTCCTTCGCGCTCAGCTTCAGGCAGTAGCCATCCGCCGTGCCGGTGCCGTGCGCGCCGTGAGGACCGGAGCCGCCGCCGGGCACGTAGTTGGAGATGCCCACGTAGTAGAAGTCCCCGCCGGGGGAGACCGCCGTGTGGTGCGGCCCCTCCAGCTCCACGGGGTTGAGCCCCACCGGCACGCGCGCCAGCTCGCCCCAGCCCGGCGTGCCCAGCCCGTCCATGTCCAGCAGGCTCACGGAGTCATCCAGGCTGTTGGTCACGAGCAGCCGCCCGGAAGGCCCCGGAGGCGGCACCGTCGCGCCCCCGCGCGTCCATGGGTTCGGATCCGCGTACGCCAGCGGAGGCACCTCCAGCGTGCCCTCCGCCCGGAGCGCCCCATCGTTGCAAGACGCGCCCAGCGCCAGCGCGCAAAGCCAGGCCACGCGCCTCATTTCTCGCGCCCCAGCGTGAAGGGAACCGTGGACCCCATCGTGTAGGGCCCCTCCGTGATGCGGTTCTGCACCAGGTACGCGCTCGTCACCTGGACCGAGAACGTCGCGCCCGCGGCGTCCCGCAGCGTCCGCCAGGAGCCATCATCCAGTTGCCACTGCAACTCCGACGTCAACAGCTGCGCGAGGGGGCACTGGCGCCCCGTCGTGTACACCTTCACCCAGTACAGGTCGCCCGTGTACGGCGGCAGGTGGGCCTCCGCGCTGGGCAGGACGAGGTCGCCCAGCCACGCGAGCATCGACCGCTTCGACTCGCGCGGGGCGGCCTCCCGGAGGGGCGTGGCGCGGCCGGGCCGCTGGAGCGACGCGCGCAGGGGGGACGTCCACCGCCACAGCGGCGCTGCCGCGTCCGGCGCGTACGTCTGCCCGGACTCCGGCGACACGAGCGTCACCGCGCGCGAGCTGTCCTCGGGCCGGCTCTGGGCGTCCACCAGCGTGCGCCAGGCCTCGTCCGTGGCGCCGCCGGCGTACAGCGGCTCACCACAGTCGGCCGTTTCGGGGTCGTCGCCGTGACAGGCCGTCAGGCCGAGCAGCGCGACGGCGGCGGTGCTCCACAGCAGGGAGGTTCTCAGCATCGTCATGGGCAGGGGTCCTCGCGCCGCCGGCCGCGGCGCCACCAGGGGAGAAGGAACAGGGGAAGGAGGGTGCCCGCGGGCGCGGCGGCGCAGCCGGAGGACGGCTTCGGGCTGGAGGGCGTCGTCCCCGCGTCGGTGGGCGGCGCGCCGGCATCGGGGGCGCCCGCGTCCGGCGTGCCGCCCTCCGGAATGCCGCCGCCATCCGGCATCCCGTCCGGGTAGAGGGGCGCGCCAATCGTCCCCGCGAGCTGGGGCCACCGCGACGGACACAGCTCTCGCACGGGCGTGCCCGCCGGACACTGGTGGCTGCCTTGGATCTGCTCCAGGCTGAAGAGCGGCTCCCAGGTGGTGCCCTCGTCGTGGCTGCGCGCCAGCGACCAGTCATGGAGCCACGGCGAGCCGCAGCCGTAGAGCACGTCGCCCACGCGCGTCACGCACGCGTTGCCGGTGGGCAGCTCCAGCTGGGTGAAGGGCCCTCCCGCCTGGCTGCGGAAGAAGGCGTTGTAGGTGGACACCCACGCGGTGCCGCCGTCGGCGGAGAGGTCCATGTTGACGAAGACGTCCTCGATGCCTCCGCCCGGGCTCGGGGGGAAGGTGCGCCCGCCATCCGTGCTGTGGAGGATGTGCGTGGTGCCCTGCGCGGACACGCGGGCCCAGACGCCGCGGGAGTCCGTGGGGTCCGTCGCCGTCACCACGAAGTCGAACGGGCGCACCAGGTCCGGGAACGCCTGGGGCAGCTCCTCCCACGTGTCGCCCGCGTCGTCGCTGCGGAACAGGTACATGCGCGCCGTGTCCCACGCGGACACGTAGAGCGTGCGAGGGTCCGCCGCCGATACGCGCACCGCGGAGAAGACGATGCCGTCGCGCTGGAGCGGCAGCGCCCGCCACGTCTCCCCGCCGTCATCCGAGCGGAACAGCCCGTTCCTCGCCGCCGTGGAGCGGCCCGTGGACGCGTACAGCACCGCGTCATCGCCGGGCTGCGCGGCGAGCCCCGTCACCCAGGTGTCCTTGAAGGCGGGGTGCGTGGACCACGAGCACGCGCCGTCCTTGGATCTCAGGAGCGCGTTGCCGGTGGCCGCCAGCAGCGTCCCCGTCTCGCGCCAGATGAAGGACTCCGGGCGCCAGCCGCCATAGCCCATCGCATCCGGGCACACCCAGCGCCACGTCCGCCCACTGTCGCGCGAGATGATCGCTCCGAACGTGGCGCCCACGAAGACGTCCTCGGGGTGTCCCCGCCGCAGCGTGACGTTGGATGTCTCCGGGAGGCCCGCGTGCGCCCACGCCGCGCCCGAGCCCAGCAGGGCGGCCGCGGCCGCCGCCGTTCGCACATCCCCCATGATTCGTGGCTTTCGCATCCGCCGCTCCGGCGCTGGCCCCATGGCCCCCCACGATAGCGCCGGGCGCGCGCCTGCATAGGGATGCTTGCGCTCGGGAGCCCCTCCGGCCGGACCGCGCCTCCCCGCGCGCAGGGCAGGCGGCCGGTATCCCACCTTCAGGGCGTCCGAAGGCGCCGCGACCCCATCCATGTGTACTTGATGTGTACTTGTAACTGAGTTACATCTAATCGCGAACCCATGCTGGAGCCGTACGATGCTTGAAGACAAGGACACGCGCCTGCCGGTGACGGTGCTGTCGGGATTCCTGGGGGCGGGGAAGACGACGCTGCTCAACCACGTGCTCACCAACCGCGAGGGCCTGCGGGTGGCGGTCATCGTCAACGACATGAGCGAGGTGAACATCGACGCGAAGCTGGTGCGGCAGGGGGGCGCCGCGCTGCGCCGCGTGGACGAGAAGCTGGTGGAGCTGTCCAACGGGTGCATCTGCTGCACGCTGCGCGAGGACCTCTTGAAGGAGGTGTCGAAGCTGGCGAAGGCGAAGCGCTTCGACTACCTGCTCATCGAATCCACCGGCATCTCCGAACCGCTGCCCGTCGCGGAGACCTTCACCTTCGAGGACGCGGAGGGCCAGGGCCTGTCCACGCTGGCGCGCCTGGACACGCTGGTGACGGTGGTGGATGCGTTCAACTTCCTGCGGGACTGGGAGGCGTCGGAGGGGCTGGCGGAGCGCGGGCTGGCGCTGGCGGAGGAGGAGGAGCGCACGGTGGTGGACCTGCTGGTGGAGCAGGTGGAGTTCGCGGACGTGCTGGTGCTGAACAAGACGGACCTGGTGGACGCGGACGGGCTGGGGCGGGTGGAGGCGGTGCTGCGCCGGTTGAATCCCCAGGCGCGCATCCTCCGGTCGGAGCGGGGCCGGGTGCCGCTGCGGGAGGTGCTGGACACGCGCGCGTTCGACTTCGAGCGGGCGAGCCGCGCCCCCGGCTGGCTCCAGGAGCTGCGCGGCGAACACCTGCCGGAGAGCGAGTCCTACGGCATCCGCGGCTTCGTCTTCCGCAGCCGCGTGCCGCTGCACCCGAAGCGCTTCTGGGACTTCGTGCACGGGAGCTGGAAGGGGGTGCTGCGCAGCAAGGGGTTCTTCTGGCTGGCGACGCGCATGGACATCACCGGCCTGTGGGCCCAGGCGGGCGGCGCGTGCGGCTTCGAACCCGCGGGCCTCTGGTGGGCCGCGACGCCGCGCGAGGAGTGGCCCGACGACCCGGAGGTGCGCGCGGAGGTGGAGCGCGACGTGGCGGGCGGGCCCCACGGCGACCGGCGTCAGGAGGTCGTGTTCATCACCCGCGACGCGGACCACGACGCGCTGGCGGCGGCGCTGGAGCGCTGCCTGCTCACCCCCGCGGAGCTGGCGAAGGGGCCCGCGGCGTGGGCTCGGCTGAAGGATCCGTTTCCCGAATGGCGGCGGGTGGCACCGGACGAAGACCCCCTGGAGCCGCGCGCCGGCTGAGTGGAGGCGCGTTGGGTCGCGGCCCCAGGCCCCCAACCTCCCAGGTCTCGCGCACCCATGCAGGGCGGTGGAGAAAGTGTCCAACGCTTGCCTTAAGCTCCCGTGATGGCTGGCTTTCCCTGTTTCGGGATGCTACGGAATTGAGGTCCCGGACACAGGTGAGGCCACCCTTTTGTCCGCCAGGGTGTCCGGGGGGAACGACAAGGCCGTGACTCCAGTGGATTCGAACCTGAGCGATGAGGCCGGGGGCCCCGGTTCCAGTGTCACGCGAGGGGTGTGGACGCGGGTGATGCAGGGGGCGTTCGCGGAGGCGATGCGCGCCTACGAGGCGATGGGGGCCGGGCAGCGCGAGCGGGTCCTGGAGGAGGCGCTGGCGGTCCCCGCCGACACGCGTGCCCGTCTGGTGGAGGTGCTGCGGCAGGCGCGCGACTTCGCGGGCGCGGCGCGGCTGCTGGAGGCGGATGGCGACGACCTGGGGGCGGCGCCGCTGTACGAGCAGGCGGGGGCGCCGCTGCTGGCGGCGGAGGCGTGGCTGAGGGTGGGGGAGCAGGCCCGCGCGGCGGGGGCCTTCGAGCGGGCGGGCTCGCTGGAGCAGGCGCTGGCGCTGTACCAGGCGCTGGGCGCGCGCGAGTCCTTGGCGCACCTCTTGGGCCGCATGCACCGGCCCATGGAGGCGGCGCAGGTGTTCCGGGTGCTGGGCAACGCGCACGCGGAGCTGGAGATGCTGCGCGCGGTGCCCGTGGACGACGGCCAGCGGCCGGAGGCGGTGCTGCGCATGTGCGAGCTGCTGGACGCGGAGGGCGCGACGTGGCGCGCGCTGGTGCTCCTGGCGGACGGCATCAAGCACGCGACGGGGACGGGGGCGGTGCTGCTCCAGGCGGAGCAGGCGCGGCTGCTCCAGCGGCTGGGGCTCGCGTCGCCGCCGGAGGGCGCGGCCGCGGCGGAGAAGGCGCCGCCGGTGGTGGATGGGTATGGCTATCTGAAAGCCATTCCCATCTTCGATGGTCTGTCATTGGAGGACATGCGGGACCTCTACCGGCTGGCCCGGCCGGTACTGGTGCCGGCGGGGACGACGGTGCTGGAGAAGGGCGCGAAGGGGATGGGGCTGGTGGTGCTGCTGGAGGGCATGGTGAGCGTGTCCACGGGCCCGGGCCGGGACGCGCGCCAGCTCAACATGCTGGGGCCGGGCGCGTTCCTGGGGGAGATCTCGCTCATCCTCGACGGGCCGGTGTCCGCGCACGTGCGCGCGCACACGGTGGTGCGCGCGCTGCGGGTGACGCGGACGGACTTCCAATACTTCCTGGAGACGCACGAGGCCGCGGCCCTGCGCATCTACCGCCTCTTCACGCAGAGCCTGGCGGAGCGCGTGAGGGACTTGAGCAGCTGAAGCGCCGACGGTGGGTGTCCACCAACACCCCGCCGCGACCGGCGAACGGATGCGTGCGCCGGGCAGCTGGGTTACAGAGGCCCGCATGGCGGACACCCCACATGCTCGGTCGCTGAAGGCCCAGGCGGCGGCCCTCGCCACCGAGGGCAAGCTGGAGGCGGCGCTGGCGGGCTACCAGGACGCCCTGCGCGCCTCACCTGGGGACGCCGAAGGCCACCAGCGCGTGGCGGAGCTGCTGGAGTGGCTGGAGCGGACCCCGGAGGCCGCCCGCGCCTACGACGACGCCGCGCTCGCCTGGACCCAGGCGGGAGACCTGCTGCGCGCGGTGGCCGCCGCCGTGCTGTCGCGCGGACTCCGGGGCGCGCGGCCGAGGACGGTCCTCACCCTGGCGGAGCGCTTCGCCCGGCCTCCCGGCGCGCTGGCCCCCACCTTCGCGTGGCTCGCGGAGCGCCCGGACACGCACGTCCCGGTCCTGTCCGGCGTGGGGCGCGAGGCCTTCGTGGCGCTGGTGGAGGCGCTGGAGGTGCGGGCCTTCTGGCCGGGCCAGCGCGTGGTGGAGGAGGGCCAGCCGGGGGCTTCGATGTTCGCGTTGGTGGAGGGACAGGCGGAGGTGACGCGGCGGGTGGAGGGCAACGCCCGCCAGCCCGTGGCCACGCTGGGGCCCGGGGACTTCTTCGGCGAGGTGGCGCTGGTGTCCGAGGGGCCCAGGCTGGCCAGCGTGGAGGTGCGGCAGCGCTCCGTGCTGCTGGAGTTCAAGCGCGAGGCCCTGTCCCGCGTCAGCGCGGCGCACCCGGAGGTGGACGCGGCGGTGCAGGACTTCTACCAGCGGCGGCTGGTGGAGAACCTGCTGCGCACCAGCCCGCTGTTCACCCAGCTGTCGCCCACCCTGAAGCAGGCGATGTCGCGCGAGTTCGACCTGCGCGCCATCCCCGCGGGCCAGGTGCTGCTCACCCAGGGCCAGCCAGGGGACGCCTTCTACCTGCTCTTGCGAGGCCAGTGTCAGCTGTCCCTGTCGCAGCCCGCGGGCCGCACCGTGGCCCTGCCCGAGCTGCGCGAAGGCGACGTGTTCGGTGAAATCTCGCTGCTGCTCGACAAGCCCGTGTCCGCCACGGTGCGCACGAAGACGGCCTGCGTGGTGCTGCGCCTGGAGCGCGCCGCCTTCGAGCGGCACGTCGTGAGTCAGCCCGGCTTGAAGGGCCTGCTGATGCGCATGGGCACGGAGCGCCTTCAGCAGACCGCGAAGGCGCTCATCGTCTAGCCCTCCGCGTCCAGCTTCACCGGGTGCTCGCGCAGCCAGTCCTGCGCGCGGTGGATGCGCTGGGCGCCGGCCGCGCGGCCCTCCTTCTCCAGCAGCAGCCGGTACGGCTCCAGCTGCTCCGGCGTCCACGCGGGCAGGGCCTTCAGGTCCGCGAGCGCCACCAGCTCCTCCGCGCTCCGCCCCCGCGCCTCCTGCCGCGCCGTGAGCAGCGCCGCCAGCACCAGCCGCGCCGGCTCCGCCTCGAAGGCGATGGCCGCGTCGGTGAGCCACTCGCGCGTGGCCTCGTCCGCCGCCGGGTCCTTGGCCCCCTCGCGCAGCCGCTCCAGCATTCCTTCCAGGAAGTCCGCGTCCACCGCGCCCTTCACCGCGCGCAGCAGCGCGGCGATGACCTCCCGCCGTCCCTGCGCGTCCTTGGGCTGGGTCTTCATCGCGCGCAGGGGCTCCCACAGCACGCAGGTGAGCCACAGCTCCTCCTCCGGGGAGAAGACGGACGGCGTGGACGGCTCGCGCAACTTCGCCTCCACCCGCTGCGCGCGCTCCTTCGCCTCGCGCGAGATGCGCTCCACCAGCGCCGGGTCCGCCTGCACGTGCTTCACCAGCGCGTCCAGCTCCCCGGCCTCCGCGCGGCGCAGGGCCTCCGAGGCCTCCGGCGTCAGCGACTCCGGCTCCATGCCCGCGATGAGCGCCTCGTACTTGCGCACCCCTTCCGCGTGCTTCTGGCTCCACTCGCGGAACTGCACGTCGAACACCACGTCCAGCACCGGGTTGTCCTCCGGCCGCACCTTGCCCGTCTTCTTCGCCGCCGTGGCCAGCAGCGCGCCCACGCACAGCGCCCGGCGCTCCTCCGGCGTGCGCCCGCTCCGGGCCACCTGCGCGAGCAGCCCCGCGCCCAGCTTCTCCTGGAAGCTCCGCGTGCCCAGCTCCCGCACCACGCCCACCCGCAGCGTGTTCCGGGCCTCCATGGCATCCAGGCCCTCCCGCGCCGCCAGCTTCGCGAGCGCCTGGCCCACGTGGTCGCTGAAGGCTGTGTCGTCGTAGCGCAGCCCCGGCTGGGGACCGGCGCTGGAGAGCAGCGCGCCCAGGTGCTCCAGCGCCTGCGACAGGCGGGACACGTCCGCGTCGCCCAGCAGGGCCATGGCGCCCTCCAGGTCCTGCTTCAGCGGATGGGCGGGGGCGGTGGGAGGCGGCGCGGCTTTGGCGCGGTCCTCGGCGGCGTGACAGGCCTTGTACTTCTTCCCGCTGCCACAGGGGCACGGGTCGTTGCGGCCGGGCTTGGAAGGGCTCACGGGCCGGCACCGTAAGCGAAAGCGCCCGGCCCTTCCACGTGGGGAAGGAGCCGGGCGCCAGGGTGCTTCAGGATGGACTTCCGACTACTCCGGCGAGAAGCCCAGCGTCAGGCCGAACACGTGCGCCGTGCCGGCGTACGTGCCGGGCATGCCCGGGGCGCTGCTCTCCTTGTCCGCCAGCGCGACGAACTGGTAGCCCAGGTCCGCGCGGAACGGCCGGAACTGGTAGCCCAGGCCCAGCGTCGCCTTGATGCGGTTGGCGTCCGGCAGGTCCGGCGTCAGCGTGTTGTTGGGGCTGGGCGACGGGTCGTACACGAAGCCCACGCGCGCCTGGAGCGCATCCGTGACGCCGTACTCGGCGCCCAGGGAGTACTTCCACTTCGCGTGCCAGCGCTTGGGCAGCGGGTTGTCGATGGAGGAGTCCTCGAAGCGGATGGCCAGCTCCGCGAAGGAGGACCAGTCCACCCAGCTCGCGTCGAACGAGACGTTCAGCCGGTCGATGGGCTGGAACGCGAGGCCCGCCGTCACCATGGACGGCAGGACCAGGTTCGCGCTCGCGGACTGGTCCTTCAGGCGGCTCTGGAACTCCGCCGGCACGTTCTGGAAGTCCGCCTTGCCCTTGAACGCGATGTCGATGGAGCTGCGGTAGTGCAGGCCCATGCTCAGGTTGTCCAGCACCCGGGCCTGCACGCCGACGTTGAAGCCGGAGCCCCAGTCCGCGCCGCCCAGGTGGATGGCACCCTCGCTGTTGACGAAGTCCAGGCCGCGCGTCAGCTCGATGGTGGCCCGCGTGATGTCCAGACCCGCGCCGAAGCGGAAGCGCGGGTGCAGCTCATACGCGAACGTCGGGTTGATGTTGTACGTCGCCAGCGAGGACTCGAAGCCGCGGAAGCGGCCGCTGAAGCCGTCTTCCCAGCGGCTGCGCGCGCCGAAGGGCGTGTACACGCCCACGCCGAACGCCGCCCGCTCGAAGGGCTTGTACACCACGAACACGTGCGGCGGCGGAGACAGGGTCGTCTTCTGCCCTTCCTGCTCCATGCCCGGCCGCTGGAACGTGATGCTCGGCAGGATGCCCGTGTCGCCCAGCGTGATGTCCAGCTTCTTCACGCCGACGATGTTGGCCGCGTTGTAATAGATGGCGGAGGAGTCCTCCAGCCAGGCCGTGGTGGCCCCGCCAACGCCGGTGGCGCGGGCGCTCTGGGTGTCAATCTGGAAGCCCGCGGCCTGGCTCGTACCGGCCGCCAGCATCGCCACGAGGGAGAGTGTCTTTTTCATGGGTGTTTGATTCCTCTCTCAGTGGTCCGGGTTACTGCGCCACGGCGCCGGTCTGCAGGAAGCCGATGATCTGGTCCTGGGCCGCGTTGCGCACGGCCTCCGGGATGGCGGGGTTGTTGAGGAACGCGTGGCGGGCGGACGCGGGGATGGTGTCGAACTTGAACATGTACGACGCCACCGTGCGCGGCGCGTCGGCGCGGTTGGCGGACGCGATGAGCGCCAGCGTGTTCGGGTTCGGGATGACCTCGTCGCCTTCGATGTACTGGATGAACGCGCGGTGCACGGCGGGGTTCGTGCCGGCCGCCGAGTTGTTCTCCAGCAGGTACGCGTAGTTGCGCGCGTCCGCCGGGTCCAGGATGGTGTTCGCCAGGCTGATGAAGGTGTCGAAGCCCGGGGAGCCCGGGGTGACGCCCGCCGAGGCGAGCTGCGCGAGGAACGCCGTCTTCTGGGCCGCGAAGGCCGGCGCGGTCAGCAGCACGCCCGCCAGGTTGCCACCGGCCACGTTGAGCACCGAGCGGCGCACGCGCGGCGACACGGCGGTGGACATGGTGCCCATGATGCCGCCCAGGCTCTGGCCCACGTAGTCCACCTGGCTGGCGTCCAGCTTGCCCACGGCCGCGGACAGCTCCGCGCTGCTCAGGACGCGCAGGAACTGGCCGAAGTCCACCACGTGGTGACGGAAGTTGTCGCGCGTGGTGAACAGGTTGCCCAGGTTGAGGAAGTTCCAGCCGGAGATGGCCGGGACGCCCGTGCTGTTGCGGAGGAAGTCCGCGCCCTCGCACTTGTTGTCCGCCATGCAGCGGCCCTGCGACGGGGACGTGATGGTGGAGCAGAACACGTCGCCCGGCACCTGGCCGCGCACCGCGGCGCTGCAGTCCGCGCGGGACGCTTCCACGCGCGCCACGCAGCGGCCGTAGGACGCGCTCCCGGGGTTGGTCTCGCAGCGCTGCGTCTGGGGGCTGGCGCACGCGCCGTCATCGGAGCCGCCGGCCACCGACGCGGAGCCCACGCAGCTGGAGCGCTCGCCGTGGTAGACGGCGTCCATCGCGACGACCGCGTAGCCCGCGCCCGTCAGCTTGTTGGCGACGCCCAGCACCGCGGTGCGGTTGCTGGTCAGGCCGTGGCCGAACACCAGCACCGGCCAGCCCGTGGCGGGCGCCGCCGTGGCGGGCACGAACAGCATGAACGGGTAGCGCGTGGGGCGCGGCTCGGCCGGGTTCAGCGTGTCGCTGGGGCCCGTGAGCAGGAACGGCGTGTTGGCCTGAACCTCGAAGACCGCGCCGATGTTGTCGGACGGCAGGCCGGAGGCGGTCATCACCTGCTTCACCTGCGTGGTGGCGGGCACCACGTAGTTCGGCGCCGTGGGCGTCGAGTACGCCGTGGGCAGCGCGTACAGCTGCTGCAGGATGGACGTGGTGCTCTGGGTGGTGAACGACCAGCCCAGGGCGATCTTCGAGCGCGGGATGCCCGCGGCGGCCAGCCCGTCGAAGTACGGCTTGTAGGCCGCGCGCACCGGCTCCAGCGCCTGCGCGAGCGAGTCCGGGACGGAGGAGATCTGGCTCTTGCCGTTGGCGAACACCGGGTTCGCCAGACGCATCAGCGCGAACGCCGTGGCCGGGGCGACGTTGCGGCCCTGGGTGTCCTTCAGGTCCGTGGTCATCACGGCGCCGTACTGGGTGGCGCCATCGAGCGGCGCCTTCGGGACGATCTGCAGCTGCTGCGGCACGGCGACGACGCCCGCGGTGCCCACGCTGGTGCCGCAGTCACCGGTGTTGTTCACCAGACAGGTGGCCACGTCCGGCTTGGTGCCCTTGTCCAGGTTGGACAGCTTGAGGAACTTCACGCCCGTGGCCAGGGTGGACGGGTCCAGCTTGGGCGCCGGGGGATCCGCCGGCGTGCGGTACATCGTGCCGTCCAGCACGCCCTGCGCATCGCCGTTCTCCGACACGATGGCGCCCGTGGTGGAGAAGCCGTCCAGGGTGTTGAGGCCCTGGAAGAGGTCCCGCTGCAGGCCCGCTTCCGCCGGGACGGGGAAGTTCAGGTGCGCCGCCGTGGTGCCGGTGGCCGGCACGCGCAGCAGGTCGTTGGGGAAGGGGATGATGGTGGGAACCCGCGGCGTGGCCGCCAGGTTGATGGTGGCCTCCGGCTGGTTCAGCACGCTGAAGGTCCACACGAGGACGACGTCCTCGCGCTTGACGCCCTTGGCGACCAGGCCCTCGATGATGGGCGCGTAGCCGCGGCGCAGCTGCTCCAGCCGCAGGGCGCTGGCGGTCTGGTCGGCCAGGCGCTTGGCGGGGTCCGTCTGCGTGGAGGGGATGATCTCCGTGGCCGGCGCGCAGTCCGGCGCGGTCAGGTCCTCACAGGTGACCAGCGGCTTCGCGGAGCTGGCGAAGGCCCACGTGGCCGACCCGATGACCGGGAAGCCCCCGGTCGTCTTCAGGCCGTTCTCACCGCCGATGAGCGCCACCGCGTAGCGGCCGCCCTTCGGCCACGCCGGCAGGCCCGTGTTCGGATCCACCGGGGGGATGATGTTGATGAGGTCCGTGTCCTCGTTGTACGCGATCGTCGGCGTGACCGGCTTCGCCAGCGGCGTGCCCGCGTACACGTCCATGAAGACGACCGTGTGCGCGTTCACCGTGAACGCGTCCAGGTCCTTCACCTTGGTCGACGCGATGGCGGACGTCGGGAAGCCGTTGAGCGTGTTCAGGTAGTCGCGCGTGAACTCCTGCTCCGCGGCGGACGCCTGCGGGTTGATGGGCGCCGCCACCAGCTTCGTGACCGGATTGATGGCCAGGTCGTTGGGAGAGGGGACGACAGCGGGGGTGCCCGTGGGATCGAACTCCGCGAGGCCGACGTTCGTATTCGGAGCGTCCTGCGCGATCTCCGGCGTGCAGGCAACGGCTCCCAGGGCCATGGCCCCGAGGAACAGCGATTTCTTCATGGTGGGATTCCCCTCCAGCCCAAGGTGAACTGCTGGAAACAATGCAGTGAGTAGCACGCCATCTTCCGGGCACAAAGAGAGAGGGGCTTGACGCAATGAGTCAGGTATGGGGTGGCGTCTCACGCGTGCGGGTGGACGTCTCGCTGGGTGCGTGCGGGAGGGGCGCGTGACGCCCGCGGGAACGCGGTTACGCTGCCAGCCCATGAAACGACTGATGCTGGTGTTGGCGATGACGGTGGCGATGGGCGCGAGCGCGGAGGAGGCCGGAGGCCTGACGTGGAGCGCGCCCGCGGAGTGGGCCGTCCAGCCCGCGCGGCCCATGCGCGCGGCGACGTACAAGGTGCCCGCGGCGAAGGGCGACGCGGAGGACGCGGAGCTGGCCATCTTCTACTTCGGGCAGGGCCAGGGCGGCGCGGTGGACGCGAACGTGAAGCGCTGGGTAGCGCAGTTCCAGAAGCCCGACGGCAAGCCCCTGGACGACAAGGACGCGAAGACGAAGCAGGAGAAGGTGAACGGCATGCCCGTCACCACGGTGGAGGTGAAGGGCACGTACGCGGGGGGCGGTCCGATGATGGGACCCTCCGCGCCCAAGCCGAACTTCAAGCTGCGCGGCGCCATCGTGGAGGGCCCGGAGGGCGCGGTCTTCTACAAGCTCACCGGGCCGGAGAAGACGGTCAACGGCGCGGAGAAGGGCTTCCGCAAGATGGTGGAGTCGGTGAAGCCCGTGGCGAAGCCGTAGGCCGGCAAGCGGATCCGCGGGGCTCGCGGGACGTCGGCAAGCGGATTGCTAAGGCCACGGGGCACACGGCGCCCGAACGCCGAGCACCGGAGGCCTCACGTGTCGATGTGCCGCACCCCTGAGTTCCAGAACCTCCTCACCCGCGCCATCACGCTGTTCCCGGAGGACACCGTCCTGGCGGCGCTCCAACAGATGTATCGCCACGGGGTGCAGGTGCTGCCCGTGGTGGAGGGGGATGGGGGCGACCTGCTGGGCGAGGTCACGGAGGACGAACTGCACCGCGTGGCCCGCCGCCGCCCGCTGGCGCGGCTGGCTGAAATTCTGACCGTCAAGGCGCTGGCGGCGCCGGAAGAAAACACCGTGGACACCGCGGCGCCCCCGCGGCTGGCGGCCTCGAGCGGCTGGCTGCACTGAAGGGCGGGTTGGCGCCACTGGCCTTCGGGGAGGGGAGGTCCGGTGGGCCGGCTGGCTGAACGGTGGTGGACATCCCCGCTTGCGCGAAGGGCCAACAGCCAACACCTGTGCGTGTGGCTGGCGGCTGTCTGACGACTCGTACTGGCGGGCGGGCTGCAATCCCGGAAGGAGGTCAACAGCCTGTTGGCGGTGCCCCCGGCTTTTCGTCGAGGGCAAGGAGGCGGGTCATGAAGGCAGTGGCGATCATCCTGGCGGCGGGCAAGGCCCAGTCGATGGCCCACCCCAAGGCGCTCATCGAGCATGAAGGGGGCAAGAGCTTCCTTCAGTCGCTGGCGTCCACCTTCGGGAAGGCGGGGGGCGGGGTGTTGGGCGTGGTGGGCTACAACGAGGCGGAGGTTCGCGAACAGCACCCCAGCCTGGAGTTGGTGACGAGCAAGGATTGGGAGAAGAGCCTGCTGTCGTCGGTGAAGGCGGGGCTGGAGGCGGCCCTGGCCGAGGACGCGGACGTGGTGCTGCTGCACCCGGTGGACATGCCCGCGCTGCGCGACAAGACCGTCAAGTCGATGCTCAAGGAGATGGAGCGGGGCGGCACCGACGGCGTCGTGGCCCTGCGGCCGGAGTATGAGAACGCCATGGGCTGGCCGGTGGTGCTCTCGCGCGGCGCCGCGCAGAAGCTGCTCCAGGCCGAAGGGGACGACCTGAACGTGGCGCTTCGCGCGCTCAACCCGCGCCGCATGCCCATGAAGGACCCGGGCGTCATCGTCAACATCAACACGCCGGCCATCTACCGGTCGCTCTTCTCGTCGGATCCGAAGCTGGCCCCGCCGCCCAAGCGGCGCGTCAAGCGTTCCGGCGTGTCCAATGGCTCCGGGACGGAGAGCCCGGCGGTCGCGTACGGGGCGTCGTCGGACGAGCAGTAGCCCGGCGCTCCAGCTCCCGGGTCCGCGCGGCGCGCCAGGACACCGGGAGTCTTTTCTTCAGCCTTTCAGCCTTCAGAACGTGAAGCCCAGACCCAGGTAGGGGCCGGAGAAGAGGTCCGAGTGCACGACGCCGTCCAGGCGGCCGGCGTCATTGAGGTACAGCGTGCGCCAGCCGCCGCGCAGGTTGAGGACGCCCAGGTGCATGGCGAGCCCGGCCTGCATGTCCACCTGGCGGTGCGGGAAGGGCACCACCTGGATGCGCGCCTCCACGTCGAAGGGCGACGGGCCGATGCACGCCTCCAGCGAGGCGGCGAAGCTGGGGCCCACGAAGATGGCGTCCGGGGTGTGCGCGCTGGCGAGGCCGCCCTCCAGCCGGAAGCGGCCGCGCTCGGAGGACCACGGGGAGAGCGTCAGGTGCGCGTCCAGCAGCGTCAGCCGGTCGTCGAGCCGGGAACCGTCATCCGACTCCAGCGCGATGCCGGTGACGCGCGCGTCCATGCCCCAGCGCTGGCCGTCCAGCGCCATGTAGAGGCCCAGCGCGCCGCCAGTCTCACCGAAGCTGTCGCCCTGCACGTTCAGGTGCACCAGCGGGGCGGGCCGCGGCTCACGGCCCCGGGGCGCCGTCGCGGCGCGCGCGCGCCGGTGGTAGCCGCCGCCCGGCGAGCCCAGGAAGAGGAAGTCGAACCAGCCCACCCCCACGCCCACGCTGGCGGCGCGCACGTTGGAGCGCAGCGGCGCGTCCGAGGGGCGGCCCACCGGGGTGGCGCGGTGTTCATTCCCGCCGTCGTCCTTGTCCTGGGAGTCCGAGGACTTCGAGTCGGAGGCGTTCGGCTTCGAGCGCTTGCCGAAGCGAGCCTCGGCGGGCCCCGCCCCCAGCAGGACACCGACAGAGAGCGCGACACACAGCGTCTTCCAGAACCCCACGGCGACCCCTCCTCTTCACGGGCCCACGGGATGGGCCGCGGCATCTGGACGCCTGCTCGCCCGGAATATTCAACCGCCATCACCCCGTGGGACACCAGGGGCCTCGAGGAGGGGAGGGGTGTCCGGAAGGGGGCATGTGGGCCCCCGGACAGGGGCTGGCCCTAGAAGGCGAAGCCCGCGCCGCCGTAGGGGCCCATGAAGCGGTCCACGTGCTGCACGCCATCCACGAGGCCCGCGTCGTCCAGGATGAGCCCGCGCCAGCCGCCGCGCAGCATGAGGGGGCCCAGGTGCAGCGCCACGCCCGCGCTCACGTCCAGCTGCCGGTAGGGGCCGAACGTGCCCTGCGCGCGCGCCTCCACGTCCAGCGGGCCCGCCACGCAGGCCTCGACGGAGGTGGCGAAGCTTGGGGCCGTGAGGGAGAGGTCCGGTGCGCTGGCGGTGGTGAGGCCACCCTCCAGTCGCCAGCGCAGGCGGTCCGTGGAGAGGACGGCCCAGGTGAGGTGCGCGGAGCCCAGACGGATGATGTCCGTGCCCGGCGTGCCGTCGTCGGTGGGCAGCGTCAGCTGCGTGCCCTGGACGTCGAAGCCCAGCGATTGTCCCTCGATGCCCAGGAAGAGGTCCCCGGCGGAGCCACCGCCCATGGCGCCGACGTTGAGGCCCAGGCGCACGTCGAGCAGCGGGGTGGACCGCGCGCGCTCCACCGCCATGCGCGCGCGCGTCGCCGCGGCGCGGGTGACCCACAGGTCCGCGGCCAGCTCCGAGCCCGCCGCGCGCGCCTCGCTGTAGCTCGCCTCGCTGTAGTTCGCCGCGCGCGCCTCGCTGTAGCCCGCCTCGCTGTAGCTTGCTTCGCTGTAGCCCGGCGACACGTACGACGACGACGGGACGTCGCAGCAGTCGTCATCGTTGTCCGGCGGCGGTGGCGGAGTGTACGCGGAGGCCTCGTGGGGGCGGTCGGGCTGGATGGGCGTCGCGGCGTGGACTCGCGAGCCCGTGTCGTCGTCCTTCTTGTTGTCGGAGCTGTCCGGCGACTTCTTGCCGAAGCGGGCCTCCGCGGCGGGGGCGGCCAACAGCAGGCCCACGGCGACTCCGGCGCGCAGCGCAGGGGAAAAGGAAGGCACGGGTGGCTCCAGGGCAGGGGCGGACCCTCCGGCCGACGTGCGGACCCGTGGTTCTATTCAAAACACCCGCGCCTTCAGCGGCGGGCCGTCTTCTTCCCCTTGGCCTTCGCGAGGCGTTGGGTGGGCCTCGACGGCGGTTCAGTGCGGGCCACGGCCGCGCCCTCCGGCGTCACCGGCGTGGGTGACACCCTCAGCGTGACGCGCCGGTTGCTGGCGCGGTGGGGCGGGCTGTCGTTGGGGACGAGCGGCCGGTACGCGGCGTGGCCCGTGGCGCTCAGGCGCTCCGGGGCCAGCCCTTCGCGCTCGCCCAGGTGGCGCACCACCGCCACGGCCCTCGCGGCGGACAGCTCCCACGCGGTGGAGGCGGGCGCGGTGGGGAGCACCTCGTCGGTGTGGGACTCCACCGCCACGCGGTGGTCGGCGAGGAGGCCCTGGAGCACGCCCGCGGACTGCTTCAGCCACCGGGCACCCTCGGGGGTGAGCTCCGTGCTGGCGGGCGCGAAGAGGAGCCGCTCGGACAGCTCCACGCGCAGGGCGTCATCCTCCAGGTCCAGGGACACGTCCCCATCCTTGAGCGCGTCCTTCCATGTCGCGCCCAGGGCCGCCAGCGCCGCCTCGCGCCGCGTGTGCTGGGCCTCCGCGCTCCGGGCCTGGAGCTCCGCCGCGGCGCCGCCCCACTCCTGGGCCTGCTGCTGGCGCTCCAGCGCGCGCAGCCTGCGCTCCATGGCCTGCCGCAGCGTCTGCAGTTGCGCGACGTGGGCCTCGGACTCGGAGGCTTCGCGCTCCAGCTGCGCGCTCCGGGCCTCCAGCGCCTGGAGCGAGCGCGAGCCCAGCCACGCGCCCGTGGAGGCCAGTGCCACCGCGACGGCGAGCAGCCCCCAGGGCAGCCACCGCCAGCGTCTCCGCGCTGCTTCGGTCCGCGCGTCGTCCATGGCCCGCGAGGCTAGCGGTGCCCCGGGGGTGGGCGGCAAGGTGGGCGCCGTGCGACACCCCCGGAGGGCCCGCCGCGTGGCCCCACCGCGTCAGGCCGGGGCCGCTCCGGACGGTTTCTTCCACAGGGGCAGTCGCAGCACGAAGCGCGAGCCGGGGCCTTCCTCCATCGTCGGCTCCACGGACAGCTCGCCTCCGTGCGCGCGGGCGAGCTGCCGGGAGATGTAGAGGCCCAGGCCCAGGCTCGCGCGCGCGTGCGCGCCGGTGGCGCGGGTGAAGCGCTCGAAGATGCGCTCGCGGGCCTCCGGAGGAATGCCAGGGCCCCAGTCCCGCACGGCGATGACGGCCATGTCCCCGTCGCGCTCCACGTACAGCTCCACCGGCAGGCCCGGCGCGTACTTCATCGCGTTGGTGAGCAGGTTCATCAGCACCTGCTCCACGCGCGGCCGGTCCGCCTGGGCCACCACCGGCGCGTCCGCGTGCACCACCGCCACGCAGCCCGCGGTGGCCAGCGCGTCCTCCATCCGCGCCACCAGCGCGTGCACCAGCGCGGACAGCTCCACCGCGCCCAGCTCCAGCGACATCTGCCCGGTGCCCAGCCGCGCCACGTCGAACAGGTGCGTCACCAGCCGCGTCAGCCGGTCCGCCTGGCGCAGCGCGCCCGCGAGCCCCTGGCCCAGCCGCTCCGACTCCTCCATCGGCACCTTGTCCAGCGTGCGCTGCAGGGACGACAGCTGCAGGTGCAGCGCGGACAGGGGCGTGCGCAGCTCGTGCGTCGCCACCGCCACGAACTCGTCGCGCGCGGCCACGGCCTGCTCCGCCTGCCGGTACAGCCGGGCGTTGTCCACCGCGAGCGCGGCCCTCCAGGCCAGGTCCTCCAGTTGGGACAGGTCGCGCGTGTTGAAGCGCCGCGTGGGGGAGCACGTCGCGGCGCTCACGATGCCCAGCGTCCGCCCGCGCGCCACCAGCGGGACGACCATCACCGAGCGCGGCATCAACTTCTCCACGATGTCCCGGTGCTCCTCGTCCAGGGCGAAGGCCCGCACCGCGGCCTCATCCACCTCCGCCACCAGCGCCGAGCGGCCCGTCTCCAGCACCTGGCGCAGGAGCGTGTTGCTGCCGGGAGGCGGCGCGAAGGGCATCGACTTCTCCAGCTGGGCCTGGAGGGCGTCGCCCCGGGCGCGGCGCTCCACGCGCTCCAGGTGCTCGCCGTCCTCCCCCAGCATGTCCACCAGGCAGTAGTCCGCCAGCTGCGCCACCACCAGCTCCGCGACGTTGCGCACGGTGGTGCGCCAGTCCAGCGACGTGGCCAGCCGCGTGGTGGCGTCCGTGAGGAAGCGCAGGTGGTCCTCCATGCGGCGCTGGTCGGTGATTTCGCGCACCACGCCGCCCACGCCCAGCAGCTCGCGGCGGGTGCGCACGGGGAAGTACGTGGCCAGGAAGGTGCGCGGCTCCGGGCCCGCGACGTACTCCACCCGGTCGTCCACCACGGCCACCTCCGAGGTCAGCACCCGGCGCAGCAGATCCTGGATGGGGTTTCCCGCTTCGCCCATCAGCTCGCGCGGCGTGCGGCCCAGGTGCTCCTCCAGGGGGATGCCGTTGTTCGCCGCGATGACCTTGTTGAGCCGCACGTAGCGCAGGTCCTGGTCCACGAAGCCCATGCCCACCGGCGACGCGGCGAAGAAGGACTCCAGCATGGCCGCCGACGCGTCGCGCTCGCGCAGGGCCACCTTCGCCTCGCGGTACAGCCGGGCGCTCTCCACCGCCAGCGCCGCCCGGCGCGCGAACTCCGTGGCGTACCCCAGGTCCCGCCGGGTGTAGCGCCGCGCGGGGGACACGGAGACCAGGTTGATGAGGCCGAAGCGGCGCTGCCCCACCGCCAGGGGCAGCAGCATGGTGGAGCGCGGCCCCAGCTGCTCCAGCAGCGCGCGGTGCTCGGCCGAAAGGGCCACCCGGTCCAGCCACCGGGAGGTGACGTCCGCCACCAGCACGGGCTTGCCCCGCGCGAACACGCGCGCCAGCGGCGTGTCCGAGTCCGTCCGCGGGGCGAAGGGCATCAGCCGCTCCAGCAGCTCCTGGCGCCGCGGGTCCCTGGCGCTGACCGCGAGCCGGTGCAGGTCGCCGTCGCCGTCCAGCACGTCCACCATGCAGTAGTCGGCCCACTCCACCGTGGCCAGGCGGCCCACGGCCTTGAGCGTCGTCTCCCAGTCCAGGGACTCGGCGAGCAGCCGGCTCGCTTCGCTGACGAAGAACTCCGCGCGCTCGGTGGCCTTGCGCTCCGTGATGTCCACGTTGATGTTCACCGCGCCCACCAGGTCGCCCTCCACGGAGTACAGCGGCGCCGCGGAGTTGAGGATGGTGTGCCGGGTGGCGTCGCGTCCGACGATGTCCACCTCCTCGTTGGAGACGGTCTGCCGGGTGCGCAGGGTGCGGGCCAGGGCCCACTCCTCGCCGCTCAGCCGCTTGCCCGTGCCGGGCCAGTACGCCTCGAAGAGGCCGTAGCGCTCCAGGTTCATCTCCGCCAACGCGTCCGCGCCCCACAGGGCATCCGCGGCGGCGTTGGCCGCGAGCAGCCGGCCGCCCGTGTCCGCGATGATCACCCCCACGGGCAGCAGCTGCAGCACCGTGCGCAACCACTCATGTCGCACGGGCGTGGACTCCCCCAGAAAGGTGCCGGTTGGCTCGGACATTGGGCGCGGAGCCCCCTTCCCCCGCGGGAGTCCGTACGGTGGGTGCGCGGGAGGCCCTGGACCACCCGACCCGGGGGGGATCCGGCTTTCCGGGAGTTGGCACATCCCTGCGTCCAGAAGCAGGGGAGGGGCTTGATTCGCAGCGGCCAACGGGGCGTCATTCGAGGCTTTCGTTCAAGGCCTCAAGGACAGGTGGATGGCGATTTCGTGCGTGGTGCTGGATTTCGATGGGACCTTCACGGACGTGCTGGCGGAGGGTGCGCCCTTCCTGAAGCACTTCCAGCAGGCGCTGTACCGGGTGCTGGGGCAGGACGCGACGGCCGCGTGGGACGAGGAAGTCGCCGCGCTGCATGACGGCGTGGACCGGTACGGCTGGGAAGTCGGGGGGCGCATCGTCGCGCCGGCCACGGCGGACCCCTACCTGACGGCCACCTGCACCGCGCACCGGCTGCTCCAGCGCTTCGGCGGGGGCCAGGACGAGGCGGCGCGCACGGACACGGTGCAGACGCTCTACCGGGACGCGTACCAGCACTCGGCGACGGCCTTCAAGGCGGAGGCGAAGGAGGTGCTGGAGGCGCTGCTCGCCACGGGCCTGCCGGTGTCGGTGGTGACGAACGCCCACACGGAGCTGGTGGAGGCGAAGCTCACGCAGCTGGCGCCGAAGGGCCGCGAGCGGCTGAAGGTGTTCGGCGACGCGCGCAAGTTCCAGCTGGAGGACACGCAGCCCCAGGACGCGCGCTTCGACGCGCTCCCGGAAGCGCTGCACCTGGATGGCGTGCTGGGGCGCCCAGTGTACCTGCGGCGCGGGCGCTACTTCTCCGCGCTCAAGCGCATCTGGGACGCCACGCACACGGGCCCGGAGTCCACGCTGGTCGCGGGCGACATCTTCGAACTGGACCTGGCGATGCCCGCCGCGCTGGGCGCGCACGTGCAGCTGGTGGAGCGCGCCAACGTGATGCCCTACGAGCGCGTCGCGGTGGAGCGCCTGGGCGCGCGCGGTGGCGCGGACAAGAGCCTGCGCGCCATCCTGCCCCGGCTGCGCTGAGGCGCGCGGCCCGGGAGGCGTGAGGCTTCCATCTGGAACAGGGGGTATGCGGATGCCGCGAAGCGCGAGGCTGGGGTGCTGCGTGCTCCTGGGGCTGGGAGCCCTGGGAGGTTGTGCCGGGACGCCGGAGCGGAGGGCCGAGTCCTCGCCTCCGGCGGACTGTGACTTCGCGTTCTACGAGGCGCGGGAGCCCACGCGCCCGTTCGAGGTCATTGGCGAGGTGCCGCTGACGACGAACGAGTGGATGAGCATGGACGGGCGCAAGGCGCTGCTCGCCAGGTCCGTCTGCGACGCGAAAGCGGACGGCGTCATCCTGGGGCACCCGTCGGAGCGCAAGCTCAGCGGCAGTCGCCCCCTGCGCGAGTACCGCGCGCGGCTGCTGGTGTTCCTGGACAAGCCCCGGGCGGAGGCGGCTCCGGCGCCCGTGGAGGAGCCGCTGCCCCCGGGCACCGTCCCGGTGCCGGTGATGCTCAACGGGCTGACGGACGAGCTCACCGGGACGCAAAAGCGCACGGTGGACGCGGCCCCGGCGCCCTGAGCCTTCCCGGGCAACGAAAAGCCCCGCCTCCCGGGTGAAGGGGAGAGCGGGGCTGCTCGCACTGCACCGCGCGTGGGGCGCGAATCGACGGAGGGCTAGACCTTGGCGCCCGGGGTCGCCTGGAACAGCTCGTTGAACTCGGTGAGCGCCTTGTTGATGTTCGCCTTGATGTCGGCGGTCAGCTCGCGCTTGGCGACCAGGTCCAGGACGATGTTCGGGTACTTGCTGTCCACGAACTCCAGCATCTCCTTCATCCAGCGGACCACGTCACCCACCGGCACCTGGCGGATCCACCCGCGCTTGCCGGCGTCGTCCTTGTTCGTCGCCGCGTAGATCTGGATGACCTGACGCTCGACGGACAGGGGCTCGTACTGGCCCTGCTTGAGCAGCTCCACCATGCGGGCGCCGCGCGCCAGCGTCTCCTGCGTGGCCTTGTCCAGGTCGGAGCCGAACTGGGCGAACGCCGCCAGCTCGCGGTACTGCGCCAGCTCCAGCTTCATGGAGCCCGCGACCTGCTTCATGGCCTTGATCTGCGCCGCGGAACCCACGCGCGACACGGAGAGGCCCACGTTGATGGCCGGGCGGACGCCGGAGAAGAACAGGTCCGTCTCCAGGAAGATCTGCCCGTCGGTGATGGAGATGACGTTCGTCGGGATGTAGGCGGACACGTCACCCGCCTGCGTCTCGATGATGGGGAGCGCCGTGAGGGAGCCCGCGCCCTCCTCGTCGGACAGCTTGGCGGCGCGCTCCAGCAGGCGGCTGTGGATGTAGAACACGTCGCCCGGGTACGCCTCGCGGCCCGGCGGGCGGCGCAGCAGCAGCGACAGCTGGCGGTACGCCACGGCCTGCTTGGAGAGGTCGTCGTACACGATGAGGCCGTGCATCTTGTTGTCGCGGAAGTACTCGCCGATGGCGACGCCCGCGTACGGGGCGAAGTACTGCATGGGCGCCGGGTCGGACGCGTTCGCCGCGACCACCGTCGTGTACTCCATGGCGCCGTAGCGGTTCAGCTTCTCCACCACCTGCGCGACGGTGGACTGCTTCTGCCCGATGGCGACGTAGATGCAGTAAACGCCCAGGCCCTTCTGGTTGATGATGGCGTCCACCGCGACGGCCGTCTTGCCCGTCTGGCGGTCACCGATGATGAGCTCGCGCTGCCCGCGGCCCACCGGCACCAGCGCGTCCAGCGCCTTGATGCCCGTCTGCAGGGGCTCGTGCACGGACTTGCGCTTCACGATGCCGGGCGCCTTCACCTCCAGGCGGCGGTGCTCGGTGGCCTCGATGGGGCCCTTGCCGTCCACCGGCTGGCCCAGCGCGTTCACCACGCGGCCCAGCAGGCCCTTGCCCACCGGCACGGAGGCGATCTGCCCGGTGCGCTTCACGGTGTCACCCTCGCGGATGTCCTTGAACTCACCCATGATGGCGACGCCGACGTTGTCCTCTTCCAGGTTGAGGACCAGGCCCTGCACGCCGTTGGCGAACTCCACCAGCTCGCCGGCCAGCGCGCCTTCCAGGCCGTACACGCGGGCGATACCGTCGCCCACGGACAGCACGGTGCCGGTCTCGGCGACGGTGACCTTCTTGCCGTAGTCCTTGATCTGCTCCCGGATGATTCTGCTGATCTCGTCGGCGCGGATTTCCATGGGCGTCTAGCGTCCTTGCGGAGGGGGCGGCCTGGGAAACGGGGAGGGCCGCCACGAATCTTGATGTACCGGGTGGCCCCCTATCACGCCCACCGGCCCCATCGCAACGCACCACGCGCCGGGGCCTTTTCCCACCCCGGGCCGCCCGTTATCGCGGACGTAAGCCGGTGCTCCGCGCCCCCTGGGAGGACGCCCTCCGGGGCCCGCCCGTCCGGCGGCTCAGGAGCCGGACGCCACCGGGCAGTCCGTCCTGGGCAGCCACACGATGAAGCGGGTGCCGTCCGCCGCCCCCGACTCCACGGAGATGCGCCCGCCGTGCGCCAGGGCGATCTGCCGGACGATGAAGAGCGACAGGCCCAGGCCGTCGTCCGCGGCGCAGACCGCGCGGTGCTTGAAGGGCTCGAAGAGGGTGCCCTGGTACTCCGGCGGCACCCGGCAGTCCGGGTCATGCACCTGGACCGTGATGCCATCCCACCGGCCCTGAAGTTGGAGCACCACGGATGACGTCACCGGCCCGTGGTGCAGGGCGTTGCCCACGAGCGAATCCATCAGCTGGGTGAGCCGCTCCGCGTCCCAGGTGCCCTGGAGGTCGCCGCCGGTGACGAGCCGCAGGTCGCGGCCCGGGTGGGCCTGACGCCGGTCCGCCACCACGCGCTCCGCCAGCTGTCCCAGGTGGACGGAGGTGGCCTGCACGGGCAGCCCGCCGGACAGCCGGGCGCGGGTGAAGTCCAGCAGCTGGCGGATCAACCGCTCCACCCGCCGCACGCCCTGGCCCACCCGCCCCACCTGCTCCGTCAAGGACTCCGGAATCGCCGGGGCGTGCTGGAGGGCGAGCACGTCGAAGTGGAGCCGCTGGAGCGGGGCCTTGAAGCCGTCGCCCGCCGCGTCCAGGAACTGCTCGCGGAAGTGCTCCATGCGCGTCAGGCGCTCCTCGGAGGCCTTGCGGATGCTCACGTCCCACACCGCGCCCAGCCGGACCGCGCGGCCCTGATAGGTGGCCGGACGGCCCATCACCTCCACCGGGATGCGGCGCCCGTCGCGGTGGAGGACCGCCAGCTCGTACGGGGCCTCCACGCCGCGGTCCATCACGTCGCGGGCGGGGGCGCGGAACTCCGGCGCCACCCACTCCAGGATGTTCCGGCCGATCATCTCCGCCGTCTCGTAGTAGCCCAGGAGGCGCCCCAGGCCGGGGCTTATCTCCAGGAACTGCCCGCGGTCGTGGAAGAAGTACCCGTCACAGGAGATCTCCACGATGGAGCGCATGTGCTCCTCGCTCGCGCGCAGCGCCGCCTCCTCGCGAAGGCGCGAGGAGTTGTCGCGCAGCAGCAGCAGCACGCCCGCCCCTAAAGACGCCGGCAGCGCGCTCACCGTGAGGTGGCGCAGCGTGCCCACCTCGCCGAAGCGGCCCGACACCAGCTCCTCCGCCACCCGCTCGCCGGACTGCGCCCGCGCGAGCAGCGGCGACAGCGGCGGCGCCAGCCCCGGCCACGCCTCCGCCAGGAAGCGCCCCACGCACAGCGGCGCCGGCCGGCCGCACAGCGACGCCAGCAGGTCGTTCATCCACAGGAAGCGGGAGTCCACGTCCAGCAGCGCCACCCCCCAACCCGGCGCGTTGAGCAACGCGCCCAGGAAGGGCAGGGTCTCCTCGGGAACCCCCGGGGTCGGAAGGGCTCCGGGAAGCCGTTGGAACACAGGCTGCGGCATGGGCGGGTCGTCTCGAAAAACGCGGGCTTGTCCGCGTTAGTGAGAAGTATACCCATTCCCGGAGCCGACGGGAAATACAGGTTTGACTAGGACTACGGGGCAACCCCGCCAACCCGGGACGTGGGCCGTACCGGGAGTGACAGCCGGCTACTTCAGCTGGCGGCGCATCTCTTCCAGCTGGGTGCGCAGGGTGCCGTCGTAGAGGGTGCCGCCGACCTGGGCGGACACTCCGCCGAGGAGGGCCGGGTCCACGCGGGTCTCCAGCACGACGTTGCGCTGGGTGAGCTGCTGGAGGGACTGCTGGAGGCGGGTGACAGCGTCGGGCGTGAGCGGGACGGCGCTGGTGACCTGACCCCGGACGCGGCCCGCGCGGGCATCCGCCATGTCGCGGTAGAGCCGGGCGATGTCGGGCAGGTAGCCCAGGCGGTTGCGGTCCACCAGCAGGCGCAGCGCGTTGGCCAGCGCGGGCTCCGCGGTGACGGGCAGCGACTGGAGGACGGCCTCCACCACGCGGCTGCGCTGGGCGCGGCTGTAGGCGGGGTTGAGCAGCACGTCCGAAAGCTCGGGGCTCTTACCGACGACGTCGGCGAAGGCGTTGAGCTGCTCGGCGACCACGTCGGTGCGGTTGCCTTCCGCTGCGACGTCGAGGATGGCGCGGGCGTAGCGGCGGGCGATGGAGACGTTCACCATGACGGTGGCGCCCTTAGCATGGGGCGTCCCCCACGGCAATCATGCCGGCTTCGCGCGGTCCGTCCGTGGGAGCCGGGCCGACTGGCGGGGGTGGGGAGGCATCCCTGTCCCCCACTGGGGCGGGCCAGCCCCTGTCCCCATCCGCGCGGGCCAGCGCCCGCCAGCCGACGCCCTGGGAGCATGAGGACTTGGCGGAATGGGCCCGTGCCCGTAGCGTGCGCTCCACCCTCGCCATGCAAGAACCTGTCATCGGCATCGACCTGGGCACCACCAATAGCGTCGTGGCGACCGTGGAAGACGGACGTCCGCGGCTCATCCCCTCGCGCGCGGGTGGGCGCCTCACGCCCTCGGTGGTGGGCCTCACCCGGGCGGGGGACCGCCTGGTGGGGCAGCCGGCCCAGGTCCTGGCGGAGCAGCACCCGGACGCGGTGGTGTGGGCCACCAAGCGCTTCCTGGGGCGTCGCTACACGCCGGAGCTGGTGCAGCAGGCGAAGGCGGTGGTGCCGTACCCGCTGGTGGCCGGCCCCACGGGGGACGTGCGCGTGAAGCTGTCCGGGCGGGTGCTGCCCACCACGCAGGTGTCCGCCTTCATCCTGGGTGAACTGCGCCTGGACGCGCAGGCGCACTTCGGGCGCGACGTGCGCAAGTGCGTCATCACCGTCCCGGCGAACTTCGACGACAACCAGCGCCAGGCCACGCGCGAGGCGGCGGCCATCGCGGGGCTGGAGGTGGTGCGGCTGGTCAACGAGCCCACCGCGGCGGCGCTGGCGTACGGCCTGTCCCGGGGCTTCGAGGGCAGCGCGCTGGTGTTCGACCTGGGCGGCGGCACCTTCGACGTGTCCATCCTGGACGTGAAGGCGGGCGTCTTCGAGGTGAAGGCCACGGGCGGCGACCACGCGCTGGGCGGCGAGGACTTCGACCAGCGCATCGTGCAGTGGCTGCTGGCGCAGGTGGAGGACTCCTTCCAGGACGCGGTCTCCAAGGACGCGCAGTCGCTGCGGCGGCTGAAGGTCGCGGCGGAGGCGGCCAAGCGCGAGCTCACCGAGGCGGAGGAGGCCACCATCTCCGTCGCCGGCCTGGGCGACCACTCGGCGGGCGGCAAGCGCTTCACCGAAATCAACACCGCCCTCACGCGCAGCTTCTTCGAGACGCTGTCGGAGCCGCTGTCGCGGCGCTGCCTGGACGTCTGCAAGAACGTGATGGCCGAGGCGCGGATGGATCCGCGCTCCGTGGACGTGGTGCTGCTGGTGGGCGGGATGACCCGCGTCCCCATGGTGCGCCGGCTGGTGGCGGACTTCTTCGGCCGCGCGCCCTCCACGGACGTGCACCCGGACGAGGCGGTGGCGCTGGGCGCCGCGGTGCAGGCGGACGAGCTCATCCGGCAGGCGGGGCAGGCGCTGCTCCTGGACGTGGCCAGCCAGAGCCTGGGCGTGGGCGTGATGGGGGGCCGGGTGAAGCGGCTCATCGCCAAGAACACGGGCGTGCCGGTGGTGGCGCGCGACATCTTCTTCCCGGGCACCTCCGGCCAGTCCGAGGCGCGCATCCCCGTGTACCAGGGGGAGAGCGAGTTCCAGGACGAGAACCACAAGCTGGGCGAGGTGGTGCTCAAGAACCTGCACGTCGCCGCGCGCGGGGAGACGCCCCTGGAGGTCGTCTTCGAGCTGTCCGGCGAGGGCACCCTCTCCGTGAAGGCCACCGACCTGACCTCCGGCAACATGGAGCTGGTGCGCCTGGAGGCCCGCGCCACCCTCCCGCAGGGCGAGGCGGAGAAGCTGGGCCAGGAGCAATCCCACTACGCCCAGGCCCAGGGCGTGGTGGACGCGCGCAAGGCGGAGGAGACCTTCCGCAAGCTCCTGGTGCGCGGGGAGAAGCTCGCCCGCCTGCTCCAGAAGAGCGCGAGGGAGAACCCCAGCCCGGAGACCGAGTCGGCCGTGGGCACCGTGCAGCAGCTGCTGGTGGGAGGCAAGGACGCGCTCGCGGCGGGAGACGCCGCCCAGTGCGCCCTCATTGCCCGCCAGCTCACGAAACTGCTGTCCGGACGCGCCGAACCGCGCGGCTGACCTCCCATGCCACCACGAGAGCCGTCCACCAGAGCACGTTGTCTCTCCGGGTCCGTGGTGCCTTTCCCGGAGTCCGCTTATCTCCGGGAGTCATGACGAACCCCGGTAATTCTCTCCGCCCGAGAGATCTGGTCTTCGTGGTGGACGACTCGCGGACGGCGCGGGACGTGATGCGGCTGCACCTGTCGCGCATGGGCTGCGACGTCGTGGGGTTGGAGGGGGCGGATGCGTGCCTGGGGGAGCTGGGGAAGCGGGTGCCCGCGCTCATCCTGATGGACCTGCACCTGGAGAAGCTCCAGGGGGACGAGGCGTGCCGGGCGGTGAAGGCGCACGCGGCCGGGCGCAACGTGCCGGTGGTGATGTTCACCGCGGCGGACGAACCGCATGAGGTGATGCACTGTGGCCGTGCGGGCGCGGACGACTTCCTGCCCAAGCCGGTGAGCCAGGACGCGCTGGCGGCGAAGGTGGCGGCGGTGCGGCTGTCGCGCGAGCGCGCCTGGACGGGCCCGCCGCGGGGCAAGGGCGTGCTGCTGGTGGAGGGCGGCCGGTTCCTGCACACCTTCCTGGGCGGCGCGTTGGAGCACGAGGGGCTGCACGTGCTCTACGCCAAGGACCTGGACGACGCGGGCGCGCAGGCGGTGGCCCACGGCGACAAGCTGGATGGCTTCGTGGTGGACGTGTCGCGGCTGCCGCGCGAGGCCCTGTCCCTGGCCGAGCGCCTGCGGGAGCAGTTCCCGCGCAAGCCGCTGGTCCTGATGTCGCGGGTGGAGGAGGCGCCCGACGTGCTGGCGCGGGCGCGGGAGCTGAGCGGCGCGCCGCTCCTCCAGAAGCGGCAGCTGGGCGCGGACGAGCTGCTGGGGCAGGTGATGGCGCGCCTGTCGCCGGGCACCGTGCCCCTGCGGGCCGCGGAGCGGGTGCCCTTCTTCACCGTGGTGGAGTTCTCCGCGCAGGGCGGGCCCGCGCTCAGCGGCTTCAGCCATGACGCCAGCCCCCAGGGCCTCTTCGTGCGCACGTTGACGCCCGCGCGCGAGGGTTCGCGGCTGTCGCTGCGGCTGGTGATGGCCGGCCATCGCACGCCCTGCGAGGCGCAGGCGGTGGTGGCGTGGTGCAACCCGCCCGGGCTGGGCAGCGCCTTCCGCTCGCAGACGGGCATGGGCCTCCGGCTGGAGGGCATGGACGCGCAGCTTCAGCAGCGCTTCGTGCGCTTCGTGCCGCAGACCCTCGGTTTTCCCGCCGCGGGCCCGGCGCGCGCCTCAGGTTTCTGAGAGCATCCCGGGCCTGGGCGCGCGCCCCAAACCCCCGCAATCCCAGGCGGCCCCTGGGGGATTCCCTGCTGGCATGCGTGTCGCAAAGCGCTGCGCTCCGCAAAGCTTGAGAGGGAGGAATCGCGCATGCGCTGGAGTCATTTCGGAAGCGTGGGGCTCACGCTCCTGGCGGTGGGATGCAGTGGCGGGGACGGCACCCCGGACGGGCTGGGCAACGAGCCCGTGCAGCAATCGCTGAAGCTGGAGAGCTTCAACGACTGCGCGAAGCTGGAGCAGTACATCGAGGACACCGCGTCCAAGCAGATGCGCGCGAGCCTGGAGCAGCAGAAGCCTGGCTATTGGGAGCGCTTCGGCCGCAACCGGGGCGTGGACTTCGGCGGCCCGCCGCCCATGTCGGCGGACGGCCCCGAGACGGCGGGCGGCTCCACGACCAACTCGGGCCCGAAGGACTCCACCGGCACCAACAACCAGGTGGAGGGCGTGCACGAGTCGGACTTCGTGCAGAACGACGGCACGCGCATCTTCGTGCTGTCGGGCAACCGGCTGTACGCGCACCGCTCGTGGCCCGCGGAGCAGCTGACGCTGGCGGCGTCGCTGGAGATTGAAGGCTGGCCCCGGGAGATGCTGCTGGACGAGCACGACCGGCTGGTCATCGTCTCGCAGGTGGCCCTGGGACTGCCGGGCATCCCGGCCAAGGGCTCCGCTGGCGGGACCATGGTGCCAATGCCAGACATCGCCTGCACCGCCTTCGGCTGTGGCTTCTACAACGCCGACAGCACCAAGGTGACGACGGTGGACGTGTCGGACGTGGCCCACCCCACGGTGGTGGATCAGCTCTACATGCCCGGCGCCTTCACGCAGGCGCGCCGCGTGGACAGCTCCGTGCGGCTGGTGCTGTCGGATGCGTTCCGCTGGCCGGAGGGCGTGAAGTTCTGGGTGGACTATTCGGAGGACCTCTACAAGGACACGAAGAAGCTGGAGAAGGCCATCGACGCCCTCATCGCCAGCAACGAGCAGCGGATCCGCGCGAGCACGCTGGCGCAGTGGCTGCCCGAGGGCAAGCACGTGGACGCGGCGGGCGTGACGACGGCGGTGCCGGTGTCCTGCGGTGACTTCTACCGGAGCAACGCCCCGTCCGCGCTGGGCTTCGTGACGGTGGCGTCCCTGGACCTGGATGCCCGGGCGGCGGCGCCGGGGCGCACCAGCCTGGTGGCGGAGCCGGGCACGGTGTACGCGTCGAAGGACTCGCTCTACCTGGCGCACTCGCATTACTGGTGGTGGCCGGTGCCGGGGCAGAAGGACTTCACCTACCTGCACAAGTTCGACATCCGCCAGCCGGGCCGCGCGGTGTACGTGGGCTCCGGTACGGTGGAGGGCACCCCCGTCAACCAGTTCGCCCTGGACGAGTACGAGGGCGTGCTGCGCCTGGCCACCACGGTGACCACCCGCGTGCCGGAGCCGGAGCACGAGGACTGGTGGTGGGGCCGCACCACCACGACCAGCCGCGTGACGACGCTGGGCGTGCGGAACGGGCACCTGGCGGAGCTGGGCCGCAGTGAGAACCTGGCCGACGGCGAGCGCATCTTCAGCGCGCGCTTCGTGGGCCCGCGTGGCTACGTGGTCACGTTCCTCCAGATTGATCCGCTCTTCACCTTCGACCTGAGCGACCCGGCGCACCCGCGCAAGGTGGGCGAACTGAAGGTGCCCGGCTTCTCCACGTACATGCACCCGGTGGGCGACCACCACCTGCTGACCATGGGCGTCCACCGGGACGCGGATGGCGGCTGCTGCGGGACGAGCGCGCTGAAGCTGTCGCTCTTCGACGTCAGCGACCTGGCGAACCCGAAGGAGACCGCCACGCAGCTGGTGGGCACCGCCTACGGCTGGAGCGAGGCCGTCTACGAGCACAAGGCCTTCAACTACTTCGCGGCCAAGGGGCTGGTGGCCATCCCCTTCACGGACTACACGCCGTATTACGGCTCCTATGAGGACTACTGGAGGAACTTCCGCACGGAGCTGCGCGTGTTCCGCGTGGACCTGGAGGCGGGCATCTCCCCGGTGGGCGCGGTGTCCATGGCGGACATGTACAAGCGTTCGGGGATGCCGACGTGGAGCTGGTACTACGCGCCGGACGTGCGCCGCAGCGTGATGGCGGATGATTACGTCTACGCCATCAGCGACTCGGGCGTGCGCGTGGCCAAGGTGGACAGCCTCCAGACGCCGCTGGTCACCGTGCCGTTCCTCCCCGCCACCCCCTGACGCAAAGGGCAGGCGGTCAGGCAGGGAGGGGAGGCGCGTCGCTTGCGGCAGCGCATTCCCCTCCCGAAGAGGCTATAGGCCCCGCCATGCCGCCCGAAGCCGCCGAGCCTTCCCTGTCGTCCCCCCCGTCCGGTGGCAAGCGGGGGGAGCTCCGCGCCCTGCTCGCGCTGGCGGTGCCCCTGTGCATCGCGCAGGCGGGCCAGTCGCTGATGAGCGTGACGGACACCTTCATCGTCGGACGGGCCGGCACGTCGGCCCTGGCGGCGGTGGGCCTCAGCCACGCCCTGTTCTTCGCCGTCAGCAGCTTCGGCATGGGGCTGATGATGGGCGTGGATCCGCTGGTGTCCCAGGCCATTGGCGCGGGCAGTCCGCGCCGCGCGCGCGACGTGCTCTGGCAGGGGGTGTGGCTGTCCGCGCTGGTGGGAGTGGTGCTGTGGGCGGTGCTCATCACGGTGCCTTCGGGCCTGCCGTGGGTGGGCGTAGCGGAGGAGCAGATCGTCCAGGTGCGCGCCTTCCTGCACTTCCGGGCGCCCAGCCTGCCGCTGATGCTCATCTTCCTCACGGCGCGCGCGTACCTCCAGGCCATCGGGATGCCCCGGCCGCTGGTGGTGTCCGCGGCGCTGGCCAACGTGGTCAACGTGATGCTGGTGCCGCTGTTCGTCTTCGGCGGCGCGTCCCTGCCGGAGTGGGCGGGGCCGCTCACGCGCGTGCCGGCGATGGGCGCGGCGGGCGCGGCGCTGTCCACGCTGCTGTGCACGGCGCTGGAGGTGCTCATCGTGGCGCTGGCGGTGCGAGGGATTCCCGTCCCCGGCACGTCGTCACTCAAGCCGGTGCTGGCGGATCAGCTGCGGGCGTTCCGGGTGGGGCTGCCCATTGGCCTGCACATCGGGGCGGAGGTGGGCGTCTTCGCGCTCGCGGGCGTGCTGGCCGCGCGGCTGGGGCCGGTGAGCGTGAGCGCGCATCAAATCGCCCTCTCCTTCGCCAGCCTCACGTTCACGATGGCGCTGGGCATCGGCAACGCGGGCAGCGTGCGGGTGGGCTGGGCGGTGGGCGCGCACGACACGCCGCAGGCCCGCCGCAGCGGGCTGATGGCCTTCGCCACCGGCGCGGTGGTCATGTCGATGGGGGGGCTGGTGTTCGCGCTCTTCCCCCACGGCCTGGCGAAGCTGGCGGGCGCGCCGCCGGAGGTGCTGCCCCTGCTGCTGCCGCTCTTGATGGTCAGCGCCATCTTCCAGGTGTTCGACGGCGTGCAGGGCGTGGGCGCGGGCGTGCTGCGCGGCGCCGGGCAGACGCGCTTCACCTTCGTGGCCAACATCGTGGGCCACTACGCCGTGGGCCTGCCCCTGACCCTGCTCCTGGGCTTCCACCTGGGCATGGGCGTGCTGGGCATCTGGTGGGGCCTGTGCGCGGGCCTCATCACCGTGGCCGGGGCCGTGCTGTGGCGCTTCCTGCGCGTCAGCGCGGGCACCCTGCGGCCCCTGGAGGGCTGAGTTCGGACGGGCTGGCTGGAAGGTTACAGTTGCGTAAAAAACTCTAGGAATCTGGGAATCTCTCGCAACCTGAATCTGGATGCTCCGAGAATTGGCGCAGGAGCCCACATGTCCAACTACCGCATCCGCCCTGGCGACACCCTCTCTGCCCTTGCCCAGCGTTTCGGCACCAGCGTCTCCAAGCTGGCGCGCGACAACAACATCGCCAACCCGAACCTCATCTACTCGGGCCGCACGCTGCGCATCGGCCACTCCGGTCGTGACAGCTTCGATGCGGGCGGGGGGCGTCAGGGGCTGCGCGGCGGCGGGCACTCGGGCGGCGGGCGCTCGGGGGGCGTGGGCGGCGGCGCGGACGTGGGTGGCCCGACGGGCGCTGGCCCCAGCAACGCGTCCGCGGCGATGCGCCGGCTGGCGCAGGCGGGCCGCGCGGCGGCGATGGGCATGGGCGGCTACAACAGCCAGGGCCTGTGCGCCACGGGCGTGAGCCGGGCCCTCCGCAACGCCCTGGGCATCAGCGTGTCGGGCAACGGCAACCAGATCGACAACAACCTGCCGCGCGACAAGTTCAAGCAGGTCAACATGTCCCTGGAAGAGGCGTTGAAGATTCCGGGCCTCGTCCTCACGTGGGAGCGGACCTCGTCGGCCGCGGGCAGCATCTACGGCCACACGGCCATCACCACCGGCGACGGCCACTCGTCCGCGAGCGACTTCATCGAGCGCAACACGACGAACAACGGCCGCACGGGCTTCAAGGTCTTCATGCCCACGGTGTAGCTCCCGCCTCGGGCGGTGAAGCCGCTGACGCCCCCGGGGTCCTTGTCCGGGGGCGTTGTCATGTCCGGAGTCCGGGGGTCAGGCCGGCAGGTACTGGCGGATCATCTGCCGCCACACGGGCCAGTCGTGGGTGCCGCCGTGCCAGATGGACAGGTCGTTGCGGATGTCCTTCTGCCAGAGCACCTTGGAGAGGTTCTCGTTGGAGGGGCGGCAGAAGTCGTGCTCGCCCACGGCCAGGGTCATCTCCACGCGGCGCAGGGCGCCCAGGCGCGCGGGTTCGTGGAGGCCGGGCAGCCACTGCGGCGCGGTGTGGAAGTACACCTGTTCGTCGTGGTGGCCGTCGAGGAAGTCGTCCGTCTCGAACTTGCCGCCCAGGGAGATGAGGCGCTGGAAGACTTCCGGGTGGCGCAGGCCCACGTTGTACGTGTGGAAGCCGCCCAGGCTGCACCCGGCGAGCGTGAGCCGCCCGCCGCTGGCGCGGCCTCGCACGAGCGGCACCACCTCTTGCACCACGTAGTCCTCCCACTGGGCATGGCGGGCCACGCGCACGGCCGGGGCGACGTCCTTGTTGTACCAGGACTCCTCGTCCACGGAGTCCACGCACACCACGACGTAGCGGCCCGCGGAGATGCCATCCGCGATGGCGCCAATGAGGCCGAAGTCCTCGGCCTGATAGAAGCGGCCCTTGCTGGTGGGCACCAGGATGACGGGCTCACCCGAGTGCCCGTACAGCAGCACTTCCATGTCCCGGCTCAGCCGCGGGCTGTGCCAGCGGTGGTATTCGCGGTTCATGGCCGCCACCTTAACCGGAGCGCCCGCGCCGCGAGCGCGGCCGGGCGCGGAGGCATGGCGCGCTCAGTCGGCAGTGAACACCTGACGGGGGTCCGCTCCACCCCGCCATGGGGTGAGGAAGGCATCCGCCTCCTGCGCGATGCGCTCCAGCGAGGCGGTCAGCTCATGGCCGTCGTCCACCTCCACCAGCCGCACGTGGCGCTTTCCCTGGGCCCACTCGCGCGAGTAGCGCACGTCGCAGGTGTCGTCCTTGCGGCCGTGGACGATGAGGGTGGGCACGCGCACGTCGGGCCAGACGCCGCGCTTCGCGTCCATGGCCTGGGCCTCCTCCACGATGCCGTGGTGCACGCGCGCGCGGCGCTTCTCCGCGTGGTCGTCCGTCTCCAGGAAGCCCGTGCGCTTCCAGTCCGCCCAGGCGGTGGGGCCCATGCGGCGCTGGAGCTGCTCCACGAAGTGGAAGGCGGGGGCCAGCAGCACCAGCGCCCCCACGCGCGCGTCCTGCTCCGCGGTGCGCGCGGCGACGAGCCCGCCCAGGCTGGAGCCGATGAGCACGGCGCGGTCCTGGGGGCCGCCCAGCGCATCCCGCACGGTGTCCAGCATCGCGTGCAGGCCCAGGTGCTCCAGGGACGGCACTCGCAGGTTCAGCCGCTGGAGGGGGATGCCTTGCTTGGCCCAGTGCGCGTCCAGCCAGACGCCCTTGGCGGAGGCGGGGCCGGAGGCGAAGCCATGCAGGTACAGCCAGCGGGGAGCGGAGGTGGGGGGCGGCGCGTTCATGGGCGCGCACTGTAGCCGCGCTAGAAGCGCAGTACGGGTCCGGCGACGATGCTCTGCAGCGGCTTGGCGCACATGCTGACGCTGACCCCGGCGCTGGCGCTGGTGTCGTCCGCGTCCTTCGTGAACTTCACGTCGCAGAACTGGAGGGCGGTGGCGATGGACACGCCCCACCGGTCGCTGATCCATCCGTCCAGGCCCACGCGGAAGGCCATGCTGGTGACGTCGAAGTCCTCGCGGCGCAGCTGGCCCAGGCTGTTGGGGGTGAAGGGCTGGGACCAGCTCTTCGCCAGCCGGGCGCCGATCCACGGCGTCACCGGCTTGTCGCCCAAAAAGCGCAGGCGGGCCTCCAGCCCCACCGCCGTGTAGTCCAGCTGCACCCGGCTCATCTGGGACGGGTCCTGGGCCTCGGCGAACTGGCGGCCCCAGGTCTGGGTCGTTTCGAAGACCGCGCCCAGGGACAGGCCGGGCGGCGTCTCCACGCCCAGCCAGGCCTGGAGGGCGGGGCCCTTGGCGCGCCAGTCGCTGAAGTGATCCAGGGTGATGCCCGCGCCCAGGGAGACATAGCCGTGCCACCCGTCCGCGACCGCTGGCCCCGCCCCCAGCACGCCCACCAATGCCAGCCACGTCCACTTCGTTTCCATGGCGCCACTGTATGCCGGACCGGGCGCGCGGCTAGGCTTGGCGCCATGTCCGTTACTTTCGAAGTCGCGGCGGCCACGGTCCGCGACGCCCTCACCGACGCGGGGCGGGGGCTGGTGGAGCGCGAGGCGATGGTGGAGCTGGTGGCGCTGTCGGCGGTGGCGGGCGAACACCTGCTCGTCGTCGGGCCGCCGGGCACCGCGAAGAGCGAGGCGGTGCGCAGGACGGCGCGCGGCCTGGGCGGCTCCTACTTCGAATACCTGCTGGGGCGCTTCACGGAGCCGTCCGAAATCTTCGGGCCGGTGGACCTGCGCAGGCTGCGCGAGGGCGTGGTGGAGACGGAGACGGCGGGCATGCTCCCGGAGGCGGAGGTGGCCTTCCTGGACGAAGTGTTCCTGGGCTCCACCGCCATCCTCAACACGCTGCTGGGGCTGCTCAACGAGCGCACGTTCCGGCGCGGGCACACGCGCATGCAGTGTCCGCTGCGGGTGTGCGTGGGCGCGTCCAACGCGCTGCCGGAGGACGACGCGCTGGCCGCGTTCGCGGACCGCTTCCTCGCGCGCATCTTCGTGGAGCCGGTCCCGGATCCCCGACTGGAGGAGCTGCTCGCGGGGGGCGCGTCGCTGTGGACGGACGCGGTGCCGCGCGTGGCGTCGCTGGAGGCGCTGGACGTGCTGGCGAACGCCGCTCGATGCGCGGCCCTGGAGCCGGTGCGGCCACACCTGGCGCAGGCGCTGCGGGCGCTGCGGTCCGCGGGCATTGGCCTGTCGGACCGGCGCGCGGTGAAGGTGCAGCGGCTGGTGGCGGCGGCGGCGGTGCTGGCGGGGCGGACGACGCCGGGCGTCGCGGACCTGTGGCCGCTCGTCTATGCGGTGCCCACGAAGGAAGCGCAGGCGCTGGCGCGGGACGTGCTGCGAGACGTGCTCGCCGGGTCGGAGAACGCGGCGCTGCCGGCCGCGGCGCTGGAGGCGAGCGCGGGGCCGCTCGCGCGGGCTCAGCGCATCGCGCAGGCGGGGCAGGCGTTGCTGGATTCGCGGCCTCAGGACGCGGATGAGGACGCGGTGGCCGCATGGCGGCTCAAGCTGGAGGGCGTGGCGCGCGAGATGGACGCGGGCTTCGCGCCGGAAGCGCTGCCGGAGGCCCTGCGCGCGCTGCGTGGTGAGGTGGCCGCGTTGCTGAGTGGCGCGGGGAGGTGCGTGGCTTGAGGCATGCCGCGCGGCGTGAGGACGTGCGGCTTCGCGGCGTGCGTCAAGCCCCCTGTCGGGCGCGCCGCCCCCTTCGTCCGTCGTGGGAGGCGTTCTAGAGTGACCGGGTGAGCCACGGGCGTCATGGCGGTTCCTCCCGGTGCGGGATGCGCGGAGGCAGGGAGTCATGAGGCCCGCACTGGAGCCTGTCGTCGCGGATCGGCCCGTGCGCTGGCGCCCTCGTGTGCTGCCCCTGGAGCCTGTCGCCGTGGCCGGTGTGGGCCCGGTGGCGCGTGCGTTGGGACAGCGTGCTTCGCGCGCGGAGGCCGCCACGCTGGCGGCGTGGAGCGGCGTCTCGGGGCCGGGCGTGCTCGTGCTCCTGGGGGCCTCCGCGTCGCTGCCCTGGGTCGATGGCTCGGTGTACCTGGGACGGGATCCGTTGGCCCCCGCGCTCCTGTTGCCTTGCGCGCTGGAGCCGGACGTGGCGGTGTCGCTGTTGGAGCGCGCGTTGCTCGCGGGGCAGGGGGATGCGCCGCTCGCGGTGCTGCCTGCGTCCGGCCTGCTCATCCCCGTGGGTGTGGCTCAGCCCGTCGTGCGGGCCTCGCTGGCGGGCTGGTTGGCCTCGTGGGATGGCGGGGAGTCCGCGCCGTGACCGCGCTGCCCCCCGCGTTGCGTCCCTGGGCGGCCCAGCTCTCCCTCTTCCCGGAGGACCTCGCGCTGCACCTGGGCCCGTACGTGGCGCGGTTGTCGGCGGCGCTCGGGACGTTGCGGCCTCGCGGCGAGGCCGAGGGCGGTGAGCCCCAGGGCTATGACGGACTCTCCCGCCGCGGGCCCTTCGAGCGGCTGCTCGTCAGCGAATGGCTCTGGGCACTGGAGGCGCCCGAGGAGCTGGTGCGGCGCGCGGCGTTCGGAGAGCTGGCGTTCCTCAAGCCCGCCTTCCGTGCGCCCCAGGGCGCCCGGCGCACCGTGGTGCTGCTGGACGTGGGGCCGGATCAACTGGGGCTCCCCCGCATCGCGCACCTGGTGTTGCTCATCGTGCTCGCGCGCCGGGCGGAGGCCGTGGGGGCCGCCTTCACCTGGGGCGCGCTCCAGTCCGACCCCGCGCGCGCCACCTGGACGGGCCTGGAGGTCCATTCGCTCCTCGCGTGGCTGGGGGCCCGCTCGCCGGAGCCCGCGTCCGCGCGCCACCTGTCCGCGTGGCGCGAGGCCCTGGAGCTGCGGCACGCACCCGGCGACGCGTGGCTCGTGGGCGCACCGCGCCTCGCGCGGCTGGAGGGCGCGGAGGGCCTGTCCCGCGTGGAGGTCGTCGAGCCGATGGAGCCCGGCGCGCATCGGCTCGCGGTGGACGTGCGGCCTTCGGCCCGCGCTCCTCGCTCGGTGGTGCTGGAGCTGCCGCCGCCGGATGACTGCCTGCGCCTGCTGCGCAACCCCTTCGGCCCCGGCCACCGCTCACCGCCGGCGTACCTTCGCAAGGTCGACCGGCGCATCATCGGCTTCTCCTTCTCCGGGGACGGACGGCGCGTGCTGCTGTTCTCCGCGGATGGCGGCGTCGAGGGCATGGCCGTGCCTCACTCACCGCGCGCCACCGTGCCCAAGCCCCGGCGCGTCCAGGTCCCCAGCGGACAGCGGGTCGTGGCCGCTGGCTGGCGTTCCTCGGGGGGGCTGCTCGTCCTGGCGCGCCATCAGCACGAGTATGTGATGCACGGGCTGGTGCGCACGCCGGAGGGCTTCCGCAAGGCGCGCTACCAGGCGCTGGATGATTCCCAGCGGCCGGATCCTCCGCCGGGCGCGCTGCCGTTGCCGCTGATGAGCTGGGTGGATCCTCGCGGCCAGGAACACCTCTGGTTGAGGGACGGCAGGGGACGGCTGTTCTCCCTGGCGCGTCCCAAGGAGGAGGGGACGTCGGCGCTGTTCGTGGAGGAGGAGCAGTCCTCCGCGATGGCGGAGGTGCATTCGCGCCTGGTCTGCGTCCTTCCTCCCGAGGGTGGCGAGCCGGGGCAGGCGGTCATCTCGCGGCTCAAGATGCTGGGCGAGGAGCCGGCCCGGCTCACTCCGCTCAATGCCCGCCGGGGGGAGGCCTTCTTTGGTTACTCCCCATCCTCCGCGCATCCAGACGCGGGGCTGCTCGCGGTGCGCGACCAGGACCTGGACTGGCGGCTGTTCCTGGACACGGGGGTGTCCGTCATCCTCATGCCGGAGGCGTATCGCGTGGTGGGCGTGGTGCAGCCTCCCGCGCCGGCTCCTCCCGGGCTGGTCGCGCTGGATCCGGATCAACGCACCTTCCGATTCTTCTCGCGACAGTCGCCCCAGGCGCTCGCGGTGGCCAGTGCCCCCGTCGTGCAGGCGGCGGCGAGCCACGGGCAGCCGGTGTTCGGCTGGCTGACGGACGCCGGCGAGTTCGTGTTGTGGGACCTGATGGAGAAGACCGTGCTCTACCGGGCCTTCCCGGCGGCGGCGTCATGAGTGCTTCGTCCGCGGCCTTGCGTCCCCGTGCGCACGTGCACCGGGGGACGGTGGTGGCGATGGCCTTCTGGTTCCATCCCGGGACGTTGGGGGAGCCCGAGGTCCGCCGCCGCGTGCTGGCGGCCTGGATGCCCGGGGCCACCGTGTGGGCGCTGGCGGGAGGCCACCTGCTCAGGCTGGCGGCGCCGTGCAAGGTCGCGGTGGAGCACGCGCCGGGCCTGCCCCTGGTGATGGAGGCCGGCGTGCTGACCAGCGCGCCGCTGACGCCGAAGGAGCGCGAACGGCTGTCGCCGCCGCCCGGCTCCGTCGTGCTGGTGCACGAGGGGGTCGCGACGCTGCACACGCCAGGCGCGTTGCGACCGGTGGATCCAGGCGCGTGGCTGGACGTGTCGGCGTGGCGTCGCGTGCGGGTGAAGGGCCTGGGGGCGCCCCCTCCGGACATGCAGGATGTGTTGCAGCCCCTGCCGCCACCCACGCGAGCGTGGTTCGGACCGAAGGTGCCCGCGCTCGCGCCCGAAGCCCAGCGCATGCTGGCGCGCATGACGGGGCTGGAGCTTCCCGTGGTGCCAGAGGGCTTCCTGGTGAAGCTGAAGCGGGCTTTCTCCAGGAAGCCGGGCGGAGCGACGCCGGTCGCGCTGCGCGAGGAGTCGTCCGCACGTCGAGGAGGGCTGCTCGCACGACTGCGACAGGCCTTCCGCGCGAGACACACGGGCTCGCGGGAGGGCGTGGCGACCTCGCGGCGCGCGGGCCTGCTGAGCCGGTGGTGGGGTGCGCTCTTCGCGGGTGCAAGCGCCTCGAAGGCTCACGTCCCGGAGGCCAGCACTCCTGGGGCGCTCACCCAGCGCGCATCCCGCCCGGGTCCGTGGCGATGGCTCTTCGGTTCAGCGGGCGCACCGGCGGGTTGGCTCTCGCGGCTGCTGGGGGGACGGCCTGACGCCGCTGGCGCCAGCACCTCGCATGACCCGGGGCCTCCACGCCCTTCCGAGTCGCGGGGGCCCGGCGCGCTCGAACGGCTGAAGAAGTGGATGCTCCAGCACACCCCGCTGGGGCAGCTGGTGGGCCAGCGCAAGGGCGACTACCTGCGCCGCCTCTTCGAACTCTTCGAGCAGGGCAACCTCGACGAGGCCCTGCGCCACGCGGTTCCCCTGGGCAAGGACATGGACGCGCGGGCGAAGCTGGCGCTCGGCATCCCCGGGCCGCGTCAGGAGCTGCGCATCCGCCCTCGCGGTCGTGGCGGCGCCGCGCAGGTGTTCGGCGGCGGCCCCGAGGTGTTCGAGGCGCTGCGCGAGCGCTACCGCGAGACCTTCCGCCTGCTGGTTCGCGCGGGCCGCATCGATGAGGCCGCCTTCGTCCTGGCGGAGCTGCTGGACGCGGCGGAGGAGGCCGTGTCGTTCCTGGAACAGCACGGCCGCCTGGTGCTCGCCGCCGAGCTCGCCGAGGGCCGCAACCTTCCCGCGAGCCTGGTGGTGCGCCAATGGTTCCTCGCGAAGGACGAGGCGCGCGCGGTGGCCATCGCCCGGCGCTCGGGCGCGTTCGCGGACGCGGTGCTGCGCCTGGAGAAGACCCATCCCCCCGAGGCCCAGGCGCTGCGGCGCCTGTGGGCGGAGTCCCTCGCGGAGGCCGGAGATTGGGCGCGCGCGGTCGATGCCATCTGGCGGGTCCCCGGCGCGCGCTCCCTGGCGCGCGCCTGGGTGGACCGGGGCATCCAGGCCGGTGGCGTGAGCGGCGCGAAGCTCCTGGCGCGGCTGGCGCTCGGGTTCGAGGACGGCTTCGGCGCCGCGCGGGCGGATGTGGAGGCCCTGCTGTCGGACGACGCCCCGGAGCGCGCCCCGGAGCGGCTGACCTTCGCCACGGAGCTGCTGCGGGACGACCCCTCCGATGCTCGGGCCACCCTCCTCGTGCCCACCCTCCGCGCGCTGATGCGCGACGCGTTCATGGAGGTCCCGCTGCCGTTGAACGCGCTGATCCACCAGCTGCGCTCCCTGAGCACTCCTGGCGTGGCCGCGCTCTACACGGACCTCCCGGCGCCGAAGGCCGTGCACGCGAAGCCGTGGGCCGAGTCCCGGGATGTGCCCTCCGTGCAGGTGGTGATGGACGCGAACGACGCGGGCGCCCACGCCGTGCACGACGCGGTGGTGCTGCCGGGGCGGCGCGTGCTGCTCGCGCTCGGCGAGGCGGGCGCGCGGCTGGTGGGCGCGGACGGACGCACGCTGGCGTGGTTCGACGTGCCGGCGTTCGCGCTGGTCATCTCCACCCAGGGGCACCGGGCCCTCGCGCTGGCGCGCCGGGGCGACCTGTGGCGCCTGTCGCGGCTGGACCTGGTGGAGCGCCGCGCCTCGCGCTGGTGCGACACGGAGCTGGACGCGTGGGCCACCACGTACGACGGGGACCGGTGGTTCACCGCCGTGCGCGACACCGTGCGGATGGTGGACACGCTGGCGATGGAGCCGCGCGCCCTCTGGCGCGTGGCGGAGCCCGGCGGCGCGGTGCTGTCGCTGGGCGTCGACGCGAAGCACCTGTCCTTCCTCGTCCTGCACCTGGCCTCGGACCAGGACTTCCAACGCCTGGAGCGCTGGACCTATGAGCTGGAGGGCGGCCCCACCTTGCGCCAGCGCGCGGACGTGCCGGACCTCACCTGGACGCCGGACGTCCACTCGCTCACGGCGGATGGAGAGGTGCTCGCGGGGCGCAGCGCGCGGCCCGAAGGCGAGGAGCCCGCGCCCTGGCCCTTCCTGCTCCCCTTCTCCTCGCGGCGCCTGCGCGAGCTGCCGTGGCGCGATCCGCGGCGCGTGGGCGTGGTGCTGGGGCGCTCCTGGAGCGTGACCCGCTGCGTCTCCGGCGAAGTCCAGCAGGCGCACCTCACCGACCTCGCGGGGCACCCTCGCGCGACGTTCCTGTTCTCCGGCGCCCCACCGCAGGTCGTGCGGCTCACCGACGACTGGTGCCTCGTCCACGACCGGTTCGGCCGCGTGGTGTGGCTGGACCTGCACTCGGGAGAGGTCCACCGCGTGCCGGTGGTGTGAAGCGCGAGCGCCGCTTCAGGCGCAGCGCAGATGGCTGGGCACGATGACGATGCTCGCCGTGAGCGCGCACGCGGCGTCGTCCACCTCCAGCACCACCCGCACCCCCTCCACCGTCACCAGCAGCGAGGGCTGCTCGCTGTGCAGCGCCATCAGCCACGACGAGGCCAGCGGCAGCTCCGTCGCCGCCAGCTCCGCGGCCCGCAGCAGGTGCACGCGCACGGAGTGGCGCACGGGGGCTGGCAGCGCATGCAGGCTGTAGAGCGAGTCGTCCGGCAGGCGCAGCGCGTACGGCATGCGCGGCGGCTCCGGCTCGCGGCTGGGCAGCTCACGCAGCCGCGCGGACAGCTCCTCCACCAGCGCCTCCGGCCGCGGCGGCTTGCGCAGGAAGCCCACCACCCCGCGCAGCGGCACGTCCGGCGGGCCACTCGCCGACGACACCATCATCACCGACAGGTGCCTCAGCCGCGTGTCCGTGCGCAGCTGGCTGTACAGCTCCCAGCCATCCAGCCGCGGCAGGACCAGGTCCAACAGGATGAGGTCCGGATGCTGTGCCCTCGGGCGATGACGCAGCCAGTCCAACGCCTCCGCGCCGTCGGACACGTGCGACACCACGAAGCCCGCTTCGCTCGCGGCGCGACCCACGCCGTCCCGCCACGTCCGGTCGTCCTCGACGAGCAGCAGGTGGTGGATCCCCAAAGCCATTCCGTGGATTCGACTCTTTTCCTTGGATTCTTGTAGCAGACCTGGGTCTGACGGGAGCCCCACCGTCACCTGTCAGACAGTGCGGGTCGGGGACTGTTCCCCCCAGGCGCTCAGCGCACGACAGCTTGGACACCGTGAAGCTGTCATCTTGCAGGGACGCTGCAAGTGCACACCCTTGCGGAGGTCATGGCCTACCGCTTCCAGTTGGAGCCGCAAGTGGTGTGCATGCTCACGGCGTGTCCGTCCGCGGTGCGCGAGCGGCTTCAGGAGGAGCTGGGCGCGCTGGTCGGGCGGATGCCGTCCATCCCGGTGCCTCGGCCGGGGCGGGAGGGGGCGGTGGTGCTCGCGAGTGGCTTCCAGGTGCGCTACCGGCTGGAGCCCACGGAGGGGCTCCTGCGGTTGACGACGCTGCGGCGGTTGGGGCTGGTCCGTTCGACTTCCTCCTGACGCCTCCGCCACGCGGTCCTTGTCGCATGAGAGGGGGGCGCCTAAGTCGGTGGAGACCTCCGCGGCCGGCGCGGGCGTCTTGCCGGACCTCCTCCCACCGCGAGCCGCACCGTGCCCCTGCCCCTGGCCGAATTCCTCTTCCAGTCCCAGGACGTCCTCCAGGACGCCTGGCTGCACGAAGCCCCGGGCTCTGGCGACCTCTTCTCCCAGGGGTTGTCCGCGGTGGCGGCCTGGATGGCGAACCCTGGGGCCCGCGTCTCCGACGCGCTCGCGCGCGACCTGTCGCTCCTGGTGCAGGGCTCCGACGGGCATCCCACGACGACGAACTTCCGGCGCCTGCGCGACATGGTGCTGCGGCTGTGGCGCGAGCAGGGAGGGCCAGCCCTGGAGGACGAGGTCGAGCGCTTCCACGACGCGGTGGACGCGGTGGAGGCCGCCGCACTGGAGGCCCACGTCCAGGCGAGGCTGCACGCGGCGCGGGAGGCGGCGGAGGAAGCGCGCGAGCGGGGCGCCCCGGCCGGGCCAGGAGGGCCCCGGCGCTGGGAGGACATCTTCATCCACCTGGGCGTGGGCGTGGCGGTGATGGACGCGGAGGACAGCGCGTTCGTGGCGGCGAACCCCGCGCTCGCGCGCATGCATGGACAGGCTCCCGAAGCGTTGAAGGGCCTGCGGCTGGAGGACCTGGTGGCGCCCGAGTCGCGCGGCGCGCTGCCCCGGCACATGGCCGCCGCCAGCTCCAAGCCATTCCACGAATACGAAGCGCTGCACCTGCGCCGCGACGGCAGCCGCTTCCCCGCGTTCGTGCACGTGACGTCCCTGCGGGACGCGACGGGCCGGCGCGTGGGCCGCGCCGCCACGGTGCTGGACATCACCCAGCGGCGCCACGGGGAGGCGGAGCGGCAGCGGCTGCTGGCCACCATCGAGGCGGAGCGCGCGCGGCTGGCGGCGGTGCTGGACCAGCTGCCCGCGGGCGTGCTCATCGCGGAGGCGCCCAGCGGCAGGCTGCTCCTGGGCAACCGCGCGCTGGAGTCGCTGTTGGGCCACCCCTTCCGGCCCGCCTCCAGCCTCGCGGACTACGAAGGGTCCCACCAGATGTTCACCGCGGACAACGTGCCGCTGGCGGACGACGCCTGGCCCATGGCGCGAGCGCTGCGCACCGGAGAGACGCGCCAGGCGGAGCCGCTCCAGGTGCGCCGCCCGGATGGCACCACCGCGCACCTGCTGGGCTCCAGCGCGCCCGTGCGCGACCGGGACGACCACATCGTCGCGGGCGTCGTCACCCTGGTGGACGTCACCGAGCGGCGGCGCGCGGAGGAGGCGGCGCGGGAAGCGGCGCAGTTCGGAGAGCGCCTCATCGCCATCGTCAGCCACGACCTGCGCAACCCCCTCAACGCCATCCAGTTGTCCGTCACCCGGCTCTTGCACGGTGACGCGCTCCAGGAGCGCGACCGCAAGGCGGTGTCCCGCATCGCCCGCTCCGGTGAGCGGATGGCGCGGATGATCTCGGAGCTGCTCGACTTCACCCGCGGCCGGCTGGGCGGCGGCATCCCCATCGAGCGGGTGTCCGGCGACGTGCGCTCCGTGGTGCGCCAGGCGGTGGAGGAGCTGGAGGCGGCGTGGCCCGAGCGCTCGCTCGCGCTCAACGTGGGCCCGGGCCGCTACGAGGGCGCCTGGGACGCGGAGCGGCTGCTGCAGGTGGTGAGCAACCTGGGGGGCAACGCGCTCCAGTACAGCCCGCCGGACTCACTGGTGCGCTTCACGCTGACGGACGCGGACGCGTTCGTGGTGCTGGAGGTGCACAACGGCGGAGAGCCCATCCCGCCGGACCTGCTGCCGCACCTGTTCGACCCCTTCCGTCGCGGCGGTGGCAACACGCACGGGGGCCTGGGCCTGGGGCTCTACATCGTCGAGCAGGTGGTGAAGGGCCACGGTGGCCGCATCGAGGTGCGCTCGCGCGCGTCGGAGGGCACCGTCTTCCGCGTCCTGCTGCCGCGCGCCGCGCCCTAGTACGCGGCGGCTAACTCCGACTGCGAGCGGAAGGGCTCCAGCGCGCGCATCAGGTCGTCCAGGTCCAGGGGCTTCGGGATGGACGCCCGGATGCCCTGGGGCACGGGCCGGGTGGCGCCCGCGCCCGACACGACGATGACGGGCAGGTCCGCGAGGCGCGGCTCCTTCTGCACGCGCTCCATCAGCTCCCAGCCGCTCATCACCGGCATCATCAGGTCCAGCAGCATCACGTCCGGCAGCGGCTGGCGGCGAAGGCGCTCCCACGCGTGCAGGCCGTTCCCGGCGACTTCCACCGCGAAGCCCTCCAGCGTGAGGAACTCCTCCAGCATCTCACGGCTGTCGACATGGTCTTCCACGAGGAGGATGAGGCTTCGCATGGCGGACGGAAGCCTCCTCCCGTCCGCCCCCGTCCGCAAACCCCCCGAGCGCCATGAACGTCCAACCCTGGACGAAAGGCGGTGGGCAGTGTGCGGCCCGCCTCACTCCCGTTGCCTTGGAGGGCAGGTGACGCCCCCGGTTCAGCCCCGGTACTGGTGCACGGACATGATGGGGTAGTTCGACGACGAGTAGGAGATGCGCTGAGACCCGTCGGCGTTCACGTTGTTGGAGCCGATGAACTGGGCCTTGCCGTCCTTCCAGCCCGCGAACATCACCACGTGCTCGCCGCTGCCCACCTTCATGCAGACGACGTCGCCCGGCTTCGCGTTCTTCAGGTCCACGCGCTGGAAGTTCGGGTCGCGGTCCAGGTTCCCCTGGAGGGTCATCACGGAGGCGCTGTGCTGGCTGTCCTTGATCTGCCCCGCCTGCTCCAGGCACGCGGACACGAAGTTGGCGCAGTTGACGTTGTTGGGGACCCAGTCCTCCATGTCCGCGCCCACGCCGCTGCTCTCGTACTTCAGCGAGCCCGCGTTCTTGCCCAGGTGCGACACCGCGATGTCGAAGGGGCTGCCGCCAGGGCCGCGCGTGCCCGGCCCCGCGCCGCCCGGAGGCGCCGTCACGTCCCCCGCGCCACGGAAGCCCTGCGAACCGCCGCCCCGCGAGCCGGAGGTGCCGGCCTCGAAGCTGTCCCGGGAGCCAGGGATGTTCAGGGTGCGCCCGGTGTAGATGAGGTCCGGGTTCTGGATCTCCGGGTTGGCCTTCATCAGCTCGCCCACGGAGGTGCCATAGCGCTGGGCCAGCGCGGAGAGGGTGTCGCCAGATTGGATGCGGTAGCTCATGGAGGGCTCCAAGAAGGGAGCAGCGACCCGACCGAGGTCACCGGCTGCGATTGTTTCCATTCTCGGTATTCAAGAACCCAGGTTGCGTCTCCTGCCTCCTTTTCACTCCAGGCACATACATCCCGGCGAGGAACGCACCCGGGGCGGATCCCCCGTCATGAAAGGGCCGCGCACCGGCGCCAGGACCGCCCCGGGGGCCGCTCGGGGTGGATGGCGCGGTGCGCAATTTCCAGCGGGATTTCCTAGCGGCTCTGGCCGTCGTGCTTCTGCCAGGCGATGCGGCGGCTGAGGGCGTCCTGCTTCGCGTCGATGCGGGCGCGCTCGGCGGCATCCAGGTGGCCGTCATCCCTGCGGTCGCGGCGAATCTCCCGCTGGATGGCGCGGTGCTGGCGCTCCAGGCGCGCGGCCTCGCGGCCCGTGAGCTCCCCGCTGCGCACGCCCTGGTTGATGCGCTGCTGCTGGTTCACCTGGCGCCGGTCCGCCTCCGCGGCCACGGCCGGCAGCGCCACCATCAGTCCCACCACCGCCGCGAGCATGCCCAGTCCGTCGCGCTTCATGGCGCTTCCTCCTCGATTCGCGCTGGCGTCAGTGCCGGCGCATCGTCCTTGGGGAGATGAACCCGGGCTTCGCGCCGCGGTTGCGGGGGCATTTTCCCGGTGGGAGGGCCCGGGGCGGCGGAAACATCCCAGGGAAATGGGTTCAAGGAGAACGGTTGATGGGGGTGGGGGGCTCTGGTGGGCGCGGGGCGCTTGAACCGGGTGGGGGCCCCGCGCATGGTGGCGGGGTGACGACCATTGCTCATCCCGACTTCACGGCGGCGCGGTTTGGCGGCTTCCCCGACGCACGCTTCACCCCGGCGCCAGCGGACGGCGTGCTGCCGGAGGGCTTCTTCACGACGACGAACCTGCCCACATACGTGCGGGTGGACGGGCGGTGGCGGATGCCGCGCGAGCCGCGCATGGACGGCGCGCTGGTGTTGGACGCGCAGGGGGAGCTGTGGGTGCGCGAGGGCCGGCGGGTGCGCGCGGGGGAGCGGGTGGTGGTGGGGCGCGCGGAGGACGGCAGCGAGGGCGTCTACGTGAACATGGCGTACCTGGCGGAGGGCGGGGACGGCGAGTTCAAGTTCATGACGAGCGAGGTGTCGCGCGAGAAGCCCATCGACTATGGGCACATGGCGCGGCTGCTGGTGGAGGAGCGGGAGCGCGGCGGCTATCCCATCTGGGTGACGGGGCCGGCGCTGGTGCACTCGCGGGCGCGCGCGGACATGACGTGGTTCGTGGAGAACGGCTTCGTGGGGGCGCTGCTCGCGGGCAACGCGGTGGCGGTGCACGACATCGAGGCGTCCATCTACGGCACCACGCTGGGGATGAGCGGCGCGGGCGAGGCGACGTCCGGTGGGCACGGGCTGCACATGCGCGCCATCAACCGGGTGCGGCAGGCGGGCTCCATCGCGAAGGCGGTGGAGGCGGGCATCATCACCAACGGCATCATGCATGCGTGCGTGGTGCACCGCGTGCCCTTCGTGCTGACGGGCTCCATCCGGGATGACGGGCCGCTGCCGGACGTGGTGACGGACAACCTGGCGGCGCAGGACGCGATGCGCCGGCACGCGGTGAAGGCGACGATGGCGGTGCTCGTGGCCACGGCGCTGCACGCCATCGCGACGGGGAACATGCTGCCGGCGTTCGTGACGGAGGAGGGCGGCGGCCTGCGGGAGCTGCCCACCATCTGCGTGGACTCGTCCGAGTTCGTGGTGAGCAAGCTGAAGGACCGGGGCACGCACCAGGCGTTCGGCGTGGTGACGAACGCGCAGGACTTCATGCACATCCTGCGGCTGTACGTGGAGCGTGAGCTGGCGGCGCGCGCGAAGGCCCCGAAGCCGGCCTGAGGGCTTCAGCGCCGGCTGAGGGCGGGCGCGGGCCTCCAGGCCATGGTGGACAGGCCGCCCTCGGTGCCGAAGAGGGCGGAGTCTCCCTCCGGGAGGACCGCGTACACGCGCGGATCCGCGAGTCCCGGCAGGGCACGCACTTCACCGGTGCCCGCGTCGAAGTAGGACGCGCCGAGCAGTGTGCCCACCAGCGCCCCGCCGGGCACGAGCGCGGTGGAGACGATGGCGGACGAGGGCAGGCCGGGCGCGGCGCGCACGCGCGTCCACTTCGCGCCGTCGAAGTAGTTGAAGCCATCCTGGCAGGTGCCCGCGATGGCGCGCCCCTCCGCGTCGGTGGACAGCGTGGTGATCCAGTTGTCGGTGAGGTCGCGCCCGTCGTGGAAGCGCTGCCAGCGCTCGCCGTTCCAGCGCAGCAGGCCCCGGTCCTCGCTGCCCATCCACAGGAAGCGGCCGGCGCCCTCGCCGACGGAGGCGTGCTTGCTCCAGCCCTCGGGCAGGGGCAGCCGCTTCACCAGGGACAGGGGCGAGCCGTCGGGCGTGACGAGGGACACGCCGCGTCCATCCACGAGCGCCATGCCGCCCTCCATCTGGGACACGCCGAGCACGGAGAGCTTGGCCAGGGCCACGGGGTTGCGGGCGCCGTACGACAGCCGCGACCAGCTCTTTCCGTCGTGGAGGCCCAGGCCGTAGGTGGTGGCGACGTAGAGGTTCTGCCCATCGCTGGTGAGGCCCAACACCTGGTCGCTGGGAAGCGAGGGCGCGCGGGTGGTGCGCCACCGGCCGTCCTCGAGCTGCCAGCACACGCCCCGGTCGAACGTCCCCACGACGAGCCGCCCCTGGTGGCGCGCGAGCGCGGTGATGTGATTGCCGCAGAGCTGTCCGGTGGGCGTGACGCGGCGCCAGCCCTTCTTCTCCCGCAGGAACACGCCCGAGGCCCGGGTGCCCGCCCAGTCCGCCTTGAGCACAGTGGCGCCGGCCGGAACGGCCGCGTTTTCGACGGGGCCCGCGTGGGTCGCGCGCGGCATGGCGGTGCTGGCAGGGGCGCTCGTCGCTCCCGCGCCCGGCGCGGCGGTGCTGGCAGGGGCGCTCGTCGCTCCCGCGCCCGGCGCGGCGGTGCCCGCATGGGCGCTCGTCGCTCCCGCACTCGGCACGGCGATGCCCTCGGGAACGCGCAGGGCCTCGGCGGAGCCGGGCGCGCCCCACGCGCGCACGTCGCCGGTGCTCCCCACGATGCGCACGCCCTGCTCGGTCACGGTGAAGGACAGGGGCCCGGTGGGCACGTTGCCCACGGCGCTCAGCCGTCCTCGCGAGTCGATGGAGAACGCTCCCTCGCTGGTGCCCACGTCCACGCCGTCGAGCGTGTCGGAGATGAAGCGCACTGGCCCGGGCAGTGACCACGCCCGCGAGGTGCCCAGCTCGAACAGCCGTCCCTCCGCGGTGCCCGCGAAGCGAGGGGAGAACGCGGTGTACGTCGCGCCCGGAGTCAGCACGGCGGCCAGGGACTCCAGCCGGCTCACGTAGTCCGGGGTGCTCGCGTCCTCGGCGGGAGGCAGGGCCTGCCAGCGCACGTCCAGCACGGGCGTCACTCGGAAGCCGGTGTCCAATGACACAAGCCCCTCGTCCGTGGCCACGAAGAGCCGGTCGCCCGTGGACTCCAGCGCGCGGCAGAAGTGGCTGGGGAGACCGTCCTCGACGGTGAGCACGCGGACGGCGCGGCCCGCGGGCGTGAACAGCTCCAGGCCGCCTTCGGTGCACGCGACGACGTGGCCGCCGAACGGCTCCAGGTCGTGCACGGCCTCGGTGTTGGTGACGGTGGCCGCGAGCGCCAGGGCCGTGAGGGTGGAGAGCATCATGCTCCACCCCCATTGCGAACCCCGGGCCAGCCCTCCGCCCCTCGGAGCGCCGGGCCGGGCCGCGCCGCGTGTCTCACCCCAGCCACATGTGTGGCCAGGGGCCAGCGGCCGGGTGCGGGGCCGCTGGCCGGTGGCGTGGGCCTAGAACGACTCTTCCGGCAGGTCCATCAGGTCCAGGTTGCCGTGCTCCACCATGCGCGCCGCGTGGGCGATGCCGGGCAGCACCTCGTGGCAGTACCAGCGGGCGCTGGCCACCTTGCCGGCATAGAACGCCTTGTCGCCGGGGTTCGCCTTCATCCGGTCCAGCGCCACGGCCGCGTGGCGCACCAGCAGCCAGCCGATGACCACCTCCGCCACGGCGAACAGCACGCGGTTGCCCTGGAAGCCCACGTGGTAGACGGACTCGCCCAGCTTGCCCATCAGCGTGCCGAGCAGCGTCTCCAGGTGCCCCAGCGCCTCCGCCAGCGCGGCGCGCTCGGTCTTCAGGTCCGCTCCGCCCTCGTCGCCCTCCGCCGTCTCACGGATGCGCCCGAGCAGCCCCTGCAGCGTCGCGCCGCCGTCGCGCGCCACCTTGCGCATCAGCAGGTCCAGGGCCTGGATGTGCGTGGTGCCCTCGTAGAGCGAGTCGATCTTCTGGTCCCGGATGTACTGCTCCACCGGGTAGTCCGTGAGGAAGCCCGAGCCGCCATGCACCTGGAGCGACAGGGACAGCAGCTCGTACGCCTTCTCCGAGCAGTACCCCTTCACCAGCGGCAGCAGCATGTCGTTGAGCACGTCCGCCTCGCCGGACGCGGTGGAGCGGTGGCCGCCCTGCAGCTCCACCTGGTCCTGCACGGACGCGGTGAACAGGGCCAGCGCGCGCATGCCCTCCGCGTGCGCCTTCTGCGCCATCAGCATGCGGCGCACGTCCGGGTGCTGGAGGATGGTCACGCGCGGCGCCGTCTTGTCGCGCGCCTTCGCCAGGTCGCTGCCCTGCTGCCGCTCCTTCGCGAACGCCAGCGCGCGGAAGTAGCCCGCGGACAGCGCGGCCATGGACTTGAGGCCCACCGCCATGCGCGCGTTCTCGATGATGTGGAACATCTGCCGGATGCCGTCGTGCACCTCGCCCAGCAGCAGGCCGCGCGTGGGCTTGCCGTCGCCGAACGTCAGCTCGCACGTGACGGACCCCTTCAGGCCCATCTTCTTCTCCAGCTTGGTGCACACCACGTTGTTGTGCGCGCCCAGGCTGCCGTCCTCGTTCACCCAGAACTTGGGCACCACGAACAGCGACAGGCCCTTGGTGCCCGGCGCCGCGCCCTCCGGACGCGCCAGCACCATGTGGATGATGTTCTCCGCGATGTCCGACTCGCCGTTGGTGATGAAGCGCTTGACGCCTTCAATCTCCCAGATGTCGCCGTCCACGTGCCGCGCCTTGGTGCGCGCGGCGCCCACGTCGCTGCCGGCGTCCGGCTCCGTGAGCACCATGGATCCGCTCCAGCGGCGCTCCACCAGGTGCGGCAGGAAGCGCTTCTTCTGAGGATCCGTGCCCAGCCTGTCGATGACTCGCGCCAGCAGGTTGCCCAGCGTGAAGAAGGCCAGCGCGGGGTTGGAGCCCAGCAGCAGCTCGAACGCCGCCCACACCAGCGACGGCGGCGCGCCCAGGCCGCCCAGGTGCGCGGGCTGCTCCAGCAGGTGCATGCCCGTGTCGTAGTAGGCCCCCATCGCCGCCTTGAGGCCGGGGGGCAGCTTCACCTCGCCGTTCACCAGCGTGGGCGGGTTGTGCTCGGACTCGTCGAAGCTCTTCGCCAGCTCCTGCGTGCACAGCTGGGAGAACGTCTCCAGCGTCTGCCGCGCCGCCGTCTCGTCCAGGTCCCCGAAGGGCGCCTTGCCCAGCGACGTGCGGCCGATGTCCAGGAACTCGAAGAGGTTGAACTCAATATCGCGGAGGTTGGGCGTGTAGTGCAGGGACGACGACGACATCGGAAGACTCCTCACGGCCAGCGCAAGAGAGACGGCCCCGCGCCGGTGAAGGCACGGGGCCGAAGCGGACCGTCAGGGTACCCGAGATTGATTCACCAGTCAGTCGCGCCGCGAGTGGATGACGCGCAGCGTCTCACGGCGTTCGAAGCGGTTGCCGGCGGCGTCGCGAGCGACGAAGACCAGCTCGTACGTGCCGGCGGGAGTGCCCGCGGGGATGACCAGCGACTTCGTGAAGCGCAGGCCGTCCTGGGTGTCGAGCAGGTGCTGGTCCTCGCCGAACAGCTCGCCGTACACGCTGACCTCCTGCGTGGCCTCCACCGCGTCCACGTCCAGCGTGAGGGTGTCACCGGGGGCCAGCTCCTTCTGGGAGAGGACGGCGTCGAAGTCGTTGCCCTTCGAGTCCAGGCGGTAGCGCACCTCGCTGCGCTCCACGCGGCCGTCGGCGAGCTCCGCGATGATGAACACGGTGTAGTAGCCGTCCTCGATGCCCAGCGGGACCAGGAAGCGGCCGCGCCAGGCGCGGGTCAGCGAGTCGAACGTGAGCGGCTTCACCAGGCCGAAGGGGAAGTAGGCCGTGACCCGGCGGGCGTTGCGCGGGGCGCGCACGGAGATGATGGGGTCGCCGGGGGGAATCTCCTCGCGGCTGAGGGTGCCCGCGACCATGCCGTCGGGCAGCTGCACGGGGACCCTCTCGCGCACCGTCTCGCCGTTGGCGTCCGTGCGGGCGACCTGCTCCACCGCGACGAAGGACGTGTAGCGGCTCATCAGGTGGTACTGGAGCGCGGTCTGGGTGATGCCCTGCACGACCTCCGGCGTCTCGCCGCGGTAGCCCTCCACGGTGAGCGCCTCGATGCGCTGGCGGGCCCAGAGGCTCTTGAGGGCGTCGTGCTCCGGGGCCACCTCCGGGAAGTGCATGGGCACGTCGAAGTGGCGGACCTCGCCGCGCACGCGGCCGGAGATGCGGAGCAGGCCGTCACCGGTGCCGGTGAACTTGCCCACGAGGAACAGGGGCTGGCCGGAGAAGAGGTCCGGCACGGACTTGGGGTACACGTCGCTGACGGGGAGGCCGTCGGTGTCCACCGCGAGCGAGGTGAGCACGGGGCCGCGCATGCGCTGCTCGAACTCACGGGCGACGTCTTCCTCGGGGCGGTTGAGGTTGACGAGGGTGGAGGCGCCCCGGCCCACTTCGCCCATCTTGGTGATGAGGTAGCGGTTCACGCTGGAGCCCACGCCCGCGGAGAAGATGCGCGTCTCCTCGCGCAGGTGGGACTGGAGCGTGGAGAGGACGCTCTCGTCGCCGCCGATGAGGCCGTCCGTCATGAAGAGCACCATGCGCAGGCGCGCCGGGTCGTTGGGGGGCACCATGGCCTCCTGGGCGGCGATGCGCACGTCGGTGCCGCCACCGCCCCAGAAGTTGGCGACGTAGGGCAGGGCGTTCTGGATGTTCTCCGGCGTGGCGGGGACGGCGGTGGGCGCGAACTTGGTGACCTGCGTGTCGAAGTTGAGGACCTGGAAGGTGTCCTCGGGCATCAGGTGGTTGAGCACCTCCCGGGTGATGGCCTTGGACTTCTCGATGGCGAGGCCGGACTGCGAGCAGGACGTGTCCAGCACCATGTAGAGCTCGCGCGGGACGATCTCCTTCTGCGTGGGGGCGAGCTGCGGGTTGAGCATCACCAGGAAGTAGCCGTGGTCCGCGCCGGGGTCGCGGTGCATGAGGACGGCGGGGCGGATGAGCGCGTCCGCGACGACGTACTCCAGCGTGAAGTCCTTGTTGGGGATGCGGTCGTCGCGGCCCAGGCTGACCCTGGCGCGGGACGGGCCTTCGCGAGTCACGTCCACGCGATGGGTGGTGGAGCGCAGCGAGTGGACCGGGAGGCCCGCGTCCAGGCGCACGGTGAGCTGGATGTCATGGCCGCTGCGCACGTCGCTCAGCACCGGGGGCGTGATGCGGCTGGCGTCGGGGACGGTGGTGGTGTCGGGCTCCACGCCTTCGCCCTGGCGCGTGGGCAGGGGAGCGCCGCCGATGAAGCGGGGGCCGACGACCATGGGGAAGCTGAAGCGGTAGGTGCCCGCGTCGTAGGTGAGGCGCTCCACGTAGTGGATGCGCACGCGGATCGTCTCACCGGGGAGGATGTTGGCGACGGACTGGGTGAAGACGTTGGGGCGCTCCTGGTCGAGCAGCGCGGCCGTCTTGCCTTCGGCCTTGGCGCGCTCGTAGGTGTCGCGGGCCTGCTCGCGCGTCTGGATGACGCCCTGGATGATGCGCTCGCCGATGTGCAGCTCCATGCCATCCACCGCGGCCAGCTCCGGCAGCGGGAAGACGTAGAGCGCTTCGAGCGGCGAGGTGTAGGGGTTCTCGAACACCTGCGTCACGGTGACGGACGCGAGGAAGCCGCTGACCTCCGCGTCCACCTCCGTGCGCTTGAGGCTGAAGGTGCGGACCTCGGCGTCGGGGCACGCGGTGCTGTCCCGCGGGCGGAGGCGCGCCACGAGCGTGCCCTGGGCCACGCCGGCGGTGGGCGACGCGACGGGAGGGCAGTCAGGACTGGGTTGGGCGAAGGCCGGCAGGGCCAGCAGACAGACGAAGAGCGTGGCGAGCGTGACTCGCATGGTCGGGAACCTTGGTTTCAGGGTGTGCCCGGGGACATTGCAGCCCCCGGGCCAACCCCGTTCCCCTCGGGAACCCTCGGACGCAGGCGCTCGGGACACGGTGCGTGTGGCTGTGCGGCCACACGGCCGTGCTCAGCTGGACTTGAGCTGGAGCGTGGGCACCGCGCCCTCGCCCAGCACCAGGTGGACCTGACCCACCTTCGCGGCGAGGTCCTTGTACGCCTCCAGCTCCTTGAGCCGCACGAGCAGCGGGTTCTCCGCCAGCACCTTCGCCGTCTGTGCCATGGAGCGCGTCGCCGCCGTCTCCTCGCGCCGCAGGATGACGTTGGCCTCCGCTTCCTTCTGCGCCTGGATGACCCGGTTGAGCAGGTCCTTCATCTCCTTGGGCAGCACCACGTCCTTGATGCCGAAGCGCAGCAGCTCCAGGCCCACCTTCTCCGCTCCCGCCTTCACCTGCCCGAACAGCTCCTCCGACACGGCCTCTCGCGCCGCCAGCAGCTCGTCCAGCGTGCGCGTGGACACGGCCTCTCGCGCCGCCAGCTGCATCGCCAGGTAGAGGATTTCATCCGGCGCGCGCGCCACCACCGCGAGCCGGCGCGCGTCCACGACCCGGTACGCGGCGGACAGGTTGAGCCGCAGCGTCACGCGGTCCTTCGTCATCACCTCCTGGCCGGTGACGTGGAGCAGCTTCTCGCGCAGGTCGATGACCGCGAACTGCACCTTGTGCGCGACGGTCCACGCCGCATGACGGCCCGGCGGCAGCACGGCATCCAGCACGCCGTCGACGAAGCGCAGCGCCACGGTGCCCTCCGTCGCGGTGGTCTCCACGTAGTCACTGGCCGGAAGGAGCGCGCGCACCTCGTCGCGGGGCGGCTTCGTCGCCACTCCGGACACGTCCACGCGCTCCACCTGCACGGTCGGCGTCTCGGGCCGACCGGTACGACCGGGCAGCCGCTGCGCCGTCCACACCTGATGCTGACCCCGGCCCAGCCACCGCAGCGGCTGGCCGTGGTGGAAGAGGATGGCTCGCTCGTCCGCGCCCAGCTCCACCACCTGGAGGTCCTTCTCTGGCACCAGCGCCAGCTTCGCTTCGTCCAGCCGGGTCAGCGCGGGCTCCAACGACACGCGCTCGTAGCGCACGTGCTGGAACGGTCGCACCACCCAGTGCCGTCCCGGCCCCAGGTACTGCTCCGCCCGCCCGTTCACGACCACGAACAACCGCTCGTTCTGCGCCACTTCGACCCGACCGATACCCATGACACGTCACCTCTGTGACCTCCCCGCATCAGGGGAGGGACCCGCGAAAAGTTGAGAAGAACCGGAGGCTGGAAAAAGGGACCCCGCCGCCCACGGGCGTTTCCCGCGAACAGACCGTCCGGGCCGTGCCCCGCGACCCGAGCGTTCGCACCGGATGCCGGTCACGGACGGCGACCAGGGCGTTCCGCGAGCAGCACGGAAGCCTCCAGAGGCCCTGGCGACCGGCCAGGATGCGGCGAGGGGAAGGAGGACGCGGTGGACTCGCGTTGACACCAGCGGAACGACGGGGTCCCGGCGAACGAAGGATTCGAACCTTCGACATCGAGATGGAGAATCTCGTGCTCTACCGTTGAGCTAGTTCGTGTGCGCCCGGAGTGGGCATCCGTTGCGCGCCTCGCGGTGGCGCGCGACCGGTACGGCCTTCGATGGAGGTAGGAACACACGGGCGTGATGGCCGTGAGGAACGTCCGAGCCCATGCACCGGCGCAGAGCGCCCTCGCGTGGAACCGCACGCCTCGGGACAACCCCGTGCGCCCCCTGAAGCTGCCGACGGGGCCAGCAGACGGAACGCGCGAACAATCCTGACAGCGCGCCTCAGCCCCGCGTCACGTACCACCAGCCGAACCACATGGTGCGCTCCTCCGCGAGCAGCTCCCATCCAGGCGCATGCAGATAGAGGTCCGTGCGCAGCCCGGCCGCATCCAGCGCGCGCGCCGTCTCCGCCGCGGACCACAGGTGCAGCGTCACCTCCGTGTCCGCGGTGCCCACCGTGCGCGTGGCCTCCTCGTGCCCCTCCAGCCCCTGGCGGCGCTCCAGCACCGTGAACAACATCCGTCCGCCCGGCTTCAGCGCCCGCGACAGATGCCCCAGTACGCGCGGCAGGTCGTCACAGAAGTCCAGGCAGCCAATGGCCAGCGCCACGTCGAAGAGGCCCAGCTCCTCGGGCACCGGATCCAGGTAGCCGTGCACACGCCACGTGCCGGAGGGCCGCGCGCGCCGCGCCAGCTCCAGCATCTCCGGCGCCAGGTCCAGGCCCACCACGTCCACGGACGCGTCCAGCCCGCGCGTGTGCGGACCCGGGCCACAGCCCACGTCCAGCACGCGCATGCCCGGCTTCACGGTGTCCGCGAGGAAGCGCTCCACGCGGTCCCCGTAGCGGTGCAAGGACGGGTAGAGCACTTCGTAGGCGGCGGCGATCTCCCCGTACACCCGCGCGACGGCGGATCCGCCGGACCGTGTCCCGGATCCACCGCCGTCCCCTTCGTCCGCCATGCCACGCCTCTCGTGAACCGTCCGCGCCATCACGCTATCACGGCGTGTTCGCGCTCCCGGCCTTGCGGAACACCGCCAGCGAACGCCCGGCCATCTCGAACTTCCCGGGCCGCATCTCCTCGTCGCCGCGCTGGTCGTCCGCCGTGTACAGCTCCAGCCGCCACGCGCCGCCCTCGCCCGGCGGCGGCACCATGAAGGCCACCGTGTCGTGGTGCGCGTTGAGCAGCACCAAGAGCGAGTCGCCGCTGACGCGCTGGCCTCGCTCGTCCGGCGTGGGGATGGCGTCGCCCCCCAGGAGGAACGCCAGCGAACGCACGAAGGGCTTCTGCCAGTCGTCCGGCCCCATCTCCGTGCCGTCCGGGCGGTACCACGACAGGTCCTTGTGCTCGGACTCCCACAGGTGCTCGCCCCGGAAGAAGCGGCGGCGCTGCAACACCGGCTGCCGGTGGCGGAAGTGGATGAGCTTGCGCGTGAACTCCAGGAGGTCCTGTCGCGTCGTGTCCAGGTCCCAGTCCACCCACGACAGCTCGTTGTCCTGGCAGTAGGCGTTGTTGTTGCCGTGCTGCGTGCGGCCCATCTCGTCGCCCGCGACGATCATCGGCACGCCATTGGACATGAACAGCGACGCCAGCAGGTTGCGCTTCTGTCGCTCGCGCAGGGCGATGATGGCGGTGTCCTGCGTCTCTCCCTCCACGCCGCAATTCCACGCCTGGTTGTCATCCGCGCCGTCGCGGTTGTGCTCGCCGTTGGCCTCGTTGTGCTTGCTGCTGTACGTGACCAGGTCGTGCAGCGTGAAGCCGTCGTGCGCGGTGACGAAGTTGATGGACGCCTGCGGGCGCCTGCGCGCCGCCGCGAACAGGTCCGCGCTGCCCGTGAGCCGGTAGCCCACCTCCGACGCTTGATTCTCGTCGCCCTTCCAGTACCTGCGCAGCGCGTCCCGGTACTTGCCGTTCCACTCGTGCCACGGCGACGGGAAGCCGCCCACCTGATAGCCCCCCAGCCCCACGTCCCATGGCTCCGCGATGAGCTTCACGCGGCCCAGCACCGGGTCCTGGTTGATGATCTGGAAGATGGGCGCGTTCGGGTCGTAGCCGCCCTTGCCGGTCCGGCCCAGCACTGTGGCCAGGTCGAAGCGGAACCCGTCCACGTGCATCTCCTCCACCCAGTAGCGCAGCGAGTCCACGATGAAGCGCGCCGTCTGCGGGTTGGAGGCGTTGAGGCTGTTGCCGCACCCCGTGAAGTCCAGGTAGTGCCGCGCCTCCGGCATCGTCCAGTAGTACGACGCGTTGTCGATGCCCTTGAACGACAGCGTGGGCCCCAGGTGGTTGCCCTCGCACGTGTGGTTGTAGACGACGTCGAGGATCACCTCGATGCCCGCCGCGTGCAGCGACTTCACCATCGACTTGAACTCCGCCACCGCGCCGCCCGGCGTCTTGCGGCTGGCGTAGCGCTGCACCGGGCTGAAGTAGTTGAGCGTGCTGTAGCCCCAGAAGTTCGACAGGCCCTTGTCGTTGAGGAACGAGTCGTCCGCGAACTCATGCACCGGCAGCAGCTCCACCGCCGTGACGCCCAGCTTCTGCAGGTGTTCGATGATGGCCGGTGAGCCCAGGCCCGCGTACGTCCCGCGCTGGTGCTCCGGCACGCCCGGGTGGCGCATGGTGAGCCCGCGCACGTGCGCCTCGTAGATGACCGTCTTGCGCCAGGGGATGTCCAGGCGCCGGTCATTGCCCCAGTCGAAGAAGTCGCTCACCACCACGCCCTTGGGTATGCCGGCGGCGCTGTCGCGCTCGTCGCGCATCAGGTCCTTCTTCGGATGCTCCAGCGGGTAGCCGAACACCGGCTGCTTCCAGTCCACCTCGCCGTACAGCGCCTTGGCGTAGGGGTCGACCAGCAGCTTGTGCGGGTTGCAGCGGTGCCCCTTCTCCGGCTCGTACGGGCCATGCACGCGCAGGCCGTACAGCATCCCGGGCTCCAGGTCCGGCACGTAGCCGTGCCAGACGAACTCCGTGCTCACCGGCAGGTCGAAACGTTCGATCTCCTTCGCCGGGTCCGCCTTGTCGAACAGGCAGACCTCCACCCGCGTCGCCGCCTGCGAGTAGACCGCGAAGTTGGTGCCCGACCCATCGAAGGTCGCGCCACGCGGCCAGGGCTTGCCCGGCCAGATCTCCCGCTTGCCGCTCATGCGTATCGCTCGATTCCGTGGGGACACTGCCGGCGGAATGTGGGTGCGACCCCGTGGTGCGGCAAGACGCCCGGACATGCCTAGTGTCCACCCGGGAGCGCTTCGCGCCGCCCCAGGAGGTGAAACAAACCGGACATCAGGCGGCGACGGCGTGGTCCAGCGAGCGCCAGGTGCCCAGGGCCCAGTCCTGCTCGTCCGGGTCGTCGAAGCTGACGACGCACAAGGCGCGGCGCTTGCCCGAGCGGCACAGGGCGGTCAGCCTGCATTCACCGGGACCCATCTGGAGGGAGGCCCGGCCACTGACGCGGGCGCCGTGGTGCTCCAGCTCCAGGGCGCGGCGCTCGGGGCTGGTGGGCGCCAGCGGCTCCTCCACGGAGTCCTCCAGGGGCAGCACGCGCACGGTGCGCCGGTGGTCCCGCGCCACCCAGCTGCCGTCTCCCAGGCGCGTCTCGGCGAGTGAGCCAGGGATGCGAATCTCCCAGCCCTCGGGGAGCGCCACCTGCACGGAGCCCCGCCGGTAGCCGATGGAGGGCCCGACGCCGGGCGACTCCAGGGCGCGGCGGTGGACCTCTTCGGCCACCGTCCCTCCCTGGCCCAGGTAGCCGAGCACCTCCTGCCACTCGCGCCACGGGTAGGGGAGCGTGGGGTCCTCGCGCCACGCCTGCTCCAGCAGCCGGGCCACGTCGCGCAGGCGCTGGCGCTCCTCCTCCAGGAGCGGCGGACGCCAGACGATGTCCGTCCACAGCCGGCACAGCGCGCGCGTGAAGCGCTCGCGCGCGTCCACGCCGGGGTTCCACCAGGGGAACACGTCCGTGCCCTGGCGCGGATCCTCGAACACGGTGCGCAGCCAGCGCTCGTCGCGGGCACCCAGGGGCGTGAGCAGCGCGCCGGGGTGCTGGAAGGTGTGGCCGAAGCGCATGGACAGCGCGAAGCCGGAGTTGCCCAGGCTGCGCATGCGCAGCACCTGACCCACTGACTGCTGGAGCCACCCGAGGAACCGCGGCTCCACCGCGCTGGCGTCGCCCGTGTGGAAGTAGCCCGTCGCGTCTCCCACGCCCACGTCCTCGTCGGGCGGAGCCCAGCTGATGTCGTGGAGGTCGCCCAGCGCCTTGAGCAGGTCCACCAGATAGCGGTGGTAGCCAGGGCCCGCGGCGCTGGTGTCCGCGGACACGACGATGCGTTCCTGACTCGCCGCCAGCAGGGACACCTCGCCCGCCGCCGGGTGCAGGCGCAGGCGCAGCACCGGCGAGTCCTGGGGGCCGTCCTCGATGCGGCTGCCCTCCAGCACCGGCTCCGCGACCTCCTGGAACCAGGCCTCCACGCCTCGCAGCCAGGGCAGGGGCGCCTCCGGGGGAGCCAACACCGTTTCGCTTGCTCCTCGTCGGCCTGCCAGCAACAGCTTCATGCGTTGGACGCTCTCGGTTGGGGTGTGCGCAGCCTGGACCCCTTTGGATAAGCCCCCGGCTGCTCCCTGTCATCCTGGAGCGCGCTCTTCCTGGCCTGTGACGAGGCGGGGGGCATCCAGGCGGGGAGGCACCCGGTCTGGCGCGGGACGGCCGCGGGGGATGCCAGCGAGCGTCATGGCTGCCGCCTTCCTCCCTGAAGGCATGCGGAAACCCCGGAGCCACCCCACCCTGTAGGGCGAAAGGAGGCGTTCGTCATGAGCAAGAAGAAGGATGTGCTGCACATTCCCTTGGAGGGGCTGCCTCCCGCGCCCGCGCGCGAAGCCGGGACGGAGGGCGATGCGCGCGAACATCACGTGCCGTCCACCTTCGACCCGGGCGGGGGGCCCGGCAATGGACCGGGTGACAACGGGGACCCGTTGATCATCGAGCCGGTGGGCCAGCCCTGGTCTCCAGGCGTCAAGGTGACTTGAGCCTCCCTGCCGTCGCTGCCTCCAGGGCCCCGCTGACGCCATGGGTTCCCAGGTGTTGGCGGGGCCTCGTGCCTTTCGCCGCGAAGCGAAGCGCCCGCGACCGGTGGAGGTCGCGGGCGCTCACGTCCCCGCAGCCGCCGTGGAGCCCACGGCGGAGGCAGGCAGGGCCTAGCGTGAGGTGCCGTTGTTGGGCGCGAGGGTGCCCGTGGAGTCCGGCACCGGCGTGTTCATGTCGCCGCCCTTCGTCCCGGAGTTGTTCGGATCCAGGGTGGAGTCGTTGGGCAGGCTGCCGTCCTCGGGCATGGCGCTGTCATCCGGGGACGTGCCGGAGCCACCCGTGCCCGGCTCGGTCATCTCGCCGTCGTGCACGCCCGGCTCGGCCTCGCGGGTGCCCGGCGCCGCGCTGTCGCTGGGGGGCAGGTTCGGATCATCCGGCATGCCGGAGCCGCCGGTGTCCATGTCCGAAGGTGGCGTCTGCGAGTCCGGCGACGTGTTGCCCGTGTCGTAGCCGGAGCCGCCGCTGTTGCTGGGCGGCGGGGTCGCGGTCGTGCCGGTCCCGGTGGTGTCCGTCCCGGTGCCCGTGGAGTCCGTACCCATGGTGGAGTCATTGCCGCGCGTCGCGGATTGATCCGACTTGCAGCCCGCGCCGAGCGCCAACGCGCCCGCGAGCACCGCCGTCACCGTCAATTGGGTCTTCAGGAACTTCTTCATGTGATTCCCCCGGATAGGAGTCTGAGCGCTTGAGAGGCCCTGACTGTCTGCTGGACCGAAAGTGAGCAGGCCCCGCGGTGTGTGCAGGGACGGCTCTTCCGCCTGCCTGCTCGGGGGACGTCGCGGGCGGACGGGATGACGGGGTTGCACGGCCGCGGATGTCCATCCCGGGGCATGCCCCCTGGCCCCGAGGGCGGGCGGACAGGGGGCGGCCCTTCAGGGACTCAAGGGCCCACGGGAGGCCTGGTCACGTTGCCGCCGTTGAGCGGCGTCACGGAGTTGCTGGACGTGTTGTTGTCCGGCGACAGCGTGGTGCCCGCCGCTCCCGGGGCCGTGGTGCCGGTGGCCGGAGGAAGCACCGCGCCCGTGCTGGACATGGAGCCCGTGACACCTGTCACAGGGTTGCTGTTGTTGATGGGAGACCCGAGGGTGCTCGTGCCGGTCTGGGGGCCACCCATCGTCCCCGTGGTGGGGGTGCCCGTCTGCGTGGTCGACGACGGCGGCAGCACCGCGCCCGTGGTGGCCACGGAGCCGGTGGAGCCCGGCACCGTGCTGCCCGTGCTGGGGGGCAACACCGCGCCCGCGCCGGTCACGGTGTCGGACGCGCTGCCGGTGATGGACGGCGGCGCGGTGTACGGCTGCGGGAGCACCGCGCCCGCGCCGATGCCGCCCGTGTCCGTGTTGGCGCCGGACGCCGTGTTCCCGATGGGCACGGTGGCGGGGACGCCCGTCGCGGTGTCGGTGGTCGAGGGCACGGAGCCCGCGGGGGCCCCGGGGTTCGGCTGGCCGGTGGTGATGGCGCCCGCCGAGTCGGGGTCCACCTGCGCGCTCGCGGTGCCCAGGGCGAGCGCGCTCGCCGCCAGGCTCATCCAGATCCATCGCTGAGACATGTCCCGCTCCTTGCCGGTGTGCGGCCGGGCGGACTGCGCCTCGGCCTAGTGGGTGGGCGTGGGCCGGTGAGGACCCTGGCCTTCATCCAAGAGGTGCTCACCCAGGGCCTTGGGCGGTACCGCACGGCGGCGCCGCTTGCGCAGCGAGAGCAGCAGCAGCAGCGCGGGGAAGGTCACCAACATGATGAGCAGGTTCATGCCGAAGCCCACGTTCGCCAGGGCGCCAATGGAGTTGAGCCCCGGGTGGTCCGCGAGGAACAGCGCGCCGAAGCCCACCGCGCTCGTGAGCAGGCCGCCGCAGATGGCCTTGCCCGTCTCCGAGTACACCTGCACGAAGTCGCTGCCCGGCGACGCCAGCCGCGTCACCAGGTGCACCCCCGCGTCCACCGTCGTCCCGATGAGCACCGGGATGACCAGGATGTTGAGGTAGTTGAACTCCATCCGCATGAGCGGCATCAGCCCCAGCAGCGCGAACAGCGACACCGCCGTGGGCATCAGGCACACCAGCGCGGTGCGCAGGCCGCCCAACGTCAGCCACATCGCCACCAGCACCGCGAGCGTCGTACCCACCAGGATGAGCGGCGCCTCGTGCGACACCAGGTCCAGGATGTCCGCGAGCACCAGCGCCTCACCGGCCACCACCGCGGGCCGGCCATCCGGCAGCTTCACCCCGCGCACTTCGTCCGCCAGTTGACGCATGGCCTGTCCGTCGGACTGGTTCGCGGACGGGTACACCAGCACGAAGCCGGTGCCCGGTCCTCCCCGGCCCTCGAACTGCTGGCGCACGCTGGGGGGCAGGTCCGCGGCGGTGTACGGCGTCGCCTCCACCTGCCGGCGCAGCTCCACCAGCTGCTCGCGCTGCTCCACGTCCAGCTGGCTCTCCGGGACGTTCGTCAACAACGTCCCGATGTCCTTCAGGAGCGCCTGCTTCTCCTGCTGCCGCGCCGGCACGAGGCTCTGGAGCGACGCGACGAAGTCCACCTTGGAGTCCGCGCCCAGTTGCTGCTTGCGCGCCATCAGCTCCTTCACCACCGCCGCCTCTTCCTCGCGCGAGTCGGTGAGCACCACCACGGGGGTCTGCGAATAGCCGATGAGCCGGTTGACGTCGCGGTCCAGGACGAACGAGCCCAGGCTCTCGTCCTCCAGCGAGGAGACGTTGTAGTCGAAGCGCACGCGCGGCAGCTGCGTGAGCAGCCCCGCCACGATGATCACGGACACCCCCGTGAGCACCGCGCGGCGGCGCAGGATGACGCGGCCCAGCGGGGCCTCCGCCGTCTCCGTGGAGGAGGGGCGCGGCTTCCAGCCGTGACGGGACACCAGCCCCAGCGCCGCCGGCAGCACCAGCACATAGGCCGCGATGAGCACCAGCATGCCCACGCCCGCGATGACGCCGAACTCGCGGAACGCTCGGAGGCGGGACGTGCCCAGCACGAAGAAGGTGAGCGCCGCCACCAGCGCGGACACCAGCGCCGCGCCGCCCGTGTGCGTGAAGGATTCGCGGGTCGCCTCCTCGGAGGACACCCCCTCTCCGCGCAGGTTGAGGTAGCGCCCCAGCAGGTGCATGCCGTGCTCCACGCCCAGGCCGCCCAGGATGGCGCCCAGGAACGCGGTGAGCAGGTTCACCCGCCCGTACGCCACGCCCACGAAGCCGTAGGTCCACGCCAGGCCCGCGCCCACCGGCGCCAGCACCATCCCCACCGCGAGCGCGCTGCGGAAGTGCAGGAACAGGTAGAGCAACACCAGCGCCGTGGCCACCGCCGAGGCCACCGCCACGTCGCGGGTGATCTGCGCCTGTTGATCGATCTTCTTCTGGAAGGTGCCGGTGATGGCGGTGTGGAAGTGCGGCCCGTACTTCGACAGGTCCTGCTGCTTCAGCACCCCCTCCACCTGGTCGATGAGCTTCCGGGAGTAGGTGAGGTCCGCGGACGTCGTGTCGGGCTTGGCCAGCACCACCACGCGCCGTGCCTCGGGGTCCAGGTAGTAGTCGCTGGGGTTGGTGGAGATGCGCGTCGCCGCGCCGCCGCCGTACTTCTTCTCGATGTCGCTGAAGTCCAGCGATGGCGCCGGTTCGTCCTCCAGCGACACGAAGAGCGGGTTGGCCTGCTGCTTCTCCCAGGTGAGGCGCGCGTCGATGCGGCGCCGCACCTCCTTCAAGTCTTCTGGCGACAGGAAGTAGAGCGCATGGCTCCGGAAGAAGCTGCTGGGCCGGGTGACCTCCACGTAGCGGATGCCCGGAATGGCCTCCAGTTGGGGCGCCAGGTCATCCGCGAACCGCTGGAGCTGCTCCGGGTCGCCGTCCTCGCCCACCACCACCACCCACCCCAGCGCCCCGAAGCGCTGCTCCAGGGTGTGGAGCGCCTGCACGCTCTCGAACGACTCCGGCAGCAGGTCCACCAGGTTGGCGTTGAGGGACAGGTTGCGCGCGAGCAGCAGCCCCACACCGGAGAGCAACAGCGCGCACAGCAGGGCGATGACAGGACGGCGGTGGTTGTGCGCCGCGAGCGTACCCATCGCGTGCTCCACCCGGTGCATCCACGTGCGTTCCGCTGGCGAAGAAGGGTCCGAGGCCATCACCGTGGGCGCTGCTGCCCCGGGTTCCGGAACCGACCGGCCTGTGGGTCACGCAGCGGCATCCCCTCCAAAAGGCGCCTGCTTCCCGGCAGGGCCCGTGTCGAAGCAAAAGCTGGCCATCCCGCAGTCCTCCTGCACGACGGCGCGAGAGCACGGCCTGGCCGCCCGTCCGGTGCCTCCCGCGCTGGGGCAAAATGCCTCAAGCCCTTGCGACAGGTGGATCCCCTGGCGTGCCGCACGCCGGGGCGACATACATGGGCATTTGTCCCATTCCCGGGCCGGGCATGCAGCCGGCGGAGGCCCTGGGCCGATGCCTGGACGCACGGAGGCTCGGGGCATATACGCGTGGGCGGCCCGGTTCGACCGGGCTCAAGGTTGCCTCGCCAGGTCAGGCGGGCTTTCAGCAGGAAGTCACATCCATGAGCGAGATGCGGTGGTCCGGACGGTTCGAGGCGGCGATGGGCTCCCTGGCGGCCCGGAGCCACCAGCGGCCCTGGGTGGCGTTGTTCGTGACGCTGGTCCTCACGGGCCTGGGAACGTTCTTCGCGCGCGACCTGCGGCTCAACGCGGACCTGGCGAACCTGTTGCCCAAGTCGTTCCAGTCCGTGCAGGACCTGGAGAAGCTGCGCACGCGCTTCGGCGGCATGGGCAACGTGGTGGTGGCGGGCATCGGCGCGGAGCCGGAGCAGCTCAAGCAGTTCGTGGATGACATGTCGCCGAAGCTGGCGTCGCTGTCGGAGATCCGCTTCGTCAACGCCCAGCGGCCCAGCCAGTTCTTCGAGGAGCACGGCCTCTACTACGTGGACCTGCCGGACCTGAAGACCATCCAGGACCGCATCGACGCGCGGTTCGCGTGGGAGAAGGAGCAGGCCAACCCGCTCTTCGTGCGGCTGGAGGAGTCGCCCCCGCCGTCGTTGGACTTCAGCGACATCGAGAAGAAGTACACCGGCGGCGCGAACATGCGGCTCGCGGGCCAGGGCGGCCTCTACTACCTGGATCCGCAGGAGCGCATGGTGGTGATGCTGCTCAAGGCGAAGGGGTCGTCCGCGGACCTGGGGTACTCCAAGAAGGTGATTTCGCAGGTGGAGGACTACCTGGCGAAGCAGGACCTGTCGAAGTACGGCCCCGGCTTCCACACCGCCATCACCGGCACGTTCAAGAAGAAGATCGACCAGCAGGACGTCATCACCGGCGACCTGGCGCAGGCGTCCACGCTGGCCGCCGTGCTGCTGCTGGCCTACCTCATCTTCCACTTCCGCAGCGCGCTGTCGGTGGCCCTGACCATGGCGCCGGTGTTCGCCGGCCTGGCGTGGACCTACGGCTTCGTGGGCATCGCGTACGGGCAGGTGAACCTGCTCACGGGCTTCCTGGCCGCGGTGCTCGGCGGCCTGGGCGTGGAGCACGGCATCCATCTATTGGGGCGCTGGGGCACGCTGCGCTCGGAGGGGATGACCTCGGAGGAGGCGGTGCGGGAGACGTTCCGGCACACGGGCTTCTCCGCGCTCATCTCCGCGCTGGTGGCGGCGCTCACGTTCCTGAGCCTGTCGTGGTCGGAGTTCAGGGCGTTCCACGAGTTCGGCGTCATCGCGGCGGTGGGCATGATGGTGAGCGTGGCGTCGTACCTGCTCATCCTCCCGGCGCTCCTGGGGCTGGTGTCGCGCTGGGGCTGGGTGCCGCGCGAGCACCAGGGGCAGAACGGGCCCATGGCGCTGCTGGCGCGCTTCCTGCCCCGCCGCTACCGCGCGGTGGCGGTGGGCATTGGCGTGGCGCTGGTGGGGCTCATCAGCCAGGCGTACCGCGTGACGTTCAACTACGACTCCACGAAGCTGGATGACGTGTCGCTGCCGAGCGTGCGGCTGGACCGGCGCATCGACCACATCCTGGGCTATTCGGCGACGCCGGTGGTGGTGTTGACGGACACGGAGGGGATGGAGCGCGAGGTGGTGAACCAGCTCCTGGCGCGCAAGCAGCAGTACGGCAAGGACTCCACCATCGACTTCGTGGGCGCGCTGGAGGACCTGGTGCCCCGGCAGCAGGAGGAGAAGCACGCGCTGCTCCAGTCCATCCACCAGAAGCTGGCGCGCATCGACCCGGAGCGGGTGGGCAAGGACCAGCGGGACAACCTGGTGCGCGCGGTGAGGATGACCGCGGCCAGTCCCTTCACGCGGGAGGACCTGCCGGTGGGGCTGCGCCGCCAGTTCGAGCCGGCGGCGGGCCAGAAGGGCGGCGTGGTGCTGGTCTACGCGAACGTGAGCCTGTCGGACGGCCTGGGCACGCGGCGCTTCACGAAGGAGGTGCGCAACCTCCAGATGCCGGACGGCAGCCAGGTGTCCGCGGCCGGTGAGGCGCTCATCCTGGCGGACATCCTGGACATGGTGTCGTCGGAGGGGCCGCGCATCCTGGCCGCCGCGGTCATCAGCGTGTTCCTGGCGATGTGGCTGACGCTGGGCAGCCTGCGCAACGCGGTCATCTGCATGCTGCCCACGCTCTTGTCCGTCGCGGCGCTGGTGGGCCTGATGGCCATCATGGGGTTGCAGTTCAACTACCTGAACATCGTGGTGCTGCCGGTGCTGGTGGGCACCACCGTGGACGCGGGCGTGCACCTGGTCGAGCGGTTGGGAGAGCCCGGAGCGGACTTCGTCACGGTCTACGCGGAGACGGGGCGCGCCATCTCGGGCGGCCTGCTCACCAGCGCCATCGGCTTCCTGGCGCTGGTGTTCGCCAAGCACCCGGGCCTGAACTCCATTGGCGACCTGGCGAACCTGGGCTTCGCGGTGAACATGGTCATCGTGCTGGTGGGCTTCCCGTCGCTGCTGCTGCTGGTGGACCGCTGGCGCAACAAGCACGGCGCCACGCCGCCGCCCGCGACGGAGGACGGCGAGGCGCCGCACCCCGCTCCGGAGGCGTGAGGCGGACAGGGGTGTGAAGGGCTGGGCCCCGGTGGAAGCCGGGGCCTTATTTTTTTCTGGGGGCCGTGTCGATCCCGTCAGGGGTCGGTCGTCGCCTCGATGAAGCCCTCCACTGGCGCCGACGGCGCCCGAGCGAAAGGATCCGACATGAAGGTCATGGTGATCGTGAAGGCCACGAAGACGAGCGAAGCGGGCGTCATGCCGAGCGAGAAGCTGCTCACCGACATGGGCCGCTTCAACGAGGAGCTGGTCAAGGCGGGCATCATGCTCGAGGGGGACGGCCTGCAGCCGAGCGCGAAGGGCAAGCGCATCCGGTTCTCGGGGGACCAGCGCACCGTCGTCGACGGGCCGTTCGCGGAGACGAAGGAGCTCATCGCGGGCTTCTGGGTGTGGCAGGTCCGGTCCATGGACGAGGCCGTCGAGTGGGCGCGCCGCTGCCCGCATCCGATGCCCGGCGAGGAGGGCGAACTGGAGATCCGTCCCTTCTTCGAGATGGCCGACTTCGGAAAGGAGTTCACCCCCGAGCTGCGCGCGCAGGAGGAGCGCATCCGCCTGGAGATGGAGCGGAGGCAGCCCAAGGCGTAGGGGCCGGGTGGGGCTTCAGGCCGCCTGCTCGGGCACGCCCGTCCAGGCGGCCACGAAGTCCGCCAGTCCCCGCAGCTGCCGGTCGTTCAGCGTCGCCTGCCAGCGCGCGCGGCGCACCGCCCGGTACGCCTCCGGCGCGTCCCAGCCGCGCGCCACCATCACCGCGAGCCCCATCAGCGGCCCCCGGCCCACGCCGTGCTCGCAGTGCGCGTACAGCACGCCGCCCGCGTCCAGCCGGGGCAGCGCCCACCGCACGCCCCGCGACAGCTGCTCCACGGACGGCGGATAGCGGTCCGTCACCGGCAGGCTCAGCAGCTCGATGCCCAGCGCCGCCAGGGCCTCGCGGTCGTCGCGGCGCTCCGCGCGCAGGTCGATGACGCAGGTGATGCCCTGGGCCTTCAGCTCGCCGTAGCGCGCGCGGGGCACGCTGCCGCCCACGTGCAGCCAGCCATTCACCTGGGACACGTTGAGGGCGCGCTTGCCGGGGAGCTTGGTGGTCCACTCCACCCCGCGCGCCACCACCCGCAACACCTGCTTGCGCACGAACCCCCGGACGCCGGGGACATGATGCACGGACCGAAGCAGCGACTCGCTCACGGGGACCCTTCGCCTCCTGCTACTCGCCTTCCAGCGTCACTTCCATCAACCCGTCCACCGGCGCCTTGCCTGGACGCTCCATCACGCCTCGCAGCAGGTACGTCACCGGTGAGCCCACCACCGGCCGCACCAGCCCGCCCAGCATGCCCAGCGACTCCACCGGCGCGCTGCGCTGCAGGAGCGTGGTGCCGCGGAGCGTGAGCGCCGGCTTGCCGTCGCGGTCGGTGAGCTCCGCCCGCCAGGTGCTCTTCTCCTTCTCTCCGGTCCGCGTGAGCGTGAAGGACTCCAGCAGCAGCGCGGGCCCCTTGTCCTCCCAGACGTAGACGGGGGCATAGCCGCCGTCCTGCCCCTCGCGCCCCAGCACCACCGCGTTCTGCGGGCCCTTGAGCGCCCGGAAGCGCACCCAGCGCCGGGCGACCTTCGCGGGCGCCACCGTGCTGCGCGAGTGGTCCACGTACCCGCCGCCCGTCAGCGTCACCGCCTCCGTCTTGGGCACCTGGAGCGTCACCTTCACGGGGCTCGCGCCCAGCAGCACCTCGTGTCGGTAGCGGTCCTTGCCCTGCTCCACCACGGAGCCCTCTGGCGACCACGGCGAGGGCTTGCGCGCGTACTCCAGCTTCACCCGGCCGTTGTCCAGCAGCACCTCCACCGACAGGCCCTCGTCCGTCGCCCGGGCCGTGCATGCGCCCAGGGTGAGGGTGTCGGTGGCCGGCGCGTAGTTCCAGTCCTTCGCGCCCATGCGCGACTGGGGCGCCCAGGTGGGCTTGCCCGGCCGCAGCACCGTGGCGCGGCAGATGCCCGTGCGCGACCCCGGGCCGATGTTCGTCACCGACAGGGTCACCGTCACGTAGGTGCCGTCGTCCGCGTCCGCGACGAACGTGAAGCTCTCCCCGTACCGGTCGCTGGCGTCGAACGACAACCCCAGCACGCCGCCCGCCGCTACCCCCGGCAGCGTCAGCAGGGCCCCCAGGAGGAGGGCCCCCAAGCAGCGGGCACGCGCTTCACGCCGCATGGGGCCGCTGCTCCATGAGCGCTTCCGACGAGCCGTCGTTGAACACGTAGTCGCGCTGCAGGGGCAGGTTCCACGCGAAGTACACGACGCCGCGCACCACCCACCAGCCCAGCGTGTACGCCAGCTGCGGGTGCAGCGTGAGCAGCGCCACGCCGCCCGCGTTGAGCAGCGCGCTCGTCGCGCTCACCAGGGTGTAGCGCGCCAGCTGCGGCGCCACGGCGCCGTGGCTCCGGAAGGTGATGAGCCGGTTGAGGGAGTAGTTCACCACGCCGCCCAGCACGCAGCCCACCACCGTGGCCAGCACCGGCGACAGCCTCGCCCACTCCACCATGCCCAGCACCGCCACGAAGTCCACCGTGGTGGCGATGGCGCCCGCCGCCGCGTTGAAGCCGAACAGCGCCATGCCCGAGCGCGGCTGCGACGGCTTCTTCGGCGTCAGCGCCGCCACCAGCGTGCGGAAGCGCGACACCGCCGTGACGTTGCTCAGGATGGCCACGAACACGAGCCCCGCCACCGCCAGCCAGTGCATGGGGTGCTTCTGCTCCGGCCAGAACAGCGCCTCCAGGATGGGCGACAGCGCCGTGCCCACGCCCAGGAACAGCACCCGCTCCAGCCGCTGCATCGCGCCGTCGCGCACGCTCACGCCCAGGCCTTCTCCCTTGGCGCGCACGTACGGCACCAGCGAGGAGCCCAGCAGCGCCCCCAGCGCGGGCAGCAGCACCCAGGTGTCCCGGTAGTACCAGGCCAGGCCCATCAGCATCGCGGAGTCCACGTAGCGGTCCAGCACGGAGTCCAGCGCCGCGCCCGCGGGGTTGGCCTCCTTGCGGGTGCGCGCCACCCGGCCGTCCATCACGTCCAGCACGCCCGCCAGGAGGAACAGCCAGCCGCCCAGCGCGAAGCGGCCCGCCGCCACCGCCACGCCCGAGGACACCCCGAGCAGGCCGGACAGCATGGACAGCGCGTTGGCCGGCAGCCCCGAGCGCAGCAGCACCCGCCACAGCGGCTGGATGACCCAGAAGAAGTAGTGGCGCAGGAAGAAGCCCACCAGCACCGACTTGCCGCGCGTCAGCGTCTCCGCGTCCCGCGGGATGCCCTTGATGGCGCAGCGGATGCAAAAGAGCACCAGCCCCACCAGGAAGTAGGCGACCGCGAAGAGCGCGGGCGCCAGCGCGGTCCAGATGCGCGCCGAGGGGGACAGGTCTCCACTCAGCCAGGCCAGGACGTTGTCATGCACGGGTGTTTCCTCCAGACGGCAGGGACACGGACGCCACTCCCGGCGCTTCCTGGTCCCGTCGAGCGAATACGGCCCTCACCGCGACGAACGCCACCACGGCCGCGGTGACACCCGCGAGCACGTCGAGCACGTAGTGGTGCGTGAGGTACACAGCGGAAAAGGCGACGAGCAGCGCGAACAAGCTGGTGCCCACCCGCCAGGCGGGCCCCTTGTGCCAGAGGACCAGCACCATCATCAGCGGATAGGCCGCGTGCAGCGACGGCATGGCCCCGAAGACGTTGGGGTTGCGGCCGTAGAAGTTGGCGAAGTAGTGGATGCCGAAGAAGGCGTCGAAGCGCGCGGTGCCCGCGGGACTGGGGAGCGCCGCCAGGTCCGCCACTCCCGGCCCGTACTTCAGCACGTACCAGGGCGGGGCCGCCGGATAGAGGACGTAGATGACCACGCCCATGGCGTTCACCAGGAAGAACGCCCAGCAGAGCTTCTCGAAGCGCGGGTCCTTGATGAAGAAGAACCAGAGGACGACGAGGAAGACCTCGTAGATGTAGGCCGCGTAGGCGAAGCCACACAGCAGGTCCAGCGCGGTGTGGGGGTGGAGCGACCACCACTCCGGCCAGTTCATGCCGCCCGGGGCGGGGAACAGGGCCTTCTCCAGGTTCCACAGGTCGCCGGTGTGGATGGCGCCGCGCACCCCCAGCCACAGCGACTGGCTGTCGAGGATCATCCCGGTGAGCCACAGCGGGAACGCACCGCGGAGGAACCGCCGCGGGCCGGGGCCGGCCCACGCCAGCACCACCAGCAGCAGGTCCGCCGCGATGTGCTCCCACCGGACCCGGCCAGTGGCGACCACCAGCGCGAGGTGGCCCGTCGCCATGACGGTGACGAGCCACTTGAACGCGGAGGGGTTCTTAGCGGGCGAGCGGGAGGTCATCCCCGTAGTAGTCCAGCCCCAGGTGGGTGATGGGCTCTTCGCCCGCGACGACGCGCAGCGTGTTCTTCAGCTTGGTCAGCTGGATGAACAGGTCGTGCTCCACCGGCAGGCCCGGGTGGGCCATGGGGCTCTTGAAGTAGAAGGACATCCACTCCTGGATGCCCCGCCACTCCAGCCGCTTCGCCAGGTCCAGGAACAGCGCGATGTCCAGGACCAGCGGCGCCGCCAGGATGGAGTCGCGGCAGAGGAAGTTGACCTTGATCTGCATCGGGTAGCCCAGCCACCCGGTGATGTCGATGTTGTCCCAACCCTCCTTCGCGTCGCCGCGGGGCGGGTAGTAGTGGATGGACACCTTGTGCGAGTACTTGTTGTACAGCTCCGGGTACAGGTCCGGCTGGAGGATGGTGTCGAGCACGCTCGACTTGGTGACCTCCTTGGCCTTGAAGGCCTGGGGATCATCCAGCACCTCGCCGTCGCGGTTGCCCAGGATGTTGGTGGAGAACCACCCCTCCAGGCCCAGCATGCGCGCCTTGAGCGCCGGCGCGATGACGGTCTTCATCATCGTCTGGCCGCTCTTGAGGTCGCGGCCCGCGACCGGCATGCCCTCCTGCTTCGCCAGCTCCTGCAGCGCCGGCGTGTCCACGCTGGCGTTCGGCGTCGCGTTGGCGAACGGCACGCCTTCCTTGATGGCCGCGTAGGTGTACAGCGCCGTCGGGTTCACGTCCGGGCTGTTGGCGTCCAGCGCCTTCTCGAAGTTGGCCAGCGACTGGAAGGCCTCCGGCAGCGGGCGGAAGGTCTCCACGCTGGAGCACACCACCATCACGGCGCGCTTCGCGTTGAGCTCCTTCTTGAAGTCGCGGATGTCCTGGCGGATGGCCTCGATGCTCTCGCGGTGCGTCTTCGTGGCCTTGATGTGGTTGGCCGCGATGCGCCGCACGAACTCCGGATCATGCACGCCCTGCTTCGGCTTGATGCCCTGCAGGAAGGGCTTCACCTGCTCCAGGTGCTTGTCATTCAGCACGCCGGAGCGCTGGGCCACCTGATAGGCGTCCTCGCTGATGATGTCCCAGGCGCCGAAGACGACGTCCTCCAGGGTGGCCAACGGAACCAGCTCGTTGAGCTTGACGGTGCGACCGTCGGTGCGCTTGCCCAGACGGGCCGTGCCCATCTGCGTGAGCGAGCCAATGGGGGCGCCCTTGCCCTGCCGCGCCAGCTCCACACCCGCCATCAGCGTGGTGGACACAGCGCCCAGGCCCGGGATGAGCACCGCCAGCTTGCCCTCGGGCTTCGCGACCTTCTTCTTGTTCTCCATCGTCCTGATTCCTTCAAAAGGCGGGAAATCGCTCCGCCCCAATGAGCGTCTCCGAGTCCGCCCCATCCGGCGCCGGCAACGCTGCCGGACGGAAGGTGGAAAATCTCGAAAGCGGATGGTTGATACTCTAAACCGTTCGTCACTTCAACGTGATGTGCAGGCGGTCTGCGCTCGTACCACGGCGCCGGTCGGGTGCATGACCCGGGCCGGGCTCCGGCTACAAGCCAGGACGAACGGCGCTGTCAGAGAAACAGCAACTGCGGGACAAAAGTCTCGCCCGCCTCGGCGCGCTCCCTCGAAAGGGTGCTGGGTGGGTCGGGGTGCCACAAGTCCGAGGCTGTCTTGCTTTAGCACACACCCTGACACGCACGTCAGCATTTTAAGAAAGAGCGAAACGCCGGTTGCTGATCAATGGCGGCGGGGGTCGCCCCGGTCGAGCTTCTGGTTGTCACCCGGGTGGTAGCGCGCTCCGGTGAGGACGGCCTTCACGAAGCCGACCAGCTGGACCGCCTTGCTGTTGGGTGTGTCCCAGTACTCGGCCTTCTCGACGGTGACGCGCAGGAGGGCGAGGTTCGGATCATCCAGCCCTTGCGGGAACCAGGCCTTGAGGGTGGGGCTCCACAGCTCCCTGGCCTTGGCCTTGTCGCGGATCAGCTGGCAGCGTCCGCTGATGGACACATACCGGTTCCGGGCGGGGTCTGAGTAGGCGAGCCCGACGTGGTGGTCGTTCTCCAACTCGTCCACTTTGTGGGTGTGGTCGTTGGTGAAGAACCACAGCTCGCCGTCGAAGTCCTGTTCATGGGTCCACATGGGGCGGCTGCGCAGGCTGCCGTCCGTGTCCATGGTGGTCATCATCGCGACCTGGATGCCGTGGATGAGCTTGCCCAGGTGCCGCACCACGTCCTGGGGATTCTTCGTCGTCGTCATGGGCTCGCCTCCTTGGGACTTGAAGCTAGGCAGCGGGGGGACAGGGGACATCGTCGGAACTGACGGGTCGGCGCCAGGGCAGGCAGGCGTGTGATAGGGGGCGTGCCGGGTCCGCTCCCTTGCTCCGTGTCTGGAACGAGGCGTGACGGCCGGGAGTGACACGGATGCTGAAGACCGCGTGGAACGAGTGGAGCCTGAAGGCGCTGCAGCTGGAGACGGCGCTCCTGGCGTTGGAGGAGATCGAGCTGCCGGACGCGATGCACGCGCTCCAGGACGCAGCCCAGCAGAAGCTGCTGGAGCTGGCGCGGGCGTGGCATGAGACGCGACCGGCGAAGGAGCCGCGCCAGTGGAAGCGCGAGGAGGCGGCGGGTGGCACCCCTCGCGACGAGGAGCTGGCCGACCTGGTGAAGGGCTTCCGCGAGGACGGCAAGACGTGGACGCTCTACCGGCTCACCAGCGACAAGAAGGAAGTGGTGGAGACGGTGGTGTCGGAGGGGCGCGCGTGCATGGCCGCGGGCGGGGAGTACTACCTGGGCCAGTGGGACGCGGAGGAGAGCGTGCTGGAGGTGGGGCGCGACGACGAGGCGGGGGAGCCCGGCACCGGGCTGGTGCTGGAGACGGGCGGAGAGCTTCGGTACACGCCCTCGCCCGACCTGGGGGGCTGACGGCTCACGCCTGGAGCAGCTTCACCATCCTCGCCCGGGTCTTCTCGTCCGGGAGGCGCCCCAGGCCCGCCTTCACGTTGTCCTCCAGGTGGGCGGGGTCGGACGTGGCGGGGAGGGGGCAGTTCACGGCGGGGTGGCCCAGGATGAACTTGAGGAAGAACTGGGCCCAGCTGGTGCAGTCGAACTCCGCGGCCCAGTCCGGCAGGGGGCGGCCCTTCATCTTGCGGAAGAGGTTGCCCTTGTCGAAGGGCTCCATCACCAGCACGGCGACGCCGTGCTCCTTCGCGGCGGGCAGCAGGCGCGCTTCGGCGTCGCGCATCGCGAGCGAGTAGGGCAGCTGCACGAAGTCCAGGGCGCTGCTCCGGATGTGGCGCTCCAGGTCGTCGAAGGCGCTGCGCGCGTAGTGGGTGACGCCGATGTAGCGGAGCTTCTTCGCGGCCTTCAGCTCGCGCAGCGCGGGGAGGTGGACGTCCACGTCGACCAGGTTGTGCACCTGCATCAGGTCCATGCGGCCGTGGCCCATCTTCTGGAGGGAGGCCTGCATCTGGGCGGCGCCCTCCGCCTTGCCGCGCGTCCAGACCTTGGTGGCGAGGAAGGGCGTCTTGTCCTGGCCGGACTGCCTCAGGAGCTCGCCCACGACGGCTTCGGAGCGGCCGTACATGGGAGACGAGTCGATGAGGCGCGCGCCCGAGGCGAGGAACGCCTGGAGGACCTGGGCCAGGGGCGCGCGCTCGTTCGCGGCGCCGCCGACGTCGAAGGTCTGCCAGGTGCCGAGGCCGATGACGGGGAGCGCTTCGCCGGACTTGGGGATGGGGCGGGTGAGCATGCGGGGACCGGGGGTGGGGGGCGTCTGGGCGAGCGCGGAGAGGGCGAGCCCCGCCACCAGGACCTCTCGGCGGGACGGGCCCTCCGGGCGTGAGGGATGGGGCGGAGGAGCGGAGCGCACGGGGCAAGCGTAGCGGTCGGAGGCGCTGGATGCCGGGCTTCCTGGGGGGAGGCGGGCAGGTGACAGTTCCGCGAAGCGCCGGTGTTCCCTTCGCCGCGAGGGGCGGTGACGCCCCGGCATGACGGCGAGGCGCCGATTGGCGGCCCCCAATCCCATTCATGCAGGAAGGTCCAGGCGATGAAGCGCAAGGTCGCGGTGTGTGTCGGGGTGATGGTCGCGGTGGCTGCGGGAACGGCCGGAGCCGAGGTGCCCGTGGTGACTGCCGCCCCAGCCGGGACCGCGGTCACGGCGCGGACCGAAGTGGCTCCTGTGAAGGCGGGAGCGTCGCCGGAGGCGGTGGGCGCCTCGGAGCAGCGCGCGGCTCCCGTGAAGGCGGAAGCGTCGCCGGCGGTAGGTGGCGCCACGGATCCTCGTGCGGCGCCCGTGAAGGGTGCGGCCCCCGCGAAGGCGGGAGCGTCGCCGGAGGCGGTGGGCGCCTCGGAGCAGCGCGTGGCTCCAGCGAAGGCGGACGCGTCGCCGGCAGTCGGTGGCGCCACGGATCCTCGCGTGGCTCCCGTGAAGACAGGAGCGTGGCAGGATCCGCACGCCGCGCGCGCGTCGACGGAGGAGGCGGGTGTCCTGGACTCACGCCCTGCTTCCGCGCAAGCGGCGACGCCCCCGGACGCGAGTGGATCCGTGGCTCGGACCGTCGCGGCTCCGGCCAGCGCGTTGTCGCCGGCGCCCCTCGTGGAGGCCACGACGGGCGGTGAGCCGGCGCGCGCCACGGAAACCGCCGTGGCCCAGCAGCGCTCGGAGACGGAGGAGATCCACGTCCCCGCGGTCCTGATGGTGATGCCGCACCTCAGCACGGCCGGCGCGGCCACGGAGCGGGTGGTGACGACGTTCGCGCTGGGCATGCTCGCGACGCATGCGAAGCGGGTGGACGGCCTGGCGATGGCGCTGGGGGCGAACTGGGTGGGCGCGGAGTTGTCCGGCGCGCAGCTCGCGCTCGGGGTCAACGTGGCGCGGGGCGCCGCGTCGGGCGGACAGTTCGCCGTGGGCGCCAACATCGCTACGGGCGATATGGATGGCATCCAGTCCTCGGTCGGCCTCAACGTGGCGCGGGGCGCGGCGCGGGCGGGCCAGTTCGCCGTGGGCGGCAACGTGGTGGGCGGCGCGCTGACGGGTGGGCAGTTCTCGGTGGGCGCGAACATCGCGGGCTCGGGTGGTGTCGGCGGCCAGTTCACGGTGGGCGCGAACATCGCGACCGAGTCACTGAGGGGCATGCAGGCGGCGGTGGGGCTCAACGTGGCCTCGTCGCTCACGGGCCTCCAGGCGTCCTCGGGCCTCAACTACGCGCGCCAACTGGACGGCGCGCAGTTGTCGCTGCTCAACGTGGGCGGGGATGTGTCCGGCGCGCAGGTGGGGCTCGTCAACATCGCGGGGAAGGTGGACGGGCTCCAGCTCGGGTTGATCAACGTGGCCCGTGAGTCCGAGGGCGAGGCCCTGGGCCTCTTGAGCTTCATCGGCAACGGCCAGGCGAACGTGCAGCTGTGGGCCAGCGACATCGCGTACACCAACGTGGCGGTGAAGTTCGGGGGCCGGCACTTCCACACGCTGCTGACGGTGGGCTTCAACCCGGGCACCGACACGCACCGCCGCCGCTACGTGGGGGGCGCGGGCTTTGGCGCGCACATCCCCGCGGGCCCGGTGTTCTTCGACCTGGACGTGATGGGCAGCGCCGTCCATGCCGACAACCTCTTTCGCGAGGGAGACGGCCTGAACGTGCTCGGGCAGCTGCGGCTGGTGGCGGGCTGGCAGGTGGCGAAGCGGTTCGCGCTCATCGGAGGTGTCACCGGCAATACGCTGGTCACCTGGGACAATGGCGACCGGTGGGAGGAGTTGGGTATCGGTCCGCAATGGCGCAGCGTCTCCGATGGGGGCCGCACCACCGTGCGCGTGTGGCCGGGCGTGCTGCTGGGCGTGCAGCTCTAACGCGGCATCCGATTCGAATCGCGGGAGGGACTCATGTGGAAGCGCTTGGGAGTGGCCGTGCTCGCGGCGGGACTGATGTCCGGCTGCTACTTCACCGAAGATCTGCAGGGCAATGGCAACACCATCACGGAGGCGCGGGAGTCCCCTGACTTCCTCGTCGTGGAGAACCGGGGCTCGCTGGACGTGGTGGTGCGCGAGGGCGATGCCGCGGACGTGCGAGTCACCCTGGATGAGAACCTCCAGCACCGCGTGCGCACCTTCGTGTCCTCCGACGGCACGCTCGTCATCGAGACGGACGGCTCGTTCGCGCCGCGGGGGCCCGCGCGGGTGGACATCCAGGTGCCGCGCATGGTGGGCGCGACGCAGGACGGCTCCGGCTCCCTGCGCGTGGAGGGCTTCGAGCGGGTGAAGGAGGACGTGAGGCTGGTGGCGAAGGGCTCTGGCGCGCTGCGCTTCTGCGGCGCGGTGCGCACCCTGGAGGCGAAGCTCAGCGGCTCCGGGAGCATGGAGCTGTGCGCGGCCGGCGAGGGCCTGGCGGAGTGGGTGGACCTCTTCCAGTCCGGCTCCGGCACGCTGGCATGGTCCGGGATGGCGAGGCAGGTGCGCGCCCGCACGGACGGCTCCGGGCGCATGACGCTCACGGGGGCCACCAACCGGCTCGGGGCCCGGCTGGACGGCAGCGGCGGCATCGAGGCCCAGGGGCTCAGGGCCGTGGACGTGGACATCGTGTCGGAGGGGTCGGGGCACGTCGCCGCGTTCGTGGACGGGGGCGGGGTGGTCGTCTCGCTCGACTCGTCGGGCAGCGTGGACCTCTTCGGGCACGCGCTCTCCACCCAGGTGCGGGTCAACGGCAGCGGCCGCGTCATCTGGCACTGACTAGCTTGTCTTCAGCACCCGCGAGGGACGCGGGGGGAAGGCAGGCGGGCCATGGCAGGGACCATGCGGGCGATGGTGCTCCACGCACCGGGGCAACGCTTGCGGCAGGAGGCGCTGCCCATCCCGGAGCCCGGGCCGGAGCAGGTGTTGTTGAAGGTGCACGCCTGCGCCGTGTGCCGCACCGACCTGCACGTGGTGGACGGGGAGTTGCCCCGCCCGAAGCTGCCCCTGGTGCCGGGCCATGAAATCGTGGCCTCGGTGGTGACGGCGGGCGAGCGGGTGCGGGGCTTCTCTCCGGGAGCGCGCGTGGGCGTGCCGTGGCTGGGGTGGACCTGTGGGCACTGCCGCTTCTGTCTCTCGGGGCGGGAGAACCTCTGCGACACGGCGCGCTTCACGGGCTACGACCTCGACGGGGGCTTCGCGGAGTACACCGTCGCGGATGCGCGCTACTGCTTCCCGCTGCCGCCGTCGTACCGCGACGCGGAGGCCGCGCCGCTGATGTGCGCGGGGCTCATCGGCTTCCGCAGCCTGCGCATGGCGGGCGAAGGGCCCCGGCTGGGGCTGTATGGCTTTGGCGCCGCCGCGCACATCCTCATCCAGGTGGCGAAGCACCAGGGACGTCACGTGTATGGCTTCACGCGCGAGGGCGACGCGACGGGACAGACCTTCGCGCGGGAGCTGGGCGCGGTGTGGGCGGGGGGCTCGGAGACGCCGCCGCCGGAGCCCCTGGACGCGGCCATCCTCTTCGCCCCCGTGGGCGCGCTGGTGCCCGCCGCGCTGCGCGCCGTGGACAAGGGCGGCGTGGTGGTGTGCGGCGGCATCCACATGAGCGACATCCCGTCCTTCCCCTATTCGGTGCTGTGGGAGGAGCGGGTGGTGCGCTCGGTGGCGAACCTCACGCGCGCGGACGCGGTGGACTTCCTGGCGCTCGCGCCGCGCGTGCCCGTGCGCACGGAGGTGCGGGTGTTTCCCCTGTCCGCCGCGAACGAGGCGCTCCAGGCCCTGCGCGAAGGGCGCGTGCGCGGGGCGGCGGTGCTGGACCTGACGCGGGCCGACGAGGGCTGACCCGGGGCAGGTGGGGTCGCGCATCCGCTCGTGACGCTCCCCGCCAGAGGCCCAGGTGCTCATCGGCGACGCGGACGTCTTTCTCGTGCGAGGCTGTTTCACCGTGGGTCGCTGACGCGTGCGGACAGGCAATGAGGTCCAGAGCCGTGCCGTAGAAGGGGCATGTCCTTCACCTTGCTCATGGGGGGCTTGCTGCTGGCCACGGCCCCTGTGCCCTCCGCTGCTCCCGTTCCGCCCGCGTCGCATGGGCCCTACCTGGAGCAGCGGCTCACGGGCGCCGCGTATTGCTACGACCCGGACAGCCCCGTGGTGCAGGAGGCCTTCCGCCGACCGAAGCCCACGCCAGAGACGCGCGTGGACAGCGCCGCCCTGGCGGACGACGTGCGCTTCCTGCATCAACTCCTGCGCACCACGTACTCCGGCTGGCCGGAGCTGCTCGCGCATCGCACGTTCGATCCGGATCGCTTCTTCCAGGACTGGAGCGCGAAGGTGGCCGCGTCCGGGCCCACCGTGTCCTTCCAGGACGGCGTGCTCGCGCCGACCATCGCTGTCCGCGAGGCGCTGCCGGACAGCCACTTCGGTCCGCACGGACTGCTGACCCTGCTCCGCGAGGAACCCCGGCTGACGTTCCACGAATACCAAACCGACGCCCCCGCGGGGCTCGAGCTGGAGTCGTGTGACGCGAACAGCGTGCCGGGAGCGCAGGCGGACACGCTGCGGGTGGCGCCGGTGCTGAAGGCGGACGGCTCTCGCGGACAGCGGCTCACCGTGTCCGCGAGAGGCGGCGGGGACACGCGGACGCTGCGGTGTGGAGCGGCGTCCATCCCCCTCGCGGTCCGGCCTCCACGTCCGTCGCGTGTGTACGAGCCGAAGGACATCTACACGTACGAGCCGAAGGGCGACGTGGGCATCATCACGATCCGCCGCTTCTCGGGCCCTCCGGAAGCCGAAGCCGGCCTGCGCCAGTTCGTCGCGGACGCGCCGAAGCACCGCAAGCACAAGCTGTTGGTGTTCGACCTCCGGGGCAACGGCGGCGGCAACAACGGCTACGTGTACGAATGGTTGGACGCGATGGTGCGCGGGCCGTGGTTCGCCTCTGGCGAGGTGTGGATGCACGGCGCGTTCTTCCCGTGCTTCGAGTGGAACACGCGCGTGCAGCGGCAGGCGGTGGATGGACGGCTGGACACGCCGGAGGCGAAGGCGGAGCGTCAGGTGCTCCGCGCGAAGTGGCCCGTGGCGCCAGAGCCGTCGCGTCCCGTGTTCGACAGCGGCCGGGTGGAGGGCCACGCGAAGACGCCGTACACGGGGCGCATCGTGGTGCTGGTGGACCGCGACTCCGTTTCGTCGGGGGAGAGCGGGGCCGAGGCGCTGCACCGCGCCACCGGAGCCCCCATGGTCGGTGAGCGCACGGGCGGATTCCTCACCTACGGCAACGCGCCCAGCTTCGTCCTGCCGCGCACGGGCCTGCCCTGGGTGGTGCCCACCAAGCGCAACTACTTCGACGCTCCGCTGGAGGGAGTGGGACACGCCGTGCAGGTGTACCTGGACGCGGAGGACTTGAGCCGTCCGGTGGTGGAGCTGCTGCCCCGCCTGCGCAAGCTGCCGTGAGGCAATGTGCCCCGATGCGGTGGGGTGCGTGTCCCGTCGTGCCCCGCCACGGCGAGGCCGTTATGGGTATTTCCAGTGGGTTCGAGTTGGCCGGACCCATGCATTGACTTGGATCCACACGGCTCCGGAGGACGGAGCCCCAGCCGAGGCGGACGATGAAGCGCGCACTGCGAATCACCTACCGGGGCATGGAGACGAGCAACACCCTCAACGAGCACATCCGCGACCACGCGGACAAGCTGGAGCAGTTCTTCGACGGCATCACCGGCTGCAACGTGGTGGTGGAGGAGCCGCACCGCCACCACGCGCAGGGCCATCAGTTCCACGTCCGGGTGGAGCTGCACGTGCCGGGCAGGGACATCGTCGCGGACCGCGAGTCGACGCAGCTCGCGACCCACGCGGATGCCTACCAGGCCGTCACCGACGCCTTCGAGGCCGCGCGGCGCCAGCTCCAGCACCACGCGGACCGGCGGCACGAGCACCACCGCTGACGGCGGTGCCCGTGCCTGGCCGCGGACGGGCCGTCAGTGCATGCTGACCGTCGTCCGCAGCAGCGCCAGATAGGTCCAGTCGCGCGTGGGCTCTTCCACGGGCGGGGTGTCGTAGTGGTTCACGTAGCCCGCGACCCCCACGCCCAGGAAGCTCGTCACCCACCAGCGCAGGGACACCGCGCCGCCCGTGGCGCCGCCGGGCACCACGTCCGCGGCGCCACGTCCCAGCCACAGCCGCTCCATGCGCGCGGCGACCTCCAGCGAGCCGGAGGGGATGCCCTCCGAACCCACGCCCGCGAGCGCCTGGGGCCACTGCGCGCCTTCGCGCGGCCTGCCTCGCACCACCCAGGAGGCCTCCACGCCCAGGCCCTGGCTGCGCAGCAGGGGCAGGGACTCGCGCGGCGTGGCCGGGTTGCCATCCGTGTCGCGTGAGCGGTGCTCCCACGCGGCCGCCGCCTGCACGTCCACGCGCACGGGGCCCGCGTCGAGCCGGCCGTGGGCCTCCGTCACCGTGCGGTAGCCGGACACGGGCGGTGGCCGGTAGAAGAGGAAGCCCTGCGGCAGCCGCCCGCCGATGCCGGGCCGGTCGAAGGCGTCCTCCACGTGCGCGCCCGCGCCCACGCGCACGCCGCGGTGGTGCACGTCCAGGCGCACGTCCACGGAGGGCTGGGCGTTGTCATTCCCCAGCGGGCTGCCGGAGCCGTTGCCCAGGCGCAGCCAGCCTTCCAGGGGCAGCGTCGCGGGCGTCCACTGCGCCTCCACGCCCAGGTCGCGGCGGGGCCAGAAGGCCTGCGTCACCAGGGGCAGCTCCGGGATGGGGAGCGTCTCGATGCTCTGGTCGCGCGCGAGCGGGAACAGCGGCGTCTTCGCGTAGCCCAGCGACAGGCGCAGGCCCGTGATGACGAACAGGTCGACGTAGGCGTCGAGGATGTTGGGCTTCTCCTGCGCCCACTCCGCGGTGCCCACGGCGGCGAGCCAGGGCACGGGCTCGCCTCGCGCGCCCAACCGGAAGCGCGCCAGGTTGAACCCGTTGTGGCCTTCGATGTCGTCCGCGTGGACGCGGTAGTCCACCTCGCCCACCAGCGTGGGCGTGATGCGGGGACCCTCCGCGCGCGCGGCCGACGCGGACAGCAGGGCCAGGGTGAGGAACGGAAGGGGGCGCATCATTCGAGCGGGATGATGCGCAGCGTGTGGTTCGTGCCGTCTTCCGGGGTGCCGTCGTGGTCGGCGATGAAGAGGCGCTTGTTCTTCGCGTCGTACGCCAGGCCGTGCGGCTGCTGGAAGCCACCCGCGATCACGCTGACCTCGCCCGACTGCCGGATGCTCAGCACGGTGCCGTCGCGGCTGCCGGTGAGCAGCGTGTCGTTGGGGCCCACGGCCAGCAGGTCCGGGCTGGACAGCGTGGCGAAGGCGACCAACTGCGACGGCGCGGAGAGCGGCGAGCGGTACACCTTGCCCGCGATCTGATCGCTGATGAAGAGCGTGTCCCCCACCGCGAGCACGCCCACGGGCTTCACCAGGGCGCCCACGACCTCCTGCTCGGTGCCCTCCAGGGTGAGCCGGGCCACGCTGCCCACGTTCACGTTGTTGTTGCGCACGAAGTAGCCGTCCAGCAGCTCCCCGTCCTTCGTGACGGTGATGCCGATGCGGCGGCGCTGGGGCGGAAGGTTGGGGATGATGGCGGAGGTGCCATCCGGCCGGACGTAGACGACGTCGCCCGCGGTGCCGCCGCCAAAGCGCACCACCACCAGCGTGCCGTCCGCCAGCCGCGCCAGCGCGCCCAGGCCCGGGCCGTTGGCGGGCGCCGCGGGCAGGTTCGCCACCAGCGAGATGCCCTCGCCGTCGCGGTAGCGCAGCACGCGGTTGTTCTGGTCGTCGGCCATGTAGAGGGTCGCGCTCTCGGCGTCCCACCAGAGGCCGTTGGGGTCGCCATCCACCGCGATGGTCTTGGGGCCCCGCTCGACGGTGGGCTCGTCCGGGGGAACGGACACTTCGGGGGACGACGAGCAACCCACGACCGCCAGCGTCATGCCCACGAGGGCAAGGAAGAGGTTTCGCATGGACACTTTCCATATCCCGGGTTCGGGCATGTTCCGAATGGCTGGCGCGCTGCCGGGCCCCGGACACTTCCCGGGCCCGCGGGGCGGGGAGTCGCGGGGGCTGATGCCAGTAGCGTCGTGCCGGATGGACACGTCCCAGGAGTCGCGCGGCATGAAGGCCCCTTCCCCTCGTGGATGGCTGGTGCTCGCGGGGGCGCTGTGGTTGGGCGGCATCGGCGCCGGAGTCGTGGCGCTGGCCCGATACGCGAGCACCCCTGGGGCCGTGCCCGCGACGGTGGCGATGTGGCCGGAGGGGACGCGGCTCTCACGTCCCCCGGGGCGCCCGGTGCTGGTGATGCTCGCGCACCCGAAATGCGCCTGCACGCGGGCGAGCGTGGCGGAGCTGGAGACGCTGATGGCGCACGTGGGCGGACGCGTGGACGCCTTCGTCCTCTTCCTGCGTCCGGAGGGATTGGAGGACGGCTGGGAGCAGGGGGAGCTGTGGCGTGACGCCGCGCGCATCCCGGGCGTCACGGTGCTGAGAGATCCCGATGGCTCGGAGGCGAAGCACTTCGGCGCGACGACCTCCGGCCATGTCGTGCTCTACGGCGCGGACGGGCACCTTCGCTTCAGCGGGGGCATCACCGTGGCGCGAGGCCACAGGGGTGACAGCCCGGGGCGCGAGGCGCTGGAGCGCGTGCTGCGCGAAGGTGGTGAAGGGGGCGACGCGCCCGTGTATGGCTGCGCGTTGGAGGACCCCCGGACCCGCTGAGGCCCGCCGGTGTCGGCCGGACGGCGGATGGAGAGGAATCGGTGTCTGGCTTTGGACGTCCCCTGGGAAGGAGGGTTGGCGCGGTAGGGCGTGTGGGATTGGCTCCGCGCGCTTTTCGCGCCGTGCCACCTTTTCGCGGGGGAACGCTTCCATGTCGCTCGACCACTACGTCACCTTGGGCCGCTCCGGCCTGCGCGTCAGCCCCTTCTGCCTGGGAGCCATGACGTTCGGCGAGGACCTGGGCTGGGGCAGCAGCGTGCAGACGTCCAACGCCATCATGGACCGCTTCATCGAGCGCGGTGGCAACTTCATCGACACGGCGAACGCGTACACGTTCGGGCACTCGGAGAAGATCATCGGGGACCACCTGGGCAAGGACCCCGCGAAGCGCGACCGGGTGGTCATCGCCACGAAGTTCTTCTCCAACCTCTTCGAGAAGGATCCAAACGGCGGTGGCGCGGGCCGCAAGTCGGTGATGGCGGCGTGCGAGGAGTCGCTGCGCAGGCTCCAGACGGACTACATCGACCTGTACTGGATGCACGCCTGGGACGCGAACACGCCCATCGAGGAGACGATGCAGGCGCTGGACGACCTGGTGCGCTCCGGCAAGGTCCGCTACGTGGGCTTCTCCGACACGCCCGCGTGGAAGGTGGCGCAAGCGCAGGTGATGGCGTCCTTCCGCGGGTGGGCGCCGCTGGTGGCGTTGCAGATCGAGTACTCGCTGCTGGAGCGCACGGTGGAGGGCGAGCTCATCCCCATGGCGCGGGAGCTGGGGATGGGCGTGACGCCGTGGTCTCCGCTGCGCAGCGGGGTGCTCAGCGGCAAGTACACGCGGGAGAACGCGGGCAAGCAGAAGGCGGACCGGGGCGCGTGGGCGGAGGCGTCGCTCAACGAGAAGACCTACAAGCTCATCGACGCGCTCCAGCGCGTGGCGAAGGAGCAGAACTCGACGGTGGCGCGCGTGGCGCTGGCCTGGGTGCAGAGCCGCCCGGGCGTGGCGTCCACCATCCTGGGAGCGCGCACGCTGGAGCAGCTGGACAACAACCTGGGCGCGCTGGACGTGAAGCTCACGCCCGACCAGGTGAAGGTGCTGGATGAGCAGTCCCAGCCCACGTTCAACTTCCCGACGGCCTTCCTCCAGGGCGCGCCGTCATTCATGCACGCGGGCCTGCGCGTGAACGGCGTCCAGGCCCCGCCCTGGCCCATGGCGCCCAAGAAGGGGACGCCGCGCTACTGATCCGGACAGCGGAAAGCCGGGTCCTGTCGGCACATCCGCGCACCGTGTGGAGTGCGGGGCCGTACGTTTCGGCCCTGCTCCCTGAGGAGATGCGCGCGGGAGCGTTCAAGACCCGACGCTCGCGGTAGCGCGAACCCGGGTCGTTCCTACAATCGGCTCCCTGGCGGTCGGGTGGATGGGCGGTCTGGCGCGGTACGGGCGGCGTGGAGGGTGGCGTGAGCGAGCTACTGACGGGCGATGGGCTGTCGCATGCGCGGGTGGGCGGGTCGGACTTCTCCCGAGACCCCGACACCTTCGATGCCGAGCTGGATGCGTGCCTGGAGCGCGCGCTCTTCACCGGCCCCTCCCAGGAGGACACCGACCCCGCGCCGGAGTCCGCCGCGTCCGGCCCCCTGGGCGCGCTGCTCGACCTGGCCTCCACGGAGGCGTCGTGGCTGGAGTCGCTGCTGCCGTCGAACGAAGACGCGGAGCCCGCGCTCACGCTGTCGGCCGAAGCGGCCAACGTCTTCATCCCCGAGTGGCTGCGCGCCGAGGCACCGACGACGTCCACGCGCTGGATGGCCACCTCCCTGCATGAGGCGTCGTGCGGGGCGGTGACGGAGTGGGACGCCGCGCCGCGGTCGAACGCCTGGGCCGCGCCCGGCTCGCCCGCCGAGGCCTACGCGCGGCAGCCGTGGAGCCCCTACGCCGCTCCGGTGGAGCCCGAAGCGCCGCTGCCCGGCTTCGCCGACGCCTCGACGCGCATCCTCGGCATGGGCCCGCTGTCGTTCGTCAGCGCGGTGGCGATGGGCGCGCTCACCGCGGGCCTGCTGGTCGTCGCGGGTCTGCGGTTGACGTCGAACACCGGCTCACACGCGCCCATCACGTCGTCCGCGCCGCGAGCGCTGCTCGCCCCCGTGAGTGCCCCGTCTCTCGCGGGGGCCACGTCTCCGCGATCGCAGGCCGCCTCCACGGGCACGCAGCTCAGCGGGAGCCTCACGCAAGGCACCGCGAGCGTCACGGACGCGCAGGGCCTCTCCGGTACGCAGGTCAGCGGGAGCTTCACGCAAGGCAGTGCCGCGAGCGTCGCGGACGCGCAGGGGCGCTCCGGCACGCAGCCCGCGTCCAGCCTCGCGCAGGCCATCGCGGGCAGCGTGAACACTCCCGCGCTGACGGACGCGCAGCGCGCCGCGCAGGCCCTGACGCCCAACGCGCCCGGACTCGCGGGCCCGGCGAACGCGGGCCTCACCACCGGACTGCGCACGTTGGCCCCGGACACCACGCCGGCCGCACCGACGACGAAGAAGAAGGTCGCCGCGGCCCCTCGCGCCGAGACGCTCGAAGCGCCAGAGGACCGCGGCGAGGTCCGCGAGCTGTCCTTCGGCGGTGAGCTCTCCGCCGAGGAGCTGGCCCAGGCCCGTCAGGCCGCCGAAGAAGCCGAGGCCGAGGAGGCCGCGCAGCCGGAGTCCGAAATCGACGAGGACTTCGCCCGCGAGCTGGGCTTCACCGACGACGCTCAGGCCTCCCAGGTCCGGGCTTCGAAGCAGCCCCAGGAGAAGACCGTCTACATCCCGCCGGCCCCGACCTCCGAGCGCGAGCGCCTGACGCCCGCGGACGTCACCAGCGTCGTCGTCACGAACCAGCCCGCCATCGCCGCCTGCGTCCAGGCCTTCAAGGCAGGCACCGCGCTGGAGCACGGCGGGCGCTTCCAGGTGCGCTGGTCGGTGGACACCTCCGGCGCCGTGTCCGGCGTGGCCATGGAGACGGAGGCCCTGCGCGGCTCCCCGCTCGCGGGCTGCATCGAGGACCAGGTGCGCGGCTGGAAGTTCCCCGTGCACCACGCCGCCCTGGAGGCCCCCGTGCGCTACCCCTTCGTCTTCTAGGCCGCCCGTCCTCCCGCCGGGCACGGACGGAAGGGACTGGACAGGTATAACATCTATGGGTATGTATATACATACCAATGAATGTTGACGTCTTCGAGACCCTGGCCGACCCCACGCGTCGGCGCCTTGTCGAGGCGCTTCGGGGCGGTGAGCTGGCGGTGAACGACCTGGTCGAGCGGGTCGACATCCAGCAGTCCGGTGTCTCGCGGCACCTGCGCATCCTCCAGGAGGCGGGCTTCGTCCAGGTCCGCCCGGAGGGGACGAAGCGGCTGTATTCGCTGCGTCCGGAGCCCTTTCAGCAGCTCGATGCCTGGGTCACCGGGTATCGGAGCCTCTGGGAGGCCCGGCTCGACAGGTTCGGCGAGGCCCTGGAGCGAAGGCGTCGGACACGCAAGGCCCCACCCGAGGAGGAACCCCCATGACGAACGAGACCGAGACCCCGAAGCGCTCCACCTTCACCTTCGAGCGCACCTACACCGCGTCGCTCGACGAGGTCTGGGAGCTGTGGACGACGAAGGATGGCATCGAGTCCTGGTGGGGCCCGGAGGGCTTCTCCGTGAAGGTCCACGAAGTCGCCGCGCGCCCCGAGGGCCTGGTTCGCTACGACATGATCGCCACCGCGCCGGAGCAGATCGCCTTCATGAAGAGGGCGGGCATGCCCCTCTCCAGCCCCGCGCAGTGGACCTTCACGGAGCTGACGCCCCAGCGCCGGCTGGCGTACCGGCACGCGGTGGACTTCATCCCTGGCGTCACGCCGTACACCGTCTCCACCGTGGTGGAGTTTCATCCGCAGGGGAAGGACGTGCGGATGACGGTGACCTCCGACGCGATGCACAGCGAGGAGTGGACGCAGCGGGCGTCCGCTGGGATGCAGAGCCAGCTGGGCAAGCTCACGAAGCGATTCCAGCGCTGAGCGCCCCGGCGGCGCCTATCTTCTCCGGGCCATGGCGAAGCAAGCGCCTCCGGGGACGGAGGGTCCAGACCCCATCGAGTTGCATCTGTGTCACCGCTGCCTGATGCGGCTGCCGGTGGACGCGGGCGGGGTGGACCTTCCGCGCCGCGTGCGCGAAGCGCTGAGGGCGCACGGCCTGGCGGACAGGACGCAGCTCATCCCCGCGTCCTGCCTGGGTCACTGCCCCACGGGGCGGGTCACGGTGCTCGTCGTCCCCGACGCCACGGCGCGGGGCACGCACGCGAAGCTCATCGACCCGAAGGCGGACGGCGAGGACCTGGCCGAGCACCTGTGCCAGGGGCTCGCGAAAGCCGGGCCGCCTTGAGCAGGGCCTCCATCATCGGCACGCAGCTCGCCGTGCCGGTGCCCGCGATGGCGTAGGCGGTGCCGTGGTCCGGGGACGTGCGCGGCACTGGCAGCCCCAGCGTCACGTTCACCGTGCGCTCGAAGTCCAGGGCCTTGGCGGGGATGAGTCCCTGGTCGTGGTACATGGCCAGCACCGCGTCGTACTTCGCGCCCACCTCGTCGGGCCGGGCGAACAGGCCGTCGGCGGGGAAGGGCCCGTGCGCATCCACGCGCTTCGTCCGCGCGCGGCGGATGGCGGGCCCGATGACCTCCACCTCCTCGCGCCCCAGCATCCCGCCCTCGCCCGCATGCGGGTTGAGCCCCAGCACGGCGATGCGCGGCTTGCGGCCCACCACCGGCTCCAGGCCGCGCGACAGCAGCTGGAGCTGCGCCACCAGCTTCTCCACCGTCAGCAGCCCGGGCAGCGCGGAGATGGGCACGTGGTTCGTCGCCAGCGCGATGCGCACGCGCGGCCCGTCCATCATCATCAACACGTCCACGCCGAACGCGTCCGCCAGCACCTCCGTGTGGCCCATGAAGGGGATGCCCGCGCGGGAGATCTCCTCCTTCGACACGGGCGCGGTGCACAGCGCGTCCACCGAGCCCGCGCGCATCGCGTCGATGGCGGCCCGCACGTACGCGTACTGCGCCCGGCCGCCCTCGCGCGACGGCTTGCCCGGCACGCGGTGCTTCTCCGCGAGGCGCGTCACCTCCACCACCGCCGGCCCCGTGGTGCGGCCCAGGTCCTCCAGGGCCACGCGCGGGAAGCGGCGGAAGAGGGGGAAGGCGTCCAGCGTGGGCCCGTCCCCGAACACCACCGGCACCAGCGCGCGGCGCACCGCGGGCTTCGCCAGCGCCAGGGCCGTCACCTCCGGCCCGATGCCCGACACGTCCCCCAGCGAGATGCCCACGCGAGGCAGCGCGGAGGCCGGGGCCACCGGGGCGGGCCTCACATCTTCACTTCGACGTTGGCCTTCGAGCGCAGCTCCTGGACGTACTGCTCCAGGAACTTCTCCGTCTTCTCGTTGAGGAGCTTGGACTCCAGCTTGGGCTTCATCTCCTCGAAGGAGGCCACGGACACGTTGCGGCGCTCCTCCACCTTCAGGATGTGCCAGCCGAAGTTGGTGCGGATGGGCTCGCTCACCTCGCCCTGCTTGAGGCTGAAGGCGGCCTTCTCGAACGCGGGCACCATCACGCCGCGCTTGAAGTAGCCCAGGTCGCCGCCGTCCGACGCGCTGGGGCCCTCGCTGCGCGCGCGCGCCAGGGCCGAGAAGTCCATGCCCGGCCGGCGGGCCTCCTGCGCGATGCCCTCCGCCTTCTGCTTCGCGGCGGCCACCTGCGCCGGCGTGGCCTTGGCGTCCACCTGCACCAGGATGTGGCGGGCGTGGACCTCCACGTCCTCGCTCTCCAGGCGGGTGTACTGGGTGTAGGCGGCCTTCAGGTCCTCCTCGGTGACCTTCACCTTGGGGCCCACCTTCATGCGCAGCAGCTTGTCGCGCACCACGCGCTTGCGCAGCATGTCCCTGTAGCTGGCGAGCGTGAGGCCCTCGTTCACGAGCAGCTGCTCGAACTGGGCCATGTCGCTGACGTTGTTCTGCTTGAGCACGTCCTGCACCAGGTCATCCACCTCCGCGTCGGTGGTGGTGATGCCCAGCTGCGCGACCTCCGCCTCCATCAGCTTCTCGCCGATGAGCGTGTCCAGCGCGGTCTTCATGAGCTGCGCGCGGGCCTCGGCGCGCTTGTGCGGGTCGATCTCCGAGTTGACGCGCTGAAGCTCTGGCGCGGCGCGCTGCTGCACCTCGGACAGCGCGATGACGTCGCGGTTCACCACCGCCGCCACCTTGTCCACCAGCTCCGCGTGGGCGCGCGTACCGCCCGCCAGGAGCATCACCGCCGCCAGGAACGCCACCAGGTTCTTCATCGCAACGACCCTCTTGAACGAAACACCGGGAAGGCCAACCGCCCGCCCTCCGGAAAAGTCCTTCACTTCGCCGCCTGCGGCGCCGGCCGCCCGCGGATGGTCTGCAGCGTGGCCTCGTTCACCACCACCTGGGCCTTGTCGCGAAGGTCCTTCTCGAACGCCTCCTGCGCCGACGCCCGCTTGGCCTCCAGCAGGCGCCCCTCCACCTTCGCGCGCACCTCCGCCAGCTCCCGCTTCCTCGCCGACCTGCGCTCCAGCACCTTGAACAGGTGGTAGCCGTACTCCGTGGACACCACGTCCGAAACCTGCCCCACCCCCAGCTTGAATACCACCTCGTCGAAGGCAGGAGGCATCTGTCCGCGGGGGAAGAAGCCCAGGTCGCCCCCCACCTTGGCGTCCGCGCTGAGTGAATAGCGCCGCGCCAGGTCGGAGAACTTCTTGCCTGCCTTCAGCTGGGCCTGGAGCTTGCGCGCCTCATCCAGCCCCTTGACCACCATCTGCGCCGCGTGGACCTCCTCGGGCTCCTGGAAGTCCGCCTCGTGCGCCGCGTAGTAGGCGCGCAGCTCCTCCTCCGTCACGGCCACGCGCGAGTAGACGTGGTTCATGAAGAGCTTCTCGATGGTGAGCCGGCTGGCCTCGCGCGCGCGCAGCTCCGCCATGGACAGCTGCCCCTGGGCGAGCACCTCGTTGAAGTTGCCCGCCGGGTAGTCGCCTGACAGCCGCAGCACGCCCCGGTCCACCTCTTCGGGCGTCACCGCGATGTTGTTCTGCTTGGCGGACTGCAGGAGCAGCATCCGCTTCACCAGCGTGTCCACGAGCGCCCGCTTGAAGGGCTCCACCTCCTCGGGCGTGGGCTCGGGGCCCTCCGTGGTGGCCAGCTCGCGGGACAGCTCCTGTTCGAAGTCCGTCCGGCTGAGGGACTCGCCGTTCACGGTGGCCACCACCGCGGGGTCCGGCCCCTCCTGGGTCTGCGGCCGGCAGCCCGTCAGGCCCAGCACGCCCAACGCCAGGGCGGTGGACCACGACAGCAGGGAGGCGCGGAAGGGGACGGGACGCATGCGCGGAGGCCTCGGGGGAGGGGTCAGGGGACCTGCCACGGTGGTGCCGGGCCGCCGGGCATTCAAGCGGGACGTCACGGCCGGGATGGGAAGCGAACGGATGGGCCCATGGGACGGCCCTCCGGGTAGCACGGCGTCGGGGCCCGGACAACCGGCGCCCCGGGGCTCGCGCCTCAGACGGGCGTGGCGTTGGAGGACAGGAAGGCCTCCACCTGGGGGAAGATCTCGTCCGGCGCCCTGCGGCCCAGCACCAGGTCCGCGTGGCCGTAGTCCTCCGCGAAGCCGTGGCCGCGCCCGGCGACCAGCATCTTCACCGGGCCCCCCAGGTGCTCCTTCGCCCGGGCCACCGCCAGCGGTGGCGCGAGCAGGTCCCGGCTGCCGGCGATGAGCAGGAAGGGGATGCGCACCCCGGCGAGCGGTTCGCGATAGTCGAAGGCGCCGTCGAAGCTCGTGAACTGGCTGGTGGTGATCCACCGGGCGAACTGCCGCCCCACGCCCCCGGCGATGTCCGCCGGCACGTTGGCCAGCGCCCAGCGCACCACCTGCGGATCCATGTTGTCCGCCAGCATCATGTACCGGGTGAGCGGCCCCGGCGGCGCCCCGAAGAACGCGATGCTGGTGACGCGGCGGGTGGGGATGACCTTGAGCTTGAGCAAGGGCTCCACCCGCTGCACGAAGGCGCGCAGGCCCGGCTGCACCGCGAAGGTGAACGGAGCGCCCAGGGACACCGCCGCCTTCACGGGCGCCTGGGGGTTCTTCGCCAGGTGGGCGTAGAGCATCAGGCCGCCCTTGGAGTGGCCCACCCAGAAGACCTGCTGGGCGCCCGTGGACAGCACCGTGCGCAGGGCCGTCCGCACGTCGTGCTCCGCCTGGTCGTCGAAGTTCCAGTCCGCGCACGCCCCGGCGAGCCCCCGGCCGCGCAGCTCGATGACCCATGTCTCGAAGCCCGCCCGCGCCAGGTAGCGCGCCAGGCTGTATTGCTCGTTGAAGTCCATGTGGAAGCGGTTTGCCCCCAGCCCATGGCACAGCAGCACCGGCTCCGCGTACCGGCGCTCTCCGCGCGGGTGGTAGCGCCCCAGCGCGATGGCCGCCCCATCGTCGGTGGGGACCCGGTACAGCTCGTCCGGCTTGAAGCTCAGTGTCAGCAGCCCCTCCTTTCCCCGCTCGACCGCACGGGTGAAGAGGTCCGCCATCCGGCTCAACCGGGGTGCCGCTGCCTGTCGTGGTGTCACGTCCCTCAGTCTACGCCCGACCCGTGGCCGTTGCCGGGGTGTCGCACCCGGACTTTCACGGAACGGCAGGGCAGTTGCACTGAATGAGAAACCATCGAGGGGAGGTCGTGGAGATGAGGCAGGGCCGGGGTCTCAAGGAAGCGTTGTCGTCCTTCATTGCCACCGTTTTTCCCACAGACACACTGCTGGGGGCCTTGAAGGTGATGGAGCGGCACCACGTGCGGCTGGTGGGGGTGGTGGGGGCGGGGGGCGGGTTGGTGGGGGTGGTGCACGAGGCGCAGGTGCTGGCGGCCTGGCGGATGGATCCGCTGGCGCAGGTGTCGGACGTCATGGCGCGCGTGCGCAAGACGCACGCGGTGCGTTCGAGGAGACGGCGGCTCGCGCTCCTGTACGGCCGGGAACCCGGAGGGCGGATGCGCTCCTGACGGCGCGCTCCTGACGGTAGAGTGGGGGACCGTGTCAGCCGCCGCCCCCGCCGCCTGGACCGTGTACATGCTGCGCTGCCGCGACGGCACGCTCTACACGGGAGCCACCAACAACCTGGAGCGCCGCCTGGCCACGCACGGCCGCGGCAAGGGCGCCGCGTACACGCGGGCCCGGCTGCCGGTGACGCTGGTGTGGAGCGAGCCCGCGGAGGACCGGAGCGCCGCCCTGCGCCGCGAGGCCGCCATCAAGCGGCTCACGCGCGCGGACAAGCTGCGGCTCTTCACCCGGCGCGTGGGACGGCGTTGACGCCCGGCCCCGTGGCTTGTTGGTGGAGCGCCGTGCCCTCATCGCACGGGGTGTGAGGCGAGCGACAGTTGGCGCGGCGTTCCCTGCTGTTTCATCGCCTGGTGATGAATCAGCCAAGCCCCTGGATGGGTATACGGAAGAGGGGGGCTCGAATTAGGGTGGAGGACGTTCCTTGCAGGGGGAAGTCCATGCCGCGTTCTCGCTCTTACTTGTTCGTCTTGCTCGCATTGGGTCTGGGCGTCACGGGTTGCTCCGAGCCCAACCACCAGCCCGTTATCACCGCGGGACCTCGTCCGCTCGGGTCACCCTCCACTCCGGGGGGACTCAAGTTCGAAGAGGGCACCGTCATCCAGCTGCAGTTGGAGGCGACGGATCAGGACGGCGACGAGATCTTCTATCGCTGGTCGCAGGTCCCCTCGAAGCCGGCTGGCGAGTTCAGCAGCACCACCATCGCGGCGCCCACCTGGACGGTGCCTTCGCCGCTCAGTGACCCGAACCAGCCCATCTACCTTTACGTGGAGGTGGAGGACGGCAACGGCGGCGTGCTGGTGGGCCAGTCGCCCGCCATCTACGTCCTGCCGAAGCAGCAGTAGGGGCCGCGTCCCCCCGTCAAACGGCGGGGGACTCGGGCGGAGGCGAACCCGGGCGCTGCTTCGCGCGGCTCCGGGCGCGCAGGGAGAAGAGCGCGGCCGCCACCAGGCCCACGCCCGCGCCAATGCCCGCGCCCAGCAGCTGCGAGTGCATCAGCGACGACGTCACGCTGCGCACGACCACCGGCAGGTTGCACATGGTCTGCGTGGCGAGCGGCGTGCTGTTGTTCCACTCGATGTAGGAAGGGGCCGCCAGCGAGGCCACGAAGGTGCCCAGCAGCGTTCCGGCCAGGATGAAGATGAGGAACGTCTTGAACAGGGCCATTGCGGGGACCTCCTCGGTGGGGGGGCGGCGGGCCGTCCTTCGTAGTACGCGTCCGCCCGCCGCGAAAGAGGCGAAGGCGTGCTAAGGGGGCAGGTGTGCCGCTCTTGCCACTCGCCATCCTGTTCGGGGTCATCTCGCTCGTTTGCGCGGTCCTCCTGCTGACGCATGCCTTCCGTCGCAGCGTGGGCACGGGGGTGATGGTGCTGCTCATCCCCTGCTACATGCTCGTCTACGCCTTCAGCCAGTTCGAGCACCCCCGCAAGAACCTCATCGTCGCGGGCTTCGTGGCCAGCACCCTGCTGACGGCGGTGTTCCTGGGCATCGGCGCCCACGGCATCGCGGCGGTGGCGGCGCGCACCCCGCCCCCCGGCTTCTAGGCCGGAAAGGCACGCGCCATGGCCGGGCCCGACGGAAGCCTCCCGGGTGCCCGCTGCGCCCGGCACCCGGACGCGGCCGCGGTGGCCATGTGCGCGCGCTGTGGCGGCTTCCTGTGCGGTGCGTGCACGGAGGTCCAGGGCGAGACGGCGTACTGCGAGCCCTGCGTGGCCTGGCTCGCCCGGCACGGCAGGCCGTCCCGCGCGGTGGTGGTGTTGCTCGGCGCCAACGTCGTGGGGCTCGTGCTCCTCACCCGGCCGCCGCTGCTCACCGTGGGGACGTTGCTGGCGGGGGTGCTGGGCAGCCTCCAGGCCACGCGCGAGCTGAGGCGCATCGCGCGGGGCGAGGCGGCCCCGGGCGGACGGCTGCCGGCGTGGGTGCTGCGGTGTCTGGCGGCGGTGAACCTGCTGGGCGTGGGCGCGTGGATCGCGCTGGGCGTCTTCGCGCTGTTCTCCTTCCGCCGGCAGGGGTGACGGCGGGAGCGCGTCACACGCCGCGCGCGTTGGGGTCCCAGAGGTACTTGTGCATCTGGAGCTGGAAGCGCACCGGGAGCCGGTCCTCGATGATCCACTCGGCCAGCTCGCGCGGGTGGAGCCTGTCGAAGATGGTGGAGAAGAGGACGCTGAACGGCTTTCTGCCCAGCTGGTGTTCGCGGACGAGCGCGCGCGACCACTCGTAGTCCTCGCGCGAGCCGATGACGAGCTTGAGCTCGTCGTTGGCGTTCATCGACGTGAGGTTGCGGTAGTCATTGCGGTCGCACTCGCCGGACGAGGGCGTCTTCATGTCCACGATTTTATGGACGGCCGGGGGCACGAGCCGCACGTCGATGGCGCCGCTCGTCTCCAGCAGCACCTTGAGGCCCGCCCCGAGCAGCGACTCCATCAGCGGGTAGACGCCCGGCTGGAGCAGGGGCTCTCCGCCCGTGATCTCCACCGCGGGCGTGTTCAGCGCCAGCATCTGGGAGACGATGTCCGCGTTCTTCATGCGGTTGCCGCCGTGGAAGGCGAACTCGCTGTCGCAGTACGAGCAGCGCAGGTGGCAGCCGGTGAGGCGGATGAAGCCGCACAGCAGCCCGGCGTGGGAGGACTCTCCCTGGAGCGACAGGTAGATTTCCTTCACCACCACGGAGTCGGCGGTGGGGACGCGGCGGGGTTCGATGTGCGGGCGTGAGGCGGGCATGGCGTGCGGGAGGAGCGCATCAAGCGCACCCGGGGGCCGTGGGTCAAGCCCGGTGCGGCCAACCCGGGACGAACGTCTCCGGGCGGGCGGGGAATTCCAGGGCGGGCGCTCGGCTTCCGGCCCGGGGCCCAGGCGCTGTCCAGGCCTCAGGCGCGCCGGGCCTTCACCCGGTCGATGAAGGTGTCGATGAGGTGGCGCGCGATGCTCAGGCGGGGCGGGATGCGCGGCAGGTCGTCCACGCCGAACCAGCGGGCCTCGGCGATCTCCTTGCCGTCCACGGTGACGTCGCCGCCCGCGTACTCGGCCATGAAGCCGACCATCAGCGACCGCCCGAAGGGCCACGGCTGGCTGCCGAAGTAGACGAGGTCCTTCAGGTCCACGCCCACCTCCTCCTTCACCTCGCGCAGGACGGTCTCCTCCAGCGACTCGCCGGGGTCCACGAAGCCGGCGACGGTGCTGAAGAAGGGCTCGGGGAAGGACGCGTTGCGGGCCAGCAGCATCTGGTCGCCCCGGGTGATGAGGACGATGACCGCGGGAGAGATGCGCGGGTAGAACGGCGTGTGGTCCACCGGGCAGCGCCGGGCGCGCTCGCCCGCGACCAGCTGCGTGGCGGTGCCGCACTTGCCGCAGAAGCGGTGGCTCAGGTCCCACTCCGCGATGGACAGCGCGCGGCCCGCCACGGCGAAGGTCGCCTCGTCCACCTGCTTGTAGAGAGAGCGGGCGGGGACGAACTTCAACCCCTCCGGCGGCGCGAAGTCTCCGGGCAGCGGGGCGGCGTAGCAGTCCGTGTCGTCGAGCGCGCCCAGGAAGTGGGCGCTGGCGGCGGCCTCCGGCAGGAGCGCGCAGGTGGGCAGGCCGAGGCGGCCGTCCTGTTCGGACACGAGCAGGTCCATGCCGCGCGCGGCGAACAGGAGCGCGGTGTCGCGCGAGCGGGCGGGCGGGTCGTACCCGGGCTGGAAGCGTTTCAGGGAGCTCACGGGGGCACCTTAACGGACGGCGCGGACGGGCGCCGCGCGCTATGCTCCCGGCCGTCCGTCACCGGTCGCCGCCCGCCGGGAGTCCTCGCGTGAACGCCCTCATCCTCCGCTTCGTCTGTGGACTGCTGTTCATCGGCATGGTGCTGGGCGTGGTGACGCATCCCCCGAAGGACCTCACGCAGGGGCTGGGCATGATGCTGCCCGCGACGATGCTGCTGGGCGTGGCGCTGAAGGGCCCTCGGGGCCGCTCCACGTTGCCGAAGAAGCGCACGCCCCCGGCGCCGCCCGCGTCGGGTGGGACGCCTGGCGTCTGAGGGGCGTGCCGCGCAAGCGCGTCAGTAGAGGGCCAGCAGCTCCACGTCGAAGACGAGCACGGAGTCCGCGGGGATGGCGGGCGGGGAGCCTCGCGAGCCGTAGCCCAGGTCGGAGGGGATGACGAGCTTGCGCTTGCCGCCCACGCGCATGCCGACGAGGCCCTCGTCCCACCCGTCGATGACCTGTCCCGCGCCCACCGCGAAGACAAACGGCTCACCGCGGGTGCGGCTGTTGTCGAAGAGGGAGCCGTTGGGCAGCCACCCCGCGTAGTGCACCTGCGCGCGGCTGCCCTTGGCGGCCTCCTTGCCGGTGCCCACGACCAGGTCCTGCGTGTAGAGCCCGGACTCGCTCTTGTTCATCGCGGACAGGTCCACGCCCAGGGAGTCGGCGTAGGTCACCTTCGCGGGGTCGCCGCTGTCGTCGGAGGAGCCACAGCCCGCCAGGGCCAGCACGGCACACAGAAGAAGGGATCGAAGCATGGCCCGCAGCCTGCCCCGCGCGGGCGCCCTGGGGAAGGGGCACGCGGGGCCTGCTCGCCCGGACGGTGACATCCACGCGGGGCCCGCAGGTCCTGCTTGAAGGTCGACCGCGTGGGGCATATCCGTTCCAGCCGCCCCATGCAGACGCCTGCCCCCGCTCCCCGCTCCTCGTCCTTGAGCTCCTCGCTGGTCTGGCTGATGGCGGGAGCCGCGGCCCTGACCGCCGCGAACCTCTATTACAACCAGCCCCTGCTGGGAGACATCGGCCGGGACCTGGGCGGGGCGGGGAGCGCGCTGGGCCTGGTGCCCATGCTGACGCAGGTGGGCTACGCGGTGGGCATGCTGTTCCTGGTGCCGCTGGGCGACAGCCTGGAGCGCCGCAAGGTCATCCTCACGCTGTGTGTCTGCGTGGCCGTGGCGCTGGTGGCGGCGGCGCTCGCGCCCTCGCTGAACCTGCTGGTGGCGGCGAGCTTCGCCATCGGCGTCACCACGGTGGTGCCGCAGCTGCTGGTGCCCTTCGCGGCGCAGCTCGCGGAGCCCTCGCAGCGCGGGCGGGTGGTGGGCACGGTGATGAGCGGGCTGCTCATCGGCATCCTCCTGTCGCGCACGGCCGCGGGCTTCGTGGGCACGCACCTGGGCTGGCGCACCATGTTCTGGGTGGCCGCGGTCCTCATGGTGGTGCTGGGGGTCGTGCTGCGCTTCACGCTGCCCGCGCAGCCACCGCTGGCGGTGATGCCTTACCCCGCGCTGATGCGGTCGCTCATCCACCTGGCGCGCACGGAGCCGGTGTTGCGGCTGCACGCGCTGCTGGGCGCGCTCACCTTCGGCGCGTTCAGCGCCTTCTGGGCCACGCTGGCGCTCTACCTGCACTCGCTGCCGGCGCGCTACGACGCGCAGGTGGCCGGCCTCTTCGGCGTGGTGGGCGTGGCGGGCGCGGCCATCGCGCCGCTGGTGGGCCGCTCCGTCGACAAGGGCGCGGGCCGGCGCATCAACGCCATGGCCATCGCGGTGTTGTTCGCGTCCTTCGGCGTGCTGTGGCTCGCGGGGGAGTCGCTGTGGGGCATCGCGCTGGGCGTGGTGCTGCTGGACCTGGGCGCGCAGGCGAATCAGATCGCCAACCAGGCGCGCGTGTACGCGCTGCAGCCGGAGGCGCGAAGCCGGCTCAACACCCTCTACATGGTGACCTACTTCATGGGCGGTGCCGCGGGCGCGTGGCTGGGCACGTCCGCCTGGACGCGCGCGGGCTGGCCGGGCGTGTGCGCGGTGGGCGCGGCGATGTCGCTCACGGCGCTGGTGGCGGTGCTGTGGAGCAGCCGCCGCGCGCCGGCGCGGGTCCCCGTCACCTGAGCGCCTTCCGGACTTCCTAGAGGTCGCGCTGCATGTTCCGGTGGGGGATGCCCACCTCTTCGTATGGCTCGCCGTACAGCGCGTAGCCCAGGCGCTCGTAGAAGGGGACCACGGGCGTGCGCGCGTGCAGGTGCACGTGGCGGAAGCCGCGGCGGCGCAGCTCCTCTTCCAGGGCACGCACCAGCCTGGCGCCCACGCCCTTTCCTTGGAGCGCTGGCGACACCGCCATCTGGAAGAGCCGTCCTCCGTGCGCGTCCTCTGGATGGAAGAGGACGCAGCCCAGGACGGCGCCGCCCTCGTGGGCCACCAGGTGGAGGCTCTCTTCCTCGAAGGGGAACTTCACGTCCCCGCGCGCGTGGCCCAGGGGCTCGCGCAGCACGCGGAAGCGCAGGTCCAGCTCACCGGCGTACAGCGGATGCGCGGTGTGGATGAAGTCGAGTGCGAGGTCGGCCATGGCGGGCGAGTCTGTCAGAAGCTGCCGGTGAGCTGGAGGTTGAAGGTGCGGCCGTACTGGGGCACGGGGCCGGCGGACACGTCTTCGCTGACGATGAAGGCGTAGCGGGTGTCCAGCAGGTTGTTCACGCCGGCGAAGTAGCGCAGCCGGCCGTAGTCGCCAGACACGCCGAAGCCCACGAGCAGCGCCTCTCCGCCGGCCGCGCCAGCGACGCCGGGCACGCGGGAGCTCTGGTAGGTGGCCTGCGTGGCGATGCGCATGTCGCCGTTGCCCACGGGCAGCAGGAAGCGTCCGGAGGCCAGGTGCGCGGGCGCGGCCTCCACCACGTCCTGCGAGGCATTGCGCAGCGTCACGTAGGAATAGCTCAGGTCCACCAGCAGCCAGCGGCCCGGCTGCCAGTGCAGGCCGGCCTCCGCGCCCCACGCCAGCGTCTCACCGGAGTTGTTCGTGTACACGAGGCACTGGGTGGGGGCGTTCGTGGTGCCGCAGCCGGGCGTGGGCGCGGACTCCGTGGTGAGCGTGACGAGCTGCGAGATGCGGTTGTGGTAGCCGGCCACCGTCACGCGCAGCTCGTCGGACAGGTCGTGCGAGTGCTCCACCTCGAAGGTGGTGATGGTCTCCGGGTTCAGATGCGTCGGGCGCCGCTGGGTGAGGAGGTTGTCCTCGTAGAACAGCTCGTAGACGTTGGGCGCGCGGAAGGCGCGGCCGACGACGAGCTTCGTCAGGCCCTGCGCGTAGGGCCGGCCGATGACGGAGAGCCTGGGCGTGAGGGGCAGCGTGTCCAGGTCGGAGTACCGGTCCACGCGGAAGCCCAGCGACAGGGTCAGGCGCGGATGCAGGCGCCATTCGTCCAGCGCGTACACGGATATGAGCGAGCGCGTCGGCGCTTCCAGGGGGGCCACCACCGCCGGGCTCACGCTCTTCTGCTCCAGGCGCAGCTGGGCCTGTCCCTCCACGCCCACGGTGAGGCGGTTGCTGTCGAACAGGCCCGCCAGCAGGCGCGCCTCGGCGGTGAGCCAGTCCGCCGCGCCCGAGTCGGTGTTCGACTGCGACGTGTCACCGCCGTAGTTCCAGTGGCCCTGGTAGCGGCTGAGGTCCACGGCCCCGCGCAGGGACAGGAGGAGGTGTTCGGACAGGGGGCGCTCGTACTTGGCCTCCGCGAAGCCGCGCACGTCCTGCACGCGGGTGCCCTGCGCGCCCACCAGGGTGCCGTAGGGCGCGGTGGGCACGTCCTTGCTGCGTCCATGCAGCTGGGCCACGAGCGACAGGTTGCCCCAGCGCGCCCGCACCGAACCGGTGCCGGCCTTCTCTCCATCCAGGCCGGTGATGATGGGACCGGGGTCGCCCAGGCGGGTGGTGTCCGCGCCGTGGGACTTCATGCCCGCGAGGCTGAAGAGGATGGAGCGCTGCGAGTCCTCCCACGACGTGGTGGCATGCACCAGGGTGGAGCCCAGCGCGCCCACGGCGCCGGTGATCTCCAGCCGCCGGTCCAGGCCCAGGGTCTCGCGCGGGACGACGTTGATGACGCCGAAGAACGCGCCCGTGCCGTACAGCGCGCTGCCGGGGCCGCGCACGACTTCGATGCGCTCCACCTCCTCCAGGTCCACGCTGAGGTCGTGCGCCGCGTAGCCCTGGCCGGCCCACACGTCATTCATCGCGTGGCCGTCCCAGAGGATGAGGATGCGCGTGTTGAGGTCCCCGGGCGGGGAGAAGCCACGCACGCCCACGTAGGTGTACGTCCGGTCGTCGGTGAGGAAGAAGCCGCGCACGCCGGCCAGGGCCTCCGCGAGCGTGCGCCAGCCGAAGGCGCGCAGCTCCTCCGGGGTGAGCACGGTGGTGGAGGCGGGGGCCTCGTCCACGGACAGGAGGCTCTTGGACGCGGCGCGGACCGGGGGCGGCTCGTAGCGCAGGGTGGCGTGGACCTTCACTTCCTGATCGGGAATGACGGTGACCTTCTGGCGCACCGGGCGCACGTCGCGGCTCTCCACCTCCAGGACGTGTTCGCCCTCGGGGAGGGTGACGACGGTGGGGGTGAAGCCGGCGGGCCGGCCGTCCACGCGCACGGTGGAGCCGTCGTGGTTGGAGGTGACGACGACGCGGCCGGTGGGGCGGGTCTGGGCGCTCAGGGTGACGGCGAGCGGCAGGGTGCCTTCCGCCGGCACGTCGATGACGTACTGGCCGGGCGCGTGGCCGGGCGCGCGCACGTGGAGCACGCGCTGGCCTGGCGACAGGCGCAGCTTCGCGGGGATGCGGCCCAGCACGGGGCCGGTGGGGTTGTCGCGGATCTCCGCGCCCTCGGGGGTGCCGCTGATGTCCACCACGCCGGTGATGAGGGAGAGGTCCAGATCCACGGGGACCTCGCGGCCCCGGGTGACGGTGACGGTGGATTCAGCGGGGCGGTAGCCGTCCTTGCGGACCAGGACCTTGTGGCGGCCTGGGGAGAGCGCGAGCGTCTGGGGCGAGCGGCCCCGGCTGCCCAGGTCGGTGCGGTCGACGAAGACGTCCGCGCCCCGGGGGTTGGTGGTGACGCGCACCAGGGCGACCTTGGGGCGCAGCCGCTCCAGGGAGCGGTTGACCTCCGAGGCGTCCTCGGCGGGCAGGTCCTCCCCGAGCAGGTCATTGTAGTAGCGGTACGCCTCGTTGAACTTGCCCAGGGCCTCGAAGCAGCGCGCGATGTTGAAGAGCACGTTGCGGTTGGGCACCAGCCGGTAGCTGGTGAAGTACGAGCGCAGCGCCTCCGTGTAGTTGCCGTGGGAGTAAGCGTCGTTGCCCAGTTCGAAGGCGATGTCGGCTTCGTCCGCCGTGTTGTCCGCGAGTGCGGGACTGGCGGCGAGGAGCCACAGGGAGAGCAACCAGGGACCGAGGGGGAACGCACGCATGAGGACCCCGGCATTCTTCCCCCGATACGGTGTCAGGTCCATGACAGTGGAACCCGGCGGGGAAAGTCGGGGTGGGAGCACGCCGGGAGTGGGTCAGCGGGCGAGCGCCGCCGCCAGCCGCCGGGCCGAGGCTTCCAGTGCTTCCGGTGAAAGGTGCTCGCCGGGGGCGGCGTCGAACGCGCCCCGCCCCCGCAGGTGGGGCGGCGTGTCCGCGAAGCGGGGGACGAGGTGCAGGTGGAAGTGGCGGAGCACGTCACCGATGGCGAAGGCATAGACATGCTCCGCGCCCAGGGCCTCCCGCTGGGCGCGCATCACCCGGGCGGCGAAGGGGCCCAGCTCCCGCGACACCTCCTCCGCCAGGTCATACCAGCCGCGCACGTGCTGATCGCTGGTGAGCACCACCCAGCCGGGGACGGGGCTGCCCGAGGCCACCCCATGGAGCACCAGGCCGGGGACGCGCGCCAGGACGCCACCCGGTGGGTGGACCTCTCCTCGAACGATGGCGCAGCCCAGGCAGGGGTCGTTCACGTCTGACATGGCGAGTCATCCTCCTCGAAGGCGTTGGGTCGAAACTACCCCACCTTGACGTCACCGCCCTGGGTCGGGGAGTGTCCGATATCCGCCCTTGGGAAGCAGCTGGGGTGTGAAAATTCCGTCATAAATTCAAGGTGGGGACGATGAAGAAGCATGTGCTGATGGCCGTGTTGCCGCTGCTGGCTTGGGGGTGCGGTAGCCCGACTGACGCGGACAACGATGGTGTCGCGGACGGCATCCGGACTCCGAACAACGTGTCGGTGGTGGTGCCTTCGACGCCGAAGGGGACCGTGTCGGGCCAGGTGCTGGGCACGAACCTGCAGCCGCTGGAAGGCGTCACGGTGGCGATGACGATTGGCAGCCAGGCCACTGGCAAGACGGCGACCACGGATCCGAGCGGCAACTTCGTGATGACGGACGTGCCGGCGGGCGCGCAGGTGCTGCTGACGTTCAGCAAGAGCGGCTTCGCGACGCTGCGTGCGACGTCGACGGTTCCGTCGGCGGCGGGCACGGTGCCCATCAACAACGGCAACGCGAGCTTTGGTCCCGTGACGCTGGCGCAGCTGAACAGCACGCTGCGCTTCCAGGTGGTGACGCCGCAGGGTCGCCCGGCGGTGGGCGCGAAGGGCACGCTGGAGGTGGACCGCGCGGGTTCCATCCTCCTGAGCAACTACGACCAGGCCTCCTCCGTGGTGAGCCGGGTCATCGTGGAGGCCACGTCGGACGGTGAGGGCGTGCTGACGTTCAACGGCGTGCCCAGCGGTACGGAGATGGCGCGGCTGAACGGCAACTTCAACCTCTACGTGGCCCCGCTGGATGCGAACGGCGATGGCATCCCGGAGTCGGGTGGCTACGTGAAGAGCTACTCGGGCGCGGCCATCGTGGGCACCAGCGTGACGACGCTCGTCCCGCTGCCGTACGCGAAGCCGTCGAACGTGGCGCTCGCGGTCGAGGGTGGCAACGTGGCCAGCCTGAAGGGCGTGGACAATGACCCGCTGCGGAACATGGTGCGTCCGGGCGAGTCCATCTACGTGTACTTCAACCAGCCGGTGCAGCCGGGCTCGCTGCTCGTGCGCCTGACGGACGAGTACGCGAAGGAGTCGCTGCCGGTGACGACCTCGGTGACCCTCGGTGGCTACTCGGCGATCATCACGCCGACCGGCGGCATCATCCAGGAGGGCAAGGAGTACAACATCTTCGTGCGCGCGGTGTCCGCCGAGGGCGGCACCAACTACAGCCGCACGGGCTTCTTCTTCGGGGGTGATCAGTCCACTCCGAAGGCCGTGAGCATCGCGGAGCTCCGTTACCAGGAGACCAGCGCCACCGGTGCGACGTCGACGCAGATCAATCCCGGCGAGATCGTGTACGTGAGCTTCTCCGCGCCCATCTCGAAGCCCGCGGGCGCCACGGTTCAGGTCTTCTTCGATGGAGACATCAACGGTGACAGCTCCATTGGCGGTACGACGGTGGGAGAGCTGAACAACGTCTACGGTCAGGGCTTCAACCTCTTCATCGACGAGCCGACGCGGCCCTACGCGACGCGGACGCCCGCCGAAAACCCTGTCTTCAGCATCACGCCTTCGGGCTACAGCACGCGGTACTCCTTCGTCTACGCGGGCACCAGCGCGCTCATCCCGAGCCAGGTGAAGCTCGTCGTGGGCTTCGCCAAGCTGGCCCCCGTGTTTGGCAGCAACGAGTCCTACGAGAGCATCTGGGGCCAGCCCATCGAGTCCGACCTGCGGGCCGAGGGCGCGGTCATCCAGCCCGTGCCGGCGCCGTGATTCGAATCACGACCGCGTGAAGTTGACGGGTTGAGCCGTCACGGATGCCCCTGTGAAGCCCTGGCTTCATAGGGGCATTGTCGTGCTGCGGGTCTCCGCGGTTGGATCGCCTGTCTCCTTCGGAGATGGCGCACCGGCCGGACGCAGCCTCCGCTCCAGGAGGTCTGTTCCCATGGGGGCATGGCTCCCTTCTTGCTGAGCCGCGGCCTCATGGAAAAACTCAAAGTGCTGCTGTCGCTGGCCATGCTGTTCGTGCACACGGCATGCATTCAGATCCCCGAGTTCGAGGCCCCTGGACCCGAAGAGCCCCGGCCCTGCGATACGCAGGAGCTTGTCGCCATCCAGTGGGTGTTGCCCGTGGAGGGGGCTCGGATCCGAGGCACGGTCAGGGTTGAGCCGCGACTGACGGGGCCCGTCCCCGATGTCGTGGAATTGCTCGTGGATGGGATCGCGGTCGCCACGCTGACGCACCCTTTCATCCTGGATTGGGAGTCACAGTCTGTTTCGGAGGGCACGCATGAACTCACTGTTCGCGCCCGCCGCTGCGGTCAGGAGTTCTTGAGCTCGCCGCGCCGCCTTGATGTGGACCGAACGAAGCCAAAGCTGATTTCACAAACGCCTTGGAATGGCGCGCAGCGGGTATCGGTGCATCAGGTGATTCAGGCGGAGTTTTCGGAGTCCCTGCTGTCTGACAGCGTGAACCGAGAGACCGTTCGGCTGTTGGCGGGCGGGAGCGAAATCCAGGCCGACGTCACTCTCTCTCAGGATGGAAGGCTCCTGACGCTTCGCCCCCTCGTGCCACCGCCAGTGAATGTCACGATGAGCGTGGTCCTGGATGAGAAGGTTTCGGATGCGGCGGGCAACTCCGTGGCATTCCCTTCAGAGGGCTGGTCCTGGACCGTTCCTGCTTTTCTTCCGGTTGGAGAGGCGCTCACCCAGGAGCCTGAACACCCCAACATCGAGAGCTTCTCTCTGGGCATGGGGGCGGATGCGCAGCCCATCATCGCGTGGACAGAAGGATGGGATGAACCGTTCCAGGTTCACGTCAAGCGCTGGACTGGATCCACATGGGAATACATCGGAGCGCCCCTGTCGCCGAGGACGACAGGAAATGCGCTTGAGTGCGTGCTTCAGGTGGACTCGGCTGGCGTTCCCACCGTCATGTGGCACGAGAAGCCGCAAGACAATGCGCACCAGTGGGAAGCGCGCCGATGGAATGGGCTGGCTTGGGAGGCTTTGGGCCCCCCGCTGACTCCCCATCCAAACTCCCGGGGACTGCGCTGGCAGTTTGCTCAGGGACGCAACTCCCATCCAACCTTTGTCCTTGAAGAGCAGCGCACCGGCACCCACGAACTCCTGGTGCAGCAATGGAATGGGAGTTCCTGGTCCGTCGTAGGGTCCGCCATCAGCTTGCTGAATGGCTCTACCCTCAACTTCCTCCGCATGGAGGTGGATGCCCAGGGTCGTCCCTTGGTGACCTGGGGCGAGATGGAGTCGGGAGGGGCCACGAGCATCACCTCCGCCATGCTCTGGATGGGGACGTGGTGGCAGAACATTGGATCCACGCTGAGCAACGCCCCGTCCGCCCTGGCGTTCGACGCGCAAGGGATTCCCTATGTGGGGGCACTGGAATCCAAGTCCGGGGCTCTCAAATCCCTGGTGAAGACGTGGAGTGGAAGCGCGTGGACCAATCTCGGCGGAGTGTTCGAAGACATCGGCCCCTCCGTGAGCACCCAGGTCACCGCCATGCGCTTCGATGGCTCCGGGCGGCCAATTGTTGCTCTGACCGGGCAAGAGGGGGCGTATCCATCCGTGACCCGGCGAGTTCGCCTCAAGCGCTGGACCGGAGCGCAATGGGAGGCTCTTGGCGAAGCGTTGGTTTCACCTCCGGGCCCGACCACCGGCGGTCCGCCCCAGTTCGGGCTCAGCCAGGACGGTGATGTGTATGTGGCCTGGCTCGAAGATGCAGCCGGCACCTCTCCTGCCGACGCACGACTCCACGTCTACCGCCTCAACCAATAACCCCAGTCCCATCGCCCACCTACACCGTCCTCCAGCGTTCCCATGTTTCACACCGGACACCGGGCTCACCCTCCCGTCCCGTCCAGGGAAATCTTGCGAGAACGGGCGCTTTGCCGGGGACGTGTTTAGATTCGCCCCTCCCCTGCATGCGAGGCCTCTGCTCCATGAAGAACGCGGTCACGACATCCCAGGAGGGCGAGCCGACCGCGAGCGGTGGGGCGGCTCCCACGAACGCCAAGCAGCGCGTCCTCGTCGTGGACGACTTCGACGACGCTCGCGAGATGTACGCGGAGTACCTGGAGTTCTGCGGGTTCGAGGTCGACACCGCCCGCAATGGCCTGGAGGCCGTGGAGAAGGCCCAGGAGGGGGAGCCGGACATCATCCTCATGGACCTCTCCCTGCCCGTCATGGATGGCTGGGAGGCGACGCGGCGCATCAAGCAGGACACCCGCACCCGCGACATCCCCGTGATGGCCCTCACCGGCCACGTGCTCGCCGGCAACGCCGAGCACGCCCTGTCCGTGGGCGCGGACGAGTTCGTCGCCAAGCCCTGCCTGCCCCAGGACCTGGAGAACAAGATCCGCAACATGCTCAAACCCAGCAAGGCGAAGCCCCGCTCCAGTCAGGAGTAACCCCCAGCGCGTTCCCGGGAGTGTCCACGGGTGGACACTCGGGTGGGGCCCTCTGTGCTGGCGCGGCCTCGGGCGTGGCCCCGAGTTGACCCCCGGTCGCGGGATGCGTAGGCAGCCCCGGTGGGCTCCCCCGCATCGTCCCCACCCCCCGACGCGTGGACTCCCCCCGAGGAGTTCGACGAGTACCGCATCGTGCGGCCGCTCGGACGGGGCCGCACGGGCCGGGTGTACCTGGCCCATGACACGCTCCTGGAGCGCCCCGTCGCGGTGAAGTTCATCCCGTCGCTGGGCTCCAACGCGCTGGCGCGCTTCCTGGTGGAGGCCCGCGCCGCCGCCCGCATCCAGCACCCCAACGTCGTCACCCTGTACCGGGTGGGCCAGCTGGAGGATCAGCCGTACCTCATCTCGGAGTTCATCCGGGGCGTCAGCCTGGACCGGGTGGCCCGGCCCGTGCCCTGGGAGCGCGCGCTCGGCATTGGCCGGGACCTGGCGCGGGGCCTGGGCGCCGCCCACCGCCGGGGCGTGCTCCACCGCGACATCAAGCCCGGCAACGCCGTCCTCACCGAGGGCGGCGAGGTGAAGCTGCTCGACTTCGGCCTGGCCAAGCTGCTCGACCGGGCCGAGAGCGGTGAACCCTCCGCCCCGCGCGCGCCCATGCCCCCGCCGGAGCTGCCCGCGGACTGGGACCCGGAATCCAGCCCCGCCTTTGGCGCCCGCTCCCTGGACGGCGTCTTCCTGCCATCCCTGCCCAGGGGCGCGCTGGTGGGCACGCCCTATTACATGTCCCCGGAGGCCTGGGCCGGCGAGGAGCTCACCGCGCGCAGCGACGTGTACTCGCTGGGCGTCGTGCTCTATGAGCTGTGCGCGGGCCGGGGCCCCTTCCGCGACGTGCCCTGGCGCGAGCTGCCGGAGGCTGTCCGCACCCGCGACGTCCGGCCCCTCCTGGCTGTGGCCCCGTCGGTGGATCCCGCCTTCGCCGCCGCCATCGACAAGTGCCTCCTCCGCGACCCGGCCCAGCGGCACGCGTCCGCCGCGCAGCTGCTCGACGCGCTGGAGGCCCTGACGCGCGAGGAGCCGTCCGCAGCCGTTCCAGAAGGCAACCCCTACCGCGGCCTCCAGGCCTTCGAGGCCGAGCACCGGGCCCTCTTCTTCGGCCGCCGACGCGAGCAGCGCGCCGTGCTGGAGCGGCTCAAGGCGGAGGCCTTCCTGTTGATGACCGGCGACTCCGGCGTCGGCAAGTCGTCCCTGTGCCTCGCGGGCATCCTCCCCGCCGTGAGCGACGGGGCTCTGGAGGATGGTCGGCGCTGGCGCACCGCGCGGCTCGTGCCCGGACGCAGGCCCGTGTCCGCGCTCGCGGTGGCGCTCGCACCCGTGCTGGAGGTGGACGAGGAGCCGCTCGCGGAGACGCTGCGCCAGGACCCCACGTCGCTCGGCCGCAGGCTTCGCGCGAAGCTGGGCGCCCAGGGTGGACTGCTCCTCTACATGGACCAGCTGGAGGAGCTGGTGACGCTGTCCCCGCCGGAGGAGGCCGCGCTCGCGGGCACCGCGCTGGGGTCGCTCACGGAGGCGGCCGGAGGGCTGCGGCTGCTCGCCACCGGGCGCAGCGACTTCCTCACCCGCCTCACCGCCGTGCCCGGCCTGGGACCGGAGGTGCCCCACGCGCTGTACCTCCTGCGCGCCCTCACGCCGGAGGAGACGCGCGAGGCCATCGTGGGCCCGGCTCGCGTCAAGGGCGTGTGCTTCGAATCCGAGGCCGTGGTGGACGCGCTCGTCGCCTCCACGGCGGCCTCCGACGGGGGCCTGCCGCTGCTCCAGTTCGCGCTGGCGGAGCTGTGGGACGCGCGCGACGAGGCCCGAGGGGTGATGACCCAGGCGGCGCTGGACTCGCTGGGCGGCGTGTCCGGGGCGCTCGCGCGGCATGCCGACGCCGCGGTGGCCCGCCTGCTGCCCGACCAGCGCTCGGCGGCGCGCGGGGTGATGCTGCGACTGGTGACGGCCGACGGCACCCGCGCGCGCAAGACGGACCGGGAGCTGGTGGGCGACGACCCCCGCTACCGCGCCGCGCTGGAGGCCCTGGTGCGCGCGCGCCTGCTCGTCGCGCGCGAAGGGGAGGGCGGCACCGCGTATGAGCTGGCCCATGAGGCGCTGCTCACCGGGTGGGCCACGCTGGCCCGCTGGCTGGTGGAGGCGGGCGAGCGCCGCGAGGTGCAGGCCCGGCTGGAGGCCGCCGCGGCGCAGTGGGAGCGGCTGGGCCATGCGCGCGAATCGCTCTGGGGCCCGCGTCAGCTGGCGGAGACCGCGGTGCTGGAGCCGTCCGAGCTCACCCAGCGCGAACAGTCCTTCCTGAACACCTCGCGCCGCACCGGCGTGCGCAGCCAGCGCATGAAGGTGGGGCTGGCGCTGGGCTTCCTCGTGTCGCTGGGCCTGGTGTACGTGGGCCTCCAATGGCGTGAGCGCCACATCCTGGATGCGCGCGTGCGGGGAGACCTGCGCGCGGCCCACGCGGACCTGGAGGCCGTGCGCCGCGAACGCGACGGGCTCCAGGCGGAGCGCGCCGAGGCCTTCCAGCTCTACGACACCGGGCACAAGGCGGACGGCGACCGCGGCTGGGCGAAGACGGCCGGGCACGCCTCCCAGCTCTCCCACCACTTCGACGCCGTGGCGGACCGGCTGGAGCGCGCCCTGGCCCTGGCGCCCGCCCGCGACGACGTGCGCGACGCGCTGGCGGACTTCCTCTACGAGCGCGCCTTGTGGGCTGAAAACGAGCGCGAAGCCGCGCTGCCCGCGCTGCTCCAGCGCCTGCGGCTCTACGACACCGACGGCGTTCGCTGGCGGCGCTGGAACACGCCCGCGCACCTGTCCCTCCAGGTGGACGCGCCCGGCGCCTCCGCGGAGCTGCGGCCCCTGACGCGCGAGCCCGGCGGCCCGGAGCTCGCGGGCGAACCCCTGCCCTCCGTCGACGCGCTGCTCGGCTCCGGTGTCGCCCTGCCCCCCGGGGCCTACCAGCTCACCGTGCGCGCGCCAGGACACGAGGAGGCAGTGCAGCCGCTGCTGCTCCAGCGAGGGGAGGCGCGTCGCGTCGCCGTGCCGCTGCCCCGCGCGGGCACGCTCCCGGAGGGCTTCGTCTATGTGCCCCCGGGAGAGGTGCGCTTCGGCAGCGCCGCCGAGTCCAGCGTGCGCGACTTCTTCAACGCCAGCCCGCTGCACGCCGTGCCCGTGCCGGGCTTCCTCGTCGCCCGTCATGAGACGACCTACGCGGACTGGCTCCAGTACCTGGAGGCCCTGCCCCCCGCGGAGCGCGCCCCGCGCCAGCCCCACGTGGGCACGGGCGGCTATGCCGGAGGTCTGTCCCTGGAGCCGGAGGGCAACGGCTGGCGGCTGCGCTTCCAGCCCGGCGGCGTGCGCTACACGGCGAGGACGGGCGAGTTCCTGAAGTACGCCCGGCGCACCCAGCGCACGGAGCAGGACTGGCGGCTGTTCCCGGTGAGCGGCATCTCCTTCGCCGACGCGGAGGCCTACGTAGGCTGGCTGTCCGTGTCCGGGCGCGTGCCGGGGGCGCGGCTGTGCTCCGAGCTGGAGTGGGAGCGGGCCGCGCGCGGGGTGGACGGCCGCGAGTACCCCCACGGTGGCCGCCTGGGCCCGGACGAGGCCAACGTGGACATCACCTACGGCAAGGACCCGGGCGGCTTCGGCCCGGACGCCGTGGGCAGCCACCCCGCGTCCCGCAGCCCCTTCGGCGCGGACGACATGGCGGGCAACGTGTGGGAGTGGACCCGCTCGTGGCTGGAGCCGGGCCGCCCGGTGGCTCGGGGCGGCAGCTACTCCTTCAACGTGACGACCGCGCGCTCCTCCAACCGCGAGCTGCCAGAGAGTTCGCTGCGCGACGTGACCGTGGGCCTGCGCGTCTGCGCGGACGTCCCCGTGTCCGAGCGCTGAGCACCACCGGACACTCGAACCCCTGGGAACCGCTGGCCTTGCCCCGCGGTCGCGCCCAAGTGGGAGCCACCGGACGCTGCAAGTGCCCGGTGTGACTCGCCGCGGTTGCCGCGCTCTGACTCCAGACAGACCTTGTGTCGTGGAAGACGGTTCGGGTCGGGGTCGGGGCAGGGAAGGGGCATCCAGATGAGGACGTTGCAGCGGCTGTTCGCGGCGAGTGTCGCCGCCATGGCGGTGGGATGTGGCGTGGAGTCGACGGGGCTCGAGGCGCCGGCCCTGCGCACGCGGATGGCGGAGGTCGTGTCGCCGAACGGGCGCAACCTCAATGGACGGAACCTCAACGGGCGCAACCTCAACAACTCCGAGCTGGGCGGCATGCTGGTGTCCGTGGCGTACGCCGGAGTCCACGCCGCCACCGGCAAGCCGCTGACCGGCGTGCGGCTGGAGGGCTCCGCCTTCGTCGGCCTGGAGGGCGCCAACCCTGTCGTGGGCAACGGCTTCGCTGGCGCGCGCTTCGTCGGCACGCGGGGCGACGGCGCCTCCGTCGACCTGCGCGTGGACAGCATCACCCAGGGCAGCGGCGCCGACAGCGACCTGTGGTCCTACCGCGTCTCCTACCAGGACGAAGCCGGCGGCTGGCGCCCGGTGTGTCAGGACGCCAGCGGCGCGGCGGCCTCCGCCATCGCCGTGGCGGGCCGCTGGAACTACCTCCAGGGCGTGCGGGGCGGCGGTGAGAAGGTCGACGATGCCAGCGCCTTCACCTTCGCCTGCGAGGGCGCCGCCATCGCGAAGTGCATGCACTTTGGCTACAAGCCCTGGGCCACCGACGCCAGCGGCCAGAGCCTCGCGGGCCACCACCAGGCCTGCACCCGCATGGTGCGCGCGGACTTCTGCGGCGACGGCGAGTCCCACACCTCCGACGGCCAGTGGGTCAATCTCTACGACGGCGCGGGCATCCAGGCCGACTCCGAGTCCTGGGGCCTGGAGGCCGAGTGGAACGAGGCGGGCGCGCGCTGCTTCACCTCCGAGACCCGCGCCCATGTGCCCGTGACCTGCTCGGGCTTCACCGCCATCCCCGACTGCGGGGACACCGCCCACTTCCAGTCCGGCACCCGGCTCATCAGCGAGTCGCCGTACGGGGCCAGCGGCTTGTAGCCTGACAGGCTACGGCAAACCCAGACTTGTAGCGGATTACGTTACAAAATCTGCAAGTCGATAAATGTCAGTGATTCATGGTATGAGAAACGCCTGATTCGCCTCCGTGTCGCAAGGACCGGAGGGGGGTGGGGCGTTTTTCCGCATTCACGGAGGGGGGACGGGACCGGTGTGTCCGGAGCCCGGCGAACGGTGAGGGGGGAGGGGTGCCCCATCGATGCCTGTCGTCGCGGTATCCCCGTCGTGAGTGGAGCACCCCATGAAGCCTGAGCTGTCGTTGTGGTGGAAGTCTTCCTGGAGCGTGCGGCTGCGTCTGCCGTTCGCGCTCCTGGCCTCGTCGTTGGCGGTGGGCTGTGGTCAGCCCGCCCCCGAGTCCTCCGAACCCCCCGCGCCTTCCGCGCCCGTGGCGAATTCCTCCGCCATGGCCACGGTCCCATCCGGCAACCAGGAGGTGGCGCTGGCGGACTCGGAGGAGGAGGCGCCCGCGCGCCCCGTGGTGGAGTCGCTCTTCGCCATCCCGAAGGACGTGACCAGCAAGACCACGGCCACGGTGTTCGAGCTGAAGCTGGAAGAGAAGCGCGAGCAGAACGAGCAGTTCCGGGGGAAGACCCTGACGATGCTGGACGGCACCCAGCAGCTGCTCTTCCGCGACGACGGCGAGGGTGGCGACGCGGTGGCGGGGGACCTGCTGTTCACCGCGAGCGGCACCTTCGACTTCGTGGCGCTCCAGGCGGAGCAGGACCGCATCACCAAGGTGCAAGCCCAGTCGCAGGCGCAGCTGACGACCGATGTGTTCGAGGGCCGCGAGCTGGTGCGCACCGTCCCGGTGGTGGCGCTGTCCAAGCAGTTCCCGACGGGCCAGCGCGTGCCCATCCGTCCCATCGGGCTGGCGACGCTGGTGGACCCCGCGCGCTCGCTCATCATCCGGGCGCCCTCCGTGGTGAAGGACCCGACGCGCACGTGGGACCCGTGCACCAACACGGGCAACCCGAACGGGAAGTGGACGTTCAACTACCTGATGACGGAGATGGCCAACCAGCCGTTCACCGGCGTGGCCCCGTCCACCTTCGTGCGCGAGTGGCTGCGGCAGTGGGAGACCGCGAAGACGGTCAACTCCTTCACCACGCCGCCGCGCACGTCCATCGTGACCAAGCTCATCAACCCCTGGCCGAAGGTGGCCGGCGAGCTGGACCTGACGAAGTCGCCGTTCACGCTGGTGGCCGTGGTCAACCGGCTGGACCTGGCGGGCAACAACCCCGCGTACGGCTCCGGGCGCGCGGGCGAGGGGCGCTTCATCTTCGCCGCCACCGAGGGCACGGGCACCTCCTGCCACACGGTGCCCTTCCTGGTCATCCTGGAGTACGGGGTGGACAAGAACGACTGCGTGTCCATCAAGACCTATGCGCAGCAGTGGCAGGCCCTGTCGTCGATGACGCTGGGCAGCGCGTCGTACAACGCGGCGCTGGAGGCCCTCACGGAGCAGTTCGCCAGGCGCGACCTGTCGCCGCGCAAGCCCAACCGCAGCTCCATCAACCAGGTGCGCACCAACGAGAACTGGCTGCAGACGTCGCCCTGGGAGCTGAGGGAGTCCCGCCTGTGGAACGCGTCGGTGAGCCCGGCGTCGTTCGCCGCGCCCGGACCGGTGCTGGGCCTGCTCAACAGCCACACCGTGGCCCAGACGCCGGACCGCGCCACGAAGGCCTCCCTGTTCCCGGCGTATGTGAACGCCAACGTGCCGCCCATCATCGCCGTGCCGCCCACGTACACCGTGCCGCTCGCGTGGGGCAGCGGGGCGTTCCGCGGGGGACGCGCCATCGTGACGTCCACGTCCGCCAGCCCTCCGTTCTGGAGCCAGCCCCCGGCGACCATCCCCAACCGTCAGGCCCGCCATGTGTTCTCGCTCAACACCTGCGACGGCTGCCACGGCGATGAGCTTGGAACGCCCTTCACCCACGTGAACCAGACGGGAGCGCTGTCGCCCTTCCTGAGCGGCGCGCTCGTCGTGCCGGACCGGGCGGACGGCGCGCCCACGCGCACCTTCAACGAGGTGCTCGCGCGCCAGACGTTCCTGGACCAGGTGGCGAACCAGAGCTGCCTGACGCTGCCGTTCCTCAGCACCAGCGCGGCGGTCCACTAGTCCTCCCGGGACGTGCCCCGCTGGAGGCGGGCCCGCGGCCTCCGTCCCCACGTCCGGGGGCGGAGGCCGTCGTCGTCCAGGGCCCCGTGCGCATGGCTCCCCGCCTGCCGTGAGGACGAGCCCGGGGTGTTCTCCATCCTTTCGGGTGGGCGCGGCGCGACTTCCCCGGGCGGGGGGGCGGCACCACGTTTACCCGGCCCCGGGGATGCCCCCGGGTGGGACCCTGGAGTGGCAGTGGGGGCCGGGGGAGGCACGCCGTGGGACGAGCCGAAACGACAACGGGACGCCGGGCCTCGCGCACGGGCCCGCGACTGGGGGGGCTGCTGGCCATCGCCTGGCTGGCCGGTGCCTGTGGGCAGCGCTCCGAGCAGGCGGTCGCCTCCACCGCGCCCGTGGTGGTGTCGCTGGGGCCGGAGAACGTGGTGCGCGTGGAGCCCCAGCGGCTGGAGACCGGTCCCGTCATCTCCGGGTCGCTCCAGGCGCGGCGGCTGGCCAGCGTCCGCGCGGAGGTGGGGGGCAGCATCGTGGAGGTGAAGGCGGACCAGGGGCAGGCGGTGAAGGAGGGGGACCTCCTGGCTCGCGTGGAGGAGGGCACGCTGCGCGAGCAGGTGCTGGCGGCCAGCTCCACCGTGCGCGTGGCGCGCAATGCCTTGCAGGTGGCGAAGGAGGATGAGCAGCGCAACCAGCTGTTGGTCAAGCAGGGCGTCATCACCCGCCGCGACTTCGACCGCATGCAGCTGGCGCGGACGCAGGCGGAGGGTCAGCTGGCGGACGCGCAGGCGCGGCTGAAGCTGGCGCAGGACCAGCTGGGCCGCACGAAGGTGGCCGCGCCCTTCGCGGGCGTGGTGAGCGAGCGGCAGGTGCACACGGGCGACATCGTCCAGCCGGGCGCGCCGCTCTTCACGGTGGTGGACCCCGGCACGCTGTGGCTGGAGGCCTCCGTGCCCGCGGCGCAGCTGGCCCAGGTGAAGGTGGGCACGTCGGTGGACTTCCGCGTCAACGGCTACGCGGACCGCGCCTTCCGGGGCCAGGTGGAGCGCATCAACCCGGCGGTGGATCCCGCCACGGGCCAGGTGCGCATCTACGTGAACATCCCCAACAGCGAGCAGGTGCTCCTGTCCGGCCTGTTCGCCCAGGGGCGCGTGGCGTCGCAGTCGAAGGAGGCGCTGGCCGTCCCCCTGGACGCGCTGGACACGCGCCAGGAGCCGCCCACCGTGCAGCGCATCGCCGATGGCAAGGTGGAGGAGGTGGCGGTGACGCTGGGCCTGCGAGACGACGTGGCGCAGACCGTGGAGGTGCGCTCGGGGTTGAAGGCCGGGGACGTGGTGTTGCTCGGCTCCGCGCGCGACCTGACGAGCGGCACGCCGGTGAAGCTCACCGCGGCGCCTGGAGCCCAGCGCAAGCCCGCGGCCCCGCGGGAGGGGCAGGGCGTGGGGGGCGCTGGCGGCGCGTCCGGCGCGCCCGTGCAGGCCCCGGATGCGGGCACGGCCGCGACACCCGCCCAGGCCCCGGCGAAGTGACAGCGGGCGCGGCCGCGCGCCCCCACCCTTGCATCAGCGCAGGAGTCGTCCGTGTTCATCTCCGACTTCGCCATCAAGCGTCCCATCATCACCATCACGGCGATGGTGGCGCTCGTCGTGTTCGGCATCGTCGCGCTCTTCAACCTGGAGACGGACGAGTTCCCGGACATCCAGCAGCCGGTCATCAACGTCACCATCGCCTACCCGGGCGCGGCACCCGACACGGTGGAGCGCGAAATCGTCGAGCCCATCGAGGACGCCATCTTCGCCATCTCCGGCGTGGACGGGAAGAAGACGACCTCCAGCTCCACGGACAGCCTGGCGAACTTCACGGTCTTCTTCGACTTCGAGAAGGACATCCAGGAGGCGTCGCAGGACATCCGGGACGCCATCTCCAGCAAGCGCGCGGACCTGCCGCAGGAGATGGAGGAGCCCATCCTCACGCGCTTCGACCCCGCGGACCAACCCATCGTGTCGCTGGTGCTCACGTCGGACTCGCTGGACGTGCCCGCGCTGTCGCTCATCGCGGACCCGCTGGTCGTGGGGGACCTGCGCTCGGTGCCCGGCGTGGCGCAGGCCACGGTGGTGGGCGGCGTGAAGCGGGAGATGACGGTGCAGGTGCGGCCCGCGGCGCTCCAGGCGGCGGGCCTCTCCGTGGCCCAGGTGGTGGCCGCGCTCCAGGCGCAGAACCTGGCGGCACCGGTGGGCCGGCTCAACACCGAACTTCAGGAGCGCACCATCCGGCTCAAGGGCCGGCTGGAGACCCCCGTGGACTTCGCGCAGGTGCCCATCGCGGAGCGCAACGGGCGCATGCTGCGGCTGGGGGAGGTGGCGGACGTGTTCGCGGGCACGGAGGAGCCGCGCACGCTGTCGCTCTACAACGGCGCGCAGGCCGTGGGCATCGAGGTCATCAAGGCCAAGGGCCACAGCACCACCGAGGTCGCGGACGGCGTGCGCGAGCGCGTGAAGCTGCTCCAGCAGCGGCTGCCCGCCAACGCGAAGCTGGAGATCGTCCGCGACGCGGGCACCCGCGTGGAGAACTCCGTCGTCAACGTGCAGCAGGCGCTGATTGAAGGCGCGCTCCTCACGGTGCTGGTGGTGTTCCTGTTCCTCAACTCGTGGCGCTCGACGGTCATCACCGGCCTGGCGCTGCCCGTGAGCGTGCTGGCGTCCTTCGTGAGCGTGTGGGCGTTTGGCTTCACGCTCAACACGATGTCGCTGCTGGGGCTGACGCTGGCCATCGGCATCCTCATCGACGACGCCATCGTGGTGCGTGAGAACATCGTGCGGCACGTGGAGATGGGGAAGGACCACTACACGGCGTCGCGCGAGGGCACGAACGAGATTGGCCTCGCGGTGGCGGCGACGACGTTCTCCATCGTGGCGGTGTTCGTCCCGGTGGCGTTCATGTACGGCGTCGCGGGACAGTGGTTCAAGCCGTTCGCGCTCACCATCGCGTGCTCGGTGCTGGTGTCGCTGTTCGTCAGCTTCTCGTTGGACCCGATGCTCAGCGCCTACTGGCCCGACCCGCAGGTGGAGAAGGGCGAGCGGCGCAACTTCCTCTCGCGAGGGCTGGCGCGCTTCAATCACTGGTTCGACCGTCAGGCGGACCGCTACAAGCGTTTGATCGCGTGGGCGCTGGACCACCGGCTGGCCATGGTGCTGCTGGCGGTGGGGTCGCTGGTGGGCGCGGTGGCGCTGCAGGGCGTCCTCGGTGGCGCGGGCTTCGTGCCGGTGAGCGACCGCTCCGAGATCGAGATGCTGGTGGAGACGCCCGCGGGCTCCAGCCTGGACTACACGCGGCGCAAGGTGGAGGAGGTGTCCCGCATCACGCGCGCGCACCCGGAGGTCGCGTACACGTACACGACCATCGGCGTGCCGCTGCCGCTGCGCTCGCCGGGCGTGGACCAGGCGCTGGTGTACGTGCGGCTCAATCCGAAGACGGAGCGCAAGGCGAGCCAGGAGACCCTGGGCAAGACGCTGCGCCAGGAGCTGCTCGCGGTGGGCGGCGCGTCGGTGTCGGTGTTCACCAGCGGCTTCGGCGGGGCCATCAAGTCCATCCAGCTGGAGCTGCGCGGGCCGGACGCCAAGGGGCTCAACCAACTGGCGCAGCAGGTGATGAAGGCGGTGAAGCAGGTGCCGGGCGCGGTGGACGTGGGCCTGTCCACCCGCGGAGAGAAGCCGGAGCTGGAGGTGGAGCTGAACCGGGGCGTCGCGGGGCAGCTCAACGTGACGGTGGGGCAGGTGGCGCAGTCGCTGCGGCCGGCCTTCGCGGGCCTGGACTCCGGCGACTGGGTGGACCCCATTGGCGAGACGCGCAAGGTGATGGTGCGCCTGGCGCCGCAGTTCCGGGAGAACCCGGCCGACCTGGCGCGGCTTCCGCTGGTGGTGGGCACCGGGCCCACGGGCGTGCCGGTGGTGGTGCCGCTGGGGCAGGTGGTGACGGTGAAGCAGACCGTGGGTCCGGCGCAGATCGACCACCTGAACCGCGAGAAGGTCATCAACGTCCAGGCGAACGTGGCGGGGCGGTCGCTGTCGGAGGTGATGCGCGACGTGCAGGCGCGGCTGAAGGCCGTGAAGGTGCCGGCGGGCTACGAGGTGTCCACGGGCGGCGAGTCCGCGGACCAGCAGGAGGTGTTCAGCCGGGTGTTCCTGGCGCTGGGCGTGGCGGTGATGCTGATGTACCTCATCCTCGTCATCCAGTTCGGCTCGTTCCTGGATCCGCTGGCCATCCTGGTGTCGCTGCCCCTGTCACTCATCGGCGTGGTGCTGGCGCTGGTGCTGACGGGGGACACGCTGAACATCATGAGCCTCATCGGCGTCATCCTGCTGATGGGCATCGTGGCGAAGAACGCCATCCTGCTCATCGACTTCGCCAAGTGGCAGCACGAGAAGGGCATGCCGTTGCGCGAAGCGCTCATCGAGGCGGGGCGCATCCGCTTGCGGCCCATCATCATGACGACCCTCGCGCTCATCGCCGGCATGGTCCCGGTGGCGCTGGGGCATGGCGAGGGGGGCGACTTCCGCGCGCCGCTGGGACGCGCGGTGATTGGCGGCGTCATCACGTCCACGCTGCTCACGCTGCTGGTGATTCCGACAGTGTATGAAATCCTGGCGGATGGCCGCACGTGGATGACCGGCAGGCTGCGCAGGACGTTCAAGGAGAAGGGCGGCGCGCACGAGCCGGTGCACGGGGGCGGTGAGGCGCGTCCCCAGCCGCAGGCCCGGCAGGACTGACGCCAGGAGGAAGCTCGCGTCATCCCAAAGGAACGGTTGGCGCATCGGGTCCGGAGCCATAGGGTCCGGAGTGTGGAGTCCCTGTTCCCCTGGCCTGATTCGCAGCGCTCGCTCATCGCCGAGGCCCTGGAGGCGCTGGGCGTCACCCGCTGGGTCCTGAGCATCCATGACCCCAGCTTCCCCGGCCTGCCTGGCGAGGACACGGGCCGGGGCTCGCCGTACTCCGAGGGCGCCGCCCGTTTCCTCGACTTCGCCCGGGCGCTGGGCTTCACCGGCATCCAGCTGGGGCCGCAGGGGCAGACCACCGCGCACAACCCGTCGCCGTATGACGGCACGCTGTTCTCCCGCAACACGCTCAACGTGGCGCTCGCGCCGCTCACGGAGCCGGACGGCCCCTGGGGGCGGCTGCTGTCCTCCGAGACGCTGGCCCGGCTCGTCGCGGAGGCCCCCGAGGGTGCGGGGCCCGCGGAGCGCTACCAGTATGCGAGCCGGTCCCAGGCGCTGGCGCTCCAGGAGGCGTGGGACACCTTCCGTCGCGAACGCGACCGCGCGGAGGCTCCCGCGTCCATCCTCGCGCTCGTCCGGCGCTTCGCCGACTTCCGCCTGGAGCACCGCGAGTGGTTGGAGCCGGACGCGCTCTTCGACGTGCTCGGCGCCCAGAAGCACACGCCGGATGACTGGCGCGGGTGGGCGGATTCGTTGGAGGGGCGCCTCTTCGCTCCGCGTCCAGGGGAAGAGGCCGCGGCGGAGGCCCGCATCCGCGAGCTGCTCGCGAGCGAAGCCGACGCGGTGGAGGCGTACGCCTTCCGCCAGTTCCTCGTGCATGAGCAGCATGGGTTGCTCCGGGAGCGCGCGGCGGCGTGGGGCCTCAAGCTGTACGGCGACCTGCAGATTGGCTTCTCGCCTCGGGACACCTGGGCGCGGCAGGGGCTGTTCCTCCGCGACTACCTCATGGGGGCACCGCCCAGCCGCACCAACCCGGAGGGCCAGCCGTGGAACTACCCCGTGCTCGACCCGGAGCGGTTCATCGCTCCGGATGGCAGCGGGCCCGGGCCGGTGCTCAGCTACATGGACGCGCGGCTGGGCAAGATGCTCTCCGAGTACGACGGGCTGCGCATCGACCACCCGCATGGGCTCGTGTGTCCGTGGGTGTACCGCGCGGGTACGTTGGATCCGCTGCGCGCCGTGCAGGGGGGCGCGCGCCTCTTCTCCTCACCGGACCTGCCGGACCACCCGGAGCTGGCCCGCTACGCCATCGTGGCTCCGGAGCAGCTGGACCGCACGGTGCCGCGCTACGCGGATGGCTGGGTGAAGTCGCTCACGCCCGAACAGGTGCGGCGGTACGCGCTCCTCTTCGACTCCGTGGTGCGCATGGCCCGCGAGCACGGCCGGGCCCGGGAGGACGTGCTGTGCGAGGTGCTGAGCACGCTTCCCCATGAGCTGTCGCGGGTGATGGCCCGCGATGGCCTGGGCCGCTTCCGCGTCACGCAGAAGGCGGACCTGAACAACCCCGCGGACGTGTACCGCAGCGAGAACGTGGCCCCCGAGGACTGGGTGATGGTGGGCAACCACGACACGAAGTCACTCTGGCGGCTGGTCGCGGAGTGGCAGTGGAGGCACGCCCTGCGCGCCCAGGCGGATTACCTCGCGGAGCGGCTGCATCCCGAAGGGGAAGGACGGGAGGCCTTCGCGCGACAGCTCGCGGAGGACCCGGGGCTGCTCGCGCAGGCGAAGTTCGCGGACCTGTTCGCCAGCCGCGCGCGCAGCGTGATGGTGTTCTTCGCGGACCTGCTGGGCATGCCCGACACGTACAACACCCCGGGCTCCGTGGACGCGCGCAACTGGTCGCTGCGCATTCCCCAGGACTGGGCCGAGCAGTACCAGCAGCGCCTGCGCGCGGGGGCCGCCCTCAACCTGCCGCAGGTGCTCGCGCTGGCCCTGCGCGCGGGGGGCGCCGAAGCCCGGACCCGTCACGCGCAGCTGCTGGAGCGGCTGGACCGTGCGGCGTCGCGGCTTCGTCATGGCGCCTAGCGCGCCATGCCACGACCGCGTCACGGCTCCCCGGGCTTCGCCGTCCACTTCGAGCCCGGAGCCCTCCGTCCGGCGTGACGCGGACGGACTTCCTCGCGCAGCGGTGGTCGTCGCTCCCGCGCCTCGCCCGCGTACCGCACCCGGTCACGACCCGGGTCCGCTGTGACAGACGTCGCGCTCGACCCGAGATGACGCGCTCGCTGTCACCCAGAGCAGGTCCCTTTTCACGGTGAGAGGAATCAGCCCAGGAACCTTTTTGAAATACGCGTTCTGAATGCTATCCGGCCTAAGCACTTCTTGATCTGGATGAGGAAGGGACCGCGTGGCGAATCTTCGTGAGTGGGAATTCGGGACGCATCGCGCGTACTTCGAAGCGCCGGACCTGTTGGTGATGAAGTTCAACGGGCCCTCGAAGCTGGAGGACTCGAAGAAGGTGTTGGAGATCTGCAAGGAGGTGTCGGCGGACGGGCCGGTGTACCTCATCTCCGACGTGTCGAACTCCAACATCGAGAAGGACTCGCGCGAGCTGCTGGTGTCACAGGCGAAGGCGGAGTGGTTCCGGGGCCACGTCTACCTGGGCACGGGGCCGCTCCAGCGCGCGGGCGCCAAGGCGCTGATGCTGGCGCTGTACTTCACCGGGAAGTGGACGGTGGACGTGGACTTCGCGGACTCGGAGCGCGACGCGCGCGAGCTCATCGCGAAGAAGCGCGCGCAGCCGCCGAAGAAGTAGCCGCTCGTCGCGCCTCAGTGCCGCACGTCCAGCACGAGGCGCATGGGGTCCTTCAGCTCCAGCACGCGGAAGGGGGCCCGGCGCGCGGTGCCCAGCACCCACGTCACCTCGCCCTCGAAGTCGCACAGGCGCTCCAGCGCCAGCACGGACGGCAGCACGGGCTTGAGCGTGCGCTGCGCCACCGTGGCCTGCCCCTGGTCGTCGTGCGCCCGGGCCGGAGTGAAGCGCACCTCCAGCGCGGCCTCCCCCGGGGGCGTCACGTCGTCTCCGGAGCCGCACTGCTGCACCGGGGTCTTCACGTACGCCAGGTGGTAGCCCGGCAGGCGGGGGCCGTCGAACTCGAACACGGTGCGGTCGTAGCCCTCGTGGGTGCCGGTGCGCACCGCGCGCAGCGTGACGGAGGGCGGCTCGCCGCGTGGCGTCTCCACCGGCTCCGTGGTCCACGTGGAGTCCGTCGCGCCGGCCGCGTTCGCTGGAGCCGCCACCGCGTCCAGCACCCGGTGCACCGGCGGCGCCGCGGCGGCCGGGCCCTCCCGGGGCACGGTGTTGGCGGGCGGGGGCACCACCGGGACGTCCATGGGCACGGTCGGCGGCTCCTGTTTCTGGCAGCCCGTGCCCAGCAGTCCGCAAGCCAGCCCCAGCGCGTACAGCCCATGTCGCAGGCGCATCCCGTTCCTCCGGTCTTCCACCTCGGCCACGTCCCCCCAGGGACTTCCCGCTTCCTCGCACACCGGGCCCGCTGGGAACATGGAAGATGCGCCGGCTTCGTCCGGTTGCGTATAGGGTCCGCCGGGCCCCGACCCCCGTGGGCCCCCCCTCTCGCGCACTGGAGACCTCCGCCCCATGGCCCTCGACCTGACCTCCCTCCCGCGTCCCTCCCGCGACGACACCACCGTGGGCACCATGGTGCGCGGACTCGTGGGCAGCGAAATCCTCCGCATCGCCGCGGAGATCCGCGAGCTCGTGGCGAAGGGCAACAAGGTCTGCAACCTGACAGTGGGCGACTTCAGCCCGCGCGAGTTCCCCGTCCCGGACGGCCTGCGCGACCAGATTGGCACCGCGCTCCAGGCCGGTGAGACGAACTACCCGCCGTCCGACGGCGTGCTGGAGCTGCGCCAGGCCGTGCAGCGCTTCTACGAGCGCTCGCTGGGCCTGAAGTACCCGCTGGAGGGCATCGTCATCGCGGGCGGCGCGCGGCCCATCATCTACGCCACGTACCGCGCGGTGCTCGACCCGGGCGACGTCGTCGTCTACCCGGTGCCGTCGTGGAACAACAACCACTACGCGCACATGCTGGGCGCGAAGAGCGTGGTGGTGACCACGGACGCGGACGCGGGCTTCATGCCCACGCTGGCGCAGCTGGAGCCGCACCTGTCCACCGCGCGCCTGCTCTGCCTGTGCAGCCCGCTCAACCCCACCGGCACCATGGTGGATCCGGCCGCGCTGCGCGCCATCTGCGAGCGCATCGTGGCGGAGAACCGCGCGCGCGAAGGCCGGGGCCAGAAGCCCCTCATCCTGATGTACGACCACATCTACTGGGTGCTCAGCTTCGGGGGCACGAAGCACGTGACGCCCGTGGAGCTGGTGCCGGAGATGGCGCCCTACACCGTGTTCGTGGACGGCATCAGCAAGGCCTTCGCCGCCACCGGCGTGCGCGTGGGCTGGGGCGTGGGCGCGCCCACCCTCATCGCCCGCATGCGCGACGTGCTGGGCCACGTGGGCGCCTGGGCCCCCAAGGCCGAACAGGTCGCCACCGCGCGGTATCTGGACGACACACAGGCCACCGAGTCCTTCCTCGACACCATGCGCCAGCGCGTGGATGCGCGCCTGGAGGCCCTCTACAAGGGCTTCCAGCGCATGAAGGACGCCGGCTTGCCGGTGCGCGCCATCGCGCCGCAGGGCGCCATCTACCTCTCCGTCCAGTTCGACCTGGTGGGCCGGGATGGTCTCGCGACCAATGACGCCATCCGCAAGCGCCTCCTGGAGAAGGCCCGCTTCGCGGTGGTGCCCTTCCAGGCGTTCGGTCTGGCGGAGGAGTCCGGCTGGTTCCGCCTCTCCGTGGGCGCCACCTCCGTCGCCGAAATCGAGGAGGCCCTGCCCCGCGTGGAGGCCGCCGTGCGCGAAATCCTCGCCGCGAAGTAGCGCCCCCTCCCCAGCCGGGGGGACAGGGAATAGCCTGCCCACGCGGGCGTTGAGGGCGCCGCCATCATGCTCAAGCGCTTCGTGGACGTCCGTGACGAGGAGGTGGGGGCGGTCCTCGGGGCGTTCCTCTACTTCTTCACGCTGATGTGCGGCTACGCCATCCTGCGGCCCATCCGAAACGAGATGGGCACCGCGGGGGACGTGAAGCACCTGCCCTGGCTCTTCACGGTCACCTTCGTCGTGATGCTGCTGGCGGTGCCGGCCTTCTCCGCGTTGGTGGCGCGCTATCCCCGGCGGGTGGTGGTGCCGCGCGTCTACCGCTTCTTCCTCTTCAACCTGCTGGCGTTCTTCGCGCTGCTCAAGTGGGGCGTGGCGCGCGAGGGCGTGGCGCGGGCCTTCTACGTCTGGCTGAGCGTCTACAACCTGTTCGTCGTCTCCATCTTCTGGAGCTTCATGGCGGACGTGTTCGCCAGCGACCAGGGCAAGCGGCTCTTCGGCTTCATCGCGGCGGGCGGCACGACGGGGATGATTGTCGGGCCGTTCCTGGTGGGGCGGCTGGCGGAGGGCGTGGGGCCGGTGAACCTCATCCTCCTGTCCGCGGTGATGCTGGAGGTGAGCGCGCAGTGCGTGCGCCGCCTGGGCCACTGGGCGCGGGACGTCCAGCACCAGCCCGCCACGCGCGAGGGCCCGGTGGGCGGCGGGATGCTGGCGGGCCTGAAGCTGCTGGTGCGCTCGCCGTTCCTGCTCGCGCTGGGACTCCAGGTGTTGCTGTACGCGGCCACCTCCACGTTCCTGTACTACCAGGAGGTGCAGCTGGTGGCGTCGATGGCGAAGGACGCGGCGGCGCGCACGGCGGCCTTCGCGGACATCGACTTCTGGGTGCAGGTGCTGACCCTGGGGCTCCAGACGCTGGTCACCGGGCGGGTCATCTCCCGGCTGGGGCTGGGCGTGGCGATGGCGGTGGCGCCGGTGCTCACGCTGGTGGGCTTTGGCGTGCTGGCGTTCGCGCCGGTGCTCGCGGTGCTCATCGGCGTGAAGTCGCTGCGGGGCGCGAGCCACTACGCGCTGGAGCGCCCGTCGCGAGAGATCCTCTTCACCACCGTGGACCGCGAGGCCCGCTACAAGTCCAAGAGCTTCATCGACACGGTCGTGTACCGCGGCAGCGACACGGTGAGCGCGTGGCTGCAGGGCGGCCTCACCGCGCTGGGCCTGGGCATGACGGGCCTGTCCCTGGCGGCGCTGCCGGTGGCCGCGCTGTGGCTGGCGGTGGCCTTCTACCTGTCGCGCCAGCAGCGCGCGCGCGTCCCGGAAGCAGTGCAACAGCAGGCGACCCTCCCTGGAGGAACCACGGCATGAAGCTGTCCCGAAGAAGCGTGATGCAAGCGGCGGCCGCGTTGGGCGCGGTCCAGGCATTGGGCTGTGCGTCGTCCTCGAAGGCGGGCCTCGCGCCCAGCCCCGACAAGGAGGCGGACAGCGCTCCGGGCAAGCCCCTGCGCATCCTCATCCTGGGAGGCACGCGGTTCCTGGGGCCCGCGCTGGTGCAGGTGGCGCAGGCCCGAGGCCACACGCTCACGCTCTTCAACCGCGGCAAATCCAACCCGGGCCTCTTCCCGGACGTGGAGAAGTTGCAGGGCGACCGCGACCCCAACAAGGGCGAGGGCCTGAAGGCATTGGAGGGCCGCGAGTGGGACGCCGTCATCGACACGTCCGGCTATGTGCCGCGCATCGTGAAGGCCTCCGCGGAGCTGCTCGCCCCGCGCGTGGGGCAGTACGTCTTCATCTCCAGCGTGTCCGTCTACAAGGAGATGACGAAGAAGGACCTCAACGAGTCGGACGCCGTCGCCACCATCCCGGATGAGACCACCGAGGTGGTGAATGACGAGAGCTACGGCGCGCTCAAGGCGCTGTGCGAGAAGGCCGCCGAGGCCGCGCTGCCCGGCCGCGCCCTCAACATCCGCCCCGGCCTCATCGTGGGGCCGGACGACGGCTCCGACCGCTTCACCTATTGGCCGCTGCGGGTGGCCAAGGGCGGCGAGGTGCTGGCCCCCGGCGACGGAGAGGATCCGGTGCAGGTCATCGACGCGCGCGACCTGGCGGCCTTCATCATCCGGAACGTGGAGCGCCGCTCCATGGGCATCTTCAACGTCACCGGTCCCCTGAGGACCCTGAAGATGCGCGGCATGTTGGAGGACATCCGCGCGGCCACCGGGAGCGACGCGCGCTTCACCTGGGTGGACGCGGCCTTCCTGGAGCAGCAGAAGGTGACGGCCTTCGGAGACATGCCCGCGTGGGTGCCGCGCACGGGGCCGGAGAGCGGCATCGGCTGCGCGAGCATCGCCCGCGCCACCCAGGCGGGCCTGACCGTCCGCCCGCTCGCGGACACGGTGCGCGACACGCTGACCTGGTTCCATGCGCTGCCCGCGGACCGGCAGCAGCAGCTGCGCTCGGGCCTCTCCGCCGAGCGCGAGCGCGAGGTGCTGGCTGCCTGGCATCAGGCGAAGGGCACCGCTCGGGCGGGCTGAGGTCCCTGGGGGACGCCTGTCCGTGGGGTGGGCAGGCGTCCGGTCGTGGGCCGTGGGGCAGGCGGGGCGAGGGGAGGTGCTGGCCGGGCGCGTCATGCGTCCGCACCTTGTCCACCATGGAACGCGACCGGGACAGCAGGCATCACGTGGTCATCGTGGGGGCGGGCTTTGGAGGGCTCCAGGCGGCGAAGGCCCTGGGCAAGGCCCGCGGTGTGCGGGTGACGGTGGTGGACCGCTACAACCATCACGTCTTCCAGCCGCTGCTGTACCAGGTGGCGACGGCGGTGTTGAACCCGGCGGACATCTCCGCGCCCATCCGCAGCGTGCTGCAGTCGCGCAACACGCGGGTGCTGCTGGCGGAGGCGCAGTCGGTGGATGTCGAGCGCAAGGTGCTGCGCGTCGAGGGCGGAGAGCTCGCGTACGACTCGTTGATCATCGCGACGGGCGCGGCGCACTCGTACTTCCAGCATCCGGAGTGGGCGCAGGTGGCGCCCGGCCTGAAGACACTGGAGGACGCGGTGCGCATGCGCGAGCGCATCCTCACGGCGTTCGAGGCCGCCGAGCGCGAGACCGACCCCGAGCGCCAGCGCGAGTGGCTGACCTTCGTCATCATTGGCGGGGGGCCCACGGGGGTGGAGCTGGCGGGGGCGCTCGCGTACATGACGCGGCACTCGCTGCCCCGGGACTTCCGGCGCATCGACACGCGCAAGGCGCGGGTCGTCCTGGTGGAGGGCATGCCGCGCGTGCTGACCGCGTATCCGGAGACGCTGTCCGAGGACGCGCGGCGCGACCTGGAGCGGCTGCACGTGGAGGTGCACACCGGGGCGATGGTGACGGGCGTGGACGCGACGGGCGTCACGATGGGGGAGGAGCACATCCCCACGCGCACGGTGCTGTGGGGCGCGGGCGTGGCGGCGTCTCCGCTGGTGCGCTCACTGGGGGGGCCGCTGGATCGGGCGGGGCGGGTGAAGGTGACGCCGCTCCTGACGGTGCCGGGCCGCGACGACGTGTATGTGATTGGGGACGTGGCGGCGGTGCAGCAGCATGGCAAGCCGGTGCCGGGCATCGCGCCGGCGGCGATGCAGATGGGGCGGCACGCGGCGAGGACGGTGCGGGACCGGCTGTCGCGCCGTCCGCTGCGCGCGTTCCGCTACCACGACAAGGGCAACTTCGCGGTGATCGGCCGGGGCTACGCGGTGGGGGTGCTCCTCGACCGGTGGCGGATGCGGGGCGCGCCGGCGTGGCTGGTCTGGGCGGGGGTGCACATCGCCTACCTGATCGGCTTCCGCAACCGGCTGTCGGTGATGCTCAACTGGGCCTACACGTTCCTCACCAAGGGCGGCCGGGACATGCGGCTCATCACCGGCAGGGTGGCCCCCCACATGCCGACCCTGCCGGCGCCCGTCGCGCGGCCGGAGCTGCCGGCCTCGCAGGTCGCGCCCGTGCACTGAGGGCGTGAGAAGAAACTAACGTCCCTGATGCGTCCGATGGATGCATGGGCGCCGCACTGCGCTCATGGGTCGCCATGGCGGGGGCAGACGGCCGCGAGTGCGTGTGCTTCAGCCGAAACGGAAGCAGGTGCTGGTGCGAAACGGAAGCAGGTGCTGGTGGCTCGGACCTACGAGCAGTTGGTTGACCGAGGTCATCCGGTACGCGCCATATTGGCGGCTGTCGAAGAGCTGGACATGTCGGACTTCGAGCGCTCCGTCCGTGCGCGTCAACATCACGTGGGTCGTTCGACGGTGGACCCGCGGCTGTTGCTGGCGTTGTGTGTGTATTGGCAGAGGTAGGGCCTCTCCAGCGCTCATGCGTAGCTCCTTGCTGGAGCCCATCGTGACAAACGAATCGCGAGGAGAGGAGGTTGTCGCTCGATTGGTGGGATGAGGCTTGACGGCATGGAATTGGAGCAGACGAGGGATATGTTGAGCGCGCAGGCGAAGGCACAGGCGGGAGTGCGAGTGCGGCTGTGATTCGATGGGACCTTCCGTGACCTCGGCCTGGCGGCCTCTCCCAGGATGAGCCGATGGACCTCTACGAGGTGGTCCGCCAGTGATATGAGCGTTACAGCACAGTCATCACCTCCACCACATCATTGAGAGAGGCCGCCCCTCCTCGGTGCCCCGCGGATGGCCAACGCCGCCATGGACTGGCTTCTCCACTACGCCCACGTCCTCGTCATTGAAGGCGACAGCCACTGCAATCCGCCCCCTGCCCGGCGTCGCAAGCCTTCAGCCGCCGACGCCAGGTCGTCCGCAGTGGATCCGTTTGCCGCCCCGACCGCGTCAGCGCTGCGAACTCGAATCGCTGCATCTCACCAGGGCGATCTGCTTGGCCGAACCTCATGCAATCCACGGCCCGGCCCCTACGGTCTCGGGCCACAATTCATCCCAGGCCCCGCACATCGAGAGACTTTTCTGTGTTTTAGAGTGTTTTCTTGACAATGTCCGAGAGGATCATGTTTAGGACTTCAGAAAATAGGAGGAGTCCGACCCCTGAGTTGCTGAACGGAAACCTCTTTTGCAAGGAACTCTATTCGGAGAAGGAGCTCAGAAAGAGGCCTGGAACTGACTCCATCATCTGGTGTGAGAGAAAGTTCGACAAGGACAGGTCGCGAATCAGTGAGCCTGAGTGCCTCATTAAGATCCTGGTTCATGAATTCTCCCACACCTGTGGCATGAAACATCTCAATGACGGTGGCGACCCAAGAAGAGCCCCTGGCATCCCCGGTATTGCCGGTAACGGTATTGAGGGCTGTTTTGCAAAGAACTAGGGTGGCATGAAAAAGTTTCTCGCTCTCTTGGCACTCCTCAGTGGTTGTTCTCACTCATCAATCCTCAAGCTCAATGAGTACGGACTTGGCCCGGCCGACACCGCACTGATCGACCTGACCTTCAGGGACGTCAAATACGATGGCTCCATGCTGGAGGGGCGGGTTGAGTTGTATGCAATGGAGGACGTAGACGTCCCGAACATCCTGGGATGGAAGACGCTCATCCTTGATAGGGCGTGGACATGCGACACGCATGAAGACATTGGCTTGGCACATGTCGACTACGCTGCGAACCCAGACGATCGACAGGATGTCCTGCGCCTCAGGAAGGGCGACATCTATGGCGGCCAGATGAACTTCCCTGTATCGCTTGCTAAAGAGGGCGGGCCCAATTGCATCCGCTACGAGATCGTGTATGCGCCGGACGGTCAGTTTCACGGCAACCTCGCCATTAAAGTCGCTGGCACGGCCAAGCGAGAGCCCACCGCTCCAAGCCCGTGAGGACTCCGACCAACACCAAGCCCGGTTGAGTGAAGGGCGGAGACTGAAGCATCCCCTCATTTTCGATTTTCCCTCAGAGCTTGCTCGCTCGCCCGCCGATGCGCTCTCCAAGGGGAATCCTCAAATGAGGGGATAGCTCAGAGGTGGAGGGGCAGTCGCTCACTGGCGATAGCCCCTCCATCAAGGCCAGGATGTAGTGGGCGAGCAGGCTTTCAAAGCCATCACGCCCCGGGAGGAGAAGGTCCCAACAGCATCTGCTACGTGTACGGTACTGCGTCCTACCTGTTCCTCCCATGGCGTCGTTTGCTCGGCACGTCAGCAGAGGCGGCAACTTCCCTGACACAGGGGGGCGGAGTGGATCGCGACAAGCCTGAGAGGCGGGTCCTTCTGGCTCCCCGGTGGGCATGCGGGCATGACGGAGCGGGACACGCAGGCCCTGGCCATGTCAGCCTGCCGCGATAGGGATGGGTAGGGACGCACGGCGTGGGGGGCCCGACCCCGCGGGTGGGCGGCCGGGGCGGGGAGGGGACAGGCCATGAGGTGGGATGCGATGGGCGAGTCGCCCGGATGGGACAGGACGGTGTCGCGGGACGGGGGCGCGGAAGGCGGCGCGGCTCGCGGTGGGCGGGGCTCCGTCCTCGCCGTGGTGGCGGAGAAGCCGGCCGTGGCGCGCGACATCGCCCGGGTGCTGGGCGCCACCGAGCGCGGTGAAGGCTGCCTGCGCGGCAACGGCTACGTCGTGACGTGGGCCCTGGGCCACCTGGTGGGGCTGGCCCAGCCGCATGAAATCCGGCCCGAGTGGAAGCGCTGGCACCGCTCGCACCTGCCCATGCTGCCGGAGGACTGGCCGCTGGTGGTGTCCCCTCAGACGAAGGACCAGTTCGAGGTGGTCCGCCGCGTGATGAACGCTCCGGAGGTGGCGGCGGTGGTGTGCGCCACCGACGCCGGCCGAGAGGGCGAGCTCATCTTCCGGTACATCTACGCCGCCGCCGGGTGCCGCAAGCCGGTGCGGCGGCTGTGGGTGTCGTCACTCACCGAGCGCGCCATCCGCGACGGCTTCCAGCACCTCAAGGACGGGAAGGCCTACGCGCCCCTGGCCGACGCCGCCATGGGCCGCAGCCGCGCGGACTGGCTGGTGGGCATGAACCTGTCGCGCCTCTACACGCTGGCGAGCGGCACCTACGGGAACATGCTGTCCGTGGGCCGCGTACAGACCCCCACGCTGGCCATGGTGGTCGAGCGCGAGCTGGCCATCCGCGACTTCGTGCCCCGCGACTACCTGGAGGTCGTGGCCACCTTCGCGCCGCGCGGCAAGGGCATCCCCGCGGGGACGCGCTACCAGGGCACGTGGTTCCGCTCGGGGCCGGACGGCAAGCCCGTGATTCCCCCCGGGTTCGACAGCGTGCGCGAGGCGCGCCGGCTGGACGCGGACGGCGCGGAAGCCGGAAGCATCATCGACCGCGTGCGCGGCGGCAGCGCGGTGGTGGAGTCGCTGGACGCGGAGACGAAGCGGATGCCGCCGCCGCTGCTCTACGACCTGACGGAGCTCCAGCGCCACGCCAACCGCCTGTTCGGCTTCAGCGCGCAGCACACGTTGGAGGTGGCGCAGGCGCTCTATGAGAAGCACAAGCTCTTGAGCTACCCGCGCACCGCCAGCCGGCACCTGTCGGAGACGGTGGCGGACACGCTGCCGGAGGTGGTGCGCGCCATCCAGGCGCCCTACGCGGAGGACCTGGCGCCGGGCACCGGCGAGCGTCCCCTGGGCAAGCGCTACGTGGACGACGCGAAGGTGACGGACCACCACGCCATCATCCCCACGCCCACGCCGCCGTCCGGCGTGCGCCTGTCGCCGGATGAGCAGCGCATCTACGACCTCGTGTGTCGGCGGGTGCTCCAGGCGTGGCACGAGGACCACGTCTGGAAGGTGACCACGGTCATCACCGCGGTGACGTCGAAGGGGGCCGCGGGCGCGGTCGTGGACCGCTTCCACAGCTCGGGCACGCAGGTGGAGCGGGTGGGGTGGAAGGTGCTGGACCTGGGCGGCGGGCAGAAGGCGCCGCGCTCCCGGACCGAGGGCCGCAAGAACGAGGACAAGGAGGAGGAGCCGGAGGATGAGTCGCAGACGCTGCCCCCCGAGCTCCAGCGCGGACAGGCGCAGACGGTGGAGGACGTGGAGGCGGTGAAGAAGCGCACGCGCCCGCCTCCGCGCTTCACGGAAGCGACGCTGCTCACGGCGATGGAGTCGGCCGGGCGCACCCTGGATGAGAAGGAGCTGGCGGACGCCATGCGCGACACGGGGCTGGGCACGCCCGCCACGCGCGCCGCCATCATCGAAGTGCTCCTCGAGCGCGAGTACCTCATCCGTCAGGGCAAGCGGCTGGAGGCCACGGAGAAGGGCATCCAGCTCATCGGGGTGGTGCATCCGGACGTGAAGTCCCCCGTGATGACCGGCCAGTGGGAGGCGTGGCTCCAGCGCATCGAGCGGGGCCAGGGCGCGTTGGACGCGTTCCTGAGCGGCATCGAGGCCTATGTGCGGGAGGTCGTGGGACAGGCGCCCACGTCGTTGCCACCCACGCCCGCCGCGAGCAGCGCCGGATCGGGCGGCCCTGGTGGTGTCAGCCGTTCCGCTGAGCGAGCGCCGTCATCGGCGGGCGGACGCTTCGAGGCCACCCGGCAACATCCCGCGCAGGGCGCCGCCGAAGAACTCTTCCGGGCGCGGGAGGCCGCGACCGCCACCGTGCGAAGCGCCACCCGCTCCACCGCGCGGAATGAAGTCGATGCGTCCGCGGGCCCGTCTCATGGAGGCGGCCCTGGTGCGCGGCATGAAGGGAGCACGGGCGGCACCTTCGGTGCTGGCGCCGAGGCTCGGACCGTCCAGGGACCTCCCTCGGGAAGCACCTTCGCTCAGGGAGCCGAGGGACACTCTCCGGTGGTGGGCATCTCCTCGGCCCCGGTCGCTGGCGCGGCTCAGGCGCACTCCGCCCCGGTGGCCTCACGGCCCGCGTCGCTCCGGGTCCAGGAGCCTCCTCCCACGATTCCCTCCGCGGAGGTGCGCTCCGCGTTCGTGCAGGCCTCCTCCGAGGGCTTCGGCCGGGCCCGCCGCCAGCCCCAGGGCGTGACGCTGGGCAGCGGCCGTCCGGAGCGGGTGCACCGCGCGCCCACGCCGCCGGACCAACTGCGGGGCCTGCTCAAGGCGGCGTTCGGCTTCTCCGACTTCCGTCCGTACCAGGAAGAGGTGTGCCGCGCGGCCACGTCCGGCGAGGACCTGCTGCTGGTGATGCCCACGGGCGCGGGCAAGTCGCTGTGCTACCAGCTCCCGGGGCTCGCGCGCGCGGGCACCACGGTCGTCGTCAGTCCGCTCATCGCGCTGATGGAGGACCAGGTGCTGCGGCTCCAGTCGCTGGGGTTCGCGGCGGACCGCATCCACTCCGGCCGGGACCGGGCCACCTCCCGGCAGGTCTGCGCCGAGTACCTCGAAGGCCGCCTGGACTTCCTCTTCATCGCGCCCGAGCGCCTGGGGGTCCCTGGCTTCGTGGAGCTGCTGGCCCGTCGCACGCCCTCGCTCATCGCCATCGACGAGGCGCACTGCATCTCGCAGTGGGGCCACGACTTCCGTCCGGACTACCGGCTGCTCGGCTCCCGTCTGCCGCTGCTGCGCCCGGCCCCGGTGGTGGCGCTCACCGCCACCGCCACGCCGGACGTGCAGAAGGACATCGTCCAGCAGCTGGGGCTGAGGGGGTCCCGGGGCGGCGCCGCGCACACCTTCATCCACGGCTTCCGCCGCACGAACATCGCCATCGAGGTCCGGGAGCTGAACCCCGGCGCGCGCGGCGACGCCATCCTGTCGCTGCTCAAGAACCCGGAGCACCGCCCCGCCATCGTCTACGCGTCCACGCGCAAGCACGCGGAGCAGTACGCGGAGCTGCTCGCGCATGACTTCCACAGCGCGCCGTACCACGCGGGCCTCCAGCCCTCGGACCGCGACCGCATCCAGGCCGCCTTCCTGAAGGGCCACCTGGAGGTCATCGTCGCCACGACGGCGTTCGGCATGGGCATCGACAAGCCGGACGTGCGCACCGTCATCCACGCGGCGCTGCCCGCGAGCCTGGAGGGCTACTACCAGGAGCTGGGCCGCGCGGGGCGCGACGGGAAGGACTCGCGCGCGGTGCTGCTGCACGCGTTCGTGGACCGGCGCACGCACGAGTTCTTCCACCGCCGCGACTACCCGGACCCCTCGCTCCTGGAGCGCATCTACCAGGCCACGTCCAACGAACTGGAGCCCAAGGCCTCCATCCAGGCCCGCGTGCGGGGGGACCCGGAGCTGTTCGACAAGGCGCTCGAACAGCTGTGGATCCACGGCGGCGTGGAGATGACGCCGGACGAGGACGTGCGGCGCGGGCGCGCGGGCTGGGCGGTGGCGTACATCGCGCAGCGCGAGCGCAAGCAGCTGCACCTGGAGCAGATGGGTCGGTACGCGGAGGCGCACGACTGCCGCATGCGGCACCTGGTCGCGCACTTCGGCGATGTGCAGGACTCCGGCGCGGCGTGCGGCCTGTGTGACGTGTGCGCCCCGGAGACGTGCGCGGTGGTGCGCTTCGAGGAGCCCTCCGCGCTGGAGGCGCACGCGCTGGGCCGCATCCTGGAGGCCCTGCACGCGCGCGATGGACAGGCCACCGGGCGGCTCCACCGGGAGCTGTTCGGGGAGCAGCTCCACCGGCGCGACTTCGAGCGGCTCGTGGGGGGACTGGTGCGCGCGGGGCTGGTGCGCCTGGACTCGGACTCCTTCGACAAGGACGGCCAGGTCATCCTCTTCCAAAGGCTGTCCCTGACGGACACGGGCCGCCGCGCGCGCGTCATCGCGCCCGGACAGGTGGTGCTGCCACAGGCGCGCGAGGTCTCCTCCAAGAAGCGCAAGGGCCGCACCGCCTCCGCCGCCACGAAGCGCACCGCTCGCAAGCGCGCGGGCACCAGTGCGGAGGCCGCGCCCCGGGGACGCGGGAAGCGCGCCACGGCCACGACGGCTCGCCGCGGGGCCGAGCCGTGGGCGCCGCGCGCCGTCCCCAGCGACGCGGACCTCCACCAGGAGGCCTTCCCCACGCAGGCGGGCCGGAGCGGCTGGAAGGCTCGCGCCACGCCGGAGTCCTCCGCGGGTCCCCGGGCCTCGTGGAACGCCTCCCGCCACACCCCCGAGCCGAACTACTCGGCACCGCCCGCGTCCCCCGCCCTGGTGGAGACCCTCAAGGCGTGGCGCCTCACGGAGGCCCGCAAGCGCAAGGTCCCCGCCTTCCGCATCCTCACCGACCGCGTGCTGGATGCCATCGCCAGCGCCCGGCCCTCCAGCGGCGCGGAGCTGCTGTCCATCCACGGCGTGGGCCCCGCCCTCACCGAGCGCTATGGCACGCAGATCCTCTCCCTGGTGTCCCGCCGCCGCTAGGACGTCCGCCCCCCGCCCCCCGGCCCGCGTGTCGCGCCGCGGACCAGGGGGGGCGGCCCGGGCTCACAGGGACGTCGATGGCTCACCCAACCTCGCCCCGGTGGAGCCACGAGGGAGACGGTGCGCGTGCGCGACCTGGACACGGCGGCGCACTGGGTGACGCGCTCACGGTCCTCCTCGGACCCGAGGCCCGGCCCGGCGGGGAACAGCGCTCTCGACACGGAGGCGCTCGTCAGGGGCGAGCAAGGCTTCTCCGTGCCCCTGGACGCGCCCCCTCCACACCCGGGTGGCCTGCCCCCGCACCGCGCGCCGCGACCTCCGGCCTTGCGTGGGCAAGCGCGTCGTCCGACAGGCCCCGCCCCGGGTTGGCCGCCCGCCGCGAACCGCCCGGCAAGGGAAAGCCCTTTCCTGGGCCGCAGGCGCGGAGGGCGGCCAGCCGGGCGTGAAGGTTGTTTCCCAATCTTGTTGGCGGGTGAGCGGGTGCCACCTTCTCAACCACACGCGCAATGGAAGCGGCGTGAAGGCACAAGGGGGCGCGCACAATGGAACTGGGTTTCGAAACGATCGGCAACGCCACGCTCATCTGCCACGACAAGGGGCCCGTGCTGGTGACGGACCCCTGGACGGATGGGGACGCGTACTTCGGCAGCTGGACGCTGTCCCATGAGATTCCGGACGAGCAGCGCCAGTCCATCCGCGACTGCGCCTACGTCTGGCTGTCGCATGGCCATCCGGATCACCTCAGCATGGAGTCGCTGGAGAAGCTGCGGGAGAGCACCCTGCTGGTGCCCAACCACGTGGGCCACCGCATCCTCGACGACCTGCGCGGCGCGGGCTTCCGCGTCCAGGTGCTGACGGACCGCGAATGGACCCGGCTGTCCCCGCGCATCCGCGTGCTGTGCCTGCCGGACGTGAATCAGGACGCCGTGCTGCTGGTGGAGGTGGGCGGCCGCCTCATCGTCAACCTCAACGACGCCGGCGACCGCGGCCAGGGCCACTTCGTGCGCCGGGTCATCAAGGAGTACGACGAGACCTTTCTCCTGGCCCTGTCCGGCTACGGCGACGCGGACATGATGAACTTCTTCACCGAGGACGGGAACCGCATCCTCCCGTACGCGGCGGCGAAGACGCCCGTGGGGCAGACCATCGCGCGGCAGGCGGAGATGTACGGGGTGCGCTACTTCGTCCCCTTCAGCTCCATGCACAAGTACCAGCGCGCCGACAGCATCTGGGCCTCCGAATACACCACCACGCTGCCGGACTACTCGCGCGGCTTCGCCTCCACCACCTGCCAGATGCTCCCGGCGTTCCTGCGCCACGACTTCACCAACGACGCCTCGGTGTCCATCAACCCGAAGGAGCGCGTCCTCAAGCCGGTGGACCCCAAGCAGTTCGGTGATGACTGGAGCGAGTGCCTGGACGTGGACGAGGTGAAGGCGCTGGAGCGCTACTTCCGCGCCGTGGAGCACCTGGGCACCGTGATGGACTTCCTGCGCTTCCGCGTGGGCGGCAGGGAGCACGTCATCGAGTTCAACAGGCGCCGCTTCCACAAGGGCATCACCTTCGACGCCCCCCGCAACTCGCTGATGACCGCCGTGAAGTACCAGGTGTTCGACGACCTGCTCATCGGCAACTTCATGCGGACCACCGTCCACGGCGGCTTCGGCAAGGGCAGCCTCTACCCGGACTTCAGCCCCTACGTCGCCAAGTACGCCGACAACGGCAAGGCCCGCACGGAGGCCGAGCTGCGCAACTACTTCAACGAGTACCGGAGCCGCGACATGGTCGGCTATCTGCGCCACCAGCTGGACGCCCACTGCGTCCGCCCCATCCAGCTCCAGTCCGCGGAGCTGCTGCGCACCCTCCTGCCCTCCGACTCCAACGCCTTCCGCATGGCCAAGGAGACCTATTGGAAGGTGCGCCGCGCCATACTCTAGGGAATTCATGCAATTGAGGGCGGCGGGTGCCCGGAACCAGGACAGTTCGCTGTCCCTTTCTCAGACAGCAAGAGTCTTTCCTGTAAACCTTCGTGTTTCTAGGTATTTACATGCGGAGGTGTCACAGAAGGTGACAGTCAGGTGGCGGGACTCTGGAGCGCTGCTGCTCCAGCGGTCCCGCGTTTCCTGATTTTCTCCTCTAGGGAGACCCCTTCGGAGGGCTTGGCCCGGGAGTTGCTCAAAGGCCCGGCGCGCGACATCGCGGCTGGCGGGAAGGCCAGGCGTGGACGCGCATCCCCCGAAGAACGACAGGAAGAGTCTCCCGATGCTCAAGTTCCGCTCTGTTGCGATGCTGGCCGGTGTTTCGCTGCTCGGTGCTGCCTGTGGTGGTCCGGAGTCCGCGCCGGAGTCCGAGGCGAAGCCCACGTGGGAGGAGTTCAAGGCCAACGCCTACCGTGAGCCGTGGGAGGGCGGGAAGATCATCGTCAACGGTGACGAGGCGCTGGAGTCCGAGGAGGAGCTGGCGGCCTACTTCCACAACGTCGTCGAGTCCCAGCTGGGCCAGTCGCAGAACGGCCTCGCCGTGTACTACATCGGCGGCGACATCAAGTGGAGCAGCACCCAGAAGCTGAACCTCACCTACTGCATCAGCAACAGCTTCGGCACGAACAAGGCGAAGATGGTGAGCGCGATGGAGAGCGCCACGGCGGCCTGGGAGGCCACGGCGAGCGTCAACTTCACCTACCTGTCCCAGTACGACGCGTCCTGCACTGCGTCCCAGACGGGCGTGCTGTTCGACATCCGTCCGGTGAGCGGCCAGTCCTACGTGGCGCGCGCGTTCTTCCCGAACTCCGCTCGCTCTGGCCGCAACGTGCTGGTGGACAGCAGCGCGTTTGGCAGCCTGGGCGCCTGGACGCTCACGGGCGTGCTGCGCCACGAGCTGGGCCACACGCTGGGCTTCCGCCACGAGCACACCCGCTCCACCGCGAGCGGCTGCTACGAGGACAGCCAGTGGCGCGCGCTGACCAGCACCTACGACCGCGCGTCCGTCATGCACTACCCCCAGTGCAATGGCACCCAGACGGGCGACCTCGTGCTGACCAGCCTGGACAAGCAGGGCGCTCGCGCGCTGTACCCGTGAGCTGACGTCCGGCCCCGGCGCGGCGGTGAGCCGCGCGGGGGCGGGTGAGACAGGGCCGGTGGGAGCGTCTTCGCTCTTGTCGGCCCTGGTTCGTTTCCGGTGGGCGCTAGAAGCGGGCGGAGGCGCTGTCGGACTCGGAGGGCCGTTCGAAGAACACCAGCGTCTTGCCGCCCTTCTCGCCAATCTCCAGGCACTCCAGCGCGCCGCTCTGCTCATCCAGCTCCGCGAAGAGGCGGTCTGGTTCGAGGATGCGGTGGGTGATTTCTCCGCCCTCGCGGCCGACGATGATCTGCACCGCGCCCGCGTCGCTGCCCTTGGTCTCCAGGGAGATTTCGATGAGGGGCAGGCGGTCGGCCAGGGGCTGGTCGCCGGTGTCGGAGTCAATGGACTCCACGCGCACCCACTGGGTGGGGTCCTTCTTGCTGAGGTTGGCGAGGTAGCTCGCCCACTGCTCCCGGGGGATTTCCTGGTTGGTGTGTGCCATGGGCCGCCTCCACGCGACTGTCGTGTGCCTCAACCGTAAGGCGTCCGGAGCGCGGGTGAAGGACAGGCCCGGCTGACCGACGCTCCGGGGACCCCTCGGACCGGGCCCCGGCACGTCGGCTGCTGAAGGGCAGGCGTCGCTCAGTCGCGCAGGGCGTGGACCGCGTCGTCCTGGAGCACCAGGCGCACGGTGGCGGCGCGGCCGTGGCCGAAGTGTTCGTAGGCGGCCTGCTCCAGCACGGGGGCCAGCGCGGTGCGCAGGCCGCGGGCGCCCGTCTCGCGCTTGAGGGCGCGCGCGACGATCCACTCGCGCACGGCCGGGTCCACGGTGAGCTGGAGGCCCTCGTGGGTGAACTCGCGCTCCCAGGCGCGCAGCACGTTGTTCTGGAGGATGTCGGCCAGGGTCGCCGCGTCCAGCGGGGAGAAGGACACCAGCCGGCTGAAGCGCCCGATGAGCTCCGGGATGAAGCCGTAGCGGGAGAAGGCGGTGGTGTTCTCCAGGTGCTCCTCGGTGATGCGCGTGGCGATGGACTCCAGGTCCTTCTGGCCGCCCCTGCCGGGCTCGCGGCCGAAGCCCACGCGCTCCACGTGGGACAGGGTCTCCGCGGTGCCGCGGAAGCCGCTGAAGGCGCCGCAGGCGATGAAGGTGATGCAGCCCATGTCCAGGGATTCGGGGCGGATCCGGCTGGTGAAGCCGAAGTCGGGCGGGAAGGTGGCCTGGGGGGCGGAGAGCAGGTGGAGGAGGCTGCGCTGGACGCCGAAGCCGCTCACGTCCTTGGTGGTCTGTTGCCCGGAGAAGCGGCTGTCGGAGCGGCTGGTGGCGAGCTTGTCGAACTCATCCATGCAGATGACGCCGCAGGCGGCCCATTGCGCGTCGCGCTCGGCGGCTTCGTAGAGGCGGGACAGGAGGGTGCTGACGTCGTCTCCCACGTAGCCGGTTTCGGAGAACTGGGTGGCGTCCGCGAGCACGGTGGGCACGCCGAGGACTTCGCGGAACAGCAGCTCCACGAGGAACGTCTTGCCGGAGCCGGTGGGGCCCAGGAAGAGGGCGTTCTCGCGGGTGCCGGGTTCGGGCTCCAGGCCCTCCAGGTACATGCGGCGGATGCGGCGCAGGTGGCGGTAGGCGAGGACGGAGGCCGCGCGGCGGGCCTCGGCCTGGCCGCGGTAGCCCAGGTCGCCCAGGCGCGCGTCGATGTCCTGGGGTGACAGCACCTCCAGCGCGGCCACGCGCTCCTGGATGGATGGACCTTCGGGGAGGGAGGAGGGTTCAACGCCGGAACGGGCAGACATCGCGAGGGGACTCCAGGACGGCGCGGGCGCGCGCCGCGCCCATCATCCGGGACACCTCCAGGCGCGACAAGACACCCGGAAGGCGGGCGCATGGACGGTCCTACTAACGGATGTCGAGGATGCGGCCCTGCCCGTCGATGAGATAGGTCGCGCCCGCGTCCAGCACGATGGAGCCGGGGGGCAGGCCGCAGCGATCGAGGTTGGCCGAGAACGAGATGACGTACAGGTCGTCACTGGCCTTGTCGATCCGGACATCGAAGGCGTCACTGCGGTTGAAGCAGGCGACCAGCCGTTCGTCGTTGCCTGTCGCCTTCTGACCCGGAGGCATGAAGTCCGTCAGCGCGACCTGGAACGCGGCCAGGGTGGGACCATCCATCCGAAGCGATGTCACGAAGGTCTGAGGATCCCTGATGCGTTCGCCGACCTCGGGAGGAAGGCGCTCGGGCCGCTGGTACTTGTAATAGCCAAAGAAGCCGCATCCCTGCGTCAGGGCGCCGGGGGCCATCGCGAGGAAGGCCAGCGCCAGCCTCCTCATGCGCATGCGTCCTTTCATGGCGCCCAGTCCTGCCCTTCGTAGAGTTCGAGGGTGCCCTCGTCGTCGATGACCGAGCCGATGGGAACCCAGAGCCCGTCGCGGAGCGCGGCCACCACGCGTTGGGCGTAGTCGTATTGAAAGGCCCCGCGAGCGGTCCCGCCACCTGGAGCTGGCCGTTGGGCAGCGTGCGGACCCGGACATCGGGACTCGGTGTGGAGCAGGCCGCCATCACCGCGAACACGCTGGCGTACGCGCACCCGCGCCAGTGCCTCGCGCTCCCTGTTGCTCGCCACCTCGCCATCGCGCATGCCCGGGCAGAAAACAGCCAATCCAGACATGTGGATTATTTGTGCAAAACGAGAATGTCAAGCAAGCCCTCTTCGGGGGTCTTCCGCCATCAACGGGACAAGGACACTACCCAGGAGATTTGGACGGGGCAACAGGACGTCATGGGTCCATGGGCCTCCCAGGAAGGCGCCCCGGTCCACCGTCCGCCGGTCCGCACTCGTGGGCTCCCGGAGGTCGGCCCGTGAACAGCGCCGCTCCTCACGTGCGACAGGCGCTCCCCGTGTCCCCGTGCGCGCGTTAACAGGGACACGACATGGCTCAATCGACGGAAGCACGGTCCCTCGCGCCCCGGCTGGGCGCCTGGGTGGAAGCAGGTCCCTCGGTGCGCTGGCGCGTCTGGGCGCCCGGTCACGAGCGCGTGGACGTGGTGCTTTACGACGCGAACGACCGCGCCTTCTCCACGCTGCCCCTGAAGCCCGAACCCGATGGCTGCTTCGGCGGCACGCTCGCGCGGCAGGGCGAGGGCGTGCGCTACAAGCTCCGCGTGGACGGGGGCGACCCTTTCCCCGACCCCTGGTCCCGCTCGCAGCCCCTGGGCGTGCACGGCCCGTCGGAGGTCGTCGTCGCGGACCATGGCTGGACGGACTCGCGCTGGAAGGGGCCGGATCCGCGCGCCCTGGTCATCTACGAAGTGCACGTGGGCACCGCCACGCCCGAGGGCACCTTCGAGGCGCTCATCCCCCGGCTCGCCCACCTGCGCGAGCTGGGCGTCAACACGCTGGAGCTGCTCCCCGTGGCCAGCTTCCCCGGCGCCCGCAACTGGGGCTACGACGGCGTGGACCTCTTCGCGCCGCAGGCCACCTACGGCGGGCCCGGCGGCCTGCGCAGGCTCATCGACGCCGCGCACGCGCACGGGCTCGCGGTGCTCATCGACGCCGTCTACAACCACTTCGGACCGGACGGGAACTACCTGCGCGCGTACTCGCCGCACTACTTCACCGGCCAGCACCACACGCCCTGGGGCGACGCGGTCAACTACGACAGCGAGGGCAGCCGCTTCGTGCGCTCGCTCGTGCTCTCCAACGTGGAGATGTGGATCCGCGACTACCACGCGGATGGCCTGCGCCTGGACGCCGCGCACGCCCTGGTGGATGACGGCCAGCCGCACCTGCTCACGGAGATCGTCGAGCGCGCCCACGCCGCGGGAAAGGGCCGCCGCGTCGTCGTCATCGCGGAGGATGAGCGCAACGAACGCAAGCTCGTCACCCCCGTGTCCGAAGGCGGCTATGGCCTGGATGGGGTCTGGGCGGATGACCTTCACCACCAGCTGCGCCGCGCCTTCGCGGGCGACCACGAGGGCTACTACCAGGACTACACCGGCGGCACGGAGGACCTCGCCGCCACGCTGCGGCAGGGCTGGTTCTACACGGGCCAGCGGTCGAAGAACCTGGGCCACGCGCGCGGCACGCCGTCCGAGGGGCTGGCGCCGTGGCACTTCGTCCACTGCATCCAGAATCATGATCAGGTGGGCAACCGGCCCTTCGGCGACCGCCTGTCGCAGGACGTGTCCCCGGCCGCCTACCGCGCCATGAGCACGCTGCTGCTCCTGTCTCCCTTCACGCCGCTGCTCTTCATGGGCCAGGAGTGGAACGCGCGCACGCCGTTCCTCTACTTCACCGACCATCACCCGGAGCTGGGCCGGCTCGTCACGGAAGGACGCCGCAAGGAGTTCGCCGGCTTCTCCCGCTTCAAGGGCGAGGCGGTCCCCGACCCGCAGGCCCTCGACACCTTCACCCGCTCCACGCTGGACTGGGGGGAGCTGGAGGACCCCGAACACGTGGGCGTGCACACGCTCTACAAGGAGTTGCTGCGCCTGCGCGCCACGGAGCCCGTGCTCACCAGCCGCAAGGGCACCCACGACGCCCGCTCGCTGGGCCCGGACGCGTTCGTGCTGGAGCGCCGCGCGGAAGGGGACGCGCTGCTCGTCTTCGTGAACCTCCGGGGCTCGCTCGTGCACACCCTGCCGCCGCGCGCGAGCGCCGGCATCGTGGTCTGGAGCGAGGCGCCGCGCTTTGGCGGCTCCGTGGAGGCGTCGCCGCTCACCGGCAACCTCGTGCGCCTGGTCGGTCCCTCCGCGGCGGTGGTGAAGCTGCGCGAGTAGTCATTCCAGACAGCCGGTCACAATCCCACACGCATCGCGAGACAGTGTTTCACGCGCGGCCCGTCACCCCGGAAGCGGGGCGGACGGGCCGCCGTGTATTCGTCGGTGAAACAACAAGTCACGGGGAATGGATGCGGGGGGGCTCCGGTACTCGGTGCGCCGCACCGAGCAGGACGCGTCCGGAGCCCTGCGGGATGACGTGGAGCCGCCTTGGAGGCTTCCGCGCGCCCTGGCCGTGAGGGGCCTCGGACGCCAGCAGGTCCACGTGCCGCGAGAGGCCGCGCGATGTCACGGGTCCGGCCTCTGTCGCCGTGCCCGTGGGGACGCGTGTCCCCTCACGGCCCCGTCGTGAGGAAGCACCTTGTCCCAATCCCATACGTCGAACCCGTCCCGGGGGGGATGGAAGCGCCATGTCACCACCACGAGCGCGCTCATGCTGCTCGTGTCCGCGGGGCCCGCGCTCGCCGCGTCGGGTTTCACCGCCGTCACCGCCAGTGGCGATGACGGCAACAAGCCGTCAGCCACCATCGACGGCAACCTCACCACGCGCTGGTCCAGTGACGGCGTGGGGCAGTGGCTCCGGGGCGACCTGGGCGGCGTGAAGTCGCTGTCCGCCGTGGACATCGCCTGGCACCGGGGCAACGAGCGCACCAACACGTTCGTGCTCGCCACGTCCACGGATGGCAGCACCTGGTCCACCGCCGTCTCCGCGAAGTCGTCCGGCGCCACCGCCAACTTCGAGCGCTACAGCTTCAGCGCGCGCGACGCCCGCTACGTGCGCGTGACGGTCAACGGCAACTCCCTCAACACCTGGGCCAGCATCGCGGAGTGGGCCGCCATCTTCACGGACGCCACGCCGCCCGCGGGCAAGGACCGCTTCGGCGTCACCATGCTCTACCCCTCCAAGTCCGGAGGCGAGGCGTGGACGCTCGCGGACAACGCCCTGGCGGACGGGCGCTTCGATGCGCAGAACCCCATCACCCGCAACAGCGACGGCTCCTGGAAGATGAAGGACTCGCAGGTGCGGATGAGCGTCTTCACGTCCACCGGCTACGACGAGCGGAAGATCCCCACCTACGACCGGGACGTGCTCGCCAGCCGCGGCTACATGCAGGCCGCGAACGACTGGAAGAACATCGAGATGACCGGCTTCGTGAAGCTGAACAGCGCGTCGGACACGTCGGACAACTTCGACTGGTATGCCCGGGGCGGCAAGCACAACGACGACCACTCCGGTTGTGAAGGCAGCAGCTACAAGGCAGGTCTCCACTACGACGGCCGCGCGCGCTGGCAGAAGGAGACGTGGCACGTCTCCTACGAGCAGGTGCCCTACAAGCCCGCCACCTCCGCGCTCAAGGGCCGCTGGGTGGGCTTCAAGTCCGTGATGCGCAACATCACCGTCAACGGCCAGACCGCCGTGAAGCTGGAGATGTACGTCAACGAGAACGCCGACAAGGTGACGTGGAAGAAGGTCTACGACTACACGGACGCGGGCCGGTGGGGCGGTGACGCCCAGCACTGCGGCGGCGCCGTGGGCGGCATGCCCATCACCTGGGGCGGCCCCATCGCCGTATTCCGCTGGGACAGCGCGAAGGACGTGGACTTCAAGTGGCTGAGTGTTCGCGAAATCCAGCCCTGAGCGCCGGGTGAAGCCGGCTTCGCGCACGGTCTGACGCGGGACGGCAGGCCGCGTGCGGGGCAGCCGGGGAGGCCGGGGCATTCTGCCCCGGCGTCCTGGGTCGGGGGCTTTCCATCGACAGGGGACGCGGCGGTGGGCAGCATGGCGCCGCCATGAACGTCGACCAAGCCCTCGCCTCGTCCGAGCGCATCTGGGAGCAGGAGATCCTCCCGGCGCTGGAGCGCTACATCCGCATCCCCAACAAGTCGCCCGCCTTCGACCCGGACTGGGTGAAGTCCGGCCACATGGAGCAGGCCGTGCAGCTCATCTCGGACTGGTGCCGCGCGCAGGCCGCGCACCTGCCGGGGCTGACGGTGGAGGTGGTGCGGCTGAAGACGGCGGACGGCAAGGACCGCACGCCGGTCATCTACATGGAGGTGCCGGGCACGCGCGGCGACGACACCGTGCTGCTGTACGGGCACCTGGACAAGCAGCCGGAGATGACCGGCTGGCGCGAGGACCTGACGCCGTGGACGCCGGTGCGCGAGGGCGACAAGCTCTTCGGGCGCGGCGGCGCGGACGACGGCTATTCGGCGTTCGCGTCGCTGTCCGCGCTGCGGCTGCTCAAGGAGCAGGGCGTGCCGCACGCCCGCTGCGCCATCATCATCGAGGCGTGCGAGGAGAGCGGCAGCTACGACCTGCCCGCGTACATCGAGGCGCTGGCGCCGCGCATCGGCAAGCCGTCGCTGGTGGTGTGCCTGGACTCGGGCTGCGCGAACTATGACCAGCTCTGGATGACCACCAGCCTGCGTGGGATGGTGGCCGGCAACCTGCGCGTGGACATCCTCACGGAGGGCGTGCACTCCGGTGACGCGACGGGCGTGGTGGCGTCGTCCATGCGCATCATGCGGCAGCTGCTGTCGCGCGTGGAGGACGAGCAGACGGGCCACATCAAGGTGGCCGCGCTGCACACGGAGATTCCGGAGGGCCGGCGCGCGCAGGCGAAGGCCGCGGCCCAGACGCTGGGCGACGAGCTCTACACGAAGTTCCCCTGGGTGGAGGGCGCGCGCCCGGTGACGGTGGACGGCGAGGAGCTGGTGCTCAACCGCACCTGGCGTCCGGCGCTGGCGCTGACGGGCGTGGAGGGCGTGCCGGGGCTGGCGAGCGCGGGCAACGTGCTGCGGCCCTTCACCACGTGGAAGCTGTCCATGCGCATCCCGCCGCGCGTGGACCCCAAGGCGGCCTCGAAGGCGCTGAAGGAGACGCTGGAGAAGGACCCGCCGTACGGCGCGAAGGTGTCCTTCGACGGGGACAAGGCGTCGGTGGGCTGGGACGCGCCGCCGCTCGCGGGCTGGCTGTCGAACGCGGTGGAGTCCGCGTCCAAGGCGTGCTTCGGCAACCCCGCGATGGCCATGGGCGAGGGCGGCACCATCCCGTTCATGGGCATGCTGGGCGAGCGCTTCCCGGAGGCGCAGTTCCTCATCACGGGGCTGCTCGGGCCGGGCAGCAACGCGCACGGGCCCAACGAGTTCCTGCACATCCCCACGGGCAAGAAGCTCACCGCCAGCGTGGCGAGCGTCATCGCGGATCACTTCAAGCGGTAGCGACGTCACGGCGGGACGGGGCCCTGGATGCGCCCCGTCCCGGTGACACACGGCACCCGAGCACTCCATGCCCAGCAAGCCCCGCAGGACAGCCCACGTCCGGTCTCAGCCCCTCATCGCGGTGCGCGACGTCGCCGCGAGCAGCCGGTGGTATCAGGCGCTGCTCGGCTGCGAGAGCGGCCACGGCGGGGATGAGTACGAGATGCTGGTGAACAACGGCGAGCTCGTGCTCCAGCTCCACGCGTGGGACCTGGACGAGCACGCGAACCTGATGGGGGCGGACGCGGCCCCGCACGGGCACGGCGTCCTGCTCTGGTTCGAGACCACGGACTTCGACGCGTCCGTCGAGGCGGCCCAGGCGCTGAAGGTGGACTGGGTCGAGGAGCCGCACGTGAACCCGAACTCGCGGCGCTGGGAGCTCTGGGTGCGCGACCCGGACGGCTACGTCGTCGTCGTGTCAGCCGAGTCCCGCGCGCGGCGCTCCTGAGCCAGGGCCCCGGAGGGCCGTGGACTCGCGGCGGGGAGGCATCGTCGCGACAGTCTCCGTGGGTCCGCCGACCGGCGGCACGAGGAGGCGCCTCAACGCCCCGTCTTGATGCCCAGCGACGATGTCGAGGGAGGTTTCCTCGGCGGCGGCGTGGGCCGCGTCACCCGGCGTTGGAGCTCCACCGCCAGCGTGGGCGCGTCCGCCGCGGACACCTGCCGCGTCACCGGCTCGTAGCCATTGAGCGCGACCGTCACCGCCACCGACGGCTCCCCGGGAATCAGCGGCAGGGAGACCGGCGTCGTGCCGCGCTCCTCGCCGCCCACCTGCACCGTGGCGCCAGGAGGGTCGCTCTTCACCAGCAGCTGCACCGGCTGGGGCGCGACGGGCTCCGGGGCCGTCTCCGGCGGCGCGGTCCGTGTCTCGTCCGCGGGGCGCGTGGCCACCACGGCCGGCGTCTGGGGAACCGTCGCCCCGCTGGCGCCGCGCAGCAGCACCACCGCCGCGCCACCCGTCACCAGCGCCACGCCGCCCACCACGTAGGGGATCCAGGAGCGCCGCTTCGGCGCCTCCTGCACCAGGGCCGCGGTGTTCCGCGTCTTCTCCGGCTCCACGCGCGTGGGCGGACGGGACGGCGGGCCCACCAGCTTCGACGCCCGCGAGGCCACGTTCCCCCGCGCACCCGACGTGGGCACGCCGCCGCGCGACGAGTTGGACTGCGAATCCAGGTCCGCGTCCTCCGCCAGCTGGTCCAGCTTCGCCGGGTCGGACTCCGTGGCGATGCGCTCCGCGTACAGCTCCCGCAGGTACGCGGCCAGGTGCGCGCTGCTCGACGGCAGCCTCAGGTTGAGCGCCCAGTCCTCCAGCGCCAGCCGGAACGCGGCGCAGTCCGGATAGCGGGCGTCCGGCGAGGGCGCGAGCGCCTTGAGCACCACCTCGTCCAGGCCCGGCGGCAGCTTGGGGTTGAGCTGTGACGGCGGCGGCACCTGGCAGTCGCGCACCAGCCGCAGCGTCATCAGGTCCGTGTCACCCTTGAAGAGCCGCTTGCCCGTCAAGAGCTCCCACATCACCACGCCCAGCGCGAACTGGTCGCTGCGGCCGTCCACCGCGAGCCCGTTGGCCTGCTCCGGGGACATGTACGGGTACTTGCCCTTGAGCACGCCCGTCGCCGTCTGCTGTCCGCTGGTGGCCGCCTTCGCCACGCCAAAGTCGATGACCTTCACGCCCCCGTCGAACCCGACGAGCACGTTCTGCGGCGACACGTCCCGGTGCACCAGCTTCAGCGGCTGACCGTGACCGTCCCGCGCGCCGTGCGCGTAGGACAACCCCGCCGCCGCGTCCGCGATGATGCGCACCACCAGCCCCACCGGCAGCGGGCGCTCCTGCTTGCGCGCGAAGCGCTCCAGCCGCCGCACGTCCTCGCCCTGCACGTACTCCATCGCCAGGCAGTGCCGGCCTTCAATCTCCGTCAGGTCCAGGATGGTGATGAGGTTCGGGTGGGACAGGCGCGCCACCAGCCGCGCCTCTTCCAGGAACATGTCCAGGAACTCTTCGTCCTCGGCGAGGTGCGGCAAGATGAGCTTGAGGACGACCAGCCGCTCGAAGCCCGTTCCATGCTCGCGCGCGAGGAACACCTGTCCCATCCCGCCCGACGCGATTTTTCGCAACAGCTCGTATTTCCCGAAGCCCACCGCCATTGGTGTCCGGGAGGATACCGCGCTTTCTCATCGTGCGGGAAACAGCCGATCTCCAAAAAGACAGAGGCCCTGTCCGGCAGGGAGGGGCCCGCCTCCCTCCCCGAGAGGGAGTCAGGCGGGCCCCGGGCTGGCTAGGCCTTCATCTTGTAGCCGGAGCGCAGCACCCCGTAGGTGATGGCGGTGGCGACGGCGGCGGTGAGCGCGAGGATGGCGCCTCCGACGAGGGGCGAGAACAGGCTGCTGCCCAGCATGCCGTAGCGCAGGCCCTCCACCATGTAGACCATGGGGTTGAAGAGGCTGACGTGGTTCCAGGGGGAGGGCAGCTCGCGCACCGAGTAGAAGACGCCGCCCAGGAACGTGAGGGGCAGCATGACGAAGGTGGGGAAGAAGTTGATCTGCTCGAACTTCTCCGCCCAGACGGCGGCGAGCATGCCCAGCACGCTGAACACGTAGCTGGAGAGCACGAGGAAGTAGAGCGTCGCCAGCGGGTGCTCCAGGCTGAAGCCGGAGAAGGCGGCGGCCACCCCCCAGGTGAGCAGGCCCACCACCAGGCCGCGCACCATCGCGCCGCCGATGAAGCCCACCATCAGCTCGCCGGGCCCCAGCGGCGCCACCAGCAGGTCCACCACCGTGCCTTGAATCTTGGTGATGAACAGCGAGGAGCTGCTGTTGAGGAACGCGTTGTTGGCGATGCCCAGGAACACCAGGCCGGGCACGATGAAGTGCAGGTACGGGTGGCCCTCCACCTCGTGCACGCGACCGGAAATCGAATAGCCGAAGACGATGAAGTACAGCGTGGTGCTGATGAGGGGCGATAGGACGGTCTGGCCCGGCACGCGCATGAAGCGCCGGACCTCCTTCGCGAACAGCGTCTGCATCCCGAGGACGTTCATGAGGTGGTTTCGTGGAAGCGGGGTTCAGGCGGCCTGCGAGGGGCGGCCGCGGAGGATTTCGATGAGCACGTCTTCCAGGCGCGAGCGCCGCGTCTCCACCTCGGAGATGGGCAGCCCGTCGGCGTAGAGCGAACGGAGCAGCTCGCCGGAGGGGGCGCAGTTGTCGCGCTCCACGTAGGTGAGCGTGCGGCCCTCGGCGGACAGGCTCGCGGCGAAGCGCTGGCCAGCGGCGGGCATGGCGGCCTGCGCCTCGGAGAAGGTGACGACCAGGCGCTTCTCCCCGAAGCGGCGCAAGAGGGCGGCCTTGTCCTCCACCATCAGGAGGCGGCCCTCGTTGATGATGCCCACGCGGTCCGCCAGCTCCTCCGCTTCCTCCAGGTAGTGGGTGGTGAGGACGATGGTGGTGCCCTCGCTGGCGATCTTCTTCACGTACGTCCAGAGGTCGCGCCGCAGCTCCACGTCCACGCCCGCGGTGGGCTCATCCAGGAAGACGAGCTTCGGCTTGTGGACGAGCGCCTTGGCGATGAGCAGCCGGCGCTTCATGCCGCCGGACAGGGCGCGCGTGAGCGAGTCCTTCTTGGCCTGGAGGTTGAGGGCGGTGAGGACCTCGTCGATGCGCGCGTCGTCGCGGGGCTGGCCGTAGTAGCCCTGCTGGATGCGCAGGGACTCCCCGACGGTGAAGAACGGATCGAAGTTGATCTCCTGGGGGACCAGGCCCACCTGGTAGCGGGGGCCGTTGGGGTCCTGGTCCAGGTCCTTGCCGAAGACCTTCATGGTGCCAGCGGACTTCCGCACGAGCCCGCACACGCTGCCGATGAGGGTCGTCTTGCCGGCCCCGTTGGGGCCCAGGAGGGCGAAGATTTCTCCGGGGCGGATGGTGAGGTCCACGGAGTGGAGGGCGGTGAAGTTTCCGTAGCGCTTGGAGAGGCCCTGCAGCTCCAGGGCGGGGGGCGTAGGCTCGGACATGGGGGGCTTCCTCTAACACCTTCGAATTCGGTTCGCAGGGTGAGCGAGCGGGCGTTTTCGCTCTTGGGCGGGTGACGCGCCCCGTCCAACCGGACACGGCGGGCCGCAGGCGTCTTGAGCCGGATGGGGCTCCCTGCTATCCGCTCATGCCCGCTCACGTTCCAGCGAATACCGAGGAGGCCGCCATGGCCCAGAATTTCATCTTCACGATGCAGGACCTGCGCAAGGTCAAGAACGGCAAGGACATCCTCAAGGGGATCTACCTGTCGTTCTTTCCGGGCGCGAAGATTGGCGTGATTGGCCCCAACGGCTCCGGCAAGTCCACGCTGCTGCGCATCATGGCGGGGGTGGACACGGAGTTCTTCGGCACCGCGAAGCCGGACCCCACGGTGAAGGTGGGCTACCTGGCGCAGGAGCCCCAGCTGGACACGACCCTGGACGTGAAGGGGAACGTGGAGCTGGGCCTGAAGCAGATCCGCCAGGCGTTGGACCGCTTCAATGAAGTGAGCGCGAAGTTCGCGGAGCCCATGAGCGACGCGGAGATGGAGAAGCTGCTCGCCGAGCAGGCGAAGCTGCAGGACACCATCGACGCGACGAACGGCTGGGAGCTGGACCGCACGCTGGAGATGGCGATGGACGCCCTGCGTCTGCCTCCGGGTGACGCGGACGTGACGAAGCTGTCCGGCGGTGAGAAGCGCCGCGTGGCGCTCTGCCGCATCCTGCTGGAGAAGCCGGACCTGCTCCTCCTGGACGAGCCCACCAACCACCTGGACGCGGAGAGCGTCGCGTGGCTGGAGCAGGCGCTGAAGGCCTATACGGGGACCATCGTGTGCATCACGCACGACCGGTACTTCCTGGACAACGTGGCCGAGTGGATCCTGGAGCTGGACCGCGGCGAGGGGGTGCCCTGGAAGGGGAACTACTCCAGCTGGCTGGACCAGAAGCAGAAGCGGCTGGAGCTGGAGGAGAAGTCGGAGAGCCACCGCCAGAAGACGCTCAAGCGCGAGCTGGAGTGGGTGCGGGCGTCTCCGAAGGCGCGTCAGGCGAAGAGCAAGGCGCGCATCTCCGCGTACGAGGATCTGCTCAACCAGTCGCAGGAGAAGCGCGAGCCCACGGGCGAGGTGCTGATCCCGCCGGGTCCGAAGCTGGGCGGGCTGGTGGTGGAGGCGAAGGGGCTGCGCAAGGCGTATGGGGAGCGGCTGCTCATCGACGAGCTGAACTTCAAGCTGCCGCCGGGCGGCATCGTGGGAGTGATTGGTCCGAACGGCGCGGGCAAGACGACGCTGTTCCGGATGATGACGGGCGCGGAGAAGCCGGACGCGGGCGAGCTGCGGATCGGCGAGACGGTGGTGATGGCCTACGTGGACCAGAGCCGCGACGCGCTGAACGGCGACCAGACGGTGTTCCAGGAGGTGAGCGGTGGCCTGGACCACCTGGACCTGGGCAAGGCGGGGCAGGTGCCCAGCCGTGCGTACCTGGCGGGGTTCGCGTTCAAGGGGCAGGACCAGCAGAAGCGGGTGAAGGACCTGTCGGGCGGCGAGCGCAACCGGGTGCACCTGGCGAAGATGCTCAAGAGCGGCGGCAACCTGCTGCTGCTGGACGAGCCCACGAACGACCTGGACGTGGAGACGCTGCGCAGCCTGGAGGACGCGCTGCTCAGCTTTGCGGGCTGCGCGGTGGTCATCAGCCACGACCGGTGGTTCCTGGACCGCATCGCCACGCACATCCTCGCGTTCGAGGGCGACAGCAAGGCGTTCTTCTTCGAGGGCAACTTCGAGGACTACGAGGCGGACAAGAAGAAGCGCCTGGGCCCGGACGCGCTGGAGCCGCACCGCATCCGCTACCGCCCGCTGCAGAAGAACTGAGGACGCGCCGTCCGGGGAGGCAGGCATGGCTCGCTGGACGCTGACGGTTCCGCTGGACGCAAGGTCACCGACGCCGCGCTTCGTGCAGATCGCCCGGGCGCTGGCGGAGGACGTGCGGCGCGGCCGGCTGCGTCCCGGGGAGCCGCTCCCCGGCAGCCGCGCGCTGGCGGTGTCCCTGGGCGTGCACCGCAACACGGTGCTCGCGGCGTACCAGGAGCTGGAGGCCCAGGGGTGGATCATCACCACGCCGGGCCTGGGCACCTTCGTCGCGCGGGTTCCTCCGGATGGAGCGGACGCCACGCCCTCCGCGAGGGCCTCGCGGGAGCTGGGCTTCGCGTTGCCTCCGGCCGTGGAGGCCCGCGCGGTGCCTCGGAGGGCCGGGCCTGCGGGTGGCGCGTTGATGTTGGTCAGCGGCGGTCCGGATGTGCGGCTGCTGCCTTCGGACCTGCTCGCGCGCGCGTACCGGCGGGCCTTGAAGCGCGGTGGGCAGAAGCTGCTCGACTATGACGCGCCGCTGGGACACGCGGGGCTGCGTGAGGCCTTGGCCGCGATGCTGGCCTCGCTTCGCGGCATGGCCGTCACCCCGGACACGCTGATCATCACCCGGGGCAGCCAGGGGGCGCTGGACCTCGCGGCCCGTACCCTGCTTCGTCCCGGTGACACCGTGGCGGTGGAGTCCCCGGGCTACCTTCCGGCGTGGGATGCCTTCCGCCTCACGGGGGCGAACGTCGTGCCCGTCCCCGTGGACGCGGAGGGCCTTCGGGTGGACGTGCTGGAGCGCCTGGGGCCGGTGCGCGCCGTCTACCTCACGCCGCACCACCAGTACCCCACCACGGTCACGCTCTCCGCGGAACGCCGGCAGCGGCTGCTCGCGTGGGCCCGTGCCTCGAACGTCGCGCTCATCGAGGACGACTACGACCACGAGTTCCACTTCGAGGGTCCTCCCGTGCTGCCGCTCGCGAGCGAGGACCGGGATGGACTCGTGCTCTACGTGGGCACGCTGTCCAAGGTGCTCGCGCCGGGACTTCGCCTGGGCTTTCTCTCCGCGCCCGCGCCGTTCATCGCTCGCGCGTCCGCGGTGCGCGCCGCCGTGGACCGGCAGGGCGACCTGGTCACCGAGGCCGCTGTCGCCGAGCTGCTGGAGGAGGGTGAGGTTCAGCGCCACGTTCGCAAGATGCGCGCCGTGTACCGCTCCCGGCGGGATGTGCTGGTGGATGCGCTGCGCGCGTCGTTGGGCTCCGCGCTCGACTTCATCGTGCCCGCGGGGGGAATGACGCTGTGGGCGCGGTGTGCCCCCGGCGTGGACGCCGCCGCGTGGATGGAACGGGGCCTCGAGGAAGGCGTCGGCTTCCTGCACGGGGGGCACTACACCTTCGACCGCGAACCCCTGGACGCGCTGCGCCTGTGCTTCACGCCGCTCCAGGAGGGCGAGCTGCGCGAAGCCGTGCGCCGCATGGCCCGTGCGCTGACCGCCGTGGCGTGAGTGTTCCCCAGGAGCGCCGCGGGGGCGAACCTCCGCGGGTGGACACTGTTCCCCGCCGGGCTTCTAGGGCGAGGGTGGTGCCGCTATGGTCAGTCCCCAGCGGAGGACTCGCCCGCCAGGAGCCATGAACTTCGTCTTCATCTCCCCCCACTTCCCCTCCCAGTACTTCCACTTCGCCGCCGCCCTGCGCGAGCGCGGCGTGTCCGTGCTGGGCATTGGTGACGCACCCTACGAGTCCCTGCGCCCGGAGCTGCGCGAGTCGCTGCGAGAGTATTTCTTCGTCCCCAGCCTCAACGACGCCGACGCCCTCCTGCGCGCCACCGGCTACCTCACCTGGCGCCACGGCCGCGTGGACCGCATCGAGTCCCTCAACGAGTCCTGGTTGGAAGTGGAGGCCCGCCTGCGCGAGGACTTCCACGTCCCCGGCCTCCAGCCTCCCGACATCCTCAAGCTGCGCTCCAAGTCCGGCATGGCGGAGGTCTTCCATGCGTCTGGCGTTCCCCACCCGGACCTCCTGCGCGTGCGCGACGCGGAGCAGGTGAAGGCCTTCGCCGCCCGCGTGGGCTACCCGCTCGTGCTCAAGCCCGACGTGGGCGTGGGCGCCGCCCACACCTTCAAGGTCGCCAGCGACGCGGAGGTGGACGCCGCGCTCGCCCACCCGCTGCCCACGTCCTACGTCGCGCAGCCCTTCGTGCGCGGCACCATCGTCACCTACGACGGCATCGTGGACCGCCACGGCGTCATCGTCTTCAACCTCAGCCACGAGTACAGCGACGGCGGCATGGAGACCGTCACCGAGCGGCGCGACATCTCCTTCTGGAGCCTCCAGCACATCCCCGCCGCGCTCGACGTGCTGGGCCGTCAGGTCGTCGCCGCCTTCGGCCTGCGCGAGCGCTGGTTCCACCTGGAGTTCTTCCGGCTGCCCGACGGACGCTTCGTCGTGCTGGAGGCCAACCTGCGCCCGCCCGGCGGCTTCATGACGGACATGATGAACTACACGTGCGACATCGACGTGTACCGGCTCTGGGCCCGCGTGGTGACGGGCGACCCGGTGGCGGACTTCCAGTACACGCCGCGCCACCACGTCTGCCACAGCGCCCGTCGTCACGGCCGGCGCTACCTCCACTCCCATGCGCAGATCGTCGAGCGGCTGGGGAGGTCGCTGCTCGTGCACCGCGAGCTGCCGCCCATCTACCACAGCCTCCTGGGAGAGGAGATGTACCTCACCCGCCACGCGGACCTGGAGTCCATGCAGGACGCGGTGCGCTTCATCCAGGCGACGTGAGGGCTACGGCTCCGCCGTCCAGGTGAGCGACAGCACCGTGCGGCCTTCGCCTTCGTGCAGCTTCGTCGCGCGGGGGGCCTTCGCGCCGCCCGCGCCCAGCAGGGCCTCGAACAGCGCCTCCGTGTAGCCGGGCGCGTCCATCACCGAGTTGAGCTCCAGCTCGTAGTGCGCCGGGCCTCGCTCCGTCAGCGTCACCTCCGTGTAGTTGTCCGTGCCGCGCAGCACCTCCGGCAGGCGGCGCACGACGTGCGTGGGCCCCAGCACGCGCATCACGCCCATCACCGCGCGCCCCAGCAGCGTGGCGCCGTAGCCCTCCACGTGCGCGTGGGCGAGCCGGCTGAAGGCCTCCGTCCGGGGGAGGCCGGGATAGACCTCCTCGATGACGATGTGCAGGCACCGGGCCCAGAGCGGCACCGGGTAGAGCGGGAGCAGCGGCCGGTCCAGGTCCACGCCCGCCTGGCGCAGCCGTTCCCGCAGCCGGGGCGACAGCTGGCCGCGCAGGCCGTGCTGGAGGAGCCCCTCCACGACCTGGACGTAGACCTGCCGCTCTCCCAGCGGCACGGACCGGGGGCGGTGGGTCACGGACGCGGACTCACCCGAGCAACCACTGCATGGCGCCGGGCAGTCTGCGCTGCCAGTCCTTCTCGTGGTGCTCGCCGCCCGGCTCCAGCACCAGGGACACTTCGTGGTCGGCGTAGCCCAGGTCCTTGAGGTGGCGGAAGAAGTCGCGCGTGCCCCGGCCATAGTCCAGGGGCAGGCCGCCCGCGTGGATGTATTCGGTGTCGCCGGCGTCCAGGTAGATGCGCGACCAGCGCCGGCTGTGCGCACGCCACGCGTCGAACAGGCGGCCCTGGCTCCACATCACCGTGGGCGACAGCGCGCCGATGCGCCCGAACACCTGCGGGAACTTCCATCCCAGGTACAGCGAGATGAGCCCGCCCAGGGATGACCCCATCGTGGCCGTCCACTCGCTGCCCGCGCGCGTGCGGTACGTCTGGTCGATGTATGGCTTGAGCTCGTCCACGAGGAAGCGCCCATAGGCCTCGCCGCGCGCGGCCACGCCGTTGCGAGGCTCGTCCCACGGCGAGTACTCCTGGAAGCGGCCCGGTCCGGAGTCCACCGCGACGATGAGCCACGGCTCCATCCGCCCCGCGTTCACGCTGTCCTCCGCGACGCGGTTGGCGCACCACGTGTCGAAGACGGCCGACTCGGGGTGCGCGAAGACGTTCTGCCCGTCGTGCATGTAGAGCACCGGGAAGCGGTGGTCCTGCCACGCGTCGTAGGTGTCCGGCGTGTAGATGCGGACGGTGCGGTTGAACCCCTCCTGGGGAGAGGGGAAGTGGCGAAGGATGTGGACGTGGCCCATGTGCTGTTCTTGGGGCCGGGAAGGCCGACCCTCGCGAGATGTGGCCCGGAGCATAGCCGCACCGCCCGACGCCATCGTGGTGGGGAGGGCGTGCCCGTCCCTCGCCTGGACGCCGCGTCCCGGGAAGGGACGGGCGACTCGGCTGGGGCTTCCTGTAGGGAAGGGTGGTCCCACTCGTGCAGAGGGCCCGCCGCGTGCGTCCCGTCCTCTGCTGCCTGTGGCTGTACCTGCTGGGTGTCCCTGCCGTGGCGCGCGCCGCGTCCTATGAGGTCGAGCCCGAGGACACCGGGGAGGCCGCGTTGTTCGCGCTGCGGGAGGATGGCGCCATCACGGCGGAGACGCTGGCGGCGCTCCTGGTGCTGCGGCGTTCGGGAGTGGATCCGGCGCATGCGTCGCGTGCGGCGCTCTATGCATTGCCCGGGCTGACGTACGCGCGGGTGGATGGGCTGCTGGAGGGCACGGGGAGCGCAGGGGTGGTGCCGAGCGGGCTGGCGCCCCTGGCTCGCGAGGAGCGCACTTCAGCGGCGGCGGAGGTGCGGCCAGAGTCGTTGGCTTTCGAGTCGCGCACCGCGTCGGAGGCGAATGAGCGGCGACGCTCTCCGTTGGTTTCAGGAGGACGGGCGGGGCTGACGGCGGAGGAGCGGCGGAAGCTGGCGCCGTTCTTGATGATGGCGCCTTCGGACCGGGTGTCAGGGGACGCGCGGCTGCTGACTGCGTTCGCCGTATCGGATCCGGTGCTGCCGCCGTTGGCGCTCCAGGTCCGCGTGGCGGGACCGGAGGGCTGGCGTGTGGGGCTGCTCACGTCGATGACGCGGCGGCGATTGGGCACGGTGCACCGGGATGCGAGTCAGCGGAGGCTGGTGGCGGAGGCGCCCGGCGTCTCGGTGGTCATGCCCAAGTTCCACGGACAGTGGATGGGCGAGCGAGCATCGGTGCTGGTGGGAGCGTACCGGCTGGGCTTCGCGCAGCGGCTCACGTTGGACACCACGGGACTGCCCACGCCGGACGGCTTCCTTCCCGACGACGCCGTGCGCGTGCCCGGGGACGTGGAGCGGTGGTGCTTCCTGGGGGAGGGCGCCTGCACACCCGAGGAGCGCGCCGTGGACGTGACGCCAGACTTCCACTGGGAGGAAGGCTTTCGGGGCGTGGTGGGCACGGTGCGCGGGGCGGTGGGGACGGACGCGGAGCTCTCCGCGACGGGCTTCGGTTCGTATCAGTCCCGCTCCTTGCTCTCGCACGCGCTGATGGACAGGGCGTCATGCGAGGGGAGCCGCTGCAAGGCGCCCGCGGTATGGCTCGCGGGAGAGAAGACGCCCATGGGGCGCGTGGTGTCTCGTTCGCTTCCTGGCGTGTTCCGTGAGTGGGCGGGAGGAGGTCACGCGACGCTCTCATGGACGCCGCGAGCGCAGGTGGGCGCGACGGCCTGGGGGGCTCTGCCGGTGTGGAGCGTGGAAGGGGCTTCGCTCGATTTCCGCTCCACCGCGGGCTACCCGGCGGGCGGCGCATTCGGCGCGGTGGGAGTCGACGGCGCGTGGGGGCACGGCCCGGTGGACCTCTTCGTGGAGGCGGCGCGTACGTTCGATGCGGCGCCAGGTGGGGGTGGCGGGTTCGGCGTGCTCCAGCGCACGGTGGTGGCGGGTGCCGCGCAGGAACTGGAGGTGTCGCTGCGCGCCTACGGTCGAGGCTTCGCCAATCCCTACACGGGGGCGATGTCCGGGCCGGACGAGCTGGAGGGCTCACGGGCTCGGAACGAGGTAGGTGCGCGCGTGCGCTACCTGCACCGGCTGGAGGGTGCGTTGCGGCTGCGCGGAGAGGTGGATGCGTGGACGCTTCCCTCCGACGGCGCGGTGGTGGGCAGCGCGGGCACGGTGAACCTGCGGGCCTCCGCCCGTGTGGACTGGCGGGTGCATGCGCTCTTCCAGCCGTCGCTGTGGGGCGAGTACCGGGACAAGGACGTCGGCGTGGCGGGCGACTGCTTCGACGGCTCCGCCGAGGCGCCCTGCTCGGGGTCGCTGCTGCGCATGACGGCCCGTGTGAAGGCGGAGCTTCACGACGCCCTGACCGTGGCCGCGCAGTACGCGCATGCACGCGTGGATGATCCCGTGAACGCAGGCGTGCGCGTGGACGCGCAGGCCGTGGTGGAGGCCCAGGTGCGGCCTTGCGAGGCCGTGCGGTTGCGGGGGCGGGCCGTGTGGAAGGACGAGGACCTGTCGACGCGCCACCGGCTGGAGCAGTCCTTCCGGGCGACGCTCGACGCGAGCTGGGCGGCGGGGGACGCCGTGACGACGCGGGCCCGGTACGCGTGGCGGATCGACCTGAAAGACGCACGAGGTGCCCGGACGCCGCCGGATGCGCCCCGGCACCTGTTCGCGCTGGAAGTGGAGACGCGGTTCTGAAGGGAGCGGAGCGTGGCGGCTTGGGCAGTGAGGGGATGGGGCGTGGGGCTGGGGTTGGGATGGGCGCTGGGGGTGTTGGGAGGTTGTGGGTTGCCCACGTGGGAGGAGGAGCCACCGGCCTGCGCGGCCCTGTTTCCGGGCGCTCTCGTCATCACCGAGTACCTCAACGACCCCACGGGCGCGGACACCGGGAAGGAGTACGTGGAGCTCCACAATCCCTCGCGGGAGACCGTGGACCTGCTGGGGGTGACGCTCTTCACCGCTCGCGACGAGGCGGCGCAGGAGCGGGCCTATACGTTCACCACCGCGTTGCCCGTGGATGCGGGCACCTTCGTCGTGCTGGGCGATGTGCGGGACGGGCCGCTGCCCGAACATGTGGACCAGACGTATGGGGATGCGCTCGGCGCGCTGGGGAACAGCGCAGGACTGCTGGGTCTGCGGTGTGGGACGCGTGTGCTCGACACGGTGGCGCTCACCGCGCCGGAGAAGTCGGGTGTGGCCCGGACCTATGACGGCCGGCTCGTGCCAGAGGCGGAGGGCAATGACGACCTGTCGCGCTGGTGTGACGCACCGGAGACCGTGCCGGGCGGGACCCGTGGCAGTCCGGGGAGCGCGAACGCGCCGTGTCCTGCTGTGGCGGACGCTGGCGCGTCCGGCGTGGATGGCGGCCGTGTCGCGACCTGTCTGCCCCCGGGGGCGCTCGCTCCCCGGGAGGTCCAGTCACCGCGTCCAGGTCAGCTGATCATCACGGAGGTGATGGCCAACCCGCGAGGCGATGACACGGTGGGCGAATGGCTGGAGGTGCGCGCCACCGCGCCCGTGGACCTCAATGGTCTCACGGTGGGAACGGACACGTCGGGTACCCGGCTGGAGTCGGAGCGCTGCCTGTCCCTTGCTTCGGGAGAGACGGCGCTGCTCGCCCGCAGGCGCGAGTCCGACGTGAATGGGGGCCTCCCGGAGCCACTGGCCACCTTCTCGGTGGACCTGCGCAACACGGGCGGCGCGGTCTCCCTGCGCGTGGGAAGCGTGCTCATCGACAGCGCGGTGTATGGCCCGGCACAGGATGGCGTGGCCACCCAGGTGTCCGCGCCGCTCACCGAGGATGCGAGGGGCAATGACGTGCTGACGTCCTGGTGCGCGGCCACGGAGCCCTACGGTGATAAGGGCAACCTGGGCACACCCGGACGGCCCAACCGCGTCTGCGTGAGCGCGGACGCCGGTGTCTCCCAGGCTGGCTGCATCGACCGGACGACCGGGCAATCGCGCGCGCTCCGTGTTCCGGCCGCGGGCTCGCTGGTGCTCACCGAGTTCATGGCGGACCCTTCCGCCGTCCCGGATGCGCTGGGCGAATGGGTGGAGGTGCTTGCGCTGCGAGAGGTGGACCTCAACGGGGTGACGCTCTCCAACGAGACAGGCAGCACGGTGCTGGAGTCGCCGCTGTGCCTTTCGATGAAGGCCGGGAGTCACGCCGTGCTCGCGCGCAGCGAGGATGCTTCGCTCAACGGGGGACTGCCCTCGGTGCTTGGCACGTTCGGGTTCGGCCTGGGCAACGGCGCGGGAGCGCATGTCCTGAAGCTCGCGGTGAGGGGAAGCCTGTTGGACTCGGTGGCCTTCACGAGCGCCGCGATCCCCGGTGTGTCGTCGCAGCTGGATGCGCGCGCGCGGGACGCCTCCGCCAATGACGCGGCCGGAGCCTTCTGTCCGACGCCCGCGGGCGTGACGTACGGCGTGGGGGACCGGGGCACTCCGGGCCGTGAGAACCGGAGGTGCGCGCCATGAGGATGCACGTCGTGGGATTCCTGCTGCTGCTGGGCGTCCTGTCCGCGTGCGGGGGCGAGGAGGGAGAGTGCGGGCCGCGTACGGGCGTGGTGACGCAGGTCATCGACGGAGACACGGTGGTGCTCCAGGACGGCGAGCGGATCCGCTACCTGCTCGCCGACACTCCGGAGACGACGCGCGGCCACCACGACTGCTTCGGTGAGGAGGCCGCGGCGTTCAACCGCTCGCTCGTGGAGGGCCGCGCGGTGCGGCTGCGGGACGCGGAGGCGTGCACGGACCGCTTCGGACGGAGGCTCGCCTACGTGTCCGTGGACGGCCAGGACGTGAACGCGCTCCTCGTGGAGCGTGGCTACGCGTGCACGCTGTTCATCCCCCCGGCCGGAGCCTCCCGGCGCGGTGAGTTCGAGTCCCTGGAGCTGGAGGCCCGCCGCGCCCGCCGGGGCCTGTGGGGGCGCTGCCCGGCGCCGTGCCCGCGGGGACGGCGCCCGGAGGGGTCCACCCTACGGAAGCGCGTCCGTCACCGCCTGGGCCAGCTCCGAGTCCAGCGGCCAGGCCGCGGGGTGGCGCGACGTGGTGAGGTCCAGGGTGCTGTCCGTGAGCTTCGCCTGGAAGGAATCCCCCACGAACAGCCGCACCTTGCGCACCTTCTCGCGGAGCACGTCGCCCACGTCGGGCGTCCTGGCGAGCTTGCCCAGGACCTCGCCCGTGCGCTCGACGAGCCACGCCAGGGGCTGGATGAAGGCGTCCTGCTCCAGCTCCGTACCCGTGCCGAACTCCGCCGTCACCGGCGTGCCCCAGGCGCTGGACAGCTTGTCGGCCATCGCGGGCAGGTGCCTTCGCAGGTGCATCGGCGAGGACTCGGGCATCGACCTGGCGGGCGTGTCCAGCACCGTGGCGTCGTGCAGCGTGAGCGCCTCGATGACCCCGTCTGGCACGAACGTCACGTCCAGGCCTTCGCCGCGCGAACCGTAGCCCCCCGAGGTGATCAACAGCACCCCCCGGCCGTGGCGGAACTCGCCATACTCCCGGACGAAGCCCGTCAGCTCGCGGCCACTGCGCAGGAACACCGTCACCTGCGGCAGGTTCAGCGGCAGGCCCGCGGCGCGGCGGCGCATGAGCGAGCTCATCGCCTCCAGCACCTCCCAGGCGCTCCGCACGTTCCCACGGCCCAGGGACTCCAGCGGATCCACTGGCTGGGGCGCGCTCATGGCTGGGCCTCCCCCGTCAGGGCGGGTCCCTGGGGCCATGCCCCCGGGGGCAGCCGCCCCGTCGTCGTCGCGCCCGCGTCCTGCCCGCCGGTCCTGCGTTCCGCGAATGCCATGCGCTGTGTCCTCCCGTGTGCCTGGGCGCCAGTCTCTCTCATGTCACTGGCGGGACCCAGCGCCCCGCGAGGGCCTCCCATGGCCGCCTGCCACCCCCCGGGGGTCCACCCCAGCGGTGGACAAGCCACCCCACCCCCTCCCGCAGGCCCCATCCTGCGCGCGGGGGACCATGACCATCTTCCCTCCACTCCGGGCGCGTCCAGGGAGCAGGGGCACGGTGACACACACTCTTCCGACAGCAGGCGGCCTGCCTTTGCTGACCGGTGTCTCCGGAGTGCCGGAGGCGTGCGCTCCCTCCCTGGTCCCCGAAGCCTCGGGGAAGGCGCGGGCGGTGGCATGAACCCCTTCGCCTCCACGTCGGATTCGCTCGCGGACCTCGTGGAGGGCCTGCGCGACGACATCATCCGGCGCTGGGGCGCGCGCGTGCGGCCGTCCATCGGTGACATGCACGAGGAGTTCCAGGAGCGGTCGCGCGGGATGCTCCAGCTGGTGGATGCGCTGGTGCTCGTGCTGCGCCAGGGCGGGGCGACGTGGGACGCGGAGCCGGTCCGGGCCCAGGCCCGCGAACTCGGGCAGCGGCGCTTCCTGGCCGGCGCGCGGGTGGAGGCGCTGGTGGAGGAGCATGGCCTCCTGCGCGAGGCCATCCTGGAGACGTTGGATGACTCCCACCACCCCCTGGGGGTGTACGAACTGCGGGCGCTCTGGCGCGCGCTGGATGGCAGCCTGACGGAGGCCGTGGCCCGCTACGTCCACGAGCACGAGCAGGCGCTGCGGGCGCGGGAGCGGCGGCTGCAGGCCATCCTCGACCACGCGCCGGCCGCCATCTACGCGAAGGACCTGGGCGGGCGGTACCTCTTCGTCAATCGCCCCTTCGAGGCCCTCTCCGGACACACGCGGGCGGAGGTGCTGGGGCACGCGGACCGGGAGCTGTTTCCGCGGCGCACCGCGGAGCGGTTCCAGGAGAACGACCAGCAGGTGCTGACGGTGCGCAAGCCGCTGGTGTTCGACGAGGAGGTGCTCCAGCCCGACGGGCTCCATGTCTACCACACGGTGAAGTTCCCCCTCCCCACCATCACGGACGGAGAGGCGTGGGCCGTGTGCGGCGTGTCCACGGACATCACCGCCACGCGCATGCTGCGCCAGGAGCGCGACGAGGCCCGTGAGCAGCTCCAGCGCGTGCTCACCCAGCTGCCCGTGGTGCTGTGGGCCTTCGACCCCCACGGCGTGTTCACCCTCTTCGAGGGCGAAGGGGTGACGACCACGAGCCTGCCCTCCCAGGCGATGCGCGGGCGCTCCGTGTTCGAGCTCTTCCGGGACCGGCGGGACGTGGTGGAGGTCGTCCAGCGCGCGCTGGCGGGGGAGCGGCTGTCCACGGAGCTGTACTTGATGGGCGTCTGGTTCGAGGTCCGCCTCATGCCGATGCTCGACCCGGGGGGGCGGGTGGTGAGCGTGTCGGGCGTGTCGCTGGACATCACCGACCGGCGCCGGGCGGAGCAGGAGCTGCGCGCGTCGGAGACGCGCTACCGGCTGGCCACCCTGGCCACCCGCGACATCATCTGGGACTGGGACCTGGTGACGAATGAAATCCACTGGAGCGAGCTGGCCGCGCGCATCCTCCGGCTGGACACGTCCCCGGGAGCGCCCCCCATGGACATGGCGTGGTGGACCGACAGCCTGCACCCCGACGACCGCGACCGGGTGACCCACGAGCTTCAGGAGGCGCTGGACAGCCGCGAGGGCCACTGGCTGGCGGAGTACCGGCTGCGGCGGGGCGACGGCACCTGGGCCTTCGTCGAGGACCGGGGCCGCGTGGTGAAGGACCTCCAGGGCCGCGCGGTGCGCATGGTGGGCGCCATGCAGGACGTCACCGGCAGGCACGAGGAGGAGGCGGAGGCGCGGCGCCGCGCGGAGTTCGAGCAGCTGCTCATCGGCATCGTCGGACACGACCTGCGCAACCCCATCTCCGCCATCACCATGGCGGCCACGATGCTGGCGAAGCGCGAGGAGGCCGACCCGCGCGACCAGAAGGCCATCGCCCGCATCCTCTCCAGCGCGGAGCGGGCCCACCGCATGCTGCATGACGTGCTGGACTTCACCCAGGCCCGCCTGGGCGGCGGCATTCCCATGGCGCCCCGCGAAGTGGACCTCATGGAGCTGGTGCGGCAGGTGGTGGACGAGGTGCAGCAGGCCCACCCGGACCGGCGCCTGCAGGTGGACGGCCCGGGCGCGGCGTGGCTGTGGTGCGACCCGGACCGGCTGGCGCAGGTCATCACCAACCTGGTGAACAACGCGCTCGCCTATGGGGACGCGCTCTGCCCCGTGCGCGTGCGGCTGCGCGGCCAGACGGGCTCCGTGACCCTCGCGGTGAACAACCAGGGGCGCCCGATTCCGCGGGACCTGCTGCCGCACCTGTTCGAACCCCTCAAGCGCGCGGAGGCCCGCGAGAGAAGCCATCCCGCCCACGGGCTGGGCCTGGGGCTGTTCATCGTGAAGCACATCGTGGATGCGCACTCGGGCCGGCTGCGCGTGCGCTCCACCGCGCAGGACGGCACCACGGTCCTCGTGCTGCTGCCGCGACGCCCCCTCTTCGAGGGCTGACGGCGGCCCTCCGGCCGTCGCGGGGCCTGCCCGTCCGCCTGGACCCGGGCGGCAAACTCCGCGGACCGCCGTGGCGCGCTTGCCCTGGGCGGACGGCCCGGATAGCAACGGGGCTCCGGCGCGGGATGGCCTTGCCTTCCGGATGGGGAGCGGAGCGTGGCAATGAACAAGAAGTGGGTCATCGGTCTGGGGCTGGGCTGCGGCGGGGTGCTCGTGCTGGGCGTGGTGGGGCTGGTCGCGGCGGGCTACTGGGCGAACGCCAACATGGGCGGCTCCGGCGTGGACGCGGTGATGGACGCGCAGGCGCGCACCCAGCGGTTCGCCGAACTCAACACCCTCCATCCCTTCACGCCGCCCGCCACGGGCGGCGTGCTGAAGCTGGAGGAGGCCCGGCTGGAGACCTACCTGACCGCGCGCGAGGCGACCCTGCCCGCCTTCCACATCATGGAGAAGGAGTCCGTCGCCTTCGTCGAACAGCATGGCGCGGAGCTGGACCGCCGGGACACGCGCTCCCTGCTCAAGGCCGCGGGCGCCTCCATGCGGATGGTGGGCAAGGTCCAGGCCGCCCTCATCCAGAACCTGGAGGCCCACGCCATGTCTCCCCTGGAGTTCCAGACCCTCACCACCGTGGTGTACCCACCGCCCCCGTCGGCCCAGCCCCTGGACGCGGGCGTGGCGGCGGTGTCCCGGCCCACGGATCCGGAGAACATCGCGGCCCTGGAGCAGCAGCTGGCCGCGCTCACGCCCCAGCTGGAGGATCCGAAGCTCACCGAGGCGCAGCGGCTGCAACTGGAGCAGCGCCGCGCGGGGCTGCGCAAGTCCCTCACCCAGCTGGAGCAGGCTTCGGGCAAGGACGTGAAGGACGCCAACGCCGCGCTCCTGAAGAAGCACGAGGCGCGCATCGCCCAGGCGGCGAACCCGCTCTTCGACCAGCTCCTGGTCAACCCCAAGCCGCCCGGCACCGCGCGCCGGCCCTCGCCCTGAGGAGGCGGGCTTCGCTCAGACCTCCACCTCGCGCCCGGCGCGCCGGTGCGCGAGGCTGGCCCACACCGCCGCGCCAATGACGACGAGGATGATGGCCACGGAGAGCAGCGGCGGGATGCGCACCCACTTCTCCACCACCAGCTTCACGCCCGCGAACGCCAGCACCCCCGCGAGCCCGTAGTGCAGGTACTTGAGCTGCCCCACCGCCCCGGCGATGACCAGGTAGAGCGCGCGCAGCCCCAGGATGGCGAAGGCGTTGGAGCTGTAGAGGACGAAGGTGTCGGTGGTGACGGAGAAGGCCGCCGGCACTGAGTCCACCGCGAACAGGATGTCCGTCACCTCCAGGCCCACGAGCGCGAGCAGCAGCGGCGTGGCGAGCCTGCGGCCCTGCTGCTTCACCACGAAGTGGGGGCCCTCCACCTGGTCCGCCACCGGCAGCCGGTGCGACAGCCAGCTCACCACGCGGTTGTCCTGCTCCTTCGACGGGTCCTCGCGCAGCACCCGCCACGCCGTGACGAGCAGGATGGCGCCGAAGACGTACGACACCCAGCCCCAGCGCTGCAGCGCCGCCGCGCCCACGAAGATGAACAGGGCCCGGAACACCAGCGCGCCGAAGATGCCCAGGAAGAGCACCTCGTGCTGATAGCGCTGGGGCACGTTCAGGCTGCGGAAGATGACAAGGAAGACGAAGACGTTGTCCAGGCTCAGGCTCTTCTCGATGAGCCACGCCGCCAGGTATTCGTGGCCCTGCTCGCTGCCCAGCGCCACCCACACGAAGCCGCAGAAGCACAGCCCCAACCCCACCCACGCCAGACTCCACAGGAGGGCCGCGCGGCGAGACTGCCCCCTACCTCCCCGGTGGGCCAGCAGGTCCACTCCCAGCAACGCCAGCAGCAGCGTCCAGAAGACAATCCAGGCCCAGGCAGGGGTGCTTTGCATGACGCCTCCAACCTAGGCATCCCCCTCCCATTCGCCTGGGAAAGGGTTCGCTGGGAGTCAAATCCTACCCATATCCGCGGTCATGACCCACCGTGCGGCTCGGGCAGCGGAGGAGCGGGCGAGCGTTGTCTTCTCCCACACCCAGGATGTGATACTTCCCAGGAAGCCCAGGACCTCATGATTCTCAACACTCCAAAGGCGGTGCGATGAACACGGTCATCTTCGCTTGTACGCAGAACGCGGGTCGCTCGCAGATCGCGGCGGCCTTCTTCAACCTGCTGGCGGACCCCACCAAGGCGCGCGCGATCTCCGCGGGGACTCAGCCGGCCGAGCGTCTGCATCCCGAGGTGCTCGCCACGATGAAGGAGATGGGCGTGGACCTGGGGGACGCGAAGCCCCAGCGCCTGACGCCAGAGCTGGCGAAGAACGCGCAGATCCTGGTGACGCTGGGCGGGCTGTCGGACGCGCCGGTGGTGGCGGACCAGAAGCGCGAGGACTGGCCCATGGAGGACACCGCGGGCAAGTCTCCGGCGGACGTGGAGAAGATTCGCGACACGACGGCCGCCATGGTGTCGGACTTCGTGAACCGCCACGGTTGGGAGCGCCCGCAGTAGGCCGTTGCTGGAGGCAGGGCCTCGCGGGTGCTGCCCGCGGGAAGGCTTGAAGCCAGCGTTCCTTTGGTGCGTGGACCGTGGGTGTCCGGGCCCGAGACGGGCGGACGGACGGGCACGCGGACGAAGGGACGGCAGCCCGCGACGCGCGGCATCGCGGGTGGGGGGGCCGCCGGGCCGCGCGCATCCGCTTGGGGCGGATGGCTTGAAAGGGGGAGGGGCTTGTCGCACGCTGTGTTCCTTCGCGGACACGCGGTTCGCGGTTTCCCATTCCCAGGCTCCCCTGATGCTCTCCGTCCTCCTCGCCGGGCTGCTGACGCAGACGGCGCCGCCGGTCCCCGCCCGCCAGCAGGGCGTGCCCATTGGGCGGGGCGACAAGGTTCCCACCGTGGTGTTGAGCGCGCCGTCCGGCGGATGGACGGTGGACCGGATGCTGCGCATCGAAGGTCAGGTGAGCGACCCCACGGTGGATCCAGTGGTGGTGTCCATCAACGGCGACCGCTACCTGATGCGCACCGCGGGCGGGCGCTTCAGCCGCAAGTTCCCGGCGGCCAGCGGCAAGAACATCGTGACGGTGATGGCCACCAACAAGGGCGGCACGGCGCGCGCGCAGGCGACGAGCTACGCGCAGGTGCCGCCGGTGCCGCTCAAGGCCATCCTCACGAGCGACACGGACGGCGTCTACACGGACCTGCACATCTACGAGCCCACCGACGCGAGCAGCGAGGGGGACACGCTGGACGTGAAGGCGATGGCGCACGTGTACTGGGCGGACACGAACAGCCCGTCTGGCGGCACGTTCTTCCTGAACGAGCAGGGGGGCGACTTCGACCAGCCGGCGTACGGTCCGTACCTCTACATCCACCGCGCGCCGCCCAAGGGCGTGTACCTCATCGCGACGAACTACTGGCCCAGCGGGGACAAGGCGCACACGGTGGCCACGCTCAACCTGGCGCTCTTCGAGGGCACGCCGGGCGAGGTCCGCCGCCGCGTGCGCATCCCGCTGGCGACGCCGGGCACCACGCGCGTGCTCGCGTGGGTGAACATCCTGGGCGACAGGCAGGCGGAGGTGTACGTGCCCTCCGCGGATCCAAAGCCCACGGGCAAGCGGTGGCCCATGAACCTGGACGCGGCGCTCAAGGAGCTCCAGACGAGCGGCGACTCCGGCGAAGGCGAAGGCGAAGGCGGCTACTGACCCGCTCGCCGCTCCCGGCCCGGCCCTCGCCATGCGCGTCCTGATGCTCGCACTGTCGCTGCACGTCGTCCCGGCTCCTCCGGTGGAGCAGGGGGCGGCGTTGCCGTCGCAGGCGCGGCGGTCCACGGAGTCCGGGGTGGCTTCCGCGACGCCCTCGGCCGCTTCGACGCCCCCGGCCCGCGCAGGGGCATCCGCCCTGCCCGTGTCCGCGACGCCATCGACGGCCGCGATGCCCACGTCCCGCGAAGGGGCCGCCGTCCCAGCCGAGCCCGGTTCCGCGGAGACGCGCGCCCGGTTGTTGCGCCGCGAGGTCGCGCAGGTGTCGCTCGCGCAGGTGCGGGCTCCGGATGCGGAGTGGCAGCCCGCGCAGCGCGACTGCGCGGGCCTCATCCGCTACGCGTACCGCACGGCCTACCGGCGCGTGGCCTCGGAGCGGCTCGCCACGCCGCTGTGGCAGGACGCGCGCGGCGTGCCCTCCGACTTCGCGGACGCGGAGACGCTCCTCACCCGGAGCTTCCTCCCGCTGGGCCGGGGAAGCTCCGCGCGCGAGCAGCTTCGCACCGGCGACGTGGTGGCCTTCCGCCAGGACCACGACGCGGGGCCCGTCTTCCACTTGATGCTCGTGGTGCGCCCGGAGGACCGGGCCCATGCGCCCGCGCGCGTCGTCTACCACCCCGGTGAGCCGGGCGCCCGCGTGCGCACCGGCGTCCTGGACTCGCTCGCCACGGAGGCGCCGCTGGAGTGGCGCCCCGTGCCGGCCAACGCCGCCTTCCTCGGCTTCTTCCGCTTCAAGGAGTGGATGTCATGACGTCTCCCGTGAGCCCGCCTCCCGCACCCAAGCGGCCAGGGCCCTCGTCCGCCGCGCGCATCGCGCTCATCGGCGCCCTCGTGGTGGGCGTGGGCGTGGGGGCCTTCGTCCTCGGCCGCCGGGGCGCTGGCGGAGAGGACCGCACCGGCCCCGCCTTCTCCTCCGGCGACCCCAAGGGCCCGCCGTCCGCCGGCGCCACCGTGGAGGGCATGCCGGAGGTCCCTTCGGAGCCCACCAAGATGGACGTGCCCGGCGCCTCCGCCACCGCCGCCATCTGGGTGGACGTGCACGCGCCCGCGAAGGTGCGCGACGCGCTGATGCGCAACGCGTGGCTGAAGTCGCAGTGGGACCAGCCGCTGGGCCAGGGCTTCGTCAGCGGGTGGGCCGCGTTCCTCGGCTCCACCGGCACCGACCTCAAGGCGTCCTTCAAGGGCGCGGTGCTGGACGTGGTGGCGGGCCCGCTGCTCGACACGCCCTTCCGCACCGTGTGGTTCAGCGGTGACGCGCGCGCGGGGACCCCCGCCCTCATCGTCCCCAAGGCGAACAAGGCGTCGCGCGCGGCGTGGGAGGCGCTGGACGCGGTGGCCCGGCGCGGGGGGATGACCGCGGACAGCTGCCCGGCCCAGACGGAGAAGGCCCCCGAGGGCGGCTTCCAGCTGTCGCGGTGGCTGGTCGCGGAGCAGACCGTGTGGGCCGCCCGCACGAAGGACCGGCTGGTGCTCGCGCGTCACCCCGTGGTGGTGCTCCAGGGCCTGTGCGCGCCGCTGCCGGAGCTGGAAGCGAAGGACGGCGTGGACGTGGAGGTGGGCTTCGATCCCGAGGCCTACGGCCGCGACGCGCAGCTCTTCACCCACGTGCTGGGGCTGGGGGCGGACACGCGGCTCCAGTTCGGAGTGGAGGGCGACCGGCTGGTGGGCCGGGGCATCGCCGGGAAGCTCCTGGAGAACGTGGCGCCGCTCGACAGCGCGCCCCTGTCCGACGAGCTGCTCAAGCTGGTGCCGGAGGAGACGCCGGTGCTGCTCGCGTTCCAGCTCAAGCTGCCCGAGTCGCTGGAGCCCGCGCGGCTGAAGACCTTCTGGACGGAGGGCGGCGGCGCCACGCGCACGCGTCAGGTGGCGCTGGTGTGGACGCCTCGGGGCAGCCGGTCGCTGGAGCCGGAGCTGGCCCTGCTGTGGGGCCGCGAGGAGGACGCGGACGGGCTGGCCGCGCTGTTCTCCGGCGGCTCGCGGACGCTGACGCGCGCCACGCTGTGCCGGCACGTGGTGCTGGCCACCAGCGCGGAGGAGGTGGAGCGGCTGAAGAAGGCCTGTGAAGGCCGCGCGCCCAACCTGCTGAATGCCGCGGGCCCGGTGGTGACGGGGCTGCGCACGCCCGCGTCGGTGGTGTTCGGCGTCAACACGGGAAGGCTGTTGAGTGGGCTCGCGATGGACGGCTACACGTCCGAGGCGCGCGTGGACCGCGCGTCGCCCCTGCCCAAGGTGGCTCCGCCGGAAATCGAGGCGGCCCGCCGTGACCTGGAAGCCCTGCCGTACCTGGGGCTTCGCGGCACCGTGAAGGGCGACGCCCTGGTGCCGGGAGGATTTGGAACATGAAGACGTCCCTGCGTTTCGCGGCCCTGGCCGCGCTCCTGCTGTCCGGCGTGGCGCTGGCCAAGCCGCTCTACATCACCGTTCCCCGCTCCTACGGCAGCGGCGAGCCGGTGGCGGTGGACGTCGCCTTCGAGGACAAGGGCCCCGTCGAGCTGCGCGTGCTCAAGCCCGCGGACCTGGACGCGTTCATCCGCGCGCAGGGCGACCTGCGGCGCGCGTACCAGGCGCCGCCCACGCTGCTCAACCCGGGCCGCGCCCTGAGCCGCGGCCTCAACGCCGTGCGCCTGCCGGGCCTCACGCTGATGGAGTCGCTGTCGCCGGCCTTCCGCCAGGAGGTCAGCGACGCGCTGCCCCATGCGCCCGCGGAGACGTCCTCGGGCGAGCCGCTGGCGAAGGTGGCCGAGGGGCCGGAGAAGCTGGTGGGCACGCCGCCGGGCTTCACGGTGGTGCGCAGCCAGTGGCTCAACCTGGACCTGGGCGGCGCGGACCGGGACTTCAACGTGCCGGGCTTCGACACCGGCAACGCCAGCGGCGGCTTCCAGGAGCGCCGCGTGCTGCTCGCGCCGCTGCCCGCGGGCACCTACGTGCTCCAGCTGGTGCAGGGCCGCGTGGAGGGGCAGGTGGTGCTCGTCGTCAGCGACGTCACCGTGCAGCTCAAGCAGACCGACGGCCAGGTGCTGGTGCGCGTGGCGGGGAGGGACCAACAGCCGCGCAAGGGCGCTCGGGTGCAGGTGTACCTGCCCACGGGCAAGGGCCCGGAGGGCACGACGGACGACCAGGGCGAGGTGACGCTCGCGGTGGCGGAGCCGCGCATCATCGCGACGGTGACGGCCGGGCAGGACACGGCCATCGTGGACACGGACTTCTACTCCGCGCTGGCGGTGGCGCCGGACGTGTTCATCTACAGCGACCGGCCCATCTACAAGCCGGGCAACGAGGTGAAGTTCCGCGGGCTCGTGCGCCAGCCGGACACGTTCCTGGCGCGGCTGTTCACGCCGAAGCAGCGCGACGTGCGCGTGAAGCTGGTGTCGCAGGAGGGCCGCGAAATCACCACGCGCGCGGCGGTGGATGAGTTCGGCGCGTTCAACGGCACGCTGAAGGTGCCGGACGACCTGGGCACGGGCGTGCTGCGCATCGAGGCGGCCCTGGACACGCGCCCCTACCAGGGCGAGGCGCGCGTGCAGGACTACGTGAAGCCCACGTTCTACCTGGAGGTGCAGCCGGCGTCGGAGACGGTGGTGCCCGGCTCGACGGTGAGCGTGACGGTGCGCGCGCGCCGGTACGCGGGCGGCGTGCCGAAGGGCGCCAGGTACGAGGTGTTCCTCTACCGCAGCCTGCTGGACGCGCCCGCCTGGGTGGACGACGCGGGCAAGGGCGGCCAGGGCAGCGCGGTGACGTACGGCACCGCCTCCAGCAGCGAGGGCAAGCTGAGCGTGCCGGAGCGGCTGTACTCCTCCGTCGCGGAGCGCGAGGCCAGCGACGACCCGTGGTCCACCGCGAGCGCGTTCGACGCGGAGGGCGCGGCCGAGGTGACGGTCGCCGTCCCCGCGCTCAAGCCGGGCGAGGAGCGGCTGCCGTACCGCTACAGCCTCACCGTGCGCGCGCGGGATGACCAGGAGACGTTCGCCACCGGCACCGCCGCCTTCTTCCTGTCGAAGGTGGAGGTGCTGGGCGTGGCGCGGTACTCGGACGCGGTGGTGGCGAAGGGCTCGGACGCGCAGCTGTCCGTGCGCGCCACCACGCTGTCCGGCAAGCCCTACGGCGTCACCACCGGCGAGGTGGCCTTCGTGCTGCGCCGCGCGGACGGCAGCGAGAAGACGCTGGGCACGCAGGCCTTCACCACGCAGCAGGACGGCACGTCGCGCCAGAAGGTGCCCACCGCGGACGTGGGCACGGTGCTCGCGCGCGTGACGGTGAAGGACAAGAAGGGCGAGGCGTGGACGGGCGAGGAGTCGCTGCTCGTCATCGGCGGCGCGGACGAGCCCGTGGCGCAGGTGCCCAACCTCACGCTCGCGTCGCTGTCCGGCACGCTGGCGCCGGGCGACAGCGCGAAGCTGGTGGCGCTGCTGCCGGATGGCTGGGGGCAGGGCGGCCGGGACGCGGGGCCCGTGTGGGTGACGCTGACGGGCGCGAGCCTCTACGGCACCACGGTGGTGCAGCTGAAGGGCCGCACGCTGGTGCACGCCTTCCCGGTGGAGAAGCGCTTCGGCAGCGCGGTGTACGCGTCCGTGGCCTACCCCACGGCGACGGGCCGCTGGGAGGAGCGGACGGTGGCCTTCCGCGTGGTGCCCAAGGAGCGCACGCTCACCGTGTCGTTGCAGCCGCGCCGCGCGGAGGCCCTGCCGCTCACCGAGCAGGCCGTGGACGTGCGCGTCACCGACAGCGACGGCAACGGCGTCTCCGCGCAGCTGTCCGTGGGCGTGGTGGACAAGGCCGTCTACGCCATCCAGGGCGAGTTCCGCCCGGGCGTGCTGGACTTCTTCTATCCGCCGGCGCGCGACAACGTGACGAACTTCTATTCGGCGGAGTTCCAGGGCTACGGCTACGGCGAGCAGCTGGCGCGCAAGCTGGCGGGGCTGCCGGACCACGCGTTCGCGTCCATCAAGCCGCCCAGCCGTCAGGCGAAGGACCTGGAGAAGGACACCGCGCACTGGGACCCGGCGGTGGTCACGGACCGCGACGGCCGCGCGACGGTGCGCTTCACGCTGCCCTCCAACCAGACGCTGTGGGTGGTGACGGCGGTGGCGGCGGACACGTCCGGCCGCTTCGGTGAAGGCACGGCGGAGTTCGCCACGCGCGGCGGGCTCAACCTCTACGCGGCGCTGCCGCAGTTCCTGCGCGAGGGCGACGAGGCGCTGGCGTCCGTGCGGCTGGCCGCCGGTGAGAAGTCCAAGGGCAGCCAGGTGCTGGACGTGCGCCTGCAGCCGGGCGGCTCGCTCCAGGCGGAGGTGCTCCAGCGCAAGGTGGAGCTGGGCCAGGGCGGCGAGCAGGTGGTGCCGGTGACGCTGCGCGCGGCGAAGACGGGCCCCGCGCAGCTGGCGGTGGACGTGACGGGCGGCAGGGATCCGCTGCGCGACCTGAAGCGCTTCGACGTGGCGCCGGCCGCGGTGGAGGACGCGGTGCAGGTGAGCGCGTGGGGCGGTGGGGCGCTGGCCCTGGAGGCGCCGGACACGTCCGCGCTGACGCGCGTGGAGCTGGTGCTCCAGCCGTCCACGGTGGACGCGGCGCTCTCCAACGTGCGCGAGCTGCTCACGTACCCGTACGGGTGCCTGGAGCAGCTGGTCTCCACGACGGTGCCCAACGTGGCGGTGTACCAGGTGCTCCAGAAGGCGGGCGCGCTGGACAAGCTGGACCCGGAGTCGCAGGCGCTGCTGGCGGAGGCGCGCAGCCGCTCCGTGCAGGGCACGGCCCGCATCCTGGGCCTCGCGGTGAAGGGCGGCGGCTTCACCTGGTTCGGCGGCTACAGCGAGCCCAGCCTGCCGCTCACGCTCATCGCGCTGGACGGTCTGGCGTACGCGTCCGAGGCGGGGCTGGTGGACCGCGACGACGCGCGCATCGCGGAGAGCGCGAAGTGGCTGGAGGCGCAGGAGGGCCTGTCGCCGGAGTACGACGCCACCCGTGCGTACGTGCTGGCCCGGCTGCAGGGCCCGCGTCAGGCGGCGCGGGTGCGCGCGCTGGTGGAGGGCGCGAAGGTCGGGGACCTGTATCCGCTGGCGCTGGCGGTGCTGGCCGCGGAGAAGGCGGGCGTGATGAAGGAGCCCGCGCTCCAGGGCCGCGTCCAGGAGCTGGTGAAGCAGAGCGGCGAGGGCTTCGCGAAGCTCGCGGGCCTCAAGGGCGAGGCGGAGACGTCCGAGGCGTTCTACCGCTTCCCGCTCCGCCGGGTGGGCCTCACGGCCATCACCGCGCACGCGGCGTCGTTCGGGACGCTGGACGTCACGCGCGCGCGCAAGCGCATCCTGGAGATGCTGAGCGAGCCGGGCCTGTCCACCTTCGACCGGAGCACCGCCCTGCTGCACTCGCTGTGGCTGGTGGAGCGTGACGCGAAGGCCTTCAAGGGCATGGCGCCGCCGGAGGTGAAGGGCGCCGCGTCGCCGGTGAAGTTCGCGCCGCGCGGCATGGGCCTGGTCGCCGCGCTGCCCGCGGGGACGCGCACGGTGGACGTGGGCGGCTTCGACGGCGTGGCCACGCTGCGCGCCGCCGCGACGACGCCGCTCAAGGACGTGCAGCCGCGCGTGAACGGGATGTCCGTGGAGCGCGCGTACTACGTGCTGCGCGAGGGCGGGAAGGTGAAGCTGGAGGCGGGCGCCACGGTGACGCAGGGCGAGGAGGTCTACGTGGAGCTGAAGCTGGACGCGCGCGGCGAGAACCGGGCGCGCTCGGCGTACTACGTGGTGGAGGACGCGGTGCCGGCGGGCTTCGTCCCGCTCCAGGAGGACAAGGTCTTCCGCGGCCCGCCGCACTCGCTGCCGCTGGCCCCGGAGGCGCTCAAGCGCCGGCAGTTGGACCCCTCCCACGCCACGTTCTTCTTCGAGGAGCCGTCGTGGTGGAGCGACAGCCCGCGCACGGTGGGCTACGTGCTGCGCGCGCAGTTCGCGGGCACGTTCGCCGCGCCGCCCGCCACCATCGAGGACATGTACTCGGCGCGCATCCGGGGCCGCACGGCGCCGGACCTGCTGAAGGTGGTGCCCTCGAAGACGTCCGTGAGCGACCTGTAGCCCATGGGGTGGGCCGTCGCCGTCGCCGTGCTGCTGTCGGCCGCGCCCACCTTCGTCACCCGAGGGGACGTGACGCCCGAGGCGGACCTGCGCCGCGAGGCCCAGGCCGCCTGGACGTCACTGGAGGCCGAGTACACGGCGCGGGCGGGCGGCCTCCCCCAACGGGCCCCCGCCACCCTCGCGCTCCAGAAGGGCGCGGCGCTGCCCCCCGAGCGCAACGCGCAGGGGCGGCCCGGCGTGGTGGAGCTGCGGCAGAACGCGGCCGGCGTGCTGGACGCACGGCTGCGCATGGCGCTGCGGCACGAACTGGCGCACCAGCTCCTGTGGTGGGCGTGTCCCGCGTCCAGCGAGGACCGGCTCTTCCATGAGGCCTTCGCGCTGACGGTGAGCGGCGAGCTGCCCGCGTGGCGCGACGGGCCCTACCTGTCCCTGTCGCGCGCGGCGAAGGAGGTGGCCAGCGCGCCGGCGGTGGACACCGCGCGGGCACGCAGGGGGCTGGCGCGCATCCTGGGCGAACACCCCGGGTTCCCCGCCGCGCTCACGCGCAGGTTGCGGCAGTGCCATGACGGGACGCGGTGGGCCGCGCCCCTGTCGTTGGAGGAGCTGGCGGACGTGGCGGTGCTCGCGCCCGAGGCGGCCACGGTGGTGGTGAGCCGTCACTCGGGGGAGGTGCTGCTGTCGGAAGGGGACGTGCGCCGGGCGGTGCCGTACGGCTCCGCGCTCAAGCCCTTCCTCTACGCGGCGGGGACGGGCCCTGGCGCCGCGGCACCGCCGGGGCTCGCGCCGCGCCAGGACGTGCAGGAGTGGGCGTGCGGCGCGGGGCTGCCACCGAAGGTGGACGCGCGGCTCGCGCTCCTGCGCTCGTGCAATGGCTGGTTCCTGGACTGGGAGGCCACGGGGCTCGCGCCGAAGGCGTTCGGTGATTGGGGCGCCGTGCTCTCCGCGGTGGGGCTCACCGGCCTCCCCGAGGACATGACGGAGGCCATCGGGCTTCGCTCCGCGCACGGCCTGTCGCCGTGGGGCATGGCGCAGGCGTACCGGCTGCTCGCGGAGGCGCGGCCGGACGTGCTCGCGCTCCTCACCGGCAACGTGGAGGAGGGCACGCTCAGCGGCCTGTCCACGTCGAAGGCGCTGCGGGGCGTGGCCACGAAGACGGGCACGGTGCGCGACGCCGCGAGCCGGCCCCAGCTGGGGTGGATCGCCGCCGTGGACGCGGACCTCGTCCTGGTGGCCGTGCGGCCCGGCAAGATGCCCCGGCACTTCGCGGATGAAGTCGCCGCGCTGCTCGCTCGGGCGCGGAAGCGGACGGCGGGGCTGGAGGCCGCGCGCGTGCAGGTGCTCGGCCTGTTGCCGTCCACGTCCGTGGAGGCCCGCTGCGCGGGCGCGGGCTTCGCGCTGGAGGACGGGACGCCCCGCGCCGCGCCCCCGGACTTCTCCCGCCTGGATGCGCTCACCGCGAGGGGGCCAGCGGTGTGTCTGGGCAGTCCCTGGCGCGTGCGCTTCCCGGACGGGCCCGACGGCGGACGGGACTACGCGGGCGTCTTCACCGCCTCTCCGCCCCCGCCGTACCGCCCTCCACCGGGGGTGCCCACCACGCCCAGCGCGCTCAAGGCCCGGCGCGGCTCGGACTTCGTCTTCCGCACCACCCGCCTCCAGTACACCGCCGGCGTCGTCGCCGCCGAGGACGTCACCCTGCGAGGCGAGCCCCGCGTCGCGCTGGCCCGCGTGGCCGCCCACAACGAGCGCCACGGCGACGCCCGCCACCCCGGCCGGGCCCTCTGCGACACCACCCACTGCCAGGCCTTCCGGGGCACCGTCCGCGTCCGCCCCGAGGAGTCGCGCGCGCTCAGCCTCCCGCCGCTGAAGTGGGACACCTGGCTGACCTTCTCGCAGGGCGGCGACACGCCCTGGCGCGAGCCACGCCCCCGCGCCCAGGTGGAGGCGCTGCTGGGCGCGAACCTCGTGTCCCTGCGCTTCGAGTCCGGCCGCGTGCGCTACCTGCGCACCGAAGGCACCCCCGGCGCCCCCTACGAGGACGCGCGCTCCCTGCCATGTGACACGCTGCGTGCGGGTCTCCAATTGCCCGCCTGTCCCCAGCGCGCCTCCTTCGACGGGCCCCAGGTCCTCTTCGAGGGCCAGGGCCGGGGCCACGGTGAGGGCCTGGACGTCGAAGCCGCCAAGGCCGCCCCCCACCTCTCCAGCGACGCCCTCCTGGAGCGCGCCTACGGAGCGCGCACCCCCACCCCCTGAGTCCACCCGGCGCCGCTGCCTACCCGGACGCACCGGGTTCTCTCCTACCCATCCGGGAAACCACGAAAAACCTACTGACACGGGCCGTGAAACACAGTTATTACGGAAGAATACCGTAACGCTGTTTGGTTCGAGGGGCCCCAATGGCGGAGGGAGTGAGCGAGGCGGAGGCCACGCGGCGCGCTTTGGACGCGTTGCCCGAAGGCCTGCGGGTGCGCTGGGTCCAGGAAGGCCGCGGCGCCTGGGTGCTGGGCTGCCAGGACTCGAAGCCGAACCTGCACGCGCCCCGGGGCGAGGACGTGCTCATCCAGGGGGAGCTGCTGCTGCTGGGCGCGCGCTACGTGGAGGGCGCGGTGCCGCGCGGCGCGCTGCGGGTGTCCCTGCTGGAGGGCCCGGTGCGCCACGTGCTGGCGGCGCGCGTGGCGGTGGGCGGGGGCGACCTGACGCTGGGGCTGGGACCGCCCGGCGCGAGGGTGCCTTCTGCGCGCGTGGTGTGTCAGCGGGTGGAGTGGCGGCCGTACTCGGTCGCCAACGCGGCGCCCCTGGCCGCGGCCTTCATCGACCTGTGGCGGGGCCTGGGCCGGGGCGCGCGGCTGGAGCGGCTGGGGCTGGAGGTGGAGGGCGTCGTGGAGGGCCGCGCGCGGGTGGCGCCCTTCGTGGAGGTGGAGGCGGACCGCAAGGGAGGCCGGCGTCCCGCGACGCGCCACCCGCTGCCGGTCTTCGAGGTGTCCACGGCGGAGGTGCTGCACGACTGCCGCCTGTGGCTGCGCGCGACGGCGCATGCGCTGACGCGCGAGCCGCCCTTCCTCCGCGAGGTGTACCTGCCCCGCGAGGACGCCGGGCCCCTGGACGTGGGGGCGCAAGGGGCGGTCGCGCACGAATCGCTGGGCGCGGTCCTGGAGCGGAGGCTGCGCTGGGCCGAGGCGTGGCTCGCGCCCTCCGCGCTGCTGGAACTGGAGGTGTCGCGCACGGTGCCGGAGGGGGGCGCGGCCGGGGCCTGCTGGTTGACGGCGCGCTTCGAGCAGGCGCAGACGGGCGGCACGGCCACCACCGTCACGCTGCTGGACACGCCGGCGTTCTCCACGGCGGCGCTGGCGCTCCTGCGCGGCTGGGCCCTGGCCACGGCGCCGGGGCGTGGCGCGGGGGTGCGCGGCCTGCTGTCCATGGAGTGACGCGAAGTCATCCCCGGGGGACTCGCGCCCGAGGGGGGGGCGCTCAGCCAGACGGCACTGGCAATGGGCTTCCGCGTCACCACCTTGCACTCGTCAAACTTTCATCCGCGGAGGCGGGGGAGGCTGGGACCATGGGCAAGAAGAGTTGGAAGGCGCGTGCGGTGACGGCGGTGGTCATGACCGGGCTGATGGGCTTCTCCGCCCATGCTCAGGACACCATGTCCGCGCAGGACAAGGCGCAGATGAAGCAGGGCAAGGCGGTGGGCGAGGCGGCCGCCAAGCGGACGAAGTACGTGGGCAAGGTGGCCCTCTTCAACAACCGGCAGATTGAACTGGCCCGCGTCGCGGAGGAGCAGGCGTCGGATCCGCGCGTGAAGCAGTTCGCCACGCAGCTGCGCGAGGACCACGAGAAGAGCCAGGAGTCGCTGCGCTCCTGGGCCAAGAGCAAGCAGATGGAGGTCAGCGCGCTGAGCGAGAACACCTCCGCCGGCCAGGGCATGGGCGGCTCCGGCATGCAGCAGGGCTTCAACGAGAACATGGAGAACGCCGGTGAGAAGGTGGGCCGGCACTCCGACGAGACGCGGGCGGAGGTCAACAAGCTGCGCTCGATGCATGGCCCCGAGTTCGACAAGGCCTTCCTGTCGCGCATCGCGGATGACCAGAAGAAGGGCAAGAGCCTGCTCGAGGAGGGTCGCAAGGACTACAAGAACGACGCGACCTTCCTGGCGCTGCTGAGCGACACCGAGGGCATGGTGAGCAGCAACGAGACGAAGGCGAAGGAGCTCGAGAAGCAGGTGAAGAAGTAGTCCTGCGTGTGTAGTGCGGTGGGCGCCGGGCCGACGTGCCGGTTGACTCGGCCGGGTCCGGCGCCTATCCCCTCGCGGATGCGCAAGGCACTGGAGGCGGTGGGGGTGGGGCTCCTGGCGCTGCTGGGCGCGTGTCAGGCGTCCGTGCCGGTGTCCCCCGCGGTGCCGCTCGTGGGCGCGACGCCCGCGGGCCCCTTCGTCGCGGACGCGCGCGCTCTCTTCGACGGGTGCGTCTCGCTCCCCGACAGCATCACGTCGCGCACGTACCGGTGCGGCGCGCTCTCCGTCTGGTTGGATGAGCGGACAGGCCAGACCGAAGCACAGGCCGTGGCGGTGGGACTCTCCCGTGTGCACGCGCGCCTGGGCCCGGTGCTCACGGAGTCCGCGGGGGAGCTGCCGCTCGCGGGCCAGCCGCACCCGTCCCTGCGCTTCGCGAAGTGTGCTGGCGCGAGCGGTGAGGGGCCCTGCGCCGCGGGTGGCTACCTCACGGCGGTGACGCCCTTCGCGGGCCGCGTGCGGCTGCTGGGCTGCCTGGCGCGCGGCAACGCCCGGCCGGAGCTGGGCCGGTGTCTGGAGTTGTTCGCGTACCTGGCCACGCGGGGCAACCCCGAAGGGGACGTGCTGGACCTGGCGTCGCTCATCACGCCGCCCCGGCTGCCGTGGCGGGTGCTGGAGGTGCCGGAGGGCTGTCAGCTCGCGGACTCGACGTCGCGCGCGGGGCGGATCCGCTGCCCGGCGTCCACCTTCTCCTGGAGCGTCTTCCAGCCGGTGGAGCAGGGCACGTCCCAGGTGGAGCTCTGGCGCGACTCCAGCGTGGAGGAGCTGCGCGACGCGCTCCCCGGCGCCAGCCCGGTGGAGCCGCGCGACTGCTACCTGGAGGGCGTGGCCACGCGCTGTCTGCGCTTCACCGCGCCCTCGCTGGAGGGGGGCGGCGACCTCCAGGTGTGGGCCGGGGGGCTGGACTGGCAGGGCCGGGGCCTGTTCGAGGCGTGCATCCTCCCCGCGAGTGCATCCTTCCCCTTTCCAGCCTCCTGCAACGGCGCGTTCGCTCCGCGCTGAAGGGACGTGGCGCCCGTGTTCATCCTGGAAGGCGTGTCCAAGCGCTTCGGTGGTTCGCAGGCCTTGCGACCGCTGGACCTGAGTCTGCCGAAGGGCGCCACCTCCGTGCTCATCGGCCCCAGCGGCTGCGGGAAGTCCACGCTGCTGCGGCTGCTCAACGGCCTCTTGCGGCCGGACACAGGCCGCGTCCTCTTCGACGGGCAGCCCCTGCCGGAGGAGGAGGGCGCGCTGCTCGCCGTACGCCGCCGCGTGGGCTACGCGCTCCAGGGCGGAGGGCTGTTCCCGCACCTCACCGGCGCGCAGAACGTCACGCTGATGGCGCGGCACCTGCGCTGGCCCCAGGCGCGCATCCGGGAGCGGCAGGGGCTGTTGATGGAGCTGACGCGCTTCCCCGAGGAGGCGCTGGAGCGCTTCCCCGGCCAGCTCTCCGGAGGCCAGCGGCAGCGGGTGGCGCTGATGCGCGCGTTGATGCTGGACCCGGACGTGCTGCTGCTGGATGAACCGCTGGGCGCGTTGGATCCGCTGGTGCGCCACGACCTCCAGGCGGACCTGCGCGGCATCTTCGAGCGGCTGGGCAAGACGGTGGTGCTCGTCACCCACGACCTGGCGGAGGCCGCCTTCCTGGGCAACGTCATCGTCCTGATGCGCGAGGGGCAGGTGGTGCAGCAAGGCACGCTGGACGACCTGGAGGCGCGGCCCATGGACCCCTTCGTCACGCGGTTCATCCAGGCCCAGCGCCCGCTGCCCATGGGGAGGTCCGGATGACGCGCGCGGGAGGGAGGCTCGCGCTGGCCCTGGTGCTCCTGCTCGGGGCCGCGTGCGCGGAGTCGTCCGGGGAGGGGCCCTCGGTGCGCGTGGGGTCCAAGAAGTTCACCGAGTCCGTCATCGTGGGGGACATGGTGACGCAGCTGGCGCAGGCCGCCGGCGCGCGGGCCTCGCACCGGCGCGAGCTGGGCGGCACCACGGTGCTGTGGGAGGCGCTGCGCCGGGGCGAGCTGGACATCTACCCCGAGTACACCGGCACGCTGCGCCAGGAGCTGCTCGCGGGTCGCGCGTTGCCGGATGACGCCGCGCTGCGGAAGGCGCTCGCGGAGGAGGGCCTGAGGATGAGCGCGTCGCTGGGGTTCAACAACACCTACGCGCTGGGCATGAAGGAAGCGGAGGCCGAGCGGCTGGGCATCCGCCGCATCTCCGACTTGAAGGCGCACCCGGAGCTGCGCGTGGGCTTCAGCAACGAGTTCATGCAGCGGGGCGACGGCTGGCCCGCGCTGCGCGACGCGTACGGCCTGCCCCAGCGTGACGTGCGCGGCCTGGACCACGACCTGGCGTACCGGGGCATGGCGAGCGGGGCCATCCAGCTCACGGACCTGTACTCCACCGACGCGGAGATCGCCGCCTATGGCCTGCGCGTGCTGGAGGACGACCGGCACCACTTCCCCGTGTACGAGGCCGTGCTCCTCTACCGCGACGACCTGGAGGCCCGGGCGCCCCTGGCGCTGAAGTCCATGCTCCGGTTGCAGGGCACGCTGACGGAGGCGCGGATGGTGGACCTCAACGCCCGCGCGCGGCTGGAGCGCGTGCCGGAGGCGCGGGTGGCGTCGGACTTCCTCCGGGAGTCGCTGGGCGTGTCCACGGAGGTGCGCACGCAGGGCCGGGCCTCGCGCATCTGGCAGCGCACGCGGGAGCACCTGTTCCTGGTGACGCTGTCGCTCGCGGCGGCCATCGCGCTGGCCATCCCGCTGGGCGTCCTGGCCGCGCGCCGTCCGCGCCTGGGGCAGGGCGTGCTGGGGCTGTCCAGCGTCATCCAGACGGTGCCCTCGCTGGCGCTGCTGGTGTTCATGATTCCGCTGCTGGGCATCGGCTCGAAGCCGGCCGTCGCGGCGCTGTTCCTCTACAGCCTGCTGCCCATCGTGCGGAACACGGCGGCGGGCCTGGGAGGGATTCCGTGGGAGGTGCGCGAGTCCGCGGAGGCGCTGGGACTGCCGTCGCGCGCGCGGCTGTGGCGCATCGAGCTGCCCATGGCGGCGCCGTCCATCCTCGCGGGCATCCAGACGGCGGCGGTCATCAACGTGGGCACGGCCACGCTGGGCGCGCTGGTGGGCGCGGGGGGCTACGGCCAGCCCATCCTCACCGGCATCCGCCTGGACGACGTGGGGCTCATCCTGGAGGGGGCGGTGCCCGCGGCGGTGCTCGCGCTGGCGGTCAGCGGCCTCTTCGAGCTCGTGGCGCGGTGGGTGGTGCCCCGGGGGCTGCGGTAGGGGCGGCTACACGGGCTCCGCGCGGGACTCGGGGGCCGACGCGGGCTGGAGGCGCGGCGCGTCCTCCGCGAGCCCCGCCGCGCACAGCCGCACCACGCACATCCAGACGCAGTCCGCGAGCAGCAGGTGGACGAGCTGCATCGCCACCGGCGCCAGCAGCACCAGGTTGATGACGCCCGCGCACAGCTGCGCGACGTACACGCCGGTGAGCAGCGTGGCCGCGCGCCGCACGTCCGGGGACGGCCTCAGCCGCGCCACGCTCCGGCCCACGAACACCAGGAGCGCGCCCAGGCCCACCGCGAACACCGGGTGCAGCACGCGCAGGCGGAGCAGCAGGTGCGCCGTCTCCGACAGGTCCTGTTCGAAGCCGTGCGCGAGGCTGGTGGCGGGGAACAGCGTGTCGCCCAGCGCGGCCACCGCGCCGCTGACGCCCAGCACCAGCATGCCGACCACGCTCGCGCCCAGGAGCGCGGCCACCGCGCCCTGTCCCTGGAACGTCATGCGCGCGCGCCCCTTGGAGGCCCACACCACCAGGGTCTGCGCGCCCACCAGCAGGAAGGTGTTGGTGAGGTGCACGCCCATCCACACCGCGCGGCCCACGCGCGCGTCCTGCGCCACGTACTTGAGCAGCACGATGCCGGCGCCCACCAGGCCTTCGGTGAGCATGAACACCAGCGCCCAAAGCGCCGCGCGGCGCCCGGGGTGGCCCTTGGGGAACACGCGCCGGCCCCACGCGTAGAGTGCGACGGCGAGCACCGTGGCCAGGCCGCTGGTGAGACGGTGGGTGTATTCGATGAGGGTCTGGAGGGAGGGCGCGCGCGGCACCACCTCGCCGTTGCAGACGGGCCAGTGGTCGCCGCACCCGGCTCCGGAGCCGGTGGCGCGCACGAAGGCGCCCCAGAGGATGACGCCCAGGCTGTAGACGAGCACGCCCTGGCTGAACCACTGGAAGCGGCGGGTGGCGGCGACGGGAAGGGTCATCGTGCCCTCCCAGTACCGCATCCCACCCGGAGGGGCCACCGCCCGGCGCTGGCCGCCTGCCTGCCGTGGGCCAATGGCTCAACACCTGGGCTTATGGGGCGGCGCGCGACAGTCCCCAAGGCCGGGAGAAGTTGTTAGCGTCACCGCGTGCCCCGAGACCGCGAAGCGCCGCCTGACTCCCCGTCCTCTCACGACGCGGCCGAGCGCCTGCGCCGGCTGGAGGCGGCCATCGAGGAGGGGCGGGCGCGCAAGGACGCGGCCCTGGAGGCGTGGGTGCGCCGGATGGGCCGCCTGCCCACCGACAAGGAGCGGGACCGCTGGGAGCGGGAGTGGGAGCGCGGCGCGGAGCGGGAGCGCCAGCGCTGGGAGAAGCAGTGGGAGCGCGAGTCCAAGGACGCCCTGCGTCGCGCGGAGCGGCAGGCCAAGCGCGACGCCTATGTCGCCCAGCAACAGGCGCACCGCGACGCGAAGCGCGCGGAGAAGGCGGCCCGCGAGGAGGCGTCGCGCAACCCGGTGGTGGGCGTGGGCCTGCTCGTCGTGGCGCTGGCGTGCGTGGCCACGGTGGTGAAGTCGCCGCAGCAGTACTGGTGGCTCCTGTTCGTGGCGCTCGCGTTCTTCAAGCGGGCGGCGAAGCACCTGCGCGCGCACAACAACCCGCTGCTGACGCGCGTGGAGGAGCCGACCGCGCCGGTGCCGCGGCGAGCGGAGGTGCCAGTGGCGCCGGTGGCGCCGGTGGATCCTCGCCTCACGCGCGTGGACGCCGTCTGCGAGAAGCTGCTGGCGGAGCTGCGCAAGGGGCCGGGGGTGTTGCAGGAGATGGTGCGCTCGCCGGAGCGCACCGTGCAGGACCTGCGGAAGAGCTGCCATGAGCTGGTGCGCCGCGAGCACGAGCTGCGCACGGTGGCGCCGCCGGAGGACGTGCAGCGGCTGGCGGAGGAGCGCAAGAAGCTGGAGACGCGCTGGGCCGCCGAAGAGGACGTCGTGGTGCGCGACCGGCTGCGCGCGGCGTTGCAGGTGTTGGACGAGCAGGTGCGCCAGCGCGCGGAGCTGACGAAGGCGGCGGACCGGCTGGAGGCCGAGTTCATGCGGCTGTCGTACACGCTGGAGAACCTCTACGCGCAGGTGCTGCGGGTGCGCTCGGCGGACGCGGCGGACGCGGACGTGGCGGGCGCGGGCCTGCGCGACAGCGTGGAGCAGCTGGGCGCGGAGGTGGACGCCGTCACCACCGCGCTGGAAGAGGTGCACGGCGCGCCCATGGATGGCCGGGTGCGCACGCGCTGACGGGCGTTATTCGCCCGCGTGCTTCGGCGGCGGCGCGCTCCCGGCCGCGCCGCTGATGCGGACGGTCTTCGCGTTGACGAACTCGCGGATGCCCAGGTCCGCCAGCTCGCGGCCGTGGCCGGAGTGCTTCACGCCGCCGAAGGGCAGGCGCGCGTCGGAGGCGACGAGCGCGTTGACGAACACCATGCCGGCCTCGATGCCGTCGATGAACCGGCGCTGCTCGTTCGCGTCCTGGGTCCAGACGCTGGCGCCCAGGCCGAAGGGGGTCGCGTTGGCCAGCTCCACGGCGTGCTCCAGGTCGCGGGCGCGCAGGAGCGTGGCCACCGGGCCGAACAGCTCGTCATGGAAGGCGGGGGCCTTGGGGGGCGGGTCGGCCAGCACGGTGGGGGGATAGAAGTTGCCGGGGCCACTCAGGGGCTCGCCGCCCAGGAGCAGCCGGGCGCCGGCCTTCACGCTGTCGCGCACCTGGGCGTGCAGGCCTTGCAGGATGCCGGGGGTGGCGAGCGGCCCCACGTCCGTCTTGGGGTCCATGGGGTCGCCGACCACCATGGTCTTCATGCGCTCCACGAAGCGGCGTTCGAACTGCTGGGCGATGGGCTCCGCGACGATGAAGCGCTTGGCGGCGATGCAGGACTGGCCGTTGTTGATGAGGCGCGCGGACACGGCGGTCTGGACGGCCTTGTCCAGGTCCGCGCTGGGCATGACGATGAACGGGTCGCTGCCGCCCAGCTCCAGCACGACCTTCTTGATGGCGCGGCCCGCGGCGGCGCCCACGGCGCGGCCCGCGCCCTCGCTGCCGGTGAGGGTGACGGCCTTCACGCGCGGATCCTCGATGACGCGGTTCACGTCCGAGGTCTCGATGAACAGGGATTGGAAGGCGCCTTCGGGGAAGCCGGCGGTGCGGAAGAGCTCCTCCAGGGCGATGGCGCACTGGGGCACGTTGCTGGCGTGCTTGAGCAGGCCGACGTTGCCGGCCATGAGGGCGGGGGCGGCGAAGCGCACGACCTGCCAGAAGGGGAAGTTCCACGGCATGATGGCGAGCACGGGCCCCAGGGGCTGGTAGCGCACGAAGGCGGTGTCGCCATCCACGTCGATGGGGGTGTCGCGCAGCAGCTTCTCCGCGCGGGTGACGTAGTAGCGGCACGCGGTGGCGCTCTTGATGGACTCGGCCTTGGCGGCTTCGAGGGGCTTGCCCATCTCCTCCGTCATCATGCGGCCGAAGCGGTCGGCCTCGACTTCGAGGATTTCGGCGGCGCGGCGCATCCAGCGGGCGCGGTCGGCGAAGGACGTCTCGCGGTAGGCGCGGAACGTGTCCGCGGCCCGTTGCAGCTTGCGCTCCAGTTGCTCGGCGGAGAGCGCATCGAACGTGCGCAGCGTCTTGCCCGTGGTGGGGCTGATGGTGGCGATGGCCATGTGCGGGTGCCTCCCGGGTGCGAGGCCCCGGTGATAGCAGCCCGCACGGCGCGGACAATGCCCACCGCACCCGAGCGTCCAGGGGCGTACGGCGGGCGCCACGGGCTCAGGACTTCAGGACGATGGGCGACAGCGCATCCGACTGGAGCGCCAGCATGAAGGCGCCGAAGTCCTCCGCGAGGAGGTGGAGGCTGTTCGTGCCTGTCCGGGCATGCGCATCCCGGTAGAACACCCGCCCTGCTTCAGCACCGGCCACCGACAGGCAGAGCTTGTCGGCGCCTTCCGTTGTCGCGATGGGGAGCAGCCCGGGCGGAAGGCGGTCTTGGAAGACCTGGAGGTTCCAATCGAGGTTGCTGGACTCGACGGGGTCGTTCAGTCCGAAGAAGAAGTGGATCCGGCCGACCGGGTTGCCGGGCAGTCCCCGGAGCTTGAAGAGATCGCGCTCGGGCCGGCCGCCGTTGGTCGCCAGCAGGAACTCCCGATGGGGAAGCGGGAGCGCGAGTTTGTAGCGCTGCTCGAACGCATCGACGTCGCGCGCATCCAGCGGGGGCCCGCCCTCGGTTGTCCACACGGGCTGAGCCATGAGAGACCTCCCGAGAAACCACCAGTGTGTCCCGTCCGGGCATGAATATCCGTGGGAACCAGTTGGAGCGTCGTCCGGTCCTGATGGTGATGCCAGGTCATTCTCTTGGGCGTCTCTCTCAAGCCTGCGGCCTTGTTCGCGGCGGCGAACTCCCCGGCACGGGAACCAGGATCGGGAATCTTCACTTCGGCCTTCACGACTCCGGCGGCCCTGAAGTCCGGATATCCCTCCGCGTCGAATGGAACCCCCGTCGCAGGGTGCTGCTTGCCCGCCAGATGCGCGTTCCGGATGGGGGCGTCCGTGGAGTACCCATTCGTGGGAACCCTTGAACCAGGCTTCGTCGCAGGAGGCCGTCGTCGCTCGCGATGCGCCTCCGCCAGGAGCGCCTGGGCTTTCGTCCCGTTGCCCCGGGCCTCATGGAGGGCAAGGACTCCCGCTTCGCCCCACTCCGCGGCGAGGTATGCGCTCTCCCGGCGGGAAGAGCATGGTCAAGTCCCTAGCAGCCGCTGAAGGACCTCTCGGAGCGTAGGCAGGTACTGCCCTGAAACCTCCACATGGAATCCACCGTCGACGCCAAGCGCATTCGATGCCTGTTCGTCGAGTTGGACTTCGATTGAGTTTTCACCGACCCTCCACTTTGTTACGCCACCATAGTGACAAGCCCCGCTCTCCGTACACAGGCAGTAGGTATCCATTCCGTTTGCTCGATCTTGCTCGTCGAACGAGAGGGCTTTCTGGATCTCAAGGCGCATGCCAGTCCCGTCGTGCCGCTCCGCGAGAACAACTGCATATGTGTTGATATCCTGCATCTCATCGGCACTGACTGCATCTGCATGGAATCTCCGCATGTCATCTTCCTCCTGTGGTCCAGATTTTCTGTTCCCAGAGGGAACGGCTCGTCGCTCCAGACTCCGATGTCGCCTTGTTTATCGCCCCCTTGCAAGACAGATAAGATGGATGTGAGTTGTCAATAATCATCGCATCATCCGACTGGAGCGGAATGCCGCGTGCCGCACGAGCCTCCGTATGTGTAGCCACGGCAGATAAAGAAAATCCGAGCGCAGATCCTTCTGCGGTCATTCCTCCGCTGGTCAGGGTATCTGCATGCGCAACGTGTCCATCTCGATACACCGTCACGTTGGCGACGTGAGGACCACGGCCCGAGCGAAACCCGATGCGCGACTGGTTGTGAACCCACGCAGCCACCTGCCCAATGAAGTAGGTATGGGCTTGCTCCACCTCGAAGTTGAAGACCGTCGTCAGGTCAGAAGCCGTGCCGATAGACACCACCCGCGCCGACGCTCCCGAGGCAGTGTAGACCCTGTCGCCGGACTTGAGTTGCTGGGCCTCCGTCCAGCCTTGGCCCTCGACGCCGAATGGGTGCTCCGCCGTTACGCCAACTTCCTCACGAACTCTGTCTTTCCCCTCCAGTACAGCGGGTCGCGCTGCCCGGGCCATGCGCTGCCTGAATCCGTTTCGAACGGCGCGGAGGCGCAGGTCAGGGGCAGCGTGAGAATGCATGCCAGCGACCACGCCTCGTGTCGCTGGGGAGTCCACGGTCCCTTCGCCAACATGGGTGCTCCTGGAGATGCCTCGGGAAAGCCAGCCGCGTGCATCGTGCGCAGGCCATGCCTTCGGGCGCGCCGTGACCGAACGATGACCGAACCACCGGGTGCCCACGGCCAATGTCCTCCCGGGCCCGTGGTCCCATGGTGTCCAACTCGCGGACGCAAGGGAGGCATTGCATGGGCATGGCCGTGGGAGGCCGGGGCGGAGTGAAGGCGGACATCAACGTCACGCCCCTGGTGGACGTGGTGCTGGTGCTGCTCATCATCTTCATGGTCGTCACGCCGCTGATGCGCCGGGAGCTCCCGCTCCAGCTCCCCACCCAGGACACCGCCCCCGCGGACGCTCCGACGTCAGCGGAGCCCGCCCCGGGCCTCGTGCGCCTCACCGCGGAAGGAACGCTGCTCCTGGAGGGCGAGCCCGTGAGCGAAGCCGACTACGTGCCTCGGCTGCGCCGCTTCCTGGAGGCCCGCCCGCGCGGCCAGCGCGGCCTGTTCTTCCAGCCTGACGCCCGCGCCCCCTACGCGCGGCTGGTGGTGGCGCTCGACGGCGCGAAGTCCGCCGGCGCCGAGGCGCTGGGGCTCGCCGTGGACTCCCCCTGAGCCGCGTGTTCGACACTCCCGCGTGAATGCCGGTGGCCCGCACGCGCGCCGCGTCCTATGTCACCGCCATGGCGCGCAGGCCGTGGCGGTGGCTGTCGGGTTGGGACGTGATGGTGACGCGGCCGCTCGCGCTGCTGTTGCTCGTGATGGCGTGCGTCCTGGGCTTCGTCGCCCTGTCTGACGAAGTGACCGAGGGCGAGACCCAGGACCTCGACGAGCGCATCGTGCGCGCCCTGCGCCGCCCGGAGGACCCCGCGCTTCCCCGGGGCCCCTGGTGGCTCGCGGAGACCGCGCGCGACGTGACGTCGCTGGGCGGCGCGCCCGTGCTGTCGCTCATCACCGTGGCCGTGTGCGGCTTCCTGCTGGTGGCCCGCCGCTACCGCACGTGCCTGTTCGTCTTCACCGCGACCGTGACGGGGTGGCTGCTCAACGGCCTGCTCAAGAACGTCTTCAACCGCCCGCGCCCCTCCGTGGTGCCCCACCTCACCGAGACCCTGTCCACCAGCTTCCCCAGCGGCCACGCGATGCTGTCCGCCATCACCTACCTCACGCTGGGCTCGCTGCTGGCCCAGTTCGCTGAACAGCGGCGCGTGAAGGTCTACCTGCTCACCGTGGCCCTGCTCCTGTCCATCCTCGTGGGCTGCACCCGCGTCTACCTGGGCGTGCACTACCCCACGGACGTGCTGGGCGGCTGGGTGGCCGGCCTCGCCTGGGCCCTGTTCACCACCGTCGCCGCCCGGGGCCTGCGCCGCCGCAGCCCCGCGCTGCGCGAGGAGGCCCATCGCCCCGTGGAATGAGGCTTGCGCCCACGGCCCCCTCGCAGGATGAAGGGCCCGTGCCTCCCGTGTCCCCGTCTCCCGTGAACGCCCGCCCTCCCTCCCCGTCCCCGAGGCGCGCATGATTCAAGCGTGGCTGTGGCGGCTGGGCCTGGGACGCGGCCGGGTGCACGTCTTCTACGACGAGTCCTACCGCCTGCCCCTCTCCGGCATCGAGTCCTCCGTGGGCATCGAGCCGCGCGGCACCGACTTCACCACCTGGTACCTGCTGGAGGCCGGCGTGGTGCGCGCCGCGGACGTCCGCCACCCCGTGCCGGTGTCCTACGCCCAGCTCGCGCGCGTGCACGACGCCCGCTACCTGGAGTCCCTCTCCGACCCCGCGACGCTCGCGCGCATCTACGCCACCGACCCGTCGGAGGTCCCCGTGGACGCGCTGCTCGACAGCGTGCGCACCGTGTGTGGCGGCACGCTGGGGGCGGCGCGGCTGGCGCTCGCGCGGCAGGGCCCCGTGGTCAACATGGCCGGCGGCTTCCACCACGCCCGGCCGGACCGGGGCGGCGGCTTCTGCACCGTCAATGACATCGCCGTCGCCGTCGCGGACCTGCGCGCCGCGGGCTTCGACGGCTCCGTGGCCGTGCTGGACCTGGACGCGCACCCGCCGGATGGCACCGCCGCGTGCCTCGCCGGACAGCCGAAGGTCTGGATCGGCTCCGTGTCCGGCAGCGACTGGGGCGTGCTCCCCGTCGGCGTGGACGAGACGCGCGTGCCGGATGGCTGCGACGACGCCACCTACGTGCAGAAGGTGAAGGAGATGCTGGCGCGCATGCCCCACTCCGACATCACCTTCGTCATCGCCGGCGGAGACGTGTTGTCCGGGGACCGCTTCGGCCGCGTGGGCATCACGCTCCAGGGCGCGCGCAAGCGCGACGTGGCCATCGCCTCGGCGCTGCGGGGACGGGCCAGCGTGTGGCTGCCCGGCGGCGGCTACCACGCCGAGTCCTGGAAGCTGTTCGCGGGCACGGTGCTGGTGCTCGCGGGCCTGGGCCACCAGCGCATCACCGCCCGGTATGATCCGCTGAGCGCGCGCTTCCAGCGCATCGCGCACCTGCTGGACCCGGAGACGGCGCACTCCCCGAGCGCGACCCCCGGCTGGGAACCGCTCACGCTGGAGGACCTGGAGGGCCCGCTGCGGCTGGGCCCGGAGGTGCAGCCGCGCGTGCTGGGCCACTACACCGCCCAGGGCATCGAGTACGCGCTCTTCCGCTACGGCCTGCTGTCGTACGTGGAGCGCCTGGGCTACAGCCGCCTCCGCGTGGAGGTGTCCTCCACCGGCGGCACCGGCGACCGCATCAAGGTGCTGGGCCACGCGGGCGGCCGTGAGCACCTGCTGTCGGACGCCGTGCTGGAGAAGAAGGTCCTCCAGGGGGAGACCTTCCTCTTCGCCAACTGGCTCTCCCTGCGCCACCCGCGCGCCCGCTTCAGCGACACGCGCCCGCAGCTGCCCGGACAGGAGGTGCCCGGCCTGGGCCTGTCTCGCGAGACCACGGAGGTGCTGCTCGCCATGGCCCAGCGCCTGGGGCTCGCGGGCGTGGCCTTCCGGCCCATGTGGTTCCACCTGGCCGTCGTCGCGCGGGGCCGCTTCCACTTCTCCACCCCGGAGCGCCAGGGCCGCTTCGAGGCGCTGATGCGCGACCTGTCCGCGCTCTCCCTCGTGGAGGCCACCCACGCCGTCGCCGATGGCCGCGTGCGCCTGGACGGCCAGCCGTACCCGTGGGAGCCGGACGACATGCTCTGCCGCCTGCTCCCTACGCCCCTGGACGCGGACGCCGTGGCGAGGGAGCGCGAGCGCTGCCACTTCACCGTGGCGCCCGCCTCCGGCTGAACCCGGCGCCGTGGTAGTCAGGACGGCGTGGACCTGGAAGCGCGACGCCGTGAACAACACAAGCTGCGGCTGTCGTGGATGCCGTGGCTCTACTTCAGCCTCAAGCCGCGTCACCGCGAGTGGGCGGAGGCCTGGCAGCGCGAGGTGCAGGACCGCCTGCGCGCGCTGGAGACCGTCGACATCGCGGAGGGATGTTTCATCGCCCCGGAGGCGCGCATCTTCGCGGAGCCCGGCCGCACCGTGCGCATCGGGCCCGGGTGCAGCATTGGCGCGGACGCCTTCGTGCACGGACCGGTGGTGCTGGGGCCGCGCGTGAGCCTCAACGCGCGCGTCAGCCTGGACGGCGGCGCGTGCGGCATCCGCATCGGCGAGGGCAGCCGCGTCGCCACCGGCGCCACCCTCTACGCCTTCGACCACGGCCTCGCGCCGGACCGCCCCGTGCGCGACCAGCCCGTCACGTCCAGGGGCATCGTGATCGGCGACGACGTCTGGGTGGGCGCCAACGCGGGCATCACCGACGGCGTCACCGTGGGCGACCACGCGGTGATTGCCATGGGCGCCGTCGTCACCCGCGACGTGCCCCCGTGGGCCATCGTCGGGGGCGTGCCTGCTCGCCTGCTCGGCGACCGTCGTCAACGCCCTCGTTCTGGAATCCCAGGGGGTTGGGAGCCCCCGGACTCCGATGGAAACCCCTGAGTCCTCGGTGGGTCCATTGACTTTGAAACATTCGAGCGCCCTATGCTTCGGTCCGCGCTGAAACGGAGAGAGGGCGGACACCCGGACGGACCGGCTGGGTCGGCCTCTTTTTCATGTATTGGCCCGTTTCATCCGTGATGAAGGAGGCCGCGGTGTCGCAGGAGCAACGCGAGACGGGGAGCGCCGCTGCTCCGGAGCAGGCCTCCATGGCGAGCGCCCTCGTGGACACCCGCCGCTTCCAGCGGGCCGGTTCGCTCCTGCGTGAGGTGCTCTTCGAGCTGGATGCGGCCGGCCGCCTGGTCCTCGCGAGCCCCGCGTGGGAGCGGCTGGTCGGAATGCCCGCGGGCGCGTGGACGGGCCGCGCGCTGGTGGACCTGTTCCACCCGGAGGACCGGGATCAGGCGCGCGCGCTGCTGCGCACGGCCACCTCGCGCATCGACGTGCCGACGCGGCTGGAGCTGCGGCTCGCGGGGGGCGCGCAGCCGCGCTGGGTGGAGGTGTCCGCCACGGGAGATCCCGAGCACCTGGGCGGTGTGTTGGGCACGCTGGTGGACGTCACGCCGCGCCGGATGGCGGAGGAGGCCGCCACCACGCGCGAGCGCTACCTGGGCGCGATGGTGGAGGTGCAGCGGCGGTTGCTGGCGCCGGAGACCTCCGGGGATTTGTACAACGCCATCCTGGAGCCGCTGGGCCGCGTCGCGGGCGCCAGCCGCGCCTACGTCTTCGAGTTCCACCGCGAGGCCAACGGCCGGATCCTCCAGTCCCAGCGGGCGGAGTGGGCCGCGCCCGGCGTCTCGCGCGAGCTGGAGAACCCGGACACGCAGGCCTGGCCGGTGGACGAGGCCTTCCGGCTGCACCAGCTGGAGCAGCTGCACCGCGGGGAGCCGGTGCAGGGCCGGCCGGAGGACTTCGGGGACGGCACGGCGCCGGTGCTGCTGGCGCAGGGCATCCGCTCGCTGCTGGTCCTGCCCCTGTTCGTGCACGGGGAGCCGTTCGGCTTCATCGGCTTCGACAACTGCGACGACGCGCGGCCCTGGTCGCACGTGGAGGTGAACCTGCTGTCCGGCGCCGCGGGCGCGCTGTCGCTGGCGCTGGAGCAGCACACGACGGACGCGCTGCGCGTGCGCACGGAGACCGCGCTGCGGCGCACGGAGGCGGGCTTCCACCTGCTCATCGAGGGCTTCCCGGATCCGGTGGTGGTGCACACGACGGACGGGATGCTCCTGTCGGTGAACCCGGCCATGGCCAAGTACCTGGGCTACCAGGACCCCGCGGAGCTGCTGGGGCGGCACCTGCTGGGGCTGGTGCGGCGCGAGGACCAGGAGGTGGCGCGCCGCCACCTGGAGGAAGCGCAGGACGGGGCGCTGGCGGCCCGCTCGCACGAGGTGCCGCTGGTGCGCCGCGACGGGCAGGTGGTGAGCGCGGACCTGGTGACGCTGGGCGTGCTCTTCGACGGCGTGCCCGCGCGCGTGACGGTGGCGCGCGACTTCACCGAGCGAAAGCACATCCAGGCGAAGCTCATGCTGGGGGACCGGCTGGCCTCCATGGGCATGCTGGCCGCGGGCATCGCGCACGAGCTGAACAACCCGCTGTCCTACGTGCTGTCCAACCTGGAGTTCCTGCACCGCGCGCTGGGCCCCATGCCCCGGCCCCTGGGGGCGGAGGAGCTGCTGGAATACCAACAGGTGCTGGACGACGCGCGCGAAGGCTCCGAGCGGATGCGGCAGATCGTCCGGCAGCTCAAGGTCTTCTCCCGCGTGGACGACGCGCACGACGAGCCGGTGGACCTGCACCGCGTGCTGGACTCCGTCACGCAGATGGCGGCCAGCGAAATCCGTCCGCGCGCCCGGCTGGTGAAGCAGTACGGCGCGGTGCCGGCGGTGCGCGCCAACGAGGGCAAGCTGTTCCAGGTGTTCCTCAACCTGGTCATCAACGCCGCGCACGCGATCCCCGAGGGCCTCACGGACGAGCACGAAATCCGCCTCGTCACCCGCGTGGACGGCGACGGCCGCGTGGTGGTGGACGTGCGCGACACGGGGCGGGGCATCGCGCCGGAGCTGATCCGCCGCATCTTCGACCCGTTCTTCACCACCAAGGCGCCGGGCCAGGGCACCGGGCTGGGCCTGTCCATCTGCGACACCATCGTGCGCGCGCTGGGCGGCAGCATCGGCGTGGAGTCCACTCCGGGCCACGGCGCCACCTTCCGCGTCACCCTGCACGCCGCCGCCGCGCGCCCCGCACGCGTGGCCTGAGCCCGCCCGCATTCCGCGTCCGGGCGGGGGAGCGATCCTCCCGGGCGCTGCCTCGAAATGGACTGAAACCGGCGCGCCTCCGTGTTCGAGTGTGGAGCGCCGGACGGCCTGCCCTCGCGTGCGCTGCCTTCCCAGGCCCGGTGGAGCCACGCTGGGCCTCGCGCCGCGGTGAGGAGTCCAGGTCCCGACGGCGCCTTGCCGCAAGGGCATTTCCGCCCGGAGGCCGTGGAGGATGCCATGCGCACGCTGACCGCTCGCCTCGCCCCGGTGTTGGGGCTGCTGTTGGGCAGCGTGCTGGCGCTGGGGCCCGCGGGGTCCTCCCTGGGGCCCTCCCTGGCGGGCGCGGAAGAGGCTCCGGCTTCGGTGGAGGCCGCCGCCGGGCCGGGGGTCGACGCCTGCTCGGGCTCCGCGAACTTCCTCATCGGCGCGGCGCGCTCCGACATCACCGGCCCCGCCGCGGAGGTGGGGATGATGGGCTACGCGCAGGTGGCGCAGAAGACGGAGGGCATCCACCTGCGGCTGTACTCGCGTGCGTTCGTCATCGCCTCGCCGTGCAATGGCCGCCGCGTGGCGTTCGTCAGCGCGGACCTGGGCATGGTGTTCCAGGCGGTGCGGCAGCAGGTGGTGGAGCGGCTGCGCGCGAAGCTGGGCGACGTGTTCTCCGACGACAACGTGCTGCTCAGCGCCACGCACACGCACGCCGGGCCCGGCGGCTACAGCCACTACACGCTCTACAACCTGACCACCTTCGGCTTCATCCCCCAGAACTTCGAGGCCATCGTCTCCGGCATCACGGACTCCATCGTGCGCGCCAACGCGCGGCTGGCCGAGGGCTCGCTGCGGTTGGCCTCGGGGGACCTGCGCGGCGCGAGCGCCAACCGCTCACCGGAGGCCTACCTGCGAAACCCCGAGGCCGAGCGCGCCCGCTACCCGGACAACGTGGACCCCCGGATGACGCTCCTGCGGCTGACGCGCGCGGACGGGCACGAGGTGGGCCTCATCGACTGGTTCGCCGTGCACGCCACGTCCTTCGGCAACACCAACACGTACATCAGCGGGGACAACAAGGGGATGGCGTCGCACGCCTTCGAGGTGGGGGAGGGCGGGCTGCTGCCCGGGGGGCCGGACACCTTCGTCGCGGCCTTCGCCAACTCCAACGAGGGCGACGTCACGCCCAACATCCTGGGGGGCACGAACGGCGGCGGCGCGAACGACTTCGAGGACGCGGCCATCTCCGCGAAGAAGCAGTACGACTTCGCCGCGCACCTGTGGGCCACCGCCGGGATGCCCGTGATGGGCGGCGTGGACTACCGGCACACCTACGTGAAGATGGACGCGGTGGACGTGGCGCCCGCGTACACGGACGGCGCCCCGCACCGCACGTGCCCGGCGTCCATCGGCCTGTCGATGCTGGCCGGCGCGGAGGACGGGCCCGGCTTCGGCTCCGAGGGCGCCACGTGCGAATCCGTGCACGACGTGTGGAACCAGTTCACCTGCGCGGCCGTCACCACGCCCTGTCAGGGAGAGAAGCCCATCGTCCTGGAGATGGGCACGATGAAGCCCTACCCGTGGACGCCGGAGGTGCTGCCCCTGCAGCTGGTGACGGTGGGGCCGCTGGCGCTGGTGGCCGTGCCCTTCGAGCTGACCACCATGGCGGGCCGCCGGCTGCGCGACACCGTGCGCGCGCACCTCCAGGGCGCGGGCGTGACGGACGTGGTCATCGCGGGGCTGTCCAACGCCTACTCAGGCTACGTGGCCACGCGCGAGGAGTACGCGCGCCAGGACTACGAGGGCGCGTCCACGCACTTCGGCCCGTGGACGCTGGCCGCGTTGCAGCAGTCCTTCGCGGGGCTCGCCAGCGCTCTGCGCGACGGGACGCCCGTGCCGCACGGGCCCCGGCCCCGCGACCTGCGCCGCGCGGTGGTGGGCCTCCAGCCCGGCGTGGTGTTCGACGACAAGCTGCTGTGGGTGGACTTCGGCGCCGTCGCGGAGGAGGCGAAGCCTTCGTACGCGCGGGGCGACATGGCGAGCGCCACGTTCTGGGGCGGCCACCCGCGCAACGACCTGAAGCTGAACGGCACCTACCTGCGCGTCCAGCGGCGACAGCCGGACGGCACGTGGCGGGACGTGGCGCACGACGGGGAGGGCGGCGCGCTGTACCACTGGCAGCGCGAGTACTGCGTGCCCACGCTCGCGTGTTCGCTGGTGCGGATCGACTGGCCCATCCCCCTGGACACGGCGCCGGGCACCTACCGGCTGGTGCACGAGGGCAACTGGAAGTCCGGCTGGGACGGGCGCGTGCACCCGTACTCGGGCAGCTCGCGCCCGTTCACCGTGCGGTAGCGGGCGCTTGTCGCGGGGGCCGAAGGCGCGGCGTCGGGCAGTGGACGCTCCCCTCCAGGCTCGGGATGTCCGGTGCGCCACCGGCCATGCATCTCGCGTGGCGCGGGGCGCGGGAAGGTCGCAGCATCAGGGGACGGGCGCGGGGCGCTGGGAGGCTTCAACCGCATGGTGGTCATCGTCATGGGGGTTTCAGGCACCGGAAAGTCCACGGTGGGCCGCGAGCTCGCGGACAGGTTGGGCTGGGGCTTCGTGGACGCGGACGACCTGCACTCGGTGGCGAACCGCAGGAAGATGGCTTCGGGAACGCCGCTGACGGACGTGGACCGGCAGCCCTGGCTGGAGCTGCTGCGCGCGCGGCTGGAGAAGGCGATGGACGAGGACGAGGACCTGGTCCTGGCGTTCTCCGGCCTCAAGCAGCTCCACCGCGCGCGGCTCACGGTGGACGCCGCGCGCCAGCGCTGGGTGTACCTGCACGCGTCCGCGGCCATCATCCGCGAGCGCCTTCAGCAGCGGCTGGGGCACTTCATGCCGGCCGCGCTGCTGGGCAGCCAGCTGGCGGAGCTGGAGCCGCCCGAAGGCGCCCTCTCCGTGGACGTGACGCCGCCCGCGGAGGGCGTGGTGGAGCGCATCGTGGCGGGGCTGGGGCTGGAGCCCGAGGCGCCCGCGCCGAAGCCGTAGGGGCTGCCTTCAGCGGACGGCTTCGACGGTGGCGCCCAGGCGCTCCAGCAGCTCGCGATACCAGGCGAAGGCGCGCCCGGTGTGGCCCTGGAGCTCCTTCGTGCCCCACAGCAGCGTGAGGGTGCGGCGCGTGGTGCCGTCCGTCTTGGTGCGCTGCGCGTCCTTCACCGCGTTGGCGCAGGGGCCCTCGGCGTCGAAGAGGCACAGCAGCCCCTCCAGGTCGATGGCCTGCCCGGACGCGTTGAAGACGTAGCGGTCGCCCTGGATGGCGGTGGCGACGCGGAAGGGCGCCCGGGCGCGGTCCAGGTCCACGACGCTGATGGGCAGGCCGCTGTGCAGCGACACCGCGTTGCATGCGTCCACCGCGGCGTTGATGGTGCCCAGCGTCCCGTCGCCGGAGGCGCGCACCAGGTACTCGGACGCGGGCTTGCCCCGGCCGGTGGGCTTGTAGCCGCCATGGCGGAGCAGGTCTCTCACCGCGCCTCGCACGGCGTCGTCGCTCTGGAGGGGCGCGGTGGCGCCGGGCTTCAGCAGGGCCTGCAGCCAGTCAGGCGCGGGCAGCTCCCCCAGGGGGGCAGGGAAGGAGGAGGTGAAGGCAACGAGGTCGAGGAGGGGATGGGCGTCGACGGTCAGCACGGCGGCACTCTACGCCACGCGCTGGTAGGGTAGGGGCGGCCGCTGTTCCCCCCTCGTGTCCCCCCCTCCTGGAGCCTCCGCATGCCCACGCTCATCCCGAAGCCCATCCGCGTGACGGCGGTGGGCAACAAGCCGAAGCTCATCGACGAATACGTGGGCCGGGTGAACTCCAAGACGTCGAACATCAGCGTGGCGCACATGCGCAGCCCGGGCGGGTGGGAGGAGCCGGGGCAGACGCCCGAGTTCCGTGAAATCACGCTGGTGCTCGCGGGTACGCTGCGGGTGGAGCACAAGGGCGGGGTGATGGACGTGCACGCGGGCCAGACGGTGGTGTGCGAGCCGGGCGAGTGGGTCCGCTACAGCACCCCCGAGGAAGAGGGCGCGGAGTACGTGGCCATCTGCACCCCGGCGTTCTCCCCGGGCACGGTGCACCGGGACACCTGAGGGCGGAGGGGCTTACCGGCAGGGCGGAATCCCGGACGGGGGCCTGCCTGCCCGGCCGCGGGGATGGGGCCAGGGGTGCCGGGGGTTCGGAAGCATCCCTCGGGCGGGCGGGTCGTGGCATAAGGGCGCGCCGCCTGATTCCCGGGCCCTTTCGGTACGCACATGATCCGTCTCGACAACATCGGCAAGCAGCACGGTCAGCAGCTTCTCTTCGTGGAGGCCTCGGCCGCGCTCCACAAGGGCGAAAAGGTGGGCCTGGTGGGCCCGAACGGCGCGGGCAAGACGACGCTGTTCCGGATGATGACCGGCCAGGAGTACCCGGACGAAGGGCAGGTCTCCATCGACCGGGGCGTCACCATCGGCTACTTCAGCCAGGACGTGGGGGAGATGGCCGGCCGCAGCGCGGTGTCCGAGGTGATGGACGGCGCGGGCCCGGTGAGCACCGTCGCGGCGGAGATGAAGACGCTGGAGGCCGCCATGGGGGACCCGGACCAGGCGGACGAGATGGAGAAGCTCGTCGAGCGCTACGGCGTGGTGCAGGGCCGCTTCGAGGAGCTGGGCGGGTACGCGCTGGAGGGACGGGCGCGGGAGATCCTCGCGGGCCTGGGCTTCAGCGAGGAGATGATGGACGGCGACGTGGGCGCGCTGTCGGGCGGTTGGAAGATGCGCGTGGCGCTGGCGCGCATCCTGCTCATGCGCCCGGACGCGATGTTCCTGGACGAGCCCTCCAACCACCTGGACCTGGAGTCGCTCATCTGGCTGGAGGGCTTCCTCAAGGGGTACGAGGGCGCGCTGCTGATGACGTCGCACGACCGCGAGTTCATGAACCGCATCGTGACGAAGGTGGTGGAGATCGACGGCGGTTCGCTGACGACGTACTCGGGCAACTACGACTTCTACGAAGGCCAGCGCGCGCAGAACGAGGCGCAGCAGCAGGCGCAGTACGAGCGTCAGCAGGCGATGCTCGCGAAGGAGATCAAGTTCATCGAGCGGTTCAAGGCCCGCGCGTCGCACGCCGCGCAGGTGCAGAGCCGGGTGAAGAAGCTGGAGAAGATCGAGAAGGTGGAGCCGCCCAAGCGCCGCTCCACGGTGCTCTTCGAGTTCCAGCCGCCGCCGCGCTCGGGTGACGACGTGGTGAACCTGAAGAACGTGGTGAAGGGCTACGGCAAGCGGACCATCTACGACGGCCTGGACTTCCTGGTGCGGCGCGCGGAGCGCTGGTGCGTGATGGGCGTGAACGGCGCGGGCAAGTCCACGCTGCTCAAGCTGGTGACGGGCACGACGCAGCCGGATGAGGGCTCGGTGGCGTTGGGTGGCAGCGTGAAGATGGGCTACTTCGCGCAGCACGCCATGGACCTGCTGGACGGAGAGAAGACGGTCTTCGAGCAGCTGTCGGACGCGTTCCCGCGCGCGGGGCAGGGGTCGCTGCGGGCGCTGGCGGGCTGCTTCGGGTTCAGCGGCGACGAGGTGGAGAAGAAGTGCCGGGTGCTGTCGGGTGGAGAGAAGGCGCGTCTGGTGATGGCGCAGATGCTCTACGACCCGCCGAACTTCCTGGTGCTGGACGAGCCCACGAACCACCTGGACATGGGCACGAAGGAGATGCTGATCACCGCGCTGTCGCGCTACGAGGGCACGATGTTGTTCGTGTCCCACGACCGGCACTTCCTGGCCGCATTGTCGAACCGGGTGCTGGAGCTGACGCCGGACGGCATCCACAAGTACGGCGGCGGCTACACGGAGTACGTCGCGCGCACGGGCCAGGAAGCGCCGGGCCTGCGCAGCTAGCGCGCTCCAAGGCCCCCGGGCATCCCCGGGGGCTGGAGGCGGGGGTTCAGCCGCAGGCCCAGCTCTGCTCCTCCCATTCGCCGCAGAGCGACTTGCGGCAGAGGGTGTAGCTGCAGGTCTCGGTCTGGTAGCCGCAGCAGGCGTAGGCGTCGGTGGCCTGGCCGGAACAGGCCGCCTTCCTGCCGGACTTGTAGGTGTCCGGGGCGGAGTTGTTCGAGCAGGAGTCCGGCGACGAGTCGTCGTCGGAGCCTCCGCAGGCGGTGAGCAGCGGGACCACGATGAGCAGGCGAAGAAGGGTGCGCATGCCTGCGAGGTGAATCATGACCCATGGGTCGTGGACCATGGAACGTGAGTGAAACAGGGTGTTTCACCCACGTGAACCACACCGTTTTCGCCCTGTATCCGGGCAACCCCTGAGCCGCTGAACACGACTCGTGGGAATTATTCGAACAGCTTGCTCGCGAGCCGCGCCCGCTAGGAAATGCCGAGCTCTTGGAGCAGGGGCTGGAGCTCAGGCCAAAGCTTGTTGCGCTCGCAGACGTCACGAAGCTCCGTGACATCCAGATGTGGCCGGTTGCGCTCCAGCAACTCCATGACGTCGGCCTTCGACTTCCATCCGCCCGCGAAGAGCTTCAAGGCGATGAGATGCGCGAGGCCGACAACTCGAAGACGGCTGCCCGCGTTCAAGGGCAAGGAGGCGGACTGGATTGCCTCCTGCGCGAGCAGGGTGTTGTCCTTCGCGCCGGGCCAGGGGTTCTGGAAGTTCACGATCTCGATGGTTTCGAAATCCGCTCCCGAAACGCGTAGGACGCCGCCCAGGGGATCATCCGCATCGGGGTAGCTGAGGTCGGTCTCGAAACCCTCCTGCCTCAGGACTTCGTCGAGCTGACGAAATCGCGGGAAGGGGTTGATGTTGATGGCCAGATCGAAGTCTTCCGTCTGCCGGGGGTAGTAGTGAACGGCCAGCGCGATTGCGCCAATGACCGCGGCGTGGATGCCATGCTGCTCCAGGACTCCGACCACGTGCTCCGCGACCTCGAGCGTCCGCTCCTGCCTGTTGGCGCCCACTGCGTCACTCATCGGGGAGCACCAGGGTCCGGCTTCTCGGTACGCGCAGGCGTGATGTAACGCATCCGCTCCTTGAGGCTGAGCGCGAGCAGCACGCGCTCCCGGGGCGTCATCGCGGCCAGTCGCTCGAACTGAAGCCTGCGGGCCGCGTCCGCGCTCTTGCTGGGTCGCTGCCCATACAGGCCTCGAGGTGGTGGTGCGTGTTCGGAGCTCATCGTGCCTTCCATCCTATTCGAACAGCTTGCTCGCGAGCCGCGCCAGCCGCTGCGCCTTGCCCCGGTACGGCGGGAAGAACAGGTTCGTGAAGGCCGTGCGGCCCTGGCGCACCACCGCGCGCTCGTGGCTGAAGGCCTTGAAGCCCGTCTCGCCGTGGTACGCGCCCAGCCCGCTCTGCCCGACACCGCCAAACGGCAGGTGCGGGTTCACGTTGTGCAACACCACGTTGTTCACCACCGTGCCGCCCGCGCTCGTCTCCTTCAGCAGGCGCTCCACCGTCGCCTCCTGCTGGCTGAAGACATACAGGGCCAGCGGCTTGCCCCCCGCGCGCACCTGCGTCACCACCTCATCCAGTGACTCGAAGCGGAGCACCGGCAGCAGCGGCCCGAAGATCTCCTCCTCCATCACCGGCGACTCCGGCGTCACATCCGCCAGCACCGTGGGCGCGATGTAGCGCGTCTCCGCGTGCACGCCGCCGCCCACCACCACCCGCGCCCCTGCCGCCACGGAGGCGTCCATGAGCCCGCACACGCGCCGGAACGCGCCGTCATCCACCATCCGGCAGAAGTCCGGCGTCGCCCGCCGCGCCTCCTCCGTCTTCCCGTAGAAGCGCTCCAGCGCGGCCTTCAGCCCCGCGAGCAGCGCCTCCTCCCTCGACGCGTGCACCCAGACATGGTCCGGCGCGATGCACGTCTGCCCCGCGTTGAGGAACTTCCCCCAGACGATCCGCTCCGCCGCCGCGTCCACGTCCGCTGACGCATCCACGATGACCGGCGACTTCCCACCCAGCTCCAGCGTCACCCCCGCCAGGTGCCGCGCCGCCGCCTCCATCACCCGCCGCCCCACGCGCGGTCCCCCCGTGAAGAAGAAGTGGTCGAACGGCAGCCGCAACAGCGCCTCGCCCACCGCGGGACCGCCCTCCACCAGCGCCACCTCGTCCGCCGGGAACACGTCCCGCAGGAGCTGCGCCAGGAAGCGCGCCGTGCCCGGCGTCTTCTCACTGGCCTTGCACAGCACCGCGTTGCCCGCCGCCACCGCCGCGATGAGCGGCGACACCAGCAGGTGGAACGGGTAGTTCCACGGCGCCAGGATGAGCACCACGCCCTTGGGCTCCGCGTGCACCTCGCTCTTCGTGCCCGCGAGCAGCAGCGGCGCGCCCACCTTGCGCGGCTTCATCCACGCCTTCAGGTGCTTCTGCACGTGCGCCAGCTCCAGCAGCACCGGGAGGATCTCCGTCGCCTCCACCTCCGCCGCCGGCTTGTGGAAGTCCTCGTGCAGCGCGTCCGCCAGCTCCTCCCGCCGCTCCAGCAGCAGCGTCTTGAGCTTCTCCAGCCGCGCGAGGCGCTCCTTCGGCCCTGTCTTCGCCAGCTCCCAACGGCGCGCCTGCAAACGGTCGAACACCGTCTGCAGGTCGCTGGGGACCAGGGCCTCTTCCACTGACACCACGCGCATGCCGGTCCTCTCTTCCCGCTCCCGGACCTACTCCAGCATCCGGGTCGCGCGGGAGGCCCACTCCTGGGCCTTTCCCCGATACGGCGGGAAGAACACCGAAGCCAGCGACTTCATCCACTGGACCATCACCGCCCGCTCGTGGCTGAACGTCTTGAAGCCGTAGTGCCCGTGGTAGTTCCCCAGCCCGCTCATCCCCACCCCGCCAAACGGCAGGTTCGGGTTCGCCACGTGGATGAGCACGTTGTTCACCACCACCCCGCCCGACGTCGTATGGGCGAGCACCTCCTCCACCACCTTCGAGTCCTGCGCGAACACGTAGAGCGCCAGCGGCTTCCCGCCTTCGTGGATGTGCGCGTAGATCTCCTCGCGCCGCTCGTACGTCAGCACCGGCAACACCGGCCCGAAGATCTCCGCCTCCATGATGGGCATCGCCGTCGTCACCCCGGACAACACCGTGGGCGCCACGTACCGCGACGGCCCGTCCGCCGTGCCGCCCGCCTCCACCCTCGCCCCCGCGGCGACCGTGCGGTCCAGCACCTCCTTGAGCCGCTTCCAGGCGGCCGGATCCACCACCCGCGCGAAGTCCGGGCTGGCCTGCCGCTCCGCCTCCGTCGCCCCGTAGAAGCGCGTCAGCACCGCCTTGAGCGCCTCCAGGAACGCCTGCTGCTTCGACGCCGGCACGTAGATGTAGTCCGGCGCCACGCACGTCTGGCCCGCGTTCACGAACTTGCCCCACGCCAGCGCCTCCGCCGCCGCCGTCAGGTTCGCGGACTCGTCGATGATGACCGGCGACTTGCCCCCCAGCTCCAGCGTCACGCTGGAGAGGAACTTCGTCGCCGCCGCCATCACCTTGCGGCCGATGTGCGGGTTGCCCGTGAAGAAGAAGTGGTCGAACGGCTGCTGGAGCAGCGCCTCCGCCACCTCCGCGCCCCCCTCGAACGCCGCCACCTCGTTCTCCGGGAACACGTCCCGCACCAGCTGCGCCAGGAAGCGCGAGGTGTGCGGCGTCTTCTCACTGGGCTTGAGCATCACCGCGTTGCCCGCCGCCACCGCCGCGATGAGCGGCGCGGCCAGGAGCTGGAACGGGTAGTTCCACGGCGACAGGATGAGCACCACGCCCTTCGCCTCGAAGCGCACGTGGCTGGACGCGCCCTTGAGCGTCAGCGGCGTCGCCACCCGCTTGGGCTTCATCCACGACTTCAGGTGCTTCACCGTGTGGTTCAGCTCCTCCAGCGTCGGGTGGATCTCCGTCAGCTCCACCTCCACCGCCGGCTTGCGGAAGTCCTGGTGGATGGCCTCCGCCAGCTGCTCGCGGCGCGCGATGATGGCCTCGCGCAGCTTGCGCAGCCGCGCGATGCGCTCCGCCGCCGTGCCGCGCGACAGGTTCCAGCGGTTCGCGCGCTGCGACTCGAACACCGAACGGATGCGGTCGATTTCAGCGGTGGGCTTCGGAAGGAGGGACGCGACGGCTTCCAGCATGACGGGCTCCATTTTGGATTCGGAAGAAGATGGGTGGGGTCAACGGGCCTCGAGCCCGCGAAGGAGGGTGGTGATGGCCGCCGTCAGCTCGGCGGTGAAGTCCACGCGCAGCGGCGCCATGTGCGGCAGCGTCAGCACCTCGCGCGCCACGGGCGCGATGTCCGCCATCTGCCGCAGCCCCGTCATCAGCGCGTGCACGTGGCGGATGAGCCGCCCCGCCGTGTCCGGCGTGAGGAAGGGCAGCCGCTCCTGGAGCAGCGCCGCCGTCGTCCCCATGGACACGAGCACCCGCTCCTTGAACGCCTGGGCCTGCTCCACCGACACGTTCTGCTCCAGCACCGTCTGCATCAGCGCCAGCAGCCGGGTGAACGTCTCCTCCCCCTCCAGCGACGCCGCCACCGTGCGCGCCAGCCGGGGCCCGGTCCATGCCCCCCCGCCTTCGGAGAGCCGCCCGTTCAGCTTCGCGAACCACGCGGTGAGCAGGTCGTCCAGGAGCGCCAGGAACAGCGCCTCCTTCGTCGGGAAGTAGAGGAACACCGTCCCCTTCGCCAGCCCCGTCCGCGCCGCCACGTCCGCCATCTTCACCTCGGCGAAGGACGTGGCCTCGAACAGCGCCCGCGCCGCGTCCAGCAGCTCCCGCCGCCGCGCTTCCTTGTCCGAGTCCCGCCGCGCCCTCGGCGGAACCCCCTTCTTCGCCGCCAGTGCCGCCACCATGACCCTCGGTTAAATGACCGCCGGTCATTCGTCAAGCTGACCGCCGGTCATCCATCCACCGGTGGACGGTGCAAGGGCACGGGGGGATGGAGTCATGTAATCCAATGTGAGACTCTGGGTGACATGATGAGACCCATCGACGCGGAGCTGCTGGCGGGGCGCGCGCTGTACCAGGACGTGGTGCTGCGCAAGCTGGCGCACGCCCGCGAGTCGGTGTGGATGGCCACGGCCAACGTGAAGGCGATGTACGTGGAGCGGGCGGCGGGGCGGTTCGTGCCGCTGCTGGAGGTGCTGGACGGGCTGGCCGCGCGGGGCGTGGCGCTGCGGCTGTTGCACGCGGAGCTGCCCAGCCGTCCGTTCCGGGCCGCGTTCGACGCGCGCTCGCGGCTGGTGAAGGGCGGGCTGGAGCTGAAGGTGTGCCCGCGCGTGCACTTCAAGGCGGTGGTGGTGGACGGGGCGTGGGTCTACCTGGGCAGCGCCAACCTCACCGGCGCGGGGCTGGGCGCCAAGGGGGAGGACGTCCGCAACTTCGAGATGGGCTTCGTCACGGAGGACTTCGACACCATCGACCGGACCACGGCGCTCTTCGACGCGGTGTGGAGCGGCGCCGAGTGCCGAGGCTGCCGGCTGCGCTCGGTGTGTCCTGACCCCATCTTGCCCTCCGGCGTGGGACAGGCGAAGAAACGGGGGCGGGATGCGGTGCGCCTGGGCAAGGCCCGGCGCCTGCGTCGCCCACGGGAGGACTCGACATGAAGCTGTACTACGCGCCTCGCACGCGCTCGACGCGTCCGCGCTGGCTGCTGGAGGAGCTGGGCGTGCCGTACGAGCTGGTCCGCGTGGACCTGGCCCAGGGCGCGCACAAGCAGCCTGACTATCTCCAGCACGTCCACCCGCTGGGTCTCGTGCCCGCGCTGGAGGACGGCGGGCAGGTCTTCATGGAGTCCACCGCGCACCTGCTCCACCTGGCGGACCGCTTCCCGCGGAAGGGCCTGGCGCCGGAGCCCGGCTCGCCCGAGCGCGCCGCCTACTACCAGTGGATGGCCTTCGCGATGACCACGCTGGAGCCGCCGCTGGAGGCCTTCCTCGAGCACACCCAGTCCCTGCCGGAGGCCCAGCGCGTCCCCGCCCTCGCCGAGCGCGCCGTGCAGCGCTTCACCGACGCGGCGCGGGTGCTGGACGCGCGGCTCGAGGGACGTGAGTTCGTCGCGGGTTCGCGCTTCAGCGCGGCGGACGTGCTCGTGGCGTCCATCCTCGCGTGGGCCGGCTCCCTGGGCCGGACGAAGGACTTCCCGGGGCTGCAGGCGTACGCGAGGCGCCAGCTCGCGCGTCCCGCCGCGCAGCGGGCCCGCGCGGACTAGGCCCGGGGTGACGGCTTCGGATCCACAAGCGCGGGAGGCCGTGGACGGCGACGTCCTGGCCCGGCAGCGGGTGCGACGGCGCACCTATTGGTGGTGCGCGCTGCTCATCGCCCTGGGCGCCCTGGCGCATCCGCTGGTGCTGGGCGGCGTGCATCCTCCGTTCTTCCTGGCGCACCTGGTGTGGGCCGGGACGTTCGTGGTGCTGGGCGCGCTCGTGGGCGTGGGCCGGCTCCGCCCTCCGCTGAGCGGCATCGCGGCGGGCGTGGTGAGCCTCTCCGCGCTCACGGCGAGCATCCACGCCACCGGCGGCCTGGAGAGCCCGCTGTTCTCCGCCTTCTACACGGTGCCGCTCTTCGTCACGGTCTTCACCCCGGGCCAGCGGCTGCCGGTGTGGACCGCCATCGGGGGCACGCTGGCGGCGGTGGTGCTGATGACGTGGCTGGCGCACGCGCCCGTGTCGGCGGTCATCAGCCAGTCCATCAGCCTCAGCTTCGTGTTCCTGGTGGCCGCGCACGGCGCGGAGACCTTCCGCCGCCTGCGCGGCGCCGAGCGCACCGCGCACCAGGAGCGCGTGGAGGCCCTGCGCCAGCTGGCGGACAGCGAGTCGCGCCGCGCGCGCGTGGAGCGGCAGCGCGCGGAGGTGGAGCGGCTGGTGGTGGTGGGGCAGCTGGCCGCGGGCGTGGCCCACGAGGTGAACAACCCGCTCGCGTACGTGAAGTCGAACCTGCGCTACCTCCAGGAGGAGTGGGCGGAGGGCGCCCCCGAGGACATGGACGACGTGCGCCGCGTGCTGGAGGAGACGCAGCAGGGCGTGATGCGCATCCAGCAGATCGTCACCGACCTGCGCCAGTTCTCCCGCGAGGCCCCCGACGGCGCGGAGTCCTGCGACGTCGCGGAGACGCTGGCCGAGGCGCAGCGGCTGGCCTCGGTGCGCCTGCGGAGCCTGGGCGTGGTGGAGCGCGACGTGGCGCAGGGCCTGGCCCCCGCGCGCGTCACGGCCCGCCACCTGGTGCAGGTGCTGGTGAACCTGCTGCTCAACGCCGCGGACGCGCTGGAGTCCGCGCGCCCCAGCCGCCCCGCGCGCGTGGTGCTGCGCGCGCGCATGGATGACGGCCGCGTGAGGGTGGAGGTGGAGGACAACGGTCCGGGCATCCCCGAGGCCGCGATGGCTCGCCTCTTCGAGCCCTTCTTCACCACGAAGCCGCCCGGCAAGGGCACCGGCCTGGGGCTGGCGCTGTGCCGCGACTACGTGGCCCGCGCGGGCGGGACGCTGGAGGCGGAGAACCGCGCGGAGGGCGGTGCGCGCTTCATCCTCCGGCTGCCCACCGCGGGCACGGCGTGCCCCCCGGTCCGCCGCGAACCGCCCGCGCCCGTGGAGGCGGACGCGGAGCCCGTGGCCGAATAGCGCTCCCCCCGGCGCGAGCCTTCGCTCATCGCTCCAGCGCGTGCGCCACCTGCCCCAGGAGCCGCAGCCGCGGGGAGTCCAGCTTGCGCACGGTGCGCAGCAGGCGGCGCACCTCGGGGCGCTCGCGGTACTCCGGCGGATCCTCCGACAGCTGCGGCGCGCCGTCCTCCGTCACCGCCGCCGTCGCGCTCAGCCCGAGCAACACGTCCGACGAGCAGTTGAGCACGAGGCACAGCTTCCGCAGCGTCCGGACGCTCGGCAACATGTGTCCGCGCTCCAGCCGCCCGTACACCTCCGTGGCGATGCCCACGCGCTCGGCGACATCGGCCTGCGTCAGCTCCAGGCGCTGCCGGGAGGCGCGCACCGCGTTTCCAATAAGGGTTGCCAGTCGTTGTTCCATGGCGTGGAAAACCTGTCGAAAGAGGAGCTTCTCCCCCCGCTTTTCAGACGGAGAGGTACCGGGGAGAAGTCGCTGCCTTGCGTGACCTCGTGAGACACAGATTACGAGTGGGGTCTGACATCTCCGGGCGTACGGACAGGCCCCGCAAACCCGCGACAATTCGCTGTTTCCGCCGTTCTCGCGCACGCGTTTCGCAAGGCTTCCCGGGTGCGTTTTTCTCACGTGCTGAGCGCGCCGAACCGGGGTGGTAGGCGCGCGCGCTCTGGCCCCTCCCAACACGTCACGGGAAGGCCGTGCGAGGTCGCCCGACGTGCCGGGTCGCTTCGTGCGGTGGACGACTTCTTCAAGGGTCCGGGGAGACCGCGCGCTCCAGCGGGACAGGCTGGAGCGGGGCTCGAACCCGGACGTTCTTTTCGCGCGCGGGCGGACTCGCGCCGCGGCCCGCGTTCAGCCTTCGGACGGCAGCGCGGCGCGCGCTTCGGTGTACTCGCGCACCATGCGCTCCACGACGGTGGCGGCGGGCAGCACGTCCTTGACGAAGGCCACGCCCTGGCCCGCGCTCCAGGTGTCCTTCCAGGCCTTGCCCTGGCCCGCGCGGAAGCGCTCCAGCGCGGTCTTGAGGAAGTTGCCGTGCACGCCCGTCACTTCCTTCGTGTACTCCAGGTCCTCCGGGCTCGCGTCCACCAGCGCCTGCTTGTAGTCGGGCGCGGCGCCGGCCTCCTCGGTGGCGAGGAAGCGCGTGCCCACGTACGCGCCATCCAGGCCCAGCGCGAGCGTCGCGGCCAGGTGGCGCCCGGTGGAGAGCGCGCCCGCGAGCACCACCGGCACGCCCAGCTCCTCCTTGAGCCAGGGCCCCAGCACCAGGGGGCTCAGGTTGCCGGCGTGGCCGCCCGCGCCCGCGCCCACCGCGACGAGCGCGTCCACGCCCGCCTTCGCGGCCTTCTCCGCGTGGCGCAGGGAGATGACGTCGCTCCACACCTTGCCGCCGTACGCGTGCACGCGCTCCACGATGGGCGTGGGGTCGCCCAGGCTGGTGATGACGAGCGGCACCTGGCGCTCCACGGTCGCGGCCACGTCCTCCTCCAGGCGCTCGGCCCACTTGAGGATGAGGTTCACGCCGAAGGGCACGTCCCTGGGGAACGCGGCGAGGAAGTCCCGGTAGGCCTGCGCGGTGCGGTAGTTGAGCGACGGCACCGCGCCAATGGCCCCCGCGCGGCCGGCCGCCTCCAGCAGCGCGGCGTTGGACACCAGGAACATGGGGGCGGCGATGATGGGATAGCGGATCCCCAACATCCGGGTCACCGCGGTGTCGATGCGCGAAGGAGCCATGCGCGCATTGGACCATGCGTGCACGCGGGCGCGAGGCCGAAAAATCGGCCTGGGCGGCGTTGTCAATCCTGGCGTGCCTTCGCGGGGGAAAACCCCTGGTGTTTCCGTGGTTTACGTAGCACGTAGGGCTGACGTAAGGTGCGCCCCCCGACGTCAGGTCGGGAAAGCCGGGGAGTCCCTTCGGTGATGCGAACCGGGGAGCGCCGCCGAGCGCCTTCGCGGGGAGGCCAGAGCCAGTCGTGAGTGACGAGCGTCCGGACGCGCTGCTCAAGAGCGCACTCGAAAAGATCGTCTACTTCGAGGCCCGTGCGCAGCAGTTGCATGGCGAGCTGGCGAGCGCGCGCGACGAACTCTCGCACCTCAAGGAGGACCTGGCGGAGGCGCACCAGCGGGAGCTGGACCTGCGCCGGGAGCTGGCGGAGCTGGAGGTGCGCGGGGGCCGCGCGCAGGCGGAGCGCGAGGAGCTGACGCGGCTGAACCACGCGCTGCGCCTGGAGCGCAACCAGCTGATGGAGAAGCTGCTGGATGCGAGCCGCATCCACTCCTCCGGGCAGGCGCGCGCGGTGGCGGACGACGATGACGACGAGCTGGGGTTCGACCTGGCGTCGTTCATCTCGCAGCTGCGCAGCGAGGTGATCCTCCGGGGTGACGCGGTGCCTGCGGTGCGCTCGCGGGTGAGCGGGCCGGCGGTGCCGCTGAAGGCTTCGGAGCCGAGCGTGCCGTGGACGGACCGTCCCGCGCCGCCCATTCCTCCGCGAGCCTCGGCGCCCTTGCATTCGGGGCTGTCGCCGGTGGCGCGCGAGGCGCAGCGGCTGCAGGACGAGGGGCGGCTGCGGGTGAGCCCGGAGCAGATGGCGGAGCTGTCCGGTCATGCGGGCAGCCCAACGGACGAGACGCTCTTCGGGTTCTCGGTGCGGGAGCTGTCGGCGGCGGACGCGGCGGCCCGGGTGCGCGCGGCGGAGCGGCTGAAGGCGCTGGCGCATCCGGCGGCGGCGCCCGCGTTGGCGGCGGCGCTGCATGCGGAGACGGACGCGGTGGCGCAGGTGGCGCTGGTGCAGGCGTTCGCGGGGCTGTGCCGGGAGGAGGGCGCGTCGGTGGTGTCGCCGCTGCTGTCCTCGCCGGTGCCGGAGGTTCGCATCGCGGCGTTGAAGGCGCTGCTGGTGTTGGCGCCGAAGGACGCGGCGCCGCATCTGGCGCAGGCGATGAAGGATTCGGACCGGTCGGTGCGCCGGCGCGCGTCGTTGTTGGCGTTGGGGTTGGAGGGGGAGACGGCGCGGCGGCTGGGCGAGGACGCGATCCACGACACGGATCCGGAAGTGCGCGCGCTGGCGGCGCTGGCGTTGGGGGCGGGCCGGGGCGAGAACGCGCGGACGTTGTTGCTGGAGGCGCTGGACGACGACGAGGCGCGCGTTCGCAAGGCGGCGGCGCAGAGCGTGTCGCGCATCCTGGGGCAGGACGTGTCCGCGGTGGTCGCGCTGGATGATGCGCACCGTCGGCGGGAGATCCGCCGGCTGGCGACGCTGCCGGTGAAGCCCGTGCGCGCGACGCTGGATGTGAAGCCCGCGGTGGCGCAGGCGCAGCAGCCTGTCGCGGTGAATGGCGCGCAGGCCGTGGCGGTGCAGGCACAGCAGCCCGTCGCGGTGAATGGCGCGCATGCCGTGGCGACGCAGGCGCAGCAGCCCGTTGCGGCGAATGGCGCGCATGCCGTGGCGGCGCAGGCGCAGCAGTTCTTTGTGGCGAACGGCGCGCAGGCCGTGGCGGTGCAGGCACAGCAGCCCGTCGCGGCGAATGGCGCGCAGGCCGTGATGGCGCAGGCGCAGCAGTTCGTCGCGGCGAACGGCGCGCAGGCCGTGGCGGTGCAGGCACAGCAGCCCGTCGCGGCGAATGGCGCACAGGCCGTGATGGCGCAGGCGCAGCAGTCCGTCGCGGCGAATGGCGCGCAGTCCTTGGTGGCGCAGGCGCAGCAGTTCGTCGCGGCGAATGGCGTTCAGGCGCAGCAGCCCGTTGCAACGAATGGCATGCAGGCTTGGGCGGCGCATGCACCGCGGCCTGTCGCGGCGAATGGCGTGCAGGCCGTCGCGGCGCAAGCCCCGCGGCCCGCGCCCCCGATGACGGCTCACGCCGCGCCGATTCCACGTGCGGATGATGCCGCGAGCAGCTCGCAGTGGGCGGTGGTCCCCGTGGCCTCCCCTGCGCACGTCGTCGCCACCGTGGGCGTGGCCCGCTCCGCACCCGCCGTGATGAACGGCGCCGCCCCCGCGAGGGTCGCGAACGGCGGGCCGGTGTCCTTCGGCTCAGGCCCCGCCGTGCCGCCCGTCGCTTCGGTTCCGCCCGCCGCTCCCGCGCAGCCCGCCGTGCGGCGGACGCCCGTGCAGGCCGCGCTGGTGGCCATGGGCGCGCCTCCTCCGGCTCGCGCGCCGGTGGCCGCCCCCGTCACGCCTCCGGTGCCTCCGCGCCGGGGCCCTTCTCCCGTCGAATCGCTGTGTGGGGCCATGTTGCAGGAGGTGCGGGTCGCCGTCCGGGGACGCTCGCTCGCCGAGCTGACGGCCGGACTCTCCGCTCCCCCGGAGCTGGCCCAGGAGGCTGTTGCCCTGCTGGTGGCCCGAGGGGCCATCGTGCGAAGGGGGCACAAATACTTCGCCGCTTGAGGCAAGGTGCAGCGCGCCGGGCCTCACACGTCATCCGAAGGGTCGTTCATGGAAGCGCCGACGTACAGCTCGAAGCAGGTGGCCGAGATGCTCGGCGTGACTCCGAAGGCCATCCCCTCGGAGCTGCGCAAGGAGACCTACGGCCCGGAGGACGTGTGGGAGCTGCGCACGACGCTCGACCGCTTCCCTCCCACCGCGGGCCACCGCCGCCAGCTCTTCCTCAACTTCAAGGGCGGCACCGGGAAGACGTCCCTGTCCACCTCGTACGCGTGGCGGCTCGCGGAGATGGGCTACGCGGTGCTCCTCATCGACCTGGACAGCCAGGGGCACGCCACCAAGTGCCTGGGCTACGAAGGCGAGGACTTCGAGAAGACGCTCCTGGACGTGCTGGTGCGCAAGACGCCCCTCGTGCAGGTGGTGCAGAAGTCCACCCTGCCCAACCTGGACTTCATCCCGTCCAACCTGAGCATGTCCACGGTGGACCTGGCGCTGATGCCCATGGCCGGCCGTGAGTTCAAGCTGCGCAACGCGCTCAAGGACGTGGAGGCCCAGTACGACTTCATCGTCTTCGACGCGCCCCCGTCCTTCGGCCTGCTCAACCTCAACGCGCTGATGGCCGCGAACGACCTGTTCGTGCCGGTGCTCGCGGACTTCCTCTCCTTCCACGGCCTCAAGCTGCTCTTTGAGACGGTGCAGAGCCTGGAGGAGGACCTGAACCACGTGCTGGACCACGTGTTCATCGTGGTGAACTCCTTCAACGCCACCTTCAAGCTGGCGAAGGAGGCGCTGGAGGCACTTCAGACGCACTACCCCGAGTACCTGCTGCCCACCATCATCCGGCAGTGCACCAAGTTCGCGCAGGCCTCCAGCGAGGGCCGCCCGGTGTTCGTGGCGGACCCCACGTCCAAGGGGGCCAGCGACATCCAGGCCATGCTCGACAACGTGCTGCCCCGCCTGGTGGCCGCGCACGCCGCCGCGTCCAAGAGCGGCACCGCGACGAAAGCCGGCTGAGATTCCGCCATGAAGAAAGCCTTTGAACAGAACGTGTCCCGCGCGAAGCCGCGCCTCCGCCTGGGGGCGCTGACGGGCGCACTCGACCCGGCCGACCCGACGGGGACCGCCGCCGCCAACCCGGAGCCCGCCGCGCCGGCCGCGCCGCCCGTCGCGGAGGCCCCGGACCTGTCCGCCGAAGTGCGCGCCCGCATCGAGCGCCGCGGCGCCCCGCGCCCCACCGCCGCCGAGGCGCTGGAGGCCGCGCTGCACGCCCCCAAGGCCGCGTCCCCGCAGGGCCTGCCCGCGGTGACGGCGCCGACGTTCTCGCCGGTGTCCCACGCGCTGTCCGCCCTGGTGTCCCCGGAGGCGCGGCGCGAAGAGGAAGAAGCCCCCCCGGCGCCGTGGTTGGAGCCGGACGCTCCGGAGGCCTCGGCCGACTGGAACGTGGCGCAGGCGCCCGCGCCCGAGGAGTCCGCCTGGGACGCGGACGCCGTGCCCCCCGTCTCGCACCGGGAGGTCGCCGAGGCGGTGGCCGCGTCCGCATGGAGCGTCTCCGCCGCGCACGTCGCGCAGCAGCGGGAGTCCGCGGTCGAGGCGTTCGCCCGGGAGCCGGTGGCCGCCGAGCCGACGCCCACGTTCGTGCAGGCCGCGCCGCCGGAAGCCCCGGTCCCCGCCGCCGCGCGCTGGGATGCGCTCACGGCGCGGCCGGAAGCCGCCGTGCACGTGGACGCGACGCGCATCGCACCCCTGGCCCACTCCGCGACGCACAGCGATGCTCCGCGCGCCTCCGCCCAGCCGGAAGCCGCTTGGGGAGCCCCTGCCACCTCCGCCTCGCAGCCACTGGTGGCGCGGATGGACGCCGCCCATGGCACGCCGGCCACGTTCGCTTCACCGCCTCCCGCCATGGCGCAGCCGGAGGCTCCTCGGGGCGCGCCGGTCACGTTCGCCTCGCCGCCTCCGGTGGCACAGGCCGAGACGGCCCGGGGTGCGCCGGTCACGTTCGCCTCGCCGCCTCCGGTGGCACAGGCCGACGCGGCCCGGGGCGCTCCGGTCACGCTCGCGGGCCCGCCGCCCGGAGTACAGTTCGATGGACGGATGGGCGTTCAGGCCCTCCGCATGCCTGCCGAGGCCGAGCCCATGACGACGTACGCTGCCGTCCAGGCCTCCACCGTCACCACCACCGAGCCGGTGGCCCGACAGGACACCCCGCCCGCGCAGGTCGAGGTGCAGACCCCCGCCCCTCCTCGCGAGGAGCTGGACTCGGAGTCGCGCCGTGAGCGCCTCAAGGCCCGCCTCAAGGCCGTGCGCGAGAACCCGCGTCCGGAGCCGCTGCCCGCCACCGTCGCCGAAGCCGGACAGCGCGCGGTGGAGCGCATCACCCACCTCCAGGCGGAGCTCACCAAGGTCAAGGCGCTCAACCTCACGCTCACCCAGGACCTGGAAGTGGCCCGCCGTCAGGCGGAGAAGGCCACCGAGGAAGCCCGCCTGCGCATGGACGAGGCCCGCCGCCTGTCCGCGGAGATGGAGGGCCGCGTGAAGCTGCTCGCCGACCTGGAGCGGGAGCTGGCCGCGCTGGAAGGCGAGCGCGACGAAGCGCTCCTGTCCCTCCAGGAGTCCCGCCAGGCCCTCCAGGCCGCCGCGAAGGAGCACGACTCCCTGGCGCAGGTCGTCACGCGCGGCAAGCAGGCCCTCGCGGACAGCCTCGCGGAGGAGGAGCGCCTCGCCGTGGAGCTGGAGGGCGCCAAGGACGAGTCCTCGTCGCTGCGCCGCGCGGTGGAGACGCTCCAGGGCGAGCGCGACGTGCTCGCCCAGCAGGTCGCGTCCCTCACCGCCGAGCGCGCCGAGCTGCTGGAGGCGCGCAAGGCCCTGGAGTCCGTGCACCGCGCCCTCAGTCAGGCCACGGTGCGCTGAAGCCACGGGGACCCGCGCGGGTCCCCGTCCGGCCCTACTTCGTGTCCTTCGCCACGCCCCGGGCCTTCCCGCCCGGCGCGGGGCCCACGATGGCGAAGGCGGTGGGCAGCGCGGGGCTCTGGAGCGACGCGGGATCCAACCGCGCGAGCGCGTCCTCGTCCCGCTCCCGCGCCGCCAGGATGCGGGAGATCTGCGCCATGCGCTCCTCCTTCTTCGGGTGGTTCTCCAGGATGCCGCCACCGCCCGCCGTCTGTTCGAGCAGCCGCGAGTACTCCCGCGGGTCGTAGCCCGCGGACAGCAGCAGCTCCACCGCGAGCGCGTCCGCCGCCATCTCCTCGTCCTTGCGGTTGCCCTTGCCCAGGGCCTCCACGGTGCCTTCGGCCATCTTGGCCATCAGGCCCGTGTCCGAATCCAGGTCCAGCCGGCCATCCCGGCCCCCCGCGTCCAGCACCTTCGCGGCGACCGCCGACACGACCGCGTTGCCCACCGTGGCGAGCTGGCAGGTGTTCACCTTCACGGAGACATACTGGTGCAGGGCGTGCTTGAGCACGACGTGGGCAATCTCATGCGCCAGCACGCCCGCGAGCTGCGCCTCGTTGTCCACGCCCTGGAGCAGCCGGCGCGTGACGAAGACGTAGCCTCCCGGGGCGGAGAGGGCGTTGAAGTTCTTCGGGTCCTTGAGCACGGCGAACGTCCAGCCCAGCTCCGGCCGCGGTGACTGCATCGCCAGGTTGCGGCCCACCGTGTTGACGTAGGTGTTCAGCCCCTCCTCCGCGGCGCTCGCGAGCATCAACCCGCCGCCCTGCTGCGCCCAGTGGATGGCCACCGCGCTGCCCAGCGCGTACTCCTCCTGGATGGCGGGCTCCACCTTCAGCTTGTCGCACGCCTGCACCTTCTCCGACGTGGCCACGGCCGCCCGGCCCACCTCGCCGCCCAGGTTCGTGGCCTTCAGGCTCTTCGTCACCTGGGCGCAGGACGTCAGACACAGGCCCAGGCCCGCCACCGCGAGCATCCCCATGCGCGAGCGCATCACTTCGCCCCCTTCGTCGGCTTGTTGGAGCCCTTCGCCACCTTCTGCGGACCCACGACGGTGTTGGGCGCCACCACGGGAAACAGCCCGGCCTGCCTCACGTGCGCGTCGATCTCCACCGGAGTCACCCGCCTGGCGATCCCCTCCACCTTCTGGATCTGCGCCACCGCGTCCGCGTAGCCACCGCCCTTCTCGCGGCCGTACTTCTCCGCGCCCGGGCTCAGCGCCTTCACCGCCGCCCCGCTGGAGACGAAGGCCGCCGGGTCGATGCTTCGCGTCTTCCCGTCCTTGGCCACCAGCTCCATGTCGGGCGGCTTCGTGGACAGGTTCGTCTGGAACACGTAGCCGGGCTTTCCTCCGGGCTCCGTCACCTGGTGCCATTGCTTGTTCGTGGGGTCCGCGCCCTTCCACGTCACCTGCTGGCCGGGCTGGAGCACCGCCACCACGTCCGCGGTGGGTACCGCGCTCTTGAGCACGCGCGTGTTGCGCGCCTTCACGTAGAGCTTCTCGTCCTTCTTCACCGCCCACGCGGCCGTCACCGGCACCCCCAGCGTCAGCAGCACCAGGCCCCATGTCAGTCGCTTCATCGTCGTCGTGCTCCCAACGTCATTACGCCGTCACTTCTCCAGATTCGCGACGCCGTCGAACTTTTCCGGAGGCGCTTCCAGGTACTCGCGGCAGCGCTCCAGCAGCTTCCCGGTGGGCCCGTCCTCCGGCGCCCGCGCCGCCTCCGCCTCCAGCACCGCCACCGCCTCCGCGAAGCGCGCCTCCCGGTACAGCCCCAGGGCCTCGTGGTAGCGCGCCACCGTGCGCTGGGTGGCGGCATCCAGCTGCCCCTTGAGCGCGAGCAGTTCGTAGACCGTGACGGCCTCCGTCTTGCCCGCCACCCGCACGCGGTCCAGCTCGCGCACCTCGATGTGCTCGCGCGCCAGCTCGTACGTGCGCGGGCCAATCATGATGACCGAGCCGTAGGCCTTGTTCGCGCCCTCCAGCCGCGCGGCCAGGTTCATCCCGTCGCCAATGGCCGTGTAGCTGAAGAGCTGGTCGCTGCCGAAGTTGCCCACGAAGTTCACCGCGCTGTTCACGCCGATGCGCGTGTACACATCCGGGAAGCCCTTGCGCCGGAAGTCCTCGCGCAGGACCTCCACCGCCGCCTTCGCCGCGAGCGCACCCCGGCACGCGCGCACCGCGTGGTCCTCCTGCGCCATGGGCGCGCCGAAGAGGCACACCACCGCGTCGCCAATGTACTTGTCCAGGCAGCCGCCCTCGCGCAGCAGCGCCCCGCTCACCGTCGTGAGGTACGTGTTGAGGATGCGCACCAGCTGGCGCGGGTCCTCCTTGAAGCGCTCGCTGAAGGTGGAGAAGCCGCGGATGTCGCTGAAGAAGGCGGTGATCTCCTTGTTCTCCCCATCCAGGCGCGGCAGCTGCCGCGAGCGGATCATCTGCTCCACCAGCTTCGGCTCCATGAAGCGGTGGAACGCCTGCCGGATGAACTGCGTCTCGCGGTTGGCCACCAGGTGGTTGAACGCCAGCGCCGCCACGCTGGCGCCAATGCCCGCGAGCGCCGGCATCGCCATCAACACATGTGTCTGGGTCGTCCGCAGCAACAGGCCCGTGAACCCATACAGCCCGAGCACGAGCACCAGCGGCCAGCCCACCTCCAGCGGCGTCCAGCGCGCCGTCATCAACAGCACCGCGGACACCAGCGCCACCAGGAAGGTGATGCCCAGGTCCACGCCCGCCGGCGCCCGCGTGATGAAGGCGCCGGACAGCAGCGCGTCCACCACCGTGGCCTGCTTCACCAACCCCGGCTGCGTGGGAGAGAACGGCGTCGCCTTGATGTCGTTGACGCCCACCGCCGTGCCGCCGATGACCACCACCTTGTCCCGGAAGGTGTCCGCGCCCAGCGCCACGGGCTTGTGCGCGCTTCGGCGGATCCAATCCTCCAGCACGTCCAGCAGGGGCACCAGGGTGAAGCGCTCATGGAGCGGGCCGCCGTAGTCCAGCGCCGCGCTGCCGTCCGCGTCCACGTGCCACGCGCGCTCGCCTAGCTGGAGCGTGCGGCCGGAGAGCGTGAGCTCCTTCGCGCCCACCAGGTCCGCCAGCATGCGCACCGGCAGCGTCACGTAGGTGTTGACGCCATCCGAGTAGGCGAAGTGCGTGCGGCGCATGAAGCCGTCCGTGTCCGCCTCCGTGTCCACCAGCCCGAAGCCGGTCACCGACCCCACCAGCGCGGTCGTGGGCGGCACCGGGTAGCGGGGCCGCCACTCCCCGCCCTGCGCGCGGTACCGCAACGCCGGCAGCGCACCCCCATCCGTCCGGCGCGCGGGGAACGCGAGCGCCCGCGCCAGCGCCCCGGGCTCCAGTGTGGGCGTGGCCGTGGCGGGGGCGTCCTCGAACTCCTCGGGGAACGCCTCGTCGTCAGCGGGGGGGGCGTCCGTGGGCGCTGGGGAGGGCGCGGCCTCCGGGGCGGTCAATGGCACGGCGGCGGTGAAGTCCGCGCGGGGCAGGGGGCTCGCGGTGCCGCTGGTCACCATGCCCACGTAGAAGGGCAGCCCCGTGTCTCGCAGCACCTGGGCGAAGCCGAGGTCGGCGGACTCGTCCGACGCGCGCTCGTCCATCACCGCGTCGAAGAGGACCGCCTTCGCTCCCGCGGCCTTCAGCTCCTGCGCGATGCGCGCCCACAGCGTGCGCGTGTACGGCCAGTTGCCGAAGTTGGTGCGCAGCTGCTCATCCTGGTTGATGCCATCCAGCGTGCGCTGGTCGATGGCCACCACCACCACGTGGGAGGACAGCCCCCGGCCGCCGGTGAACGTCACCAGCGCGCGGTCGTATGCGATGTGCTCCACGTCCTGGAGCACGCCGCTCCACTCGCCCGCCCACGCGACGAGGGTGGCCACCAGCGCGACCCCGAGCATCTGCGACCCGTGGTGGCGCCAACGCTCCTGGATGCTCTTCCACAGCTCACCCGTCACGGACCCTCCCCGCGAGGCCGGCGCCGGCACGCTACCCCGGGACGCGCCTCCGCGACACACCGCCTCCAGGCTGTTTCAGCCCGACGGGCATGTATCAAGGTCAGTGATAGCAGGAGTCCCTGTGATGCCGGAGGGCCCCCCGTGGGGCGGGCGTGCGAGCGCCCGCGTCACACGGGCAGGCAGGCGCGCATGGCGGCCCACTGCGGGAGGACACAGCTTGTGGCTTCGCACGTTCACACGCGGGGAGGAATGCCATGCGGATCAGCGCGCTGGGAGGCTCCGAGGGTCTGGAACACAACCCCACGCTCAACCGCGAGTCCGCGGTGGCGCTGGGCGCCTTCGCCGCCCTCACCGCCGGGGCCGTCTACGTGGGCGCGCGCAGCACCCGCGAGGCCGTGTCACAGGGGTGGTACAAGCGGCTCCGGAAGCCGCCGTTCCAGCCGCCCCGCGAAGCCTTCGCGCCGGTCTGGACCGCCCTCTACGCGCTCATCGCCGTCTCCGGCTGGCGCATCTGGGGCTCGCCCGCGGGCGCTGAGCGCTCTCGCGCCCTGGGGCTTTGGTTCGTCCAGCTGGGCCTCAACGCCGCGTGGTCCCACCTGTTCTTCGGAAGGCGCCAACTGACGGCCGCGGCGGTGGAGAACGGGGCGCTCTTGGGCAGCATCGTGGCCTACACCGTCGCCGCGAGCCGCGTGGACCGCAAGGCCCCGTGGCTGATGGCCCCGTACCTGGGCTGGGTGTCCTTCGCCAACGTGCTGTCCGCCGACATCGCCCGCCGCAATGCCTGACGGCGGGCGCCGCTGGTCCGCGGTGTTTCAGTTGCGCAGGCGGGAGGGCCGGGCCGCGTTGAAGGAGAGCACCGCGGCGAAGTAGCGCGCCTGGTTCTCCGACGTGCAGCGCACCTCCTGGACGCGTCCCGCGACCTTCACCCGGACGACCCATCCCTCGTTGTCGCGGCTCACCGGGGTCTCGCTCGGCATCGTCAGGTTTTCCATGTGTGCTCTCCCTCCCGTGCGGCCATCCAGAGCAGGGGGCGTGCCAGGGCTGGTGAGCGTGAGATTCCAGCCCTTTGCATGCGGCTTGCGACGGGGGGGAACAGCCGGGGCTGAAGTTCTTTCAGCGCGCGCCGGGTGACCGCTTCAGTGCAGGTGGCGGTCCGCCCAGGCGAGCGGGAGGCCGGGCCGCGCGGCGGCGAGCGTCGGCAGCGCGACGTAGAAGGTGGACCCCTGGCCCGGTTCACTCTCCACCCAGATGCGGCCGCCATGGCGCTCCACGATGTCGCGGCTGATGTAGAGGCCCAGCCCCAGGCCCCCGTAGGAGCGGCTGGAGGCGTTGCGCGCGCGGAAGTAGCGGTCGAAGAGCTGCCGCTGCTGGTCCTCCGGGATGCCGATGCCCGGGTCCTTCACGGACAGCACCGCCACGTCCTCGTCCACCGACAGGCGCACGCGGATGGTGCCGCCATCCGGGCTGTACTTGAGCGCGTTCTCCAGCAGGTTGAGGACGACCTGCTCCAGCCGGTACGCGTCGCCGTGCACGGAGATGGTGCGCGGGGGCCGTTCGAAGTCGAAGACGTGGTTGCCCCTCTGTCCTTCCAGGCTGGCGAGCGTGTGCTCCACCAGCTGGTCGAAGCGGGTGTCCTCCGGGTGCAGGGCCAGCCGGCCCGCTTCGATGCGCGACGCGTCCAGCAGGTCGTTGATGAGGCCGGTGAGGCGGGTGAGCTGGTGGCGCGCGTGGCGCAGCACGCTCGGGTCCAGGTGCTCGCCGCGCTCCAGGCGGCGCTCCAGCGTGGCCAGGCGCAGGCTCAGGGGCGTGAGCGGCGTCTTCAGCTCGTGGCTCGCGATGGAGAGGAAGTCGTCGCGCACGCGGACGGCCTCCTGGGCCTCGCCGTACAGGTGCGCGCGCTCCTCCTCCGCGCGCTTGCGCTCGGTGACGTCCTCCAACAGGACCCCCACGCCCAGCACGCGGCCGTCGGGCGTGCGCACCGGGTAGAAGCTGCCTGAGAAGGAGCGCATGGGGCCGGGCGCGCCCAGGTCCTCGGTGGTGGCCTCCTGGCTCACCATCGGCTCGCCGGTCCGCAGGACCTGCCGCGGGCCCAGCTCCGCGACGGCGCCCGGCGCCCCGAGCAGCTCCGGCAGCGTGTGGCCCACGTGCGCCTCCGCGGGCAGGCCGTTGATGCGCGCGAGCGTCTCGTTGATGCGCACGTAGCGCAGCTCCGTGTCCAGGAAGCCGATGCCCACCGGGGCGCCGCGGAAGAGCAGGTCGAGCTGGGCCATGTTCTCCTCGCGCTCGGCCTCCACGCGGCGGCGGTCGGTGATGTCCTCCACGATGGCCACCCCGCCCTCCACCGAGCCGTCCTCGGCGTAGCACGGCGCGAAGCGCACGCGCACGGGCGTCACCTTCCCGGTGCTGAGCGCGCGGTAGTCCCCTTCGTAGTCGCAGCGCTGTCCGCCCAGCGACTCGCGCACGCACGCCATGATGTTCTCGTCGCGCAGCGTGAGCAGGTTCACGCCCACGAGGTTGCGCTTCGACGTGCCCATGAGCTGCGCGAACTGCTCGTTGCAGGCGGTGAGGATGGGCACGCGGTCGAAGTGGAAGATGCCCTGGGGGGCGTTCTCCACCACCAGCTGGTAGAGCCGATCCCCCGTCTCCTCCGGACGCACCGGCGCTTCAGGGCCGTTGGCAACGTGCTCCAGGGGCTCGTCCAGCGTGTCGATGACCTCGTGCAGCCGGCGCATCGTGAGGACGATGCGCTCCTCCTCGTTCACGCCAGCGGCGCCCACCGTCAGCTCCACCAGCAGCTCCACGCCGTCCTTGCGCCGGGCGAAGACGCGGGTGGGGCGCCCGCTGAGCAGCTTCCTGCGCGACAGCAGGTAGCGCACCAGGCTCACGCCTTGGAAGGAGTGCAGGCGAGAGGGAAAGAGCTTGGTGACGGGCTTGCCCAGCAGCTGCTCGCGGTCCCACCCCACCAGCCGCTCCGTCGCCGTGTTGACGTGCAGGATGTGCTCGCCGGAGTCGCACGCGATGACGGGATCCACCGCGGCGTCCAGGACGGCCTCCAGCTCCCGTATGGCTCCTCCAGCCATGCCTCGCTCCTGGTGGGAACCGTCCGTGCGCACACGGCGCGGACGGTCCTGCCGGGACAGGGGACCCCCGGCGTTGGCGGGTGCGCGGAGTGGCACCCGTGCGCGTTCCCTTTGCCTACAGATGCACACTGTGGGCTGGGATGGCGCGGCGAAGCCGGAAACCCCGGCGCTGGCGGGACCCCTGGTGAGCGGTCGGGCGGGCCTAGCGCTTGCGCTTCGGGGCCGGTGTGCGTCCGCGCTTCGCCGAGCGCTTGCGCACGGCCTTCCGGGGCGCGGTGCGGGGCGGCGCCGCGCCCAGGGTGAGCGCCTCCAGCTTCTCGCGCAGGGTCCGCGTCTCCTGCTTGAGCGCATCCAGCTCCTCGCGCAGCGCGGAGACCTCACGGGCCTGGGGCGCGCCGTCGCGCAGGGCTCGCACGGCCTCGCGGGCATAGCGGCGGGTGCGCGGGTCGCTGAAGGTCGTGCCCTCCAGCGCGGGCAGCAGGCGCCGGTCGCCCAGGGTGGAGGCCGCGTCGCACACGGCCAGCTGCACGCGGAACTGCGGGTCGCGCAGGAGCTGCGCGAACAGGTCCACCGCCTCGCGCTTGCGGTTCGCGACCTCCGCCAGCTTCGCCACCGCGCCCACGGCGGCGCGGCGCAGGAACGCGGGCTGCCCGTACGCGGTGCGCGCCACCGCCACCGGGAACGCGGCCGGGTCCTGTGACTCCGCGAGCCCGTCCATCGCGCCCGCGCCAATGACGTCCTGGAACGAAGGCCGCGCGGCGGCGGCCTCCAGCAGGGGCAGCGCGTCCGGAGCGCGCACGCGCCCCAGTCCCCGCGCGGCCTCCGCCTCCACGAAGTAGCTGGCGTCCCCGGCCTCCAGCAGCGCCCGCAGGCGGCCGGCCACCTCCGCGTCGTGGCGGAACTCGCCCAGCGCGGCCACCACGGCGCGGCGCACGCGCGGGTGCGGGGTGGTGAGCGCGCCCAGCAGGCCCGCGCGGGCCTCCGGGGTGCGGATGCGCCCCAGCGACTTCGCGCACGCGGCGCGGGTGGCCCAGAACAGGCCGGTGTCCGTCAGCGCGCGGCCCAGCGCCTCCACCGAACGCAGGCCGCCGTCCTTCCCCAGCGCGTGCGCCGCCTCCGTGCGGGCGCGGGCCTCCGGCGCGCGGGCCAGCTCCTCGCGCCACAGCCCCACGGCCTTGTCCACGTCCAGCGAGCCCAGCACGTCGCGGCGCGGATCCACCCGCACCTGAGAGGGCGCGGCGGCGCAGGGCAGGTGGAAGCGGTGCTCCGCGTCGGTGACGTCCAGCCGGTGGCGCGTGTCCTGGCCGTTCACGGTGACGACCACCTCCAGCGGGAGGCGGAACACGGGCGTGCCCGCGTCGGTGCGCTGCGCCTGCCGCACGGCGATGCGCAGGCGCGCGTCATCGGCCTCGTAGCGGACCTCCACCTTCAGCTCCGGATGGCCGGGGGCGTGGACGTACTGGTCGAAGACCGGATCCAGGTTGTGCCCCGTGGCCTGCTCGAAGGCGCGGGCCAGGTCCACCGTCTCCACCACCCCGTGACGGTTCGACGCGACGTAGTGGCGCAGGGCGCGCACGAAGAGGTCGTCCCCCACGCGGCGGCGCAGCTCGTGGAGCACCAGGCCGCCCTTCTCGTAGAGGTGGCGGTCGAACAGGTCCATGGGGGCCTGGAACTTCCGCGCGACGATGGGGCGCGCGTAGCGCTCGCGCGTCTCCGTCAGGTAGGCCTCCAGGTCGAGCGCGCGGTGGTGGTCCGCCTCGTCCCGGTCGTCGCCCTGCTCCTTCCACAGCACCTCGAAGTAGGTGGCGAAGCCCTCGTTGAGCCAGCCGTGGGGCCAGTCGCGGCAGGTGAGCAGGTCGCCGAACCACTGGTGCGCCAGCTCATGGGAGACGAGCGGCTCGGCGGTGAAGTCCAGGTGCGCCCGCGCGTCGTGCAGCACCGTGTCCACCATCGTGGTGGCCGTGGTGTGCTCCATGCCGCCCAGGATGAACTCCGTGACGAACACCTGCGCGTAGCCGCTCCACGGGTACGGTTCGCCGGTGAGGGCTTCGAACGCGGCGATCATCCTCGGCGTGCGCGCCACGCACCGCAGCGCGTCCTCGCGGCGGCCCTTGGGGAACAGGTAGCGCAGCGGCGTGGTGCCGGCGGTGTCGGTGGCCTCGTCGAACTCGCCCACCACCAGCGTGACGAGGTAGGGCGCGTGCGGCTGCGCCATGCGGTGGTGCTGCGTGCGGCGCTCGCCCAGGGTGACGTCGCTGACGAGCACGCCGTTGGACAGCGACGTCATGTTCGCGGGGAAGGTGGCGATGACCTCCGACGTGGCCTTCTGCGCGGGCGTGTCCAGGCAGGGGAACCAGCACCGCGCGTCGATGTCCTGGCCCTGCGTCCACGCCTGGAGGGGCCGGTCGGGGTAGCCCGCGTCGGGACCCCAGAAGTAGAGGCCCCGGCGGGGACGGGCGCGGTAGCTGAGCGCGATGTCGCACGCCTGCCCCGTCTCCAGCGCGCGGGGCAGCTCCACGCGCACGTGGGACCCGGAGTTGGAGAAGGGGACGACGCGCCCGTCCACGCGCGCCTCCGTGATGTCCAGGTCCACCGCGTCGAAGCTGACCGTGGACACGGCGCGGACCGCGGACACACGCGTGGTGCAGGTGCCGGTCAGGGTGCGCTGGCCGAAGTCCAGGTCCAGCTCGATGCGCACGTGCTCGGCGCGCACCGGCCGCGGCGCGGCGTAGTGCTCGGTGGCGCCGGGGAGGCTGAACGGGTGCGGGTCGGACAACCCGGCGGCGGGGGCGTGGCGGTGGCAGCAGCGCATAGGAGGGGGTGACTCTTCCGCAAGCCCGCCCCCGGGTCGAGCCGCATCGAACCGGGTCTTGTCGGAATTCCTGGGGCAGGACCCGCCGGGTCGGGCAGGGGAGGGGGGCCTGGGAGCCCGCGGTGGTTGAGAAATGGCGGGGGGTTCCCCAGGATGGGCGGACCGTGCAGGCCGTCCTCTACTTCTCCGACAAGCAGGTGCGAGAGAAGCTCTTCGCGTTCGTGGACGCCGCCGGGGGGCTGTTGCTGGTGGCGGGGGTGCATCACGACGCGGGGATGACGCGCCCGCCGCAGGCGCGCGAGCCCTTCGCCGCGCTGGAGGACGTCTTCGGGCACGTGCTGTCCCAGGTCATCGTGGCGGACGAGGGCACGGCGGAGGGCATGTGGCGGGACCCCCTGGGGGACCTGGGGGACCGGCTCTACCCGGCCGACAAGAAGCGCGCCTACGCGGTGGCCACGGGCTACGTGCTGCTGGAGGACGGCAAGCCGCGCGCGGTGGTGCGCAAGCACGCCAGCCCCGCCGAGGACCTGTGGTTCCTGCAGGAGGCCCTGAGCCGGCTGTCCCCGAGCGTCCCCGCGCCGGACCCCGAGAAGCGCCCCGGCCACCGCCGCCCCGAACCCGCCCCGCGCGCGCCGCCGCGCTACGGGCCCGCCAGCGCGGGTGGGAGCGCGCGCTCCGACGAGCCCCGTGAAGAGGCGGGGGCCCGCGACGGAGCCGGCAGGGCCGGGAGGGCGGGGTGGGCGCGTGACGGCGCCGGGGCGCGGACGTCCGACGAGACGCCGCCGCGAGGCCGCCGTGCCGTGGAGCCGCCGCCCGCCGAACCCGAGGCGAAGGACCCCTGGGTCGTGCTGGGCATCGAGCGGGGCACGCCGAGGGACGAAGCACGCAAGGCGTTCCGCGTGCTCATCGCGCAGTACCACCCGGACAAGGTGGCGCACCTGGCGCCGGAGTTCCACGTGCTCGCGGAGCGCCGCACGCGCGAAATCCTGGACGCGTGGGAGGCGCTGGAGCGCGACGCCGGGTGAGCCGGCGTCAGGTCGCGAGCACCAGCGGCGGGGCCTCCAGGCGGAAGCGCGCGATGAGGGGCACGTGGTCGGACAGGCCGTGGAAGCGGCTGGTGAGGTCGCCGAAGGGCCGGGTCTCGTCCGCGTCCAGCCAGCTCACGCCGCCGCCGGAGAACAGGTGGTCCAGGTGCATGCGCAGGCGCATGAAGCCCGCGGTGGGGAACGCGCGGGACAGGCTCGGGTTGATCTGCCCCACGGCCACTTGCGCGCACGTCAGGTGCGCGTCCCCCGTGAGGTAGCGGTACACCGGCGACGACGGCGGCGAGTTGAAGTCCCCGCACACCACGAACGGCTCCCCCCGGGCGTGCAGGCCGATGAAGTCCGCGAGCTTGCGCGCCTCGTGGAGCTGGTTGACGCCGCAGCCCATCTTGTCGCGCGTGGCCCAGAACTCGCGGGCGAACGGCGTGGGCAGGCTCAGGTGCGTGTTGAAGATGTGGAAGGCGCGCTGGTCGGCGCGGCGGAAGACGCGCATGTGCGCGCAGATGCGGCTCTGCTTGCGCTCCTTGAGGCCTTGCACGTGGTGGTGCGTGATGTGCTCGGGCGACCCCACGTTGTGCCGGTCCACCTGGAGGGTGCGCGTGTTGATGAGCATCGCGAGCCCGGTGGTGTAGAGCGACAGCTCGCCCACCTTGTAGTGGTGCGCGGGAAAATAGAATGCCTCGTAGGGCAGCTCTCTCCCCTGGAGGGCGAACGTCTCCTCCACGCGGGTCATGAAGGCCTCGAGCTGCGTCTCGCCAGGGCGTGTCGGCCGGTGGACGATGTTGCTGCGCAGCGACGAGGTCTCCACCTCCTGGAGGCACACGACATCCGGCAGCGGGTCCAGGGTGGCCAGGGCGGCCGCCACCCGGCGCTTGGGGCCCACGGTGCTCGCGAGCCCCCTCAGCATGTGTCCGAAGTAGCGGACGTTGTACGTGACGATGCGCAGCGCTGACGGCTCCATGGTCCGGTCGCCACCTCCCGTGGCCTCGCGGCGAAAGGTGGGAAGCCCCGAGGAGAACGTCCAGGGCTGCCCACTCCCTTCAAGCTGGGATTCGCGAGCGCCGCCCGCGATGTGCCGACAAGCGGACGAAGCCGCTGCTCGCCTGGCCGCTCACGGAGGAGGTGCGTCCAGGCCCGGTCCCGTCGCGGGCTTCACCCGCACCATCGTGTCCAGCAGGTGCTCCAGCGCGCGGTCCGGGTCGTCGCAGAGGCCCGCGTGCACGGGGCCCGTCTGGAGCATGGTGCTCCGGGGCGCCACCAGCCAGTGCCAGCGCTCCTTCTGCGGCAGCCGCCCGATGGGCCCCGCGTCCTTCCCCCCCACGCACACGCGGCGGAAGCTCTCCAGGTGGCCGCTCAGCAGCTCCACGTCCGCGTCCGGCGACAGCGCCTTGAGCCGCGCCACGTCCAGGTCCACGCGCGCACCCAGGAAGCGGTGCTGCACGCAGAAGAGCACGACGCCCACGTTGATGAACTCCTCGCGCTCCACGCGAGGCACCAGCCGGATGATGGCGTAGTCAAACGAGCTGGGCGTGGGCACGCGTCGCCTCCTCGATGAACGCCGGCGCCGCTTCCAGCCTGCGCAGCAGCCACGTCACGTACGCCGCGCGGTGCTCCGACGCGGACGCGAACGCGGGCTCCTGGCCCAGCCACGCCTCCGGAATCGCCCCCACGATGCGCTCCACCACCTCCGGCGTCACCTTGCGCCGCAGGAGCTCCCCGGCCTCCGCGAGCGCGTTCGCCCACGGCAGCAACACGTGGTCCTTGATGGGCGCGAACCGCCCCTGGCTGCGCTCCTCCCACCCGTCCCACGAGTGGTGGAAGTACAGCGCCGCCCCATGGTCGATGAGCCAGAGGTTGCGGTGCCACACCAGGAGGTTGGGGTTCTTCGGCGTGCGGTCCACGTTCGTCACGTACGCGTCGAACGCCACGATGGCGGAGGCCACCTGCGCCTCCGGCACCGGCACCGCCAGCGGGTCGAACGTCACCGAGCGCGGCAGGTAGTCCAGCGCCAGGTTCAACCCCGCGCTCGACTTGAGCAGCTCCCGGATCTCGCTGTCCGGCTCGTTGCGCCCCAGCGACGTGTCCAGCTCCACGAACACCAGCTCCGGCACCCGCAGGCCCAGCACGCGCGCCAGCTCGCCCGCCAGCAGCTCGGCGATGAGCGCCTTGGCCCCCTGGCCCGCTCCACGGAACTTCACGACATAGAGCCCCGCGTCGTTCGCCTCCACGATGGCGGGCAGCGAGCCCCCCTCGCGCAAGGGCGTCACGTAGCGCGTGGCGGTGACCGTCCTCAGCATCCCTCGTCCTCGACAGTTCCCGGGCACTCCGGGGGTGGCGGCTGTACCACGGCCCTGCCCGGCGGGAAACACGCCGCACCCCCTCCCACCTTCCCGCCGAACTCCGATTCAGTTGCGCGCAATTCAATTGCGCACTACATATTCTCCATGTCGTCGGAAGACCTCCTCCGCCTGGACCTGCAGCTGTGCTTCCCGCTCTACGCCGCGTCGCGGGCGATGGTGCAGACCTACACGCCGCTGCTGGCGAAGCTGGGGCTGACGTACCCGCAGTACCTGGTGATGCTGGTGCTGTGGGAGACGGACGGGGTGTCGGTGAAGGAGCTGGGGGAGAAGCTGTACCTGGATTCAGGGACGCTCACGCCGCTGCTCAAGCGGCTGGAGACGCTGGCGCTGGTGCGCCGCGAGCGGTCCACGGAGGACGCGCGGTCGGTGCGCGTGTCGCTCACGTCGCAAGGCCGGACGCTGCGCCGCAAGGCCGCGGCCATCCCGGAGGCCATCGCCTGCCGCACCGGCCTCTCGCTGGAGGAGATGACCCGGCTGCGCCGGGACATCCAGCGGCTGTTCGAAAAGATTTCAAGGTAGTTCCCAGACACGCAGCAATCACTCACGAAGGAGCAACGCCATGGCCCAGGTCACGATCGCGCAGAAGCTCTACTCCACCACCGCCGTCACGCACGGCGGCCGCAACGGCCGGCTGCTGCTCACGGACAGCCCGCTGGACGGCCTGGAGCTGGCCATGCCCAAGGAGCTGGGCGGCTCCGGCAAGACGACGGCCACCAACCCCGAGCAGCTCTTCGCCGCGGGCTTCTCCTCCTGCTTCGAGAGCGCGCTGCGCCTGGTGGCGGGCAAGGCCGGCAAGAAGCTGGATGAGAAGGCCGGCGTGAAGGCGACCGTCACCATCGGCAAGACGCCCGAGGGTGGCTTCGGCCTCGCGGTGGAGCTCCAGGGCATCCTCCCGGGCATCCCCCACGAGGAGGCGCAGCAGCTGATGGAGGCGGCCCACCAGGTGTGCCCGTACTCCAACGCCACGCGCGGCAACATCGAAGTGAAGGTCTCCGTCGCGCAGTAGTCGCGGGACGCGGCCACCGGGCCCCCTCCAACGAGCGAGGGCGCCCGGGCCCGCTGGCGGGGCTACACCTTGCCCGCCTCCACCACGCGCACCCGGTCGGTGCCCTCGAAGCGCGCCTCGAAGAGGGGCAGCCCGTTGGCCAGACTCTTGAGCGTGTGGCCCAGCTGCGTGGCCGCGATGGCGTTCATCTCCGTGCGCAGCGGCTCCACCTGATGGGGCTCCAGCTTCACCCACCGGGTGAGGCGCCGGAAGAACTCCACGTAGTGGTCGCGGTGCTTGGCCGCCACCTGCGGGTGCGCGACGAACACCTGCTTGGGCCCCACGGACGGCGACACCAGCGGGATGGACGTCATGTCCCAGAGGTCCTCCTCCACGTACACCGTGAGCACCGCCGCCTCGTCGTGCACGCCGGAGAGCGTGACGAACTCCAGCTCCGGCACGCCCTGCCAGCGCAGGCCGTGGTACGCGCGCAGGAACGCGCGCACCAGGTCCGGCCGCACGCCGTAGTCCTGGGGCCGCGTGAGCATCAGCTTCAGGTGGCCGCAGCCCAGGTGCGCGGGCTCCAGCAGGCGCTCCAGCACCCTGGGGCGCAGCTCCACCGGCGGGTGGTCCACGAAGGCGTGCCACCCCGCCTCATCCTTCAGGTCGGGCAGGCGGTGGGCGGAGAGCCCCGGGTCGCTCGCGAGCGCCGCCACCAGCGTCTCCCACGCGTGCGTGTCGGTGTGCATGTAGAAGCGGCCGAACACCTCCAGCTCCTGGAAGAGCACCTCCTCCACCGTCTTGTCGTCGAACAGGGCGCCGGTGACGCGCTCCACGGCGGCGAGCGCCAGGAGGAACTCGCCCGCGTCGCCGCCCGGCGTCCCGATGACGCCCTGCTCGTCGCGGCCGTCCACGCACGAGCGCCGGCCCGTCATCAGCAGCGCGGACAGCCGCGCCCACCGCACCTGGCTGGGGTCGCCCACGTGCCGCTCGAGGTGCTCCTTCGTCAGCGGCCCCGCGCTGGGGCCCTCCTCCGGTGCGAAGGCGGGCGCGGTGAGGCTCCGCTCGAAGGGGGCCGCGCGGCGCGAGGTGGAGTAGCCCGCGGTGCGCCAGGCAATCATCCCGCCCGCCAGCGCCGCCACGTACCGCATACCCAGCGCGTGGAGGTACTGCGCCGCGAGCCCCGCGCGCCGCCCGCTGTGCGACACCAGCACCACGGGCACGTCCGGGGCCAGGTGTCTGGCGACCTCCGCGATGCGCTCCAGGGGCACCCACAGCGAGCCGGGGATGTGGCCCATGATGCCCGTGAGCTCCTCCTTGTCCCTCAGGTCGATGACGCGCAGGGCCCGCCCCTGCTCGGCGACGAACTGCACGGGCACGCGGGGCGTCATCGCGCCGCTGGCGCGCAGCTCGGCCTTCCACTTGAGCTGGAAGAGGACGGTGTTCACGTGGGGGGCCGGGGCTTCAGGTGGCGGAGTCGTCATGGGCTTTCAGGGGAGGCTCCGGCAGGAACGCCAGCAAGGTGGACTGGATGCCCTGGCAGATGCTGTCGAGCGGCAGGTCGTTGTCGTCGACGCCGAAGGGGTCTTCGATTTCGACGCCAATCTCCTCGATGCCGAAGAAGACATACGCCACGAGGAAGGTGGCCAGCACCGTCACCCAGCCGAAGGTGTCCACCAGCGCGAAGGGCAGGGTGAAGCAGTAGAGGATGAGCGCGCGGCGCAGGTGCACCATGTACGCGAAGGGCATGGGGGTCTTGTGGATGCGCTCGCACCCGCCCAGGTAGTCAATGAGCAGCTGCACGTTCTGGTCGAGCTGCATCTGCACGTACTCCGGATACAGCCCCTGCTTTCGTCCTTCGTCCAACACGGCCGTCATCCTGCGGGCCACCGCCAGGGGCACGTGCTGGCCCGCCAGCGTCTGTTGGACGTCGGACGGGGGCAGCAGGTCCGCCTGGCTCCCCAGGTGCCGCTGCTGGCCGCGCAGCCACGCGGCGGTGGCGAAGGGGAACGTCGCGGTCCAGCGCACCAGCGGCGCGAAGAGCGGCGTGGGGCCCAGGAAGACCTCCGCCGCACGCAGCAGGTTGCGCGTCTCGTTGACGATGCCGCCCCACAGCTTGCGGCCCTCCCAGAAGCGGTCATAGGAGGCGTTGGTGCGGAACACGAGCAGCAGGCTCAGCGCCATGCCCGAGAGCGTGTGCACCGTCGGGGCGACGCCCACGTTTCGCACGTTCTGGGAGAAGGCCACCACCGCGCCCGCCCAGACGACGCACAACAACACCCGGCCGACGATTTCCCTCACCATCGAACCACGGAGGTAGTGGAAGTAGCTCCACCAGCGATGCGGGTCATACTCAACCATCTGTCTTTTCCGCCTCCCAGATGGGGGCGCATGCTAGCCGCACCGCGCCGCGTCGCGAGCGGCGCTTTGCGCGATTGCGGATGACAGACGGTTCAAGTGATGGCCGGGGCTCGGGCGGTTCGATTAAGGAGGAGGCAGGCTCGGTCATCCCAGAAGGAGGCGTCCTCATGCGCCGTCACCCCACGCTCCTGTTGACGTTCCTCCTCGCCACGGCGAGCGGTTGCAGCTTCCTGCGGACGGACATCGTGTTGGACACGCTCAACGCGCCCTCCAATCCCGCGGACGCGCACACGCGGGTGCCGGCGGTGGAGCGCGTGGCGGGGCTGACGTACGCGCAGTTGACGGACGCGTACGTGGACACCGGGCGCGCGGGCACGTGGATGGAGGCGCTGGGCGCCTCGCCGGACGTGGTGCTGGACATGACGGCCTGTCTCGTCCAGCGCGCCGGAGGCGACACGGCGTCCTGCTATGAGAATGACGCGCGCACGGGCTTCGTCGACCGGGTGGTGAAGGCGTCGGCGTGGGGCGTGCCGCTGCCGGTGCAGTCCTTCTCCGTGGCGGCGCCGTCCGAGGAAGAGGTGGATGCGGAGCGCTTCCTCTCGAACGCGATGGGCATCGGGCCGTCGCTGGCGGCGTTGCAGCAGACGCTGCAGGTGCCGCTGCCGCGCGAGGTGCTCGCGCAGGGCATCCAGCAGGGCGCGGCGTCCGCGGCGGCCTACGTGCGGGCGCGGACGTGGCGCAGGGACCTGCGGCGGCCCACCAACGCGGTGGTGTTGAGCGGCGGCGGGGCCAACGGCGCGTTCAGCGCGGGGGCCATCTGGCGGCTGCTGGGCATCCTGGAGCAGTGCCGGGGCAAGCCCGCGCCGGAGGGGTGCGGGGACGCGCGCATCGACCTGGCGGCGGGGACGAGCACGGGCGCGCTCATCAGCACGCTGGTGGACCTGTTCCACACGCCGGGCCAGGAGGCGAACGCGCGCCGGCTGTTGCTGGGCAACTACACGTGCACGGTGGAGTCGGACCTGTACTGCGTGAACTCCACGTGGCTGTGGAACCTGGCGGACGACACGCGGGGCCTGGTGCGCTTCGACGGCATGTACACGAAGCTGGATCAGGTGGTCCACCCGGGGATGTTCCACAACGGCACGGAGCTGGTGTCGGTGTCGGTGGACTTCCAGACGGGCGACGTGTTCGGGGTGAGCGACCAGGACCCCGCGGACTTCAAGGCGGGGGCGACGGACGCGGAGCGCAAGCGGGGGATGACCCGGGCCATCGTGGCGTCCATCGTGGAGCCGGTGCTGTCGGATCCCGTCACCCGGCTGCCGTCGGCGTCGGGTCATCGCACGGGGACGTATTACGACGGCGGGGTGCGCTCGGGGCTGCCGCTGCTGCAGGCGGTGCAGCGCGGGGCGGAGCGGGTGCTGGTGATCTCGACGGGCGCCCCGACGCCGGCTCCGGCGAATGACCCGAAGAACGCGGTGGACGTGCTGCTGCGCACGATTGAGCTGTTCTCGGCGCAGCCGCGGGTGGCGGAGGTGCAGCAGGCGGAGCTGCTCGCGGTGACGCGGCGGCTGGGCGAGTACAACGTCTGCACGCTGCGCGGCGCGACGGAGGACTTCTGCCGCCGCAAGGGCCCGGGCTTCCAGCCGCCGACGCTGGTGGCGCCGGAGCCGGGGCAGGCGGTGTGGATGGGGGCGGCGCGCTTCGACCAGGTGGCGACCAGCTGGCGCAGCGCGTGGATGTTCAAGCCGGAGTCGGGGCTGGAGACGGCGAGCGGCTACGCGTTCTCGCCGGAGGTCATGCAGCCGCTCTTCGTGGCCGGGGTGGAGTCGTTCCAGAAGCGGTGCCGCGAGGTGATGGGCCTGTTCGGCGTCCAGGGCACGCTGGCGGCGCACGAGTGCGCGCGTCAGGTGGAGGAGGTGGCGGACGAGGCGCGCGACGCGCTCCCGTCCGTGGCGCAGTGCCGCGCGAACAAGCCGGCGCGCCGCACGTGTGACTGACGAGGGCGGGGCCTACTTCCCGCCGTCCACGACCCACCGCCCCCAGCCCGCCAGCGAGGCGCCATCCTCGGCGACGCGCGGGCCCTTGGCTGGGGCGCGGAAGACGGTCTCCGACAGCGCGGTGAAGCGGGCTTCATCCGCGAGCCCGTGGAGCGCGGCGCCCCACGGTTCGGCGGCGTAGGTGGCGACCTGCGCGCGGCGCTCGAGGCCCTCTCCCAGGGGGGCTTCGAAGACGACGGCGGGGATGGGGTGCTGGCCCACGGTGAAGGTCTCGCGGCGCGCCGGCGGGGTGCCAGCGGCGACGGGGGGCCACTGCCGCGGCAGGCGGATGGCCTCGCTGACGGTGGTGAGCAGGGCCTCTTCCAGGGGCGTGGCTTCGGCCTCCAGGAAGTTCGCGCACGGGGCGTCGCCGGTGGGGCCGGTCGCTTCCTTGCGCAGGAGGAAGCCGCGCTCTGCGCCCAGGCAGACGCGGCGCACGGAGGGCGTGCCGGAGACGTCCTGGCGCACGTCGTACCAGGTGCCGGGGCCCCAGGGCCGCTCGAGCGCGGGGAGGGCGCCCACGGCGTCGGTGCCCTGGCGGAAGGACACGAGCGTGAGCTGCTGGCTGCCGCTCACGCCGAAGCCGGAGAGGGTGGTGCTGGCATCGAGCAGGCCGTGGGTGAGGTAGAGCGGCCCCGGCTTCGTGGCATAGAGGCGGTTCTCGAGAGGGCCGTCGCTGGGGCGGCGGTCGTCCAGGAAGCGCTGTGCGTCCCAGTCGCGTCCGGCGGCGGTGGTCTGTTCGGTGGAACGCTGGCCCCGGTGTTCGGTGTCCCAGGGTTGTGTCTGCTCCATGCGCATGGGCAGGACGCGGGGCTGGGACAGGCGCGGGTGGGGCAGGGGCTTGCCCTGATCATCCGTGAACGTGACGGTGAGCCATGCCCACGGGGCCTGGACGGCGACCACCTCCAGGCTGACGTGGCCAGCCACGCCCGCGCCGCGCTCCGCGCCGGGGCGGCCCCGGTGGGCGGAGAAGGCATACTCCACGCGGTCGCCCACGCGGGCGCGCTGCCATGGCGAGGCGCTGGTGACGGAGGAGACAGTCCCCGCGTCCTCCTGCTGCGCGACAGCGATGGGCGGTGGCGCGACGTCGGGCTGCTCGGTGGCGGTGGTGCCATTGGCGGGGGACGTCGCGCGAGGCTTCATGCTCTCGCAGCTGGTTCCCAGCGCGAGCGCGGCGCACAGGAGGAAGGGCCTGAAGGAAGTGCGGTGCATGCGGTGGTCCTCGGGAGGGACAGGCACGCTAGATAACCGGAGCCCGATGCGGTCCCGCGCGGACCGTGGGTCGCCGTGCGGGGACAACGTGTCCTTGTCGACAGGAGTGGGCCGTGGGCGACGCCGTGAAGTCCCCGCCACGGAGGCGGCGAAGCGCTTGGCGAGGGTTTGCTCGAACCGGGCCTTCGCGGCGCGCCTTGTCTGCCATTGAGGCATGGAGAGGCGTTTCCGCCAAACAATGCCTCCTGGTGGCAACCATCGCCCCAGCGCTGTTAGACCCTCACCCCTGTTCCCCGCTTCCGGAGCCCCGCGCATGCCCACGCCCCTGTCCATCCGCCGAGTCGTCCTCTACAAGCACGGCGTCGGCTACTTCGAGCGCCGGGGCAAGGTGACCGGCAGCGAGACCGCGCACCTGGACTTCAAGGCGCGCGACATGAACGACGTGCTCAAGTCCATGACCGTGCTGGACCTGTCCGGCGGCTCCGTGTCGGCCGTGAGCTACGACTCCACCAAGCCCCTGGAGCAGCTGCTCTCCGAGGCCACCATCCGCATCCCCGAACATGGCAGCCTCACCGCGCTGCTCGGCCAGGTGAAGGGCGCCCGCGTCCGCGCTCGCGTCGGAGGTGCCCAGGTGGAGGGCGCCATCGTCGGACTCGAATCCCTTCCCGTCGTCCAGGGTGAGGCCAGCGTCGTGCGCCCCTTCCTCACGCTGCTCGTCGGCGCCTCGCTGCGCACCTTCGACGTGCTGGAGCTGGGCGAGCTGGAGTTCCTCGACGAGGCCGTGCGCAAGGATCTGGAGTTCTACCTGGCCACCGTCATGTCCTCGTACAAGAAGGACTCCAAGCGGCTGTCCATCCTCACCGCCGGAGAGGGCCCGCGCGAGCTGTTCGTCAGCTACGTGCTGGAGTCCCCCGTGTGGAAGACCAGCTACCGCATCCTCCTGGACGAGGCGAAGCCGCCCCTCCTCCAGGGCTGGGCCCTGGTGGACAACACCGGCGACGAGGACTGGGTGGACGTGGAGCTGTCGCTCATCGCCGGCCTGCCCGTGTCCTTCGTCCACGACCTCTACAACCCCCGCTACCTGCGCAGGCCCATCGTGGAGGTGCGCTCGGAGACCGGCGTCGCGCCCGTCATCCCCGAGGAGGCGCACGAGAGCGCCTTCGCACCCGACATGGACTCCGAAGGCGGCTTCGGCAGCCGGGGCGAGGCCCCCATGTCCAGCATGGGGCCCGTGGCCGCGTCTCCCGCGCCCGCCCCGCGGCGCAAGGGGGGCCCGGGCGCCGTGGGGGGCGGCGGTCCGCGCATCATGCGTGAGCGGCTGGAGCAGAGCACGCAGGTGAAGACCGTGACCAAGGAGGTGGGCGACCTCTTCGAGTACGGCGTGGACCGCCCCGTGACGGTGCACCGCAACCAGAGCGCGCTCGTGCCCATCCTGCACCGCCCCTTCGAGGGCCGCCGTGTGCTGCTCTACAACCGCGCCACGCGCGAGAAGAACCCGATGGCGTGCATCGAGTTCAAGAACACCACCGGCCTCACGCTGGAGGGCGGCCCCGTCACCATCACGGAGGACGAGACCTACGTGGGCGAGGCGATGCTCGACACCCTCAAGCCCGACGACGTGCGCTTCGTCCCCTACGCCGTGGAGCTCTCCTGCACCGTGTCCGTGGAGGAGGACCAGGAGGACGGCCCGGTGTTCCGCGCGCAGCTCCACCGGGGCACCCTGGTGGTCGAGTTCTACCACCAGCGCCGCACCAAGGTCCTCGCGCGCAACAAGGCGAAGCGCCCCCAGGTGCTCTACGTGGAGCACCCGCGCACCGGCTGGGAGCTGAAGGACACGGATGTCCCCGCGGAGACCACGGACGGCTTCTGGCGCTTCAAGCGCGACCTGGCGCCGGGCACCTCCGACACGCTCACCGTCACCGAGCGCACCCGGGGACAGCGCCAGTACCACATCGGCAACCTGGGGTTGGACCAGGTGGCGTTCTTCCTCGACTCGCGCTTCATCGACCCGCGCGTCGCCCAGGTGCTGCGCGACGTGGTGGCGGTGCGCGAGACGCTGGCCCAGCTCACCCGCGACGGCCAGCGCCTCAACGAGGAGCGCACCCAGCTCTTCAAGGACCAGGAGCGGATCCGCGCGAACATCGACTCGCTCAAGAGCGGCGCCTCCCAGCGCGAGCTGGTGGAGCGCTTCGTCACCAAGCTCAACGCGCAGGAGGACCGGCTGGAGACCATTGGCCGCGAGCTGGAGCGGCTGGAGCAGGAGCGCGCCCGCCTGCAGGAGGACGTCAACCAGCGCATCCAGTCGCTCGCCTACGAGGCGGACCTGTAGGCCCGCCCCGGGGCGCCCGCGCTACTTCGCGTCCGCGCGGAACACCTCGCGGCCCGCGACCACCGTCATCCGGACCTGCGCGGTGAGCAGGTCCGCCGGGGGCGCGTCCACCGGATCCACCGACAGCGCCACGAAGTCCGCGTCCTGGCCCTGCTTCAGCCGGCCGCGCCGGTCCTCCGCGAACGACGCGTAGGCCGCGCCCACCGTGAAGCCCTCCAGCGCCTCCATTCCGCTCAGGCGCTGGTCGGGCTGCCATCCCCCGGGCGGCTGGCCGCTGGCGTCCTGCCGCGTGCGCGCCGCGTACAGCCCCGCGAGCACGTCCGGCCGCTCCACCGGGAAGTCGCTGCCCAAGGTCAGCACCGCGCCCGCGGCCTTCAGCTTCTGCCACGCATAGGCGCCGTGGATGCGCTCCGGGCCCACGCGCGTCTGCGCCCAGGGCATGTCGCTGGTGGCGTGCGTGGGCTGGACGCTCGCCACGAAGCCGTTCGCGCCCAGCCGGGCGATGTCCTGCTCCGTCATGATCTGCGCGTGCTCCACGCGGTGGCGGCCGTCCTTCTTCCCGGTGGCCTCCATCTCATGCAGCAGCGTGTCCAGGACCAGCGTGTTGGCGCGGTCGCCAATCGCATGCGTCGCGACCTGGAAGCCCCGCGCGACGAAGGCGTGCACGCGCGCGGCGTACTCCTCCGGCGACAGGAGCAGCAGGCCCTGGTGGCCGGGCTCGTCGCTGTAGGCCGCGTGGAGCGCCGCGCCGCGGCTGCCCAGCGCGCCGTCCAGGGTGAGCTTCACCGCGCGCATCGTCAGGAGCTTGCCTTGGAAGGGACCGTCCTTCAGGTACTGCTCGCGGTCCGCCGTCTGTCCATCCGCCATGGCGTAGATGCGCAGGGGCAGGGTGCCCGCCTTGTCCCAGTCCTGGAGCAGCCGGAAGGTGCGCAGGTCCATGCCCGCGTCGTGCACGCCGGTGAGGCCCACGCGCGCGCAGTGCTCCAGCGCCGCGGTGAGCCGCGCTGCGCGCTGCGCGTCCGTGGGCGCGGGCAACGCCGACGCCGCCAGGTCCATGGCGTTGTCCACCAGCACGCCGGTGGGCTCGCCGTCCGGGCCGCGCAGGATGCGGCCGCCTCGTGGATCCTTCGTGTTCCGATCGATGCGCGCGCGGCGGAGCGCTTCGCTGTTGAGCCACAGCGCGTGGCCATCCACGCGCCCCAGCGCCACGGGAGTCCGGGGGAACGCCGCGTCCAGGTCCGCGTGCGTGGGGAAGGCCTTCTCCGGCCAGTGATTCTGGTCCCAGCCTTGTCCCAGCAGCCACTCGCCCTGGTACGCGGTGGGGGGCGCCTTGGACAGCCGGTCGCGCACCTCGTCCCGGGTCGCGGTGCCTTCCAGCCGCACGCCCACGAGCGCGCTCGCCAGCCCCGCCAGGTGCCCATGCGAGTCGGTGAGGCCGGGCACCACCGTCGCGTCGCCCAGCTCCACCACCCGAGCGGTGGGGCCCACGGCCGCCAGGACCTCCTCACGGGTGCCCACGGCGAGCACCTTGCCGTCACGCACCGCGAGCGCCTGCGCCTCCGGCCTCGCCGCATCCAACGTGCGGATGCGCTTCGCCACGTACACCGTGGGCACGCCGGGGACGGCCGGCTGCTCCGAAGCCGCCGCCTCTGGCACGCGCTTGGAGCAGCCCGCCGTGCCCACCAGCAGGAGCAGGGCTCCCAGGGTCCAACCGAGACGTCCTCGCATCATCCGCGCACCCGCTCCTGGCAAGCGGCCCCGGGCATCCGTCCCGGGGCATCGCGCGCGGCACTCTGACGCACGCGGTGCGCGCCGGCCAGTCCGGACGCCTGCCCGGTGGGCCTGGATGAGGACCGCGCCGCACAACCCGTGCACGACGCTCGCGGACGGCGTATGGAACGGCGCGTGAACACGGTCATCTCGCGCGGAATCCTCTTCGACCTCGACGGCACGCTGGTGGACTCGCTGCCGGACATCATCGACAGCTTCCTCCACGGCTTCACGCACCATGGCCTGCCGGCGCCCTCCGTCGCGGAGGTGCGGGCGCTCATCGGACAGCCGCTGGAGGCGATGTACGCGCGCTTCGCGCCCGCGCACGTCACCTCCCTCTGCGTGGCCTACCGCGAGCACTACCCGCTCCACTTCCACAAGCGCTCGCGGCCCTTCCCCGGCGTGGAGCGCGTGCTGCGCACCCTGCGCGAGCGGGGCTACCTGCTCTCCGTCGCCACCACCAAGCGCGGCGACATGGCCCGCCGCTTCGTGAACGCCATGGGGCTGGCGGACCTGCTGCACCACGTGCAGGGCACGGACGGCTTCCCGCACAAGCCGGCGCCGGACGTCCTCCACCACGCGCTCGCGGCGCTGGGGACCGGCGGGCTGTGGATGGTGGGGGACACCACGCTGGACCTGCGCGCGGGGCAGGCCGCGGGCCTCAAGACCTACGCCGTCACCTGGGGCACCCACTCCCACGAGGAGCTCGCCAGCGCCTCGCCGGATGAGCTCCAGCCCGACCTGGAGCGGCTGCTGCACCACCTGCCCCCGCTCGGCTGAGCGCGGGCCTCAGTGCTGGGGCCGGGGGTGGAGCGCCTGCACCTGACGCGCCTGTCCCCGGCTGGGCAGGGGCCCGGCGGGGAGCGTGAGCTGATCCAGCTCCCGGGGGCCAATCAACTGCACCACGTCCTTGCGGAAGAACAGGTCCAGCGTCCAGCCCATCGCCACGCGGAGCTTCGTCTCCAGCTTCGGCAGCTTCGCCAGGTAGATGGTGCGCCAGAGGAACCACGCGAAGGTGCCGGAGAACTTCAGCCCCAGGATGCGCGCCACGCCCGCGCGCTGGCCAATGGCCGCCAGCTGCCCCAGCATCTTGTAGCGGAACACCTTGCCCGGCTGGCCCTTCAGCGCCGCGCACACGTTGAGCGCCGCCTGCTTGCCCTGGCGCATCGCGTGCTGCGCGGTGGGCGGACAGGGCTTGCCGCCCTGGGTGAGGTCCGGGACCGACGCGCAGTCGCCCAGCGCCCACACGCCCGGGAAGCCGGGCACCTCCATGCGCTCGTTCACCTTGAGGCGGCCGTGCACCTTCTCGCAGGGCAGCTTCTTCAGGAGGGAGGGCGGCGTGACGCCCGCGACCCACACCACCGTCTTCGTGGGCACCACGGAGCCATCCGGGAGCAGCACGCCCGTCTCCGTCACGTCCTCCACGCGAGTGCCCGTGCGCACCTCCACGCCATGCTCGATGAGCTTCTTGCGCGTGTACGCGCCCAGGTCCTGGCCCAGCTCCGGCAGCACCTCCTCGCCGCCGTGCACCAGCATCACGCGCACGTTGGCGTGCTGGATGTTCGGGTAGAAGGGCAGGGCGCCATGGACGAAGTCGTTGATGGCCCCCGCCGTCTCCACGCCCGCGAACCCGCCGCCCACCACCACGAAGGTGACGATGGCGTTGCGCTGCCCCGCCGTCACGCAGTCCGCGTCCGCCTCCTCCAGCCGGTCGATGAGGGAGTTGCGCAGGAGCATCGCGTCGCCCAGCGTCTTCATGGTCAGCGAGTGCTCGCGCGGGCCCTGCCTGCCGAAGTAGTTCGTCTCCGAACCCATGGCCAGCACCACGTAGTCGTACGGCACCGCGTGGCTGTGGCCGTCCAGTCCGCCGTGCGCCACCAGGGCCTGCTTCGCCTCCAGGTCCAGCCCGGTGACGTCGCCCTCCACGAACGACAGGCGCGGCAGCAGCTTGCGCAGCGAGATGACGATGGCGCTCGCGTTCAGGTCGCTCGCCGCCACCTCATGGAGCATGGGCGTGAAGAGGAAGTAGTTGTCGCGGCTGACCAGCGTCACCTCCACGTCGTCGCGCCCGCCCAGCCGCCGCTCCAGGTGCAGCGCCGCGTACATCCCCGCGAAGCCCCCGCCCAGGATGAGCACCCGCTTGCGCCGGGCCGGCGTCTCGACGCACATGCCTTCCGGCTGGTTGTCCGCCCCCATGCCCGCCTCCTCATGATGCGAAGAACATCACCCACCAATCTCGGGGCGCTCCGTCGCATCGGCACCTGTCACCAGCGGGGGCCCGCCTCCCCGGCCGCCGGGCGGGCCAGGGACATCAGGGGTGGTTCGGGTGCAGCCGGTGCCGCCACGTCGTGCGCTGGGACGTGTAGCGCGGGTTCTCGAACAGCTTGATGAGCACCATGCCCGCCACGAAGCCGCCGATGTGCGCCCACACCGCGACGCCGCCGGACACGTCCGGCCGGAGCGTCATCAGCTGCGGCAGGCCGGTGATGAGCTGGAGCACGAACCACCAGAGCAGCACGCCCCACGCCGGGATGGGGATGACGCGGATGAAGAGGAAGAGGATGAAGAGCATGTTCACCCGCACGCGCGGGTAGAGCACCAGGTACGCGCCCAGCACCCCCGCGATGGCCCCCGACGCGCCCACCGTGGGCACCGGCGACGTGGGGTCCACCGCCACGTGCGCCGCCGCCGCCACCAGCCCGCACACCAGGTAGAAGACGAGGAAGCGCAGCCGCCCCATGCTGTCCTCGATGTTGTTGCCGAAGACCCAGAAGAACAGCACGTTGCCCAGCAGGTGCCCCCAGCTGCCGTGCAGGAACATGGACGTGAGCGGCGTGACGCGGTTGAGGGCGTCGTGGTCCACGACGCAGGCGAGCCCGTCTCCCAGCGGCACCGCCTGGCCCAGCGGCGCGCGTCCCGTGAGCTCCCCCGGCACCAGCCCCAGCTCGCAGATGCTGGTGGCCAGCGTCACCACGTTCAGGCCCGCCCCCTGGAAGAACACCCAGGTGAGGCCCAGGGCCGCCAGCAGCAGGTACGTCATCACCGGGGTGCGCAGGGTCGGGTTGTCGTCGCTGATGGGAATCATGGCTGCCCGCCAGCATGGCCCCGCCGCCGCGCCCGCCGCCACCTCCCGTGCGCGGATGTGCGACGTCTCACGCATCACCGGAGCGTGGCGGGGCTCCTAGGAAATGAAGGTTGCCTGTTGGAGGCAATCCCTTTCACGGACCGTCCGGGACTTGGCTTCAAGGCCGCCCCGGGTGATGTTCCGCAATCGCCTTCCCTTTCATGGAGTCTGGAGCATGAATTCCTTGAAGTCGTCGTCCCGCATCCCGGCGTTGCTCGTGGTGTCCGTCCTCGCCCTGGCCTTCACCGGCTGCGCAGCGCGCCGGCAGCAGGCGTACCTGGAGGACAAGGCCATGACGCACGTCTACCGCAAGCCCATCGCGGAGGTGTGGCCGGAGGCCCTCGCCGTGCTCAAGGAGAAGGGGTTCTCCATGATGAAGGGCCAGGAGGGCTACGAGGGGACGACGGAGTGGCTCATGACGAGCGCGCCGTCCTCCCTGGGCACGTCCTACGCGCGCTACCACGTGCGCGGCACCGAGCGTGGCCCTGGCCAGTGCTCCGTGGAGTTCCGCCGCCAGGACCGCACCGAGTCCCGCGGCGCGGACAACACCGACGGCCGCCCCCAGCAGCAGGGCGAGTCCGTGGTCGGCGCCGGCAACTCCCAGATGAGGCGTGACTCGGAGCTGGAGTGGCAGCTGCTCCAGAAGGTGGACCCCGCCGCCGCCTCCTCCCTCCAGGCCGAGGCGAAGAAGATCGAGTAGCCCCCCCCCACGCCCACCGGCCGCCCGCTGCGCGAGGCAAGCTCAGTCGCGCAGCGGCAGCTCCACGGTGAGGCCGTCGAAGGCCACTTCCACCGGCCCCTTGAACGCCTCGCGCGCCTGCGTGAGCAGCCGGCCGGGGTCGGTGTCGTGGCGGCTGGACAGGTGGGTGAGGATGAGCCGCTTCGCCCCCGCGGCCTGCGCCACCTGTCCCGCCTCCCGCGCCGTGGAGTGCCGCGTCTCCAGCGCGCGCGCCTGCTCGTCGTCGGAGAAGGTGGACTCGTGCACCAGCAGGTCCGCGTCCTTCGCCGCCAGCGTCAGCGCGGGGCAGGGCCGCGTGTCGCCGGAAATCACCAGCCGCCGCCCGGCCCGTGACTCACCCAGCACGTCCTCCGGCTTCACCACGCGCCCGTCCGGCAGCGTCACCGGCTCGCCCTTCTGGAGCTTCCCGAAGGCCGGCCCCTCCGGCACGCCCAGCTCCCGCGCCTTCTCCAGGTGGAAGCGCCCCGGACGCCCGTCCTCCACCAGCACGTAGCCCAGCGCGTGGATGCGGTGGTCCACGCCCACCGCGTGCACGGAGTAGCCACCCCGGCGCACCACGTCCCCGTCCTTCAATTCATGGATTTCCACCGGGAAGGCCGTCGACTCCAGCCCCAGGTGCACGGCCTGGTGGAGCAGCCGGCGCGCGGGGGGCGGCCCATACAGGTGCATGGGGGCCGTCCGGCCCATCATCCCCAGCGTGCGCAGGAACCCGATGATTCCCAGGTAGTGGTCGGCGTGGAAGTGCGTGAAGAAGGCCGCGTCCACGATGAAGCCCGTGCCGAAGCGCACCATCTGGCGCTGACTGCCTTCGCCACAGTCGAACAGGAGCAGATCCGCGTCCGCCTTCACCGCCAGGCCGGAGAGCCCTCGATGCAGCGTGGGCTGCGCGGCGGAGGTGCCGAGGAAGGTGAGCCTGAGAAGGGACATGCCGGCGCTTCCCACGAAGAAAGGGGCCTCCTCGCGCGCGCTCCGTTGCGTCGGGCGCGCACCCGGGGGCATTTACCAGGGTGTGAAGGGGCGTGCTATGCAGCCGGCCCTTTCGGACACCCGACATGCCTGATTCCTTGACGGTCGGCCCCACGGCCGACCCCCGCCGCGTGCGCGCCCAGGACGGCCGCCTCCTCTCCGTTCCCGAGGGCTGGGCCCTCCTCCCCCCTGGCGACGCCGGCCTGACCCGCCGCGTGAAGGCCGCCGGCCCCTCCTGGACCGTGGTGGAGAAGGTGGGCCGCAAGCTCTTCTCCCGGGGCGTCTGGGCGCCAGAGGCCCACATCGCCCACGCCCGCGCCGCCCTGGAGGGGGAGCGCGCCACCCCCGCCTACGCGAAGAAGCTGGCCCAGGGCCGTGAGCGCCGCGCCCGGGAGCAGGAGGTCTACGAGGTCGACTTCGCCAACGCCGTGCTGCGCTTCCTCGCCTTCAGCCCCGCGTGGCTCCCCCACGCCAAGCGCCTGGCCGTCCTCGTCGCCGGCCACGCCACCCCCGTGGGCAGCGGCACCGTGGCCCGCACGGAGCGCATCCCCATTGAGCGGCGCGCCGAGGCCGCCGTCATCGCCTGGATGCGCCACCAGACCACCGGCTATGACGACATGCGCATCCAGCGCGTGAAGGGCGCCCGCCGCGAGGTGCGCCGGGAGCTGGCGGAGGTCTCCCGCGCCATCCTGGACCTCCACCGCCGGGACACCCCCCACGCACCTCCCGCGTGTCCGCTCTGCTCCGCCCTCCTGCGCCCCGCGCCGACACGCCCCTCGGATTCCTGACCCGGCGTTCAGGAATGGTTGTTTTATTTCTGACCCGCGGGTTAGGAATGCGTCCGCCATGCCCCGCCCCGCCGACCCCAAAGCCCGAAGCGCGCTCATCGCGGCCGCGCGGACGGAGTTCGCGCGGCGGGGGGTGAAGGGCGCGCGCATCAGCGACATCACCGCCGCCAGCGGCCTGTCCAAGGGCGCCTTCTATTTGCACTTCCCCTCCAAGGAGGCCCTCTTCGCGGCGCTGGTGGAGGACTTCGTGCAGGAGCTGGAGCGGCTGAGCCTCCAGCGCGTCGCGAGCATGGACTGCTTCCGCGCGGAGCACGGCCAGCCGGGCCCCGCGGACTTCGCCACGCGTTCGGAGCGCTACTGCCACTTCCTCCACATGGAGGCCTCGCTCGACGTGGAGATGCTGGAGTTCATGTGGGACCGGCGCGAGCTGGTCACCACGCTCATCGTCGGCAGCCAGGGCACCCCTTTCGAATCCGTGATGTGGGACGTGGTGGACCGCGAGGTCGACCGCATCGCCCGGGAGTTCCACCAGCTGCGCGGCCAGCACCCGGACACCCCGGACGTGGACCCCAGCCTCTTCGGCTCCTTCGTCGTGGGCACGTACCTGCTGCTGGCCCGGCGCATGGGGCGGCTGACGCACAAGCCGGACCTGGCCTCCTGGGCCGTGGGCATCCAGCGCCTGATGCACGAAGGCACGCTGCCCCGCGAAGCCCTGCCCCGGTCCGCGTCCGTCGCCCGCACGCCTTCCCCGCCTTCCACGCGCCGGCGCCACGCCCGCGCGGCCAACCCGCACCGTCCGCCAAGGAAACGCCCGTGAAACCCTCCACGAAGCCCTCCGCCTCCCGTGCACTCGCCGCCGTGGGCATGGCCGCCGCGCTCGCGCTCACCGGCTGCGACAAGGCGAACGCGTCCGCTCCGCCCGCCACCCCGGCCGCCGCGCCGGACAAGCCGGTGCCCGCGGTGAAGGTCGTCGCCGCCCGCGGCGTGCAGGCCTCCCAGTCGGAGGAGGTCACCGGCACGCTGTACCCCGCCCAGGGCCTCCAGGTCGGCTTCGAGGTCGGCGGCCGGCTGGAGACGGTGCGCGCCCAGAAGGGGCAGACGGTGAAGAAGGGCGACGTGCTCGCCCAGCTCAACGCCGAAATCGTGGACGCGCAGGTGGCCGGCGCGGAGGCCGCCGTCGCCGCCGCGGAGGCCGCCGCCTCCATGGCGAAGGACGCGGCCGACCGCACCGAACAGCTGAGCGCGGGCGGGGGCGTCAGCGAGCAGCAGCACAAGAACGCCGTCGCCGCCGCCGCGCAGGCGCAGGCGCAGGTGCTGGCCACCAAGGCGCAGCTGGCCCAGGTGCGCGCGTCGCGCCGCCGGCATGACCTGAAGGCGCCCTTCTCGGGGACCCTCATCGAAGCGCCGGACCAGACGGGCGCCACGGTGGGGCCGGGCTCGCCGCTCTTCACCCTGGAGCAGTTGGACACGCTCACCTTCCGCACCACCGTGGCGGAGTCCGCCCGGGCGCTGCTCAAGCCGGGCGTGAAGGTGCGCGTGGCGGCGCTGGGCAACGGCGCCTCCACCGACGAGGCGGTGGTGCGCACCATCCTGCCCTCCGCGGACCCCACCACCCGCCGCATCCCGGTGGAGCTCACCGTGCCCAACGCGGACGGCCGCTTCGTGGCCCACACGCTGGCGCGCGCGGTGCTGAAGCTGGGCGAGGCGCGGGACGCGCAGCTGTTGCCCACGACGGCGCTGTCCTCCTCCAACGGGGACCACGTCCTCATCGTCAGCGACGGCGCGCTCCAGCGCGTGGACGTGCAGGTCCTGGAGCGCCGCGACCGCGAGGTGGTGGTGCGCGCCGCGTCCGCCCTCTTGCAGGTGGTGGACTTCCCCACGCCTTCCCTGTCGCCCGGCACCCGCGTCTCCGTGAAGTAGACGTCGCCGTCAAGGCACCCCTTTTCGCCACGGCCTCCCCGGCGCGGCGTGCGTGAGTCCTTCCATGATTCTCAGTGACGTTTCCATCCGACGGCCGGTGTTCACGGCCATGGTGTCCCTGCTGCTCATCGTGCTGGGCGTGATGGGCCTCAAGCGCCTGGGCACCGACCTCTACCCGGACGTCAGCTTCCCCGTGGTGGTGGTCAACACCCTCTACAAGGGCGCGGGCCCGGGCGAAATCGAGACCCAGGTCATCAAGCCCCTGGAGGACGCGGTCGCCGGCATCAGCGGCGTGGATAAAATCCACTCCTTCAGCCGTGAGAACGTGGGCACCGTGGTGGTGTCCTTCACGCTGGGCACCGCCCTGGACACCGCGGTCCAGGACGTGCGCGACAAGGTGGGGCAGGCCGTCAACAAGCTGCCCACCGACGCGGAGGCCCCCATCGTCAGCCGCGTGGACCTGTCCGCCGCGCCCATCCTCACCTACGCCATCTCCGCGGACATGAAGTCCCAGGCGCTGCGCAAGCTGCTGGATGACCGCATCAAGCCCGCGCTCGCGCAGCTGGCCGGCGTGGCGGAGGTGCGCATCACCGGCGGCGACACGCGCGAGGTCCAGGTGGACATCGACCTGGACAAGGCCCGCGCGGTGGGCATCACGCCCTCGCAGGTGGCCCAGCGCATCGGCTCGGAGAATTTGAACCTGCCCGCGGGCCGCCTCCAGCTGGGGCCCAATGAGCTCACCGTGCGCGCCATGGGCGAGTTCACCAACGTGGACGACCTGCGCCAGCTGCCCATCGCCCGCAGCAGCACGGGCGCCCAGGTGCGCCTGGAGGAGATCGCCACCGTGACGGACGGCGTCGCCGAGCGCCGCACCACCGCGCGCCTCAACGCCCGCGACGCCGTGGTGCTGGAGCTGGTGAAGCAGCCGGGCTCCAACACGGTCAGCGTCAGCGACGCGGTGAAGAAGACGCTCGGGCAGATGGGCCCGGTGGTGGGGCAGGGCTTCCAGGCCACGCTCCTCATCGACCAGTCGGACCTCATCCGCGCCAACACCCACGAGGTGTGGGTCGCCCTCATCTTCGGCGGCCTGATGGCGGTGCTCATCATCCTGATGTTCCTGCTGGATCCGCGCGGCACCTTCATCTCCGCGCTGGCGCTGCCCACCTCCGTCGTGGGCACGTTCTTCGTGATGTACGTGCTGGGCTATTCGCTCAACCAGATGACGCTCCTGTCGCTGTCGCTGGCCATCGGCCTGCTCATCGACGACGCGGTGGTGGTGCGCGAGGCCATCACCCACCGGCTGGAGCAGGGCGAGGACCCGATGAGCGCCGCGTCCAACGGCACCCGGGACGTGGGTCTGGCGGTGCTCGCCACCACGCTGTCCCTGGTGGCGGTGTTCATCCCGGTGGCCTTCATGCCCGGCATCGTGGGCCAGTTCTTCAAGCAGTTCGGCATCACCATCTCCGTGGCGGTGCTCATCTCGCTGTTCATCTCCTTCACCCTGGACCCCATGCTGTCCGCGCGCTTCGCCAAGGCGCGCAAGCCGGGCGAGGAGCACCAGGAGGCCGCCGTCTTCCGCGCGCTGCGCCGCTTCCTGGAGGCCACGGAGGCCGTCTATTCGCGCATCCTGGGCTGGGTGCTGCGCCACAAGTGGGCGACGGCGGGCCTCACCCTGCTGGCGCTGGTGCTGTCCTTCGGCGCCGCCAGCCGCCTGGGCGTGGAGTTCATGAGCGCGGAGGACCGCTCGCAGCTCATCGTCGAATTGCAGCTGCCGGACTCCGCCAACCTCGCGCAGACGACGGAGCGCGCCGCGGAGGCGGAGACGCTGCTCAAGCAGATTCCGGAGGTCACCGACATCTACACCACCGTCGGCCCCAACGGAGACGTCTACAAGGCGCGCCTGCGCGTGCTCACGGTGGCCAAGGACAAGCGCAAGAAGACGATTGGCGTCCTCAAGGAGGAGGCCCGCGCGCTGCTCGTGCCCAACCTGGTCTCCACCGCCATCACCCTGTCGGACCCGCCGTCCATCGAAGGCCTGGGCGACTGGTTCCCCATCATGGTCCGCGTGGTGGGCCCGGACCTGAAGCGCGTCAACGAGGAGGCCGAGCGCATCGCCGGCATCCTGCGCACCCTGGGCACCTCCGACGTGCGCGTGGACTCCAACCCGGCCAAGCCGGAGCTCCAGATTCAAATCGACCGCGCGCGCGCCGCGGACATGGACCTGTCCGCGGGGGCGCTCGCCCTGCAGCTGCGGCTCGCCATCGACGGTGACGTGTCCGCCAAGCTGCGGGAAGGCACCGACGAGACGGACATCCGCGTGCGCCTGCGCGAAGCGGACCGCGCCACCCCGGAGCGCGTGCGCCAGCTGATGGTGGCCACGCCGCGCGGGCTGCACCAGGTGACGGACGTGGCGGACGTGGCCCTGAAGGACGGCCCCAGCGTCATCGAGCACGAGAACCGCGAGCGTCAGGTGGCCGTCGTGTCCCAGCTGGCCAAGGGCGCCGCGCTGGGGGACGTGGCCACCAGGCTCAAGGCCGCCATCGCCCAGAAGCCGCTGCCCCCGGGCTACGCCATCGTCTACGACGGCCAGATGAAGAGCCTGGACGAGCAGAACGACGCGTTCGGCATCGCGTTCGGTCTGGCGTTCGTCTTCATCTACATGGTGCTCGCCAGCCAGTTCGAGTCCTTCAAGCACCCGTTCACCATCATGGTGTCGCTGCCGCTGGCGCTGGTGGGCGCGCTCCTGGGCCTGGTCGTCACGAACTACCACGTCAGCATGGGCGCGATGATTGGCGTCATCCTGCTGATGGGGCTCGTCACCAAGAACGCCATCCTCCTCATCGACGGCGCCCTCCAGCACCTGCGCGAGGGCGACTCCGTGGACGAGGCCCTGCTCAAGGCCGGCCCCCGCCGCCTGCGCCCCATCCTCATGACGAGCGCCGCGATGGCCATCGGCATGGTGCCCACCGCCGTGGGCACGGGCACCGGCTCCGAGTTCCGCGCCCCCATGGCCATCTCCGTCATCGGCGGCGTCATCACCTCCACCTTCCTCACCCTGCTGGTGGTGCCGGTGGTGTTCGCGGCCATGGAGAAGCTGACCTTCCGCCGCAAGAAGCCCCGCGCGCCGGACACGGTCGCGGCGCCGCCCGCGGACGCGCCCGCCGCGCACGGCCGCGCGGCCTGACGCGGAGGGCCCGGTGACGGGCGCCACGGTTCACCCGGGGCGCGAGGGCATACAGCCTTCGCGCCCTTCTTCATGCCCGGGCAATCGCAAACACAAAGACACGGATGACGGAGCCGTCACCCGTGTCTTGGATGCTTGGAGCCTTGAATCCAGGGGATGGAGAAACAACCCCGGGGGTCGCCTTCCGCGGGGCAGCCGGCTCCGGGCCATGCCGGAGACGGGGCGCGCGCGGGGGCCCTCCCGGGGGGACTTCAGCGGCCGGCGGCCGCGTGGGTCTCGCCGTTGAGCAGGCGCACGCGCGCCTTGGCGAGCTGGTTCTGCGCTTCCTCCAGCGACACACAGTCCACCGTGATGTCGTCGTTGGGGGATGCTTCCGACGCCACCCGGGCCGTCTGCAGCCGCGCGATGGTGGAGTCCGACACGTGCGCGCACATCACGCAGCCATTCTTGCGCCCGTGGTTGATGACCTCGGAGAACAGGTTCGCGGATTCCGGCTCCAGCGGGCGCAGGCCCCGCATGTCCGCCAGGACCAGGTGCCGCCCCCCGCCGTAGCTGTCCGTGGCCTTCTTGTAGACGGCCACGTACTCCTTCATTTCATTCGGTCGCATGAAGCCGCTCATGCGCGCGGTGATCGTTCGACGGCTGACATCGTTGGTGACTTCGAACATGGTGCGCCCTCCCTCGCGGAACAAAGACTAACAGACGTCTTTCGGACTTTCACCAGCCCCCCCTTGATTCCTTGGACGGTGGAAGGTTTGAAAGGAATTGCGCGTTTTTCCTTCTCGGTGGGTTGTAAAAATGAAGAAGCCCGGCCTCGCGTGAGCGAGACCGGGCTTCCGGACCCCGGGGTGACCCGGGAGGGTGGATCAAGCCGCCCGGACGTTCTGGGCCTGCAGGCCCTTGGGGCCGCGCGTCACCTCGAACTCCACCTTCTGGCCTTCGGCCAGGGTGCGGAAGCCGTCCATGTTGATGGCGCTGTGGTGGCAGAACACGTCCTCACCACCACCGTCCTGCGTGATGAAGCCAAAGCCCTTCGCATCGTTGAACCACTTCACCGTTCCAGTAGCCATGAATCGTCTTCTCTTTGTTGGGTGGGGCGCGGCACCCACCGCCCGGGGGCGGTCGGTCCTCTCGAAATGTGAGGACCTGAGTGCGAACACCAGTCTGCCCCCGGGGGCGGGGTAGGTGGAAGCCCCCCTGCCCACCTGTCAACAGTTCGCCGGGTAGTCAGCAGGCCTACCCTTGGATGGCGCGGGCGGGCGTGCAGGGGCCGGCGCTCGGGTCCCAGGGCGTGGCTACCGTTGGCTCCAAGGGTCCCGCCCCCACGACGGCGGGAGAGGAGCCATGTCATGTACGAGGTCCGAGCCCCGGAGCCAGTGCTGCCCCCCGTCCCCCCGCGCCCGGAGCGCGCCGCCCACCGCGAGTGGCGCCGGCTGGTGGACCACAGCGCCGCGGCGGGCATCCTGTCGCGGCCGCTGTTCGGCCGGCTGCCGCTGCGCCGCTGGGGGGCGCCGGACGTGCACTCGGTGATGGACTACGTGAACGGCGCCGCGATGGTGGCGGTGGGCCGGCTCTCCGGCGACCGCGCGGCGAAGCGGGCCGGCCAGGTCCTGGGCGGGGCGCTGGTGGGCGTGTCACTGCTCACGGACTTCCGGCTGAGCCTGACGAAGCTCATCCCCATCGAAGCGCATGAGCTGGTGGACTACGCCTATGGCCTGGGCGCGGTGCTGGCGCCCTTCGTGTTCGGGTACGCGCGGCGCGCGCCCCTGGCGGCCGGGCTGCACGTGCTCCTGGGCGTGAAGACGCTGACCGTGGCGCTGCTCACCGACTACCGCTGCCAGACGGGCATGCACCTGGGCGGGGAGCTGGCCACGGACCCCGAGGGCATCGGGGGCTGAGCCCCGGTCCCATGAAGAAGCGGCGGGGCGCCTGGGGCACCCCGCCGCTCGGGTTCCTCCCGCCTTCCCTCGCGTCAGGGACGGGCGGGGGCCCTCAGGCCGTCTTCACCTGCGCCGCGGCCTTGGGCTCGCTGGCGCCGGCGCTCTCGATGCGCATGCCGTAGAAGCTGCGGTAGACGAACACCATCGACAGGACGAAGAACACCGCGGAGAAGACGCGCAGCAGGGTGCCCTGGCCCGCGGCCTCCAGCTCCACGGACAGCTCCACCGCGAGCAGGCCGAACAGCGTGGTGAACTTGATGACCGGATTCAGGGCCACCGACGAGGTGTCCTTGAACGGGTCGCCCACCGTGTCGCCCACGACCGTGGCGGCGTGCAGCTCCGTGCCCTTGGCCTTCAGCTCCGTCTCCACCAGCTTCTTGGCGTTGTCCCAGGCGCCGCCGGCGTTGGCCATGAAGAGGGCCTGGTACAGACCGAAGATGGCGATGGAGATGAGGTAGCCCACGAAGAAGTAGGCCTCGAAGCAGGCGAAGGCGAGGGTGCTGAAGAAGACGCCCAGGAAGATGTTGATCATCCCCTTCTGCGCGTACTGGGTGCAGATCTCCACCACCTTCTTGGAGTCGGACACGCTGGCCTTCTCCACGCCCTCCAGCTTGATGTTCGCCTTGATGAACTCCACCGCGCGGTACGCGCCCGTGGACACCGCCTGCATGGACGCGCCGGAGAACCAGTAGATGATGGCGCCGCCGGTGATGAGGCCCAGGAGGAAGGGGGCGTGCAGCAGGGACAGGTTCTGCGCGCTGGCCGTGTTGAGCACCTGCTGGCCCGCGGCGTTGGTGGTGATGCCCACCAGCAGCACGATGATGGAGAAGATCATCGTCGTGGCGCCCACGACCGCCGTGCCAATGAGCACCGGCTTCGCGGTGGCCTTGAACGTGTTGCCCGCGCCGTCGTTCTCCTCCAGGTACTCCTTGCCCTTGTCGAAGTCCGGGGTGAAGCCGAAGTCCTTCTTCACCTCCTCCTTCACGTTGGGGACGTTCTCGATGAGGGACAGCTCGTACACGCTCTGGGCGTTGTCCGTCACCGGGCCGTACGAGTCCACCGCGATGGTGACCGGGCCCATGCCCAGGAAGCCGAAGGCCACCAGGCCAAAGGAGAACACCGCCGGGGCAATCATCAGCGTGCCCACGCCCAGGGTGCTGAACCAGTAGGCCGCGCCCATCAGGCCCGCGATGATGAGCCCCATCCAGTAGGCGGAGAAGTTGCCCGCGACCAGGCCGGAGATGACGTTGAGCGACGCGCCACCCTCGCGGCTGGCCGTGACGACCTCGCGAACGTGGCGGCTCTCCGTGGAGGTGAAGGCCTTGATGGCCTCCGGGATGATGGCGCCGGCCAGGGTGCCGCAGGTGATGATGGCGGACAGCTTCACCCAAAGGCTGTCATCCCCGCCGATGTTCGGGATGAGCAGGTAGCTCACCAGGAACGTCAGGCCCACGGACACGAGCGACGTCAGCCACACCAGCGCGGTGAGCGGCGACTCGAAGTTCATGTGGTCCGCCGCCTTGTAGCGGGCGCCCTGGACGGCGTTGTTGATCCAATAGGACACCAGCGAGGCCACCACCATCACGATGCGCATCATGAAGATCCACACCAGCAGCTGGACCCGGTACTCGCCGCCCACCGCGAGCAGGATGAACGTGATGAGCGCCACGCCGGTGACGCCGTAGGTCTCGAAGCCGTCCGCGGAGGGGCCCACGCTGTCGCCCGCGTTGTCACCGGTGCAGTCCGCGATGACGCCGGGGTTGCGCGCGTCGTCTTCCTTGATCTTGAAGACGATCTTCATCAGGTCGGAGCCGATGTCCGCGATCTTCGTGAAGATGCCGCCCGCGATGCGCAGCACGGACGCGCCCAGCGACTCACCGATGGCGAAGCCGATGAAGCACGCCCCCGCGAAGTCCGCCGGCACGAACAGGAGGATGAACAGCATCAGCATCAGCTCCGTGCTGATGAGCACCATGCCAATGGACATGCCCGCCTGCAGCGGGATGGCGTACGTGGGGTAGGGCTTGCCGCGCAGCGACGCGAACGCGGTGCGGCTGTTGGCGAAGGTGTTCACCCGGATGCCGAACCAGGCCACGCCGCAGCTGCCGGCGATGCCCACCAGGCTGGCGAAGAGGATGATGAGCACCCGGCCCACTTCCATGTGCCTCAGGAAGCCGAAGTAGCCCACCATCACCACGGCGATGAGCGCCCAGAGGACGCCAATGAACTTCAACTGCGTCATCAGGTACGTCTTGCACGTCTCGTAGATGAGCTCGGAGATCTCCAGCATGGCCCGGTGCACGGGCATCTTCTGGAGGCTCGCGTATTGCAGGAAGCCGAAGATGAGGCCAAAGACGCAGACCGCGATGCCGGACATCAGCAACTGCTGTCCGTTGAGGCCGCCGACGAAGGTGACGGAGCTGAAGTCGGGGAGGACCAGGTCCGCCTCGCTCGCGCTCGCGGTGGTGCCTGCCAGCAGCGCCAGGAGCCCGAGGGCTCGCGCCGCCGGTCCGGTGACACTCTTCCGAAGAGTGTCCAGCCGTGGAACGGTGGGTGTCATGGGGTGCAACCTCTCACAGTGACTCAAGGGAGTGATGTCGAGGGGTTGGCCGCCTGCGACCGAGCACTTCCGAGCGCAGACGCTTCAGCGCAGCCTCGCCCTTCAAGGCAAGACATGCCCTTGAAGGCAGCTTGCATTGAATCACGCTCCAAAGTTGGAAGTCGAATCCCGCAAAGACTTGCCGCACCCCGTCAACCAGGGGAAAGGTGCAAATGCTGACGCAACCCTCCAAGGAGGGTGGCGGGATGTGTCAGGGATTCAACCGGAGGACGAAGCCGTCCTGCAGGCGCGGGGCGGGGCCGCCGTCCGAAGCGAGCCGGTCGAGGCCTCCCGCGAGCAGCACCCCACCGGAAGAATCCACGCTCACGGTCCGGGCGTTGGCCTGGGTGCCGGGGCTGGCAAAGCCTCGCACCCACAGGGACGTGCCCTCGTCTGGGAGCAGTTTGGCGACATACAACCCGGGAGGCAGGTCCCCGCCGCCCAGGGCATGGCCGCCGTCGTGGGCGCCGGCCACCGTCACCTGGCCCGCCTCGTCGGTGGCGACCATGGGCGCGCTGGTGGGGAAGGTGCGGGCCCAGCGCTGAGCGCCGTGGGCGTCGTAGGCCAGCAGGAAGCCGTCGCGGGAGTCCGCCTGGTGGAAGGTGTCCTGGAAGTAGAGCCGCCCGCTGAAGCCGCCGCCCACGAAGACGCGGTCCGGCCCCACCGCCACGGACACCGCGGTGCCGTCCGTGCCGCGCACGTCGTGGCTCCAGAGGTGGTCGCCGTCGCGGTCCAGCTTCACCACGAAGGGCGTGTGCTGGCGCACGGTGAGGAAGGTGGCGTCGCCGAAGGACACGGCCCCCGCGTAGCCGCCCACCACCTGCACGTCGCCGAAGACATCCACCGCCACGGCGCGCGCGGAGACCTCGCCTTCGCCCACGGGCAGCCACACGCGGCTCCAGCGCTGTTCGCCCTGCGGGCCCACGCGCAGCGCGAAGCCCGCGTGCCTCGCCCCCGGGGCTGTCTTCAGCCCCTCTCCAAAGTCCCGCGTGCCGGAGAAGTCTCCCACCAGCACCGCGCCGCCATCCGGAGCGGCCGCGACGGCGTTCACCGCCACGGGGCCCTCACCGGGCAGCGAGCGCACCCAGTCCAGCGCGCCCGCGCCGTCCAGGCGGGCCAGGAAGGGGCCCGCCGGCAGCGTGGCGCCGCCACGGGTGAAGCCCGCGGACAGGCCCGACAGGAAGAGGTGGTCCGTGGCGTCCACCGCCACGCCGCCCACGCGAGCGCGCGCCGGGCCCCGAGGCGTCCAGCCCTGGGCCCACTTCAGCGCGCCGTGCGGCGAATAGCGCGCCACCAGCAGGTGGGGCGCGGCGACGCCGCGGTCGAAGGGCAGGGGCCCCGCCCCCAGGTCGATGGGCTCCTGATAGGTGGCGGCCACGAGGACGTCCCCGTTGGAGGTCATCACCGCGTGCGGCGCCTGAGGGTCCCCCACCCTCAAGGTCCGCGACCACACGTGGGCCTCCACGCCCTCCCGCGCCACCTGTCCCCCCACCTCGCCGAGCACCGGGATGCGCGGTGACGCGGTTCGGGCCTCCTCGCACCCCACGAGGAAGAACCACCCCACGCACACCGCCATCCGAAACCACGCCACCGCCGCCACCCCGTCCCGGTCTCGAGCCACCAACCCCGACTCCCCCGCCCTTCGAACCGCGCCCCGGCCCTAGTGCAAGCGCGCGGCCAACGTGTCCCGGCAAAGGTGGCCCCTCCGGAACCCGAAAGAACACCGCCCCTGGGGCGGGGGAGACTGTCGTCGTTCCTGAAAAAACTTCCTCGGCCCAAGGCGGCCGGGATGAAAAAACACCCAGACGTCCCGGCCGCCGGGATGACTGCGTGAAAGTCATCACTCCGGCCCAGGCGCCCTGGCGGCGCGCGAGCGCTCGTGCCTTCGCGGAGGCGGTGATGCGCTTTCGTGACAAGGCTGCTCGCGCAATCCCGTTGCGAGAATGTCAGGGATTGCCCTGGAACAATCCACTCGCGCGGTGTGACCTGACCAACGCGGAAAGTTGACGCGTTTGAGGCAGCTGGCTGTCTGCCATTGGGGCATCTTGCCTTTCGTCGAATCCGGGACGCGCCGGGTTCGGCGGCTTCACCGCCATCGCCACGTCTTCGTGACCGCGTGACGCGGCAGGGCCGGAGTCCGCCCGGGAGCGCCCGGGCGTCGTTCCAGGGCTGTTCAACCTGCATCAAGCACCAACCAGGAGCTGTCCATGAAGATGACGACGTGGGTGATGTCCGCCGCGGTGGTGGCGATGTCCGTGGTGGGTTGCGGTGGCGCGACCGATGGCGCGGTGATGGAGGGGCCGGCGTCGGCGGTGCAGGCGCTGGGGCCGAACCGTGAGTTCTACGGGTCTGACACGTTGAAGGACGCGATCATCGCGGCCAGCCTCGCCTCCAGCGCCAACCTGAACGTGCAGGGCAAGGGCTCCGGCGTGGGCGAGGGCTGTCTGCGGGACGGGTCGACGGGCTTCTGCACCGCGCAGCAGCAGGCGCTGGCCCCCATGTCGCGTGACTTCAAGGCGCCCTGCCGCACGGGCGAGCGCAGCAACATCATCGCGCTGGACGCGGTGAACGCGTTCGTGAACTCCGCCAACCCGCTGACCGACATCTCCCTGACGGACCTGCGCAAGATTTTCTTCGCCACGGACTCCGCGGGCGCCCCCGTCAGCGGTTCCTGCACCAGCACCCTCACCAAGTACCGCCGCGACGACCTGTCCGGCACGACGGACACCTTCAAGACGCTGGTGGGCGGCGGCACCTTCTGCTCCGACGTCGTGGTCATCTCCGACGGCACCCTGCCGGCCGCCTGCGCGGGTGAGACCAGCGCCACCAAGTGCATTGGCAAGCTGACCGCGACGGACGCCAACGCCATTGGCTACTCCGGCGACTCCGCGGGCCGCACGGGCAACCGCGCGCTCACCGTGAACGGCATCGCCCCGTCCACGACCAACGTGCGCAAGTTCCTCACGGACAAGGCCAATGCCTACCCGCTGTCCCGCGCCCTGTTCCTGAACGAGAGCACCACCAACGCCCGCTCGAGCAACGAGCGCATCCTCTACGCCTGGGCCTACAGCGCCGCCAACAAGCAGGCCTTCGAGAACATCCTGGTCAACCAGGGCTTCATCGCCTGCGACCCCACGGGCCCCCTGAAGTGCGGCGGCGCGAACAACGACGGCAAGGGCGCGGGCCTCTGCCAGTAGTCCGCCGCTGATTGCCACGCAGGACGCGGCACCGGGCTGGGAGGGGGAACCCTCCTGGCCCGTCGTGCCGTGGGCTGTCCGCCGTTCACCCCCCCGCTGTCCCTGGAGAACCCGAAGCCATGCGTTCCATCGCCACGCTGCTCGTCGCATCCTCGTTCCTCGCCAGCGCGCCCGCGCTCGCCGAAGCCCCCTCCTTGAGCGCGTCCTCCCTGGGCCCGTCCTGGGTCTGCCGTCAGCCCCGTGGCCCCGTGGGAACGCAGCGGGAGATCGCGCTCGCCCCGGGCTCGGAGCCGCTGGGCATCACCGTGGGGCCTGACCTGAAGGTCTGGTTCACCCTGGCCGGGGGCAACAGCATCGGCCGGGCGACCCGCGAGGGCCAGGTGACCCTCTTCGCGCTGCCCACGCCCGCCGCCTCGCCCCAGAACCTCACGCCCGCGCTGGATGGCAACGTCTGGTTCACCGAGTTGAGCGTGGACCGGATTGGCCGCATCACGCCCCAGGGCGTGGTGACCGAGTTCCCCCTGCCGGAGCGGGGCGCGTCCCCGTTTGGAATCACCGCGGGCCTGGACGGCAACGTGTGGTTCACCGAGGTGACGGGCAATCGCATTGGCCGCATCACGCCCGCGGGCGTGGTGACCGAGTACGCCATCCCCACCCTGGCCTCCCAGCCGCGAGGCATTGCCACGGGCGTGGACGGGAACGTCTGGTTCACCGAACTGGCCGGCAACAAGATTGGCGTCATCTCCTCCAAGGGCGTCCTGCGCGAGTTCAGCGTGCCCACGCCGAACAGCGGCCCCTCCGCCATCACCGCGGGCCTGGACGGCGCCATGTGGTTCACCGAACAGTTCGCCAACAAGGTGGGCCGCATCACGCCCCAGGGCGTGGTGACCGAGTACGCCATCCCGACCGCCGACAGCGGGCCCGCCGCCCTCACCGTGGGCGCCGACGGCAACGTCTGGTTCGTCGAGCAGTTCGGCAACAAGCTGGGCCGCATCACCCCCGCCGGCGACATCACCGAGTTCGACCTCGTGACGCCTGAGGGTCTGCCTTCTGGCATCTCCTTCGGTCCGGCTGGATTCTTGTGCCTGGACGGCAATGTCTGGTTCACCGAACGCTTCGGAGACCGGATTGGCAGACTCCAGGTCGTCGCGACGCCGTGAGGCGAAGCCTCTGTCACGGAATGTCTGTGCTTTCGTGACGTAAGGTGTTGCGGGGAGTTGTCAAAGAAAGACATGCCCTGGGCGGTAGGGTGCCAATCCATTCCCAGGCGCCTGCCGTCGTGTCTTGTCAGACAGGCCCTGGTCGCCGCCATCGATGAACGGGGTCCAGCACATGAGGATGACACGCCGGGGGGCCGTGCCAGGCTCTCCTTGGGGAGGGCTGCTGCTGGCCGTGCTGTTCGCGGCGGGGTGTTCGGAGTCCCCGACCCCGCCGCCTCCGCCCTCTCCGCCCCCGGTGGTGACGTGCCAGCCGGCGCGCTCGGGGGAGCGCATCCCGATGCGCGCCGGGGCGCCCGCGGTGACCTTCACGGAGACCTTCGATGGGCTGAAGGCCCGGGTGGACGCGCAGTGCTCCCAGTGTCACGCGCCACCGAATGCCGTGGGCGGCTTCCAGTATGGCCCCGACCTGGAGGGTTTGAAGAAGGATGGGGCGCGGCTGGCGCTGAAGGCCTCGCAGGGTGAGATGCCGCCGCTGGCCACGCCGGAGCAGACGAAGAAGGCGGTGGAGCTGGCGTGCGTGCTCCAGTCCTGGCTGGGGCAGGGCGCTCCGGCGGGGACGTTCCCGGTGCGCTGCGAGTCCCAGGCCCCGGGCGGCGTCGCCGTGTCCGCCAGCGTGGCGGAGGCGATGACCGACCTGGGCAACTGCATCCCGGACGTGGCGGCGACGGAGCGGCTGGGCAGCGACCCGGACAAGGACGCGGTCTTCGCCGCGCTCACGAAGCTGCCGCCCCTGCTGTCGGACACGGACACGGACATCTCGACCTTCGACGCGGAGAAGCTGGCGGCACGCGGCACCTTCGCCTTCGCGCCCACCTACCCGCTCTTCTCCGACTCCGCGAAGAAGCTGCGCCAGGTGCATGTGCCGGCGGGCCAGTCCATCCGCTACGATGTCCAGACGCGCGCGTTCCACATCCCGCCCAATACCCGCTTCTACAAGACGTTCTTCAAGGCGGTCGCGGGCAAGGACGGCGACGTGCGCTATCAGCGCATCGAAACGCGGCTCATCGTCGTGCGCGAGCCCTGGAACCAGTCGCTCTTCGGTACCTACCTCTGGAACTCCGAGGGCACCGTCGCCGAACTGCACGACCTGCGCTACCGGAACGGGGAGTCATTCTCCGACCGCGTCGTCGTCTACACGGAGAACGAGGTCACGGGGAAGACGCGCAACTACGCCATCCCCGGGGCGCACCGGTGCGTGAACTGCCACTCGGGCTCCGAGGGCCAGAACTTCGTGCTCGGCTTCACGCCGCTGCAGCTCAACCGCCGCGCCCCGGGGGAGGCGGGCGTGGACCCGAACGCGAGAATCCAGGAGGACGAACTGGGGCAGGTGGAGCGGCTGGTGCGCGCGGGCGTCATCACGGGGCTGCCGGCCTCCGGGTCGCGCCAGGAATTGGCGGACCTGCTTCCCAAGCTGGAAGTGATTGCCCGGCAAGCGGTGCCCTCGGGCCAGCCGGCGCCGGGCCGGGAGGTCCTGGAGCTCCAGGGGTACTTCGTCGGCAACTGCGCGCAGTGCCACAACCCGAATGGGTTCGCCGTGCAGAGCAACCCGGCCATCGCCTCGCTGGACTTCTCCGCGCGGGGCATCCTGTTCGGCTGGAATCCGTGTGGGGTGAAGGAGAGCAATGGGCTGCGCAGCTACGCCGTCTGTGATGCTGGCACCCAGTCCGACTTCTTCCTGAAGGACCTGCTGCTCAAGACGCCCGGCAGCACGCTCTACCAGCGCGTCGCGCGCGACACGGATGCCCGCGTCATCCACATGCCCGCCAACGTCCCTGGCCTGGACTGCCGCGCCGCGCTGCTGATGGCGCGCTACCTGGCATCGTTGGAATGGAAGGGCGAGGCGGGCCTGCCGGCGGAGCAGCAGGCGGCGATGAAGCAGGAGCGCCTGCGTCAGGCGGCGCTGGCCGTGAGCTCTTCGTGCGCGAACCCCACCGACGTGCGGTGGATCACCGAGGACTTCACGGACAAGGTGCCCTACGAGCCCCGGAACACGGGCTGGAAGGAGGCCATCGGGAAGCCCCCCTACGAGCACCTGATCCGCTACCCCATCACCGCCGAACACGAGGCGCTGGCACGCGAGCCCTTCCCCACGAACTGGTGGGTGGGCAAGACGGGCTGCGCCTTTCCGACCCGGTCCGCCCCGGACCCCATCGAACCCTGGATGCTGGATTCGCTGGGGCGCCCCCGCAACAGCTGGGGGCGACTGTATGAGTCCACGCCGGGCGCCACCACGTTCCAGGGCATCTGCGCCAACTGCCACGGGCGCGCGGGCGACGGTCAGAGCGGCGCGGCCAAGACGCTGGTCGCCCTCAACGGCGCGCGGGTGGCCAACCTCACCGCGGGGCTCTTCGGCACGACGGACGGCCGCCCTCACCTGGCGCCTTTCGAACAGGCGTACGGCCCGCATGGCGGCGCGCGCTACCTGCTCTGGATGGCGAGCGGCGGCACGACGGTCCACTTCACGGAGGAGTTCATGCAGGCCTGGGTGAAATACGGCGAGGTCGACATCGACTTCTCCGCGGACACGCGGGACTGGGCGTCGTGGGGGGCGAACATGTTGGGCGCGGCGCGCGGCGCCTGCGACCTCATCCGGCTGGGGAAGTTCGGCACCGCCACGCCGCCCAGCGCGAACATCACCGCCCTGGGCGGGACGCGGATGTGGACCCGGGTCTGCACCGTGGACAACCCGCTGACGGACGGCATCCGTGACGGCTCGGACACGGCGGGGCTCCAGGAGTGGCTGCGCCACGCGGAGTTCAACGTCGGCGTGATGGCCTACTTCTTCCTCAGGGACTCGCTGTCGAAGAACCCGCCTGGGTGGATCTATCCGCTGCGGACCGAGTGCGAGAAGCGCGCCGCGCCCTGAGCCCACCCATGACCCCGCAGCACCTGCTCCCGGAGGGAGAGACCGCGTGATGAAAAACCGCTTGAGGGCGTTCCTGTTGTGGGCTGGCCTGGGCTTGCTGCCCGTGCTGGCCGGCTGCGATGCAGAGGAGTGCAAGGACGCGTTCGACTGCCGCGACCAAGGGACGGCCCCCGCAGGACAGGCATGGACGTGCCAGGAGTCCCTATGCGTCGCCGTCACGCTGGTCCCCGCGAAGGACGCGGGCACGAACGCGGACGCGGGCGTGGATGGTGGCCCGGGCGTGGATGCGGGTGCGGACGGGGGCGTGGATGCGGGTGTGGACGGGGGCGTGGATGCGGGTGCGGACGCGGGGCCCGTCGCCTATGTCCGCTTCGTCAACTCGCTCTACGAGGGCAACTTCGACGATGCGAACACGCCGTGGGACGCCGCCCGGTACCGGATGGAGGTCCACTCCAGCGCGGCCTCCCAGCCGCTGTTCACCGGCGTGGAGCCGGGAGCGGCGGGCGCGAAGGCGTTCATCGCGGTCACGCCGGGCGCGAAGCTCACCTTCACCCTCCGCCGCACGGGCGCCGCTCCTTCGCAGCCCGCCGTGGCGACGAGCGCGGAGGTGTCACTGGCGGAAGGCGGTCGGCTGACGCTGCTGGCGATGGGTGGAGTGGCCAGCCAGGGCACCTCCGAGGTCAACGCGCCGAAGCTGCTCGTGCTGGATGACTCCGCCTTCGGTGCCGTGCCTCCGGGCGAGGTGCGGGTGCGGCACGTGACCGCGGATCAGGTCATCGCGGACTTCTTCCCCCGCTTCCTGAAGACCGACTCGGGCGACGAGCTTCCGGAGGTCACGCCCTTCACCGCGGATCCCGAGGTGAAGGGGCGCGTCATCCCGGAGGCGACGACTCGCCTGCTGGTGCGTGGCAGCATCGACACGCCGGAGCCTTCGCAGAGCGGGGAGCTGGGCTACACGCTGCCGGCCGGCGCGCTGGTGAAGGGGCAGGCCTACTACGTCCTGTCCTCCGGCGACGACCGGCGCGCCATGAACGACCCGGGCGCGTCCACCCTGTGGCTGATTCCCGTGGGGAAGGACGGCGCGGTGCGCATGAAGCGGGACCCGCTCCTGTACTTCTTCCACGCGCTCGACTCCGGCGCCCCGCTGAAGGCGCTCAGCCAGGGCGTGCCCGTGGCGGCGGACTTCCGCTACGGCTCCGACCCGAAGCCGGGCGACCTCCCCGCCAGCGCGGCGGGCCACACGCTGTCGTTCGTCCTGCAGTCGGATGGCGCCACGTCCGTGCTGGGCGGCGTCCAGACGGGCCCGCTGGAGGCGGGGCGCCGCTACCTCGTCGTGGTGTCGGGGCAGGCGGGAGGGACCGGGGCCCTGGCCCCGCGGGCCTTCGTCGTGCCGGACACCTTCCCGTCGGAGGCGCAGGACGCGCGCGTGCGGTTCGTGAATGCCTGCGCGGCCTCGCCCGCGACGGGCGCCAGCCTGGGCTACTTCGACGTCGCTCTGGATGGCTCCAGCCGGGGCACCACCTTCACGCCCGTCATCCAGGACGTGGCCTACGGCACGGCCGGTGGCGCCACGGACGGCGTGGCCTTCCCCGCGCCCACGGGCACCGACGTGACGGGCTCCTATTTCTATTACGCCGTCCGGGGCACCGTGAGCGGCGCTCCCACGAACCGCTCCGTGCAGGGGCTGCCCATCGTCCGGCCCCACCTGTTCCTGCTGATGGGGAACTGGGACAGCGGCCCCACGTTCCGCGCCTTCAACCTGCGCTCCAACACCTGGAGCGTCCTGACGCCGCGAGGTGACGACGTCTTCCGTCCGTAGCCGCCCCCGAAGACAACGGCGCCCGCCCCGGAGTCCTTCCCGGGCGGGCGTCGGCGCGACCGGACTTCCAGGCGCGAAGGGCTACAGCACCTTCACCGGCACTTCCTTGAGCACCTGGTCGCCGCGCATGATGACGACGGTCCAGTTGCCGGGCTTGGCCAGCTTCACGCCGGTCCACTGCCGCGCGCGCCAGCCCTCGCCCTTCACCTTCACGTCCTTCGTCTCACGCACGGTGTTGCCCTGCTTCACCTGCACCGTGAGGTCCTCCACGGAGTCGCCCTGGGGCACCAGGTAGCTCTGCCACAGCATCACGGAGGCCCCCGCCTTGACGCCCTCGGGGCCCACCTCGGCGGTGCACTCGTACTTGTTGGGGCCGTCCTTGGCCACCTCCGTGCACAGCTTGGCCTCCACCAGCACGGGGCCCTGGCCCTGGCCCTTGTAGAAATAGTTCCAGGTGTCACGCACGGCGTCCGCGCTGGGGGGCTTCACGGACTCGGCCGCCGGGGCCGCCTCCTGGGCTCCCGCCACCGTCGCCATTCCCAGCACCGCGCACAGCACGCTTCCTTTGAACACGTTCATCATGTCTTGGGGTCCCCTCGTTGATGTCATGGGGGGCCGGCCCACATCCGGCCCTTGGGTGTGCGTGTCTAGCATGGAACAGCGCGCGCCCCTGCTTCCCTCCCGGCCCCGGCGCATGGCGTGCCGCGCTATCCGAAGAGGAAGAAGGCCAGCGTCACCAGCGGCAGGTACGCGAGGAACGCGACCAGGAGGAAGCCGAGGATGTCCTTGAACTCCAGCCGCGCCACGGCCAGCAGCGGCAGCGCCCAGAAGGGCTGGATGAGGTCGGTGGCCATGTCGCCCCAGGCGTACGCCAGCACCACCTTCTCCGGCGCCACGCCCAGCCGCCCCGCCGCCTCCAGCAGGTAGGGCGCCTCGATGGCCCACTTGGAGCCGCCGGAGGGCACGAAGTAGTTCACCACGCCGCTGTACAGGTACACGACGGCGGGGAAGGTGTCGCGCGTGGACAGCGACACGAAGAGCGCCCCGATGCGGTCCGTGAGCCCGGTGGCCTTGAAGATGCCGTAGATGCCCGCGTACAGCGGGAACTGCAGCACGATGCCGTGCAGCACGCCCGCGGCCTCCTCGCTGGCCTTGAGCAGCCGCGCGGGCGTGCCGTGCAGCAGCACCGCCAGCGTGAGGAAGGTGAAGTTCACCCCGTTGAGGTTGAGCGCCTTCCAGCCGCCGTTCAGCCACAGGTGCCGGGCGAACCACACCAGTCCCAGCACGCCGAAGACGGCGTTGAGCAGCCAGGCGTTGTCCAACCACTCGGCGGGGCTCAGCGGCCCTCGGGGCTTCTGGGGCGGAGTGAAGTCCCCCAGCTTCTCCAGCACCGCGGGGTCCACCCGCACGGTGCGCGCGGGGGACGGGTGCAGCGCCCACGCCAGCCCGGTGAGCAGCGCCACCGCCGCCAGCGTGAGGCCCACGTTGAAGGGGGAGAACAGCGTCCGGCTGATGGGGATGAGGCCCAGCTGCTTCTCCAGGAAGTGCCCTGGCGTCGCGACCAGCAGCGGGGCGGAGGCGGACAGGCCCGCGTGCCAGGTGGCGCCCAGCCCGAAGTACGCGCACGCCACCAGCAGCCGGTAGTCCACGTCCGGGCGGCGCCGCGCGATGAAGCGCACCAGCATGGCGCTGGCCACCAGCGACAGGCCCCAGTTGAAATACGCGAGCGCCATGGACACCGCCGCCATCAGGGCCGTGGCGCCCCGCGGGCTCCTGGGCAGGCTCGCGACCTTCTCCAGCAGCGCCTTCACCGGCGCGGTGAGCGCCAGCAGGTAGCCCGTGAACATCACCAGCGCCATCTGCATGGAGAAGGTGAGCAGCTCCCAGAACCCGCCGCCCCAGGCGTCCAGCACCGCGGGCGGCGCGGCGCCCCCCCAGCCCATGGCCAGCGCCATCGTGAGCAGCGTGAGCAGCACGGCGATGGCGAAGGCGCTGGGCACGAAGCGCGCGGAGAATCGGCCCAGGCCTTCGGCGAACCGGACGAGGGTTTCCACGGTGGCGGGCTCCAGGCGGTCAGGCGACCCCAGAAACTCCCAGGGCGGCACGGGGTGTTTTACGGTAAGAGCGGTCGCCATGTCCCCTAGCGAGCAGCACCCTCCCGTCTTCGAGCGCATCGCGACAGGCGTGCCCGGACTGGATCCCATCCTGGGCGGTGGCCTGATGGCATCGGGCGTCTACATCGTCGTGGGGGAACCGGGGGCGGGGAAGACGCTCTTCGCCAACCAGCTCTGCTATTCGCAGGCGCGCCAGGGGACGCGCTGTCTCTATGTGACGCTGCTGGCGGAGTCCCACTCGCGCATGCTCTCGAACCTGCGAGGCATGGCGTTCTTCGACGCGTCCCAGCTCCCCCAGCGCATCTACTACGTCAGCGGCTTCCGGATGCTGGAGGAGCAGGGCCTGCCGGGGCTCCTGGAGCTGCTGCGCCGGGAGATGCGCAACCACGGCGCGGGCATCCTGGTGCTGGACGGGCTGGTGCAGGCGCAGGAGGCCGCGGGCAGCAGCCGCGACTTCAAGAAGTTCATCCACGAGCTCCAGGTGTCCGCCAGCCTGTCGCGCTTCACCGCGCTCCTGCTCACCAGCAGCGTGGGCCCCACCGTGCATCCGGAATACACGATGGTGGACGGCATCCTGGAGCTGCGCGAGCGCACGGCCGCCATGCGCTCCTGGCGGGAGCTGCAGGTGCGCAAGTTCCGGGGCAGCGCCAGCCTCGGCGGCTCGCACCACTTCCGCATCTCCGAGGCGGGCGTGGAGGTGTTCCCCCGCCTGGAGTCGATGGTCAGCCGCGCGCAGCCGCCGGACTGGGGCGCGCAGCGGGTGCGCTTTGGCGTGCCCACGCTGGACGCGATGATTCCGGAGGGCATCGCCGCCGCGTCCACCACGCTGGTGATGGGGCCTCCGGGCTGCGGCAAGACGCTGCTGGGCGCCAGCCACCTGGCGGAGGGCCTGCGGCTGGGCGAGCCCGGCCTGATGGTGAGCTTCTACGAGGGGCCGGAGCGGCTGCTGCACAAGGCGGCCAGCGTGGGCCTGTCGCTGGGGGGCGCGGTGAAGGATGGCCGGCTGGTGCTCCAGTGGAACATGCCCGCGGAGTGCAACCTGGACATGGTGGTGCACGCGATGATGGAGGACGTGCGCAAGCGCGGCGTGAAGCGCCTGTTCGTGGACGGCCTGAGCGCCATGGTGGAGACGACCCACGAGCCGGCGCGCATCAGCCCCTTCTTCGCCGCGCTCACGCAGGAATTGCGACGCCACGGGGTGACGACCGTCTTCACGCTGGAGACGCCGCGCCTCTTCGGCCCGGACATGGATGTGCCCCTGGGCACCGGCCTGTCCGGTGTGGCGGAGAACCTGCTGTTCATGCGTCACCTGGAACTCAACGGACGGCTGCGGCGGCTGCTGTCCATCTTCAAGCTGCGCGACGCGGACTACGACCCGACGCTGCGCGAGTTCCTCATCACCTCCCAGGGAATCGAGGTCCAGCCTCCCTTCCAGCCGTCGCCCGAGCTGCTGCTCACCGGCATCGCCCGCTTCCCGGGCAACCACTCCTGACCCCCTGAGGACCCGTGGTTCCCGCGACCGAGACCGTGCTGGTGGTGGACGACGAACAGGGCATCTTGGAAGCGCTGGCGGACCTCTTGCGTGAAGAGGGCTACCGCGTGCTCACGGCGTCCCATGGCCGCGAGGCCCTGGAGCGCCTGGCGGAGGTGAAGCCGGACCTGGTCCTCACGGACTGGATGATGCCGGTGCTGGACGGCCCCGCGCTCATCGAGCGCCTCCAGCAGGACCCCGCGCTCCGCGGCATCCCCGTGCTGGGCATGAGCGCCGTGGACGTGAGCGGCCTCAGGCGCCAGCACCCCGGCATGGAATTCCTCCAGAAGCCCTTCGACATCCGCGCCCTGATGAAGCTGGTGCGCAGGGCCCTGGACGCCACCCCCTCCGTCCAGGGAGGGTGAGGCGAAGCGCCGCGCGTCTGGAGGGTCCCGCCATGTTCCACCTGCTGAAGCTGGGTCCGGTGCCCCTCTCCGTGGGCACCACGGGTGTGTACCTGCGCATTGGCGAGACGGGCGACCCGTCCGCCCCCGTCTTCGAGCAGACGGACGCCGCCGGGGTGCGCGCCCTCATCGCCGGGCTGGAGCCGTCCCAGGTGTCCTGCGAGCCCGCGCTGGCGGACGCCGCCGCCGAGCTGGGCCTGGCCGTGGCGCCCCCCTCGCCCGCGGCGCTCTCCGCGAGGGCGGCCATCGCCACCTTCCTCGCGTGGGGGCAGCTGGGCGTGTCCGGGCTGGGGTCGGACAAGGCGCTGCTCTTCGTCCAGGCCGCCACCGAGTTCTGGGACGCGAAGCCCTGGACGCACTGGGATGACAGCCAGCCCTTCGTCGTGGAGGTGACCGGCGCGCACGCGCACACCTACGAGGGCTGCGTCTTCCACGGCGACGACGAGGGGCCCTCGGGGCTGGCCCTCTACCTGGCCCCCGGCGCGCTCGCGTGGCTGCTGGAGCTCCAGGTGCACGGCGACGACCAGGAGGCGAAGGCGCTGCCCGCCATCACCGTGTCGCTGGAGGCCCGCCCCCCCTACGCCGTGGAGGCGCTGTCCGCCGCGGGCCGCCTGCCCCGGCTGCCCCTGCCCGTGAAGGCCGGCCCCCAGGGCCTGACCGTCCCCTCCAGCCTGGAGGCCCTCATCCTGGTGGCCGCCCTGCGCGCCGTGGCCCGCCTGTCCCCCGCGCAGCCGGAGGCCCTGAGCAGCATGGTGGCCGGCGATGCCCGCATGGACGTCCGCGTGCGGGCCCCCGCCCCCCGCGTGCGCAACTAGGCGGAACCAGGCACCCCCTGCCGTGACGCCCCCGCGCCAGGCGGGGGAACGGGCTGTGTGGAACTGTGAACAACCTTCGTCATCGTAAAGGTTGATTCACAAAGTATCTGGGTCCATAGGTGGAGACGTGACTGACGCCGGCCTCACTCCTCGGGTCCAGCGCTTCCTCACGACGCACATCGATTCCATCGAGAAGCTGGAGGTGCTCCTCCTGCTTCGCGCCCGGACCGACCGGGCGTGGACGGCGTCAGCGGTGGCACTGGAGCTGCGCATCACCGAAGCCTCCGCGGCCCGCCGACTGGCGGAGCTGAAGACGGGAGGGCTCCTGCTCCAGGACGGCGAAGCCTCCTTCCGGTTCAGTCCTGGCCGGTCGGACGACGTGCAGGCCACCGCGGAGCTGGCGACCGCGTACGCGGCGCGCCGCGTGAGTGTGATTTCGTTCATCTTCTCCCGGCCCATGGACCGGGTGAGGGGCTTCGCGGACGCGTTCGTGCTCAAGCCGGACACGGACAAGGACGGCGACGGAAATGGCTGAGGCGGTCTACATCCTGTGCGCGCTGACGAGCGCGGCGTGCGCGGTGCTGCTGCTGCGGGCGTGGCGGCGCACGCGGATGAAGCTGCTGCTCTACAGCGGGCTGTGCTTCGTGTTCTTCACCGTGAACAACGTGCTCTTGTTCGTGGACCTGGTGCTCATCCCCGCGGGGGACCTGACGATGGCGCGCACCGTCACCTCGCTGGTGGCCAGCGGGGTGCTGCTCTTCGGCCTCATCTGGGACGTGTCGTGAGGAAGGGGGCGCGGTGTTGAAGACCCTGCTCGATGGCGCCGTGCTGATGGCGTACCTGGCCTGCGCCCTGTTCTTCCTCCGCTTCTACCTCCAGTCGAAGGACCGGCTCTTCGCCCTGTTCTCCCTGGCCTTCACGCTGATGGGCGTGCACAACCTGCTGGGCGCGCTGGTGGCGCCGGACCTGGACGCCGAGCGCGTCTATTATCTGTACGTCGTGCGGCTGGTGGCCTACCTGCTCATCCTGGGAGCCATCTGGGACAAGAACCGCGCGGGGCGTGCTTCGCGGTGAGATGCTGTTCCTCCTCCAGGAGGACCCTCGCATGGCAGACACATCGCTCCCCCGCTTCCCTCCTCGCCGGGGGCTCGGGCGCACGGGCTTCACCGCGACGGCGGTGGGCATTGGTGACGTGGCGGACCGCACGGTGCCGCGCGCGGAGCTCGTCGCCACGCTGGCGCGGGCGCTGGACGCGGGGCTCAACGTCATCGACACCGCGCCGGGCTACGAGGACGGCCTGAGCGAGGAGGTCGTGGGCGAGGCCTTGAGGGGCCGGCGCGAGGGCGTCTTCGTCATCGACAAGGTGGATGTGCTGGACGCGCCGGTGGCGCCGCAGGTGGAGGCGAGCCTGGCGCGGCTGGGGCTGCCGTCGGTGGACCTGTTCGCGCTGCACGCGGTGAGGTCGCTGGAGCAGTGGGAGGCGGTGGCCCGGCCGGGCGGCGCGCTGGAGCAGCTGGAGGCGTGCGTGGCGAAGGGGCGGGCGCGCTTCAAGGGCATCTCCTGCCACCACCCGGACGCGCTCGTGGCGGCGGTGCGCTCCGGGCGGTGCGACGTGGTGATGTTCCCGCTGGGGCCCTTCGTGGACGCGCGCTACGTGGAGGAGGTCTTGCCCCTGGCGCGCGAGCGCGGCGTGGGCGTGGTGTCCTTCAAGACGTTCGGCGCGGGGAAGCTGCTGGGCGACACGGAGGGTTATGGCCGGCCACTCCAGGCACGCCCGCGCGGCAAGGTGAGCTCCGGCGGCGAGGCGCGCGACACGCCGGTGTTGCCGCACCTGACGGTGGCGGAGTGCGTGCACTACACGCTCACGTTGGATCCGGACGTGATGCTGATGGGGATGGGCTTCGCGAACGAACAGGACGCCGCGCTGCACGCGGCCGCGGCCTTCCGGCCCCTGGACGCGGCCGGGCTCCGGACGGTGCGCGAGCGGGCGCGCGAGGCCATCCAGGGCAAGGGCGAGGTGTGGTGGAACCCGCCTTCACCGGAGGCTGTCGCGGGCTGAGCCTCCGCGCGTGGGCAGGCGGGCAGTGGCGGGTTGCCTGTCGGACACTCGATTTGAATCCCGCGGCGATGAAGGCTCGCGAGGCATCGGGGCTCGTCATTATCGGGGCGTCCCCTGGGTGAAAGGGCGTCCTCCCATGGCGCCGTGATCGCGCTCCATGCCCGAACCTTCCATCGAGCCCCTGACCGAGCCCGCCGGTGAGCCGTCGCGGCCCCGCGCCCCGACAGGGGAGGGCGCGACGCCCCGCTCCCCGGAGGTGTTCCTGGGGGCCGGGGACGCCCCCTCCGCGCGGGAGCCGGGGCCTCTGGAGTCCGTGGCGCCTCGCATGGCGGAGGGGCGCTTCGCGTTCCTGGCCCGCGCGGGCGAGGTGCTGTCGTCGTCGCTGGATGAACCGACCGTGCTGCGCCAGCTGGCGGAGCTGGTGGTGCCGGAGCTGGCGGATTGGTGCACGGTGGACCTCCTCACCCCGGCCCGGACCGTGGTGCGCCGGGCCGCCGCGCACCGGGACCCCGCGCGGGTGCCCGCGGTGTATGCGATTGCGGAGCGCTGGCCGCCCCGGGCGGATGAGCCGCGGTCCGTGGGCTACGTGCTGGGGACCGGTCAGTCCCTCCTGGTGCCGGAGCTCACCGAGGCCCGGATGCGGGAGGCCGTGGCGCAGGGGAACGAAGCGCTGGCCGAGGCGTGGCGCCTGGGCTGCCGCTCCGTGATGCAGGTCCCGCTGGCGGCGCGGGGGCGCGTGTTGGGATGTCTGTCATTGGTCGCCGGCGAGTCCGGCCGCCGCTACGACGAGCACGACCTGGAGCTGGCGCGGGAGCTGGCCCGCCGGGCCGCGCTGTCGCTGGACAACGCGCTGCTGTACGGCGAGGCCCGTCAATCCCAGGCGCGCGCCGCGCGGCTGCAAGCGGTGACGGCGGCGCTGTCCCGCGCGGCCACCGAGGACGCGGTGGCGCAGGTGCTGGCGCGCGAGGTGTGGGAGGCCAGCGGCGCCACGCGCGTCGCGGTGCTGGCCCTGGAGGAGGACGGCCTGCTGCGTCCGCTGCGCCTGCTGGGCTATTCGCAGGAGGCGCTGACCCGCTTCACCCGGCCTCCCCATGAGCCCTCGCGCCCGGAGGTGTGTCAGGTCCTCCGGCGGGAGGCGGCGTGGTTCTCCTCGTTGGAGGAGTTCATCGCCCAGCATCCCCGGGACGAGGCGTTCGCGCGCAGCCTGGGCCCCGGGGCGCGCGCGGTGGTGCCGCTGTGGTGCGAGACGCGCGTGCGGGGGCTGCTGCTGCTCGCGTGGCCGGAGTCGCGGGTCTTCTCGGCCGCGGAGCGAGGCTTCCTGGAGGCGCTGGCGCACCAGTGCGCGCAGGCGCTGGAGCGGGCCGCGCTCTACGAAGCGCTGCGCGAGCGCACGGAGCGGCTGCGGCAGGCGCTGGTGACTGGCGACATGGGGACGTGGCGGGTGGACCTGTCGCACGGCAGGGAGCTGCGCGACGCGGCGCTCAACCACATGCTGGGGTTGCCGGCGGTGGACTCCGCGTCGTCCGTGGGGGACCTGTTGGAGCGCGTGTACCCGGAGGACCGTCCGCACGTGGAGGCGGAGTACCTGCGTTACCAGCGGGAGGCGCCGGGCTTCTTCGAGCTGGAGTTCCGCGTGGTGCGCCGCGACGGCGGCGTCCGCTGGCTGCACAGCGTGGGGCAGTCCTTCGCGGGGCCGGATGGGAAGGTGGCGGAGCTCACCGGCGCGATGGCGGACGTCACACGGCGCAAGGAGGCCGAGGAGCGGCTTCAGCTGCTGCTGGACGCGAGCCGCGTGCTGGCGCCGCGCCTGGACGACGTGGAGGAGGCGCTGCCAAGCGTGGCGCGGCTGGTGGTGGACCATGTGGCCACCGGCTGTCTGGTGGACCTGGTCGCGCCGGACGGCACCCTGCGGCAGGTGACGGCGGCGCACCGCGTGCCGGCCCATGACGCGCGGCTGAAGGCGTCCCTGTCGGCGGAGGACCGGGGGGCGGCGCACCCGGCGCTCCAGTGCTTCGAGTCGGGGGAGGTCTGCTTCGTGTCGCGCCTGGACTTCAAGCACCGCGACGCTGTCTCCGCGAGCGAGTCCCACCGGGCGCTGGTGGCCAGCCTGGAGCCCACGTCGGTGCTGTCGGTGCCGCTGCGCTCGCGGGGCCGCACGCTGGGCGTCATCACGCTGTTCACCGCGGCGCCCCAGCGCACGCTGGTGGCCGCGGACGTGACGATGGCGGAGGAGCTGGCGTTGCGCGTGAGCGTGGCGCTGGAGAGCGCGCGCCTGTTCCATGACGCCCAGTCCGCGGTGCGCCTGCGCGACGAGTTCCTCTCCGTGGCGAGCCACGAGCTGAAGACGCCGCTCACCAGCCTCATCCTCCAGCACAACCTGATTGGCCGGGCGCTGGAGAGCTCGGGCACGCCGGGGCCCGTCATCGGACGGCTGCACACCGCGCAGCGGCAGGTGTTCCGGCTGACGGCGCTGGTGGACAACCTGCTGGACGTGAGCCGGATGTCGTTGGGCAAGCTGTCGCTGGAGCGCGCGGAGGTGGACCTGACGCAGGTGACGCGCGACGCGGCGGAGCGGCTGGGGGAGGTGTTCGCGCAGGCGCGGTGCCCGCTCCAACTGGAGCTGCCGAGCACGCTGACGGGCCAGTGGGACGCGCTCCGGTTGGACCAGGTGCTGGTGAACCTGCTCACCAACGCGGCGAAGTACGGCGCGGGCCGGCCGGTGTCGGTGCGCGCGGGCGTGAACGCTCGCGACGAGGCCTGGCTGGAGGTGCGCGACGAGGGCATCGGCATCGAAGCGGACGCGCTGCCGCGCCTCTTCGGCCGGTTCGAGCGCGCCGTGTCCGACCGGCACTACGGTGGCATGGGGCTGGGGCTCTACATCAGCCGCCAGATTGTCGATGCGCTGGGCGGCCGCATCGACGTGACCAGCCAGCCGGGGATGGGCGCCACGTTCACGCTGCGGCTGCCCCGCGCGGCTCCAGGGGGAGCGGCGCGGTCCCGTCCCCCCTCGAAGTGAGGGAGGACGGGAGGCGGGGGCGCTTCACGTCAGTGATGGGGTCCCTTGGGTGGGGGCCCTTCGGCTTCCAGCGCGCGGTACTCGTCGTCGGTGAACAGGCGCGAGCGGATGAGGAAGCGCACGCCTTCGGGGGCTTCGACGGAGAAGCCGCTGCCGCGACCGGGCACCACGTCCACGGTGAGGTGGGTGTGGCGCCAGTACTCGAACTGCGGGCCGGACATGTAGAAGGGCGTGTCGGCGATCCGGCCCAGGTACACGTCTTCCTGGCCCACGCGGAAGTCGCCGCGCGGGAAGCACATGGGCGCGCTGCCGTCGCAGCAGCCGCCGGACTGATGGAAGAGCAGCGGGCCGTGGAGGCCCTGCATCTTGTGGAGCAGGGCCTCGGCGGCCGGCGTCAGCTCGACGCGCGGCACGGTCATCGTCGTCCCTAGAAGAAGCCCATGGGCTTCGGGTCGTAGCTGACGAGCATGTTCTTCGTCTGCTGGTAGTGATTGAGCATCATCTTGTGCGTCTCGCGGCCGATGCCGGACTGCTTGTAGCCGCCGAACGCCGCGTGCGCGGGGTAGAGGTGGTAGCAGTTCACCCAGACGCGGCCCGCCTGGATGCCGCGGCCCATGCGGTAGGCGGTGCTGTTGTCGCGCGTCCACACGCCGGCGCCCAGGCCGTAGAGGGTGTCATTGGCCTGCGCGAGCGCGTCCGCGGCGTCCTTGAACTTCGCCACCGCGACCACAGGGCCGAAGATCTCCTCCTGGAACACGCGCATCTTGTTGTGGCCTTCGAAGATGGTGGGCTCCACGTAGAAGCCCTCCGACAGCGCGCCGGACAAGGACTTGCGGCCACCGCCGGTCAGCACCTTGGCGCCCTCCTTCTTGCCGATGTCCAGGTAGGAGAGGATCTTCTCCAGCTGATCATTGGAGGCCTGCGCGCCAATCTGCGTGGAGACATCCAGCGGGTTGCCCTGGATGATGCGCTTGGTGCGCTCCACGGCCTTGTGCATGAAGTCGTCGTAGATGCGCTCGGCGACGAGCGAGCGGGACGGGCAGGTGCACACCTCGCCCTGGTTGAGGGCGAACATGGCGAAGCCCTCCAGCACCTTCTGGGCGAAGTCGTCGTCCTTGGCGAAGACGTCCTCGAAGAAGATGTTGGGGGACTTGCCGCCCAGCTCCAGGGTGACGGGGATGATGTTCTCGGAGGCGTACTGCATGATGAGGCGGCCGGTGGTCGTCTCACCCGTGAAGGCGATCTTCGAGATGCGCTTGTTGCTGGCGAGCGGCTTGCCGGCCTCGATGCCGAAGCCGTTCACGATGTTGAGCACGCCGGGGGGGAGCAGGTCGCCCACCAGCTCCGCGAACTTGAGGATGGTGACGGGGGTCTGCTCCGCGGGCTTGAGGACGACGCAGTTGCCGGCGGCGAGCGCGGGGGCCAGCTTCCACGCGGCCATGAGCAGCGGGAAGTTCCAGGGGATGATCTGCCCGACGACGCCCAGGGGCTCGGTGAAGTGGTAGGCGACGGTGTTGTCGTCCAGCTGGCTGAGGGAGCCTTCCTGGGCGCGGATGCAGCCGGCGAAGTAGCGGAAGTGGTCGATGGCGAGCGGCAGGTCCGCGGCGAGCGTCTCGCGGACGGGCTTGCCGTTGTCCCACGTCTCGGAGACGGCGAGCATCTCCAGGCTTTGCTCCATGCGGTCGGCGATCTTCAGCAGGATGTTGGCGCGCTCGCCCGCGGCGGTGCGGCCCCACGCGTCCTTGGCCTTGTGCGCGGCATCCAGGGCCTTCTCGATGTCCTCCGCGGTGGAGCGGGGGATTTCACAGAAGGGGCGCCCGGTGACGGGGCTGATGTTCTCGAAGTACTGGCCCTTCACGGGCGGGACGAACTCACCGCCGATGTAGTTGCCATAGCGGCTCTTGTATTCGACCTTGCTGCCCTTCTGACCCGGCGCTTCATAGACCTTCGACATGGGGGACTCCCTGCGTTGGGTTTTGACGCACTCCTGAGGGGTTTGGACGCGGAACAGACCATAGGCAGGTAACGCTCCGCGTTATGTGAGGAGAGGAGGATGTAAATGTCTGTTAATGGTTGGTCGCCCAGACAGGTGCCGACAAGGCATACATGGGGAGGTGAGACCATGCCTCTTCCGGGGGATGTCGGAGCGCGTGGGCAGTAGGGCACGTTGCCGCCTCTCCTTTGCCTGGGGGGCATCCTGTCCGACGACGCCAATCACACATCCGCGGACCTGAGCGCATGGGCGCACGTGGATGCGCGGGGTCGGCCGCACCTGCTCGAGGAGCACCTGGAGCGAGTAGGGGAGCTGGCGGGGCGGTTCGCGCGGAGGTTCCAGTCAGAAGGCTTCGCGCGGCTGGCGGGGCGGTGGCACGACCTGGGGAAGTACACGGTCGCGTTCCAGAACCTCATCCGGCGGGAGAACGGGCTGGAGGCCCACCTGGAGCAGGAGGGGCCGGTGGGGCCCCGGGACCACTCCACGGCGGGGGCGCTGCACGCCAGGGAGGTGCTGGGCGGGGAGCTGGGCACACCGCTGGCATTCGTCATCGCTGGTCATCACGCGGGGTTGGCGAACGCGGAGGCGCTGGCGGACCGGCTCCAGCAGGAGCCTCGGCAGCGGCTGTATGCACAGGTGCTGTCGCGGCCGGTGCCGGAGGCGTTGCTGCGCGCGGAGGGGACGCTCGTGTTGCCGGAGTTCCTGGCCACGCGCCCGTCGTCGCCTCGTGAGCTCAAGGCCTGGCGTCGGCGGGTGGAGGTCTGGACGCGGATGCTGTTCTCCGCGCTCTGTGACGCGGACTTCTTGGACACGGAGGCGTTCTTCAACGCCGAGCGCGCGGCGCTGCGCGGGGAGTCCCCTGCCATCCCAATGCTGCGTGACAGGCTTTCGCGGCACCTGGAGGCGTTGGGGGAGCGCGTCCGGGCGCAGGGGCCGTTGTCGGAGGTGAACCGCGTTCGCGCGGAGGTGCTGGAGGCGTGTCTGTCGAAGGCGGCGGAGCGCCCGGGCGTCTTCAGCCTGACGGTGCCCACGGGGGGCGGCAAGACGCTGGCGTCGATGGCCTTCGCGCTGGAGCACGCGGCGAGACACGGGTTGGAGCGCGTGGTGGTGGCCATCCCGTTCACCTCCATCATCGAGCAGAACGCGGCGGTGTACGCGGAGGCGCTGGGCGGGGACGCGGTGCTGGAGCACCACTCGGGGGGAGACCCGGAGCGGGAGACGGCGCGCAACCGGGTGGCGGCGGAGAACTGGGACAGGCCCGTCGTGGTGACGACCACGGCGCAGCTCTTCGACAGCCTGTTCGCGAACCGGCCGGGGGCTTGCCGGAAGCTGCATCGGCTCGCGGGCAGCGTCATCGTGCTGGACGAGGCGCAGACGCTGCCGCCGGGTCTGCTCGCGCCCATCCTGGATGTGCTGCGCACGTTGGTGTCCGACCATGGGGCGTCGGTGGTCATCTGCACGGCCACGCAGCCGGCGCTGGGACAGCGGCCGGGGTTGGCGGAGGGCTTCGAGCAGGTGCGGGAGATCCTTCCGGATCCGCGTGAAGCCTTTCGGCGTCTTCGCCGTGTACGCGTGCGCTGGCCCGCGGAGGATGGGCCCTGGACACCGGAACGGCTCGCGGAGGAGCTGGCCGGGGAGTCGAGCGTCCTGGCCATCGTGCACCGCCGCGACGATGCGCGGAGGACGTGCGAGGCATTGGACGCGCGACTGGGAGACACGCGAACGATTCACCTGTCCGCGCTCATGTGTCCGGCGCATCGGAGCGACGTGCTGGAGAAGGTGCGAGTCCGGCGCGCGCGAGGGGAGTCCGTGCGGCTGGTGGCCACGCAGCTCGTCGAGGCGGGCGTGGATCTGGACTTCCCGGTGGTCTACCGCGCGCTGGGGGGACTGGATGCGCTGGCGCAGGCGGCGGGCCGGTGCAATCGCGAGGGGCGGCTCGACGGGTTGGGGGAGCTGCGGGTGTTCCTGTCGTCCACGGAGCCGCCGCCCGGGGTGCCGTCCACGGCGCTGGGGGTGACGCGTGAGCTGCTGGGGGCGAACCCGGAGCTGGAGCTGTTCGAGCCTTCGACGTTCGCGGCCTACTTCAAGCGCCTCTACGGGTCGAAGTCCCTGGATGCGAAGGGAATCCAAGAGCAGCGAGAGCGATTGCGCTTCCGGGAGACGGCGGAGCGTTTCCAGCTCATCGAGGACGGCTGGTCCGCGCCGCTGGTCGTGCCCTACGGCGAGTCCCCCGCGTGGGTGGTGGAGCTGGAGCGGGAGGGGCCTTCGAGGGACCGGCTGCGCTGGCTGCAACGCTACACGGTGAATGTCTCCCGGCGGCAGCGCGACGACTGGCTCGCGCGAGGGTGCGCGCGCTGGGTGGCGGAGACGGTGGTGGTGCTGGGGGAGGGGTTGGGGGCCGCATACGACGAGCGGCTGGGATTGGTTCCCGAGCGGGTGGGGACGTGGAGTCCCACGGCGCTGCTGGTGGATGGATGAGCGAACACGCGATGCATGGGGGTGACACATGAAAGCGCAGTCAGGCCGTGTCTTCCGGCTCCGGGCCCGGGGGCCGGTGGCGTGCTTCAGCAGGCCGGAGATGAAGGTAGAGCGGGTGAGCTACGAGGTGATGACGCCCTCCGCGGCGCGCGGCCTGTTGGAGGCCGTGCTGTGGAAGCCGGCCATCCGCTGGCAGGTGCATGAGATCACGGTGCTGGCGCCCATCGCGTGGACCAGCTTCCGCCGCAATGAGGTGAAGCAGCGCATGTCGGAAGGGGTGACGTTCTTCGCGGACGACTCGGACCGGAGGGCGCAGCGGAACACCGTGGCGCTGAGGGACGTGGACTACGTGGTGTCCGCGTCGTTCCATCTGACGGAGAAGGCCGGGCCGGAAGACTCGGTGCGCAAGTTCGAGGAGATGTTCGAGCGGCGGCTGGAGAAGGGTCAGACCTTCCAGGCGCCGTATCTCGGCTGCCGGGAGTTCGTCGCCGCCGTGGAGCCCGCACCGGAGCAGGTGCGGCCCATCGAGCCGGAGTTGGACCGGTCACTGGGCTGGATGTTCTACGACTTTGACTATCGCGGGGAGGAGACGGTGCCCCTCTTCTTCGAGGCGCGTCTTGAGAGAGGGCGGATGAAGGTGCCGACCTTGGAGCAGGTGCTCAAGACCCAGGGGGAAGTGGGGGAGGGCCGCCGATGATGCTCAACGCGCTGTATGCCTATGCGCAACGAGAGGGTCTGCTGGAGGACCCCGACGTCGAGCTGCTGGCGGTGGATGCGCTCATCGTGGTGGGGAGCGACGGGCGTTTCCTGTCGTTGACACCGACGACGGACGAACGAGGCCGGGGGCTGAAGCGTGCGGTGCCACGCATTCCCAAGAGGACCGTGGCCATCCAGCCGGGCTTCTTCGTGGACAACGCCCGGTACGTCCTGGGGTGGGGCGGCGATGCGGCGAAGGCGAAGAAGAACCCGGAGCGCGCGGAGGCGTTCCAGGCCGTGGTGCACGTGGTGGCGAAGGAGACGAACGACCCCGGTGCTCAGGCCGTAGCTGCGTTCTTGTCGAAGCTCGAAAAGCAGCTCCCAAAGGTGGTGGAGCAGCGTGAGGAGTGGACAGGCGAGGAGCGTCTGGCCTTCCGCTGGTCGGGGGATGAGGAGGGGACGCTCGTGCACGAACGTCCCGCGTTGCGCGAGGCGTGGGCACGACGGAGAGGCGCGGAGGGGGTGGGAGATAGGGCCGCGCGCAGGATGCGCTGTCTGGTCACGGGAGAGATCGGTCCGGTGGCGCGCTTGCATCCCTCCATCAAGAACGTGCCTGGCGCGCAGTCGTCGGGGGCCGCGCTGGTGTCATTCAACGAGGAGGCATTCTGCTCGCAGGGGCTGACGCAAGGAGAGAACGCCCCCATCTCCCGGGCCGCGGCGGAAGGGTATGCCACGGCGCTCAATCACATGCTGGCGCGGGATGGGGATAGACGCTACCGGCAGGGCGTGTCGCTGGGGAAGGACGCGGTGGTGGTGTTCTGGACGCGTGAGCCGGACCCGGTGGTCGACACGTTGTTGAACGTGCTCGACTTCCCGCAGCCGGCGCAGGCGGTGCATTTCGCGGAGTCCCCGCTGCGAGGGTTGGAGCCCGGAGAATTCGACGAGACGCCCTTCTACGCGATGACCTTGGGGGGCAACGCGGCACGCGTGGTGGTGCGCGACTGGTTCGAATTCTCCATCCGTGAGCTCAAGCGCAATGTTCTCGGATACTTCGAGGCATTGAGGCTCGAGGGGAGACGCGAGCGGCCGTTGTCCGTCTGGGACGCGGTGAGGGCGGTGGAGCCGCCAGGGGCTCGGGGGATTCCGCCGGACCTGGGGACGAAGTTGATCGGTGCGGCGCTGGGGGGCCGGCCCTTTCCCCGCGAGCTGTTGGCCGCCGCCCTGCGACGGCTGCGAGTCCCAGACAAGGACGACGGGGCGTCCTTCCTGCTGCATACGCGTTGCGCACTCATCAAGGCCACGTTGCGGCGACCGCCGCATGGCATCAAACCCATGGAGGTGTCCGTGTCGTTGAATCCAGACAGTCCTGAGGTGCCGTACCAGTTGGGCCGGTTGTTCGCCGTGTTGGAGCGGCTCCAGTGGATCGCGCTCGAGGGAGTCAACACCAGCATCAAGGATCGCTACTTCGGCGCGGCGATGGCGAACCCTGGAGTGGTGTTCCCGCGCTTGCTCCAGCTGTCCAACCATCACCTGGCGAAGCTGTTGGGGCGGTCGAAGGGAAGCGCCCGGTGGGTGGAGAAGCTGATCGCGGAGGTCATGGGCAGGCTTCCCCCCAGGGGGTGGTCGACGACCCTGAAGTTGGAGGAGCAGGGCCAGTTCGCCATTGGCTACTACCACCAGCGTCAGGACTTCTTCACGCGGCGGGATGAGGACTGATCGCTGCTCACGATGGATGGGTTGTTCTCACGAAACGGTGTGTCATCAGGAGTGGAATCCATGTCGCTCATCAAGAATCGCTATGACTTCGTCCTGCTGTTCGATGTGAAGGATGGAAACCCCAACGGGGACCCGGATGCGGGCAACCTGCCGCGTCTGGACCTGGAGACGGGGCATGGTCTCGTCACCGACGTGTGCCTCAAGCGCAAGGTGCGGAACTACGTGCAGCTTGTGCACGGATGCGCGGACGGCCAGGACATCTACGTGAAGGAGCGGGCGTTGCTCTCCGCGCTCCACGCGGAGGCGTACGGCCGGCTGGGGTTGAAGGTGCAGGAGGACAGCGAGGAGTCCCCGGCCGAGGCCGAAGCCGAGAAGGCGGAGGCCAAGGGGAAGGGCAAGGCGGAGAAGAAGCGCAAGTCCTCGGATGGAGAGGTGGTGCGCAAGGTGCGCGACGAGATGTGCCGGCGCTATTTCGATGTGCGCACGTTCGGGGCGGTGATGTCGCTGAAGGAGGCGAACGCGGGGCAGGTGCGTGGGCCGGTGCAGCTCACCTTTGGTCGCTCGGTGGATCCGGTCGTCGCGGCGGAGCACACCATCACGCGGATGGCGGTGGCGACGCGCAAGGAGGCGGATCAGCAGCAGGGCGACAACCGGACGATGGGGCGCAAGAACACGGTGCCTTACGGCCTGTATCGCGCGCACGGCTTCGTGGCTCCGGCGCTGGCGAAGCAGACGGGGTTCGGGGAGGAGGACCTGGGCCTGCTGTGGAAGGCGTTGTTGGAGATGTTCGACCATGACCGGAGCGCGGCGCGCGGGCTGATGGCGACGCGGCGGCTCCTGGTGTTCCGCCACGCGAGCGAGCTGGGCAATGCGCCCGCGCACAAGCTGTTCGACGCGGTGACGGTGCGGCGCAAGGACGAGTCCCGGCCGCCGCGCGACTTCACGGACTACGCGCTGAGCATGGGGAGCGTGCCGCCGGGCGTGGAGGTGATGGAGCTGGGCGGATGAGCGCCGGGCCCAGCGAATCCGAAGCCTTCGTGCCCATCTCCGGTCTCCAGCATCTGGTGTATTGCGAGCGGCAGGCCGCGCTCATCCACGTCGAACGCATCTGGGAGGAGGACGCCGCGACAGTGGCGGGCAAGCTCTTCCACGAGCGGGTGGACCGGGTGGGCAACGACCGCCGTGAGACAGGGAGGGTGGCGAGGGCGCTGCCGCTGCGCTCGGAACGGCTGGGCCTGGTGGGGCAGGCGGACACGGTGGAGTACCACCCGGACGCGACGGCACCGGGAGGGCTGCGGCCCTTCCCGGTGGAGTACAAGCGGGGAAGGGTGAAGTCGGAGCGCGCGGATCGAGTGCAGCTCTGCGCGCAGGCCCTGTGTCTGGAGGAGATGCACGGCGTGTCGGTCCCGGAGGGCGCGCTCTTCTACGGAGCGAGCCACCGGAGGGTGGGGGTGGTGTTCGACGTGGCGCTGCGCGAAGCGACGGAGTCCGCGGCGCGGAGGCTGGCGACGCTCATCCTGGAGCGACGGGTGCCGCGCGCGGTGTACGACGCGCGGTGCGCGCCGTGCTCATTGAAGCCCCGCTGCCTGCCCGAGTCGGTGTCGGACCCGGGCCGTGCGGTGAGGCATCTGGCCCGGATGCTGAAGGTGGAGGAGGAGGCATGAGTCTTCAGCTCAACACGCTGTTCGTGACGACGGAGGGGGCGTACCTGCGCAAGGACCACGAGACGGTGGTGGTCCGAGTGGAGGAGACGACCCGGGTTCAGGTGCCCTTGCAGCATCTGGCGTCGGTGGTGTGCTTCGGGCGGGTGGGGGTGTCGCCGGAGCTGATGTCGGCGCTGGCGGAGGCAGGGGTCCACGTGGCGTTCTTCTCTCCCACGGGGCGGTTCCTGGCGCGGGTGGAAGGGATGCCAGGTGGGAACGTGGTGCTGCGCCGGGGGCAGTTCCGGTGCGCGGATGATGGGCCGCGCACGCTGGCGTTGGCGCGGGCGATGGTGGCGGGCAAGGTCTACAACACGCGGCAGTTCCTGCTGCATGCGAAGCGCGACGCAGCGGATGCGCGGAGGCAGGGTCTGGCGGAGGCCGCGGAGCGGCTGGCGTCGAGCCTGCGGACGTTGGGGAGCGCGGAGACATTGGACGCGGTGCGAGGCGTGGAGGGGAACGCGGCCCGTGAGTACTTCGCGGTGTTCCCCTTGCTGGTGAAGCGCGAGGAGGAGGCGTTTCGGTTCGAGGGGAGGAGCCGGCGACCGCCGAAGGATCGGATCAACGCGTTGCTGTCATTCGGGTATGCGCTGTTGGCGCAGGACTGCGCGGGTGCGGCGGCAGGGGTCGGGTTGGATGCGGCGGTGGGGTATCTGCATGGAGAGCGCCCAGGCAGGTTGTCGTTGGCATTGGACCTGATGGAGGAGCTTCGGGCGGCGGTGGTGGATCGTCTGGTGTTGTCGCTGGTGAACCGGGGGCAGGTGGGGGCGGGGGACTTCGTGGAGGACGCGGCGGGTGGCTGGAGGATGAGCGATGCGGCGAGGAAGACATTCCTGGTGGCGTACCAGGAGGCGAAGCAGGTGCAGGTCCAGCACGAGTTCCTGGGGCAGCAGGTGCCGTGGGGGAGGGTGCCGCACCTTCAGGCCCTGTTACTGGCGAGGGTCATCCGAGGGGACCTGGAGGTGTATCCGCCCTTCAGGATGAGGTGAGGCGATGCTGGTGCTGGTCTGTTACGACGTGGCGAACGACGACGCAGCGGGGGCCCGGCGGTTGAGGAGGATCGCGGAGGCGTGCAAGGACCGCGGGGTGCGGGTGCAGTATTCGTTGTTCGAGTGCCGCGTCGGGAAGCGTGAGTGGGTGGCTTTGCGCCAGCGGTTGTTGGATGAGGCGGACCTGGCGAAGGACAGCCTGCGTTTCTATTTTCTGCACGCGGATGAAGAGACTCGATGTGAGCATCACGGGGTTCGACCCCCGATGGATCCCACAGGAACCCTCATCGTTTGAGGGGCAGCGCGAACCCTTCACAGTGGAGGGCTCCCCTGAGGTTCGCGCTCGGAAAATTCCGAGGAAGAACAGGGGGTTGTTGGGAGGGGATGGCTTCGCGAGGGAGGTGGAATGGTGGCGATGGATGGGTTCGCGGAAAGCTTCGAATTTTCTTTGGAAACTTCATACGTTAGAGCCAGTAGGGTCGCTCCGCTCTCCGGGGCGGAGCGTGGGTTGAAACTTGAAGAGAAGCTGCTTCTGCGCGGGCGACACGAGGTCGCTCCGCTCTCCGGGGCGGAGCGTGGGTTGAAACGACCCCGCCTCGCCCTGAGCCGCATCAAGGCCGTCGCTCCGCTCTCCGGGGCGGAGCGTGGGTTGAAACCATTTCCAGGCTCAGCAGCTCCACGGTCCCGACCGCCGGTCGCTCCGCTCTCCGGGGCGGAGCGTGGGTTGAAACCTTTGCCGCGTCACGTCCGCCCCCATTGCCTGCGGGCGGTCGCTCCGCTCTCCGGGGCGGAGCGTGGGTTGAAACTTCGGAGGAGCCATCCCGCTCGCGGGGTTCGCGTTCAGTCGCTCCGCTCTCCGGGGCGGAGCGTGGGTTGAAACCACGCCGGAATGGGCGTCACGCGGTCGTACTTCGTCGCTCCGCTCTCCGGGGCGGAGCGTGGGTTGAAACATCAGCTCGTTTCGTCGAGGTTGCGCCCGTGGTGGTCGCTCCGCTCTCCGGGGCGGAGCGTGGGTTGAAACATGTTCGCGTCGCCAGAAACGCCGGCGAGGTCGAGTCGCTCCGCTCTCCGGGGCGGAGCGTGGGTTGAAACCCACAGGTGCGGTGCTTCGTGCGGTTCGCCCCTCCGTCGCTCCGCTCTCCGGGGCGGAGCGTGGGTTGAAACCCGGCGGAAGTAGCGGTGGACGTCTCCCGGTGCGGTCGCTCCGCTCTCCGGGGCGGAGCGTGGGTTGAAACCTGGCATGGAGACGCGGCCCTTCGTCTTTCACGTGCCCGGTCGCTCCGCTCTCCGGGGCGGAGCGTGGGTTGAAACATCCCGTCACCCGCCGCAGCAACGCCAGCGTGCGGCGTCGCTCCGCTCTCCGGGGCGGAGCGTGGGTTGAAACTTCGTGGTGCCCTTGTCGCCGTCCTGCTGGTGAATGGTCGCTCCGCTCTCCGGGGCGGAGCGTGGGTTGAAACATGGCGTCCGCCAGCATCGCCTTGGCCCGGGTGGTCGCTCCGCTCTCCGGGGCGGAGCGTGGGTTGAAACCAGGTCGGGATGGGCGTCACGCGGTCGTACTTCGGTCGCTCCGCTCTCCGGGGCGGAGCGTGGGTTGAAACGTGGCCATGCGTACCATGGCCTGTAGACGGAGTTGTCGCTCCGCTCTCCGGGGCGGAGCGTGGGTTGAAACCTGGGTCCTCCGAGGCGCCGCCCGCGCCCGGTGGTCGCTCCGCTCTCCGGGGCGGAGCGTGGGTTGAAACTTCCCGGCGGGTGGCGGGACGCCGGACCTGCAGGTGTCGCTCCGCTCTCCGGGGCGGAGCGTGGGTTGAAACGACTACGAGGAAGGTCCCCGGCAGTGCCGCAGGCGGTCGCTCCGCTCTCCGGGGCGGAGCGTGGGTTGAAACCTTCACCCAGAGCCGGTCCCCGGTCTGGCCGTAGTCGCTCCGCTCTCCGGGGCGGAGCGTGGGTTGAAACTCGGTCTCGCTCTGGTTGTAATACTGCTGCTGCTGGTCGCTCCGCTCTCCGGGGCGGAGCGTGGGTTGAAACGCATGCCGCCCAGTAGGCCGGGATGCGGCTGTTCGTGCGTCGCTCCGCTCTCCGGGGCGGAGCGTGGGTTGAAACAACGCTCCCGTCAGGGCAGACGTAGGCGGTATATGAGGTCGCTCCGCTCTCCGGGGCGGAGCGTGGGTTGAAACATCCAGCCCTGGTCCCTGCTCCACGCCCTGGACAGCAGTCGCTCCGCTCTCCGGGGCGGAGCGTGGGTTGAAACATGTAGTGGTAGCCACTCCCGCATGTGCAATCCCATGTCGCTCCGCTCTCCGGGGCGGAGCGTGGGTTGAAACGACTTCTCGCGGCTCATGAGTGAGCAGGTGACGGTCGCTCCGCTCTCCGGAGCGGAGCGTGGGTTGAAACTCTTTGCGCGGGGTGCCCTGTGGCGGAGCTGGACGGGTCGCTCCGCTCTCCGGGGCGGAGCGTGGGTTGAAACTCCAGCCACACGTCCAGCGCGCTCCGGTGCTCCGTCGCTCCGCTCTCCGGGGCGAAGCGTGGGTTGAAACCTCGCGCTGCGGCGCACCCGCGATAACGCGGGGTGGTCGCTCCGCTCTCCGGGGCGGAGCGTGGGCTGAAACTTGAAGAAGGCCTTCCGCCGCTCGCGCGGTGTTGGTCGCTCCGCTCTCCGGGGCGGAGCGTGGGTTGAAACGTCATCGCGCGCCTCGCGTAGTCCTCACGCCCCAACAGTCGCTCCGCTCTCCGGGGCGGAGCGTGGGTTGAAACATCACCTGGGCACGCAGACCGCCGAGGGCCCCACGTCGCTCCGCTCTCCGGGGCGGAGCGTGGGTTGAAACACTTGGCACCGTTTGTGCTCCCCCGCCCAACTCGGTCGCTCCGCTCTCCGGGGCGGAGCGTGGGTTGAAACCTCCGGCTGCGGCTGGCGCCTGCCCGGGGCGCTCCCGTCGCTCCGCTCTCCGGGGCGGAGCGTGGGTTGAAACTCGTCGATGGACCCCACGCGCGACGACACCATCCCCGTCGCTCCGCTCTCCGGGGCGGAGCGTGGGTTGAAACTGTCTCGGTCTGGGGGGCATCAGTCGGTCCTGGTCAGGTCGCTCCGCTCTCCGGGGCGGAGCGTGGGTTGAAACCCGACCTCGCGCCGCACGCGTCCGCGCCCGGCGGTCGCTCCGCTCTCCGGGGCGGAGCGTGGGTTGAAACTTCGCCGCGCGCGCCGCCCACACCGCACGGAGCGCGTCGCTCCGCTCTCCGGGGCGGAGCGTGGGTTGAAACGAGCGCACCAGTCATACATGCGGCGCTCTTTTACGGTCGCTCCGCTCTCCGGGGCGGAGCGTGGGTTGAAACGCGCTCGAATTCAGCCAGTCGAAATGATCTCCACGTGGTCGCTCCGCTCTCCGGGGCGGAGCGTGGGTTGAAACGACGGCCAGTTGCAGCGTCCGGATCAGCTCCCGGGGCGTCGCTCCGCTCTCCGGGGCGGAGCGTGGGTTGAAACCAGGCCGTGACGGTGGCGGCGCTCATGTCCCTCCGGGTCGCTCCGCTCTCCGGGGCGGAGCGTGGGTTGAAACGACTGCGCAGCGGCGAGCCTGAAGATCCTCCGGTCGCTCCGCTCTCCGGGGCGGAGCGTGGGTTGAAACGTCCAGTCCCGCCAGTCGTGGCGAAGATGTTCGTGTCGCTCCGCTCTCCGGGGCGGAGCGTGGGTTGAAACGAGGCTGAGCGCGCAGCCGCCCAGGAGGCCCGCGGTCGCTCCGCTCTCCGGGGCGGAGCGTGGGTTGAAACAAGGTGCAGGGGCTGCAACGCGTGCACGACGCGCTGGCGTCGCTCCGCTCTCCGGGGCGGAGCGTGGGTTGAAACTCGACAGCAGCGTGGACGGTGACACGCAGGTGGGCGGCGCTCCGCTCTCCGGGGCGGAGCGTGGGTTGAAACAGTAACGAGACGAGGGGGCTGCGCGGCGCCCCCGTCGGCGCTCCGCTCTCCGGGGCGGAGCGTGGGTTGAAACTCTGTGCGACCGTACCAAGTTTCTCTGTGCGCCCAGTCGCTCCGCTCTCCGGGGTGGAGCGTGGGTTGAAACTCCGAGGTCGCGCCCTCGTCGGAGTCGGGGGCCGTGTCGCTCCGCTCTCCGGGGTGGAGCGTGGGTTGAAACGGAGTCGTGGGCCGGGCGCCCGGCCCACGCGGGGCAGTCGCTCCGCTCTCCGGGGTGGAGCGTGGGTTGAAACTGCGCGAGGTGGTGAAGGTCTCGGAGGCTCGTGCGTCGCTCCGCTCTCCGGGGTGGAGCGTGGGTTGAAACGAGGACGCCATCCGCGACCTTCCACTGCCCGGGGAGGAGGTCGCTCCGCTCTCCGGGGCGGAGCGTGGGTTGAAACACCCCTGCACTGTCGCCCGCCTCGTTCAGCGCGCGGGCGCTCCGCTCTCCGGGGTGGAGCGTGGGTTGAAACGCCTTCGCTGCGCGGAGTACGCAGAGGAGGAGGCAGGTCACGGTCGCTCCGCTCTCCGGGGTGGAGCGTGGGTTGAAACTGTCGCCAGTACGTCTCGGTGCGCCCACAGGTGAAGTCGCTCCGCTCTCCGGGGTGGAGCGTGGGTTGAAACTCCGGGGCCTACATCAGCTACACGCACACGGTGCTGGGTCGCTCCGCTCTCCGGGGTGGAGCGTGGGTTGAAACATGGTCGACAGCGCGGGGGGCTCACCTTCCGCCACCCGTCGCTCCGCTCTCCGGGGTGGAGCGTGGGTTGAAACACCTGGACAACTCCTCCATGGCCTGCCCCGACACCCGTCGCTCCGCTCTCCGGGGCGGAGCGTGGGTTGAAACATCGCCGTGCGAAGGTTCTCCATAGGATCACGCGTCGTCGCTCCGCTCTCCGGGGCGGAGCGTGGGTTGAAACCTTCAACTCGTACCGAATCACTCGGTTGCGCATGGTCGCTCCGCTCTCCGGGGCGGAGCGTGGGTTGAAACCAAGCCACGATGAGCGCGAAGATGAGCATCACCACGTCGCTCCGCTCTCCGGGGCGGAGCGTGGGTTGAAACTCATGCTCGCCACTGTCGTCATAGACTGCGTGCATGTCGCTCCGCTCTCCGGGGCGGAGCGTGGGTTGAAACACCAGCAGCCGCCAGGAGTTTTCCCCCTCCACCTCGTCGCTCCGCTCTCCGGGGCGGAGCGTGGGTTGAAACGCGCGGACGAGGCGATCCTCGACGCGCCGGGTTACTGTCGCTCCGCTCTCCGGGGCGGAGCGTGGGTTGAAACGCTGCGGTTCGCGTCGCTGCCCACCACCGGCAAGGTCGCTCCGCTCTCCGGGGCGGAGCGTGGGTTGAAACCCCCAAGCGCTTCGCGGTGCCCGCCGTCGTCCCCCAGGGTCGCTCCGCTCTCCGGGGCGGAGCGTGGGTTGAAACGCGCGACGGACCGCGCGTGGGAGCTAGGGGAGCGTCGTCGCTCCGCTCTCCGGAGCGGAGCGTGGGTTGAAACATGCTGGTGTCCTCGGAGCGCTCATAGGTGGGGCGGTCGCTCCGCTCTCCGGGGCGGAGCGTGGGTTGAAACTCCTTCAGCTCCTGGGCATAGGCGACATCGAAGAGAGGTCGCTCCGCTCTCCGGGGCGGAGCGTGGGTTGAAACCCGGCCTCCACGTCACGGCGCCGCGTCGTCGCCGGTCGCTCCGCTCTCCGGGGCGGAGCGTGGGTTGAAACCAGCGACTCGGGAGCGCGCCGGAAAGGCTGACGCTGTCGCTCCGCTCTCCGAGGCGGAGCGTGGGTTGAAACGCTGGGAAATGCGAGGCCCAGGAGCGTCTCCTGGACCGGCGCTCCGCTCTCCGGGGCGGAGCGTGGGTTGAAACCATGTTGCTTTTGACCGTGGTGATTCAGCGCCCCGACGGCGCTCCGCTCTCCGGGGCGGAGCGTGGGTTGAAACCACCAGCAACACCGGGATTGTGGCGCTGACGGCGCGGGTCGCTCCGCTCTCCGGGGCGGAGCGTGGGTTGAAACACCCCGTGGTCGGTGAACGGAGCGGGGCCGATCGGTCGCTCCGCTCTCCGGGGCGGAGCGTGGGTTGAAACAGCATCGCCCCCGGGTGATCACCTGTCCCCGGGAGTCGCTCCGCTCTCCGGGGCGGAGCGTGGGTTGAAACCTCCCTATCCAATCGAGGTTGTCCATGCAGAGCGCGTCGCTCCGCTCTCCGGGGCGGAGCGTGGGTTGAAACCCCGCAAGCACGAGCCCTGCGATGTGACGACTGGTCGCTCCGCTCTCCGGGGCGGAGCGTGGGTTGAAACCACGCGGGCACCAACGGCCTGCGCGGGCCCGTCGTGTCGCTCCGCTCTCCGGGGCGGAGCGTGGGTTGAAACCACCGCTTGGACCTCACCGTGCCCTCGCCTGCGGAGGTCGCTCCGCTCTCCGGGGCGGAGCGTGGGTTGAAACCTCTGGCACGTCGTACGTGCCGGGCGCCTTCCGCGTGAGCCGCTCTCCGGGGCGGAGCGTGGGTTGAAACCTCTGGAGGGACAGGCACGGGACATGGAGCACCTTGGTCGCTCCGCTCTCCGGGGCGGAGCGTGGGTTGAAACCTCGCCTCGTGGAAGTTCAAGGCGGCGCTGGTGGGTCGCTCCGCTCTCCGGGGCGGAGCGTGGGTTGAAACGCGCTCCGCGGCGTCTGGCCGGTGGGCCCGCCTCCTGGTCGCTCCGCTCTCCGGGGCGGAGCGTGGGTTGAAACAGCAGTTGAAGGAGCAGCGCGACAGCGTGACGGCGTCGCTCCGCTCTCCGGGGCGGAGCGTGGGTTGAAACATGGCCTCTGCGGCGGTGAAGCCGGCCTGGGCGGTCGCTCCGCTCTCCGGGGCGGAGCGTGGGTTGAAACGGGACCTACTGGCGTGAGAGTGGCATCAAGGTGGCCTGTCGCTCCGCTCTCCGGAGCGGAGCGTGGGTTGAAACTTCGCCCAGTCCTGGGCATTCGCTTGGGAAGGACGGTCGCTCCGCTCTCCGGGGCGGAGCGTGGGTTGAAACTTGAGCTTTGCCACTTCACCGACGAGGCGGTGATGTCGCTCCGCTCTCCGGGGCGGAGCGTGGGTTGAAACTTGAGCTTCGCCACTTCAGCCGTGAGGCGGTGATGTCGCTCCGCTCTCCGGGGCGGAGCGTGGGTTGAAACGGGCCGTGCCCGGTCAGGAGTCCCGCCAGTGGCGGTCGCTCCGCTCTCCGGGGCGGAGCGTGGGTTGAAACAAGAAGCTCAACACGTACACCCTCGCGGGCCCTGGCAGTCGCTCCGCTCTCCGGGGCGGAGCGTGGGTTGAAACTCAAGTACGGCGTCTCGTTTACGAACGCGGAGCAGGTCGTTCCGCTCTCCGGGCGTGGCGTGGCGTGGCGTGGCGTGGCGTGGCGTGGCGTGGCGTGGCGTGGCGTGGCGTGGCGTGGCGTGGATTGAAACGGCGTTCGGTCTTTGCGTGTCGCAGCCATAGGCAAGGTCGCTCTGCTCAATGGGGCGCAGCAAGGGTTGAAACTCTCGACGATTTTGAATCTAGCCGGTCAGCGTGGATTCACCTGAGTCCCTGCGGTATGCGAGCGCGGAACGAATCAAATGGGTCATCACCGCGGACGGCCAGCTGAGAGTCATTCCACATACATGGCAGGGGGTTGAGCTTTCTCATGCGGTCGCGAGCGGAGGTCGCCCCGTGTTGGCTGCCGGTGAAGCAGAACTCTCGATTCACGGCACCACTCGCTTCGGAATCCAGTTGACGTCTCGCAGCGGCCATTATCTGAACGGGGCTTCCCAGGCCGCGAGCGAGAGTGTCCTGGAGCTCGGTCGGCGGGCATTTGCCAGATTTGGAATCACGTTCGCTCCGTGACGGTAACTATGGAAACGAAGACTCCTCTTCTGCAAACCGTCCTGAAGTGGCCGCTCCCGCAGGTGCGAGCCTGGCTCGACGGGCTTTCTATCGGCGAGCCAGTGGGCGGCGAGAACTTCAATTGGGATGGATTCGCCTTCACCGCCGCAGCCCGAGCCAGAGAGGAGCGGAGCGTTCCATGGGCGCATATCGCACTCCTTGTCTATGGAGTGCTCGCAGGGCGTTCGGCTGGCGGCGATACCCACTCCATCATGCTCTCAGCGATGAGTCTGCGGGCCTGGATGATCAGGGAGCTTGGCGCGCAGGAAGGGGATGCTGTCTTGGAGCCGGAAGTCATCTTTGACTGGTTCCAGGAACTTGCCTCCATCCCCATTGAGGAGGCAGCCAGGATCGTGTCCCTTCAGGACTGGAGCCTGATTCCAACAGCTCTGCTCCTCAGGCTGCGCTACATCAAGAGCGCGCTCAATACCCTGGTCCTCATCTCTGAAACAGGACTGGTGCAAAAGCATCCCGAGCTGAATGACTGGTTTCTGCTCAGGAGTCGCTTGCCGTGATGCTGCCGCGCACGCTGTCCACGGGATGAGCGAGCGCAAACCCCGCACCGTCCTACGCGCACCCGACCAGTTGCACGACCTTCACACGTCCTGAATCAGTCGTAGGGCCCCGGGGGCCTCCCGGCCGTGGCGAGCGGACAGAGCTGCGGGATGATGAACGCGTCACGGGTCATCCTCAGCCCCATCACCAGCAGGATGGATGAGAGGACCAGGCTCGCGAGGGCGACCCCGCGCTTGTCACCGAGCAGCTGTTTGCCCGTACCCTGGAAGAACGCGGCCTGCAGGATGAGCAGCACCGCGGGACTGAGCACCAGCGCCAGAATCAGGGGACCGCTCCCCGTGCACCTGTCGAAGTCCGCCGAGGTGAGGTCGACGAGCGGCCCGCCCGCGGAGATCGTGGTCAGCACCAAGAAGATCACGGCACCGACAAGCAGGAAGAAGGCCTGTCGGAACCAGGACGGCTTCGGTCGGTCCATTGCAGCCGACCCCCGGACGTTGACGAGGACGACGCGGTTCAGGACCACCGAGCCAATGGTCCAGGGGATCAGATCGGCCCACAGGGGAACGGTGACGTCCCTGGCGATGCGGTCCATCGAGTTGATGCAAGCGAGCGCCCACAGCGGCCAGAGAGCCGTGGCGCAGAGCACGATAGGGGCAAGGGCGCGACGAAGCATCCGGTGAGGGTAGCAGATGCCGCACCCTGGAACTGGCGACCTCCCATCTCTTCGCAGTGCAGCCAACCCATCACAGACGGTTGCTCACTTCTTCCTTTGCCGCTCCAACGCCTTCCGCACGCGCTCTTTCTTCTCCGGATGCCATCCATCTGGACCTGAGCGCCATCCGCGCCTCCCTCACTTGAACCGGCACGGTTGATTGACCGTGGCCTGCTCCTCCAACTGCACGACCATCAAGGTCACCGGCCCGGGACCGACGTTGCCGGAGAGGTGCCCCTTGTGCCCCTGCGCGTCCGGCCGCGTGTTCAAGTCCTCGCCCAAGGACACCTCCCCCGGACCCAACTCCACGCGCGTGCCGTCCATTGCTTCGACGAACCACGTCCCGGAGAGCGGGATGATCCACTGGACCTTCGGGTCCTCGTGCCACGAACCCTTCCATCCGTCAGGCTGGACCGTGAAGAGGACCTGCGCCTGCCCGGGAGGCTGGCGCGCCTGCCATTGCGGATCCGCGGGCGGCGACATGCTCTTCAAATCAAAGCTCCGCACGGGACACCGGGTCATGTGGCTGACCCCGTGGTCGTCCGTCCAGTTGTGCCAGTAGCTGAACACCGGAGCCGGTTCTCGTGCCCGCGCCGCTCCACCCCCGCCCAGCACGACCGCCAGTCCGCAGCCCACCAGGAACGGACCCGCTCCAAACCGTGAACGCATGACACGACTCCTTCCGCCGGGCCCCCACGCAATCCCAGCCTGGGACCGTCCCTACAACTCGACGTACACCTTCGGGTCGCCGCCCAACCGGTGGCCTCGGTCCAGCGTCGCGAGCGCGGCCAGGTCGTCCGCGTCCAGCCGGAAGTCGAAGACCTCCAGGTTCTCGCGCATGCGCTGGGGGTTCTGCGACTTGGGGATGGGCACGTCCCCCAGCTCCACGTGCCACCGGAGGATGATCTGCGCCGGACTCCGGCCGTACTTCTTCGCCAGCCGGGTGATGACCTCGCGCTTCAGCAGGTCCCCACCCTGACCCAGCGGGCTCCACGCCTCCACCAGGATTCCCCTCGCGGCGGCGTCCTCCCGGAGCGCCTGCTGCGCGAAGTCCGGGTGCAGCTCCACCTGATTCACCACCGGCATCACGCCCGTCTCCATCACCAGCCGCTGGATGTGCTCCGGCTCGAAGTTGGACACCCCGACCGAGCGCACCCGGCCCTCCTCCCTCAGCCGCACGAACGCTCGCCACGAATCCACGTAGAGGTCCCGCCCCGGCAGCGGCCAGTGGATGAGGTACAGGTCCACCGACTCCAACCCCAGCCTTCGCGCGCTCGCATCAAAGGCCCGCAGGGTCGCGTCGTAGCCGTGGTCCGCCCCGCGCAGCTTCGTCGTGACGAAGACCTCCGAGCGGGCAATGCCAGACGCCCGCAGCCCCTGTCCCACCGCCTCCTCGTTGTCGTACCGCGCCGCCGTGTCGATGAGCCGGTATCCCGCCCTCAGCGCCATCTCCACCACCCGGGCCGCCTCGTCGCCCTTCAGCGGCCAGGTGCCGAAGCCCAGGGGAGGAATCGAGTTCCCGTCGTCCAACTCGCGCGGAGCCTGCGTGGCCATGACGTCTCCTTGAGTGAGGGGCCTTCCCAGCGGCGGGCACGCCCGACACCACCCGGCGCCATCCCAGCCCGTGACGGTGAAGGTCCCCGCATGACCGCGTTCCACAGCAGCATCCCGAGAAGGGTGGGCATCCCCCCGCGCCGTCCGCCAACCGCGGGCCCAGCCCTGGCACCGTTCACCCGGCCGGCTGCTCTCCTGGCCTCGAGCCGCCTGCCGCTCAGGGCGCCGGTGGCGCACCCCCATCGCCCGGTGGTGGGATGAAGCCCCCATCGTCGGGCGGCGGGCTGCCTCCTGGCCCCGGCCCGCCCTCGCCGCCGTCCGTCGAGCCCGAACCGCCGGGCGCGTCGCACAGCGCCTCGGACGTGGACGCACGCAGGATGAGCGTCTTCGCGCAGAGCAGCGACCCGTCGTCCATCACCGTCTCTTCGAACAGATACTCATCCACCGCGGACGCCGCGATGACCGTGTCGTCCGTGTTGTTCGTGTCCCGCGTCTCCGTCCGGGCATACGTCGCCACGGTGCCGTAGATGTCGTCCGACAGCGCGTCGTCGAAGAACAGCTGCGTCGTCAGGAACTCCGTCTGCTCGCTGTAGCCCCCGTCCGGGGTGACGCCCCGCCGCACCGTCAGGTGCAGGTGCACCGTGCGGCTGGAGTACCAACCCGGGTAGCACGAATAGAAGTCCACCCGTCCCCGCGAGTCCGTGAACTGCACGCCCCGGAAGTACTGGAACGGCTCGACCTCGCTGGCCGCGCTGCCCGCGCAGAACGCCAGGTTCTCCGACTCGCCCGAGTAGACCCCCGTCGGCATCGCGTGCCAGATGTCCACCGACGCATCCGTGATGGGCTGGCAGTCCTCATCCAACAGCTGGAACGCGAAGCGCACCGGCACGCCCGCGAGCCCATCCGTGACGTCCTGGGCCACCCGCGTCGGCGCGTAACACGGCCCCTGTGTCATCGCGCACGTCAACGTGCACGGCGCGCTCGGCGCCTCCGTGAATGGATCAAAATCCCGCGTCGCCTGGGTGATGGCCGCCGTCCCCGTGGTCGCCCACGTCGGGTGCGTCCCCGCGTCCGGCGTCCCCGTGTCGTCGTCATCGCCGCACTCGAGCTGCGTCAGGAACGGCAACGCCACCAGCCCCGTGCCCAGCACCCGCAGCACCCTCCGCCGCGAAAACGCCGCCGTGACCGGCATTCCCACGGGCCCCACCGCCGCGCCTCGTTCATCCCGCATGTCCTTCCCCCCGTCGCGGCCCACAGGGTCCACGAACCGGGCGCGGTGTCCGCGCGCTTCTCCCTCCCTGTCCGGTGGATCACGCACCCCCTGTTCCAGCCCCGACGCCTCGGCTTCCGCCCAAGTTGGAAGTGGACGCCGCGCGCTCCGGCACCCGCGTCCCCGCCGAACGCGGCTGCGTTCCAGCTGGAGCCCCGGAACCCCGGTCATCCATGCAGGACACTTCAGTCCGGGGGCTTTGTCCGGCCCCCAACACGCCGTGGATCCGCGCCCTCCTCGCACTCCTCAAGGGCTTCCCGGTGCCCACCGCGAGACTGGCAAACGCGGCTTTCTTCGAGAGTGAACGAGATGTTTTCCAGCCTCGGTGTTCGTGTTGTCACGCACTGGAAACGCGCGGGGGCTGCTGTCATCGTTGAGGGACTGCGCGGTGCGGCAGCGACGTTGAAGGGGAATCAGGGCGGAAGTGCTCAAGGTCTGGCGGACCCAACGTATTGGGATGGGCAGGACGGAAAACAGTTCCGTCCCGGGGCTGTAAAAAATCCCCGAAACCGAGGGGTGTCTTCGGATGAGCTGGAACCCACGCCGCATTCGAGTGTCGCGAAGACGAAGCGGATCAACCGGTTGGCGGGTCCGCCCGCGTGAGCCGGAAAATCCCGGCTCCTGGCACATCCCTCGCATCGGCCGCTGACGCTGTTCCACCCCCGCTTCGCCTCCCAGGTCCGGTCCCCTCGTGCTCGCCCCGTCGCCTCACATCTGCTCCTGCGGTCAGCCCCACTCCGAAGCGGAGGCGTGTCCTACGCTGATGCGCGGACTGGATGCGACCGGCGGCACGATGCTCTACGCCGGCACGCCGCCGCCGGGACCGGCCGGGGTGGTGCCCGTGACGCCGTCGCCCATGTCGTCGCCCACGCCCGTGGTGCCGTCGCTGGTGGGCCAGGAGTTCGGCCGCTTCCGCATCGTGCGCGAGCTGGGCCGCGGCGGCATGGGCACCGTGTTCCTCGCGGAGCACACCCTCATCCAGAAGCGCGTGGCCATCAAGGTGCTCCACGCGCACCTGGCCCAGGCCCCGGAGCTCATCGCGCGCTTCCTCTCCGAGGCCCGCACGCTCACGCTCGTGCAGCACGAGAACGTCGTCACCCTCTATGACCTGGACTCGCGCGACGGGCGCCCGTACCTCGTCATGGAGTACCTGGAGGGGGACAGCCTCGCCAACTTCGCCCGCGGCCCCATGGCCCCGGCGCTGGTGGTCGACCTGATGACCCAGGTCTGTGACGCGCTGGGCGCCGCGCACGCGCACGGCATCGTCCACCGCGACCTCAAGCCCGCCAACGTCTTCCTCGTCCCCGGCCCCAACGGTCGGCACCGCGTGAAGCTGCTCGACTTCGGCATCGCCAAGCTTCTGTCCCGCCCCGCCGGGGAGATGACCACCGAGGTGGGCGTCCTGCTGGGCACCCCGGAGTTCATGGCCCCCGAGCAGTGCGGCGATGGACTGGTGGACGCGCGCAGCGACATCTACGCGGCCGGCGTGCTCGCGTACCTGCTGCTCACCGGCCAGGTGCCCTTCGTCGGCCGCACCGCCGCTGAAATCCTCGTGGGTCACCTGCAGAAGGAGCCGGTCGCGCCGCACGAGCTGAACCCCGCCGTGCCGGAGGCCCTGTCCCGCGTGCTGCTGCGCGCCCTGGCCAAGCGGCCCGAACACCGCTTCACCTCCGCCATCGAGCTGCGAGCCGCCCTGGAGGCGGCCCTCGCGCCGCCGCCCGCGCCGTCCGCCGCGCCGCTCACCGCGCTCCTGCGCGGCACCGGCGCCCTGGCCTCCGTCGAGCTCAAGGGCGAGTGGGTGGGCCGCTCCGGCCTCTTCTTCCAGCTCACCGCCCCGCCCCCCGCGCTCCTGTCGGACGTGTCGCTGGTGCTGCGGCTGCCTGGGGGCGACCTGCCCTGCGCCGCGCAGGTGGTCCGCCACGTCACCGCCGAGCAGGCCCAGTCGTGGCACATGTCCCCGGGCTTCGGCGTGCAGCTGCGCGACTCCAGCCCCGCCTTCCAGGCCCAGCTCGCCCAGCTGCGCACCGGCACGCGGCCGGGGGCCTCGCAGCCCACGGCGGCGGGCGGCTTCCCCACGCCCGAGGACGCGCAGGCGGAGGCCGTCCTCCAGGGCTTCCGCCGGCGGCTCGCCGGGGACCCCTACGCCGTCCTGGAGCTGCCTCGGGACGCCACCCTGGAGGCCGTGCGCACCGCCGCCCAGCGCTCGCGCGGCGCCCTGGAGCTGCTCAAGGCCCGGCAGCTGTCGGACGCCCAGCGCAACCAGGTGGACCGGGCGCTGGAGCGCGTGGCCGGCGCGCTCCACACGCTGGGGCATGTGGAGCGGCGCGTGGAGTACGACGCCACGCTGGGCAACGTGGAGGGCATCGAGCGCTGCCTCGCCGCGGGCCTCACCGCCACCATGCTGGAGCAGTGCCGCCGCCGCTTCCTCGCGGGCAACACCGGCCGCGAGGGCCGCGCCGCGGTGCACCGGCTGTCCGGGGACGCGCTGGCGTCCGTGGGCCGCCTGGAAGAGGCGCTCGCCGCGTATGAGCTGGCGGTCCGCGCGGACCCGCTGGACCTGGAGGGGCTCAAGCGCTGGCGCTTCCTCCGGGCCCGGGTGCGGGGCTCGACCGTCACCCGGTAGAGGGACCGGACACACATCCGTCCCCGGGTCGTCTTGCGTATGGGAGAGGAGTGCCCGTTAACTCTCTGCTCTCCCATGGCTTCCGAACCCGACGACAAGCTGCCGCCCCAGGGGCGCTTCAACCGCCTGCGCAAGCTGGCGGGCCTCTCCATGCAGGTGGGGTCGGAGGTGCTCAAGACGGGGGCCCGGCGCCTCTCCGGGGGAGACCCCTCGGACCTGCTCACCCTGGGGGCCGCGGAGAAGCTGGTGGCCACCCTGGGGGAGATGAAGGGCGCGGCCATGAAGCTGGGCCAGGCGCTCTCCATGGACCCGGACCTGCTCACGCCGGAGGTGCGGCAGATGCTGGCCCGGCTCCAGAACCAGGCGCCCGCCATGTCCTACGCGCAGGTGTCGCGCGTGGTGAAGGAGGAGCTGGGCGCGCCGCCGGAGGAGCTGTTCCGTGAGTTCTCCCCGGACGCGCTGGCCGCCGCGTCGCTCGGCCAGGTGCACCGCGCGGTGCTGCATGACGGCCGTCACGTGGCGGTGAAGGTGCAGTACCCCGGCATCGACGCGTCCATGGGCCATGACATGGACAACCTGGGCCTCCTCGTGAAGACGGTGTCCAAGACGTCGCGGATGATGGACGGCACCGCGTACTTCCGGGAGTTCCGCGACGAGCTCATGCTGGAGCTGGACTACCGCCGCGAGGCGAAGCTCGCCGCCGGCTTCGCGAAGAGCGTGGCGACGCTGCCGGACCTGTACGTGCCCCAGGTCATCGAGGACCGGAGCGCGCGCCGCGTCCTCACGCTGGAGCTGCTGGAGGGCCAGACGCTCAAGGACTGGGTGACGACGTCACCGGACAACGCCGCGCGCTTCCGCGTCGCGAGCCAGCTCATCCGCGCCACCTACGGCCCCTTCCTGGTCGCGGGCGAAATCCACGCGGACCCCCACCCGGGCAACTTCATGGTGATGCCGGACGGGCGCATGGGCCTGCTGGACTTCGGCTCCATCAAGCGCTTCAGCCCGGGCTTCGTCACCTCCAACCGCCGCATGTTCCAGCAGGCGCTGCGCCTGGAGATGCTGGACGTGCTGGGGCTGTGCCGCGAGGTCGGCTTCTCCATGGAGCTGCCGGAGGCGGAGGCGGAGGAGCTGCTGCGCGAGGTGCTGCACATCGCCGGGCGGCCCATGCGCGCGTCCCCGTTCGACTACGGCACCAGCGACATCAACCGCGACCTGCGCAATCACTTCACGCGCAACGCCGCGCGCTTCCTGCGCATCAAGCCGCCCCCGGAAGCGATGATGTTCTTCCGCGCCACCGGAGGCCTGTCCCAGAACCTGCGCCTGGTGGGCGCGAGCGGCGACTTCCGGCAGGTGTTCCTGGACGTCGGCGCGCTCGCGGGCGACTGAGCCTTTTGCGCGCGCTTACGTCCCGGCGGCGACGCGCGGGCGCTTGTGCAGCCGCTCCAGCTTGCGCGCCAGGTCCGCGCCCTGCGTGCTCTTGGACAGGTAGCCGTCCGCGCCCGCGGCCAGCGCCAGCGCGCGCAGCTTCGACTCGTCGGAGGCGGAGTAGAGGACGAAGCGCGTGTGCTCCGGGGCCTGCTGCCGGGCCAGCGTCAGCACCTTGTCGCCGCTGAGCGCCGGGATGTTCACGTCCAGCAACACCAGGTCCGGCGCCGTGGTCCGCACCAGGTTGGAGACCCCCAGCGACGAGCGGTGCGTGCGCACCTCGAAGTTGTAGGAGGACAGCGTCCGCTCCGCCAGCGCGAGCTGGTCCGCATCATCGTCCACGATGAGGACGCGAATCTTCGTCTCCGACATGGATGGCTCCCCCTGGAACCGAACCGGCGAAATGGGGTGTCTCGGACACGCCGCCCCAGGAACCTGCGACCCGAGCACGCCCGGAGTATCGCCCAGGGCTCTCCCCACTGGCCAGCCTCCCTGGAATTTTCTGGATTCTTCCGACCGATATCTCACCCTCACCCATCCCTCTGGGTGGGCACGCTGGGACAGCCATTCCCCCGCGCCAGGAGTCCGGATGCGGCCGCGTGGCGAACGAGGCCCAGACGCGGCGGGGAGGCAGCGACCCTGCGCGGATGTGGGCGTGGGGCGCTAGGAGGCCTTGAGGTGCCCGGGCGACTTCAGCGCGGGGAAGCTGAGGGTCATCACCGCGCCCCCCTCGGGACGGTTGGCCGCGGTGAGCCGGCCGCCCGCGCGCGTCACCACGCCGTGGGCCATGGCGAGGCCCAGGCCCGTGCCCTTGTCTCCCTTGGTGGTGAAGAAGGACGTGAAGAGGTGGGGCAGGGACTCCTCCGGGATGCCCAGGCCCTCGTCCTCCACGGTGATGCGCACCGACCTCCCCGCCTTGAAGGCGCGCACGCGCAGCAGGCCGCCCCGGGGCATCGCTTCACGCGCGTTGATGAGCAGGTTGATGATGACGTACCGCAGCTCCATCGCCGAACCGGAGACCTCCGGAAGCCGCTCCTGCGTCTCCACGTCCAGGCGCAGCGCCTTGCCCCCCTTCCGGGGCCGGTGCTCCAGGCCGCTCCGGGCGAGGTCCACCGCGTCGCGGACCACGTCCGCCAACTGGATGCGCTCCAGGACGGCGCCCGTCTTGCCGCGGGAGAAGTCCCGCAGGCGGTCCACGCGGGCGCTCGCGTCGGACACGATGCGCTCCATCGCCTCCAGGTGATCCCGGCCGGATGGCGAGGGGGCCGCCTCCGCCTGGAACATCTCCAGCCGCATCCGCATGGCGTTGAGCGTGTTGCGCAGGTCGTGCGCGATGCCCGCCGTCAGCTCTCCCAGGGCGCGCAGCTGCTCGCGCTCCCGCAGGGCGGCGCGCGCGCTCGTCAGCTCCTCCTCGGCGCGCGCCTGGGCGGTGATGTCGCGCACCTGGAGCAGCACCTGTCCCCGCGCGGTGCCGGCGACGCGCTCGGCGCGCACCTCCAGCAGCCGGGGCCGGACGTCGCCCTCCTGGCGGTAGCGCGTGACGCGCGGCCCCTCCGCCGCTTGGGCTCGCACCGCCGCCGCCTCCTCCTGGCCCACGTCGCGCAGGGCCATCCACCGCCCGGCTTCGCCCTCGCGCCGCCACGGCCCGCGAACGCGTCCCAGCGCGTGCCAGCGGGGGTTGGCCAGCACGACGGTGGTCGGGGTCAGCACCGCGAGCGCGGTGTCGTTCAGCTCCAGCGCCCAGCGCGCGAGCTCGAAGATGATGGCCTGCCTCCCGGTGCCCGCCCCCAGCTTGCGCACCAGGGCGGAGTGACTGGCCAGCGGCTCACGGTGCTTGCGCGGCAGCTCCGGCGCGTCGGGAACTCCAGCGCTGTTGGGGGGAGGCGGATGGGTGGCGGCGCGCGGGCTCATGCCTTCAGACGGGCCTGGAGACGGCGGTGCTCTTCCTGGAGCGCGGAGGCGCGAGGCGTGTCCTCGGAGCGGATGCGGGAGCCCGGCGCGTGGCCGTCCGTGGCCCGCATGGCGCGCTCGTCGTGACGGACCTGCCTCCTCTTCTCTGGGATGGCTTCGAGCGCTCGGTCTCGGGGGGCTGGGTCGCCATGCGGAGGGGAAGTAGCCCAGCGGATATAGCCGGGCAAGACCTGCATTCTCCTACAGATGAAAGAGTCGCGGACACGCCATCTGTCCGAAGCGTCGTGCGTTGAAACGTTCGGTGAACATCCTCCGGTGTGCTCCACCGGAGGCCCGGTTCCATTCGGTGCGGGGGAGTGACATAGGCTCCACGGGTCCCTTCCCAGGGGGGAGTTCGATTCGATGGGAAGAGAAGGGTGCCAGCCATGGAGCTGAATGCAGTGGGGCGGGAGATCCGTGTGGCGCTGTTGGAGGATCAGCAGTTGTTCCGGGAGAGCCTGGTGGCTCTGCTCGAAGGCGCGGGGATGAAGGTGGTGGCCCGCTGCGCGGAGACGGGCGCGTTTCTGTCCAACATGCGCGCCGCCGCGGCCGACGTCGCCGTGGTGGACCTGCGGCTGGAGCACGTGGGCCGCGCTGGCGCGGAGGATGGGATGAGCGCGCTGAAGTACCTGCACGACTTCCATCCGCAGGTGCGCGCGCTGGTGTTGTCGGGCCATCAGGAGCCGGACGTGGTGGAGCGCTGCTTCCAGGTGGGGGCCGCGGGCTACCTGTGCAAGCTCACGGTGGGGTGTGACGACGTGGTGCGAGCCGTGGGCCGCGTGGCCCGGGGCGAGCGGCTGCTGCCCGTGGACCTGCTCCACGCGCAGGCCCTGCACCTGGACGGCGGGGACATGCCGCCTTCGGTCCTCACCCAGCTCACCTTCCGCGAGCGCGAGGTGCTGGGCTACGTGGCGGCCGGCGCGGACAACCTGAAGATCGCCGCGCACCTGGGCATCACCGAGCGCACCGTGAAGGCCCACCTGACGAGCATCTACCGCAAGCTGGGGCCGGAGAACCGCGCCCAGCTCGCGGTGATGGCGTGCGAGCTGGGCGTCCCCCGCCCCGTGATGGCGTAGGGCGGGGCGCGGCGCTGGCTCACGGCGCGGGGCCTTGCTCCGCGCCGTCCCGGGGCGCGCCCAGGTGTTGGAGGAACCACTCGCCCGCGAGCTCCGCCACCTGCTCCAGCTCCAGGTCCTCCTGGAAGTGGTGGGTCGCGCCCGGGATGATGTCCATGCGCTTCTTTGCGCGGAGCGCTTCGTAGGCCCGGCGGTTGATGTCCAGGCCCAGCGCGTCCGCGCCGCCCACCAGCAGCAGCGTGGGGGCCCGCACCCGGGGCAGCACCGCGCCGGCCAGGTCCGGACGTCCGCCGCGCGAGACGACGGCCTCCACCTGATCAGGCCGGAAGGCCGCGGCCGACAGCGCCGCGCCCGCGCCGGTGTGCGCGCCGAAGTAGCCGACGCGCAGGCCCGCGGTGGGGGCCTCGCGTTGCAGCCACCGCGCCGCGCCCGCCATGCGCATGCCGAGCAGGCCCACGTTGAAGCGCAGCTGCCGCGTGCGGCGCTCCTCCATCTCCTCGCGGGTGAGCAGGTCCATCAGCAGGGTGCCCAGCCCCATCGCCTGGAACAGGCGCGAGGTCTGCGCGAGCCGGGGACTCTGGAGGCTGCTGTCGCTGCCGCGCGCCAGCACCACCACGCCCCGGGCCCCCGCGGGCACCGCCCACCGCCCCCTGACGAGGACGGAGTCATCGACCGGAACCTGCACCTCACGCTCCAGATGCGTGCGCGCCGCCGGCCTTCCTCCACGCTGCGCGGGGGCTTCCCGCGCCTCCTCCAACCCGTGGTCCTGCCCTGCAACCGCCTTCAACCCCGTTCGTGACCGGGGACCTGGCATACAGGCTCCTCCCGTCTGCGTGTGGCTGGGTACCGCGTGTGGCTGGGGACAAGTTGAGCACCGCCCCTGCCGCCGAGACCTGGCGGAAGCTGCGGCCTGTCCAGCGTACGACACGGCGCCGGTCGGCGCGCAGGACGTCCCGGGGGGGCACCCCCTCCCCGGAGGGTGGGGGTTGTGTCCGGCGCGCGGCGCTTCAGGGCTTCGTGGCCACCACCAGCTCGAAGGGGCCGGGCAGCACGTGCGCGTTCGCGAAGCCCGCGGCGGTGAGCCCCTCCAGGTAGAACTCCACCTCGCGCAGCCGGCTCACGCACGTGTCCACGCCGATGAGGAAGTACGACCAGAAGAACTGCGCCGCCAGCCGCTCCGGGGTGCGGAACTCCTCGCAGATGAGCACGCGGCCGCCGGAGGGCAGCGCGGCGAAGGCGGCCTGCATCAGCGTCCGCGCCACCTCCGCGGGCCAGTCGTGCAGCACGCGCACGAACGACAGCGCGTCGTAGTCCCGGGGCAGCGGTTCGCGCAGGAAGTCGCCGCCCACGAAGCCCAGCCGCTGGGCGGGCAGGCCGGCGCGCTCGCGAGTGCGCGCGACCAGCGGCTCCGTGGCCGGCAGGTTGTAGACGTCCACGGCCAGCGCCGGGTGCTGGCGCAGCAGGTGCTCGGCGAGCGTCCCGTCCCCGCCGCCCACGTCCAGCAGCCGGGCCCCGGAAGGCCACAGCGTGCCCGCGTGCGCGCGGAACGTCTCCAGGATGGGGCCCAGGCCCGCGGCCATGCTGGCCTCGAAGCCCTCCACCTGCTCGGGCGTGCGCGGAGGCCAGTCGAAGGACGCGGCGGACATCGCGTGCTCTCCGCGCAGCACCTCCGGCAGCCGGCCGTGGAGGGCCTTCCAGTCGTACTTCTCCCGGTCGCGCTCCAGCGAGCGCGCGCCCAGCACGGCCTCCGCCGCCGCGCGCAGCCCCGGCACGCCGCGGTAGCGCGCGGCCTCCAGCGCGTCGGAGGTCTGCTCGCGCTGCACCAGCCCCAGGCTCTCCAGGCAGTCCAGGAACTTGTAGAGCCGCTTGGGCAGCAGGCCGTGCCGCGTGGCCAGCTCCCCCAGCGTCACCGGGCCGGGCTCCAGCGCGTCCAGCAGGCCCAGCCCCAGCGCGGACTCCACCACGTCCAGCGCGCGCGCGCCGTTGAACAACAGGTGCAGCAGGGCGCGGGGCGAAGGGGCCTCGCGAGGGGAGGGGAGGGGCGCCGCGCTCATGCGGCCTCCTTGCGCTGCTCGTGGAGGAGCGCGTCCATGAAGGCGTCCACTTCCTCCAGCGTGTTGTAGAAGTGCGGCGCCGCGCGCAGGAAGCCCCGGTGGCTGCAGATGAAGCCGCGCGCCACCAGCCGCTGCGTCACCTGGGCGTCGCCGGGGAAGCGCAGCGCCACCACGCCGCCGCGCCGGTGCGGCTCGCGCGGGGTCACCACGTGCAGCCCGGCCTCGTCCGCGCGCGCCATCAGCCGGTCCGTGAGCTGCAGCGAGTGCTCGCGCACCGCGCCCATGCCCACGCCCTTGAGCAGCTCCAGCCCCGGCCGCGACAGCAGCACCATCAGCGGCGCGGGCGTGCCGCCCATCATCCGCCGCGCGTCCGGCGCGTAGTCCGACGTCTGCTGGAAGCCCAGCGGCGACGCGCCGGCCAGCCACCCGGTGGCCGCGGGCCGCAGCGTGGGCAGCAGCTCCGGGCGCACGTACATGAAGGCGGTCTCCGAGCCGCCCAGCCACTTGTGCGCGCCGCCCAGCAGGAAGTCCACGTCCAGCGCGCGCACGTCCACCGGCACGGCGCCCACCGTCTGGTACGCGTCCGTGGCGATGAGCGCCCCGGCCGCGTGCGCCGCCCTCGCCACGCGCGCGACGTCCAGCAGCGCGCCGGTGGCGAAGGCCCCGTGCGACACGCAGACCAGCCGCGTGCGCGCGTCGATGGCCGCCTCCAGCGCGGCCTCGTCCACGCGGCCGTCCTTCGAAGGCACCACCACCAGCTCCGCCCCGTAGCGCGCGAAGCCCTTCCAGATGAAGGGCACCGTGGGGAACTCCAGGTCGGTGACCACGACGCGGCGGCGCTCTCCGGAGAAGTCCAGGCACGTGCCCAGCCGCGACAGGTGCGCGCTCAGGTTCGTGTCCAGCGCCACGCAGCCCGCGGGCGCGCCGATGAGGCCCGCCACGCCGTCCGCGTACGCCTGCATCTGGGACAGCCACGCGTCCCAGGTGTCATCGCGCCACGCGCGCATCGTGCGCCAGTAGTCCGCCAGCACCTGCTCCGCCGCCCGGGGCAGCGCCCCGGTGGAGTTGCTGTTGAGGTACGTGCAGCTCTGGAGCAGCGGGTACTCCGCGCGCAGCGCTCCCGGGAGCACCGCCACCGTCACGACTGGCTCCGCAGCTCCTGGGCGTGCGCGAACGCCGACGCGTGCGCATGCGGCGCCGGGTGCGGGTGCGGCACGTGCGCCGCGTGGGAGGAGTGCATCGCGTGCATCGGGCAGCCGCCGCCGACGCGGGGCTCATGCGCGTCCGTGCTCGGGCGGTGCGCGCCCGGCGCGTAGCCCCCCTCGCGCTTCCAGCCCGCGGTCAGCTCCACGCGCACGTCCCACAGCGCGCGGAACAGCGGCAGGTTCATCCGGGCCGCCAGCACCTGCGAAGGCAGGCCGTCCAGCGCCTTCACGGAGCGGTCCACGCCAATCGTCCGGCGCACCAGCTGGAAGTGCGCGTACAGCCACCCCTGGAAGCCCTCGTCCACCGTCACCAGCTGCTCGCACACGTGCCTCAGGTCCGCCGGCCCCCCAGCCGAATAGACCTCCAGCAGCGTGACGCCCCGGCGCTCCAGCATGCGCTCCATCGCGGACTCCAGCCCGTCCGCCGCGTGCCGGAGCGTGTTGTAGCCCGGCGACTCCTGGCCGCTGCCGTTGCCCAGGCTGCGGCGGATGACCTGGTAGTCAGACGGGGTCATCGTCTCCAGGATGGCCATCTCCGCGCTGATGCACTGGAGGATCTTCTGCACCCGCGCCAGCCGCGCCACCACGGCCCACAGCGCGTCGCGGTCCATCTCCGCCACCACCTCCACCATCTCGCGGGACGCCAGCTTCAGGTACAGCTCCTGCGACTGGTGGACGATCTGGAACATCAGCTCGTCGTGCGAGACGCGCTCGTCCTCGGGCGACTGAAGCGCCAGCAGCGTGCCGGTGTGCAGGTACCGCTCGTAGTCCAGCTCTCCCTTGCCGACCCACTTCTTCAGCATCGGGTTGAACAGGGGCTGAGTCAGTTCCTGCTTCAGCTTTTCCGCATGGCTGTAATCAGTCGACGTGTGCAAGGTGCCTCCGGGGGGACGCAGGCATTCGTGGTGGGTGGTGCGCGCCCCAGTCCGGGGAGAACAGTGAGCGCGTAAAACTCTAGAAGCGACTACCTTACAGGCCTTTTTGTGAACTTCAAGTCATACCGGGCTTGCGGGTTATCGATTCTTGAGATTCCACTCGTCCCAGAGGACGGGGTAGCCCGAGGGGTCGGGCGTACCCCGGAGGCGGGTCAGCTCTCAACAGGTGAGGGATTGCGGTTCGGCGACGCCGGCCTGGGCTTCAGACGCATGGCGTTGAGCTTCTGGGCCAGGTCGGCGCCCTGGACGCTCTTGGAGATGTAGCCGTCCGCGCCGGAGGCGATGGCCAGCGAGCGCAGCTTGGCCTCGTCGGAGGCGGAGTAGAGGATGAAGCGGGTGCCGGGGGGGGCGTACTGGCGCGCCAGGCCCACGACCTTGTCCCCCTTGAGGGCGGGGAAGTTCACGTCAATGAGCACGAAGTCCGGCTCGGAGGCGCGCACGATGTTGGACACGCCCAGGGCGGACGTGTGGGTCTGCACATCGAACCCGTACGCGCTCAGCGAGCGCTGCACGAGGTCGAGCAGGTCCGGATCGTCGTCCACCACCAGGACGCGCGGTTTTGCTTCAGCCATGGCTTCTCCCTAGGTACTGGCGAATCGTCTCGATGAGCTGCTCGCGGTCCAGGGGTTTGGTCAGGTAGGCCGTGCAGCCGGCCGCCTGGGCCTTGTCCTGGTATTCGCGACCCGCGTGCGCCGTAACAGCGATGACGGGCACGTTCTGCCCATCCGGAAACGCCCGGAGCCTGCGGGTGACTTCCCAGCCGTCGAGTCTCGGCAGGGACAGGTCCATGAGGATGAGGTCCGGCGTGTCGTTGCGGGCGCGCTCCAGGCCCTGTTCGCCGTCCTCCGCCTCGATGAGGTCATACAGTCCGCCCAGGTAGCGGCGGACGATGTCGCGGTTCTGCTCACTGTCTTCCACGTACAGCACGCGGGGCAGCTTCCCGGCGGAGGCGGCCCGCTGGGACATCAGCAGCCCCTTGGCCTGCGCGATGACGTCCTCCAGCGCGTGGCCGCCCTTGCGCACGAAGCCGGCGAAGCCGTCGCGCAGGAGCGCCTCCTCCTCCGAGGAGAGCGTCTTGCCGGTGAGCACCACCACCGGCACGGACAGCTTCTCCGCGCGCAGGCGGCGCAGGACCTCGAAGCCGTCCAGGTTCGGCATCATCAGGTCCAGCACCACCAGCGACGGCGGCGACACGCGCGCCTTGAGCAGCGCGTCCTCGCCGTTGCGCGCCTCGTTGGTGGAGAAGCCCGCGCGGCGCAGGTTGCGGCTGACCAGCTCGCGCGTGGCCGCGTCGTCGTCCACCACCAGCACGTCGCCCGTGGCGGCCGTGGCGCCCGCGGAGGCCAGGCTCTTCTGCACCACCTCCACCAGCCGCTCCGGCTCCACCGGCTTCACCAGGTACTCGCACGCGCCCAGGCTGAAGCCGCGCGCGCGCTGCTCCTCCACCGACACGAGGATGACCGGGATGCCCGCGAGCGTGGGTTCGCTCTTCAGCTGGCTCAGCACGGACCAGCCGTCCATGCGGGGCAGGTGGATGTCCAGGAGGATGGCCTGGGGCTTCAGCTCCCGCGCCAGCTTCAGCGCGGCGATGCCGTCATCCGCCGTCACCACCTTGAAGCCCGCGGGCTCCAGCTGCCCGGTGACGAGCTGCTGGATGAGCACGTCGTCGTCCACCACCAGCACCGTGCTGCCCGGCCGCGCCATGGGCGCGAGCCGCTGGGCCACGTCGTGCACCGGCACCAGGCGCTCGGTGGCGTGCGGGCTGTCCGCGCCCACCGTGCGCGCCAGCACGTCCGGCAGCCGCACGGTGAAGGTGGAGCCGCGCCCCAGCGTGCTCTTCACGTCCACGGTGCCGCCCAGCACGCGGGTCAGCTCGCGCACGATGGCGAGCCCCAGCCCCGTGCCGCCCACCTTGCGCGTGGTGGAGCCGTCCACCTGGCGGAACTTCTCGAAGATGAAGGGGAGCTGATCCGACGGGATGCCCACGCCGGTGTCCTCCACCGTCATCAGCAACTCCCCCGAGCCCGCGGGCACCACCGTCAGGGCCACCTCGCCCGTGTCGGTGAACTTGGCCGCGTTGCTCAGCAGGTTGAGCATGATCTGCCGCAGCTTGAGCGCGTCGGTGCGGATCTCCTTCGCGTCGTCGTCCACCTGCACCGTGAGGGCCACGTCCTTGCCCTTGAGGTACTCCTTCACCGTGGCCATGCACTCGTCGGCCAGCTCCTGCACGTCCACCGGTTCGGTGACGACCTCCACGCGGCCCGCTTCGATCTTCGACAGGTCCAGGATGTCGTTGATGAGCGCCAGCAGCGTCTTGGCGTTCGTCTTCACCACGTTGAGGTCGCGCCGGCCGTGCGGCGTCAGGCGGTTGCCCTCCTCGCGCATCAGGAGGTCGCAGTAGCCGATGATGCCGTTGAGCGGGGTGCGGATCTCATGGCTGAAGTTCGCCAGGAACTCGCTCTTGAGGCGCACGGCGCCCTCGGCCTCGCGGGCGCGCTCCTCTTCGTTGCGCTTGGCGACGGAGAGCTCCTGCGCCAGCCGGTCCAGGTCCTCGTTCTGCTGGCGGATGATCTCCATCTGGAGCGCGCGCTGCTGGTAGCTCGCCAGCGACCGGGCGGACACCGCGCGCGTCTTCTTGATCTCCTCCAGGCTGGCGGCCAGCTGCTTGTTGGCGGCCTCCAGCTCCTCCTTGGAGGCGCGCAGCATCGCCTCGTTCTGCTTGCGCTCGGTGATGTCGTCCGTGACGCCCATCACGAAGCGCGCGACGCCCTGGTCATCCACCAGGGGAATCTTGCGCGTGGCGAAGATGCGGTCCTGGCCGTCCGCGCGGGCGACCTCCTCGAACGTCTTCATCTTGCGCGTTTCGAGGATTTCCGTGTCGATGGCGATGAACGACTCCGCCTGCTCCGCCGGGAAGTAGTCGTGGTCCAGCTTCCCCAGCAACCACTCCTTGGTGACCTTGAAGGCGTCCGCGAACGTCTTGTTCACCACCACCAGCCGGCGCGTCTCCGCCTCCTTCACGAACAGCACGAAGGGCAGCGCGTCGATGATGTTGCTGAGCAGGTAGTTGGTGCGCTTGAGCTCCACGCCCGTCACCTGGTGCTGGGCGCGCTCGGCGTGCAGGCGCAGCTCGCGCGCCACCACGAAGGGCAGGTGGCCGTAGCGGTCCTCGGTGACGTAGTCGCGCGCGCCGGCGCGCATGGCGGAGGCCAGCGTGTCCACGCTCCACGTGGGCGCGCTCACCACGAAGGCCAGCTCCTTGCCGCGCTTCACCCACGCCGCCTGGATGTCCTCCCAGGTCATGCCGGGCACCTCCGCGCCCGCCAGCACCAGGGCCCAGGGGCGCTCCATCGCCTGCTCCAGGGCCTCGCGCGTACATGCGGGCTCCAGCGTGAGCATGGAGAGGATGTCCTCCCGCTCCAGCGCGTCGCGCATGGCGCGCGTCTCGCGCTCGCTGCCCACCAGCAGCAGGGACAGGGTGTAACCGAGGGGTGCTTCCGCGAGGGCCACGTCGAACGGGTGAGGGGCCATGGTCTCTTAGTTGGAACCGAACGCGAGCACGGTCAGCGTGGTGTTGATGTGGAACCCCGAGTAGATCTCGAAGTGCACGTTCATCCCAGCGGCGGCCGGCGCGAGCTTCATGGCCTCGGACAGCTTCGGGACCGTGCCGGTGGCTCCGGCGTACCACATGCGTCCGCTGCAGTGGAACAGGAGGGCCGCCTGGGGGTTCTGCACCCGCCGGGGCAGCTCTTCCGTGAAGAAGTCGCGGGTCATGCCCGCCAGGTCCCCGGCCTTCATCAGGTCCAGCTCGCTGCCCTCCTCCAGGAGGTTGGCGAAGAGGATGGAGCCGTCCTCCAGGGGGCGCCACGCGGCGCGGATGAAGTACTCGCGGCCCACCTTGAGCGCGGTGGGGCGCGACGCGAAGCCGCCGGGCCGGCCGAACTCCAGGTCGGCGATGTTGTCCACCCCCAGGATGTCCGCGTAGCGCCGGGCCGCGGGCAGTCCGTCGATCTCCAGGGCGCGCGTGTGCGTCTCATCCACCTTGGTGATGGTGAGCCGCTCGCCGGTGGGCACGTACCAGTGGGAGCGCAGCGCGGCCCAGGGCGCGTTCGTCTTGAAGAGGGCCACCAGCACGCCGTCGCCGGCCACCTCCCCGTCCACGTGGATGAGCGCGGACTGGCGCGCGGGGTCCGTCTCCGAGTCGTTGGCGCCGCCGCCCACCAGCACCAGCGTCTGGTTCTTCTCCAGGATGCCCAGCAGCAGCTCTTCCTTCTTGTAACGGAAGCCGTCGTCAATCACGAGGCCCACGTACCGGCGCGCGTCCAGGTCCTGCTGGCGCACGCCCAGCTCCTCGCAGGCGCGGCGGATGGCCTGCGCGCCCGCGGCGATGGCGTCCCCGGTGAGGCCCGAACCCAGGCCCAGGCCCACCTCGAAGTCGCCGGACAGCGCGCCCAGCACCACGCTGTTCTCGTGGATGCCGTTGTTGTCCAGCTCGCCGGCGGTGGTGGCGCCGACGAGCCGGGTCTCCTTGGGCAGCCGCTCGCGCACCGCGCGGTTGAGCGCGCGCTGGTCGCGCTGGCGCGACGCGAACAGCGTCACCAGCTTCGGCGCGGGGCCGTGAAGCTGGCGCAGGAGGTCCTCCGCGGCGGCGACGGGGTCCGTGAGGGTGGAGCGAGCCGTCTGCATCTTCACGTGTGCCATGGGGGACCTCCGTGCGAACCGGCGGCGGCTAGAAGCCGCTGCCGGGGTGTGTCTTGTGGCAACTGCCGGTGCACTGCTGGAACGATTCCCGGCCGCCACCCACATACATGCTTTCGATGGGGCCGAAGGATGCCACGTGGCTGGCCGGGTAGCTCTTGTGGCACGACAGGCACGCGGCCTTGCTGGTGCGCTGCGTCGTGTCCGGCTTCAGGTGGCACGAGGAGCACTTCTGCAGGGGCGCGTCGAAGCGGTTGGAGCGCGAGTGGATGAAGTGCGTGCGCACGAAGATGGGGCCTTCCAGTTCGAAGCCCAGCGGAGCATGGCACGACGAGCACGCGGCGCGGTTGTCGTTCGCATGGAGGACCTCGCCCAGCTCGCCGCCCTTGCTGTGGCAGCTGTTGCAGGGGCCGGTGGTCAGCGTGGCCTCCGTGTGCGTCTTCGTCCCCACCTGGATTTCGATGGTGCGCGACGCGGGCTCGTCCTCGCCCAGGTAGACGCGGCGGGCCTTGGCGGTCACCAGGTAGGTGCCGGACTTCGCGTCCGCGGGGATGCGGTACGTCCACGTGTCGCTCACGGGCGCGTCCCAGCGGCCGTCGTTGGGGAAGAAGGCGCCGCCGAAGAGCTTGTTGGCCGGCGGGAAGGTCATGAACTGCGCGTAGACGCCGTCGCGCGCCTGGGTGGCGATGGTCTGCACGTCCTGCGAGTCATCCAGGAAGGCCTCCAGGTCGACGATGCTCCGGATGGGCTGGATGTCCTGCGCCGGCCCGATGAGCTGCGTCATCATCATCCGTTCCCGGTGCTTGCGGCGGTAGTAGGTCGTCGTCGGGTCGAAGAAGGCCTGATAGTACTGGATTCCCGCCGGATTGCCGGGAGCGCCCGGAGGTGCGACTTCATTGTAGGTTGGAAGGCTGCCCGCCGGGTGCAGCCGCTTGCCCTTGCCGTCCTTCAGCGTCATCTGGAAGGTGACGTTGGACCCAGGGGCGTAGGTGCCGTCCTTGCGCGCCGCGGTCAGCGGCTTGATGTCGATGGCGAAGCCGTAGTCGAACTCCGGCTTGGAGACCTGCGTGACGGGGATGTAGTACGGCGAGAAGGGGCGCAGGCTCCAGCGCAGGCGCAGGCCGCGCGTCTGGGAGGTGAAGGTGAGGGTCTGCTTCTTCGCGTGGTCGTACGCGTTGCGCACCTCCACCAGCGCCTCTTCCTCGTAGGCCTTCGCGCCCTTGCAGTCCGTGAGCGAGCGGCAGTCGCGCGTCCACTGGATGGCGCGCAGGCGGCGGATGAAGAAGTCGTCGCGCTCCGTGCGGCGCGTCTCGTCGCTGCCGATGTTCAGCAGCACCGGCGGGCCCGTCAGCACGCCCCGGGCGTCCACCGGCTCCACGGTGAAGAGGCTGGTCACCTTCATCCAGGCCGCGTCGCGGTAGAACCGGCGGCGGGTGAAGGTGCCGTCCGCATTCGACAGGCCCACGAACTCCTGGTCCGCCTGACGCACACCCGACCACCCCAGCGCCACGAAGTCGCTGTTGCGCTTCAGGCCGTCCACGCCCTCGTCCTTCGTGGCGAAGAGGGAGGCGCGCAGGTCAATCTGGTTCACGTAGAAGGTCTGCCCGGCCTTCACCTTCAGCGGGATGCCCAGGCCGTTGTCCACCTCCAGCGCCAGGCCCACGGCCGCGCTGGAACCGCTGGTGCCCTTGCGCGCGTCGTCGTCCGACAGCGCCTGGCCCTGCGTCGCGAACGCGGCCTCGGCGTCCAGCGCGGAGGCGCTCTGCATCTCCGGGGCGTCCGGGCCGCCACACGCCAGCGTCAGGCTGGTCAGCGCCGCCAGCAGGCTCGCGCGGCCCGCCGAACCCAGGCGGGGGGAAGTGCGAGTACACCGCTCCCGAATCGTGTCAGCTCCAACCATGAGGGGACTCCTCCGAACGCGTATTTGCGGACGCTTGCCGGAGCAGCGTCGCGGCCAGTGGACCCAGGTGCCCTTGCGTCGGGGGGACGGTGGCGGGAGGGGCCGCGCTCAATGCCGGTTTTTACCGGGAGTGAGCATTTCTAGCCGTACGGAGAATATCCATAATCAACAGAGCGATTCAACTTCTGAGAATAATTCTACTCAGAGGAGAATTCGGACTGTTGGCGACTGAATGGGAAGGCGGTGTAGAGCGCAACCCACCCGGGAGGGTCATGCACGAATCGAGGATGCGACAGCGACCCCGGATTCCGGGGTGAACGGGAGTTCTACCGTGAACTCGGCGCCTTCGTCCTGGCGGCTGTGGACGCGGATGGCGCCGCCGTGGGCCTCCACGAGCTGACGGACGATGTAGAGGCCCAGGCCGAAGCCGGGGGTGCGGGTGTCGGTGGTGACTCGCTCGAAGCGGGTGAAGAGCCGCTGCTGGGCCTCCGGGGGGATGCCGGTGCCGTGGTCGCGCACGATGAGCCGGGCGCGGTGGGCGTCCTGCTCCACCCGGACCTCCACGGGCTTGCCCCCGCCGAACTTGAGGGCGTTGCTGACCAGGTTGGTGAGGACGCGGTCCAGGCGCTGGCGGTCCCACCGGCCGCGCGCCTCGCCCCGGGCGTGGACGGTGAGGGGACAGCCGGCGGCGGCGGCCTGGTCCTCGTGGCGGGCCACCACTTCGTGCGCCAGCTCCGCCAGGTCCATGGGCTGGGTCTCCAGCGCCATCCGGCCGCCGGACAGGCGCGACAGGTCCAGCAGGTTGTGCACCAGGCGCCCCAGGCGCTTGGTCTCGTCCTCGGCCAGGAGCAGGCCCTCGCGCAGGCGGGCGTCGTCGCCGTGGGGAGGCGCGCACTGCAGGCGCAGGCGGCGCAGGCGCAGCTGCAGCGAGCTCAGCGGGGTGCCCAGGTCGTGCGCCGCCACGCCGATGAGCTCCAGCGCGTTCTGGGTCGCCGCCATCAGGCGGGCGTTGTCCAGCGCCAGCGCGGCCCGCGCGGACAGCTCCTCCAGGAAGGCCTGGTCCACCGCGCCGTAGTGGCGGTGCGGCCGGGTGGACAGCAGGCACAGCGCGCCCAGCACGCGGTTGTCCACGACGAGCGGCACGCTCAGCGCGGAGCGCACGCCCAGCGCGCGCCACAGCTCCGCGTAGGTGCTGTCGCTCACGGAGGGCGGCAGCCGGTCGGGATCCACCTCCGCGAAGCGCTCCGCGCGGCCGGTGTGGACGACGCGCGCGGGGCCGGGCTCGTCCGACGACGGCCTGCGCAGCAGCGGCTCCCACAGCCGCGTCTGGGTGGCCGCGTCCGCGCACGCCACCGCGCCGGGGCGCACCAGCCCGTGCTCGTCCGGGAGGTAGAGCACGCACGCGTCCGCCACCTCCGGCACGCACAGGCGGGTGAGCGCGGCGCCCAGGGCCTCCGCGCCCGCCTGGGGCTGCAGGACGCGGCCGGCCTCCGCGAGCAGCGCCTGCATGCGCTCGGTCCGCTTGCGCTCGGTGATGTCGCGCGTCACCTCCGCGAAGCCCTGCAGCGTGCCGCTCTCCGTGTACAGCGCGGTGAGCAGCGTCTCCGCCCAGAAGCGCGAGCCGTCCTTGCGCATCCGCCAGCCCTCGGACTGCAGGCGCCGCTCGCGCGCGGCCCGCTCGCGGTAGGACGCCGGCAGGCCGTGCAGCACCGCGTCCGGCACGTGCAGGCACTCCACGCCCTGGCCCACGATGTCCGAGGACTCCCAGCCCGTGAGCCGCTCCGCGCCGGTGCTCCAGCAGGACACCGTGCCGTCCGGCTCCAGGAAGCACAGCGCGTAGTCACTCACGCCATCCATGAACAGGTGCAACCGCTGTTCACTCTGCAGCCGCTCCGCGTGCATGGGCCCCAGCGCGTTGCGCAGCACCATGCCCAGCGCGGCCAGCGCGCCCAGGCCCAGCAGCCCCGCCAGCAGGTCCGACGCCTGATGCGGCCACGGCCGGCCATCCACCGCCATCGTTCGGGCCGCGGACACCAGGGTGGCGAGCAGGATGAGTCCGGCCAGCAGGCATACGGACAGACCCGCCCCGACCCGCTGAGCGAAGGTCCAACGACGCAACATGTGGCACTCCCCCCCGACGGCACCGAGCGCTTCTGTGCAGAAGGATCCTCAACATCACCGAAAGGGTGGGGTGAGCGACATCGCACTGTCGGGCAGGGTATCCAATTACCCGGTTTTTACCTGAAAGTCACGAAATGATGGTTCCTACCCAGGAGGGTGGGAAGTCCGCCGGCCCGGAGAGGTGACGGGGCCGTCCGCGGGTGGACGGAGGCCCCCTGGATTCCGGGGGGTTGGGGCCTGGAATCAAGGGGTTGGAGGGAGGGTGGGGGAGGAGGGGGCAGGCGCTCCGGCTGCCCGTGAAATGGCCTTCCGGGCGCCGGGACGTTATGGAGCGCGCCCCTCTTCGCACCTGGGTGTTGCACTCGCATATGGCGTCTCTCGTCGAAGGTCTGAAGGTCCGCTACCTCCCGCAGCCCGAATGGGGTGTGGGACATCTGGTGTCGCTCCAGGAGCAGGGGGCGAAGGCGCTCATCGCCTTCCCGTCCCGCGAGGACGCGCCGGTGCTGGTGTCCACCCGAGGCGGCGCGCTGGTGCCCTGTCAGCTGCCCAAGGGCGAGCCCATCCAGACGCCGAAGGGGCGCAAGGCGACCATCCTGGGCGAGGAGCCGGGTGCGCGCGGGCTGCGGCGGTACGTGGTGCGGTACGAGGACTCGGGCGAGGAGGACGAGCTGCCGGAGTCCGAGGTGCGCGCGCTGGCGCCGCGCTCCGACCTGCTGTCCACGCTGCGCGACGGGCGGGTGGGGGACGCGAAGGCGTTCATGCTGCGCAAGCAGGCGCTGGTGCTGGACGACGAGCGGCGGGGTGACGCGCTGGGGGCGCTCCTGGCCAGCCGGGTGATGGTGAAGCCGCACCAGGTGGGCGTGGTGCAGCGGGTGCTGTCCGCGCGCCGGCCGCGCTTCGTGCTGGCGGATGAAGTGGGGTTGGGCAAGACGATTGAAGCGGGCATGGTGTTCAGCGCGCTGCGGCTGGTGGGGCTGGCGCGCAGGTGCCTGGTCGTGGCGCCCAGCCACCTCACCGTGCAGTGGCTGGTGGAGCTGTTCCACAAGTTCAACCAGCTCTTCACGCTGATGGACTCGGACCGCTACGAGCAGTCGCTCAAGGAGGCGCCGGACGTGTCTCCGTGGGCGCGCTTCCCGCTGGTGGTGACGAGCCTGGAGCTGCTCAGCCGCACCCGCGAGCACCGCGAGGAGGTGGCGGCCGAGGACGCCTTCTGGGACCTGGTCATCATCGACGAGGCGCACCACCTCAAGGGCGAGAAGGCCTTCGCCGCCGCGAAGGGGCTGGCCGCGAACTCCTGGGGCCTGCTGCTGCTCACCGCCACGCCCATGCAGCTGGACCCGGCGGAGTACCACGGCCTGCTCACCCTCATCGACGCGGCCACCGCGCCCACGGTGAAGGGCTTCGAGGCGCGGCTGCAGCGCCAGGAGGAGCTGTCCGCCGCGGTGCGCGCGCTGAGGGAGGGCAAGGACGCGAAGGCGGCCGTGGCCGCGCTCGCCAGCCGCTTCCCGGAGGACGCGCGCCTCCAGACGCTGAAGGAGAAGGAGGCGCTGCTCGCGCACCTGGCGGAGACGTACAGCCTGTCGGACCGGCTGGTGCGCAACCGGCGCGCGGTGGTGGGCGGCTTCTCCACGCGCCGGCTCCACCGGCACCCGGTCCAGCTCACGCCGGAGGAGCTGAAGGCGCGCGATGCGGCGCTCGCCACGCTGGCGCAGGGCACGCTGCGCGGCGCGCCGCTGGCCAACGTGCTCCGGCGCCTGGAGTCCAGCCCCGCGGCGTTCGCGGGCGCGGTGAAGGCGAACCCGGCGCTGAAGGGCGCGGACCTCAAGCTGACCGGCCGCGACGCGAAGCTGCTCGTGTTCGTGGACGTGCTGCGCGGCATCTGGAAGGCGGAGCCGCGCGCGAAGGTGCTCGTGTTCACGGAGAGCCGCGACACGCTGGAGTCGCTCCAGTCGGAGCTGTCGCGCGAGGGCGTGGAGGCGCTGGGCTACCACGGCGACCTGCCGCTCGTGGAGCGCGACCGGCAGGTGGCGCGCTTCCGGGACCCCGAGGGCCCCCGGGTGCTGCTGTGCACGGAGGTGGGCGGCGAGGGCCGCAACTTCCAGTTCGCGCACCACCTGGTCCACTACGACCTGCCCTGGAGTCCCTCCACGGTGGAGCAGCGCATCGGCCGCCTGGACCGCATCGGTCAGACGCACCCGGTGGAGATCCACGTGTTCGACCCCGCGGGCACGCTCGCGGCGGACGTGCTGATGCTGCTGGCGGACGCCGTCGGCGTCTTCGGTGAGACGGTGGGCGGCCTGGACGCGGTGCTGGAGGAGGTGGAGGACCGCATCGCGGAGCTGGCCCTGCTGCCCCGCGAGGCGCGCGTCGAATACGCGGCCCAGCTGAAGGCCCGCGTGGAGGCGGCGCGCGAACAGGTGCAGCGCGCGTATGATCCGCTCCTGGACGTGCGCAGCTTCGACAAGCCCGCGGTCGCGCGGCTGGTGGCGCGCGCGCAGGAGCGCATGGGCGAGGAGCCCCCCGACGAGGACTCGGACGAGGAGGCCCCGCCCCTGGAGGACGGGCTGTGGAGCGTGGCCCGCGACCTGGACGAGCGCCTGGAGGAGACCGTCACGGAGCTGGCGCGCCGCGTGGGCATTGGCGTGGACACCGACGAGCAGGTGGAGGCCTTCCAGGTGGCCTTCCAGTTCGGCCACGCGCTCAACGTGGAGGGCCTGCCCGGCATCGACGTGATGCAGGACCGCACGGTGCTGGGCACCTTCTGGCGCGACACCGCCGTGGAGGCGGAGGAGCTGGAGTACTTCGCCACCGGCCACCCGCTGGTGGAGGCGCTGTTCGGCTTCCTCAAGGACGGCCCCTACGGCCGCAGCGGCTTCCGCCTCATCGAGAAGCGCGGGCTGAAGAAGCCCGCGCGCGGCCTGGAGCTGCTCTTCCACATCCAGCTGCCGGAGCCCGAGGACACCTCGCCCGGCGCGCGCGTGCCCAGCCGCCAGCTGGCGCGCTTCCTGGAGCGCACCCTGCTGCCCGTCGCCGTGGTGGACGGCCCCCAGGGCCCCGTGGCGGACGACTCCGTCCTCCCCGCGCTGGAGGCGGACGGCAAGGCCCTCAAGGGCGACGAGGTCCACCAGGCCTTCCCCGGCTTCGGCGCCTTCGTGGACGCCGCGCTCCCCGTGGCCCAGGCCGCCGCCCAGGCGGAGCTCCAGCGGCGCGCGAAGAAGGCCCAGGCCGCCCTGGAGGCTGAACGCGATGCCGCCGCCGCCCGCCTGCGCCTCTCCCTCGCCCACCAGGGGCTGCCTCCGGAGGCGGTGGAGGCCCAGGTTGACGCGGAGCGCCATCACTCGGCACGGCTGCTCCAGGCGCTCGCGGGGGCCACGGTGGTTTTGGACGCGGCCTGCGGCTTCACCCTCAACCGCTGAAGCCAAACCATTGAGTCACAATGGAATCGGTCCTGACGGGGCTTCGGCCATTTGACCGATTCCCCAATCACCGAGAATCTAGGAGGAAGGCACCCTGCCCCCCCATGGCCTTCCCCCGCCCCCCACGTCGGCAGCTCGAGTCCGGTCAGGCCGCTGTCGAGGCGGCGCTGTGCATGCCGTTGGTGGTGTTCATGGTGCTGGGCACGCTGCAGCTCTTCATGCTGTTGCAGGGCCGCATCCTGGCGCAGGTGGCGGTGTACCGCGCGGTGCGCGCGGGCAGCCTGAATCACGGCAGCTGCGAGGCGATGACGCACGCGGCGATGGTGACGATGCTGCCCACGGTGGAGCACACCCGGACGCCCGCGCAGCTGGCGAACGCGTTCGAGCCGCGCCGGCGCAACTACCTGCGCGTGCGCGGCTCGCGGGGCACGCTGTTCACGGAAGGGCCCATGGTGGAGATCGTCCGGGAGTCGCCGGACGTGGCGTGGGTGCGGGGGCTGGGCGAAGAGGACCTGATGTTCGACGTGCCCACGGACAACGCCGCGGAGCTGCGGCGGCACACGCTCGAGATCCGCATGGTGGCCTGGTACTACATGCGCGTCCCGTTCGCGGACTGGGTGATGAGCCGGATGTTCCTGGCCCAGTTCCACCTGAAGAACTACACGGCGGACAACCCGCTCAGCCCGGCGCAGAAGGAGTCGGACTGGTGGGCGGACACCGACGTGGAGCTGGGGCCGGATGACTGGCCCGGCGGGGACCTGGGCGACCGGATGGTGCGCTGGAGCGCGCAGGGGCACTACCTGTTCCCCATCCAGGTGCACGCGACCATGCGGATGATGACCCCGGTGCGGGCGGAGAACTTCCAGGGAGGTGCCGGATGCAGCCTGCACGGCTTCTGAGGCATGGCGGACGTGGACAGGCGCTGGTGCTGTTCTCGCTGTCGCTCCTGCTCCTGACGTTGATGGTGTTGATGACGCTGGGCTTCGGCATGCGCGCCAAGGAGCGCGTCGAAATCCAGATGGCGGCGGACGCGGCGGCGTACAGCCAGGCGGTGTCCACGGCGCGCACGTTCAACGCCATCGCGGTGATGAACCGCGCGCAGATCGCCCACATGGTGGCGATGGCGGGCACCCAGTCGATGATCAGCTACGGCAGCCAGCAGTACGCCGCCCGGCAGGCGTCCCCGTGCCCCCTGCCCTCCACGGCCTGGTCTGGCCTGGACCAGGCCGCGGCCACGCAGGTGCAGCAGCTGCAGGGCCGCGCGGGCGACATGTTCCGGGCGGAGCTGGTCATGTACAACCGGCTGGTGGGGACCCACCTTGCGGGGCAGGGGCTCACGAAGCTCATCGCCCGGCAGATCAACCCGGAGCTCGACGCGCCTCCGGAAGGCTCAGGCAAGTCGCTGTCGGAGGTGTCCGGCGGTTCGTCCGCGGGCACCAGCTACGAGCAGTACATGGAGCAGGAGCGCACCGGCGGGGTGCCGTCCAGCTCCGGCGCGGTGGCGCTCGCCGGAGGCCATGGCACCGTCACGCTGAACGCCACCATGGGCAGCCTGGGGTGGACGTGGGTGCACAACCGGGGGAGCGGCAGCGCGGGCTTCGGTTCGGGCGCCGCGGCGAACAACCCCGGCTTCCGGCGCTACGCCAGCGCGTCCTCGATGGACTCCTCCACCTACCAGACCATCTCCGGCCGCAACTCGTGGGCGCACGACCACGGCCGGGCCACGCCCGTCATCTGCCCGGACGGCAACACCTATCCGGGCGCCGCGTCCGACGCCTGGGTGATGTCCGACGAGCTGCAGTCCACGCAGGACCAGCACGTGTACGGCGCGGGCAAGCCGCCGCCGGGCCAGGGCGCGGAGGACAACACCACCGTGGATGAGCGCCACACGCTGGGCGCCTGCAACGTGTGCCCCGGCATCTGGCCCTACTCGATTGGCTTCAACGCGGGGCTCCTGCAGGGCAACGCCGACGAGAATGACTACGGCCAGCCCAAGCTGTACGCGGTGCTCCTGCGCGACTACGCCAGCCCCTCGCGCCGCGCGCGGCCGGATCCCTGGAACCTGCTGTTCACCTTCAAGTTCGCCAACCAGGACGTGGAGTTCGACAACTCCGCGCCCCTGGGCCGCATCCAGCCCACGGGCCGCGAGGACGTGCAGCGCAACCAGGTGGCCCTGGCCGCGGGGCTCGCCTACTACCACCGGCCCCGCCCCGCGGCGGTGGGCGGCGGCTGGGAGGAGCCCCCCAACTTCCTCAACCCCTTCTGGCGCGCCACGCTGGTGAGCGCCGAGGGCGCCCGCGACGACAAGCCCGCGAGCAGCCTGGACCAGGCGGGCTTCACGGAGCACGCGGACGCGCTGCGCAAGCTGGACGGCGCGGGCTACCGCGGCGGCAGCCACACGGGCGGGAGGTACTGACCCATGGCCTCGCGCACTTCCGCTTCGCGCCGGGGACAGGCGCTCGTCGAGACGGCACTGGGGTCGCTGGTGTTCGTCACCGTCCTGATGTTCGGCATCTACTTCGCGGAAGTGGCCGCGCTGACCCTCAAGGTGCAGGAGGCCGCCAACTTCGCGCTGTGGGAGGCCACCGGGCACGTGATGCACGACCCGGAGACCGGCGTCTTCCAGCGCTCCAACGCGGAGGCGCTGGCGTCCTCGGAGGCCGCCGCGCGCTACCAGGACTTCGACGGCCGGGCCGGCCGCACCAGCGGCGCGATGACCTTCCAGCTGGCCCTGGCGCGCGCCACGCGCGTGGAGGTGGACTGCGAACCGACGCGGCCTCCGGGCAGCGACGTGGCCATCCTGGGCACGCGCCCGCAGGACGCGGATCCAGGCTCGGAGGCGCTGCGCAAGGCCATGGACATCCAGTCCGACGGCATCTCCTGCACGGCCTCCACCACGCTGCGCGCGGAGCGCCTGGGCAACTTCATGGAGCCGGAGTTCTTCAAGGTGTCGCACCGGCTGGCCAGCGACCAGTTCCGCGTGTGCGCCGCCGGTCGCGCGTCAGGCGGGCGCTGCACGCGGCGCTTCTTCATGCTGCTGGACGACTGGGGGCTGGCCGGCGTGGCGGAGGGGCGTGCCTGCGGGCTCAACATCAACGGCGCCGCGACGTGCGCGAACCCGGACTACTACGAGTGGGCGCAGCGCGTGTACCGCGAGAACGGCGCGGCCGGGGGCGCGGGCAGCGCGCTGATGGCGGGGGTGGGCGCGCTGGGCGGCGTGAACGAGGACCAGTTCTTCATGAGCTTCCGCGGCAAGGAAGACAACTACGAGGAGAACATCGGCGCGTCGCACGCGGGCAACCAGTCCGTCTGGGAGACCACGCCCTTCAAGGCGGAGAACATCTCCCCCAAGTACGACATCCCGCGGCGCAACAAGTGGCTGGGAGGCGTGCCGCATTGAGGTGGGCCGCAGGCGTGCTGGCGCTGCTGCTGGCCCTGTCCGCTGGCGCCCAGGACGCGGGCGTGCCGGACGCGCCGCGCTTCGCGTGGCCCCGGCTCCAGGTGCTGGAGCAGGTGGAGTCGAGCAACCTCGTCGAGGCGGGCGGCATCCCCGTGGCGCTGCGCGCGGTGCACGTGAAGGAGCCCGTGCGCGTCCTGGTCCAGCGCTTCGCGGACGCGTTCCGCGACGGCGGCCTCTACGTGCCGCCCGGCAAGGAGCAGGCGCAGTACGCCAACAACGCGGTCATGCTCACCGCGTTGGATCCACGCCGCCGCATCACCTACACGGTGGTCCTGATGCCGCAGGTGGATGGCACCACCCAGCTGTACCTGGGGGAGGCCAACCACGCGCTGGCGCGCCCGCCCCAGGCCGACGGGGACTTCGCGCCGCTGCCGCCGCAGGCCACCGGCGTGCTGCGCGTCAACGCCGAGGGGTCGCGCACGCTCACGTTCCAGGTGCCCCTCGCGGGCTCCCAGGTGCAGGCCTTCTACGACGACGCGCTGGCGAAGGCCGGGTGGAAGCGCGGCGACGAGCCCGGCCTCTATTCGCGGCCCGGCGCGGAGCTGCGGCTCACGCACCAGCCCGGGTCACCAGGGCAGACGTCCGTGGTGCTGCTCCACCAGCAGCGCGCGCGCTGAGGTCAGGCGCGCAGCTTCTCGCGCAGCGTCTTCGCGCGGCCCTGCATGTCGGGGTCCAGGCCGGTGAGCTCGATGGACTTCAGGCGCTGGTCCAGGCTCTTGGGCAGCTTCTTCTGGAGCGTGCCGGCCTCCTGGAGCGCCTCCAGCTTCGCCAGCGCCTTGTCCACGATGCGCTCGCGCGGGTGGTCCAGCAGGCTGTCCAGGAAGTACGCGTCCTCGGGCATGTCCGGGTACTTCTCCAGGTAGTCCACCACGCCCTTCACCCAGTCCGCGCGCGTCTCCGAGTCCTGCACCTTCTGCAGGGCGGCCTTCTGGGCCTTGCGCTTGCCTTCGGGGTCGAACGTCTTCGCCAGGCCTTCGGGCAGCTCGCCGCCGGTGAAGAGGGCGTCCGCGGCCGTCTTGTATTTCTGGTAGCTGGCGCTGCGCTCCAGCTTCTGCTGCGCCGGGTCATCCTGGCGCGAGTGGTACTTGCTCTTGCCGCGCTGGGCGTCCAGCTCGCGGTAGGACTTGTTGCGCTTGCCGGTGAAGCCGCCACCGTCGTTGTCGTCTCGGGCCATCTTCATCTCCCCTTGCGGGCGCGCCACAGCGCCGCCAGTCCCCGCCGGACGAGGGTGCGCACCTGCGCCAGCTCCTCGGGGGCGAGGGGGTGCTCCTCATCCTGCTCCGCCTCGAACAGCGCTTCCGTCACGTATTCCTGGAGGGCTTCGGGCGCGGGCGGCGCGTCCGGTTCCCTGTCCAGGGCCTTCGCCTCCGCGGCCGTGAGCCCCGGTGGCCAGCCCAGCTCCAGCATGGCGTGCAGCTCGAAGAGCAGGTGGCGGGCGACCCCATAACCTTCGTCCGTGAGGCCAGCGGCGTCAAGCGCACCCAGCAGGCTGTCCTGCCGGTTCTCGTACGCATGCATCAGCCGCGTGCGCGCCTTGTCGTCGTCCTCCAGGTAACGCCAGGCGGCCTCCACGAATTCGCCGGACGGCTCGCCGGGGTGGAAGGGCGCGGGCGGCTGCAGCCGCTCCTTCTTCGGGCGCGGCGGGCGCGGGCCGTCGTCCTCCAGCCGCACCGCCTTGCCCTCCAGCACCAGGTCCCAGAGGCCCAGCAGGTTCTGGTACAGGCGGCGCGCCAGCTCCGGGTCCTGGAAGCGGGGCTCCTCCTCGAAGAGCGTGGGAATCACCTCGCCGGCGTCGGCGCCCTCCGCGCGCGCCTCGCGCATGCGCTCGAGGACCTCGGGGGTGTCGCAGGGACTGCCAGCCAGCTCCAGCAGTCCGTCGAGCGTCTGGGCTCCCTCGAACTGGCGGACGAAGTCGGGGGCTCGGTTCTTGGAACGGCTCATCGTGGGGGCGACGGTAGGCACAAGGTGGGCGTCCGCGCACGGGCCATTCACGCGCGGGTGCGCGTGCGCCGGACGGACGACAGCGGGCGGGGGCCGGGCCGGGGAGCGGACGGCCCCCGGGACGGGCTTGGCTTCCGTTTCGGACGGGGCGCCCCTACTCTGCGCCATTCATGGCCGTGGAACCCTCGTCCGACCCCTTGAAGTCCGCGATGCAGGAACTCTACCGGGCGCGCGCGGTGGAGGGGCCCCTGGGGGAGAACGGCCTGCGCACCGTCTGGCACCTGTCGCCCCAGGGCGCGGAGCTGATGTCGCTGGTGGACGAGGACGGCCGCGTGCGCCGGCAGGAGCTCACGCTCCTGGACGAGCACTGCATCTGGGCCAGCGGCCAGGGCGTGCGCACGGGCCGCGTGGAGGCGGGGGAGTCGCGCCGTCCGCCGGTGGCCACGGAGGTCCACGCGGATCCAGAGCTGGTGCCCCAGCGGCTGGTGCGCGCCGCGCAGGCGCTGGCCACCTACGAGGGGCAGGACCGCTACATCCTGCACATGCAGCGGGTGCTGGCGCTGGCGCGCGAGGGCCTGGAGATGTCCAGCGTCACCGCGCCGGACTTCCTGTCGCGGGAGTCCTCCACGCGCGACACCGTCACCACCCGGACGGTGACCTTCACGCCGGTGACGCCGCCGGAGCCCGTGGCCGCCGCGGAGCCGGAGGCCGCGCCGGAGCCGGAGCCGGTGCTGCTGCGCTACGGTCAGCCGCTGCCCAACGAGGTGCCGCCGCCGGTGGTACGCCGCTCGGAGGGGCTGGTGATGGTGGGCGTCTTCTGCGTGGCCATCGTGGTGGCCATCCTGATGCTGGTCGTCCTCATGCGGGGAGGCTGAGGCGCGCGGGCGAGTCCGCGCGCATCAGGTGCGTCACGTCCGCGTCGGTGGGCACCGGGGCGGAGGTCCTGCGCCCGGTGGTGATGCGCTCCGGGCCCAGCGTGGTGTGCAGCGGGTGCGCGTCCAGCACCAGCAGGACGGCCACCGCGACGGTGAGCACCAGGCCGCCCACCCACTCCAGCGCGTGCGTGCGCCGGGCCTCGCGCGCGCGGTACGTCATCAGCCAGGTGAAGCCCAGCACCAGCAGGCAGCCCAGGCAGCTCCAGCGCACCGTGCGCAGCCGCGCCGCCTGCGCCATGCCCTCCGCCATCAGGTCCGGCCGCAGCGTGCCCGGGGCCCGCGACAGCCGCGACAGCAGCGTGAACAATTGGTGCGCCTCCAGCGTGCCCACCACCGCCATGCCCGCGAGCGCCGCGGAGACGAGGCTGCCCAGCAGCAGCCCTCGCCGCGCGTCGTGGCCCAGGCGCTCCGCGCTGAAGTGCGCCATGCCCAGCGCCACCGACAGCGACCCCAGCAGCACCGCGCTCGTCCACGCTCCCAGCAGCCGGGGCGCCATCGCCTTGCCCATGCCCGCCGTCAGCGCGACGCCCGCGTCGGTCGCGGCCACCAGCGGCAGCGCCGCCTGCATCCGCTCCAGCAGCACCTCCGTGCCCAGCAGGCCCAGCGTCCACGGCACCGTCGCCATGCCCACCATCACCGCCAGCGGCACCGTCCGGCCCACCAGGGTGGTCCCCGCCGCCACCGTCAGCAGGGGCACCTCCACCAGCAGCGCCAGTCCCACCAGCACCGCGAACGGCCCCGCGGAGACCACCACGCTCAACAGGCTGGCGGGACTGCCCAGGAGCACCGGCAGCGTGCCGGCCAGCACGCACGCCGTGGCGGGAACGGCCAGCGCCACGAACAAGCTGGGCGCGACGTGGGGTCTGACTGGAACAAGCATTTCCAGTAAGAATAGGGTCTCTGGCTATTCCTGGTAATTCAGACGGGGGGACGACCCACGAGCCAGTAGACGACAGTGCAGATGGCGCCGGCCACGGGGGCGAGGACGATGCCCCAGAGCAGCAGCTGGTGACAGTCCGCGCCCTGACAGCCGATGCGCCCGTAGGCGAGCACGCCGCCGGTGAGCATGGGCAGGTGCATGCCGGCGATGAACAGGCCCAGGCCGCGCAGCACGAGCCCGCGGTACCAGGGGCGTGTCCACAGCCGGAAGACGAGCGGGACCAGGACGAGGGTGCCGGTGGCGGCGGCGGCCAGCGCGAAGTGCCGGGCGGCCACCGCCACGCACGCGCCCGCGGCCAGGAGCAGGGCGGGCGCCAGCAGGAGCGCGTTCAGGGACAGCGGCTCTCGTTCGCGGGGCGGCGGCGTCGGAGGCATGGGCCTGGGCCGAAGGCTCGCAGGGCGTGCCCGGTCGCGCAAGCAGGTCCGGGGCCGGTGGGCACGGGCTCCAAGGCTCTCGCATCCTCGCGGACGGAGGCATGGCCCCGCGGTGCCGGCTTCAGGCGGCGACGGCGCCCTCGCCCAGGAGCCGGGCGTAGCGGCCGCGCGGCGCGAGCAGCCGGTCGCGGGTGCCGGCGCTTCAGGCGGCGACAGCGCCCTCGCCCAGGAGCCGGGCGTAGCGGCCGCGCAGCGCGAGCAGCTGGTCGTGGGTGCCGGACTCCACCACCCGGCCTCCCTCCACCACGGCGATGAGGTCCGCGTCGCGCACGGTGCTGAGCCGGTGCGCGATGACCAGCACCGTGCGGCCCTTCATCAGGGCCGCGAGCCCCGCGCCCACCGCCGCCTCGCTGGTGGCGTCCAGGGCGCTGGTGGGCTCATCCAGGAGCAGCAGCGACGGCCGGCACAGGAAGGCGCGCGCCAGGGCCAGCCGCTGCCGCTGACCGCCGGAGAGCCGGCCGCCGCGCTCGCCCACGGGCTCATCCAGGCCGCCGGGCAGCGCCCGCACGAAGTCCTCCGCGTGCGCCAGCCGCAGCGCTTCCCACAGCGCGTCGTCCGGAGCGTCCGGCTGGCCCAGGCGCAGGTTGTGGCGCACGGTGCCGGAGAAGAGCACCGGCTCCTGGGGCACCCACGCCACCTGGCCGCGCACGCTGGACGCCTTGAGCGACGACAGGGGCTGGCCGTCCCACCGCACCTCGCCGCCGCTGGGCGACAGGAAGCCCAGCAGCACGGAGAACAGCGTCGTCTTGCCCGCGCCGGAGGGCCCCACCAGCGCCACGCGCGCGCCCGCGGGGATGGTCAGGTCCACGCCCTTCAGGGCCTCGCGGCCGTCCGCGTAGGTGGCCCTCACGCCGGACAGCTCCAGGGCGCGCGACAGCGGCGGGGCGTCCGCGCCCACGTCCGGAGGCACCGGCGCGTCCGCGAGCGCGAAGAGGCGCTCCGCCGCCGCGAGGCCGGTGAGCACCTGGGACAGCGTGCCGCTCAGCGACTTCACCGGCTGGTAGAGCAGCAGCGCCGCCGCCATGAAGGACAGCAGCCGCCCGGCGAGCGAGGGGTCCATGGACACGGCGCGCGCGCCCCACGCCACCGCCACCGCCACGCCCACGATGCCCAACAGCTCCACCGTGGGGCTGAAGGCGCCGCGGATGAAGAGCGAGCGGCGCATCTCCTGGAGGTACGCCTCCGCCTCCGCGTCGAACGTCTCCAGCGCGCGCGGCACCGTGCCGTACGCCTGCACCACGGGGAGGTTCTGGAGCTGCTCGGCGGTGATGGCGCTGAGCGCGCCCAGGTTCGCCTGCGAGCGGGTCGCCACCTTCTTGAGCGAGCGGGCGAAGCGGCTGACGGGCACCACCGTCACGGGGACGACGACGAACGTGAAGAGGAAGAGTTTCGCGTCGATGAGGAAGCAGGTCGCCAGCAGTGAGCAGATCTGCAACCCATCCCGGACGTACGATGACAGCGCCTGGGTGACGGAGAACTCCACCAGCGGTACGTCCGAGGTGAAGCGGGCCACCAGCTCCCCCGAGTGGCGCTGCTCGAAGAAGGCCGGGGGTTGGACGAGCAGGCGGCCGTAGAGAAAGCCCCTCAGGTCCGCCATCACCCGCTGGCCCAGGCGCTGCATCAGGCCGCCTTGGAGGAACTGGGCGGTGGCCTTCACGATGGCCACCGCGACGACCAGGAGGGGCAACCGGGACAGCAGCAGCTCTGGCGCCAGGGTCATCCCCGCGACCGTGACGGGGGCGCCCGTGAGGACGGCGCGCAGCAGCGGTCCGACAATCCAGGCGTACGCGGCGGTGGCGGCCGCGGCGGCGACCGACGCCAGCGTGCCCGCGGCGAGCAGCCGGCGGTACGGGCTCAGGTAGGCGAGGAGCCGGCGGTAGACGTGGGCGGAGGGACGGGGGGCCACGGGAGGGGGCGCACTCTGTCACCGAGCCAACGGTGACGTCCAAGCGAAAGGGGCGTGGGGCGCGGCCGTGCATGTCCGGCTGCCCCACGGCCAGCCAGGGAGCGCTCGTGCCTGCCTGCGTTGCCGCATCCCACACATGCGGACAGCTTGAGATGCGCCATGGAAACCAACTCCGAGAAAGAAGTCCTGTTCAATCCCGGCTGTGAGTCGGTCGTGGAGGACGAAGAGCGCCGCCGTCTGCTCTGGCTGATGGCCGAGTACTTCCGGACCATCGGTTACTCGGACATCAAGGCCCGGCTGCCTGGTTTCATGCCGCCGCCCGTGCTCTCCGGCACCATCGAGGACCACCGCCCGGACTTCACCTGCCGTCAGTCCGACTCCGCCCGCACGCCCATCATCCTGGAGATCGTCACCCCGGGCATGGTGGATGATCCGACGGCGGAGAACCGCTGGAGCCTGCTCGCGAGCGCCGCGAAGCTCTACAACGCGGAGCTGCACTTCGTGGTCCCCAAGTGGAGCGTCAACGGCCCCGTGGACCCGGCCCTCAAGCGCCGGCTCGCCCGCATGGAGCTGACGGTCAACCGCGTCTGGACCGTGTAGCACCCCCACGGGCTTCACCCGGGGGAACCCGGGCCTGGATTGCTGGCGAGTTTCGCTGCGTTATAGTGACTCGGATTCTCAACGCAGCTTGAAAACGCCAGCAAATTCCAGGGGTTCGATTCGATGGCAGGGGCCGCAGGGCAGAAGCGCGACTACTACGAGGTCCTGGGCGTCCAGAAGACTGTCTCGGCGCAGGACCTGAAGAGCGCGTTCCGCAAGGTCGCGTTGCAGTACCACCCGGACCGCAACCCCGGGAACCACGAGGCCGAGGAGAAGTTCAAGGAAGCCTCGGAGGCCTATGAGGTCCTGAGCGATCCGGACCGGCGCACGAAGTACGACCGCTTCGGGCACGCGGGCAACCCCTTCGGGGACGCGGGCGGTGGCTTCCAGGGCGTCAACATCAACGACATCTTCGGGGAGATCTTCGGAGACATCTTCGGGGGCGGCGGCGGCCGGGGGCGGCGGCAGACCAGCCGCGGCGCGGACCTGCGCTACAACCTGGAGATCTCCTTCGAGGAGGCGGCGTTCGGCTGCCGCCCGAAGGTGACCATCCCGCGTCCGAAGAAGTGCGACACCTGCTCCGGCTCTGGCAGCAAGAGCGGCGCGGCGCCCCGGCAGTGCGCGGCGTGCGGCGGCAGCGGGGAGCTGCGCTACTCGCAGGGCTTCTTCGCGGTGTCCCGGCCGTGCGGCGACTGCGGCGGCACGGGCGCCACCATCCCGGATCCCTGCGGCAAGTGCCGGGGCTCCGGGAAGATTCCGTCGGAAGAGGTCATCGAGGTCGCCATCCCGGGCGGCGTGGACAACGGCACGCGCGTGCGGCTGTCCGGCATGGGCGAGCCCGGGGACCGGGGCGGGCCCGCGGGCGACCTGTACGTGACGGTCATCGTGCGCGAGCACCCGCTGTTCCAGCGCGAGGAGTACGAGGTCTTCTGCGAGGTGCCGGTGTCCTTCACGCAGGCGGCGCTGGGCGCGAAGATCGACGTGCCCACGCTGGACGGCAAGGTGAAGATGACCATCCCGCAGGGCACCCAGTCCGGCAAGGTGTTCCGCCTGCGCGGCAAGGGCATCCCGCATCTGCACAGCCAGCAGCGCGGGGATCAGCACGTGCGCGTCATCATCGAAACGCCCACGGAGCTGTCGTCGAAGCAGCGCGAGCTGCTGGAGCGCTTCGCGGAGGTCTCCGGCGAGGAGACCCACCCCCAGTCGAAGTCCTTCTTCGACAAGGTGAAGGAACTCTTCGGCTAGCTGGCCGGGCGTGCGTCCCGGGCCGCGCGTGGGCGCGGTCCCGGGGCCACGGCGCGAGGGCTTCCCCTCGGTGACGCACGCGGGCACGCGCGGTGCATTGAAGCGGACGTTCCAGGGGAATCTTCCCCCCGCTCAAGTGTCGACGGAGCCGCACCCGCGCTGCTATGCACCTCGCCATGGAAGTCCTCTCCGCATCGCGCCGCGCGCTCGTCGCCGCGCTGGCCCTGACGTTGACCGCCTGCCCCAGGGCGCCCTCCCAGACGGATGGAAGGGACACCTCCGGGGGTGACACCTCCCAGGGCCGCCCCCGCGTGGAGGCGAAGCAGGACGCGACCGCGAACGCCGCGCTCGCCCAGGCCCGCACGCAGGCGCAGGCGAACCCGGACAAGAAGCAGGCCGCGGAGGCGTACCTGTCCGTGCGCAAGGCCTACCCGGCCACCACCGCCGGCCAGGACGCGCTCTACAACGCGGGCGTCCTCTTCTACGAGGCGAAGGACTACGCCAACGCGCGCAAGACCTTCAACGAGCTGCTCTTCGAGAACCCCCTCTACGACCAGGCCGAGGACGCCAAGCACAAGCTGGCCCTCTCCGCCATGGAGGTGGGCGCCTACCGCGACGCGTACCAGACCCTCACCAGCCTGGCGGAGCGCGCGGAAGGGGAGCAGAAGGAGCAGCTGCTGAGGGAGGCCTCGCGCGCGGCGGAGGGCGCGGGCCTGTACTCGCAGGCGCTGTCGTCCGCGGTGGCCGAGGCGGGGGACGCCCGGACGCCGGAGGAGAAGACGGCCGCCGTGCAGAAGGTGGAGAAGCTGGTGGAGGGCCGCGCCAGCTTCCTCGACATCGCGCGCGTGCAGGAGGGCCTGTCCTCGGCCAACCCCGCGTGGCCGGTGCTCCAGTTCAAGCTGGCGCGCATCTACTACCACCTGCGCGACTGGACCCGCCTGGAGGAGACGCTGCAGCGCTTCCTGCGCGAGGCGCCGGACAGCACCTTCGCGCCGCAGGCGAAGGAGCTGCTCGCGCGCGCCACCCGCCGCGTGGAGGTGCGCCCGCGCACCGTGGCGGTGCTGCTGCCCATGACGGGCCGCTACCAGCCCATCGGCGAGGCGGTGCTGCGCGGCGTGAAGCTGGGCCTGCAGGGCAGCGACATCGAGCTGGTGGTGAAGGACACGCAGGGCGACGTCAACAAGACGGGCCAGGCGATGGAGCAGCTCGCGTTCGACGACGGCGCCATCGCGGCGATGGGGCCGCTCCTGGTGGACGACACCAAGCGCGCGGCGCTGCTGGCGGAGGAGCTTCAGGTGCCGCTGCTGACGCTGAGCCGTCAGGAGGGCATCACGGACATCGGTCCGTACGTCTTCCGCAACATGCTGACGAACTCCGCGCAGGCGCGCGCCATCGCGGACTACGCGATGAACGTGAAGGGCTACAAGCGCTTCGCGGTGCTCTACCCGAACATCCCCTACGGCGTGGAGCTGGCGAACGAGTTCTGGGACGACGTCGTGTCGCGCGGCGGCGCGGTGCGCGGCGCGGAGTCGTATTCCTACGACCAGACCACGTTCACCGGCGAGGCCAAGCGCCTGGTGGGCCGCTACTACCTGGAGGACCGCGGCGACTACGCGGAGGCCGTGCGCGACGTGCAGGACGAGAAGATCACCGACGCGTACCGCCGCCGCAAGGCGATGGAGAAGGCCCGCAGCGGCGTGGAGCCCATCATCGACTTCGAGGGCCTCTTCATCCCGGACGACTGGCGCCGGGTGAGCCTGGTGACGCCCGCGCTCGCGGTGGAGGACATCGTCACCAACGCGTGCGACCCGCGCGACCTGGAGCGGATCCGCAAGACGACGGGCAAGAAGGACCTGAAGACCGTGACGCTCTTCGGCACCAACCAGTGGTCCAGCCCCAAGGGCCGCTCGGGCCTGCCGGAGCTGCTGGAGCGCGGCGGCAAGTTCGTCACCTGCTCGGTGTACGTGGACGGCTTCTTCGTGGACTCGCAGCGGCCGGCCACGCAGAAGTTCGTGAAGTCCTACCGCGAGGCGTACCGCGAGACGGGGCGCGACCCCGGCCTGCTGGAGGCCATCGGCTTCGACTCGGCGCGCATGGTGCGGCAGGTGATTGACAAGCAGCGGCCCAACACGCGCGCGGCGATGCGCGAGGCCATGGCGGGGCTGAAGGACTTCGACGGCGCCACCGGCCGCACGTCCTTCAACGACAAGCGCGAAGCGGACAAGCAGCTGTTCCTGCTGTCCGTGGACAGCAAGGGCGTCAACGAGATCAACGTCGAGAAGGAAAAGGCCGCCGCCCGCGGCTCGGGTTCATGAGTCCGCGCGCCGGGGCCTTCGTCCTCGCGGGGGTGCTGGGGCTCGCGGGCTGCGCGCACGCGCCCTCGTCCCTGTCGCCGTGGACGCTGTCGCAGCTGGAGTCCATCGCGGGGAGCTACCTCGAGGGGCCCGTGGAGGGCTTCGAAGGGACGCCCACCGTCCTCAACCGCAAGGACTTCATCTGGGCGCTGGACTTCGCGCCTGGTGGCGACCGCGTGGCGTACACGCGCCTGGGTGACAAGGCGTACCACGTCTCTGTCTGGGACCTGGCGCCCGCCACCGCGAAGCCTGGGGACGCGAACGCCCCCGTGCTCCGCGCGGATCCCGCCGTCAACGCGCAGCAGTTCGATCTGGAAGGCGTGGCCCTCTCGCGGGAGGGCTCGCGCGTGGCCACGGTGAGCCGCAGCGGCGCGGTGCAGCTCTTCGACGCGGTGACGGGCGCGGCGCTGGCGGAGCTCGCCACGGAGGAGCCCCTGGTGTCGGTGGCCTTCCATCCGGATGGCCGGTGGATGGCGGTGGGCAGCGCGCAGGGGCTGGTGTCGGTGCTGTCGGTGCCGGACCTGGCGTTCAGCGCGGAGGCGAGGCTGCACTCGGGACCGGTGAGCGCGCTGGCGTTCGCGGAGGACGGGACGCTGTATTCGGGTGGCTGGGACGGCCACGTGCGCGCGTCGGACCTGCCGGTGCAGTCGCTGCGGCCGGACGCGGCGCGCACGCACTTCGAGCGGCGCGGCGGATTCGCGGCGCTGCAGGGCCGTGTGGACGGCGGTCCGCCAGTGGTGCTGGCGCTGGACTCGCGCTCTCCGGTGGTGGTGCTCACCACGGCGGCGGCGACGGCGGTGGGCATCGACGTGGCGTTCCTGAAGGACACCGTCACCGTGCCGGGCGCGCTGGGCAACACCGTGGCGCGGCTGGCGCGCGGCCGCACGCTGCGCTTCAAGGCGCTGGCGCTGCCGGGCGTGGACGTGGCGGTGTGCGACGCGTGCGTGCCCCAGGGGAACCAGGGCGTGCTGGGCGCGCCCTTCAGCGAGCGCGTGGACGTGGTCTTCGACGAGACGACGGCGGAGGCGGTGCTCACGCTCAAGGGCGGCGCACCGGAAGGCGCGACCGGGATGACGGCGCGCGGGCTCGCGCCGCGTTCGGACTTCACCTTCCCCGCGCACGTCAACGACGTCACCGTGGACGCGGCGGGGCGGCGGCTGGGCGTGGCCTTCAGCGCGGAGAAGGCGGAGCGCAACCGCCAGGTGTACGAGCGCGAGCGCAAGGGCGTGGAGGAGCCCCGGGGCCCGTGGAACGCGGGCGCGCTGGTGGACGCGGCCTCCGGTCAGGTGCTGCGCAAGTGGGAGGCGCACCACGGCGTGGTGTCCTCCGCGGCCATCTCGCCGGACGGGCGGTCGCTGGCGTCGGGGGGCTGGGACAAGCGCGTGTACCTGTTCACCGACGGCGAGCCGGGGCCCAAGGGCGAGCTGGAGTTCGGCTGGTCCGTGCGGCGCGTGCGCTTCTCCCCGGATGGACGCATGGTGGGCGTGGCCGCGTGGACGCCGCAGAAGGCCACCGGCAATCAGGAGAGCGACCCCGCGGCGGTGCTGGCCCCGGTGCGCTACACGACGCCCCAGGTGCGGACCTACGCCGCCGCGGCGGCTCAGTAGTTGAGGAACACGGCGCTCTGCGGGACGCCGCGCTGGCGCAGCTGGGCCATCACGTCCTGCACCATGTCCGAGGGGCCGCACACGAAGGCGACGGCGTGCTCCAGCGGCTCCTCGCCCAGGTGGGCCTGCACGTAGCCGGTGAGGCCCTGCCAGCCGCTGGCGCCGGGCTGGCTCACGGTGCACACCACGCGCACGCCTCCGGCCTGCCACTGCTCCATCTCGTGCGCGTACGCGAAGCTCCGGGGCGTGCGCGCGCCGAAGTACAGCGTCACCCGACCGTACGCGTGCCGCTCCTGCCGCACGCTGGCGATGACGGGGCGGATGGCGGAGATGCCGGAGCCGCTGGCGAACAGCAGCAGGTCATGGCCGCGCGCCTTCTCCATGGGGAAGCCGGGGCCCTCCGGCCGTGACACCTCCACGCGCGCGCCCACGGGCAGGTGCAGCAGCGCGGCCGGCAGGGGGCCCTCGTCCTTGAGCAGGAACTCCCACCGCGTGCCGGAGGGAGCGGGCGGCGAGGCGATGGCGAACATGCCCGCCGCCTGGCCAGGGAGGCGCAGGTGCACGTACTGGCCGGGGTGGGCGTGGGCGCCCACGAGGGCGGTCCCGGCGATGTCGAGCACCCAGTCGGTGAGGCCATCCGCCGAGGGGGTGCGGGCGGTGACCGTGGCGGTATGCCAGTCGCTCATGAGGACTCTCTAACCCGGCCTCCAGACACGCGCCCGCCCTGCTAGAGTCGGCCGGGTGAAGACCGTTTTCTGGCTGTTCATGTTCCTCGTGGGGTTGGCCGGCGTGGTGATTCCCATCACGTATCTCTACACGGCCAGCAAGCTGCCGCGCCTGGAGAGCGAGTTCGACGTCGAGAGTCAGCTGCGCCACCGCATCGAAGGCGACCGGATGAGTGTGCTGGCCGGTCGCATGGACGGTGGGAAGGACCGCGCGTCGGTGCCCTTCACGCGGCCGGACTTCTCGCGGATGCCCAAGGACCTGGTGGCGCTCTACATCCGGCAGATGGATTGCCCCACCTACTTCCAGACACCGCGCGAGGACGGGCGCGCGTGGGCGTGGCGCCTGTTCTCTGGCGTGACGCTGGGCAAGGTGCCCCCGGGGGACGGCGCGTGCGAGCGGCGCCTGGCCATGCGCATCGCGCGGGAGATGGGCATCGAGGGGGACCTGCAGCTGTCCGTGGCGGCCCACCGGCTCCACGCCTTCTTCCAGAAGGACCAGCTCATCGCCTACGAGCTGTCCATCCTGCGCTTCGAGCGGGGCGTCATCGGCGTGGAGGACGCGGCGCGCAAGCTCTTCGGCCGCGAGCTGGGCGACCTGCAGCTGTCGGAGCTGGCGGAGCTCCAGCTCGCGCTGCCGCCGTATGGCTATTACGGCGACATCAAGGCCTGCAAGAACGCGAGCCTCATCCGGCAGAACCGGGACATGCTGTTGCAGGACCTGGCGGGCTACTCGCTGGTGAGCGAGGAGCGCGCGCGCAACGCCATCGCGCAGCCGGTGGCGTGCCTGTCGGTGAAGTAGCGCTCCGGGGCGCGGCTACTTGAGATAGCGCTGCTTCCAGTCGCGGAGGTCCAGGGAGATCTCCGCGCGCGCCTGCGCGTCGTCCGCGTTCTCCAGGCGCTTGAGCTGCTTGTCCAGGTAGTTGAGCGCGGCCTGCTGGGTCAGCCCCTTGTGGACCTTGTTGTCGGTGTACAGCGGGCTGTTCTCGATCTGCCTCACGGTGTCGAGGATCTGCTGCTTCACGGCCGACTCGCTCGTCGACTCCGGGCGCTTGTTCGGAACGGGCGCGGAGCCTTCGCGAAGGGTCCTCGGACCCACGGCCTTGATGATGGGCGGCCCGGCCTTCACCGGCGGAGGGGCCTCGATGGCGGGCACGGGCGGCGGCGCCTCCGGCTCCAGCGCGGCGAGGGGCTCGGGCGGGGGCGGAGCGGGCTCCACCTCCACTGCCTTCGGTGCGGGCGGCGGCTCCGTTTTCACCGCGACGGCCACGGGCTGAACCGCTTCACCGCCGCCGCGCGTGGCGATGACGACGCCCACGGCCGTGAGCAGCACGGCGGCGCCAATGACGACGGGCGCCAGGCGCCGCACCGGCCGGTCTTCTTCCTGGGGCACCACCAGGTCATGCGGAACCGGCGCGGGCACCTGCGTGGTGGGCCGGCGCGCCTCCGCGTCGCTGACGACGATGGGCGGCTTCGGCGGCGCGGGCGGCTCCTCGGTGGGCGCGGGCGCGGTGGGGTTGGTGCGCGTGGCCCGGAGGGTGCGGCGCAGCTTCGCCAGGTGCTGACGCAGGGCATCCGCGGAGTTGGGGCGCGTCTCCGGGTCCTTGGTGAGCATCTGCAGGATGAAGGCGTCGACGGCGGGCGGCAGGTCGGGGACGAACTCCGACGGCCGGGGCGGGCGGGCCTCCACGTGCTTCATCAGCAGGTCCACGGGGGAGCTGCCGATGAATGGCAGCCGGCCGGTGACGATTTCGAAGGTGACGACGCCCATGGCGTACAGGTCCGTCATGGGGCCCACGGACTGGCCGCGGGCCTGCTCGGGCGCCATGTACTCCGGGGTGCCGACGACCATGTCGGTGCGCGTCTGCGCGGTGCGGCCGGTGGGGCCTTCGCCGCGCTTGGCGAGCCCGAAGTCCAGCAGCTTCACGTAGCGCGAGCCGTCCGGCTGGCGCACCAGGAAGATGTTGCTGGGCTTCAGGTCGCGGTGCACCACGCCCGCGCCATGCGCCGCGCCCAGGGCGGCCAGCACCTCATCGAGCAGGGACAGGGCTTCCGGGACGGGGAGCCGGCCCTTCTCCGCGAGGATGGCGTCCAGCGGCTGCCCATCCAGGTACTCCATGACGATGTACTGGCGACCGTCGGGGAGCTGGCCGAAGCCGAAGATGTCGATGATGCCACGGTGGCGGATGGCGTTGACGGCGCGGGCCTCCGCGAGGAGCCGGGCCACCTGTTCGGACGAATGCGCCAGCTCCGGACGGAGCACCTTCACGGCGACGCGCTTACCGATGAGCGGCTGGATGCCGTCGTACACGAGCCCCATCCCACCCACGCCGATGCGCGAGCGCAGCTCGTACTCGCCCAGCTTCAGGCCGATGAGGGGGTCGGTGATGGCGGTCGCTTCGGTGCCGGGGTGCTCCACGATGACCTTCGGTTCCGGTGGAGTCGGGTGGAACGACGACAGCACGACGGTGCCATCGCGAGGGCACACCGCCGTCTCCGACGGAACGGTGAGGCCGCAGGTTTCGCAGATCAGCTCGGAAGACATCTCCACCAGGGGCGAGCGTAACAGGGGAAATCCCCGGAAGCGAAGCACAGGCCGACCCACGCGGGGCAAGCGGACAAGCGCTTGCCCCAAGGTCTCGTTTTCTTACCCGCTGCTGTCAGGCAGCGGGCGGATGCCGCTGGGTCAGGGAGTTACTGCTTCGGTGAAGGTGCAGCCAAGGTCGCGTGACTTGAGGCCCTGCGCCCCGTCTACCCCACCATCACTGTGGCCCCCAGCACCACCAAGGCCCGGGTCTATCGAGACGGTTGAGGGATTCCACGTGACGCCCGCATCCTCACACCAGACGCCAACGGAGGGGCCACCGCCGCCGCCTCCTCCCCAGCCGCCACGTCCGCCCGGTCCCCCGACACCCCCCATGCCGCCCTGACCGCCCACGGTGTTCACCTTCCGGGTGGGCAATTGGGAATCAGTCCCCTGGACGTTGTCCGTATAGGGGCCACCGTTGCCTCCGATTCCTCCATCTCCACCCAGGCCACCAGGCCCACCCGCTCCGCCCTCTCCACCACCACGAGTGCTGAGCCGGGTCCCGTTCGCGAGCGTGACATCCGCATGGCTGAGCAGGAGCGCAATGGATGCGCCTCCTCCCGCGCCAGCCTTGCCGCCGGACCCACCGCACCCGCCTGTGCCGCCTCCACCGCCGCCACTCCCTCCGGCGATCTTGGACGTTGGGGCATTGCAGCTTCCCCCTGCGCCTCCTCCGCCACCCCCCGCGCCCAGCTTGCCCGGCGTTCCATTCGTGCCTTGTTGGTTGGGCTCCCACTGTCCGGTCTTCACGATGCCGGAGCCAGCGCCGGCATCCCCTGGATTGCCCATCTCCCCAGGGCTCCCAGTGAAGCCAGCGTCTCCTGCAGACCCTTCGCATGAGCAGGTGGCGACTTCACAGCCGGCGTCCTTCCGATACCCGCCGGCACCGCCTGGGGTCAATCCCGGGCTGCCTTCAGCACCAGGCAGTCCCGCGCCTCCGGGGTTGCCGGTCCCTCCCGCGCCCCCGATGGAGGTGCCGTCCGCGCAGGTGATGGCCACCAGGGGACGTCCACCACCGCCGCCTGTGTTTTCACCGCCTGTGCTTCCACCCGGTCCATCGAGGCCGGCCTGCCCGTTGGCGCCCAGGGAACCTGCCTGCCCCTGGCCACCCTTGCCCGCTTCCAGGACGGTGTTGCGCAGCACGAACCTGGAGGAATCGAGGGCGCGAACAGCGATGGAGGCTCCACCGTCCAGGCCATCACTGGAGACAATGTGCAGCGAGTCCAGCAGCACGCCTGGGTCCGTCACGTCGCGCACCGTGAACGCCAGCGTGCCGCCGTCCACGAGCGTGGGCGCGGTGCTCTTGAAGCGGCTCCAGTAGCGGTCCCCGGGGCCGTTCCACTTGTAGCCGCCGTGGAGCGACACGGGCGTCGTCACGACGGTCTCCGGCTCGTTGTACGTCCCGACACCCAGGTACACGTGCGTGCGGCCCGTGCTCGCGCCCGTGGTGCGGATCATCTCCAGCGCCCTGTTTAGGGTCAGCAGCGGGAGCAACTGGGTACCTTCGTTCGTGTCGCTACCGCGAACCGGATCCACGAAGTAGCCAGCGGCCGCGACTCCATCCACGCCATCGCAGTTCAGGTCCCGGCCTTCGGGGTCGGGCTCGTCCGCGTCGGAGACGAAGGTGCACGTCGGCTCCGGATCCACGATGTCTCCGCCATCGCCCCCGTCACCGGCGTCGCTGCCGCCATCGTCGGTCCCACCGTCCGGCCGCGGCTCGCAGCGGCCCTCGCTCTTGCAGTCTTCGTAGGCCGCGTCGAAGTCCTGGCATCCGCCCACGCCGAGCACCGCACCGAACACCGCGCTCAGCGCTCCGACCTTCCAGAGGTTCCGCATGGCTCTCCCTGCCCTCACTGCCACGTTCCGGCCACGCCCAGCCCACCGCCTCGCGGTGTGAGCGTCACGGACGGCTGAACCGATGTCTGCTTCACCGGCACGAAGTACATCAGCGCGCCCGTCACCAGCGCCGCCGCGCCCACACCCATGCCCACCACCCCCAGCGTCTGCGCGCGCTTGCCGGAGTCCTTCAGGTCCTGCCCGTTGGTGATGGGGCCTTCCGCCTGCAGGTCCCGGAACTTGCCGCGCGACTGCACATAGAACACCGTGCCCACGCCCGCGAGCACCACGCCCCCCGCCGCCGGCAGCCACGCCCACTGGCGCCGCCCCGACGCCTCCACCTTCGGCGTGTCGGTCAAGTCCATCTGGTTGGGAGGCAGCACGCCCGGCGTCAGGTCCGGCCCCACCGGCTGCTTCTCACCGGGTGTCACGGTGGGCGTCTGCTGGGCCACGGGCGGCGTCACCGGTGGCGCCACCGGCTCCGGACGCAGCACCCGCAGCGTGCGCGGCACCACCACGTCCAATGACTTGTTGAGCGCGTCCAGCACCTGGTCCTCGCTCACGCCGGGGACGGACTCCTCCACCAGCGGCGCGCCGTCCTGCGCGGTGTAGACGCGCACGCCGGCCTTGTAGGCGTTCAGGTACGGGCCAATCTCCGTCACCATCACCACGTCCGTCTTCGCGGCCGTGCCCAGCGACGCGATGCACGAAGGCTGCGTGCGGTTGCAGCGCATCATCGCCGTGCGCTTCTTCTTCGGCAGCGTGCGCGTCACGTCCTCCACGCGGATCACCTCCAGGCCCCGGGCCTTGAGCTGCTCGGCCACGTGCTCCTGGGCGGTTCCGACGAGATAGCGCGGCGTTCCCCGCGTCACGTCCGTCGGTGCCAACAACACGGTGACGGGCTTCGCGGGGGAGGGGAGCGCGGGCGCCTGGGCGACCACCAGGGTGAGCGCGGCGAGGAAGGGGATCAACACGGGGCCACTTTCTCCCCGACCCGTCCTCCTCGCAAGGTCAGGATTCGCGGTCCCGGGTGGTGGGACAGGGCCCCACCCACGCCGGGGCGACGCCGATGTCCTGCGTCGGGCGCTGGGCATGGATGCGTCACGTCACCATGGCCTCGGATACCTGGAAGGTCGCCGCGCCGCGCCGCGCACCCCGGTCCAGGTTGACGGTGCGCGTGGAGACGTCGCGCTGGCAGTGGGGGCCGAAACGAACCTGGCACCGGGGCCGGCGGCACACGTCCGGCGGCGAAGATGGCGCGGGCGTCAGGACCCCGCGCCTACCGGCGTGGGCGCTCCGGCGGCGGGCGGATCTGCGTCTTCTCCGACGTGTTCATCTCCGTCCTGGGTCGCTCATCCTCTTCGTCCTCGTCATCCGAGGGCGGAGGTGGCGGCCCTGGCGGACGGCGCGCCGGCGTCGCACCCGCGCGCAGGGGGTTGGACGGCGGCGGGCCCTGGCGCGCGGGGGACGGGGGCGGAGGGCGGCGCGGGGGCGGGGTGTTCCGGGCGGGCGGCGCCTCCGCGAGCAGGTCCTCCGAGACCTGCACCAGCGGTTCGGACATGGGCGAGGCGCGGGTGTCCTCCTCCGCGGCGAACGGGTTGCGCGTGGGCGGCGGCGTCTTGTCGTCGTCGTTCGCGGCCGGGGGCGGCGGACGGGATGGCAGCGCCGGGCGCGGCGCCGGAGCGGCCTTCGCGGGCGGCGGCGGCGGGGCGGCGGCGGGCTTCGCGGCGGCGGGCGCCGCGGGCTTGGGGGAGGCGTGGCCGGAGACGGGGCCGTCCGGGGCCGCGTTCTTCAGGAGCTGCTCGAAGCGGGCCCACTCCTCCTTGAAGTGCGCGGGATCCGGCAGGTTCTGTTCGCGGTGCTTCAGCGACGGGGCCCAGCGCAGGGTGTACGCCTCGCCCACCTGGAAGTTGGGCGGCGGCGGCACTCCGTAGGTGGCCGGGTCGAAGAAGGTGTCGTCCAGGTCGTCGAAGCCGTACGCGCGCGCCTTCTGGATGAAGTTGGGGATGATGCCGGTGGGCGCGTGGTAGCCCAGGATGTTGCCGTGCTCGTCCTTGGCGACGGGCGTGAAGACGAAGATGTCCTGCGTGCGGTACTCGCCCTTCTCGTTGAGCGGGAGCACCTCCGACAGGGCGATGGTCTTGCGGCTGCCGTCGTGGAGGCGCTCGCAGCAGATGACGAAGTTGATGGCGCTGGCCACCTGGGCGCGCACGGCGACCATGGGCAGCTCCACGGACGACATGAGGCACAGGGACTCGATGCGGCGCAGCGTGTCCGTGGGCGTGTTCGCGTGCGTCGTCGCCAGCGAGCCGCCGTGGCCGGTGTTCATGGCCTGCATGAGGTGGAAGGCCTCGCCGCCGCGCACCTCGCCGACCACGATGCGGTCGGGGCGCAGACGCAGCGCGGAGTGCAGCAGGTCTCCCATGTCCACCGCGCCCTTGCCGAACTTGTCGGCGGGGCGCGATTCAAAGGCCACGATGTGGGACTGGTTGAGCTGGAGCTCGGCGGAGTCCTCGATGGTGAGGATGCGCTCCTCGTCCGGGATGAGGGACGAGACGATGTTGAGGAGCGTCGTCTTGCCGGAGCCGGTGCCGCCGGCCACCAGCATGTTGAGCTTGGTGGCGATGCCCGCTTCGATGAGGCGCGCCATGGGCTGGGTCAGCGACTTGAACTTCAACAGCGAGTCGATGGTCAGCTTGTCCTTGAAGAACTTGCGGATGGAGATGGTGGTGCCGTTGCGCGCGATGGGCGGAATCACCACGTGGATGCGGCTGCCGTCGGGGAGGCGCGCGTCCAGGCGGGGGCGCTCCTCGGACAGCGGGCGGCCCACGAACTGGGCCATGTTGCGCGCGGCGCCCAGCAGGCCTTCGTCGGAGAAGGAAGCATCCGTCTTGATCAGCCGGCCCTTGCGTTCGATCCACACGTCGGTGGGGCCGTTGATCATGATTTCCGACACCGACTCGTCGTCCAGGTAGGGCAGGACGGGCTTGAGGAAGGCGCGGAGCGACTCGGTGTACATCGTCATGGCGGGCGCAAGGCTAGCGCGCCCCGGCCCCGGCCCCAAGCTCTCAACCCTGACTGCCTGCTCGCTTTCCGGTGCGACACTCCAGCACTCTGGGGACCTCGGGCCGCGGCCCGCCATTTCGAAGCGGAGGTTCTCAGCCCATGCGTGGTCCCTGGTGGTGCTGCTTGTGGCTGTCCTCGCTTGGGGGTTGTGCGTCCTCCGCTCCGCCCGACCCAGACCTGGTGCGGCCTGAGTCCGGAGCCCCCTTCCTGGAGGAGATTCCGGGGCCCCTGCTGGGGCCCTTCGAGTCGTCCTCGGATGCACTGCTCGCCGCTTGCGGGAAGATCCTGTCGAAACCTCACGCAAGCGCGGGCCGCCCGGACCATCCCAGCTTCGACACCCGCTGGCGCGTCTCCAGCGAATACTGCGCCTGGCTGTACTACACGCCGGAGCATCGTTACGTCGTCAGTCGCCTGACGGACCAGTCGAGGGTCGATCCCGTACAAAGGAGCAAGAGCTGCCTGTTGCCATCCCGGGTCGTGGATGCGCGGTATCCGGCCGAAGCCCTTCGCTACATCTACGCGCTTCACAACCATCCCTATGGCAGCGCGCTGTCCGCCAATGACCTGCGCTTCATCGTCTCCGAAGGACGGGTCCACGGCTTCGAGAGCGAGACGGAGAGTGGCCGCGTGAGGCTGTCCATCGTGGCCTTCTTCTCCAACGTGATGGAGCCGGCGTCGTGTGACGGCTTCCACCAGTACATTCCTCTCACGGGTCAGTTGTTGAAATGGACGCGCGATGCGTCGGGGTGGCGGTGCGAGCAGACGGGGCGTGTCACGTGGCAGGATGCGGAGGCATTGGACTTCACCATCCAGAAACTCCAGGGACCCTGCATGAGGGGAGTGGGGCCATGAAGCGGCTGCTGCTCCTGGGGGTGGTGCTGTGGAGCGGGTGCATGCGACGCGAACTGGCGCCGTCCGGCACGCTGGCGCAGGAAGACCGGTCCATCGTCTTCCCGGAGATGTTCTCGCAGGAGGTGCTGTCCGTGGGGGCGCCAGGCCAGACGTACTCACTGGAGGGCGCCCTGCTTCGCGCGATGGTTGTCGCGGCCGACGACTTCCTTCCCCAAGGGCAGGAGGGACGGCCTTGCTGGAGCCGGCGAGAGGCCTATCGCTTCCGGCTCTTGCGAGAGGGCGACATCGCCTTCATCCGCATGGACGTGGATCCTCGTGCCTGCGCACCGGGAGGGGTTCCCCTGGATGGAAGTGCCACCTACGCGGTCCGGGTCTCCGATGGACGCATCCTGCGGCGGCTCCACGATGGAGAGCCCAATGGAACGCCCATGTCTGGCAGCCCCGATGCGGGCAATCCCGATGGAGCCTCGGACCCCTCCATTCCGGTGGGAGATACCTCCTGGGGCGAGGCGCTTCCCTCGTTCCCAGCCCAATGGCTGGACGCGGGGAGTTCCGCCCCCTGAGCGGCCCATCTCCATGATGGCCTGCGCCCGGCCCCCGGGCGTGAACGCCTTCACCGCTTGTCTCGCGTCTTGGCTAGGGTAGGGCTCCTGGGAGGGACGCAACGATGCTGGCGGACGGGTTGCCCGAGGATTGGAAGCAGGTGCTGCATGACGCCATCCACGCGCCGTCGTTCAAGGCGCTGGAGACGTTCGTGCGCGAGGAACGCAAGGAACACACCGTGTTCCCGTCGGAGGAGGACCTGTTCTCCGCGTTCCGTCTCACGCCCTACGCCGACGTGCGCGTGCTGCTGCTGGGCCAGGACCCCTACCACGGCCCCGGACAGGCCCATGGCCTGGCCTTCTCCGTCCAGCCCGGCGTCCCCCCACCGCCCTCGCTCGTGAACATGTTCAAGGAGCTCCAGAGCGACGTGGGCGCCCCGAAGCCGCGCGACGGGTCGCTCATCCCTTGGGCGAAGCAGGGCGTGCTCCTGCTCAACACCGTGCTCACCGTGCGCCAGGCCACGCCCAACAGCCACGCGAAGCACGGCTGGGAGCACTTCACCGACGCCGTCATCCGCGCCGTGAGCGCCAGGCCAGACCCCGTCGTCTTCCTGCTCTGGGGCAAGCCCGCCCAGAAGAAGACCGCCCTCATCGACGCGAAGCGCCACATCGTGCTGGAGGGCGTGCACCCCTCGCCGCTGTCCGCCAGCAAGGGGTTCTTCGGGAGCAAGCCCTTCAGCACCACCAACGCCGCGCTCGAGAAGCACGGCCAGCACCCCATCGACTGGGCGCTGCCCGCGTAGGAATCAGGCCGCCGGTGGGTTGGCTATAGTGCCCGCCCACGATGGCCAACACCTTCCTCGAAGACGCCGCCCGGACCCAGGCCGCTGAAGCTGTCGCGGCCATTGAAGCGCAGACGTCCGCGGAGGTCGTGGTGGCGGTTCGCTCCGCCTCCGGCCACTACGCCCACACCGATGCCCGGTTGGGCGCGGGCGCCGCGTTCGGGGTGCTCCTGGTGCTCCTGTTCATCCCCCAGGACATCCACCTGTTCGCCTTCCCGCCCGCGGTGCTCCTCGCCTTCGCCGCGGGGGCGCTGGCGAGCCGCCTGCTCCCGGCGCTCCGCCGCGCGCTCACCTCGCGCAAGCTCCAGGAGGACTCCGTGCGCACCGCCGCGCAAGCCGCCTTCACCACGCTGGGCGTGTCGCGCACCTCGCGGCGCACCGGCATCCTCGTGTTCGTCTCCCTCTTCGAGCGCCGCGTGGAGGTCGTCTGCGACCACGGCGTGGACACCGCGCTCCTGGGCGCCGAGTGGCAGGAGGCGCTGACGCGGCTGGCCGCCACGCTGGCCGCGTCCACCGTGCCCGGCCCCTTCTTCGAGGCCCTGCTCCGCATCCAGGCGCCGCTGGCCCGCGTCCTGCCCCGCCAGGAGGATGACGTGAACGAACTGCCGGACATGCCCGGAGCCGTCGCGTGAGGGGCTCAAGGACCTTCCTGCTCGCCGTCGCGCTGCTCCTGGGGCTGGGCTTCGGCGCCCTCCCTGTCTCCGAGGCGCGCCCCGGCGGCGGCAATTCCTATCGGGGCTCGTCGAGCAGCCGGAGCTCCTCTGGCAGCCGGTCCTCCTCCAGCTCCGGCAGCCGCTCCTCTTCGTTCGGCTCCAGCAGCCGGTCCTCCTCCAGCTCCGGCAGCCGCTCCTACGCCAGCTCCAGCGGCGGCGAGTCGTCGTCCTCGGGGGGCGGAGGCGCCAATGGAACGGTCTTCGTCATGCCGCTGGTCGTGGCCGTCGTGCTCCTCCTGGCCATCCGCGCGAAGTCCAGGTCGGACGAGGAGGAGTGGAGCACGACGGCGCCGAAGGCCCCTCCGCCCCGGCGCCAGGACTCGCTGCGCGCGAAGCTCGAGGGGCTGGCTCGCGTGGGGCCTCGCGGTTCGGACGGGCGGTCGCAGCCGTTGGATCCGGACTTCTCCATCGTCCTCTTCGAGGACTTCGTCTATTCGCTCTTCGCCCGGGTGCACGAGGCGCGCGGCGGCGACCGCCTGGACACGCTGGGCGGCTGGCTGTCCGACGGCGCCATCGCCTCGCTCAGGGAGCTGGGGACGCCGGACGCGGTGAAGGCCGTGGTGGTGGGCGCGACCACGTACGAGTCGGTGGAGGGCGTGGGCGCGAAGAGCCGGCGCGTCCGCGTGGTCCTGCGCTTCGAGGCCAACTACACGGAGGTCTCCAGGTCCGAGCAGAGCTGGTACGTCGCGGAGGAGTGGCGCCTGGAGCGGGGCGCGTTCGTGAAGTCACGCCCGCCCGAGGACGTGCGCGCGTTCAAGTGCCCCCACTGCGGCGCGCCGCTGGATGCGGTGCAGGGGAACACCTGCTCCTATTGCAACACGGTGGTGAACACCGGCGGGTACGACTGGGTGGTGACCCGCGTGACGTCGCGGGAGCGGGAGCGGCGCGGCCCCCAGCTCATCGGCACCACGGAGGAGGAGGGCACCGAGCTGCCCACGGTCAAGGACCCCCACGCGCGGGAGCGGATGGACGCGCTGCGGAAGGAGGATCCGTCCGCGACGGCCATGGCCGTGCGCAAGCGCCTGGAGTTCATCTTCGGCGAGATGCAGACGGCCTGGTCCCAGCGCGAGTGGCAGGGCATGCGGCCCTTCCTCAGCGACAACCTCTTCCAGACGCAGCTCTATTGGATCAACGCCTACCGCCAGGCCGGTCTGCGCAACATCACGGAGGACGCGCGCATCACGGGCGTGACGCTCGCGCGGGTGACCCGGGATGCCTACTTCGACGCCGTCACCCTGCGCATGCACGCCGTCAGCCTGGACTACACCGTGCGGGACCAGGACGGGCAGGTCGTGGGCGGCAGCCGGACGCGGGAGCGGGCGTACAGCGAGTACTGGACGCTCATCCGCGGCCGGGGCGTGAAGGGCAGCCCCTCGACGCGCAAGGCGTGCCCGTCGTGCGGCGCCCCCCTGTCCATCAACATGGCGGGCCACTGCACGCACTGCCAGGCGCGGGTGGTCTCCGGTGAATTCGATTGGGTGCTCAGCCGCATCGAGCAGGACGAGTCCTATCAGGGCTGAGCCGCGCCCAGTCCCTTCGCGAACGCGTCCGCCGCGCGCGTTCGCGGGGGTGGGGGAGCCTTCACCGGGCGCGCGTCCAGGCGAGCGACAGCCCGCGCGGACTCGAATCGTGGTGACATCCCACGGGCACCCGTAGGATGCGGTGCATCATGACCGCCGCCTTCCTCGCCGCCACCCTCGTTGAACCGATGGAACCCGGGCACTACCGCTCCCGCTACGAGGCGGCCTGGTATCAAGGCCGTGGCGCCTACGGCGGCGTGGTGGCGGGGCAGGTGCTGCGCGCGCTGGAGCACCACCTGAATGACGCCCGGCGGCCGGTGCGCTCGCTCACGGTGCACTTCTGCTCGCCCGCCGTGGAGGGCATCGCGGATGTGCACACGCGCATCGAGCGCGCCGGCAAGCTCGTCACCCACGCCACCGCGCGCGTGGAGGGAAGCGGAGGCGTGGTCGCCGTCGCGACCGCCACGTTCGGTGCCGCGCGCGGGGGCGCCCCTGCCTATCAAGAGTTCGTCATGCCGGAGGTGCCGGCCCCGGAGGCGCTGACGCCCGTCTCCGAGGACGCGCCGATGCCGGACTTCTGCCGCTTCTTCGAGTACCACTTCTGCGTGGGCCCGGCGCCGTACTCGGGCGGCTCCGTGGCGGAGGTGGGGGGCTGGCTGCGGCCGCGCGACCCCACCGTGCTGGATGGGCCCCTGTGCGTGGGGCTGATGGATGCGTATCCGCCGTCGGTGCTGTCGCGCATGGACGGCTTCCGCGCGGCCGCGTCGGTGGACTTCAGCGTGCAGTTCTTCCAGACGTTCCCCGTGGCGGGGCTCGCGCCGGATGCGCGCTACCTGCGCACCGGCCGCTCCCGGCATGCCTCCGACGGCTACACGGAGGAGTCGCAGCTGCTCTGGACCCAGGACGGCACGCTGCTCGCGCAGTGCCGTCAGCTCGTCGCCGTGCTCGGCTGAGGGTCCCGCGCGAGCAGCCCGGAGCGCGTGCGTGGAAGCGCGCGCCGGGGCCCTGCTCAGCGAACGGGGTTGAAGCGGGCGCCGCGACCGCGCCTCCGGCTCAGGCCGCCAGCTGCTTGCGCAACAGCCGCGTCAGCTCCGCCGGGTCCACGGGCTTGGGCAGGAGCTCCGCGCCGTAGCGGATGGCGACGGGAATCAGGTCGTCCAGCTCCGAGTGACCGGTGAGGAAGATGAACGGCGCCTGGCACTCCTGCAGCTCGCGGATGGCGACGAGCACGTCGGAGCCGGTCATCTCCGGCATGTTGTAGTCGCACAGGATGGCGGACACGCCAGTCAGGTCCAGGTGGAACGCCTCCGCGGGGGACTGCACGGTCAGCACCGTGTAGCCCGCGCCACGCAGGACATCCCCCACGGTCGCGAGGACGAAGCGGTCATCGTCGATGACCAACACGCTTGGCATGGGGCGGCCCTCCAGCGCCTGACTGAGCGGCGATGCGGCCGAGTGTAACCGAGCCTCCGTCTCCGCGCGCCACACCCCACCGGGCAGGTCTCCGGGGTCGGATGCACCCACGTCGCAGGGTGTGGGCGCGGTGGGGCTCAAGGTTGCGGAGTCGTCACGGCGGTGAGGGACGGGATGAGGATGAGCTTTTCCTGGGGTGGGTTGAGGTATTCGGCGCCGGTCTCGGTGACGACGGCCATCTCCTCCACGGAGAGGATGCGCAGCGCATCCGGGCTGCTGCCGTCCTTCCACGCGAAGAAGCCGTCGAAGGCGAACACCTGCCCGGGCCGCAGCGGGCGCAGCGCGGAGCCGGTGGGCGGCTTGCCGGACGCGGCGCCGGACAGCGCGGGGCCCGCGTCATGGGCCCAGTAGCCCACGGGATGGCCGGTGCCCCACATCACGGGCTCGGAGCCCGCCTCGCGCATCCAGTCGCGCTGGGCCTTGTCCACGTCGTAGCCGCGCACGCCGGGCTTCATCGCCGCGAGCGCGATGCGGCTGCCCTTCTTCGACTTCTCCCACTTCGCCAGCGCCTCCGCGGGGGGCTGCGTCTCCCCCGGCGCCAGCACGTAGGCGAAGCGCTGGATGTCCGTCACCCACGTGTCGCCCACGCGGATGCCGAAGTCCGTCTGGATGAAGTCCCCCGGCTGGATGACGCGGTCGGTGGCGTTGGAGTGCCCGCGCGTGGGCCCGCTGTTCACGTTGGGGTTCTGGTCCGGCTGCCAGCCGTCGCCCACGCCCAGCTCCGCGATGCGCTTCTTCAGGAAGCGCGCCACGTCCGAGTCCCGCGTCTTGCCCGGCACCACCGTGCGGTACGCCTCTTCCTCCAGCTTCGCGGTGAGGTCCGCGGCCTTGCGCATGAAGTCCACCTCCTCCGGCAGCTTCACCGACAGCCACTCGGCGACCAGGTCCTCGGAGGACACCAGCTTCTTGCGCAGCGCGGGCGTCAGCGCCGCCTCCAGCTTCGCGCGCTGCGTGGCGGACAGCCCGTCCGCGATGGGCATCTGCTCCGACGAATTGATGGCCACCTTCGCGGGCTTCGCCTTCACGAGCCGCGCGGCCACGAGCGCGTGGAGGTCCGTGCCCCGCTCCAGCGGCACCACCTCATCCACCACGCCCATGTCCTTGAGCGCGGTGGCCTCGCCCGCGGGGGACAGCGCCACGGAGCGCAGCGCGTCGCCGTCGCGCAGGAACAGGAACGCGGCGGTGCCGCCCGCGTTCTCCCCGCCAATGTGGCCGGCGAGCGGGTCGTTGTCGTTCTCACGGCAGAGCACCACCCACGCATCCACGCCCGCGCGGGCCATGGCCTGGGGCAGCAGCTTCTGGAGGCGCTCCTTGCGCACCCGGGGCCAGGCGCCTTCCGCGGAGGGCACGGCGGGCGCCGCGTGGGCGAGGGAGGCGGACAACAGGGCGGAGAGGAGAACGGGCCGGATGCGCGTCATGGTGCGTTCTTTCGGGTGGGGGGAGGCCACGGATTGTTTCACGGCCGCGCGCCGGTGGAACCCGCGAAGGCATGCACGCGGCAGCGGCTTCGCCGGGCTGTCGTGGAATCAGGAGGCATGGCGCACGCGGGAGGGCGTCCCGCGGAGGGCCCTCGGGCCTGGACGCACGGGGCGTGGGTCTGTCCTCGGGTGAACGCTCGCCTGCCCCGAGGGAGCGGAGCCGGGCGGATGTCTGTCATTGCCCCGGGACCTCGGGGGGGAGCGCCGGGGAGGCGGAGGTTTGCGACCTTGCGGTGCTCCACTCGCAGCCCTTGTCCCCCAGAGGAGTCGCCCATGCGCGTCGAGAGAACGGAATCCGCGGAGGACCGCGTCCCGGGCGATGAGGACCGGGAGCTGCGGTGGCAGGCGCTCCAGGCCCGGCTGTACGCGCCGCTGACGGAGGCGGTGCTGCGCGGCGCGGGGCTGCGGCCCGGCATGCGGGTGCTGGACGTGGGCTGTGGCGTGGGCAGCGTGTCGTTCCTCGCCGCGGAGCAGGTGGGCTCCACGGGCGAGGTGGTGGGGCTCGACCGCGAGGCCCGCGCGCTCACGTGGGCCCGGCGCCGCGCCGAGGCGCTGGGGCTGTCCCACGTCCGCTTCCAGGAGGGCAGCCTGGAGACCCTTCAGCGCGGGGAGCCCTTCGACGCCATCGTGAGCCGGCTGGTGCTGATGTACCAGCCCGACCCCAGCGCGTTCGTGCAGCAGATGGCGGAGCACCTGCGCCCCGGTGGCGTGATGGCGCTGCACGAGCTGGAGCTGTCGGCCATGGGCCTGGTGCACCCGAAGCTGCCGCTGTTCCACCGCATCTGGAGCTGGATGCTGCCCACCTGCGAACGGGTGGGCATCAAGGTGCACATGGGGATGGAGCTGGTGGCCACGCTCCGGCGCGCGGGGCTGGTGGTGGCGGACGGCGTGGTGGGAGGGCGCGTGGGCGTGACGCCGGACTCGGACCCCACGCACACCCTGGTGGAGACCGTGCGCACGCTGCTGCCCCACATGCAGCGGCTGGGCGTGGCGCTGCCCATGGAGGTGGACGTCGACACGCTGGCCGCCCGGCTCGCCGCCGAGCTGCGCACGGGCGGCGGCGTGCTGGTGCCCAGCCTGATGGTGGGGGTCTGGGGCCACCGGCCGGGCACTGTCTGAGATGGGCGTCTTCGCACGTCTTCACGAGCGGCGGCGGGGTGGGTCGCTTAGAGTGGACTCCATGGCAAGAACGGCACCCCGCAAGTCCCCGGCGAAGGCGAAGAAGCAGCCCGCCCGCCCGGCCGCGCCCGCGAAGCCCTCGGCCCGGCCGGTGAAGGCGAAGGTGGAGCCCCACCGCGCCGCCGCCTCCGGCCCGAAGCCTCCCGTGCTGGAGGGCGAGCCCGTCTTCGACACCGGCCCCGCGGCCGACCCTCGCGAGGGCGCCACGAAGCGCCTGCCCGCCGGTGAGTCGAAGGGCGGGGTGCTGCCTTTTGAGATCGATCCCGCCCAGCTGGAAGCAGGCCTCAAGAAGCTCCGGGGCGAGCTGGTGCACTGGACCAACAAGGGCCGCTACACCAAGGTGCGCTTCAAGTTCCGGGGCAAGCAGCTGCTGCCCGACCTGCCCCTGGCCGCCGTCGTCGCCGCGGAGGGGCTGTCGTTCTACTGGGGCGGCATCCTGCGCATGCTCGTGGCCAACGTCGTGGGCAAGAGCGTGCTGGAGGTCGAGCTGGTCAACGACGCGGACAAGCGCGTGCAGGCGGGCCGCGAGGCGCTCCTGTCCGGTGATGTGGACCAGGCGCTCGCGCTGTTCCGCGAGGCGCTCGCCATGGACCGCGACAACGCCTCCGCGCACCTCAACGTGGGCGTCGCGCTGAAGCTTCGGGGCGACCGCGCCGGGGCCCTGGCCGCGTTCGACGCCGCGAAGGCCAGGGACCCCCAGGGCGGCGTGGGCGCGGAGGCCGAACGGCTGGCCGCGAGCCTCCGCCCGAAGGCCTGATGCAGGTCCGAAAGAAGGCCCGAAAACCCCCTCCGGCGGGGCTGAAAACGCACCGCCTGGGTGTTGCTTCCGGGTGCCTCGGAAACACCTCCTCCGACCCCTCGGACCGGGCGGGCGGGCAGCCGTGGCGAATCCCCCCTGTTTCCCTTATTGACTGAGGGAAATCCAGGGGTTACGAACACTCTCCCATCGGGCGGAGCCCCCCACGTGAGGGGCCCGTCCGCACCTTCCAGAGCCCATGGCTGACGACACCACCGACACGCCGGCAACGCCCCCCGCGCCTCCTCCGTCGAGCGGCGCCGGAGAGCTCATTCCCATCAACATCGAAGACGAGATGCGCCGTTCGTATCTCGACTACTCGATGTCCGTCATCATCGGCCGTGCGCTGCCTGACGTGCGCGACGGCTTGAAGCCCGTGCACCGTCGCGTCCTCTTCGCGATGAACGACCTGGGCAACCTCCACAACCGCGCCTACAAGAAGAGCGCGCGCGTGGTGGGTGACGTCATCGGTAAGTACCACCCGCACGGCGACTCGTCCGTCTACGACGCCATGGTGCGCCTGGCGCAGGAGTGGAGCCTCCGCTACCTGCTGGTGGACGGCCAGGGCAACTTCGGCTCGGTGGACGGCGACTCGCCGGCGGCCATGCGTTACACGGAAGTGCGCATGGAGCGGCTGGCGGAGGACCTCCTGTCGGACATCGACAAGGAGACCGTCGAGTTCGGCCCCAACTACGACGACTCGCTGGAGGAGCCGCTCGTCCTGCCGGCCAAGTTCCCCAACCTCCTCGTCAACGGGAGCAGCGGCATCGCGGTGGGCATGACCACCAACATCCCGCCGCACAACATGACGGAGGTGGTGTCCGGGACGCTGCACCTGATCGAGAACCCGGACTGCACCGTCCTGGACCTGATGGAGTTCATCGAGGGGCCGGACTTCCCCACCGCGGCCATCATCACCGGTCGCGAGGGCATCCGGCGCGCCTACGAGACGGGCCGCGGCTCCATGACCATCCGTGCGCGCACGGAGATCGAAACGAACAAGAAGGGCGACCGTGAGGCCATCATCGTCACGGAGATCCCCTACCAGGTGAACAAGGCGCGCCTCATCGAGAAGATCGCCGAGCTGGTGCGCGAGAAGAAGCTGGAGGGCATCAGCGACATCCGCGACGAGAGCGACCGGCAGGGCATGCGCATCGTCATCGAGCTCAAGCGCGATGCCATCTCCCAGGTGGTGCTCAACAACCTCTTCTCCATGACGCAGATGGAGACGACGTTCGGCGCGGTGATGCTGGCCATCGACGGCGGGCAGCCGCGCACGCTCAACCTGAAGGAGCTGCTGGACCGCTTCATCGCGCACCGCCGCGACGTGGTGACGCGCCGCACGCGCTACGAGCTGCGCAAGGCGCTCGCGCGCATGCACATCGTGGAAGGCCTGCTCGTCGCGCAGGACCTCATCGACCTGGTGGTCAGCCTCATCCGCGCGTCTCGCGACCCGGACGAGGCCCGCTGGGGCCTGATGAACATCCTGTCGCCGGACCTCTACACGCGCGAGCGCTTCCAGAACCTGGATCGCATCGACTACGCGAAGGCCAAGGCGCAGATGGAGCTGCTGGTCAGCCGCGCGCGCAACGAGGAGCCGGCGTACGGCGGCCTGGAGCACAAGTACGAGGGCGCGGGCTTCAGCGAGGACCAGGCGCAGAACATCCTGGAGATGCGCCTGCAGCGGCTCACCGGCCTGCAGCGCGAGGAGCTGTTCAAGGAGCTCATCGGGCTGGTGCGCGACATCGCGCGGCTGCGCGACATCCTCGCCAACGAGAAGAGTCTGCTGGGCGTCATCAAGGCGGAGCTGATGGAGATCCGCGAGCGCTACGGCGACAAGCGCCGCACGGAGATCACGGGCGCGGTGGATGACTTCACCAGCGAGGACCTCATCGCCGAGGAGACGATGGTGGTGACGCTCTCGCACACGGGCTACGTGAAGCGCTCGCCCCTGTCGGAGTACCGGGCGCAGAAGCGTGGCGGGCGCGGCAAGACGGGCGCGGGGACGAAGGAGGACGACTTCGTCACCAAGGTGTTCGTGGCCAGCACGCACGCGTACCTGATGCCCATCACCACCAAGGGCAAGCTGTACTCGCTGAAGGTGCACCAGATTCCGCAGGGCAGCCGCACGTCACGGGGCAAGGCCATCGTGAACCTGGTGCAGTTCGGGGAAGGGGAGCGGCTGGCGCAGGTGCTGGTGACGCGCGACTTCCCGGAGAACCGCTACGTCTTCTTCGTCACGAAGAAGGGCGTGGTGAAGCGCACGGACCTGAGCGCGTTCGAGAGCGTCCGGGCCAGCGGCATCATCGCGCTGGGCATCGACGACGGTGACGAGCTGGTGGGCGTGATGATCACCGACGGGACGAAGGACATCCTCCTGTCCACGGCCACGGGCATGAGCATCCGCTTCAAGGAAGAGGATGTGCGCTCCATGGGCCGTCAGGCCTACGGCGTGAAGGGCATCACGCTGGAGGACGGCGACGAGGTGGTGGGCGCGGACCTCCTGGACAAGGAGCCCGAGGAGGGCCAGACGCCGGCGGAGCAGGGCAGCGCCATCCTCACGGTGACGGAGAACGGCTACGGCAAGCGCACGGAGGGCGGCGAGTACCGCCAGCAGGGCCGTGGCGGCAAGGGCATCATCGACATCAAGACCACCGAGCGGAACGGCCGCGTGGTGGGCGTGGTGCAGGTGAAGGACAGCGACGAGGTGATGCTCGTCACCAACGGCGGGATGCTCATCCGCATGAAGGTGAAGGAGATCTCCGTCATCGGCCGCAACACGCAGGGCGTGCGCCTCATCGCGCTGGAGAACGGCGAGGAGAAGGTGATGGCCATCTCCAAGCTGCCAGAGGGCGAGGAGTCCGAGGAGGAGGCCGACGAGACCACGTCTCCGGTGGAGGCGGCGGGAGAGGCTTCGGACGCCGCGCCGGTGGACGCCGCGGCTGCGGAGGCCCCGGCGGGTGAGTCCGCTCCGGAAGGCGAGCCCGGCTCGGAAGGCTGACGTCCCGGGAGTGGAAGCACGGAGGGCCGGACGCGGGTCGCGAGATGCGCTCCGGGTGCCGGCCCTTCGCGTTGGCGGGCGCGGGCTACTTCTGGCTGACGTCCTTGGGCACCTTGAGGCCCGCGGTGGCCTCGTCCAACCAGAAGATGCTCATCACCCACCAGCGCTGGCCGTCGTTGAAGAGCTGGATGCTGTTGGCGCCCTTGGCGATGAGCGGCCCGTCCTGCGTGCCGCGCGCTTCATAGGTGCTCATCACCTCGACGAGCGCGCCGAAGGCGTGGGTCTTGCGCGCGGTCTCCTTCTCGAAGAAGCCGTGCGTGGCGGTGGCCTGCTGGCCCCACGTCACGTAGTCGTCCGGGGTGATGGGGCGCGCGACGAGCGTGGTCGCGCCTGGGGGCTTCACGAGCGGGATCAGCTGGGCGCCCGGGTAGAAGAGGGAGCGGAAGCGCTGCCAGTCGCGGGGGGCGCCCGCGGGCCCGCTGATGACGTCGTAGAGGGCCTTGAGGATGGCGTCCTGGGACTTCACGTCCTCGGGCTTCGCGGGGGGGAGCTGGGCGAGGGCGGCCTGGGTGCGGTCGGCGGCGGCCTTCAGCGGGTGGGGCTTCTCCTCGGGGGCGGCGGCCTGGGGCGGTGACGCCGGGGCGCTGGGGGCCTGGGCGAAGGACGGGATTGCCAGCAGGACCGCGCAGGCGATGAGCAGGCGTGACATGGGGACTCCTGGGTGCAAGGCGGAAGCGGGATGGGAGCCTAGCCGTATGGCGGAGGGACCGCGGCCGCTTGGGGGAAATGGGCTCGCGAGATGAGCCGAGACAGGCCGTGGGCGGCCATGGCCGGGGCCCCTGGACGTCGCCGTGCCCGGGCGCGGACGCCGGGCGAGGGCCGCTCGCGCCGGGCGTCTGGCAGTGCCCAGCCCTGGGACACGGTGCTTTGCCCGGCGGAGGCCGCACCGTAGTGTGCCCGCCGCCATGGCCCTGCTCACGCTCGACTCCCTCTCCCTGACGTATCCGGGCGCCGCCGCCCCCGCGGTGCGGGACGTGTCGCTGGCGCTGGAGCCGGGAGACGCGGTGGCGCTGATGGGCTCCTCCGGCTCCGGCAAGTCCGCGCTGCTGCGGCTGGTCGCCGGCCTGGAGCGGCCGTCCTCCGGCACGGTCACGCTCGCGGGCCGGGTGCTCGCGGGGCCGGACGCCTTCGTCCCCCCGGAGCAGCGTCGCCTGCGCCGCGTGCTCCACGACGCCGAGCTCGAGTCGGGCCTCACCGTGCGGGACGTGGTGCTGGACGCGCAGCCGAAGGGCGAGGGCCTGGCGCACGCGCGAGGCATGCTGGCGCTCTTCCAGCTCGAAGAGGTGGAGCAGCGCCTCTGTGGGACGCTCTCCCGGGGCCAGCGGCAGCGCGTGCTGCTGGCCCGGGCGCTGGCCTCCGGGGCGAAGCTGCTGGTGCTGGATGAGCCCTTCGCGGGCATGGACGCCGGGCTGCGCGCCGCGCTGCTCGGGGAGTGGCGCCGCGTGCTCAAGGCGCGCGGCACCGCGGTGCTCTTCGCCACGCACGACGTGGGCGAAGCGCTGGCCTTCGCGGACCGGCTGGTGCTGCTGCGCGCGGGCACCGTGGAGCAGCAGGGGGCCCCCGAGTCCGTCTACGAAGCGCCGCGCACCGCCTTCGCCGCGTACTTCCTGGGCGGCACCAACCTGCTCCCCGGCTCCGCCTTCGGCCGCGTCGCGCGCACCTCGCTGGGGAACGTGCCGCTGAACGCCGAGGCCCGCGGCCAGGTGATGCTCTCCCTGCGCCCGGAAGCCCTGCGCCTGCTCCCGGACACGGACGGCGTGGCGGTGGGAGGCGCGCTGCGCGCCGAGGTGCTGGAGCGCGCCTTCCGGGGCGCGCACGTGGACTTCACCGTGTCCTGCGCGGGCATGGCCCTGGTGGTGCGCGCCGCCCCGTCCTCCCCGCTGCGCGAGGGCAGCCGCGCCCGCCTGGAGGTGGCCGGGCGCGCGGAGGTGCTGGAGGAGACAGTCGGCTAGCCTGCTCGCACACCCTGCGTGCGAGCGGTGGGCACGGAAGGTGCAATCATCCGCGTCCCCCATGCGTAGGGAGGGGTATGAACATCGCAGGCCTTCGAGGGATGGGCGTCCGCTTCTTCCAGTACGTGCGCGACCCCCGGGTGGCGACGTGGCGGAAGCTGTCCGGGCTGCTGGCCGTCCTGTACTTCTTGTCGCCCGTGGACGCGATCCCGGACTTCATCCCGGTGTTCGGCTGGTTGGACGACCTGGGCGTGCTGTCGGCGGCGGCCTTCTTCATGGTGCGCGAGGTGCAGCGCTGGCGTCCCGCCTCGCCGTCCGAGGAGACGTTCGACGGCCTGCCGCGCGACGAAGCGGGGCGGCCGCGCGTGCCCACGCTGCACCGCGACAGCTAGCCGTCAGCCGCCGTTGTTGTCCTCGAAGTGCACGAAGTCGATGAGGAACGTGGCGGCCACCACCAGCGTCCGCAGGTGCGGGTCGCGCAGGCCGTTGAACTGGACGCCGAAGTTGTCCGCGTCCGTGAACAGCTCCTTGCCGAAGCCGCTCCACTTCTTGGCGATGGTGCCCACCTCGCGGCCCTGCTGCTCCACGTTGAACGTCCACGGCTTGAAGAACGGCCCGCTCAGCTGGGCCAGCTCTTCGTCGCGGGGCCCCAGCACGTCGTAGGCGCGGGTGAAGAAGCGGAAGCGCTGCTGGATGGCGCCCAGGTGCCGCCCCTCGCCGTCCTCCACCTCCATCCGGGACAGCCAGAAGCGCCACGGACGGCGCAGCCGCAGCAGCGTCTCTCCGCGCGCGGACTTCAGCTCCATGGTGAAGGGCCGCTTCGCCTTGAGGAGGTTGCGCAGCAGGAACAGCCCGATGCCGCCGCCCACCTCGCCCGCGAAGAAGAGCGGGCGCCCGTCGTCCCCCACCACCTCGTAGCGGTTGCGGCCCTCGAAGCCGGTGAGGATCTCCCCCCACTCCTTCACCTGCCGCACGCGCAGCGCGTGCGCATCACGCAAGAGAATCAAGGCCTGGGACTCGACGGACATGGGCGGGGCTCCGGGACGGCGGAAGGAAGCAGGAGGGCAGCAGTCTAGAACCGTCCGAGCATCGCGAGGCCCATTCCTCCGTGGCGCCCCAGCGCCGCCGGGATGACGGACACGGCCGGGGCGTCGTCCGGCGCATCGAAGTCGCGCGTGAGGAAGAGGGTCGTCCCCAGGCCGGCCACCGCGCCCACGGCGGTGCCCACCAGGATGGCATCCCCGTGGTTGTCGCCCAGCACCAGGAACATGGCGCTCAGGCCCACGAGGCCCCCCAGGATGCCGCCCGCGTCGACGAGCAGCACCCGGCCCCGGGAGATGTCCAGGTCGCGCGACAGCAGCGCGAAGGTAATCAGGCCCGCGCCCACCACGCCCTGCTCGATGCCGAAGAACGCGCGCGTGTCGTTGCTGTCCTGCGTGGCCATCAGCAGCGCCGCCACCACGCCCGCCCACAGGCCGCCGGAGTTCGCCATCGACACCTGTCCGGCGGTGGGATGCGCGAACTCCGCCACCAGGATGCCCAGGCCCGTGAAGCCCAGCGCCCCCACCATCACCGCCCTCGTGGCGGCGTCGCTCTCCAGCTCGAACGAGCCGATGGACGCAAGGCCAAAGCCGAAGCCCCACACCGTGCCGGAGTTGATGGCCGCCGCCTGTCCCAGCGTCAGCCCGCCCCGGGTGAGGAGCAGCGAGGCCGCCGCGCCCGCGCTGCCGCCCAGCAGTGACATCCCCACGAACGCGCGCGTGTCCACGCAGTGGGCGATGGAGCACAGCAGGATGCCCTGGGTGACGCCGTGAAGCGTCTGCACGATGGTCAGCGACGCCCGGGCCCCCCGCGAGGTGCCTTCTTTCGACGACACCGGCGACGACGCCGGCCGCGCCAGCGTGTCCTGCGCCAGCCGGGCACCCGGCTCCAGCCGCGTCCGCGCCAGCCGCGCCAGCTCCGGCGCGTACGGATGCTGGGGACACACCTCCAGCACGTGCTCCAGTGCCTTCACCGCCCGCGCATCCTCTCCGCGCACCAGCGCGTCGAACCCCGCCGCGTAGTCGGACTCGGCGGCGCACGCCTCCGGAACCTCCACGAGTGGGGGGACGGACATGGGCGCCGCGCCCGCTGGCGGAGGCGTGCCCGGCTGCGCGGCGACGAAGAGGGTCAGGATGAAGGGCGCGAGGAGCATGGCGTCGTCACCCTAGCCGAGCCCCGGGAGAAGCCGGGAGCCCGGCCCCGCTGCTTCGCGAAGGCCGGGTCACGGGTGACGAGCGGCATGGCCTACCGCGTCGCCAGCGTCTCCACGTGCTGGCGGAGCGCGGCCGCGTCCCCCAGCCGCCCCCCCAGGCCCGGGAGGGGCTTCGCGGCCTGCTCGATGCGGCCCCGGGTGCGCGGGCCCGCCACCAGCCACGCGACGCCCAGCGCCAGCTCCGCGACGTCCGGCGCATGGCTGAGCTGCGCGGCCAGCGCCAGCAGCGCGTCCACGGCCTTCTTCACCTGCGCGCCGTGCAGCGGGTGGTTGCTGGTGATGCCTTCGCGCAGCAGCGCCAGCAGCGCGCGCGCGGTGGCGCGGGCCTGGCGCACGGGCTCCGGGTCCGTGCCCCCTCCAGCCCACAGGCCGTTCGCGAGCTGCTGGCCCAGCAGGCTGCCCACGTCCTCGGTGGCCCCCGGGGCATCCGCCAGGGCGGGCAGTGGCGCGGCTTCCTCCTGCTCGTAGAGCGTCTCGGCCTTGTCCTTCTGGGCGTGCATCTCCTGCGCTGGCGCGGGCGGCGCCATCGATGCCTTCCGCGGCTTCGCGGCGGACATCAGCCGGTCCATGAACCCGCCCTTCTTCTTCGCGGACTCCTGCTCCTTCGGGGCGGTCCAGGGGCCGGCGGCCACGACGGCGTCCGCCTCATCCGCATGGAAGGACGACCCGGTGGTGGGCTCCGGTCCCAGCTCGGGCGCGGGGGCGGATATTCTCGCAGGGGGGGGCGGCGCTGCGGCGCCCCTCGAGCGGCTGCCCGACATGGGGGCCACGGCGCTGGGGCTGGGCGCCGCAGCCGCGGGGGGCAGACCCCCGGGGGCGGGCATCCGATTCCTTCCGTAGCCTCCGGCATCCCTCTTCTCGAACCCGCCTGGCGCGAACTCATCGTCGTCCGTCGCGGGCACACCCTGGCCAGACAGACTCCAGCCCGCGGGCGCGCTCACCGGCACCACGCGCGTCTCCGGCGTGCCCGACGCGCGGCGCTCACCCTGGCGCTCCTCCACCACCACGAAGGACGTGTACTTCGTCGCCAGCTGGTGCTCGATGGCGAGCCGCACGATGCGCTCCTTCATCGCCTCCGCGCGCCGGCCCACGAGGCCCGCGTCCATCCAGCCCCGGATGCGCTCGGCGGCCCACAACTTCTCCACCACCGGCCGGTCCGACAGCGCGGGCAGCTCCAGCCGCACCGTGAGGGAGAAGGGCTCGCGGCCCGACTTTCCCTTCAGCGTCATGCTGCCCGTGCCCCCTTGCGCATAGCGCCCGAAGAGCGTCCAGGGCGTGCCATCCACCAGGGGCGGCAGCGTGGCGGGAGCCAGCTCACTGGCCTCCACGCCGTCGAAGCGCACCTCCAGGTCGGTGACGCGCGGCGCGAGCGCCCGGGAGAACTGCGCCACCACCTTCTCGTCGATGCGCTCTCCCGGATGGATGAACTCCACCGCTCCGTCCGTGCGCCGCGCCAGGTCGCGCAGCAGCGCGTCGCTCACGTTGGTGCCGATGCCGAAGGAGAACACCCGCCCCGCCCCGCGCGCGGCGAGCACCGCCTCGAGGATCTCCGACTCGTTGCCCACCTGTCCGTCCGTCAGCAGCACCACCACGCCGTCCGGCGCGGCCCGCATCGCGGTGACGAGCGGCTCCAGCAGCTCCGTGCCGCCGTAGGCGCGCAGCCTCGCGACCCACGCATCCGCCTGCTCCAGCGTGCGCTGGGTGAAGGGCACCGGCGCCGGAGAGAAGCTCTGGAAGGAGTCCGAGAAGGCGATGACGTTGAAGCGGTCGCCTTCGCGCAGGTGGCGCAGGCACAGCCGGAGCGCGGCCTGGGCCTGGGGCAGGCTCTCCCCGGCCATGGAGCCGGAGGTGTCCACGACGAACACCACCTCCTGCCGGGGCGGCGCCGCGGCCAGGTTGAGCAGGTCCGGCACCACCGTGAGCGCGAAGGTGCCCGGCCCGTCCCCCTTGCGGTGGGTGACGACGGGCGTGAGCATCACGTCCGGGTTGGCGTTGCGCAGCGTGAGCACCACGTCCCGGTCCAGCGCCACCTCGTCGGAGCCCAGCTTCCCGTTCGAGGAGTCGCGCTGGAGGCTCACCCGCGTCCGCGTCCCATCCCGCGCGACGGTGAGCCGGTGGGACGGGCTCTCCACCACCACCTCCCGGCCCACGTCGATGAGCAGGTTCATGCGCAGCCCGTAGTCCACGTGGGGGGCCTCGGGCGGGGAGATGCGGTCCGCGTCTGGCACCCGCGTCGTCGGGGTCGCGAAGCCATGGGAGGTGCGGTCGCCGCGCGCCGTGCCGGGGATATACCGGGGCGCCACCAGCGTGGGCAGCATCCAGCGCACGCTGCCCTCCTCCGCGGTGAGCGTCTGGAGGAACTCCACCTCCACCAGCGTCTCCTCTCCCGGCAGCAGGTTGCCCACCTGCGCGGTGAAGACGTTGGCGCGCTCCTGGTCCAGCAGCGCCGCGCCGTGGCCCTGGGTGATGGCGTCGTCGTAGGCGCGGAAGGCCTCCTCGCGCTCCTTCACCACGCCCGCCACGCGGCGGCCCGCGCACGTCATGGAGAAGGCGCTGAGCGTCGCGTCCGAGGGCAGCGGGAAGATGTAGACGGCCTCCACCGGCTTCTTCTCGTCGTTGCGGTAGCGCTGCGTCACGCGCACCCGCGCATGCCCCCCGAGCAGCTCACCGGAGACTTCCACCCCTTGGAGGGGCACCTGGGCCCCGTCGCGCGTGAACAGCCCACACTTCGCCTGCTCGTTCATGACTGCGTTCCTTCCTCGGACTCCTGAATGAGGGCGCGCACCCGCTCCGCCAGCGCCCGGACCTTCGCTTCCGCCTGCTCCGACACGTGCAATTCCAACCCCGGCGCCAGGAGCCAGCGCTGGTAACGCGCCACCTCCACCGTCGGGTCTTTGCCCGGGCGCCGCGGGGGCGGCGGGGGCGGTGCTTCCGGCAGCGTCACGGGCCCCACGGGCGTCTCCGCCAGCCGGAGCAGCTCCTCCGGCGACAGCCGCTGGAGCTCCACCTGGATGGCGTCCAGCGGCATGAACCGCGCCTGGAGCACCCGGATGGCCTTGAGCCGCACCCGGTGCTCCTCGCCGTACACGGTGTCCGGCCCCTTGAAGGGCGGCGCGGGCAGGAGGCCCCGCTGGACGTAGTAGCGGACCGTGCGCGCGGAGACCCCCACCTCCTCCGCCAACGCGGCCAGCTTCCATTCGGTCTGTGTCTTGGGCGTGCTCACGAACCTGACAGTAGGTCGTGACAGTTTTGGTGTCAAGATTCCGGTGTTGATTCGCCACTGCTGGTGTCGGGATGGACCGGGGTGGCGGCCGGGCGGGCGGTGGGTCAGAAGGAGGCCATGAACGTCGGCATGGCGGGGTTGGACCCTTCGTCCATCCAGCTCATCGGGACGGCGGTGACGCCCGCGGTGATGGTGTCCGGGTGCGGCATCCTGGCGACCGGGCTGGACAACCAGATTTCGCGCATCACCGCCCGCATGCGGGACATGGTCCGTGAATGGCGCACGCTGCCAGAGGGGCACGCGCGCCGGGCGCTCCTGCGCGAGGAGGTGGCCATCATGGACCGGCGCCACGCCATCCTCGCGCGGGCCATCGGCTTCACCTACGCGGCGCTCCTGGCCTTCGTGGTGACGTCGCTGCTGTACCTGCTGCGCCGCAGCGTCCCGGTGCCGGAGGAGCTGCCGGTGCTGTCCTTCTCCCTGGGCGTGGGCCTGCTGGGCTCCACGGCGGTGCTGGCGCTGGCCTCGCTGCGCCTGAGCCGCCGCGCCATCACGCTGGAGCGCGAGGACCTCTTCCGAGACGGCCCTCCCGGTGCCTGAATTTGTTCCGCAGCGCACGCGACGGTGCTAGCTGCTGCCTTCGAGACGCGCGGGTCTGGTAGGTCCCGGGGCCGCGCGCCGGATCTCGCGCTGATATCCAAAGCCTCTGGCTCAACCCACACCGTGGAGCACGTGAACATGGCAAACACCAAGGTCTTCTTCGACATGTCGATTGGTGGCCAGCCCGCCGGCCGCATCGTGATGGAGCTGTTCTCCGACGACGTTCCCAAGACCGCCGAGAACTTCCGCGCCCTGTGCACGGGCGAGAAGGGCATTGGCCGCAGCGGCAAGCCGCTGCACTACAAGGGCTCGTCCTTCCACCGCGTCATCCCGCAGTTCATGTGCCAGGGCGGCGACTTCACCGCCGGCAACGGCACGGGCGGCGAGTCCATCTACGGTGAGAAGTTCGCGGACGAGAACTTCAAGCACAAGCACACCGGCGAGGGCTTCCTGTCCATGGCGAACGCGGGCCGCAACACCAACGGCTCGCAGTTCTTCCTCACCACCATTCCGACGCCGTGGCTCGACGGCAAGCACGTCGTCTTCGGCAAGGTCGTCGAAGGCATGGACGTGGTGAAGAAGATCGAGGGCGTGGGCAGCCAGTCCGGCGCGACGCGCCAGCCCGTGAAGATCGAGGACAGCGGCCAGCTGTAATCCCGCCGCCCGCTTCACCCAGGAGGTCCACCCACGCACCCGCGCGGGTGGACCTTCGTCGTTTCAGGAGAGGCCGTGGGACGCGTCCTCGTCCTCCTCGTCGCGGGCCTCCTCCGGGCGGAAGGGCCGCGCGGGCACCGCGCCGAACGCGCGCAGCAGCTCCAGCGGGATGGGCAGGATGGTGTGGTTTCCGCCGCCGGTGATTTCGACCAGCGTCTGCAGGTAGCGCAGCTGGAGCGTGGCGGGGTTGCGGCTGAGCACGTCGGCGGCCTGGGCGAGCTTCTCGGCGGCCTGGTGTTCGCCCTCCGCGGCGATGATCTTCGCGCGGCGCTCGCGTTCGGCCTCGGCCTGCCGCGCGATGGCCCGCTGCATCTCCAGGGGCAGGTCGATGTGCTTCACCTCCACGTTGGAGACCTTGATGCCCCACGGGCCGGTGCGCGCGTCCAGCACCTGCTGGAGCTCATGGTTGATGCGCTCGCGCTGGGACAGCAAATCATCCAGCTCCACCTGGCCCAGGATGGCGCGCAGCGTGGTCTGGGCGATCTGGCTGGTGGCGTAGAGGTAGTCCTCCACCTGGAGCACGGCCCGGTCCGCCTGGATGACGCGGAAGTAGACGACGGCGTTGACCTTCACGCTGACGTTGTCCTTGGTGATGACGTCCTGCGGGGGCACGTCGCGCGCCACGGTGCGCAGGTCGATGATGACCATCCGTTCGATGAAGGGGATGAGCCAGCGGAAGCCCGCGCGCTTGAGGCCCACGAAGCGGCCCAGTCGGAACACGACGCCGTTCTGGTACTCGGTGACGATGCGCACGCCGGAGACGAAGAGGAGGAACAACAGGCCCAGCGGGATGATCAGCCCCAGGGCGCCGAACAGATTGTTCATGGCATCGCCTCCGCGACGGTGAGGGTGAGCCCCTCCACGGCGCGCACCACGACGCGGGCGCCCTCGTGGATGGGGGTGAAGGAGACGGCCCGCCAGCGCTCGCCGTGGACGAACACCTCGCCGCCCGTGGACGTGACGGGACCCAGCGCAGTGCCCGCCTCGCCGACGAGCCCCGCGTCTCCGCCCCGCTGCGGCAGCCCGCGCGTCTGGGCGCTGCGATACGCGAGGAAGGCCGCGGTCCCGGCGAGCACCAGGGCCGTGGGCAGCATCACGCCCCACGAAGGGCGGAAGGATGGATCCACGAACCAGCCGGGCTCGAAGCGGTCCACCAGGAACACGCCGCCCAGGAGCAACAGGCTCACGCCCGCCGCGCCCAGCAGACCGCTGGTGACGAAGAGCTCCGCGAGGATGAGCCCCACGCCCGCGAGCATCAACACCAGCGCCCCCGAGCGCACCGGCAGCGTGGAGGACGCCATCAAGGCGAGCACCAGCGCCACGATGCCCACGAGCCCCGGCGCCACCGCGCCCGGATGGGACAGCTCCGCCACCAACCCCAGCGCCGCGACCAGGAACAACAGGTAGACGAGGGACGGCTGCGCGAGCGCGTGCACCACCTGCTGGGCCACCCCCGGCTCGAGCGACACGACGCGGGCGTCGCGAGTGACGAGCGTCACGGTGTCGCCGCCCGCCACCTCCACGCGGCGGCCGTCGACGGCGGCGAGGAACGCGGCCTCGGTGGGCACGACGAACTCCACCACGTGAAGGGCCACGGCGCGGTCCGCGGGGATGCTGGCGCTGTCGCGCACGGCGATCGAGGCCCACTCCGCGTCCCGGCCCCGCTGACGGGCCAGTCCTTCCGCGAAGGCGACGGTGTCGTTCTCGATCTTCCGGGCGAGCTGCGTCCCCCCGGCCGCCTCCAGGTCCTCACCTCCCGGCCCCACCGGGTGCGCGGCGCCGATGTTCGTCCCGGGGGCCATCGCGCTCACGTTCGACGCGAGCGCGATGAACACGCCCGCGCTGCCGGCATGCGCGCCGGACGGGCCCACCCAGACGAGCACGGGGACGCGCGAGCCCAGGAACGCACGCACGACGGCGCGGGTGGCCTCCAGCTCGCCCCCAGGCGTGTCCAGCCGCACGAGCAGCGCCGTGGCGCCACTGGCCTCCGCGCGCTTCACGCAGTCCGCGAGGTAGGCGCCCGACCCGGCATCCACCACGCCCTCCAGCTCACACCGGGTGACGAGGGGCGCGGCGGGCGCGGGGGCGGCGGACGCGAGGAGGGAGCCTGCGAAGCACAGGGCCATGAGCCAGCCCCAGAGGACGTGAAGGCGAAAGCGCTTGCTGTCGACGTGCTCCCGCATGGCCACCGCATCCCCCGGGTGCGCGCCCCTCGCGCGCACGCGCTTGCACAACGGTGTGCATCGAACGTTCGGCTGACAGGGGGCCGAAGCCGGGGGCCTGGGGAGCGTGCGGGCAGGAAGGGCCCGGAGTCCCGCCTGTGCATCCAATGGTGGACGTTGAAGGGGATGCGCGTTGCGGGGGGAGGGCGCACCTCCCTAGGGTCGGTCTCACGCTGTGCTCCCAGGAGGTTTCATGCGCCGTGCCGTGCTGCTCATCGCTGCTCTGGGCCTGACCGCGGGAGCGGTGGCCTGCAAGACCACCCAGCCCGCCGGGACGGAGAACCAGGTCCCCATCCAGGGGCCGGACACGGTCCGCGAGCCCATCCAGAACGTGCCCGACGAGCCGAGCGGCCCCGCGGCCCCCATCGAAGCGCCGGGCGTGGATGGTGGCTTCCCCGAGGGAGGTGGGTAGGCTCCGCCGCATGACGGACGAGACCACGGTCTACAGGGCGGAGCGCGTGTGGACGCTGGATCCAGCGCGTCCGCGCGCGTCCGCGTTGGCGGTGCGCGCCGGACGGCTGCTCGCGGTGGGGACGCTCGCGGAGGTGCGCGCCGTCGCTGGTTCGCGAGCGCGTGAAGTGGACCTGGGGCGGGCCACGGTGGTGCCCGGGCTGGTGGATGCGCACGCGCACCTGCACGGCCTGGGGCGGAGCCTGACCACGGTGCGCCTGGAGGATGCGCCCTCGGTGGAGGACGTCGTCCAGCGGTTGGCGAAGGCGCCCGCGTCGAGCTTCCAGGGAGACTGGCTGCTCGGAAAGGGGTGGGATCAGAACGCGTGGCCGGGCGCCGCGTTCCCTGGCCGCGCCGAGCTGGATGCGCGCTTCCCCACGACGCCGGTGTTCCTCACGCGGGTGGACCACCACGCGGCGTGGGTGAACGGCGAGGCGCTGCGCCGCGCGGGCATCACCCGGCACACGGAGGATCCGCGCGGAGGCCGCATCCTCCGGGATGCGAAGGGCGAACCCACCGGAGTCCTCGTGGACAACGCCATGGACCTGCTGGACGCCTTCATCCCCGCGCCCACGAGCGAACAGCTGGAGGGCCGGCTGCGAGCGGCGCTGGAGCGCTGCGCGCGGGTGGGGCTCACGGGCGTGCACGACGCGGGCATGGACCTGGGGGCGTTCCGGACGTTGCAGGCGTGGGACGCGGCGGGGACGCTGCCCCTGCGCGTGTATGCGATGGCCGCGGGGCAGGGCGAGGAGCGCCACGGCTACCTGGCGCAGGGGCCATGGCAGGGGCGGCACCTGTCGATGCGCGCGGTGAAGTTCCTGGCGGACGGCGCGCTGGGCAGCCGCGGCGCGGCGCTGCATGAGGATTACAGCGACGAGCCCGGCCAGCGTGGCTTGCTGCTCCTCGCGCCGGAGGAGCTCGAGGCCCGGGCCCAGGCCTTCATGGCCCGGGGCTTCCAGGTGTGCATCCATGCCATTGGAGACCGTGCCAATACATTGGTCGTGGACGTGCTCTTGCGCGGGGCGGAGCGGACGGGCACGCAGGCGCTGCGGCACCGCGTGGAGCACGCGCAGATCTTGCGGTGGGAGGACATCCAGAGGCTCGGCGCCGCGGGGCTGGTGGCCAGCGTGCAGCCCACGCACGCCACCAGCGACATGCGCTGGGCGGAGACGCGGCTGGGGCGCGAGCGGCTGAAGGGCGCGTATGCGTGGCGCGCGTTGAAGGACGCGGGCGCGCACCTGGCGCTGGGCAGTGACTTCCCCATCGAGAACCCGGACGTGCTCGCGGGGCTCTACGCGGCGCGCACGCGGCAGGATGCGAAGGGTTGGCCGGAGGGCGGCTGGCATCCCCAGGAGCGCCTGAGCGCGGCCGAGGCGCTGGAGGGCTTCACGGTGGGGCCCGCGTGGGCGTCCTTCGAGGAGTCGCGGCGCGGACGACTGATGCCCGGCCTGGACGCGGACTTCGTCGCGCTGTCGGAGGACCCCGTGGAGGGGCCCGCGTCGGCGCTGGTGGACGCGCGCGTGCTGGCCACGGTGGTGGCGGGCGCGGAGGTGTTCCGGGCCGTGGCGTGAAGGCCCTGGAGCCTCACCCGCCGAAGATGTGCGAGCGCGCGGCCTCGGCGATGGCGACGACGGCGGGGTGGCGCAGGCGGCGCTCCACGGTGATGGCGTAGAAGCACTGCTCGATTTCGTCGGTGTGGCCGATGGCGGTGACGTCGAACTGCCGCTGCACCTCGGCGTCGATGATGGAGGGCATGGCGAAGATGCCGTGGCCCTTCTGGCCGAAGGCCTGGAGCAGCGCGCTGTCGTCGAAGTCGCCGGCGATGAGGGGCCGGACGCCGCGCCGTTCGAACCACAGGTCCAGCGAGCGGCGCACCGACGACTCCTCCGACGGCAGCAGCATGGGGGCACCATTCAGCGAGCGCGGGAAGTCCTTGCGCAGGTGCGCGAGCGGCTGGGCGGCGAAGAACGTCACCCCGCACTTGCCCAGCAGGTGGTTGAAGGAGCGGACGCTGACGGGCTCGGAGCCGGGCGCGTCCGCGAGCACCACGTCCAGCTCATGCAGCGCCAGCTGCGCGAGCAGCTGGGGCAGGGGGCTCTCACGGCAGATGATGCGCAGCGAGGGCCCCGCCTCCAGCGCGGGCTTGAGGAGCTGCTCGGCGACCAGCTTGGGGATGACATCCAGCACGCCCACGTTGAGGCGCAGCTGCTGTCCGGAGGGCAGGCCGGAGACGACGTTCTTCAGCTCATTGCCCAGGCGGAAGATCTCGTCCGCGTAGCGCATCACGGTGCGGCCCACGTCGGAGAGGACCAGCTTGCGGCCCTTGCGCTCGAAGAGCTGGTGGCCGAGCGACTCCTCCAGCAGCTTGATCTGCGCGCTGATGGTCGGCTGGGCGAGGTGCAGCTCCTCGCTCGCCCGGGCAATGCTGCCTGCCCGCGCAACCGTCCAGAAATACAGGAGATGGTGGTAGTTGAGCCAGGCCATGACTTAGGAATAACCGAAGGGTTCCATCCAAACTAGCTCATTTTATTAAGAGTGCCGCCCCCTTATTTCTATGCCCGTCACCGCGCGATGGGTGCGCGGAGGACTGATTGGGGAGGTGCGTTCATGGAAGCCATCTACGAAGAGCGCGTGTCCACGGTGGGGGGGATGGGGGCCGAGGTGGATTCGGCGGAAGTGGAACTGCGGGTGCGGGGGCACCTGCAGCTGGTCCGCCGGCTGGCCTGGAAGTACCGCTGGACGGGCCTGTCGCTGGAGGAGCTGATGGCGGAGGGCAACGTGGGCCTGGTGGAGGCGTCGCGCCGGTTCGAGGAGCGAGGGGTGCCGTTCGGCGCGTACGCGCAGCAGTGGATCCGCGCGCGCATCCGGGCCTACGTGTCGCGGACCTGGAGCGTGGCGGGCGGCCGGGCGCCCTGGATTGTCTTCCAGCTCCGGCGTGAGCGCGCGCGGCTGGAGGCCCGGTGGGGAGAGGGCCACCCCGAGGTGACGAAGCGGCTGGCGGAGGCGCTGGGCAAGCGGGAGGAGGAGGTGGCGCGGGGGACGGATGCGCTGGCGAAGGACGTGTCGTTGAACGCGCCGCTGGGGTGGGAGGGGGATGTGACGCGGCTGGACATGCTGGAGTCGGAGGAGGACTCGATGGAGGAGCGGGCCGACCGGGGGATGTGGGCGCGGAAGCTGCACCAGAGCGTGGAAGAGGCCTGGCCGGAGCTGGACGCGCGGGAGCGGGCGCTGGTGAAGGAGCGGATGTTGGCGGAGGACGGGGTGAGCGCGGAGCTGCTGGCCCAGCGCTTCGGGGTGACGGCGGTGCGGATCCGGCAGATTGAGCAGGGGCTGCGCCAGAAGCTGCGCCAGCGGCTGACGGAGGGGTGCACGGCCTGGGACGGCGCGGCACCCAGGCTGGCGGCCTGAGCGGGGGGCGAGGGACGTGCGGAGGAAAGAGGTTGACGGCGGCGGCAAGTGACCGTAAATCGGCCCTGCCGTTCGCGGCGCGCGGTACGCCCAAGTAGCTCAGTCGGTAGAGCAGGGGACTGAAAATCCCCGTGTCGGTGGTTCGATTCCGCCCTTGGGCACACAGCAGCAGGGAAATTCGAGGGCGTCAGACTCCAGTCTGACGCCCTTTCTTTTTGCGCACGCTTCACCGGCTCCTGGCGGGATGGGTCATCACGGAGGGCTGATGCGCCCGGGAGCGCCGTTGGCTCCCGTCACGGTGTGGCAGGAGGCGCAGGCCCCGGTGCTCTGAGGGGTGTTCATGGCCCACTGGGTTCCACCGTGGGTGATGCGAGCGGTGTAGGGGAACGCGAAGTCCTTGGCGTCGTCGGACTTGATGAAGAAGTTGCCAGAGGCATTGGTCTTCAGCGTGTATGCCTTCTGATTCGCGTCGGTGATGACGACCTGGGCGCCTTCGAGCCCCGCGCAGTCGTCCGCCTCGTGCGCGGTGGCCTGGATGGTGCCCGCCACCACGAACATCGGCCCTTCTCCGTGCTCCTCGCCTCCGCCGTGCCCCGGCCCTTCGCCGGGCCCTGCGCCTTCGTCGTGCCCTGAATGACATTGGATGCAGTCGCCACCGGGGTGCATCAGGGCGGAGCCATGGTCGTCGCCGGTCCACTTCAGGCCGGTGGAGCACTCGGAGGTGCTCACGGCCTCCAGGCCTCCTTCACTGCACCCCGTGAAGAGGATTCCAAGTGCGAAACACAACAGGAGTCTCGGTTGAAGGCGTTGGGGCATGAGGCACCTCTGGAGGGTGTGTGTCATTCCAGGTCCTCCAGTCTGGTCTGTCCATGCCGCGCGGCGTGGCGTTCCGCCCGGGTGGTTGGCAGTAAACGGGCTCGAAAGGAGTTGCCGCCGTGTCAGTTGTTTCGCGAACCAATGGGGCTCGGTCTCGGAACACGGTGAACAGGTGCTGGATGGCTTCGCGGATCTCGCTTCGGGTCATGGGCTTCATCCGGGAACCATGATGGAACGGTGAGGAATGCGGATGCGCTCGGAGGTGGATACTGCCTCCATTCCTGGAAGGTGGAGATGCGCGTCCGTCATTGGGGTGTCTGGGTCGTGTGCGGCTTGTCGCTGGGGTGCGCCACGCCGGGGCGTGTTGCCTCCTCGCCGGTATTCGCGGACCTGTCCGTCGAAGCGCTCGATGCCCGGCTCGGGGTGGTCGCGCCAGGGCCTGGAGGAGAATGGTGGGCCCTCGGGGTGGAGCCCTACAAGGTCTCCGAGGCGTCTGGTATCGAAGCCTATCGCAGCACCGATGAAGGCCGCTCCTGGCGGCCCGCGACGGAACTCTCCCAGGCATTGAATAGGGCACGGGCGGGAAACCACTCGAACGTCATCGACTTCCTGACCTGGTACACGCCCGAGGTGGGCCTCGTGGCGGGCCATCTCGGGCCGCGCATCTTCCGCACGACGGATGCTGGCAAGACATGGCACTCCGTCCCGCTGGTCGATAAGCAATGGATCTACACGTTGGCGCGCTCTGGCCCGCAGACCTGGATGTGTGGCTCCTCCGGACGCATCGTGCGCAGCGACGACCAGGGTGCGAGCTGGCAGGAACTGACCGCCACGCCCTTCAACGACAGGGACCGCTGCCGGGGGCTCTCCTTCGTCACGCCCGACCAGGGGTGGGCCGTGGGCACGATGGCCACGCTCTGGGCCACGGAGGATGGTGGCAACAGTTGGATGCCATTGGCGCCGCCTTCGCAGCCACCCCAGCGCTTCTCCTTCGGAGACCATGAGTCCCCGCCGGAGCTGCGCGATGTCCTGCGACTCACCCCGGAGCTGGGCTGGGTCCGGGGCTCCGGTGGGCTCTACAAGACAACCGATGGGGGCGGGACCTGGCAGGGCCCCGTTTCCGGAACCTCGTCCCTCCATGTCTCCTCCCTCAAGGATGGACGGCAGGTGCTGACCCAGACACCTCCGGACCTGCCGGTCGACCAGTGGGTCCCTTCCTTCGAACATGCCTGGGGGTTCCTCGGGGATACCGTGGTGGCCCTTTCAGTCCGGAGTGAACTCACGACCTTCATGGGAGGTCAGGCCCTCCGTCAGGGGCCGTTGCTCACGCGCGCTCAGGGGCGCGTCACCCGCCTGGATGGCTTCATCCAGCGAGGGCCTCGGCACTGGGTGGGATGGGTGGGCTCCCAACTCATGGCCACCCATGATTCGGGCCACTCCTGGTTCCGGCTAGGCGAGACGGCCGGTAGGCCCATCCATTCGCTGGTCGCGCTCGGGGGCGGGATCCTGCTCGCGGAGCTCTCCAGCGGCCAACTGCTGCGCTCATCGGATGATGGCCGCACCTGGAGTCCCGGTGAGGGGCTGGAGGACTACGATTTCGCGGTGGCCTCGGGACGCAAGCCTGGGACGAGAGCCCTCGCTCCCGGACAGCGGCAGGCGCCTCCTGAGAGCCCGCTGGCGTGCCTGCTTTCGACGCCCGATGCCATGCTCGAGGTCGGGTTCGATTCCGAGGGGTGCTACGGAGGAAAGACGAACACGTGGGAGCTGCGAGTCCGGAAGGAGGGGGCTTGGCTGAAGGGCGTCCGGCAGAGGGCCTTCCTGGAGGACGCCTATCGCGTGGATCAACGCCTGGACCGCGCAGTGGGGGAGCGGTTCCTGCGCGAGCTGGTGGACGCGGCGACCCGCTCCGAACAGGGGCCACCCTGCCAGTCGACCCTGGGGTTCGAGGTCCGGATGGCATGGTCCTGTGGTTCCGGTCTGTTCAAGACCTCCCGGCACGCGAGGTTCACGGGGGGCGCGTGCCTTCCCTGGCCAGTCTCCGACACAGGAACCCCTGAGCCGTACGCTCGCGCCGATGGCATCTTCCGTGCCGCCGAAGCGGTGCTGGAAGCGGCGGCGCCTGAACGCCAGACCGCCGTCCCGGGTGCACATCCGGGCGCGACGCGGTAGATGGGGGGACCCGGAGGAACATCAACGCAATGGACGCGAACGTGGTGGCGGAGCTGGAGAAGGCGGGCGTGAAGGTGGAGGACCCCATGCGCCTGTTCATCCCCGTGGAGCGGGACGAGCAGGGCCAGGTGAAGGTCGTGGGCGACGAGGTGCCCGTGCGCTTCGGTGACGTCACCGCCCACGTGCGCCTCCAGCCCGTGTCCGCGCTGTGGACCGGCAACAAGCAGCCGCCCGACTTCTCCCGGCCGCCCTTCCCCGACTACGAGCCGTTCTTCTTCCTCATCGAGGCCACGGCCGCCGGCTTCTGCCGCGACACCCGCCACGCGGAGGTCGACCAGGAGTTCTCCCAGCTGTACCGCCACCTCGCGCGCCGCCCGGACGGGCACCACAAGAACGCGCTCTTCTCCTATCTGCGCGCCGCCGCCCGCCTGTACCTGTCCCTGCGCGACGTCAGCCAGGCGGAGTTCGAGGCCGTCGCCCAGCGCCTCCACCAGTCCGCGCGCCTGCACGCCGCCCACGTCGGCAGCACGAACTACTTCCAGACCGTGCTGCGGCAGGTGCTGGGCGCCTAGGCCGTGTCTGATGGATGTGGGAGCGCCGGTTGTTGTCTCCGCAAGGAGGCAAGGCGAGATGATGCGCTACGAG
>NZ_VKLU01000009.1:0-509371 GCF_007352635.1 Corallococcus sp. Z5C101001
TGGATGAGGGAGCGGGTGCCGGAGCACATGGTGCCGGTGGCGTACGGGAAGCTGGAGGCGCTGCCGCTGACGCCGAGCGGGAAGGTGGACCGGGCGAAGCTGCCCGCGCTGAGCGCCGAAGCCACACCGCGCACGAGCGCCTTCGCGGCGCCGCGAACGCCGGTGGAGCAGCTCATCGCGGAGCAGTGGGCGGAGCTGCTGAAGGTGGAGCGCGTCGGGCTGCACGACAACTTCTTCGACCTGGGCGGCCACTCCCTCATCGCCACACAGGTCGTGACACGCCTGGGTGCGCTCTTCGGCCGGGAGCTGGCGCTCGCGGATCTCTTCGAGCGTCCCACGGTGGTCGCATTGGCGGAGTTGCTTCAGACGCCCGGCAAGGCGGACGCGGTGAAGCCGCTCCCGCCCGTCGTGCGGACGCCTCCTGTTGATCGCCTCCCGCTGTCATTCAGCCAGGAGGTCTACTGGTCGCCGGAGCAGGGCGGCGCCGAGAGCGCGCACAATGCATCCCCGGTCGTGCTCGGTCTGGGGGGCATGTTGGATGTGGCGGCCCTGAAGCAAGGCGTCGAGGAGATCGTCCGCCGCCACGAGAGCCTGCGCACGACGTTCGCCACGGTGGATGGGCGGCCGTGGCAGCACATCGTTCCTCCCGGGCCGGTTCCGTTCGAAGTGGAGGCGCTGGACTCGCTACCGGAAGCGGAGCGGGAGGCCGAAGCCCTGCGCCGCGCGCGGGCGCAGATGGACCTTCCCTTCGACCTGGAGCACGGGCCGCTCTTGCGCTGTCACCTGTACCGGCTCACCGCGGAACGGCACGTGCTGCTGGTCAACATGCACCACGCGGTGACGGACTTCGTCTCCTTCTCCGTCTTCGCGGGCGAGCTCGCCGTGCTCTACGCCACCTTCCGCGAGGGGCGCGCGTCGCCCCTTCCGGAGCTGCCGATCCAATACCAGGACTTCACCCGCTGGCAGCACGCGTGGCTGAAGGACGGAGCGCTGGAGCGGCTGCGCGCGTACTGGGCGGAGAGGCTGTCGGGGTCGCCCCAGGACGTGCAGCTGCCCCTGGACTTCCCGCGCCCGGAGCGCGAGTCCCTGCGCGGCGCGAGCCTCGACCTCGTCCTGCCTCCGGAGCTCGTCGCCGACCTGCGGCAGCTCTGCCGCGCGGAGGGCGTGACGCTGTTCATGTTGCTCCTGTCCGCGTTCCAGGTGCTGCTGGCGCGCCGGTCGGGCCAGGACGACATCCGCGTGGGCTTCGCGCATGCCCAGCGGCCGCGCCCGGAGTTGGAGCCGTTGATCGGCATGTTCGCCGGCTACCTCGTCATCCGCTCCCAGATGGAGCAGGGGCTCACGCCACGCGAGGCCCTGGCCCGCGTCCGCACGGCCTACCTTGAGGCGTTCGCGCACCAGGGCTTGCCCCACACGGAGCTGGTCCGGCTGCTGCCCGAGCTGTGCCGCATCGGCTTCACCTTCTCAGACCGGGAAGGCAACTCTCCCCAGGTGCCCGGCCTCGCGGTCCGCCCGCTGATGCGCACGCGCGGCTGGACGCTCTATGACCTGAAGCTGGGCGTCTCCGACGCGCCCCAGGGTCTCATCGCCACGCTCGAATACAAGGTCGAGCTGTTCCGCCCCGACACCGCCGCCGCGCTCCTCCAGGAATGGCGGCAGGTGTTGGAATCCTTCCGTGACGCCTTCTCCCATCCCACCTCGAGGAACCAGCCATGACGCAGCAGCGGGTCAAACTTTTCGTGGAGTCCGAACCCTTCCGCACCGCTTCGGGTGTCATCAACGGCCTCATCCAGGAGGATTTGCGGCAGCAGGGCCACGAGGTGAATGCCCACTTCAAGCACCGCCCCGGCGGCCCGGACACGCCCATGCCGGTGGCGACCGCGGATCGGCTGCGCCGCATCCAGGCCGAGCCCCCCGCGGACCTCGCCATCTTCTGTGACCACGGCCTGTGGATTCATCCCCCGGGGCCCGCCATCGCCCGCCGCTCCGCCGTCATCTTCCACGGCCTCGTGGGCGGACAGTCCCTCTGGCTGGGCAACCCCGCCGTGGACCTGTACTGCGCCTACTCCGGCTACATGCGGGAGGTGCTCATCAGCCTGCTGACGATGCCCGACGTGCGCCGCCGCACCTGCCTGGATCCCTCGGGCTTCGACAAGGTGGTGGACTTCCACGCGGGCCTGCCCTGCGTCGCCAGCGCCACCGGCGACTCCCGCATGCAGGGGGCGCAGATCCCCGAGCGGGTCCAGCAGGCCCTGGACGCGGGCGACGTGCTGGGCCATGCCCTGCAACCGCGCAAGCCGGACTGGTACGCCGTCCTCAACATCCTCGTGCACCTCAACCTGCAGTCGCGGGAGGCGAACGGGCCGCGCTACCGGCTCATCGTCGATGCGGAGGACTTCGCCCTCATCGACTACTCCTATACGCACGGCTTCCCGTTCGACGTGAGCGCCGCCCGGTCCATGCTGGATGCGATGGGCTTCACCCTCGCGGACCTGCTCATCCCGGTGCGCTTCCTCAATCAGGCCGCGCTCTTCCGGCTGTTCGAGCTCACGAAGTTCGGACTCTCGTTCAACGTCTACCCGGAGCCGTTTGGCTTCTATCCGATGGAGTCCGTCTACCAGGGCTGCCCCGTCTACACGAACGGCATTGGCAACAACCGCTTCGGCCTGCCGCCCGGCCACGGTGTCCGCGTCTTCGACAACGTGGACATGGCCTTCGGGGATCCGTTCTCGTTCCAGGAGGTCGCGAACGCCATCCTGGAGGACGTCCGCTCGCGCGACCGCGTCACCCAGGAGTGCGCCCGGGGCCGCGAGTTCATCACGCGCCACTTCGACCGCGACAGCTTCACGCGCACCTGGCGCGAGTGCCTGGCGCGGCTGGACGCCCCCAAGCCGGAGCCCCGCCCCTTCGAGTCACTTCACGTGAAGCAGAGCCCCATGGTCCGCAAGGTGGACGAGGACACGGGCCGCGTGGTCAGCGACTTCGAGCGCCTGACCCTGGAGCCGCGGGAGCTGGCCCTCCTGAAGGCGGCCGTGGATCGCCCCATGGGCGACGTGCTCCGCGACATGGGGGAGGCGGATCAGGACCTGCTCCAGGGCCTGTTCTCCCGGGGCGTGCTCACGCTGCGGCCCGAGGGCTATTCGGCCCAGCTGTAGCCCAGGGCACTCGGGGCATGGCCGCGACCGCGCCATGCCCCGGGCCGTGGCCGGCTCAGGCCGGGTTCTTGCGGACGATGACCTGGAAGCCCTTGAGCACCACCTCCAGGTGGTCCGCGGCGGCGCTCAGGAACGCGTCGATGCCGATGTCCGGACGCGCGATGCGCGTGTGCGGCGTGAGCTGCGCGGTGGCCATGCCGTAGTCGTCGAAGATCATCCAGCCGCCCGGCCGCAGCAGGCGCCAGCTCAGCACCGCATCCTCCAACGTGTCGTAGGCCTGATGCGAACCGTCCACGTAGATGAGGTCGTACGCGGGCTCGGGAGCCAGCCGGCGCAGCACCACCGAGGACGCTCCCTTCAACTTCTCCACGCGGGCCTGCGCGCCGCTGGCGGCGATGTTCGCGTCGAAGCGCTGGGCGTACTCCCCTTCGAACAGGTCCACGCAGGTGATGCGGCTGGACGCGTCCGTCAGCACGTTCTCCAGCAGCCAGATGGCCGACCGGCCCTCGTAGCTGCCGATCTCCAGCGCGCGCACGTCGTGCTTCCCGGCCAGCGGCGCCAGCGCCTTGCGCCAGTCGTCCTCGCACTTCGACATCCAGTCGGAGGAGAACTGGTAGCGCCCCACCTGCCGGGCCGCCGGGTGGCGCTCCAGGTAGCCGCTGAGCGCGGTCTTCGTCTCACCCGACACCCAGGGCATCTGAAGCAGCCGCTCCACCGCGACGCGGGCCGCCAGCCGCAGGTTGTCCGCGGACGTCGCATGCGGGCCCAGCTGCGCCACCGAACCGTCCTTCACCAGTGCCCACGCCGACTCCACGTCCCTCAGCCAGGTCACCACCGCCGCGTTCGCGTCGGGACCCGGTGCCTTCATCAGCTCCTGCACCCGCGAAGCAAGCGATGAAACCTTCGAGGCGATCTCCACTCCTGGATTCACTTCGACCTTCCTTTCCACTGGCGGGCGTTGGGCCCCACTCGGACCCAATGGTAAAGGAATCCGTGTGTTGGTGGGAAAACCTCTAATGCTTCAAAACATGGTTCTGACTCCATGAACGACACCCGCTTGTTGGTGACCTCCATCGTTCGTATCTCCGGTACGGGCGAAAGCAGTGGCTTTGTCCGGTGGGTGAGCACGGGGCAGCGCCGCGTGCTGAAGACGTGGCCCATCCAGGAGAGCCGCTTCCGCCAGTTCGATCTCAACCCCCGAGGCGGGCTCCGCGGGGGGCGAGGCATCGGCAGTACGGAGGAGCGGCTGGTCATCGCGATGACGGACCGGCTGTACGTGTTCGACCGGCAGTGGAATCAGGTGGGGGAGTTGACGCATCCGCTCTTCGGGGAGGTCCACGACATCCTGGTGGAGCCGGATGGGGTCTGGGTCACGGCGACGGCATCGGACGCGCTGCTCAAGATCGGCTGGGATGGAAAGCTCCTGCGCTCCTGGAGCTGGCGGAAGGATCCGGTGTTGGCGGAGGCGCTGGGGTTGGGGGCCTGGGCGGGGGAGGCCGCGGAGGTGGACTACCGCGATCCCCGCCAGCTCCCGGCGCTCTACGACTTCGTGCACATCAACGGCGTGGCGCGCGCGCCGGAAGGGTTGTTGCTGTCCTTCGGCTTCGTCGCCTCGGCCGCGACGCGCAGGTTCCAGAGCATGCTGGGCCTGCCGGGACGACTCCTCCAAGGCATGGGCATCGACACGCCGATGGCCCGGCCCTCGCGCATGTTCGCGATGCGCTTTCTGGGCGCCCGCTATTCATCGTCGACATGGCTGGGCGTGCTGCTACCGGACGAGGGGCCCGCTCGCATCGTCACGCGCAAGGAGGGCGTCAAGATCCCCAACCACAACCTGCTCTGGCACGAGGACTCGCTCGTCTTCAACGACACCCACTCCTCGCAGCTGGTGCGGCAGGCCGTGGATGGGAGCTGGCGGCGTCAGGTGTCGGTGCCCGGCAAGCCGGCCTTCGCGCGGGGCCTCGCGCCGCTGGACGGTCAGCGCTTCATCGTGGGGAGCCAATGTCCCGCCGCGCTCTACGAGCTGGACCTCGGCACGGAGCGCAGCGAGCTGCTCTGCGCGCTGAGCGACAACGTCCACGAATGCGTCTACGCCGTCCACGCGGTGCCGGATACGTTCGGAGAGCCCCCTGATCAGCTCTGGGCCTCTCCCGCCATGGCCGCTCCGGTGGAGGCGGCGTCCCCTGCCATCGCGGTGGGGCGCTGAGCGGGCGCTCAAAGGGCGACGACTTCACGCGCTGTCATTTCCATCCGCCCCGGTGGGCGTGCTGAGACAGCCTCCACGTTGGAGGCCCCGCCCTGCGCGGTGCCTCGGAAGGAGCCTGGAATGTCATACATGCTGGTGGTGATGCAGACGGTGGGCGGGAAGCCCCGGACGGTGGACGAGAAGCGCGTCGCCGCGGAGCGCATGGAGCGGATGCGGGGCTTCGGCGCGGGCCTCCAGGCGCGGGGCATCCTCCAGGCCGCTGATTCCCTGCGCTCGGACATGGAGGGCGTCCGGGTGGAGCGGCGGGAGGGCAAGCTGAGCTTCAGCGACGGCCCGTTCACGGAGTCCAAGGAGATCATCGGGGGCTTCTTCCTGGTGGACGTGAAGACGCGCGAGGAGGCGCTCGAGCTCGCCAGCCAGTGCCCCGCGGCGGAGTGGTCCACCGTCGAGGTCCGTCAGAGCGGCCCTTGCTTCGACGAGTGAAGGCACCGGGGGACGCGATTTTTCATGCGACGCGTCAAAGCCATGCGCCATCACGCTTAGGCGGTGAGATTTGATTACCCGGAACGGGTGCTGATACGCCGGGTGCATCTCCACCCCGGAAAGGTGCACCCCATGTCGCGTCGTTCCCGTTCCCGTCGCTGGTTGTCCCCGTTGCTCGCCGCCTCGGCGCTGGCCTGTGGGCCCGTCGCCGACGAGCCTCCCTCGCCACCGGCCGCGCCCGAGGAGGTCGCCCAGCCGCTCGCGGTGGGCGGCTTCGCGGAGATGCACCACCACATGTTCGCCGAGGAGGCCTTCGCCGGCGGCTGGTTCCATGGCAGCCACACCGGCACGCTGACGACCTGTGATGGCGGCATGCCGGAGAGCGACCACGCGCGCGTCCGCATGGACCTGCGCGACATGCTCAACATCTGTCCCAACGCCGGCAGCGTGAACCTGGGCGGCGTGCCCATCCTGTCGGACGTCTTCGGCGTGGGCGGCGCGGTGGCCTCGGAGGTGATTGGTCAGGTCGAGGGCACGCAGGGCGACACGGGCCTGCACCTGGGCCGCATGGAGACGCCCACGCAGTGGCCGCGCTGGGACACCATCGCCCACCAGCAGGCGTGGGAGGGGTGGCTCAAGCAGGCGAAGCAGGGCGGCATGTCCCTGGTGATGGTGTCGCTTGTCAGCAACGAGTTCCTCTGCAAGGCCCTGCCGTACCAGAACCTCAAGCGGCCTTGTGACGAGATGATGGACGTGGACGTCCAGCTCCAGATGGCTCGCGACTTCGATGCGCGCACGGACTGGGCGGAGATCGCCCTGTCGCCCGCGCACGCCCGGCAGATCATCGCCGCGGGCAAGCTCGCGATGGTGCTCTCCATCGAGTCCAGCAAGCTGTTCGGGACCAAGGACTGGCGCGCGGAGCTGAACCGCGTCTATTCGCTGGGCGTTCGCTCGCTCCAGCCCGTGCACCAGCTGGACAACCGCTTCGGCGGCGCCGCGCCGCACAACGCCATCTTCCAGGTCGCCCAGTTCCTGGAGAACTGCCACATCGACACGGACTGCGGCATCACCGGCCCGGGCTTCACGCTCGGCTTCGACGTGGATGCCAACTGCCGCAACACCAAGGGCCTCACCGCGGATGGCAAGGCGCTGGTGCAGGAGATGATGGGCAAGGGGATGCTCGTCGACATGGCCCACATGTCCGAGAAGAGCATCCAGGACACGTATGCCCTGTCCCAGGCGAAAACCTACTACCCGCTGTTCATCTCCCACGGCCACTTCCGCGAGGTGATGAACCCGGACCTCGCCGCCAACGAGAAGACGACGCCCTCGTGGGTGGTGCGCTACGTGCGCCAGACGGGCGGCATGTTCGGCCTGCGCACCGCGCATGACGAGACGCGCGACTACACCCGCACGCCCGTCGCCAACACCTGCCAGGGCTCCACGCGCTCGCTCGCGCAGGCGTACGAGTTCGGCCGCCAGGGTCTGAAGGTCAACATGGGCTTTGGCGCGGACCTCAATGGCTTCATCCAGCAGACGCGCCCGCGCTTCGGCGACTTCGGCGCGTGTTCTGCGGGCTTCCGCGCGGAGGCCGACACGCAGCGGGAGCAGCAGAACGTCTCCGGCCCGCCGCGCCTGGGCACCGACTTCGACATCTACGGCCTGGCCCACGTGGGCCTGCTCCCGGACGTGGTGAAGGACCTGAAGCAGCTGGGCGTCAACACCAGCGGCCTGGAGGGCTCCGCGGAGAACTTCATCCGGATGTGGGAGCGCGCCAACAGCACGCGCACCGGCATGGCGGACGCGGCCACCGACATCGACACCGGCGGCGTCGCGGCCTACGTGCCCAAGGCCACCCGCGAGGCCCAGTACCCGAAGATCTGCGGCAAGGCCTACGCTCCCAGCACCAAGGCGGTCTCCGAGACCTGCCGCTTCGACCAGGAGTGCAAGAGCGGCGACTGCAGCGCGCTGGACAACTGCGGCGACGTGCCCGGCGTCTGCACCTGCTCCACGGACGCCCACTGCGCCGCGACCCAGTTCTGCGGCTGGGGCACCAACGCGGGCAAGTGCGTGACCAAGCGGGCCAAGGGCGCCCTGTGCTCCTCCGGCCGCGAGTGCCAGTCGAACAAGTGCTCGTGGCTGATGTGCACCTGAGCCCTGGCGCATGAAAAAGGCCCCCGAGGACCGGAGACGGAGGCTTCCGTCCCGGGCCGCGGGGGCCGAAGTACCGCCGACGACAGGGGCTAGCGCAGCTGGAGGAACGAGAAGGACAGGCCCTCGTGCGTCGCCACCAGCTTGCCGCTCAGGTCGGTCAGCTCGCGGAAGTTGGTGTTGCTGCCGCCGTTGGTGAACTCGGTGAACAGGGTGCGGTCATCCGCCTGGAAGAGGAAGGAGCTGCCCGTGCTGGCCGGCAGCGTGTCCACCAGCGTCGCCTTGGCGCCGGAGGCCGGGTCCAGCTTCCACCACTTCCACGCCACGGCGCTCGCGATGACGCGCGGGTGCGTGCCCTCCGCCACCGTGTAGACCGACTCATCCAGCACGCGCAGGTAGCCGGTGCCGTTGGGGCCCGCGAGCAGCGAGCCCGTGGCGCCGTCGTTCGTCAGCGAGCCCAGCTCCTTGAAGAAGGTGGCGTCGTACTTGCCCGTCGCCGGGTCGAACTTCAGGAGGCAGGGGGTGGGCACGTCCGGGTTGCTGCCGGACACGCGCTTCACCGCGGCGCCGTACGCCTCCGTCGCCAGGTACACCTGGCCGTCGGTGCCCACGATGCCGTCGCGCACGTAGCCGCAGCGGTCGTCGCGGACGACCACGGCGCTGTCATTCGTGGTGTCCACCACGATGATGCCCGCCTGCTTCGTGATGCCGATGCCCGCGGACGGACGCCAGCCCAGCGGCATCAGCACCTTGTTGCCCACGCGCAGGGGGTTGGACGCGAACGTGAGGATCGCGCCGTTGATGGCCATGTCCGGCAGCGCGACGCTGTTCGTCAGCGTCATGTCCTTCGGGTTCCAGATGATCAGCTGCGCCGTCCGGCCGTCGAAGTAGTAGGCCTTCGTCTCCGACACGAACTGGAACTGGTTCTGGTACTCGCCAATCGTGGTGAGGCCCTTGCCCGCGAAGCTGACCTCGCCCGCCTTCTCCAGCTTGTTGTCGTTCGTCACGTTGTAGCGGGTGACGGTGGCGTTCGCGCTGCTGGACACGAAGAGCGAGCCCGACTTGGAGATGCCGGAGCCCAGCGCGCGGCCGTTGATCTCCGTGGCGTTCGCCAGGGACAGCGGCGCGGTCTGGTCCACCTTGTCCGTGAGGATGATGTAGCTCTGGGACTCCGTGTCGGTGCTCACCTGCGCCACGAACGCGTACAGCGGCGTCTTGGTGACGGGGCCGGCGTCCGGGTTGTTGTTGTCCGGATCCGTGTTGTCGCTGCAGGCCGCGACGAAGGAGAAGGCGAGTGCCGCGAGGACGCGGCCCGGGGTGCGGAAGGAGGGTGACAGCTTCAAGGAGATCCCTTTCGATGGGGGTTTGCGGGTGCTGCGTGCGGAGTGCCGGAGGCGCGGTGCTCAGCGCTCCAGCGTGAACTTGGCGGCGAGGCTGCGGCCGGGGCGTTGGACGCCGTAGAAGTCGTAGGTCCGGGAGTCGGTGAGGTTCTGCAGGTCCAGCGTCCAGCTCAGCCGCGTCGTCATGTCGCGCACCACGTAGGTGACCGCGAGCGAGTGGGTGAGCTGCGAGGGGATGCGCGACTTCGTCACCTGCGCCCCCAGGCCCTCCCACGACCGGAAGAAGCCGTGCACATAGCGGGAGCGCCACGTCACCAGCAGCTCGTCGTGGTCGCGCAGGAGGTCGCCCACGCGCCCCTGCGCGCTGCCGTTGCCGAGCAGGTAGGGGCGGTTGGGGATGCGCTGTCCGTCGAACGCGCCGAAGTTGCCCTCGGTGGAGACATTGCGAACGTCCTGCCAGGTGGCGTTGCCGTCCAGGGCCAGGTACTGACCGGGCGACGTCCACCCCACGCTCCCGAGGGCGCCCAGCGCGCGGGCCGCGTACACGTTCTGGTAGAGGAAGTAGCTCTCCCGCCCGATGAGGACGATCAGCTGATCGGCCAGGCGCGCGAAGCCGCCAGCGCTGGCGCGGAAGCCGCCCCCGCGGCTGCTGGGCGCTGACGCGTAGCTCAGCCCCAGGTTGAAGTTGTGGCTGACCTCGGGCCGCAGCTCCAGGTTGTCGCCAATGAGCAGCCCGTCGCCAAAGAGCTCGTCCGGGCGCGGCAGCCGCGTGGCCCACTCATAGGAGGCCTTGGCGATGAGCGAGGTGGACAGCCGGTAGCGCAGGCTGTCGCCCACGCCGAACTCGTGCGCGGTGCGGCCCAGGTTCATGAACTCGTTGCTGGCCAGCAGCTTCTTCGCGCGGGTGTCCTGGAGGTAGTCCTTGGCGAAGACGATGTTCTGGAGCCGGCCGTCGAAGGCGTCGTGCTGGTACTCCAGGCCCGTCACCAGGGACGTCACGCCCCGGCCCACGGACAGCGGATCCGCCTCGCCGCGCGCCTGGAGCTGGCGGTCCTCGCCCGAGCGCTGGACGAAGGTGGGGGCCACCGCCAGCCGCACCGTGTGCGCTCCGCCGGGCACGGGCACCCAGGCGGCGTTGAGGCGCGCGAAGGCGGTGTGCTGGTTGACGTAGCGCTCCACCGCTCGCGATTCGATCTCACCCGGCTGGGGCAGGGTGACGACGCAGCGGCCGTACCAGTCGTACGCGCAGGTGCCCAGGTCCAGGAAGCGGTTGCGGCGGAACGTGTAGCCGCCCACCGCGTCCACGGTGAGGCCCGGGTCGAAGGTCTGCGCGTAGCGCAGCGTGGCGCCCGCGGTGCCCTCCGCGGTCGTCACGTCGCCATAGGCGGACTCCATGGCGACGTCGTTCTGGATCTCCCGGCCGGCGGCGTTGAGGAAGGCGCGCACCAGCAGGCGCCGCGCCCAGGGCCGGTCCACGTAGCCGGCCTCCACGCTCGCGCCTCCGGCGCGGTAGCCGTCATGGAAGCGGCGCACCTCCACGGGCGCGAGCTTGCCCAGGTCGTTGGGCACCTCCACCTGGATGGGGTAGTTGTTGCGCGCGTCGTCGTAGAAGCCGTGCGCGCGCACCAGCAGGCCGGTGGACTCCTGGAGGTGGCGGACGCTCGTGGTGAAGCGGTGCGTGTCGAAAGAGCCCAGCTCATACGAGCCCGTCACGCCCGTGCCGCGCACGTCCTGGTCGGTGACGAGCTCCACCGCGCCGCCCAGCGCGTCCGCGCCGAAGCGGATGGGCACCACGCCCTGGAAGATCTCCATCCGCTGCACCAGGTTCACCGGCACGCTGGCGATCGCGGGCCCGTAGCCCGCCAGCTCCAGCGGAACGCCGTCGATGAAGAAGCGCACCTGATCATCCGAAAGGCCCGCCACCGAAACGCGTGCTCCGCTGCCAAGTCCCCCGGCCCGCCGCACGTCCACGCCTTCCGTGCGCGCCAGCGCGGTGCCCAGGTCGGCGGTCTCCATGCTGGCCTGCTCCAGCTCGACGACCTGCACCGCCTCCGCGGACTTGCGGCGGCGCTCGGCCTGCGTCTCGCCCACGCCGGTGACTTCGACGGTCTCCTCGTACTCCTCCGGGGCCGTGTCGGGCGCGTGGGACTTCGCCGCCGTCATCGTGATGCGAGGGGCCGGCGGCGGTGCCGGCTCCACGGGCGCGGCCAGCTGGAACACGTAGGTGTAGGTGACGCGGGCGGGGGCCGCGACGCCGTTGCGCTTCGCGGGCTCGAAGCGGAACTGGAGCGCCGCGGTGCGCGCGGCCTCGTCGAAGCCGTGGCCGACGGGCTCCATCACCTCCGCCTGGGTCACTTGCCCCTGCGCGTCCAGCCGCAGCCGCAGCCGGACATTCGCCTCCAGCTTCTCGCGCGCCGCTTCGGGCGGGTAGGGCGCCTCCACGGAGCGGAGCAGCCGCGGAAGCTCGATGACCGGAGCCGCGGGCGCCGGGGTCGGCTGCGCCGCATCCTGGGCGCCGGGCTCGGCCGTTCGCGCCGGAGGCGGCTCGGGGGCGGCCTCCTCCTGGAGTCCTCCCGCGTGCGCGAGTCCACTGGCGCACGGGAGGGACAGCAGGGCCACGCCCATGCCCGGAAGCCATCGCCGCGTCGTCGCTCTTATGATTATGAGAATGGTTCTCATTTTCAGCGCCGCGACGTTTACCCGCTTGAGTTCGGAACTGTCAAGGCTCCATGGAAAATCAGGCTGCGCGGTCCTGGGGTGCGCGCACGGTGTGCAGCCCGTCCGCGACGCGGAACGCGAGCTGGAGAGACTGGTCCGCGTTGAGGCGTGGATCGCAGTGCGTGTGGTAGCGGTCGGAGAGGTCGTCCTCGGACACGTCCAGCGGGCCGCCCAGGCACTCGGTGACGTCCTGGCCGGTCATCTCCAGGTGGAGTCCGCCGGGGTGGACGCCTTCGGCGGCGGCGACCTGGAGGAAGCCCATCACCTCCGCGAGGATCCGCTCCAGCGAGCGCGTCTTGTAGCCGTTGTTCGCCTTGTGCGTGTTGCCGTGCATCGGGTCGATGGACCACACCACGGGGCTGCCGTGGCGCTGGGTGGCGGCCATCAGCCGGGGCAGGCGCGCGGCGACCTGATCCGAGCCGAAGCGCCCGATGAGCGTGAGCTTGCCCGGGATGCCCTGGGGGTTGAGCGTGTCGATGAGGCGCACCAGGTCCTCGGGCTCCAGCGAGGGGCCGCACTTGAGGCCGATGGGGTTCTGGATGCCCCGCATGAACTCCACGTGGCCGCCGTCCAGCTGGCGGGTGCGTTCGCCAATCCAGAGCATGTGCGCGGACGTGTCGTACCAGTGGCCCGTGGCTTCATCGACGCGGGTCATGGCCTGCTCGACGTTGAGGAGCAGGGCTTCGTGGCTGGTGAAGAAGTCCACGGGGCGCACGGCGCCTTCGGATTCCGGCCGGTGGCCCAGGAGCCGGGTCAGGTCCGTGTAGCCCTCGCGCGCGAAGGCCCGCACCAGTTGGAGTGTCTCCGCGGACTGGTGGTAGGCGCGAAGCAGGCGCTGGGGATCCGGCGTGCGCTCGCGGGCGTCGAAGTCCATGCCGTTGATGATGTCGCCGCGGTAGCTGGGCAGGGTGACGCCGCCCACGGTCTCCGTGGCGTTGGAGCGCGGCTTGGCGAACTGGCCCGCGATGCGGCCCACCTTCACCACCGGGCAGCCGCCCGCGAAGGTGAGCACCCCGGCCATCTGGAGCAGCAGTTGGAAGGTGCCCCGGACGTTCTGGGCGGAGAACTCCTTGAAGCTCTCCGCGCAGTCGCCGCCCTGGAGCAGGAAGGCCTTGCCCTCGGCGACCTGCCCCAGCGCTTCTCGCAGCCGGCGCGTCTCCTCCGCGTGCACCAGCGACGGCAGGGCGGCGAGCTCGGACTCCACGCGCGCGAGGGCGGAGAGGTCGGGGTAGTCGTCGGGGATGTAGCGGACAGGCTTCGCGCGCCAGGAGGCAGGGGACCAGGAAGGGTTCGTCACGGGAGCGCCGTTTCTTTCGGAGGCAGGATTCCCTGCGCGACGCAGGAGTCGAGATAGCGGTGGAGGAGCTTCCGGTCGGTGGGGGGGCAGCGGACGTCCGTGCCCTCCAGCGCGGCCAGCAGCCGTTCGCAGCGGATGGGGCCCAGGCCGAAGGCCGGCGTGGAGTCCCCGCTGCGCAAGTCGAAGAAGGCGAGCGTGGCGTCGTGGCCGCCCGAGCCCTTCGCGACGCGGTCGCGCCACTCGGGGACGGGACACAGGTCCAGCGGGTAGCCGTAGTCACGCACCCAGCCGAACAGCTCCGCCAGGCGCACCTCCGCCGCCGGCGTCACGTTGAAGACCGCGCCCGGCCGAGGCGTGCGCGCGAGCTGGACGATCGCGCGGGCCACGAAGTCCACGGGCGTCCACACCTCGCCCACGTCCAGCAGGGGCAGGGCGCGCACGGGCAGCCCGGCGAGCACGATGCGCCACACGAGGTCCTGGGTGTTGACGAGCGCGGTGTCGGGCGCGCCCACCACGCGGCCCAGCCGGTACACCGTCGCGGGGAGGCCCCGCTCGCAGGCCTGCTGCACCAGCCGCTCCGCGATCCACTTGCTCTGCTGGTAGCCGTCGCGCAGGCCCGGGTGCGCGGGGACGAAGGCCTCTGGCACGTCCGGAGCCAGGTTCGCCTGGGGCGCCACCGCCAGCGTGGAGACGTAGTGGAAGGGCTTGGGGCGCACGGCGGCGGCCAGCTTCAGCAGCTCCCGCGTGCCGCGGACGTTGACGCCCTGGAGGCTGCCGTACTCGCGCACCACGCTGACCACGGCGGCGTTGTGGATGACGGCGTCGCACTCGGCGGCGAGCCCGTGGAAGCGCGTGGCGTCCAGGCCCAGCAGCGGTTGGGACAGGTCCGCCGGAAGCGCGAGCACCCGCGCTTCAATCCCCTCCGTGGGCAGCCGCTGGCCCGCCAGCGCGGAGCGCAGCCGCTCCATGGCCTGCGCCTCGTCCTTCGCGCGCACGGGGCAGATGACGCGCGAGTCCGTCCGCGTCAGGAGCTGATGCAGCAGGTGCGCGCCGACGAAGCCCGTGGCGCCCGTGAGGAGGACCTGCCGGAAGCCGGTGCCCCGTCGCGGCGCCTCGTGTGCCCACGCCTCGTGGGTGGTGGTGGGGACGATGTCCTCGCCCAGCTCCGCGTCCGTGAGCATCGCGGGCGTGAGGCCGCCGGGCTCCGAGCCCTCGGCGCTGCCGCGCTGGAGCGCCTGCGCGAGCCCCGACACGGTCGGGTGCCGGAAGACCGTGGCCACGGGCACGTCGCGGCCCACGGCGATGCCCAGCCGGTTGGCCACCTGGATGCTCTGGAGGGACTGGCCGCCCAGCTCGAAGAAGTCGTCCTGGAGCGAAGTGGCGGCGCGGCCCAGGACCTGCTCCCAGACCTCCAGCACCGTGCGCTCCATGGGGGTCGCGGTGGCGAGCAGCGCGGCGCTCGCGTCCGCGGGCAGCGCGTTCTTGAGCGCGTTGCGGTCGATCTTCCCCGTGCTGGTGCGGGGCAGCCGCTCCGCGAAGGCGAAGGCGCCGGGCACCATGGGAGCGGGCAGGGCCGTCAGCAGGTGCTTGCGCAGCTCCGCGGGCGAGGGCTCGGGCGAGGCCACCAGGTGCGCGCACAGCCGTCGCGAGCCCCCCGGCAACACCTGTCCCACGACGGCGGCCTCGCGGACACCGGGATACAGGAGCAACACGGTTTCAACTTCGCCCGGGTCGATGCGGTGCCCGCTGATCTTGAACTCGTCGTCGACGCGGCCCACGAACACGAGCTGGCCGTCCTCCCGCACGCGCGCCTTGTCGCCGGTGCGGTAGGCCCGGGGCGCTCCCTCCAGCGCCTCCAGCCGGGTGAAGCGCGCGGCATCCAACTGGGGGCGGCCCAGGTAGCCCCGCGCGAGCGCGCCGCCCAGCAGGCACAGCTCGCCCTCCTTGCCGGGGGCCACCAGCCGGCCCTGCGGGGTGATGACCGCCGCGACCACGCCGGGCAGCGGACGGCCGATGGGGACCTCCTCACCGGAGGCCAGGGCCTCCGGCCCCGCGAGCGTGGCGACGGTGGCCACGACGGTGGCTTCGGTGGGGCCGTAGGTGTTGAGCAGCCGCACGCGGTCGCCCGCGATCTCCCGCCAGCGAGCGATGCGCTCCGGCAGCGCCGCCTCGCCGCCGATGATGACCGTGCGCAGGGCCTCCGGAAGGCGGGCGGCGCCGGTGGACAGGCTGTAGGCCAGCTCGTGCCAGAAGGCCGTGGGCAGGTCGAGCAGGGTGATGCCGTGCTCGGCGCACGCGTCCATCAGGCGTGGCACCGACTGGAGCATCTCGTCGGTGCGCAGCACCAGCCGCGCGCCCGTGCACAGCGCGACGAAGATCTCCTCGACGCTGGCGTCGAAGTGGAGCGGCGCGAACTGGAGCACCCGATCCTCGGGGCCGACGCCGTAGCGCGGCGTCGCGCCCGCGACGAAGTGGGCCAGGGCGCCGCGCGTGATCTGCACGCCGTTGGGCTGACCGGTGGAGCCCGACGTGTAGATGACATAGGCGAGCCGGGCCTCCGGGTCGGACGCGGCGGGGACGTCCCCTCCCACCGGAGCCACGGGCCCGGATGGGGCCTGCGACTCCAGCCGCTGCACGATCAGGATTCCAGGCGCCGTGGGATCCGCGTCGGGCGTGGGGCGCTCGGACACCAGCATCACGCCGGGGCGTGCGTCCTCCAGGATGGCCGCGTTGCGCGTGGCCGGCCCGGTGGGGTCGATGGGCAGGTAGCCCGCGCCCGCGAACAGCACGCCCAGGGTGGACACGATGGCGTCGATGCCCCGGGGGACCTTCACGGCCACCGCGGTGTCGGCGCGCACGCCCGCTTCCGTGAGCCGCAGCGCCAGGGCCTGGGAGGCCGCAAGCAGCTCGCGGTAGGTCATCCGCCAGCGGCCGTGCTCCACCGCGACCGCCTCCGGCCGGGCCTCGGCCTGTGCCTTCAACAGCTCCAACACAGGGCGCACCGGCGGCACCGGCCCGCCGTCGAGGACCGAAGCCTCCATCCCCGCACCCTGGGGGGCGCGCCGCACGGGCTGCTCGGGCGACGCGAGCAGCGACTCCAGCAGTTGGAGGAACCCACGCTGGTGTTCGGCGAGCGCGGCCTCGGTGTAGCAGGCGGGGTTCGCGTCCAGATCCACGCGCAGGCTTGTCCCACCCGAACGGGCATGGAAGCCGAACGACAGGTCCTCCACCGGACCGGCGGAGATGTTGTGAGCGGTCCCCGGCACGCCCGCGAAGTCCAGGGCGTAGTCGAACGGCATGATGTTGACGACGGGACCGAAGAGCTTCCGCTGGCCACCGACCAGACGCAGGTCGCGGCGGAGCTGCTCGTAGCGGTAGCGCAGGTGGGGGCGCGCGGCCTTCATCTCCGCCGCCACGTCACGCGCCAGGGCATACAGCCCCGCATCCGGCCGCACGGCGATGCGCAGCGGCACGATGTTCATCGCCATGCACGGGACTCGCAGCGACGCCGAACCCAGGCGGCCCATCACCGGCAGGCCCAGCACCGCCTCCGCCGCGCCCGTGCGCTGGTGCAGGTAGACGGCCGTCACCGCGAGCACCAGGTCGGACCAGCTCACGCCCGCCTGCTTCGCGCCGGCCTGGAGGGCGGCCATCATCTCCGGGCGCAGGTGCTCCGAGCGGCGCAGGAAGCGGGACGACATGGGCGCCGCGTCCGCGAGCAGCGGCGGCACGGGGGCATCCTCGAAGCGCCCCACCCAGAAGTCGCGGTCCTTCTGGAGCTGGGGACCGCTCCGGTACGCCAGGTCCTCGTCCAGCACGGGGCCCAGGCGGCTGAAGCCGGCGGGCGCGACCTTGCCCGCGGCATCAGCCGTGTAGAGCTCCGCCACCCGCCGCGCGAGCAGCGAGAAGCCATAGCCATCCATCGCGATGTGGTGGATGCGCTGGAACCAGAAGGAGCGCTCCGGCCCGACGGTGAGCAGGGCCTGCGCGAACAGCGGCCCTCGCGCGAGGTCCACCGTGCGGCCCAGGTCCTTCCACATCCACTCCTGGGCGGCGGCCCAGGGATCCGCTTCCGCGCTCAGGTCCACGCGCTGGAGCGCCCAGTGCGTGCCGGGATCGATCCGCTGTGCCGGGCCCTCATCGCCCGCGATGAAGCGCGAGTGCAGGGCGTCCGCGTCCGCGACCGCGCGGCGCAGGGCGGACTCGAAGCGCACCGGATCGACCGCGCCCCGGAACTCGATGCACTCGCCCGCGTTGTACACCGGGCTCTGGAGGTCGAGCTGTTGCCCCACCCAGATGCCGTGCTGTGCCGCGGTCAGCGGGCGGTTCTCATCCTGGGGAGGGTGCATGACGGGGGAACTCCGAGGGGAAGGGGGCCGCCCTCCAGGGCGGATCAGGAGGCGCGGGCGCCAGGGGCCAGCGGGGCGGGCTGCTTCGCGGCGAGCAGCGCGTACCAGTCGGTGAGCGTCGGCTTCTCGGCCAGCTCCACGAAGGACACCTCGGTGCCACCCTGGCGCCAGCGCTCCACCAGGCTCATCAGGCGGATGGAGTCCATGCCGCGCTCGAGCAGGTTGTCGTCCTCGCCAATCGCCGACGCGGACTCCATCAGGAGCTCGGCCACGTCCGCTCGAAGCTGCTCGCGGTCCACCGCCGGGGCGGAGGCACCCACCGGCATGGCGTCGATGAGCTGCTGCGTGGAGGTGACGAACGCGACGAGCTGCGAGGCGTAGTCCAGCGCCAGCCGGTGCTTCTCCAGCGAGAAGTCCGCCACCGCGTCCGCGACCAGGAAGGGCCGCACCTCGCTCATGGAGCCGTCGCTGGCCGTCTGGAGGCAGCCGATGTGCGCGTAGATGCCGCAGATGATCAGCTGGTCACGGCGCTGCTCCCGCATCAGCTCCATCAGGCGCGTGTTGCGGAAGGCGCTGTAGCGCCACTTGGTGAGCACGGTGTCGCCCTCGACGGGAGCGAGCGCCTCGATGATCTGCTGCTTCGGTCCGCTGCGGACGCCAGCGCCCCAGAAGTCCAGCTGGAGGCCGCGCTGCTCGGGGGTCTGGTCGCCGGGCTGCGCGGAGTAAACGACGGGGATGCCCAGCTTCACGGCGTGCGCACGCAGCCGCTGGATGTTGGCCACCAGCTCCGTCACCGGGGACTGGCCCTGCGCGAAGGCGTCCACGAAGTAGCGCTGCATGTCGTGGATGAGCAGCACGGCGCGCCCGGGCTCCGGGGTCCACGAGATCTTGTTGCGGGGCAGGTCCGCCGCGCCGGGCATGGAATAGGGGGCAATGGCAGGCAGTGCCATGGAGGGCTCCTGGTTCAGGGAGAGGGTGTGGAGAGGGACTGGCGCAGGCTGTCGCGCAGCGCCTTCTTGCTGACCTTGCCCACCCCCGTCTGGGGGAAGGCCGCGACGAACTCGATGCGGTCCGGAATCTTGAAGGCCGCGAGCCCTCGCTGGCGCAGGAACGCGTTGAGGGCGGAGGGCGCTGGCGCTTCACCGCGCGGGATGACGACCGCGCAGGTGCGCTCGCCCAGGAACTTGTCCGGGATGGCCACCACGGCGGCGTCGCTGACGGACGGGTGCGCGAGCAGGTGGTTCTCCACCTCCTCCGCCGCGACCTTGTCTCCGCCCCGGTTGATCTGATCCTTCGCGCGTCCCTCGACCACGAGGTACCCCTCGGGCGTCAGGCGCACGAGGTCGCCCGTGCGGTAGAAGCCATCCGTCGTGAAGGCCTTGGCGTTGTGCGCCTCCGCCTTGTAGTAGCCGCGGATGGTGTAGGGCCCGCGCGTGAGCAGGTGCCCTGTCTCACCGGGGGCCACCGGCACGTCGTCGTCGTCCACCACGCGCAGCTCGTCCGCGTCCGACATGGGGCGGCCCTGCGTGGTGACGATGCGCGCTTCGGGGTCGTCCAGCCGCGTGTAGTTCACCAGGCCCTCGGCCATGCCGAAGACCTGCTGGAGTCCGCAGCCGAGCGTGGGACGCACGCGCGCGGCGGCCTCGTCGCTCAGGCGGGCGCCGCCCACCTGGAGCACCTGGAGGCTGGACAGGTCGTGCCGCTTCGCCAACGACGAGTCCAGCCACACCATCGTCAACGGGGGCACCAGCGCGGTGACGGTGACGCGCTCGCGTTCGATGAGCGGAAAGGCCACCTCTGGGCTGGGGTTCAGCGCCATCACCGCCGTGCCGCCCGCGAAGAAGGCGCCCAGCACGCCGGGCGAGCTCATCGGGAAGTTGTGCGCCGCGGGCAGCGCGCACAGGTACACCGTCTCAGGGGTGAACCGGCACACGTCCACGCTGGCCCGGAGGCTGTAGATGTAGTCGTCGTGGGTGCGGGGGATCAGCTTGGGCACGCCGGTGCTGCCGCCGGACAGCTGGAAGAACGCCACGTCCGACGGCGACGGCCCCTCCAGCGCCACCGGCTCCGTGGGCACGGAGGCCAGCGCGGTGTGCGCCCCCGCGTCGCCCAGGATGAGCACGTGCCTCAGCGTGGGCGTGGCGGTCTTCACCTGGTCCGCGAGGCTTCGGTAGTCAAAGCCGCCGAAGCGATCCGGGATGACGTACGCCACGGCCTCGGTGAAGGCGCAGAAGTAGCCGATCTCCGACGCGCGGTGCGCGGGCAGCGCGAACACGGGCAGGGCGCCCATGCGGAAGAGCGCGAAGATGACCTCGTAGAACTCCGGGACGTTGGGCAACTGCACCACCACGCGGTCACGCGCGCGGATGCCCAGCGCGTGGAGGCCCGTGGCCATGCGGTCCACGCGCGCGTCCAGCTCCGCGTACGTCCAGCGGTGCGCGCCGCCCACCAGCGCCGTGCGCGTCCCGAAGTCGCGGGCACGCTCCCGCAGCAGCTGGCCGAACGTCTCTCCGCGCCAGTAGCCGGCCTCGCGGTAGCGTCGGGCGAAGTCCTCCGGCCAGGCGGGGCAGCCCGGCAGGTGCTCGGGGGCACCGCTCACGGCTGCACCTCGGCGTTGAGGCCCAGGCCCATGGCCAGCAACATGGTGCGGAACTTGGCCTCCGTCTCCGCGAGCTCCGCCTCTGGCGTGGAGCCCACGACGATGCCCGCGCCCGCGAACAACCGCAGGGTGTGCTCGTCGGCCTCCGCGCAGCGGATGGTGACGGCCCACTGACCGTCGCCGTTCGCGTCGCACCAGCCCACCGTGCCGGTGTAGTAGCCCCGGTGGAACGGTTCGATCCGCCCGATGGACTCGTGCGCCAGCGCCGTCGGGTGGCCACACACCGCGGGCGTGGGATGCATGGCCAGCGCCAGCGTCAGCGACGTGATGGAGGGATCCTTCAGCTCGCCCTGGATGCGGCTGGACAGGTGCCACATCGTCTGCGTGCTCACGAGCGACGGCCCCCGGGGCACGTCCAGCGTCTTGCAGAAGGGCCGAAGGGCCTCCGCCACCGCGTCGATGACGACCGCGTGCTCGTGAAGGTCCTTGGGCGAGGTCATCAGCCGCGCCGCCCGCGCCTGATCCTCCACCGGATCCGGGCTGCGCGCCGCCGAGCCCGCGAGCGGATTGGCGAGGACCTGCAACCCCGAGCGCGCCACCAGCAGCTCCGGGCTCGCGCCGATGAGCGTGCGCCGCCCCGAGCCGGGGGCCGCGTCCGCGTGCGGCGGCAGGTCCACCGCGAAGGTGTAACCATGCGGGTTGCGGCGGGCCAGGTTGTGCAGGAGCTGCCGCAGATCCACCGGCGCCGCCGTGTCCACGTGCAGCGAGCGCGACAGCACCACCTTGCGCAGCGGCCCCTCCTGCATGAGCTTCAGCGCCTCCGCCACGCCCTGCATGTAGGCGGCCGGCTCCGGCACCGGGCGCAGCGTGTAGCGTGAGCCCAGGGGAGACTGGGACGGCGCCGAGGCGTCGAACACCATCGGGCCCGCGCGCTGGATGGTCATGGGCACCACCAACTGCGCGGCCACCTTGCCATCGAAGGGCACTGCGCCCACCGCCACTGGGATGTCGTGCGCAGCCTCACGCGAGGCGTCCAGCACCGCCGCCACGCGCTCCGGCAGGCCCTCCAGGGAGTTCGTCCCGCCCGCGTCCGGCACCGTGGCGAACACGCCGCGCGCCAGCATCGTGCGCCGAGGGGACGCGAAGAAGAACGCCCCGGCGTCGTAGTCACGCAGCAGCCGCGCGGCCAACGCCTCCTGCTCCTGCTCCTGCGGCAGGGCAGGGGCGCCCACCACGCCGTCCACGGACCGCGCGTCCTTCTGACGTCCAATGATTTTGGTATCAGGAATCATTCTCAACTCGGAGTGATGCGGGGAGAGGCCCCGAGGGGCCGTCCCAGGAAGGAAGGCAGGGTGGGGGAGCTGGGAGCGCTAGACGCCGAGCGTGGCGCCGCCGTCGATACACAGGTCGTGCATCGTGATGTGGCGGGCCTGGTCGGAGGCGAGGAAGGCCACGGCGTCGGCGATGTCATCCGGCGTGGCGATGCGGCGCAGCGGGATGCCCGTGCGGAAGGTGTCCAGCGAGCCCGCGATGACCGCGTCGCGGCCGGAGTCGTCCGCCCACATCGCCCGCTGCATGGCGGTGTCGGTGGAGCCCGGGGACACGACGTTGCAGCGGATGCCGTGCTGGGCCAGCTCCAATCCCAGACACTTGGTGAACATGGTGGAGGCGGCCTTGGACGCCGCGTAGGCCGCCATCTGCATGCGCGGCACCCCGGCCGCGTTGGAGCCCACCGTCACGATGACGCCGGAGCGGCGGGGCACCATGTGCTTCGCCACCGCGCGCGAGACATGAAACACGCCGTGGGTGTTGACCGCGAACGTGGACATCCAGTCCGCGTCGCTCTGCGTGAGCACCGGGCCCACCCGCAGGATGCCCGCCACGTTGGCCAGCACCTGGATGGGGCCCAGCCGGGACTCGATGACGGCGATGGCGTCCTCGATGCCGTCCTTGTCCCGCACGTCCACCGGGAACGCCGTGGCCTTCAGGCCCTGCTGGCGCAGCTCCGCCACCAGCAGCTCCAGCCCCGCGGCGTTCTGGTCGAACACCGCGACCGGCATCGTGCGCGCCAGCTTGCGCGCCACCGCGGCGCCAATGCCTTGCGCCGCGCCCGTCACCACCGCGTGTCCTGTCGTCGCGCCCATCATCCGCTCGCCGGGGCCGTTCGTCGTGGAATGAGAACGGTTCTCATAATCAGAATCCGGAAGTGCCATGGTCGTGTATTCCTGTCAAGGTGGCTCAAACATGGAATCGCTCGCTGTCCGGAATCCGCGGGGGCGGACGGGCGGAGGACTCCGGTTCAGGCCGCGTGGGCCTTGGCGGCGGTCTCGCGCAGCACCTCGCCGGCGGCGGCGATGGTGTGGTCGATCTGCTCCACGGTGTGCACGGCGCTGATGAAGTTGAGGTCGCGGCGGAGGATGACGCCCCGGCGGGCCATGCCGGCCTGGAAGGGGATCATCTTCTCGATGTGTTCGGGGATGACCTTGCTGAAGCGGAAGAAGGGCACGGCGTCGTAGCCGATGACCTCCAGCGAGGAGCCCGTCTCGCGGGCGTGGGCGTTGACGCCCTCGCGCAGGCGGCGGCCCAGGCTGGCGATGTGTTCGACGTGGTTGGTGCGGCGGTACTCGTGGAGGACGGCCTCGCACACGGCCAGGGAGAGCATCTCACCGCCGAAGGTGGTGGAGACCTGCAGCTCGCTCAGGCGGGAGAGGTACTTCTCCGGGCCGGCGATGGCGGACAGGGGCATGCCCGCGGCGATGCCCTTGGACAGGGTGACGAAGTCCGCCTGGATGTCGAAGTACTGCTGCGCGCCGCCCAGGGCCAGGCGGAAGCCTGTGACGACCTCATCCAGGACGAACATCACGCCGTGCTTCGCGCAGGTGGCCTTCACCTGGAGGAGGAACTCGCGGGTGACGGTGCGGTTGTAGGGGATGGCCAGCAGCACGCAGGCCAGCTGGGCGCCGTGCTTCTCGATGTGCTCGAGGAGCGCGGGCTCGTCCGGGGGCGTGAAGAGCGGCAGCCGGGTGGTGAGCTTCGCCACGGTCGGGGGCACGCCCGGCGTGTCATACATGAAGTGGTCGTGCCAGCCGTTGTAGCCCACGGTGACGATGTGTTCGCGGCCGGTGAGGTGGCGCGCGAGGCGCACGGCGGCGGACGTGGCGTCCGCGCCCGTCTTGAAGAAGCGGGCCATCTCCGCGCCGGGGATGACCTCCACCAGCGCCTTCACGGAGGAGACCTCCACGGGCGTGGGCAGCGAGTGGATGATGCCCTCGGCCAGGTGCTTGCGGATGGTGTCCGCGACGGCCGGGTGGTTGTGGCCCAGCATGTTGGCGCCCAGGGCCTGGATGTAGTCGATGTACTCCTGGCCGTCCGCGTCCTCCACCAGCGCGCCCTGTCCCTTCGCGAGGAACACGGGGAAGGCGCCAGGGGCGAAGTGATCCGGCTTCTTCATCATCGTCTGGGTGACGCCGGGCACCCACTTGCGCGCCTCGGCGAGCAGCTGGTTGGAGCGCTCCAGCTTGAGTTCACCCACGATGGGGCGGGGAAGGGACGGGTGTCGGGGGGCTGCCTGGGACATGACGGGTCCTTGTGGAGGTAAGAGGGATTCAGGGCGCGGGTGTGGGGTCCAGCCGCACGGCGCGGCCAGCGAAGGTCCACAGCAGCCCGAGCGCGAGCGTGGAGATGCCCACCGCGAGCCAGCCCAGCTGGGCGAAACCCAGCAGCGCGCCGTCCGGCCCGGTGGTGAGCAGGAGCCCGCCCATCCACGCGGCGAGCCCGGAGGCGCCATCGCTGGCGGCCATGTTGACGGCGAGGTAGCGGCCCCGGAGCGCGGGGGGCACCTGGGACGCGACCAGCGCCATGGTGGGGATGGCCCGCCCGGAGGTGAGCGTCATGAACAACACGAACACGACGGCCACCACCGGCAGCGGCGACGGCGGCAGGTGGGTGAAGAGCAGGTGCGGTGCCATGGTGGCCACCAGCAGGAGGGCCAGCGCGCGGGCGGGGCCCAGGCGGTCCGCCATCCGGCCAATCCATCGCGAGCTCACGAACGTGGCCGCGCCGCCCGCCAGATAGACCCACGGCAGATCCGTGAGGGACAGGCCCACGTTGCCCACCATGAAGGCGCCCAGGTAGGGGATGAGCAGGAAGCTGGCGAACACCACCGTGAAGGTGAGCCCCCAGCCCAGCGCCAGCCGGGGCGTGAAGCCCGCGGTGGGGGACGCGTTGGAGGCCGCCGCCGGGGACAGGTGTCCGTCCACGCGGGGCAGGAAGCGCAGGAGCAGCAGCCAGACGATCCCCGCGAGCCCGGCGAGGACCCCGAAGGGCAGCCGCCAGCCGCCCAGGTTCGCGAGCCCCAGGCCCAGCGGCACGCCCGCCACCGCGGACAGCGCGTAGGCCGTCATCACGGTGCCAATGGCCTGGCCTCGGCGCTCCGCCGGCACCACGTCACTGACGATGGCGATGACGACCGCCCCCATCAGCCCCGCGCACGCCCCAGCCGCGGTGCGCGCCACGAGCAGCCCCATGGCTCCGGTGGCCGCGCCGCACAGGAGCGTGGCGGCGATGAAGCCCGCGTAGAGCATCAACAGCGTGCGCTTGCGCTCCAGGCGGTCCAGCCAGAACACCCCCAGCACGCCCATGGCCGCGGACGCCAGCGTGTACGCGGACACCAGCGCTCCGAAGCGCGTCGCGGACAGCTCCAGCCGCTGCATCAGCAGGGGGCCCAGCGGCATCAACATCATGAAGTCGACGACGTGCGTGAACTGCACCGCGGCCAGGAGCCACAGCAGCGTGCGCTCTCGCGCGGCGGGGGATGGAGCACTCAAGACAGTCACCTGAATCCAGACACACTCCGGCCCCGCCCACGCCCGGCGATGCCAGACAGGGCTCGGCCAGGACCCGGTGCGCTTCGCGCCGGGCCGCCGTGTATGCTTTAAAACTAGCGAATGATAATGAGAATCATCCTCAGAAATGTTCCCGGAGTCAATGGGAAAGCGGTTCTTTGACGCAATCGTCTGGCGGCGGGCTTGTGGGGTGCGTCCGGCTTGACGGGTTGGGGGCGAGGCGGAAAGGGTGGTCGCGTCCGCGCGATCCGTCCCGTGAACCCGACCAGGAGTCGAACGTGAAGAAGCTCGTCAATGCGCCGCGTGCCGTGGTCCAGGAGATGTTGGAGGGGTTCGTGGCGCTGGCGCCGGGGCAGGCGCTGCTGGAGGGGGAGACGGTGGTGGTGCGCGCGGACGTTCCGGCGGCGCCGGGGGCGCGGAAGGTGGCGGTGTTGTCGGGGGGCGGCAGCGGGCACGAGCCGGCGCATGCGGGGTACGTGGGCGCGGGCATGTTGCACGCGGCGGTCGCGGGGGACGTGTTCACGTCACCCAGCGCGGACGCGGTGCTGGCGGCGATCCGCGCGGTGGCGGGGCCGGCGGGGGCGCTGCTCATCGTGAAGAACTACACGGGCGACCGGCTCAACTTCGGGTTGGCGGCGGAGCTGGCGCGCGCGGAGGGCATTCCGACGGAGGTGGTGGTGGTGGCGGACGACGTGGCGTTGCGCGACACGGTGGAGCCGGAGCGGCGCCGGGGCATCGCGGGCGTGGTGCTGGTGCACAAGGTGGCGGGGGCGGCGGCCGCGGCGGGGGCGTCGTTGGCGGAGGTGGTGCGCGAGGCGTCGGCCGCGGCCGCGACGTTGGGCAGCATGGGCGTGGCGCTGGGGCCCTGCACGGTGCCGGCGGCGGGACGGCCGGGGTTCGCGCTGGGCGAGGCGGAGGTGGAGCTGGGCTTGGGCATCCACGGTGAGCAGGGCGTGCGCCGCGTGGCGCTCCAGCCCGCGGACGCGCTGGCGGACACGCTGCTGTCGATCATCGTGGAGGATCGGAAGGTGGGCGCGGGAGACCGCGTGGCGCTGATGGTCAACGGGTTGGGGGGCACGCCGCCCATGGAGCTGGCCATCGTGACGCGCCGGGCGCTGGCGTTCCTGGCGGAGCGGGGCGTGAAGGTGGAGCGCGCGTGGCAGGGCACGTTCCTGTCGGCGCTGGAGATGCCGGGGTGCTCGCTCACGGTGTTGAAGGTGGATGACGCGCGGCTCGAGCGGCTGGACGCGGCCACGGAGGCGCCCGCGTGGCCGGGGAGGGGGCAGGTGGTGACTCAGCGCCGCGTGGTGCCAGCGCGCGGCGCGTTGTCGAGGACGGAAGGGCACGCGAAACCCGAGCCCGAGATGGCGCGGGTGCGCGCGGCGGCGCTGGCGGTGGCGGACGCGTGGGACGCGGCGGAGGCGCGGCTGACGGAGCTGGACAGCGCGGCGGGAGACGGCGACCTGGGGCTGAGCCTCGCGCGCGGGGCGGCGGCGATCCGCGCGTTGCCTGAGGGGGCCTGGGCGACGCCGTCCGGTGCGTTGACGGAGCTGGGGCAGGCGCTGCGGAGGAACATCGGCGGCAGCTCCGGGCCGTTCTACGCGACGGCGTTGCTGCGCGCGGCCCGCCACCTGGCGGACAAGCCGTTGGATGCGGTGGCTTGGGCCAGGGCGTTCGAGGTGGCGGTCGAGGCGGTGTCGGAGCTGGGAGGCGCGCGGCCGGGAGACCGGACGATGGTGGACGCGCTGCACCCGGCCGCGGTGGCGCTGACGCGCGGGGTGCGAGAGGGGAGGTCGCTGGCGGTCGCGTGGGCGGAGGCGGCGCGCGCGGCGGAAGCCGGCGCGGACGCGACGGCGGGAATGGCGCCGCGCCTGGGCCGGGCCAGCTACCTGGGCGAGCGCGCGAAGGGGATTCCGGATGCGGGCGCGGTGGCGGTGGTCATCTGGATGAAGGCGCTGGGCGGCGTCGCGGACTGAGTGGGCTGGACGCTTTCCATGGCTCCGTTGGATGGAGCGGCGGTTTCCTAAACCGCAGGCCACAGGTTCGCTTCCTGTCGGGGTTACTGCTCAAGTCCCCGGCCCGACCCAGGAAATTGTCGGGCCGGGGGCGCGAGGCACGGCGGTCGGCCGGAGTTGGGAGTCCAGCGGGAGTTCTGGCGAGGCCCTCGCCGCCTCGCCCCTGCTCCCGGACACCTGGTGGACGTCTGGGCCAGGATCACCGGCGCGGAGAGGACGGCCGCGACGCACGCGGCCAGGGTGATGCTCTTCTTCATGGTGTTGCTCCAGTTGGGGGTTGAGCTGCACCAGAAGGAAGGGGCGCCTCGCTCGGCTCCCCCGTTGGAGGTATTCCCCTCGTCGCACCCGCGACGCCTACTGCCGCGCCATGCATGTCCTGAACTGGCTGGGGCCGAGCATCGAGGCACGCGTCTACTGGGGGCGAGGCGGCCCTCCTGCGCTACAGGAGGCGGTTGAGGCGGGACATCTCTCGGCGTCCATGGCCCTGCGCATCGCCAGAGAGATGCCGCTCCTGGCGTTGGAGGAAGCGGCATGGCGCGTGGGCTACGACTGGTTTTGGGACGCGGAGCACGACCAGCGCGTTGCCGCAACACAGCGGGCCGTGCTCGCAGATGCGTCCGCGGGTGAGCTGGTGGCGGTGCGCCAGGAGATGCTGGAGCGCTGGATGCAACTACGGTGGACAGCCCATGGGCAGCACTCGATGGTGGTGGCGGAGGAGCTGTCTTGCACCGCCCGAACCACGGAGTGCCTCGGCTACACCTGCGACGACGTGACGGTGCGCGAGCGCACGCTGCACGTGTCGCTCCCGGAGGCCGCAGGCATCACGCTCCCGGATGATAGGGGCCGTGATTGGCCTGTCGCGGACATGCTGATTGCGTCGGAGGGAGACGGGCGGCAGTGGCGCGTCATTCTGGAGGCGCCCAGCGACAGCCCGCGGCAGCAGACCATCGCCGCCATCATGATTCACTGGCCCGCTGGCGTGACCGTCGGCGAGGCGCTCGACCAGTTCGATAGAGAGGGCGTGCCGGGCATCGACTGGCGCGGGGTGTGGCGGTGGGTGCTGGGCGTGCTGCTGACGCGGCATCCTCCGCCAACCCGGGCGTAGGCCGCTCAATCAGGAGGCGAAGGGGAGACGCCGGAAGCCCAGGACATCGGGCCGGTACTCCACGCGCGTGAAGGACTTCACTTTCGCCCCGGCAGCCGCCGCGTCCTCCAGGGTGAGCGTCTTGCTGCTGCCTCCTGACGCGCCCACCACCACGCCCGCTCCCACGTGCACCATCACGTGGTCCGGGTCCCCACCCTTGCCGTAGAGCACCAGGTCCCCGGGCAGCAGGTCCGACGCGCTCGCCACCGGAGAGCAGGCGCTCCAGAGGCTGTCCGTGTTGTGAGTCACACGCCAGTCCGGGCCGCCCACCTGGTGGAGCGCCCAGGTCACGAGGCCGCTGCAATCGAAGAGGCGCGGGCCTTCCGGCGAGGCGCGCTGTCCCTTCCCGTTCCACCGGTAGGGCTCATGCATCTGGGAAAGGACAGACTGGAGGAAGGCGGCGCGCTGCAAGCTGGTGGGCACGGCGGGCTCCGGAGGGATCGAGGTGTGGACCAGAGAAGGGGCGCCACTACGATGGGCCGCTCCTTCTCGGTCTGCCCAGTCTCATGGGCAGACGAGAGCATAGAGGCCAGGGCCCATTAGGGAAGATTCGATCCGGAGTCCTTGGTCAAAAGGAGCTGGCCCACGGCCAGCATGAGGACGGCGGACTCGGTGCTGACGGGGGGCATGGCCGACAGAAGGGGCGGCACCTCACCCGAGCGTGAGCGCCCCGTGCTCCCGGCGACCTCCCAGGGTGCCATCAGATCTGCGAATTAAGCGTTAATCAGGCTAGGTTGAGTTTTAGTGCTTGTTTGCTTTACGTTTGGTCCATGGCGCCCGATGACCGGGCCGCCATCACAGGAGCCAGCCATGTTGAACAGACTGCTTGCACCAATCGCTCTCTCTCTTTCCCTTGTGGTCACTGCTTGTGGTGGGGATCCCGAGGCCACCGAGCCTACTCCCTCGCAGCCCAGCGAGGCCCTCCAGGGCTATCTTGGACAGGTTGAGCAGGGCACTGCGGTTGTCGACGGACAGGTCAAGTGTTGCCTTGTGAAGTGCGGCACCAATTGGTATGGCAGCAAGGCTGTGACGAAGAATTGCAACGATTGGGGGCAGACGGTCTGCTCGCACCGCTCCCTGCCGTTCACTGACGCGCAGTGGGGGGCCTGCAACTCCTCCGTTGACTGGTTGAGCTAGGCGAGGCTCTACGGCGCTCACCGCACAACTGCGATGAGCGTCTCGCTCATGTAGACAGGCACAGGACGTTACGGCCCCAACTCCTGGCGCCAGCCAGGGACGGACATGTCCAGTTCGCCGGGGCCGAAGCTGCCGCGCTCCGCAAGCCGCTCCAGGGACTGGTCAGTGCGGTAGCAACGCGCGTAGGCCCGGTTTGGCTTGCCCGTTTTCGAAGCACCACTCCTCGACCGTCGCTTCGGAGTCCCTGGTGAGTGGCTTGCCCAACCGCTGCATGACGGCCGCTTCGGTCTCTCCCTTCTGGATGACATTGAACGCAGCCTCCGAGAAGCCAGTCGCGTACTTGGGAGGACACCCCAAGGACCCGAAATCGCATCCACTTCATGGTGTTGACCTGTTCGCGGCCAGCCCGTGGGTGGGTGGGTTCCGGGACTTGGGTGCTTATCGATTGGCGTTTGGAAGACATTGGCCATCCGTGTCTTGCGCCTCGAAGCGTTCGCGGTGAGGAGTGGTGTCGTTCATTCCGTGAGGGGCGGGCGGTCCATTCCGGACTTCATCCTGCTCCTCGGGGGGGAGACACTCAATGCGAAGCCGCTCTGGTGGGCCGTGGTCGTGGGCGCTGGGCATGACGCTAGCCTTGTCGCTGGCTGCGTGTGGAGTGGAGTCCCTGGAGGAGAATGTCCGTCCTCCAGAGGGTGAGATGTCGGTCCAGGACGTCGGGGCGTTGACGCACACAGGTCCAGAAGCCGCTTTGGCGTGGGACCCGTATGCGAACGCGGTGGCTTCGGGAACCACGGCGACGGTGCTCAACGCGAGCGCGGCCCTGGGGGCTCCGGACGGGCGGGCCGCGACAGTGCTGGGCCTGCTCAACACGGCGTTGGTGCTGGACCTGGGCCAGAACGAGGAAGGCACCGGCGACCTGCGCGTCTACTACCAGGGCCTCTCGTTGGCGCTCGTGGCGCAGGTGGACTTCCTGAAGGCGGATGGAACCTTCATCGGCTCCAGTTCGTTGCACCTGGTGGAACTGGGCCTGGGGACCCATATCGCGGTGGCGAAATACCCGGGCAACGTGCCCTATCGCTACGTACGGCTGAAGGGTGCCGTGCTCGCGCTCTACCTGGTGGACGCGGTGGAGACGTCGCTGCGGACCGTCTGTGGTGATGGAGTGCTGGGCGGGTTCGAAGCCTGTGACGATGGCAATCAGCGCTCTGGCGACGGCTGCAACAGTGTCTGCGAGGTGGAGCCGGGCTACACCTGCACGGGGCAGCCCAGCGTTTGTGACAACAACCGAGCACCCACGGTCGAGGACGTCGTGGCGACCACCCCCGAGGACACTTCGGTCGGCATCACCATCCCCGCGGTGGACCCGGACGGTGACGTGCTGGCCTTCTCCTTCACGCTGCCCATCCATGGAACGCTCACGGGTACCGGGGCGTCGGTGACGTACACCCCGAATACGAACTTCAACGGAACGGACACCTTCCAAGTCACCGTCTCCGACGGCAAGAAGCAGGCAACGGCCACCGTCTCGGTCACAGTGACGCCCGTCAACGACGCGCCCGTGGCCACCTCTTCCGCGGTGACGGTGAGCTACAACACGTCGACGCCCATCACGTTGGTGGCTACGGACGTGGATGGGGACGCGCTCACGTTCACCGTGACGACACCTCCCGCGCACGGGACCCTGTCCGGCACGGGCGCCCAGATGCTCTACACACCCGCCGCGGATTTCCAGGGGGCGGACTCGTTCACGTTCACCGCCAGCGACGGCGCGCTCACCTCCAATATCGCGACCGTCACCCTCACCGTCCGGGGGCCGCCGGTCTGCGGCGATGGCTACCTCGATTCGGGTGAGGTGTGTGACGACGGCAACCGCGTCGCGGGGGACGGCTGTCGCGCTGACTGCCAGGGCGTGGAGGTCTGCGGCGACGGCCTGGTCGACAGCGCCACGGGAGAGCAGTGCGACGATGGCGGCACGACCCCCGGCGATGGCTGCGACGCCGAGTGCCAACTGGATGCCTTTTCGAATGTGCCCCCCACGCTCATCAGCGGGACTCTGAACTGCACCACCGCCAACACGAACACCGGGCGCAAGGTCGCGGTGGATGCGCTGGGGCGCTTCTACGTCGTCATGAGGTGCGGCGGCGCGGTCCATGTCAGCGTGAGCTTGGACCGGGGCCACACCTGGGTGGGGCCGACGCCCCTGGGAATCACCAACGCGGCGGAGGTCGCGATTGAAGGAGGCCCCACGGGGGTCGCCTACGTCGCGGCCACCAGCGCGGGCTCCCTCGTATTCACCCGGACCGTTGACGCGGGGGCGAGTTGGGAGGCGCCGCGAACCCTCACGTCGGCAGCCAACCCCACTCTCAGTATGGATTCCAGGGGCGACGCCCTCTACATCTCCGTCTCTCGAGGCAGCAGCACCGGGGTGCGCGTTCTCAGGAACTTCGCACGAGGCGCGAACGATTTCAGCGTGACGGATGTGAACCAGAACAATGTCTATTTCGACGTTGTCGTGGACAAGATCAGTGGAGATGTCTTCTCGGTGAGCGACGACCCCTCCTTCCGCATCCACCGCAGCAGCGACCAGGGGGTCACCTTCGGCCCGCAGAGCTCCCCGCCGGGCCAGGCCTACTTCTCGGACTGGACGGGCTCCAACGGCTTCATCTACGTCACGGGCTCCTTCGGGGATGACAACGTGGACGTCATCCCGGTGTCCGCGCCAGGGACAAGCACCCAGGTACCGGGCCTGCCCACCGACGTCGGTCCCGCGGCCTTCCGGACGATTGACGCGGACGCGCTCGGCAATGCCTACATCGCGTCCCAGCGGGGGACGGGCGACATCCAGTTGGACCGGATGCTCGTGGGGGCCGCCATGATTCTGGCCACGGATGCCAGGACGGTGGGGCCGGGGGCCGCGCCAGCGGTCGCGGCGCTCCCATCGAACGGCGGCGCCCTCGTCGCCTATACGAACGGCACCAGCGTCTACGGCTCAGTCGTCGTGTACTGATTCACGCCTCGGACGACTTGCCGCCACGCGGTGGCGGGGATAGGCGAGGGCGACGTCGAGCAGGTGGTGAGCGAAAGCCACCTGCATGCGCTTCATCTTGGAGAGGCCGTCCTTGCATCCCAGAATGGTGGGCGCCAGCCCCTCGAGAATCAACGGCGTGTGGCCCGGTGCCCACTGAATCCTCAGCCCCCGCAAGCCGCTCGCCCGATAGCGGGCGAGGAAGCGCTGGATGTCGCGGGGCGTCGTCCCCAGGTCGGCGGACACGGCAGATTCTTCCGGGCCGTGAATCAGGGCTCGTTGAAGATGAGCAGCCCGCGCGCTGAATCCACCACATAGACATACCCGTCGCCCGGGACGCGCATTCCGATTGCGCCCTCGTAGACGAAGCCCAGCCGTTTCGGGTCGGTCTCACGATAGGTGTTGAAATAGGCAATCTCCTTGGGGTGTGTGGGATTGGCTACGTCGAACACGCGCACTCCCTCCTGGTACCAGGCGACGTACAGCCGGGTGCCCTTCAGGATCATGTTGTGGATGGAGGTGGTGGGGCGCAGCCGGCGCTCGGCGATGAGTTGGATGTGGGCCGGGTCGGTGACATCCAGCACGCGAAGGTGCGCGCCCTCCTGCTCACCGCCTTCGAACGCGATGGTGCGGCCCGCGAAGGTCCCCACCGCGCTGGCATGGCTGTATTGCCGGTTGTAGTGGTATCGACCCAGCTCCTTGACCTGCATGGGGTCGCCCGGGTCGGTGACCAGGAAGCCGATATCCGTGTGGTTGATGTAGAGGCGGCCCTCGTAGGCGAAGGCGTCATGCGGATAGCTGGTGACGAACTCCTCTGACGAGAAGGTGAAGCGGTTGAGCAGGACAGGGGCTTGGGGTGACGTGATGTCGAAGATGATCGTCTGCTGGGGCCGCAGCGCCATGGCATAGAGCCGGTTGCCCTCTACGAACAGGGTGTGCACGTCCAGGGGCGCGCCGCTGGGCACGCTGCGGAGGTAGGTCGGGTCCCCCGGATTCGAGATGTCATAGAGGATGACGCCGGAAGCGCGGGTGGCGATGTAGAGGACGTCGTCCTTGGCCCACACGGCGTTCCAGTACCCATCGTCCGGCAGGGTAATGACTTTCTTCAGCACGGGGTGGCGGCGGTCGCTGACGTCGAAGACAGTCAAGCCACCCGAGGGCATGTAGTTCTTGAGCTGGATGGACACCACGTAGGCATGGTTCTTCGTGACGTAGACGTCCGCCGGAAAGCCAAGTCCGACAAAGGATTCGGAGACGAGGTTCAGGCCCCCGGAGGACTCGGCCTCACCGCGGCCCCAGGTCATGCGCTCCGAGTCGAACGTGCCCTTCTCCGCGAGCACGCCGTTGCTACAAAACGCATAGCAGCCGGTGATGTGGTTGGGCTCGGGAGCGTCGCAGCCCGCCAGCGCATACTTCGTGACCACACCCCGGGTCGTGGTGAAGATGTTCGCGAGGAACAGGCCCTGGTCATCGAACTGCTGCCGGGTGAGGGGGGTGAAATTCAGGGTTCCGGCGCCGCCATCCTCGGGGAGCAGGATGCCGGCGCCCCCCCAGGGGTACTCGCCGGAGGTCGAGCGCAGCTCCGTCTGGTAGATGCCGTGCCGTGCCGCCGTGCTGAGCGCCCCCAGGTTGCACCTCGACAGGTCGAAGAGGGCAGGGGTGTCGCAGTCAAGCGGGGTTCCGAGCGGGGGAGTGAACTCGCAGGAAGCGAAGACGCCGCGGTCAATCCAGTCGCCCTTCTCCTCAATGGGAGTGGAGGTGCCATCCCACCCCACGACAGGGGGCGTGCCGGCGTCCGGTGTCCCCTGGGGGTTGGCGCAGGCCGTCAGCAGCGTGGGGCAAGCAAGCAGCAGTGCCCCCAGACACCGGGGAAGAAAGGTCATTGATAGGCTCCCTTGCTGGCAGAGGTGGTCTCTGACTTGAGAGGAGCCCCGCAGGTCCGCCGTGATGCGCCGGGTTCCAGGATTGTGTCCTGGCGAGGTGTCACCGGGGGGGAGTATGAGCAACGCCCATGAGCAACGAGCGCACACCTTCCGAACCCGAAGTGATGGAGCCCACGTTCTGGCGGAAGAACGGCTGGACGGCCAAGGTCATCAAGAACGAGGAGGACGACGGCTGGGCCGTGGAGATCCGCAAGCAGGGGATCTCCGAGCCCGTCCTCATCAGCCCGTGGGTGATGGGCCGCGACAAGAAGAATCCCAAACCCTTCGACGCGACGGCGTTCGCGACCTTCGTGAAGACGGCCTCGGAGGTCCTGGATCGCTCCGCGCGACAGCGCGAGCAGGCCATGACCAAGAAGCTCTCCATCGCCTGGGAGGGCCGCTGGTACGAGGTCCGGCTCGAGATGGTGGCCGATGAGTATGAACCCCACGCGCTGCTCTCGGCCATCGACGACGCTGGCGCGACCGTCGCGAAACATCGCGTGTCGGCGAACTTCAAGTTCACCCGGGACGTCGCCAACGAGTGGGTGCGCGGCGGCTTCCGCGAGCCCTGAATCTTGCTGAATCGTTTCTTCACTTTCACGGCCCGGAAGAATCTGCCGTGTCCGCCGACCTGGGGACGACGCCCCGCGACATCCAGCGCTTCCTCGCCCGCCATCGGGCGAGCGGCTTGCGGGGGCTGAGGATTCAGTGGGCACCGGGCCGCACGCCGTTGATTCCCGAGGGGCTGGCGCCGTACCTCGGCAAACCGCAGTGGACGCACGACTGTATGACGGACGTAGGCCTCCAATGACGCCCCCTTGGGTGGAACCGCTTGCCGCACCGGGGGCAGCGCCAGGAATTGGCGTACCAGCCCAGGGCCGCGGAGCCGAAAAACCACGCCCAGACGACGACGCTGTTCCAGGTGCGTGAGGATGAGTGGGCCGTGAAGACCGCGGCGAGGACACAGCCAACGACGATGAAGGTGAAGAAGGCAATCCACCTCCGGCGGTACTGCTTCCACTTCGCGGCGTAGGACTCCTCCGTCACGTGCGCCTCCTCGTCTCCAGGGCCCTAATGACAGTGCGGCGGATGCGTCTTGCCATGGACGTCGCGTGCCCATGCCGCCTGACGCCGGCCACATGCCACCTGCTCCCCGCGGCCGCAGCAGGGTGCGCCACCGCGGACGAGCGTTCGCGGGCGTGGGCGGCGGCGCGACGCCTGCTTCCCGCATGGTTCCTTCACCGCGGCTTCGCGGTTCCATGCGACCGCCGCTGTCACTTCGACTTGCTCGGCGTGCCGCGCTTCGGTTGCGTGGTGTTCTTGACGCCGCTCACAGCGGCGGCCTCGAGCTCGCTTCTGTGCTTCTTTCCCCAATCGCAGAGCGCGCCCACGATTGGCCGCAAGCTCATGCCGAGCTTCGTCGCGGTGTAGACGACACGGGGAGGTACCTCGGCGAAGACCTCGCGGTGGACGATGCCGTGCTCCTCCAGCTCGCGCAGTGACTGCACGAGCATCTTCTGGCTGACGTCGGGGATGAGGCGACGCAGCTCCGAGAGACGCTTCGGGCCGTCGAACAGGAAGTAGAGCGCGAAGACCTTCCAGCGCCCGCCGATCACCCGCAGCGCGCGTTCTGCCGGGACGTGCGGTAGCTCCTTGATGATGGGCATGGTTACCTTTGGGTTCCTATGGAACCACGATGTTCGTAGTTGACCGAAGAGTCTCTAGCTACGAATCGAGTTGTACGCCATCAAGAGTCGGCAAGCCCATGTCGGGCTTGAAAGGACTCCCATGTCGATCGAGAAGACCCCCGTCGCCCTCATCACCGGAGCCAGCCGAGGCATCGGTCGGGCCACCGCGCTCACCCTCGCCGAGCGAGGTGTCGACGTCATCGTCACGTATGTGTCCGCCGAGAAGGAGGCGAACGACGTCGTCGAGAGCATTCGCGACAAGGGCCGCAAGGCCGTCGCGTTGCGGCTCGACCTCGCGATGACAGACACGTTCGATGCGTTTGTTGGCGACGTGAAGACACAGCTCATGCAGACGTGGTCACGCGAGCGTCTCGATTTTCTCGTGAACAACGGTGGCGCGGGTGGCCCGGTGTCCTTCGCCGAGACGACCGAGTCGACGTTCGACGCGCTCGTCGGCGTCCACTTCAAGGGCCCGTTCTTCCTCACGCAAAAGCTCCTGCCCGTGCTCGCCGACGGAGGCCGCATCGTGAACGTCTCGACGGGATTGACGCGTTACACGATTCCGGGCGTCTCGGTCTACGCGGCGGTGAAGAGCGCGCTCGAAGCCGTCACGCGGGTGCTCGCCCTTGAGCTTGGGCCACGCCGCATCGCCGTGAACTCCGTGGCTCCTGGCGGCATCGTCACCGACTACGGCGGCGGGTTCATGCGCACCAACGAACAGCTTCGGAAGGCAGTCGTCGCCGAGACGCCGCTCGGTCGTCTTGGAGAACCCGAGGACGTGGCCGACATCATCGCGTCGCTGCTCTCGCACGATACGCGATGGCTCACGGGCCAGCGCATCGAAGCCACCGGCGGCTATCGGCTCTGACCTTCATCGACCTCGTTACCTGCGCACATCTTGTCTTGTTCGAGGTCGCGCCGGGAGGTCGCGGGGTTCGCACACCGCCAGCGTTTGAACGTTGGGGGGGAGTCGAGCCGCACGCACGTGGCCCGCTATCCGGGAAGCCGCACGGCCGGGAGCTGGGGGCTGCGCGACGGACGCCTCGCTGGGAGCACGTCGATGAGGGATTGGGCCTCCGCCCATCCCACGCTCGGCAGGATGACGTGCGAACCCGCGACGTCGATGCGCACGTGCCCGATGCCATAGCCGCGCTCCAGCGGACCCTGACGTGCCTTGACGGACTGGATGCGCGCGCGCTGCACCACCGTCGTGCGGCGCCTCCAGAAACCCTGGCGCACCACCACCAGCGCGTCCGTGACGAGCCACCCCTGGAACCGCCAGTCGAACCACGCCCCCAGCCACTGCGCGGGCAGCAGGAGCCACGCCACCGCGCCCCACGCCCCCCAGAACCAGGTCGCGGGCGCCGCCACCAGCACGCTCAACCCCACCGCCCGGATGCGGGCACGCAGGAGCGCCTTGGGATGCGCTCGCTGGAGGGGCAGGGACCCCAGGGCGTCGGGCAGCTCCGGCACGAACTCCCGAAGCAACTCCGGCATGCGCGCCGTGGGCACCACCGGCACCAGGAGCTCCGCGCGGTCCGCTGCCTCCTGGCCGCCGCGGACACCCGCGGTCTCCACCTCCACCGACCCGAAGCCCAGCGTGCGACGCAGGAGCGGCTCATCCAGCACCACCTGCTGGATGCGCGCCCGCCGCACCGTCACCTGACGACGCGTGATGAGCCCACCCACCGCGCGCAGGTGCGTGCCCGTGTCCACCAGCCGGAAGCCGTGGAAGCGCAACACCGCCCGCACACCACTCACCAGCCACAGGCCGAGCAGCCCGATGAGCGCCGCCACCGTCGCGGCCAGCCAGCCCATGCCCGGCGCCGCCACCGCGTCCCAATGCGCTTCCATCCAGGGACGCAGCAGCTTCTGGAAGGTCTCGGTGATTTCATGCAGCGCGCCCAGCGCCACCGCGATCACTCCCACTCCCAGCGCGGTCGCGCCGTAGAGCAGCAGCCCTCCCAGGTGGGCCTCGGAGAGCACTCGCTCCTCCCGCGCGGGGTCGCCGGGCAGCGGCCCCGCCGTACCTGCCTCCCCGCGCACCGCCTGGAGCGCAAGGACCAACGCCTGTGCGTCCTCCGGCGTCAGGCCTCGCAGATGGCCGTCCGCCTTGCCTCCGGAGGCCGTCTCCACCTTCACCTCCACCAGCCCGAACAGCTTCGACATGAAGGGCTGAAGCACCTCCGTGTTCTGCACCCGCGCGGCCTCGATGAAGCGCGACGAGCGGGTGAAGACGCCAGAGCGGATCTCCAGCTGGGCGCCCACCACGCGGTAGCTCAGCGTGGCCACTTCATAGAGCCCGCCGGCGAGCAAGAGCGCCGCGATGCCCGACATGAACACCCAGGCGAACCCCGGCGGGCCGTGCTCGCCAGCGAAGTACGCGGGCAGCAGCGCCCCCAGCATCAGGCGCCCGAGGCTCGCCGACAGTGGCACCAGCGCCGCGAGCGGTGCCTTCGAGCTGAGCCGCTTCCAGGGCACCTCCTGCGTGGCGGGCGGGGCCTCTGGCTCAGACGACATCGTCGGCCTCGCGCCGCACCAGTCGCTCGCGCAGGGCGTCCGCCGTCTCCCGTGTGAGGCCCGGAATCTCTCCGTCCGCGCCGCTGCCCGCCGCCGTGAAGATCTGCAGGCGCGCGAGCCCCAGTGAGCGCTCGATGGGGCCCTGGTGCACGTCCACATGCTGGATGCGGCCCGCCGGGATGGACACCACCTGCTGCAGGAGCACCCCGTGCGAGATGATCAGGTCGTGCTCGCGCAGCGCCCACCCCCAACGCTCATGCGCCCGCTGTGGATACCACGCCGTCAGCACGCTCAGCCCCAGTACCACCGCGCACGGCAGCAGGAACGGCCAGCGCTCGTTGCCCGCGAACGTCAACGCAAGCGCCACGGCGAGGGCCATCGCGCCATAGACCCCCATGCGCAGCAACGCCCGGATGCGGAACAACGTGAGCGCTCCACGTGGGAGGCGTTCCAGGGGCGGCAACGGGGCAGTCATCGCGTCTCCTCCAGGGGAGCCCCGAATCTACCCTCATCCGGCCTCTCCCGCTGGAACTCGGCTGTGCGACTGAACCCGTATTCAGAATTTTCAAGGGTGACGTCTCAGCGCGCGGCCCGGGGCTCAGGACGGCGCTGGCGCGGCCCCTGGCTCCTGGTCGAGCACCTGTCGGAGCTCCTCCACGCTGACGGCGAGGAGCACCGTGTCGCTCACGGATTGGACCAGGCGCGTGGGCACGTCGATGCGCGCCGCGCGGAAGTAATTCCAGTACGTCCCCAGCTCATCGGCGGATGCTGATTGAAGCTTCACGTGCAGCGCTTCGACCCGCCAGGACGCATCGTCAATCGTCAACGCCTCCACGGTCCCCAGGGTCTGTCCTCCCGAGGCCACGACCGTGCGCCCCTGGACGACGGCTTCCGAAAATCGCATGTGCCGCCTCCCTTCCACTCACAAGGATGGGGATGCTGTCAGCGGCGGGCTCTGGGTTTCCCGCGCCAGGGCGGGGCGGTCCTTCGCGTGCTCACCCTGCGGCACGTTCGTCAGGCGGATGAGCTTCAGGCGGGCGAGCAGCCGCATCACCTGCCATGTGGGATCCAGCTCGAAGCGTCGTGCCGCGAAGTCGGGGCTCGCCGGCCGGGCGTGGTGGTTGTTCTGGAACAGCTCGCCCATGCACAGCACGTCGAACGGCAGGGTGTTTCGGGAGTCGTCGCGGCTCGCGAAGTTGCGGTAGCCATACCGGTGGCCGCACCAGTTGACGATGGCGCCGTGCACCGGCCCCATCACGAGATGCAAGGGCATGAGCGCCCAATGCCAGGGACGCGTCGCGAAGCGCCGGTAGAACAGCGCGTAGGCGGCGCCGAAGGCGACGCGCATGGGCCAGCGACTGAAGAGGCGATCCACCGCGGGCCACTCCGGATGACCGCCGAGGAAGCGCTTTTCGGAGGGGATTCGCCGGGCGAGCAGGCCCGTGTAGCGGCGCGCGGTCTCGAGCATCATCCGCAGCGGGTTCTTCTGATGCGCGGGGGAATGCGGATCGCGTTCCGTGTCCGCGTACGCGTGGTGTTCCCGGTGCAGGATGGCGTAGGCGCGCGGGTCCAGATAGCTCGAGCCTTGAATCAAGGCGGTCGACAGGTGCATCGCCCGCTCGGTGCGCGGCCCCATCGTGAACATCCGGTGCGCGGCGTAGCGGTGCTGGAAGAGGCTCTGACTGAGGACGCTGAGGGACCAGTGCGCGGCGAAGAAGTAGGGAATCATGCAGGAAGGAACCTCCTCCATGTCAGCCCCTTGTCAGACGCCCGCCGAAAGGCCCATGGGACTTCTCCGGCCCGAGTGCAACGGCCGTGAGCCCCAGGGCTGCTTCGCACGGAGGCTCTTCCCCCCGTGCCTGCTTCGCTCGTGGGGCGAGGCGAGGACAGACACGCCCCCTGCCGGCCACGCTCAGACGTCGATGCCGTCGCGGCGAAGCTCGTCCGCCTGGGCCAGCTGTGCCTGCGTTCCCGGCGGTGGGGTGTACCAGCCCGGATCGCCTTCGCCGTCCAGCTTCGCGCGGACCTTGAGCAGCGTGAACATGCCGCCCATGGTGATGTCGTCGTAGGGGCCCTTGCCCCCCACCATGGGGATGGAGTTCGCGGGCACGGGCATGTGGTGCATGCCGCCCATGTCCCCCATGCCCGTCTGCCCCATCGTCATGTATCCCGGGAGCAGCGGGCGCACCTTCGCGTCCAGGCCGTCGGGCTTCACGCCGATCATGTTCGGCAGATCGTGGCCCATCTGGTTCATCACGTGGTGGGTCATGTGACAGTGCATGGCCCAGTCGCCAGGCTCGTCCGCGACGAACTCGATGGTGCGCGTGCTCCCGGTGGGCACCAGCACCGTCGTCTCCGGCCACTGCGCGTTGTCCGGGATGCGGCCTCCGTCCGTCTCGGTGATGCGGAACTGGAAGCCGTGCAGGTGGATGGGGTGGTGATCCATCGCGCTCAGGTTGCCGAACCGGATCCGCACCCGCTCGCCCTGGCGCACGACGAGCGGAGCCGTGCCGGGGAACGCCTTCGCGTTCATCGTCAGGATGTTGAAGTCCGTCATCTCGTTGGGGTCCGGGCGCCGCGCGCCCGGGTCGATGCGCCACTCGTGCAGCATGATGGCGAAGTCCCGGTCCACGCGCGGTCCCACCGGCTTGCGCGGGTGGATGATGAACATGCCCACCATGCCCAGCGCCATCTGCGTCATCTCGTCGTGGTGCGAGTGATACATGCACGTGCCGGACTGGCGCACCGTGAACTCGTAGCGGTACGTCTCCCCCGGCGCGATGGCCTTCTGGTTCAGGCCCCCCACGCCATCCATGCCGCTGGGGAGCAGGACGCCGTGCCAGTGCACCGTGGTGTGCGCGGGCAGCTTGTTGGTGACGTAGAAGCGGACGCGGTCGCCCTCCACCACCTCGATGGTGGGCCCATGCACGTGTCCGTTGTAGCCCCAGCACGTGGCCTTGAGGCCGGGCGCGAATTCGTGCTCCACCTCCTGCGCCACCAGGTGGAACACCTTCACGCCGCCCACGTCCCGCCAGGGCAGCTTCGCCCCGTTGGGCACGACGACGGGCCGGTAGTCGCGCCCCTCTCGTCCTGGCGGCAGGTGCGCCTGCTTCGCGCCAGGCGCGGCGGGTTGGGCCCGCGCGTCGCGGCCGTGCATCAGCAGGGCGCCTGTCGCCAGCGTGGCGCCCGTGCGCGCGAGCAGGCTCCGGCGCGTGAGGGCGGGAACGTCCGGGCCGGTTCGGGGCTCTTCGGACCGCGTGTCCTCGGGGGCGCCCTGGGGGTCGTCAGTGGTCGTGGTGTTCATGGGTGGGTTCCGGGGAAGGGGTGGGCGTGGGAGCTTCGGGGGTGCCCGTGGGCAGAGGGCCCGTGGGCAGGCGTCCGCCCACGAGGCGCTCCAGGTCGGCCCGCGCCATCCAGTAGTCGCGGACTGTTTCGAGGTAGGCCCTCCAGGCCTCCACCTGTTCGCGCCGTGCGAGGAGGAGCGCCGGGAGGCCGATCTGCATCGCGTTGTACTGGCGCTGGGACTCGTCGACGATGGTCGTGCGCAGCGGGAGCACGACCTTCTGGTAGCGCTCCGCCATGTTCCGGAGCGTCATCAGCCTCGCCCGGGTGGCGCGCACCTCCGAGCGGGCGTTGACGGACAGCTCGGTCAGCCGGTCCTCGCCCTGGCGGTACTGGGCTTCCAGCTTCGCGATGAGCGCCTGCCGCTGATCGAAGATGGGCAGCTCCAGCGACAGCGTGGGGCCAAAGAGGCGCGGCCCGTTCGCGTCGCGGTGCGTGTGCACGCCCACCTCCACGCGACCGAAGAAGCGCGTGCTGCGCGCCAGCTCCAGCGCGTTCCACAGGAGCGAGGCCTGCTTCCGGGCCGCGTCGATGTCCAGCCGCTGCCGGATGGCGAGCGTCTCCAGGTGCTCCAGCGAGGACTCGATGGTGGGGACCTCCGGCAGCTTCTCCACCAGCGTCCACTGGACCCTCGCGCCGAAGAGGCCCATCAGGCGGTTGAGGTGCTCACGGGCCTCGAACAGCGCCAGCTCGTCCTGCGCGAGCTCCAGCCGGGCCTGTTCCAGGGAGGCCTGCTCCGTGGCCAGGGCCAGCTCCGTGACGTTTCCCGCGGCGCGCTGCCGCGCGGAGAGGTCCGCCGCCGCGTCCGCGGCCTGGACCACCTCGCGGCGCAAGGCGACGAGCTGCTGGCGGGCCTGCACCTCCGTGAACGTCTGGCGGACCTCCGCCGTGGTGGCCAGCGCCTCATGCGCGACGCGCAGGGTGTCCGCGATGAACTGCTCCTTCGCCACCCGCTTGCGAAGCGGCAGCGTGAAGAGGTCCACGAAGCCTTGGACGATGGAGAACTCGGACTCGGTGACGCCCTCCGAGGACAGCGGGAAGCCGACACTCCCGCTGAAGGACGGGTTGGTCAGCAGCCCGGCCTGCACCATGTCCGCCTGGGACACGCCCAGCTCCTCGTACGTCCCCTGGAGCGACGGGTTGTTGAGCAGCGCGACCTCCACGGCACGGTCCGACGTGAGGTCGCTGCCCAGCAGGGCATCCAGGTGTTGTTGAACCTGGGCGTCCTCCGGCGTCCCCTGGTTCCAACGCGTCTTCAGGCCCGTCCGCTCCTCCACGAGTGCCGCCACTTCCAGGTGGCCGCGCTCCTTCTGGACGGAGGCGCAGCCCGCGAGGAGGAGAACGGTGAGAAGCCAGGAGGATTTCCAGTGCACACGAGACCTCGGAATGGGCATGCCTGTACGGGAGCCAGGACACCGGGCCCCCTTGAGCAAGGGCCGGGCCACCGCGCTGGGTGCCGCAACCCCACGGAATGACGGCGTCCGGCGGAGCACGCCTCCGCCCGGATCGCGATGGAGTGTGACCCCCCACATCACACTGTGATGCGCGGAGCAGGGGCCATGGCCGGGAAGCGCCCCACGCCCGGGACGAAGCGGCCCACCCGCGCCGCGTAGCGCTGGTACGCGCTCCCGTGCAGGCGCAGCAGGTGGTCCTCCTCCAGCCGCACCTGGAGCGACACCAGCAGCACGTAGTCGAGCCAGCCCATCACGGTCCAGGCGCTGGGCGTCGCGAGCACCAGGCCCGTCACGACGAGGAGCATCCCGCTGAAGATGGGGTTGCGCACGACGCCGAAGAGCCCGGCCGTCACCAGCTCCGTGCGCTCCGAGTCGATGCCGATGCGCCACGACGCGCCCATCTCGCCCTGGGCCCGCACCGTGACGGCGAACCCCACGACGACCCACGCCCAGCCGCTCCAGCGGAGCGCGTCCGGAACGCGCCACACCCCCAGCGCCTGCTCGCCGAGGGCCAGGTGCGCCGCGCTCCAGAGCACGGTGGCCAGCATGAACAGCGCCATGCCCACGCCGATGACGCGCTGGAGCGGCGGCCCCGAGCGGTGCAGCACCAGGGCGGGCCGGCCCGTGCGCCTGCGCAGGCGCACCGAGGGCAACACCATGGCGAAGAGCAGGAAGGCGAGGGTGGCGGCGGGCAGGGCCGGCCGGGTGAAGGTGACGACATCCATGGGGACCTCCAGAAGCGTTCCCCCTGGCTGACGCCCGGCCCCGCGCGCTCTTACACCCGCATTTTCAGGAGGGCGGGCACGCGCAGTCCACGCAGCCCTGCGCGCAGCAATGGCCACACAGCGCCACCAGCTGGCGTCCCAGCGCCTGCCGCGCGCGGTGCAGCCGCACGGCCGCGTTGTTGGCGGAGATGCCGGCCTCCTTCGCGTACTCCGCCACCGGGAGGCCCTCCAGGTCCACCCGCCGGAGGGCCTCCGCGTACTCCGGCTTGAGCGCGCCCGCGAGCCCCGCCACGCAGCCGCACACCGTGGCCTCCAGGCCTGGATCCTCCGCGGTGGACAGCGGCTGCTCCCGCGCCAGGGACTCCAGCGCGGAGGACTCGCGCTGGCCCCGGCGGTGGCGGTCCACCAGGGCGTTGCGCAGGAGCCGGTAGAACCAGGCCACCGCGCTCTGGTCCTCGCGCAGGGTGCCTCCCTGTTCCATGCCCTTCACGAAGGCGGCTTGCAGGACCTCGCGAGCCGCCTCCTGGCTCCCCACGCGCGGCGTGAGGAACGCGAGGAAGGCGTGGTGGTGGCGCAGCAGCGCGCCGAGCGCCTCGGAGGACAGGCTCATGCGCTGGCCTTTCGCGCCGCCCGGCGGGCCTGGAGGCGCTCCTGGAAGCCGTGCACCAGGGCGTAGAACGTGGGCAGCGCCAGCAGCGTGAACAGGGTGGAGGTGACGAGTCCGCCCACCATCACCACCGCCAGGGGGCGTTCAATCTCCGTCCCGTGAAGCGGCAGCACCAGCAGCGGCAGGAGGCCGAGGATGGCCGTGCCCGCCGTCATCAGTTTGGGACGCACCCGTCCGAGGCTCGCCTCACGCACGGCCTCCGCGAAGGGCTTGCCCCGGGCCATCAGGTCCTTGGTCTGCGCGACGAGCACCAGGCCGTTCTGCACCGCGATGCCGAACAGGCCGATGAGGCCCACCAGGCTGGAGACGTTCCAGGTCTCGCCCGCGAGCAGCAGCGCGAGGATGCCGCCCACGAACGCGTCTGGCAGCGTGGCCAGGATGACCAGCGCCTCCGCCACCGAACCCAGCGCGAGGTACAGCAGGATGAACACCGCCAGCAGCGCCACGGCGATGGCCGCCGTCAGCGACTGCGCCGCGCGCTCCTGGCTCTCCACCTTGCCGCCCACGTCCACGAAGTAGCCCGTGGGCAGCTTCAGCCCCTGGGCCAGGGACTCGCGCACCTCCGCCGCCGTGCTGCCCAGGTCGCGCCCGGACACCCCGGCCTCCACCGCGATGCGCCGGCTGCCCGCCTCGCGCCGCACGCTCCCCGCGCCGGAGGTCTCTTCAATCGTGGCCAGCTGGCTCAACGGGATGCGCGTGCCGTCGTGGCCGTCCACCAGCAGGTTGCGCAGGGCGTTCACGTCGCCCCGGCGATGGTCCGCCAGGCGCAGCACCAGGTCGTAGCGGCGCTGGCCCCGCCAGATCTGCGCGGCCTCCTCGCCCACGAGCCCCACGCGGATGGCCCGGATGACGTCCCCGGGCGTCAGGCCCACCCTGGCCACCGCGGCGCGGTTCACCGCGATGCGCAGCTGGGGGAGGCCGCTCAACTTCTCCACCCGCAGGTCCTCCACGCCGTCCACCTTGGCCATCACGGCGCGCGCCTGCTCCGCGAGGTGTGCCAGCGTCTCCAGGTCCGGCCCGAAGATGCGCACGGACAGGTCGGCGGGGCTGCCCCCCAGGCCCTCGTCGATGCGCATGCCCAGCGGCGTGGTGAAGAGCGCCGACACGCCGGGCACCTTCTCCACCGCTTCGCGCATCCGCTTCTCCAGCGCCTCGCGGTCCCCGGGCGCGTCCTTCTTGAGGACCACCAGCACGTCGGAGAGCGTGTGGGGCATCGGGTCCTCGGTGCGCTCGGCGCGGCCGGTGCGGCGCACCACGTCGTCCACCTCCGGGAACTCGCGCAGCACGTCCTCCACGCGGTGGTTGAGCCGGTCCACCTCGTCCAGGGACGCCTCCGGCGGCAGCACCGTCTGGATGAGGAACGCGCCCTCGTCCAGGCGGGGCATGAAGTCGCTGCCCACCATGAAGGCCAGCCCCAGCGCGGGCACGGTGATGGCCAGCGCCACCACGCGCACCAGCCCCGCGTGGCGCATGCACTTCTCCAGCAGCGGCGCGTAGGCGGCCTTCACCTTGCGGATGAGCCACACGTCCTCGGGGGCATCCTCGCGGGGGGCGCGCAGCAGGAGCCCCGACACCACCGGCACCAGCGTGAGCGCCAGGGCGAGCGACGCGGCCAGACACGCCACCACCGCCGCGGCGAGCGGCTGATACATGCGGCCCTCGATGCCCGTCATCGCGAACAGCGGGATGAAGACCGCCACCACGATGAGCGTGGCGAAGGCGATGGGCCTGCCCACCTCCATCGCCGCGGCCAGCGCCTCGTCGCGCACCGAGCGGCGCCCCCGGCCCTCGCGCAGGTCGTGGATGACGTTCTCCACGACGATGATGGCCGCGTCCACCAGCAGGCCCACCGCGATGGCCAGCCCTCCCAGCGTCATCGTGTTCAACCCGACGCCCGCCGCCTTCAACAGCAACCCCGCCAGCGCCAGCGACAGGGGCAGGGTGAGCGTGACGATGAGCGCCGCGCGCCAGTCCCCCAGCATCAGGAAGAGCACGCCCACCACCAGGAACGCGCCCAGCAGGATGGCGCGGCCCACGCCTCCCAGCGCGGAGCCCACGAGCTCCGACTGATCGTAGACGACGCGCAGCTCCACCCCCGGCGGCAGCGAGCGGCGCAGCTCGTCGATGGCCGCGCGCACGCCCGCGGCCACCCGCACCGTGTCCGCGCCGAATTGCTTGCTCACGCGGCAGCTCACCACCTCGCCCTTCAGCCGGTGCGCCAGGCCCCGCCGCAGCGCGGGCGCCTCGCGCACGTCCGCCACGTCCCCCAGCAGCACGGGCGTGCCGTCCCGCAGCGCGACCACGGTGTTGTTCAGGTCCTCCACCGTCTCCGCCCGGCCCACCGCGCGCACCGTCCACTCCATGGCCCCCTGCACCACGAAGCCTCCGGACGCGTTGAGGCTCGCGCCCTCCAGGCCGTGCTGCACCTCGTCCAGGGTGATGCCGCGCGCCACCAGCTGATCCGGATCCAGCAGCACCTGGAACTGGCGCAGGTAGCCGCCCAGCCGCTCCACGCCCGCGACGCCGGGCACCGCGAGCAGCCGGTTCTTGATGTCGAACTCCGCCAGGTCGCGCAGCGCCATCAGGTCCGCGCTGCCAGGCTCCGCCTCCAGCGTGAACTCGAAGACTTCGTTGAGCCGGCCCGTGAGGCTGGAGACGAGCGGCGCGTCGGTGCCGGGCGGCAGCTCCGCCTGCGCCTGCGCCACGCGCTCCACCACGTACTGGCGGCTGCGGAAGTAGTCCGCGTCCGGTTCGAACTCCACCGTCACCTGGGTCACGCCCAGCTGCGAGGTGGAGCGGATGCGGCGCACCTGCGGCAGGCCCGCCAGCGTCACCTCCATGGGGATGGCCACCGCCGTCTCCAGCTCCTCGGCGCCCATGGCCGGGTTCTGCACGATGACGTTGAAGATGGGCGCGGACAGGTCCGGGAACACGTCCTGTCGCAGGTTCTTGAGGGCCACCAGTCCGAAGGCCGCCAGCGCCAGGACCAGGAGGACGGTGAGTCCCGGCCGGGCGAAGGAGGCGCTCAGGATGCGCCCTGGGAGCGTCGCGCGAGGTTCAGTGGCCATGTTCATCACCTCCGCCCTTGGACTTCTCCACCTCGGCCTTGAGCAGGAACGCTCCCTCCACGACCACCTGCTCGCCGACGGCGAGCCCCGACAGCACCTCCACCTGTGTTCCCAGGCTGCGGCCCCGGCCCACCTCACGCTGTTCGAAGACGCCCACCTCCGGCGTGGGCAGGAAGGCCACCCAGCCGTTCTCCATCCGCTGGAGCGCGGCCGCGGGCACGGCGGTGAGCGTGGCGCCCGGCTCGCCCAGCGGCACGGACGCGGTCGCGGACATGCCCGGCCGCAGGAGCCCCTTGCTGTTGTCCAGCTCCAGCCGGACGGGGATGGTGCGGCTGCGGGGATCCACTCGCTGCCCCACGTGGCCCACCTTCGCCGCGAACTCCTGGCCCGGGTACGCGGCGAAGGTGACGCGCGCCTCGGTGCCCGGCTTCAGCCGCACCGCGTCCCGTTCAAAGGCGTGGACGATGAGCCACAGCGACGACAGGTCTCCGATGCGGAAGAGCGGCTGCGAGGGATCCGCCATCTGCCCGAGCCGCGCCGCGCGCTCCACGACGGTGCCGTCGATGGGCGCCTTGAGCACGAAGCCCGACGTGCCGTCGCCTCCGGCGCTCCCGCCGCCCAGCGCCACCAGGGCGGCCTTCGCGGCGGCGACCTCCGCTTCCGCCGCGGCGGCCTCCGCGTCCGCGGCCTGCACGTCCTTGCGCGCGACGATGCGCTCCTCGGCCAGGGTGCGCTTGCGTTCCGCGGCCTGTCGCGCGGCGGTGGCGCGAGCCTGGGTGGCCTGGAGATCCGCGCGGGCGCGCCCCAGCTCCGGACTCTGGAGCTCCGCCAGCCGCTGGCCCTGCTTCACCGCCTGTCCGGTGGTGACGGCGACCGCGGCCACGCGCGCGGAGACCGGCGAGGACACCTCCGCGTAGGCGTCCTCGCTGAAGGTCAGCTCGCCCAGCGCGGTGACGCTCTCTCCTCCGGGACGGGCCTCCACCTTCGCGGTGGTGACGCGCAGGTCCCGCAGCATTTCCTGGGAGACGTGCACGTGGACCGCGTCTCCGGATTCGTCATGGGGTTTCTCCGGGGCCGCCTTGTCGTGGCCGTCCTCGCGCGCGTCGGCGTGTTCCGCCTGGGAGGACTTGCAGGCGGTGAGGCTCAGCAGGGTGGCGAGCAGCAGCAAGGTGGGCTTCATGGCAGGACTCCGGTTTCCACTTCGAGCTGCACTCGGGAGAGGGCCGCGCGCAGGAGGCCGTCGAGCCACGCGGCCCGCGCCTCCAGGGTGTCGCGGCGGATGAGGAGGAACGCGGCGAGGTCCATCTCGCCGGCGTCGTAGGAGCGCTGGGCCAGGGACGCGTTGTCGTCCAGGAGCGGGAGGATCTCCTCCAGCGCCTTCAATGCATCCTGGCTCGCGCCGTGGCGTTCGCTCGCGGCGCGCTGCTGGGCCTCCGCGAGGACGCGCGCGGCCTTGAGTTCATTCTCGGCTCGGCTCAGGTCCGCGTCGCCCGTGATGCGCGCCTCCTGGCCGCGTGAGAAGACGGGCAGGGGCACGCTGAGCGTCCCCAGCACCACCGTCTCATCCGCCTCCTTCTGGTAGCGCACGCCCACGGAGACGTCGGGCAGCACCAGGCGCCTGCCCAGCGTCGCGGTGGCCTTCGCCTGGACCTGCTCCTGCGCGAGGGCCGCGAGGTCCGCGCGGTCCTCCAGTCGAGCCTGGGACACCCGCGGAGGGGCCAGGGCCAGGGCCCGCAGGTCGTCATCGAACTCGCGCGTCGCCCCGGGGACGAAGCCCATCCGTCCCCCCAGCTCCGCCAGCAGGGCGTTGAGCTCACCCTGGGCCACCTGGGCCTCCGCGCGCGCCCGGGCCCAGGCCACCTTCGCGACGTTGACGTCCACCACCGGCACGTCTCCGGCGTCGAAGCGTCGCTCCGTGGCCTGGACGGTGCGGGACGCCGCGTCCGCGGCGGCGCTCACCAGCTTCAGCCGCTCACGGGCGTGCAGCATGCGCAGGTAGGCGCCGGCCACGTCTCCCAGCAGGAGTCGTTCGGCGTCGCGCAGCCGGGCCTCCTCCATCGAGAGCCCGGCGCGCGCCGCCTCCCGGCGAAGGCCCTGCTTTCCCCCCAGCTCGAAGGGCTGCGACAGCCCCACCGCGACGTCCCAGCCGGGATCGCCGTTGGAGAGCAGTCGTGGCCCGGTCTGGAAGTCGAGCTGGGGGTTGTTGCGAAGCAGCGGCGCGGCGCCCGCCACCGGCCCCTGGGCGGCGCGGACGCGAGCCCGAGCCTCCACGAGCGCGGGCGCGGACTGTCGCGCCAGGGTGAGGGCATCCTGAAGGGTGATGCGGGAGGAAGCCGCGCCGCCAGGGCGCGGACAGAGCAGGGCGACGGCCAGCCCCAAGGCTGCCGTCGTTGAACGGATGGGCACGGAAGGAAGACCTCTTGGAAGGCGGGCCACGCACGCCAGCGCGCCCGGGCGGAAAGCCGGGCACACCGGTGGCGGGGCGCGTGCGAACGGACTGCGGACGCGGGCCTACGCGAGAGGCGCTATCGGGACGTGCAGGATGTCATCCGCGTCAGCGGACGACGGCTCGTGGGTTTCGAGCGAGATGCGCGGGGCCCGGAGCGGAGCGCTCACGAGCCCCGGGAGAGGCACCGCGACGGCCAGGGGCCGCACGTGGGTGCAGCAGACGCAGTCCGCGCAGGTGGGCGCGCACTGGCCCCGGGCGTCGTCATCCGAACAGCCCGTCAGGCACGTCTCCGCCGCCACTGGCCCGAGGGCATGCGCGAGCCCGCCCCCGAGCGGAGCGAGCACCAGCAGACAGAGGATGAGCCAGAAGCGGAGCACCGGGGCGGTCTTCTAGCACGCTCCGGTGGTTCCGTGCACGTGGTCGCGGGGGAGGCGGCGCGGCGAGCGCTGCTCAGCCGCCAATGCCCTTGCGCAGCCGGTTCCAGTCGAAGTTGGCGGCCGGGTCGTCCTTGCGGCCCTTGGGGACGGCCACGTCCTTGTGTCCGACAATGTTGTTCGCCGGAACCTTGTACTCCTGCTTCAGGTAGCCCACGAGCTGGGTCAGCGACTTGTACTGGGCGTCGGTGAAGGCCGTCTTGCCGCTGCCGTCGTTGACGATCTCGATGCCGATGGAGCGCGCGTTCACGTCCGTGGGGACGCCGTGCAGCTCCGCCTTGCCCGCGTGCCAGGCGCGCTTCGTGTCGCCCACCAGTTGATAGATCTTCCCGTCGCGGTCCAGCACGTAGTGCGCGGACACCTGGCTGTCCGGGTTGCGCAGCCAGGCCACGTCGCCGGAGCCATTGTTGGAGCCGGTGTGGTGCAGGACGATGGTGTCGATGTCCGCGCCGTTGCGCGAGTCGCTGTTGGGCGACGGCGCGCTGATGACCGCGGGCTTGGTGAACTTCCCGGGCTGGGTGGGCGTCGTCGGCGTGGACACCTTCGTGAGCGCCTTCTTCAGCGCCGCCGCCGTCTGGTCCCCGTAATAGCCCGTGGCCTGCACGCCCTGGGCGGTCTGGAACTTCTTCACCGCCGCCTCGGTCGCCGGTCCGAAGGTGCCCGGCCCCGAGTTCATCTGCGCCTGCGTCAGGTATCCCAGCTTCACCAGCCCCTGCTGGAGCTGCTTCACCTTGGGCCCCGAATCCCCCTTCCCCAACCCGGCCGGCGGCGCCGTGACGGCGGTGGCCGTGGCGGCCACGCTCGCGGTGGCGGTGGAGGTGACGCGGGAGGAGGAAGCGCGGATGGTCATGGTGAAAAATCCCAGGAAGATTGGAAAGACGTTGCTTTCGCGATTATCGCCGGGATTGTCAGCGAAGTTGTGTGCCGACTCGGAGCCGATTCTGAAACGAAACCGCCCCGACGCCCGGTGCTGTCACCGGACCTCGGGGCGGGCCACCGGAGCCGGTGGTGGGCTGCCCGTTTCGGCCTTCGGCTACTGGAAGAAGGCCGGCGGGAATGCGTTCGGAGGCTCGGTGTCGACGAAGGTCTTGTCGTCGAGCGCCACGGGCTCGGCGGTGTCGTTGGTCTGGGTGTCGATGAGGTCCCGCACGAAGGTGGTGAATTCGATGCCGGTGGGGCCGGCGTCCGGGCCGGCGTCCGGGGTGCCGGAGTCCGGGAGGTCGCTGCCATCTGGCTTGTTGTCGTCGGCGCCGCACCCGGTGTAGGCCACGCCGGCGCCGAGGACGAGGATGCAGGCCATTGCTCTCAGGTGGCGCATGGCATCACGTCCCGTTGCCGTTGGCGCCCGCGTTGGGGGTCGTCAGGTAGGGGAAGACGGCGTCGAACTGCGACGCGTCCTGGAGCACGGCGTCGGTGAACGCGACGTTGCGGGACGGGGCCTGGGTGTCGTTGGCCAGCAGGTAGCCCATGGCCACGCGCAGCTCGATGTCCACGACGTCGTCGCCGGGGCGGCGGCCGTTGGGGAAGCCCGCGGGGTCGCAGCCGGCCAGGGTGGTGTCCAGCTTGCCGTTGAGGAAGCAGCCCGCGGCGCCCAGGTTGTTCTGGTTCGCCTTGGGGGTGGCCGGCAGCGCCATGTTCAGGCGCTGCATCTCCGCCGTGGAGCCGTTGGCGTTGACGCCGGTGACGCCGGTGAGGAACGCCGCCACCAGATCCGCGCGCGGGAAGACGGTGGGCGCCTTCGTGCCGAAGAGGGTCTCCAGCAGGGCGGGCAGCGTGGGGTTCGTCACATAGGTGGCGAACTGGGCGTCGTCCTTGGGCTGGCTGGTGTTGAACTTGTCCTTGTCCGGCAGGCCGATGATGAGCTCATTCACCAGCGGCATGCCCAGGCGGCTGACCTGCTGCCACGCGCCGCCCTCACGCGCGGGATTCGCGAACGTGGGCGTGGGGTTGATGGCGCGCGCCTGACGCACGCTGGCGGTGGTCCACGCGCCGATGATGTCCTGGCTGGTGCCCTTGAGGCAGGCGATGGGCACTTCCAGGGCCAGGGTGGTGATGTTGTTATGCGCCAGCGGATTCGGGACCGCGTCTCGCTTGGCAGGGTCGGTGATGATGGCCGCGGGCGCGTTCACCAGGTCGAAGATCGGCCCCAGGTTGACCGCGAAGGGCTCCTTGCGCTGGCCGACGAACACCTTGCCCGGCGTGGGGCAGTCCGGGATGTTCACCGTGTAGATGTGCTCCTTGACGTAGGCCTCGTACGCGGCCAGGTCACCCAACGACTTGGTACCGATGTAGTCGGTGGGCTTGAGGAAGGTGGTCGAGCCGCCCGCCGCGTTGGTCACGTTCTTGGCGGTGCCGGTGCGGCGGTTGCCGCGGATCACCTTGAGCGTGAAGGACTCCTTCACGTTCAGGTTGGCCTGGTTCGCGGTGGTGATGGGACCCACGTTGAAGAGCGGCACGGGGACCGACTTCGCGTCCGCGCCGGTGCCGATGGTCAGCGCCGCGCCCTTGTCGGAGTTGGCCAGCGTGTTGGTGAAGCGGAACTGGAAGGTGAGGTCCTCCTGTGCGTCACCGGTGTTGTCGATGTGGATCTCATACAGCGCCTCCGGATCCATCGTGAAGAAGTTCGGACCGCCATACCGCTCTTGGAACGGCATGTAGTCGGCGATCATCGTCACGAAGTCCGCGCGGCCCGCTTCGTAGCTGCGGAACAAGTAGAGGTCGGTCCCGTCGACCTTGGGGGACTGGGTGATGAAGGGCGCTTCCCGGTGGCTGGACGCGATCGCCCCGGTAGCACCCAGCGTCGTCGCGATGGTGAGAACCGCCGCGAGTTTCTTTGCTCTCATGTGAGGCTCCTCCTGCTTTGGTGGAAGCTGCGGAGTGACGTCCCGGAGTCGTGCGGGCGCAGGACATACAGCCGCGCACTGCATTTACGCGGGGGGAGTTCGAGCGGATTTCCCAGAGTGGACGAATCCGTTATCCCAGCGGCGCGCGCCGTCAGGTGAGAGACATTGCTACGCCGAAAGCGCGCTCCGCGAACCAAGCACACGCCACCAGGGCGATCACCGCGGAGCCGCCCACGAGCAATGCCCTGCGGTACACAGGTGTCCCGCGCAGGACGAATGCGACCGGCAGGAACACGGCCACGCACGCGAGCTGCCCCAGCTCCACGCCCACGTTGAATCCAAACAGTGTGACGGCGAGGCTACCGGCGGGCAGCTCCAGGTCCGCCAGCACGGACGCGAAGCCGAAGCCGTGGAGCAAGCCCAGCGCGAACGCCGCCAGCCACCGGGTGCGGTCCATCAGCGGAAAGACATTGTTGAGCGCGGCGACGACGACGCTGGCGGCGATGGCGGACTCCACCAGCCGTGATGGCAACGACACCCAGCCCAGGGACGCGGCGCTGAGCGTCAGGGAATGCGCGAGCGTAAAGGCAGACACCACCTTCACCACGTCCTTCACCGCCGCGCCGAAGTCTCCGACTGGAACCCAACGCCCCGTCGCACGGTCGCGCCGAAGGACGGACGGCAGCAGCAGCGCCAGGAGGAAGAGCAGGTGATCGATGCCCGCCCAGATGTGTTCGATGCCGGAGTGCACCATCTGACCGAAGCGCCTCCAGGGAGACAGCCCTTCCAAGGACACCTGGGCGGTGTGGCGCGAGGCGGAGAGGACCAGGGGTTCGCCGGCGCCGTCGCTGCCCACCCGCACGATGCCCCGGTGCTGCGGGTCGCGATCGAAGAGCAGCGAGTAGTCCACGTCCAGCGCGCGCGGCGCGACCGGGCACGCGGAGGTGAAGTCGATGACGGCGTAGGCTCCGTCGGAGTGACGCACCACTCGCAGCGCGGCGGCGGGGGACAGCGGGCACGGGGCGCCCTCCGCGGACAGCTTCAGCCGGGCGAGCGCGTAGCCCGAGACGTCCGCCTGCCGCGCGCCCAGCTCGGCCCAGGTGATGGCGCCGTCGCCATCCGCGTCCAGGACCAAGACTTCTTCCAGGTCGCGCAGGGCCACGTCCCAGCGCCCGGTGAAGCCCTCGCCCGCGCGGTCCAGGTGCAGGTAGCTGTCGCTCGGCTTGTGGGCCAGCGCGACAACGGGGAGGAGGAGCAGCGCCAGGGACAGGGCCTTCATGGGGTGGCCTTTCGCACGCGCTCCGCGAGCGCCAGCGGGCCGGGGTCGTCCGCGCCGCTGGCTTCCAGGAACTTCAAGACGGGGAGGGCGGCGTCGGGCGAGTGGTGGGCGAGCGCGGCCTCCAGGAGGATGCGCGCGTCCCACGGCTCGTGTTGGACCTCCCAGTTCGCCTGGGCCAGCTTCAGCGCCTTCGCGGCGTCCTTCTCGACGTGGAGGGCGAAGCGCGCCTCCTCGCGGGCATGCAGGGCGTCACCGCGCAGGTGGCTGGCCGCGTGGCGCGAAGCCAGCTCGGCGGTGAGCGCGGGGGCTTCCGGCGTGCCCAGGGCCACCTCCGCGAGCACTCGCCGCAAGAGCTGGTTGTCGTCCTGGCCGTGGTCCTTCGTGAGCGCGATGACGTCGCGCGGACGGCCCAGGTCCAGCAGCAGGTCCGCGTAGGCGGCGCGCGTGTACGCGTCGGCCGGGTCCATCGCCAGCACGCGGGCGTAGAGCTTCGTGGCGCGCTCGGTGTCCCCCGCGCGCGCGGCGGCCTCGGCCAGTGTGGACAGCGCCCAGGCCTGTTCGCCCACGCCATGGGCGCCCCGGGCCAGCGCGGCGGACAGCAGCGCGTACGCCTCCCGGGAGCGTCCCGCCAGGCTCTTCACCTGCGCCTGGCACACCGCCCCGGCCACCGGGCCCGCCAGCGGGGCCAGCGCCGCGCAGCTGTTCAAGGCCTCCGAGTGTTCGCCTCTCACGCCCAGGACGACCGCGCGCGTGAGCCATGCCTGCGGATCCTCGGGGGCCTCGCGCACCAGGGCCTCCAGATCGACCAGGGCGGCGGGGAACTCATGGCGGCCCTGGAGGATGGTGGCGCGCAGCAGGCGCACGCCCGTGGGCGGAGTGGCCGCGTCCCACCACGGCGCGAGCGCCGCCTGCGCCCGGCCCAGGTAGCGGGGGTCCCCGGAGGCACGTCCCTCCTCGATGTCCAGCCGCGCCAGCCGCAGCGCCAGGTCCAGTTGATCCGCGCGGGAGGCCAGCGCCCTGCGCAGCGCGGCGCGCTCGCGGGCCTTCGCATCCGTCGCCGTCGCCGGGACGTGCTCCAGCACCGTGTCGCGGGATGCCGGGGTGAACGGGACCCGCTCCGACGCGGGCGTCTGGCCACAGCCCGCGAGGCCCAGCGACAGCGTCAGGGCCAGGTGACGCACGAGGCGCGGAGCGCCGCGCGGCGAAGGGGATGGCGCAAGCATGCGTGAAGAGCCTTACGGAAGCCCTGCACGCTTGGATGTCACCCGCTGGGGCAGCGTGTCGCGCGGTGAACGTCAGGTGCCGGTGGCGCGGCGGGGCGTGTCCATCCAGGCCCCCGCGTCACCGCGCACCAACCCGTAGGGGTCGAGCGGATCACCGCCCAGCCCCTCCAGCGCCACCAGGGTGCCCAGCTGCATGCGCCGCGCGTGCTCCAGCAGGAGGCGCGTCACCACGTGATCCTCCAGCGCGTGGCCGGTGGAGTCGAACACCGTGTTGCGCTGGCGCCAGCCCAGGAACTCCTCTGGCTGCTGCACCACGGTGGCCAGGTCCGGGCCAATCTGATCCGGGTGGAGTTGCTGGCACTCGCCCTCCAGGCGCGCCTGGGCGGGAAAGTCCGGGCACACCAGGCTGCGGCGCAGGAGCGCCAGCGGCAGCTCCGTCTTGCCCGGCTGATCCGCGCCCACCGCGTTCACGTGCGCGTGCGCCTGGAGCGAGTGGCCAGAGATGACGGGCCCCGCGCCAGGCGCCACGGTGGTCGCGGTGCAGAGGATGTCCGCGCGCGCCTCCAGGTCCGGGAGCAGCGTGGGACGCACGTCCAGGTCCAGGAACGCCACGCGCCGCACGAAGGAGCGCGCCGCGTCCGGATCCACGTCGTGCACCAACACCTGCTCCAGGCGGAACACGCGGCTGAGCGCGTGCAACTGCGAGACGGCCTGCGCGCCGCAGCCCACCAGCCCCACCACGCGGCTGTCCGGCGAGGCAAGGCAGCGGCTGGCCACCGCCGACGCGGCCCCGGTGCGCAGCGCCGTGGCGAGCACGCCGTCCATCACCGCCAGCAGGTGGCCGGTGCGCACGTCGTAGACGCTGTGGCTCGCGACGACCGTGGGCAGCCCCGCGTCCACCCGGTTGGCGGGCAGGGAGCCCGTCACCTTCAAGGTCAGCGTCTCGCCGCGCCGCACTGCGGGCATCCAGCCGAGCATCCCCACCGGCCGCGACTCGCTCGCCGACGCGAAGCCCTCGCGCCGGGGCACCTGGAGGACGGAGTCGTCCAGCTCCCGGAGCGCCTGGGTCAGCGCCTGGATGAGCTCATCCATCAAGACGTTCAGACCCACGCCCTCCACGAGGGCGCGCAATTCGGCTGGACCAAGGAGGAGCGTGCGAGGAACCGGGGGCGTCATGCGCGCGGAGTCTACGCTCCTGACAGGAATTGCAACGGACCCGTTTTGAGCCTGAATTCCTGTCACGCTGTGTCTTTTGAATACAGGTGCAGGGAACAACGTGTCTCGGGGGCCGTGTTGCATGCCAGCGCTCGACATCGGGTGGGCCCGGGCAGCCTCGGAGTCCGGCTCACCCCCCTTGAGCCGCTCCACCTCAACGCCCGAGTGACTCCCGCCTTGCAGCCCTCCGCTCCCAAGACGACGCAGCCCTCCGCTCCCAAGACGACCGCGCTCACGCCCATCTCCGACGCGACCTCCCACCACCGCCTCGCCGCCGCGCCGGACGCGCCCCGAGCGCGCATCCTCCTGGTGGATGACCTGCCGGCGAACCTGCTCGCCCTGGAGGCCATCCTGGAGCCGCTCGGCCAGCAGGTGGTGTCGGCGCGCTCAGGGGACGAAGCGCTCAAGGCGCTGCTGCTGGACGAGTACGCCTGCGTGCTGATGGATGTGCAGATGCCAGGGCTGGACGGACTGGAGACGGCGCGGCTGGTGCGCGCGCGCGAGCGCACGAGGCACCTGCCCATCCTCTTCATCACCGCGCTCAGCCGCGAGGCGGCCTACGTCACCCGGGGCTACGAATCCGGCGCGGTGGACTACCTGCTCAAGCCCGTGGACCCGGACATCCTGCGCGCCAAGGTGTCGGTGTTCGTGGAGCTGTACCTGCGCGGTGAGAAGCTGCGGGCCCAGGCGCTGGAGCTGGCGGAGCGCCACCGCATGGAGGAGGAGCTCATGCGCGCCGCGGAGCTGGAGCAGCAGCTGGTGGGAATCGTGGGGCACGACATCCGCACCCCGCTGGCGGCCATCCTCACCACGGCGACCACCCAGCTGTCGCGCGAGTCGCTGCCGGACGGACAGCGCAAGGCGTTCGAGCGCGTGGCGAGGGGCGGCGAGCGCATCCACTGCATCGTGGATCAGCTGCTGGACTTCACCCGCGCCCGCCTGGGCGGAGGCATCCCGGTGGTGCCGGGCGCGGGCGACCTCAACGAGCTGTGCCGCAAGGTGACGGACGAGCTGCGCGCGGCGCGCCCGGAGCGCTCCATCCTCTGCGAGTTCGCCCACGACAGCCTCCCGGGCGTGTGGGACCTGGACCGGCTGGCGCAGGTGCTGGCCAACCTCCTGGACAACGCGCTCAAGTACAGCCCCGGGGACACGCCCGTGCGCCTGCGCACCTCCGAGCAGGGCGTGGACACCGTCCATGTGGAGATCCACAACGCCGGGGCCCCCATCCCCGCGCGGCTGCTGCCCGCGCTCTTCCAGCCCTTCCGCCACGGGGACGGCCCGGGCCGCCGCGAGAGCCTGGGCCTGGGCCTCTACATCGCGCACAGCATCGTGACGGCCCACGGAGGGACCCTCCGGGTGGAGTCCACCCCAGAGACGGGCACCTGCTTCTTCCTTTGCCTGCCGCGTCAGGCGCTGGGAGAGGTGCGCTCGCGCGCCACCGCGCCCCTGACGGCCTGAAACAAGAGGGCTGTCGCGTCATGTAGGCAAATCGTTGCAGTGCTGGCTGATTCCTTCAGTCAAAGCCATACAACTATCCACCTGTATCAAAACGTCTCATTAGATGAGGCATACGTGTGGACGATTTGCTACAATGCCAGACGTCCGGGAGGCGATCCGTCCGGACTCAAATAGTGTCCGCTATGGGGAGGGTGCGCGACAATGAACGACAGCTCGACGTGGATTCCCGTGGATGGGAGCGACCCGATGAGGGCGTGGATCCGCCGTCCAGCGTCAGGCAGTGGTCCAGGCCTGCTGCTGTTGATGGTGGAAGCCTTCGAGGGCAACGCTCACCTGAAGCTGATGGCCGAGCGCTTCAGTGAGGAGGGCTACGTGGTGGTGGTGCCGGACCTCGCGTCGCGGGGGGAGCCGGAGGAGGTGGACCTGAAGCCGGTGGTGGCCTGGGCGCGGGCGCTTCCGGAGGTGGTCGGGCTCAAGGGGCACAAGCAGGTGGGGGCGCTGGGCTTCGGTCTGGGCGGCACGCTGGCCGCGCAGCTGGCGGCGCACGGTCACGTCGATTGCGCGGTGGCCTACTGCGCGCCGGGGATGGAGGACGTGCTGGCGCAGGCCGGGGAGGACGCGGCGCCCATCGCGCTCAACTTCGCGGAGTGGGATGGCTTCGTGCCCCCGTCCGCGGTGGCGCGCGTGAAGCAGCACCTCCACGCGGATGTGGAGCTGTACATGTATCCGGGCGTCCGCCATGGGTTCTTCCGCGAGGGTTCGCCGGCCTACCACCGGCCCTCGCAGATGACGGCGCACACGCGCACCCTCGCGCTGCTCAAGCGGGTGATGGGGCCGCGCTACGACCTGGCGGCGCTCTGGGACCGGCACACGGAGCTGGAGTTCGCCATCCGGGACGCCGACGCGACCATGAAGACCATGGTCGCCCATCCATACGTCAACAGCGTCCCGGTGATGACGGGCGGCGTGGGCGCGGAGTACCTGCACCGCTTCTACGAGAACCACTTCGTGCACGCCAATCCCAAGGACACGAAGATGACGCTCCTGTCCCGCACGGTGGGCGCGGACCGCGTCGTGGATGAGTTCATCTTCAGCTTCACCCACGACATCGAGATGGACTGGATGCTCCCGGGCATCCCGCCCACCGGCAAGTACGTGGAGGCGGCCTTCGTCGCGGTGGTGAACTTCCGCGGCGACAAGCTCTACCACGAGCACATCTATTGGGATCAGGCGTCCGTGCTCGTGCAGCTGGGCCTGCTGGAGCGCAAGGGGCTGCCCGTCACCGGCGCGGAGGCCGCGCACAAGCTGCTGGACGAAACGCTCCCATCCAACGTGCTGATGGAGAAGTGGGACGAGAGCGCTCCCGCCAAGCGGCAGGCGGGCTGAAGCAGAAGCAATGGCGCCCGCGCCCCGGGGTCGGGATTACCCAGGGCGCGGTGTCTGACTTTCACACGGGGGGATGCGCGGAGCCATTGCGCGGGCTCCTCCGGAGTGTCCACAATGTGGCACCTCACTGGATGGTCCAGGGGGGCTACGTTTCCCAGACTTCCTCTGGAATTGGCGCCGCTCCCGGATGCGACTCTCCCTGTCACAGAAGCTCACGTTGGCGCCGCTGCTGGTGGCGCTGTTCTTCACGGCCCTCTTCTTCGGCTATCTCATCCCGCGCGTCACCTCCGCCTTCGAGGCGCAGGGGCGTGACGTGGGCGGCGCGCTGCCGGTGGCGCTGGCGGCCACGCTGCCCGCGGCGATGCCGGGAGGGCAGACGGAGTCGCTCCAGGCGGTGCTGGACCAGGTGGTCCGTCACCACCACGTCGCCTACCTGGCGGTCTTCGACGGCATGGGGCAGCTTCGCGCCATCTCCGGCGAGTACGGCCCCGCGATGCGGGAGCTGAGGGATCGCCTGGGCCGCGCGCAGGGCGAGGCGACGTTCTACGTGCGGGACGCGGAGCTGCTGGACTTGAGCTCGCGCTTCGCGAACGGGGCGGGCAGCGTGCACGTGGGCTTCAACCGCACGGCGTCTCGCGAGCAGGTGCAGACCATCACCACCGGGGTGAGCGTGGTGCTGCTGCTGGCGCTCGCGCTCTTCGTGGTGGTGGGCATGGTGCTGGCGCGCCGGGTGGCGGCGCCGCTGGTGAAGCTCACCGAGGCGGCCCAGCGCATCGCGGAGCACGGCGACCTGCGTGAGACGGTCCGCGTGGACTCCACGGACGAGGTGGGGCAGCTGGCGAGCGCCTTCTCCCTGATGGTGACGAAGGTGAAGGACCTGCTCCAGCAGCTGCAGGGCTCCTCGGATCTGCTCCGGGGCTCGGTGGACCACCTGAACGACTCCGCGGGCCGGCAGAACGAGATGGTGTCGCGCCACGCCGCCGCGCTGCAGGAGACGCAGGTGACGGCGCAGGAGATCCGCCAGACGTCGGTGGTGGCGTCGCGCGCCGCGGAGGCCGTCATCGACGTGGCCGAGCGCGCGGAGGCGCTGGGCAAGACGGGCGAGGCCGCCATCACGGACAGCATCGAAGGGCTGGTGGATCTGCGCGCGCAGGTGGAGCAGATCGCCGAGCGCATCATGGCGCTGGGCGAGCGCACCGAGCAGATCTCCGGCATCACCGAGACGGTGAAGGACCTGGCGGACCAGTCCCACCTGCTCGCGGTGAACGCGGCCATCGAGGCGGCGCGCTCCGGTGAGCACGGCAAGGGCTTCGCGGTGGTGGCCCGGGAGATTCGCGGGCTGGCGGACCAGTCCATCCGGGCGACGAACCAGGTGCGCAGCATCCTGGCGGACATCAGCACCGCCATCTTCGCCACGGTGGAGATCACCGCCGCGGGCACGCAGCGCATGGAGTCCGGTCTGGCGCAGGTGCGCACGTCCGGGGACACGCTGCGCCAGCTGTCCTCCATCGTGCGCGACAGCGTGGTGTCCGCCCGGCAGATCTCCCAGACGGTCAACCAGCAGGCCACGGGCATCGAGCAGATCTTCACCGCCGTGAACGAGCTCAACGCGGTGATGGGGGACACGGTGAAGCGCATCTCCACCACCAGTGAGTCCGCCGTGTCGCTCAAGCTCCTCTCCGAGCGCGTGGCGGCGATGGTGCGGGACTACCGGCTGTAAGGCGTCCGGCGTCTGGACGAAGCCCTGGCGCCCCTGGGGCCTTCAGGAGCGCGGTGAGGGTTCGCGCTCCGCTTCGAGCCTGGGGCGAAGCCGGGGCAGCAGCCTTTCCAGCACCTGGCCCACGGTGCGCGCGGTGGCGGCGCCGGGTTCGTTCACCCGGGCCGCGAGGAAGGCCGCGCCCAGCCGGGCCACCGACGACACGACGAAGAGGACGTGGAGGTTCGCCCACAGGCGGCCCCCCAGCATGAACTGCTGAGGGATGCACGCCGCCAGCGCGCCGCCCACGGCCGCCGCCGCCGCGTAGGCCAGCCCGCCCGCGGTGGCGAACGCCGCCAGGTAGAAGGGCCGGCCCCGGCGCGGCGCCACCGAGAGGGGCAGCGCGAAGATGGCCAGGCCGTGGCCGCTCCACAGCGAGCCCGCCAGGAGCACGTCGAACAGCAACGGCCACAGCGTCCCCGCCGTCGGCAGGAGCCACAGCATGGGGATGACGCTGATGCCCAGCGAGCAGCCCAGCAGCACCGGCTGTGCGCCCATGCGATCAATGGCGCGGCCCCACATGGACGCGGTGAGGACGCGCACCCCCGCCACCGCCGCCGCGTGCAGCGCCATGATGACGAAGGTCATCTTGAGGTTCTGCAGGCTGTGCAGCGCGAAGAACGGCGCGGACACGCCCACCGCCGCGTTCCACGCCAGCTGGTACACCAGCACCCGTCGCGCGCCGTCGTCCTTCCAGGGCAGGAGCGCCGCCTTGAGCTCCAGCCTGGGGGCGCTGTCCACAGGCGCGGGATCATGCTGCGCGGCCATCATCAGCGTGGTGACGACGCCCATGATGCAGGCGCCCAGGGCCAGGAGCGGCAGGGCCACGCCCACGCCGTCCAGGACCTTCAGCCGGTCCAGGAGCAGGCCCGCGGCGAGCGAAGCGCCGGTGCCCATCACGGTGGTGAGCGCGGTGCGCTTGCCGAAGAAGCGGCCCCGCACGGCGCGTGGCACCAGCTCCCCCATCCACGCCACCCAGGCGTTGTTGCCCACCACGGCCAGCAGCGCGGACGCCCCCGCCACGGCGAGCAGCAGGTGCTGCTGCCCCGTGAGGGACAGCTTCAGCCACGGCAGCACCGCCAGCGGCAGCATCACGAGCCGGGACAGGCACACCGCGCTGAGCGCCACCCGCCGGTGGCCGAAGCACAGGGTGAGCCACGCGGCGGGGAACTGCACGAACTGGGCGAAGAAGGGCAGCGCCGTCATCACCCCCACCAGGAACGGCCCCAGCTTCAGCGCGATGGCCCACGCCGTGAGGACCGTGGCGCCCGCGCACGCGGTGAACACCTCCGCGAACATCCCCTCCACGATGGACATGTGCAGCGACGCGCGGAGGCGCCGGTGGACCGGCGGGCCCCGCCGTCCATCCGGCGGGGGGGGCGCCCCCAGGAGCGGCGCCGAGGCGCCGGGCAGCGAGGCGCCGGGGCGGAAGAGGGGAACGCCCGTGGCGAGGGACGCGAAGCCCTGGACGATGCGGCGGCGGAAGGCGGCGGGGGACACTCAAGGCCCTTGCGGCAGGGAAGGCCCCAGGGATGTCGCATGGCCTCCCCGTCCCTCTCAATCCGCCCCCCGGGTGGCCCCCAGGCCCGGCCGGGCACCAGCCGGCCCTGTTTCCGGCTTTCAGCCCCCGGCCCGCCCGCTTGGGGAGCAGGAGGGATTCAGGTGCAGTTCACGCGGTCTTGAACTATATGAACGACCCGGAAGGAGACCGCGCACATGGATGTCGCTCACGAGCTGACGGAGTTTCTGGGGCAGGTGGAGCAGCGTCTGACCGACCTGCTCGCGGACGGCGACGTCGGACCGGACGTCAAGGGGGACACGCTGATGGACGCGGCCCGCCACCTGTGCCTGGGCACCGGGGGCAAGCGGGCGCGACCCATGCTCGTCCGGCTGTTCGGCAGCGTGGTGGGCGTGTCCGCGGCGCCGTTGGTGGACGTGGGCGTGGCGGCGGAGATGATCCACTCGGCCAGCCTCCTGCACGACGACGTGGTGGACGCGGGCATGTTCCGCCGCGGCCGCCCGACGGTGAACGCGCGCTGGGGCAACATCGTCGCGGTGATGAGCGGCGACCTCATCCTGTCCACGGCGCTCTCGCGGCTGTCCATGCTGGACGCGCGCCTGGTGCAGAGCGGGCTGGCCATCGTCACGGAGATGACCCGCGCGGCCATCGCGGAGGTGGAGGCGCGGGGCGACATGAACCTGCCGCTCACGCGGCTGCGCTACATCGCCGAGGGCAAGACGGGGTCGCTGTTCGGCTGGTGCGGCAAGGCCGCGGCGACGCTGGCGAACCAGCCGGAGGCGATGGCGCGCTTCGACGCGTTCGGCCGCCACCTGGGCGTGGCGTTCCAGATCGCCGACGACATCCGCGACATCCTGGGCACGGACGAGGGCAAGCCCCGGTACGCGGACGTGCACTCGCGCACGCCGTCGCTGCCCATCCTGCTGGCGGTGTCGCGGGATGAGTCCCTGCGCCGCAAGCTCAAGGACGCGTGGGCGTTCTCCGTCATCACCCCGGAGCGCACGCGTGAGATTGGCGCCGCCATCGAGGCCACCGGCGCGGTGGAGGCGTCCATGGACAAGATGAACATCGAGATTGAAGCGGCGCTGGACAAGCTGGGGCCCTTCGCGAACGACGCCGCGGGCGCGGAGCTGATGAGCTGGGCGCACCGGCTCGCGGAGGGAATCGCGCAGCAGGTGAAGGGACGCGCTGCATGAAGGGCTACCTGTGGACGGGGGGGGATCCCGGGAGCCAGAAGACCCTGGTGCCGCAGGTCAACAACCGGCTCGCGGCCTGGGAAGCCATCGCGGTGGAAGCGGTGGGCAACGTCATTGAATTCTGGGGCTTCAAGCGCAACCAGGGGCGGGTGTGGGGCCTGCTCTACCTGCGCGGTGAACCCCTGACCGCGGGCGAGATCGAACGCGAGCTGGAGCTGTCCAAGGGCGGCGTCTCCATGCTGCTGCGCGACCTGGAGCACTGGCGCGCCATCCAGCGGGTGCGCGTGCCGCAGGACACCGTGTGGCGCTACGAGGCGGAGACGGACCTGGTGCGGATGGTGACGCACGTGGTGGAGGAGCGCGAAGCGGCCTTCGTCACCCGCATCCGGGCGGACCTGTCGGAGGCGCGCCGGCTGGCGGAGGGCACGGGCGGCGTGCAGGCGGAGCGGCTGCGGCGGCTGGAGCGCATGGCCACGCTGGCCGAGCACGTGGAGCGCGCGCTGCGCCTGTTCATCAAGACGTCCCGGTTGGACGTGGGCGGGGTGCTGGGCGCGTTCCGCGACGGCGCCCTCGCGCGCAAGGGCGAGCGGTAGGCGGCAGTAGGAGGACACACGCATGGATTCGCACTACGACCAGGTGATGAAGGCGCGCGAGCAGGCGGATGCGGACGCGCCCCGGCGCTACTTCGCGTACTCGACCATCCTGGACCGGGCCGCCTTCGACGAGTGGAAGCACCAGCACAGCTATGGCTTCTTCGAGCTGCCGGAAGGGCGGCTCGCGGAGGCGCTGGACGTGGACCTCGTCTACGACTTCCCCTCGCGCTGGTGGGGCGGGCGGGTGGCGGGCCTCACCGACGCGCCGGGCGCGCGGGTGTACGGCCGGCTCTTCGAGATCGCCGGCAAGGACTGGCCCATCGTCCAGCACAAGGAGGGGGTCGTCACGAGCATGTGCGTGGAGCGCACGGTGCGCGTGCGCGTGGACGGCCAGGAGGTGGAGGCCACCGCGTTCGTGACCAACCCGCGCCGGGCGTCGTCGGACGGGCCGGTGAGCCCGCGCTTCGTGGAGGCGCTGGTGCGCGGCGCGACGAGCGCCGGCCTGCCCGCGGACTACGTGGCGATGCTGGGGCGCGGCGAGCGCCGCTGAGCGGTCCGGCCGCGCCCCGGACTTGCTTCACGGCAGGCGGAGGGGCTCCAGGCTGTAGATGGCCCCCGCCTCGTCGTCGCTGATGTAGAGGCCCCGGGTCCGCGGATCCAGGGCCACGTCCACCGGCCGGCCCCACACGCTCAGGTCCGGGTTCTTGAACCCGGTGACGAGGTCCACTTCACCCGTGGGCTGGTTCGTCCCCAGGTCCCAGGGGAAGACCGTGACCTTGTAGCCCGTGCGCTCCGTGCGGTTCCAGGAGCCGTGGTAGGCGACGATGGCGCCCCGTGGCCACTCGGGGATGAGCCGGGCGTCGTCGAAGAACGTCAGGCCCAGGGGCGCCGAGTGGGCCTGGATGCCCTGGTCGGTCCTGTCCAGCGTGGCGCAGTCCGCCCTGGAGCCGTCCCGGTTCAGGTCGTAGTCGCGATCCAGGGGCATGTGCTTCAGGCCGCTGGGCGAGTCCGGGTTGGAGTTGCAGAAGGGCCACCCGTAGTGGCCGCCTTCGCGCACGGAGGTGAGGGCCTCTGGCGGGTGGTTGTCCACGTACTGGGGAATCACCTTGCCGTACTGGCCGCTGCCGTCGTCGAACGGGTAGGGCGTGTTGTCGCGGTTGTTGACCGCCACCCAGAGCGTGTCGGTGCCCGGCACCCACGCCAGGCCCTCCGCGTTGCGCAGGCCCCGGGCGAACAGCGTGCGTGAGCCGCCGTCCCAGTCCCACCGGTAGATGGCGCCGCGCAGCGGGTCGCTCGTCGTGTCGCTCAGGCACACGTTGCAGGTGGACGCGATGGACACGTAGAGCCGGTGCTGGGAGTCCACGGCGATGTTCTTCAGCTCGTGGCCATAGGCGCCCTGGAGCTCCGGCAGGGACGCGTCCGGTAGGCCGGAGACCACGGTCTGGACCGCTCCCCGCGTCGTCTCGCCCGCGGTCCACTGGGAGCGCGTGACGCGGTTCTTCTCCGACACGAACACCCACTGCTGGCCGTCGCGCTCGTGGAAGACGAGGTCATGGGGGCGGCCCAGTCCGGACGCCCACGTCGTCACCTCGGGCGGCTGGTTCACCCGCGGGCGCACCTGCACCACCTTGTTCTGCGAGGGCACCGACACCAACAGGGTGCCTTCCGGGGAGACCGCGAGGAAGCGCGCGCCCGGCACCCGTGCCCAGACCGAGATCCGCATCGCGTTGGGGATGTTCAGGGCGCGCGTGACGTCGAAGGGCGCCGACCTCATGGTCTCGGGGACCATCACGAAGGCCGCTTGCAGTGGCAGCTCCACGGGAATCCCTGCATCCGTGTTCGAGCCGCCTGCGTCCACCTGCATCCCCGCATCCGCCCTGTCAGGAGGGGAGGGGAGCGGATCGTTGGAACGGCAGCCGGACTGCAGGGACGCCAGTCCCAGGAAGGTCGTCAGCACGAAGGGGAGCCGCATGGTCCGCTTTTCCTAACCTGGGCCGCCGAGGGAACGCGACTGGAATTCATCCATGTCTTTCTGGGATGTCGGGACCTGGTCGGACTGAACGAACCTGAACAAATACTCAGGCATTTTTCAGCGCCTCCAACGGAGCCCTGAACGGGGCTGAACAAATACTCAGGGGTTTTTCCGGGGCGCTCGAAGTGTCGTGCCTACATGAACAAACGAGTAGACAGTGAGAGGCGCGTGGATTCGCGTGAAACAAATAAATACATTATCAGCAATTGTGTCGATTTGAGTTGTTGATTGTCATTGAGGTGGGTGGTTTTTGTCTGTGATTGGACGTGGGTGATGGGCATCCGGAGCCGCGTGGAGTGGACCGGGCTTGACCGCGGCGGGGCGTTGTGGCTTCATGAATTTGATTTCGATAATCAAAATCAACGGAGGTCGCGATGCTCGGTCAGGGATGCTGCAGGGCGGTGCTGGCGCGAGGCCCGTGCGCCGAAGTGACGCGGTGCAGCTGTGGGCATATCCATCTGGCGGTGGGCCCGGTGACGCTTCGCCTGGAGGAGGACGTCCTGCGCGCGCTGGGGCACACGCTGCTGGAGGCCATCCATCAACTGGAGGAGTCGCCGCGGATGCCCCCGCACGAGCCGGAGGCCTCCGAGCCGCCAGCGCCCGAGATCGCCCATGGGGCGCCCACCGGTGGGTGGAAGCAGTGAGCCTGCGGGGAACGATTCGCTGGGGCGGACTCGAGCGCTCCGCGAGGGACCGGCGCCTGCCCACCGCGTCCACGGCCCCCGAGGGAACGCCCTCGACGCAGAAGCTGTCGCTGCGGCTGGAGGAGGGGACGGGGATGGCGCGGCGTCAGGTGGAGCAGTCCACCTTCCTGGAGGCGCTGTTCCATGGCTCGTGGAATGGCGGCGTCTACGGGCAGTTCGTGCGTGCCCGCCACTACGTCAGCCACCTGCGCCAGCTCCACGTCGTCTACGAGGCGCTGGAGTCCGTGCTGCCGGGACTGAAGGACGGACCGCTCGCGCGGGTGCTGCGGCTGCCGGAGCTGCGCCGTGCGTCGGCGCTGGCGGCGGACCTGGATTGGTTCTGCGGCGACACTCGCACGAAGCCCTTCGCCTGCGCGGAGGCGCGGCTGCACGCCGAGCGCATCCACGAGGTGGCGGCGGAGGCCCCCCACCTGCTCATCGCCCACGCGTACGCGCGCTGCGTCCAGGACCTCTTCACCGCGCCGCAGCGCTCGGCGCTCATCGCGCGCGCCTTCGAACTGGAGAACGGCCGGGGCACGGCCTTCTACAACGCGGTGTCCGCCGGAGAGCTGCGCGTCTTCCAGGGCCGCCTGGCCGCCCGACTGGACGAGGTGGTGCTGTCGGAAGGGGAGGCCCAGGAGGTGCTTCAGGAGGCGCGGCTGGCCTTCCGCATCCAGGGGCTCATCTGCGATGAGCTGTCGCGGGATGCCCCGGGCCTGGAGGACGCGAGCGGCCCCCTCAATCCCTGACGCGGCCCGGCTTCCAAGGGGTGGGGGTGACTCAAACCCATGGCAGAGGCCATCCCACCCCACGGGTCACCTCATCGGCTGGGAGGGCGATATGCCCTTTCGTGACAGTCACGCTAGGATGACAGATCGTGACGACCCAGATGACCTCATACATTGACCGCCGCTCCTTCCCCCGGATCCACGCGCCCCTCTATTCGCGTCCCGCGCGAATGAAGGTGGGGGACAAGAAGCAGGTGCTGGACGTCAGCCTCGGCGGCGCGCGCATCTACTCCGACGATGCGCAGGACGTGGGCTCACGGCTGGATCTGGAGCTGTTTCTTCCGGATGGCAGCTCGCTGGAATGTACCGCGCGCATCGTCTGGGCCATCAAGCTACCCAAGGATGCCGTCGCCCGTTTCGAGGTCGGCCTGTCCTTCATCGACGTGCCGGAGCCCATCCTGGCGCGGCTGAAGACCGTGCTCGTCGCGGATGAAACATAGGCCGCTCCCCCCCCGGATGCGCCCGGGGGAGACGCGGTTGAAACACCCGGTTGCGTCAGTCAGGGCCGGTCCGCCGCCGAGCCGGGCTCCTTCGACGACGCGGCGTCCAGGTCGCGCAGGTCAGCCGGGTCCAGCTTGAGGGCGAAGGCCCCCAACAGCTCCTTCACCTGGGGCACGGACGTCGCGCTGGCGATGGGCGCCACCACGGTGGGCCGGGTCGCGAGCCACGCGAGCGCCACCTGCGACGGCGTGGCCCCCCGGCGCTCCGCGACCTTCTTCAGCGCGGCGAGGACACCCCAGCCCCTCGCGTTGCCGTACTTCTTGAGCACGTTGCCCGCGCGCGGTGAGGCCGGGGCGGGTTGTCCCTCCTGATACTTTCCCGTGAGGAAGCCCGCGGCGAGCCCGAAGTAGGGGGCCACCGCCAGGCCCTCCTTCTCACTCAGCTGCTGGAGCGGGCCCTCGAAGGCGGGACGCTCCACCAGGTTGTATTCCGGTTGCAGCACCTGGTAGCGCGCGAGGCCCAGCCGCTTCTGCGTGTCCAGCGCCTCCTGGGCGCGTGCGGCGGAGTGGTTGCTCAGGCCCAGCGCCTTCACCTTGCCCGCCTTCACCAGCGCGTCGAAGGCGCGGAGCGTCTCCTCGAGGGGCGTGCCCGGATCATCGTAGTGCGCGTAGTACAGGTCGATGCGCTCCACGCCCAGCCGGCGCAGGGACGCGTCCACGCTCTTCTCGAGGTGCTCGCGGGTGAGGCCCCTGCCCAGCGCCGTCTCCGCGCCGACCTTCGTGGCCACCACCACGCGGCCCTTCGCCTTGCGCGAGGCGATCCACCTGCCCAGCACGGTCTCGGACTCGCCGCCCACGTGGCCGGGGATCCACCGCGAGTACACGTCCGCGGTGTCCACGAAGTCACCGCCGCCCTCGACGAACGCGTCCAGCACGGCGAACGACGCCGCCTCGTCGGCCGTCCAGCCGAAGACGTTCCCGCCCAGACACAGCGGGAACACCTCCAGGCCCGTCGTCCCCAGCTTCCGCTTCGCCGCTGCTTGTGTCGCCATGCCGCGTCCTTTCGTCGACCGCGTGAGAGCCGGACGAAAGGACGGGGCGCCCTTTTCAGCCCGGCGTGAACCACACCACCGACAGCGGGGGCAGGGTGAGCGTCGCGGAGGCGGGCTGGCCATCCCAGCCCGTGGGCTCGGTGTGGACCTGCCCCCGGTTGCCCAGGCCGCTGCCGCCGTACTCCCCGGCGTCGGTGTTGACCAGCTCCACATAACGGCCGTGGAGCGGGAAGCCCACGCGATAATCCTCGCGCGGCACCGGTGAGAGGTTGGCGACGCACACCACGTGACGTCCGGGCGTGCGCGAGCGGCGCACGAAGGCCAGCACGTTCGCCGCGGAGGCGTCCGGCTGGAGCCACTGGAAGCCCACCGGCTCGCTGTCGGAGTCGTACAGCGCCGGCAGGTCGCGGTAGATGCGGTTGAGGTCGCCCACCAGCTTCAGGATGCCGTGGTGGCCCGGGTCCTGGAGCAGGTGCCAGTCCAGGCTTCGGTCGTGGTTCCACTCCGCCGGCTGGCCGAACTCACCGCCCATGAAGAGCAGCTTCTTGCCCGGGTGGGCCCACATCCAGGCGAAGAGCGCGCGCAGGTTGGCGCGCTTCTGCCACGGGTCGCCCGGCATGCGTCCGTAGAGGCTGCCCTTGCCGTGGACCACCTCGTCGTGGCTGAGCGGCAGCATGAAGTGTTCGCTGAACGCGTACAGCAGGCCGAAGGTGAGCTGGTTGTGGTGGTACTGCCGGTAGACGGCGTCCTTGGAGAAGTACGACAGCGTGTCGTGCATCCAGCCCATGTTCCACTTGAAGTGGAAGCCCAGGCCGCCCTCGCTGACGGGCTGGCTCACCTTGGGCCACGCGGTGGACTCCTCCGCGATGACGACCACGCCCGGGTGCTTGCGGCGGATGGTCTCGTTGAGCTCGCGCATGAACTGGATGGCCTCCTCGTTCTCGCGGCCACCCCAGCGGTTGGGGATCCACTCGCCCTGCTTGCGGCTGTAGTCCAGGTAGAGCATGGAGGCCACCGCGTCCACGCGCAGCCCGTCGATGTGGTACTCCTCCAGCCAGAACAGCGCGTTGGCGATGAGGAAGTTGCGCACCTCGTTGCGGCCGAAGTTGAAGACCAGCGTGCCCCAGTCCGGCTGCGCGCCCTTGCGCGGATCCGCGTGCTCGTAGAGGGACGTGCCGTCGAACTGGCCCAGCGCGTGGCTGTCGCGCGGGAAGTGGCCCGGCACCCAGTCCACGATGACGCCAATGCCTTCCTGGTGCAGGTAGTCCACCAGGTAGCGGAAGTCATCCGGGTGGCCGAAGCGCGCCGTGGGCGCGTAGTAGCCGCCGACCTGATAGCCCCAGGAACCGCCGTAGGGGTGCTCCGCCACGGGCAGCATCTCCACGTGCGTGAAGCCCAGCTCCTTCACGTAGCGCGACAGCTCCGGCGCCAGCTCGCGGTACGTCATGGGCCGGTCGCCGTCCTCCACCACGCGGCGCCAGCTGCCCAGGTGGACCTCGTAGACGCTCCACGGATGGTGCGCGGCGTCCACGTGCCGGCCCCGCGCGTCCAGCCAGGCGCCGTCGCCCCAGGCGTAGCGTTGCAGGTCGTGCACCACCGACGCGGTGGCGGGCGGCGCCTCCGTGCGGAAGGCGAAGGGGTCCGCCTTGAGCAGCGGGCCGCCGCCGTGGCCGGGGCGGATCTCGAACTTGTAGCGCGTGCCCTCGCCGACCTCCGGGACGAACAGCTCCCAGATGCCGGAGGAGCCCATGCGCCGCATGGCGTGCAGGCGCCCGTCCCAGCCGTTGAAGTCGCCCACCACGGACACGCCCCGCGCGGTGGGGGCCCAGACGGCGAAGGACGTGCCCTTCACGCCGTTGTGGTGGAGCAGGTGCGCGCCCATTCGCTCCCAGAGCCGCTCGTGGCGGCCCTCGCCGGCGAAGTACAGATCCATCTCACCGATGGTGGGCAGGAAGCTGTACGGGTCGCGCAGCGTGAAGACCTTCTTGCCCGGGTACTCCACCTCCACCAGGTAGCCGAAGGGCTCCGTGCGGCCGTTGATGCGCGCCTCGAAGACGCCGCCGGTGCGGTGCTGCATGGGCACCCTGCCGCCGAACTCCGGCAGCACGTGGATGGCCACGGCCTCCGGACGGTACGCGCGCACCACCATGCCGTCCCCGTCCGGGTGGACGCCCAGCACCGAGTGGGGTTCCGGGTGGCGCAGCTCCACCACGCGTTGCAGCTCCGCGTCCACCTGTGCTCTGTCCGCCGGCTTCCTCACGGGACATCCTCCATCCGCAGCAGGGCCTCGACGGGGATGCGCACCCAGTCTGGCCGGTTCGCGAGTTCGTAGCGCACTTCGTACAACAGCTTCTCCAGTTCGAAGGCGCGCAACATCACGTCGAAGGCTTCATCGGTGGCCGGCAGGAAGGCCACCCCGCGCGTGGCCTTGCGGTAGCCCTCCAGGAACGCGTCGCGGGTGGGGCCCACGCGACCTCGCGGCTGGCCGCCCTCCAGCGCCACGGTGGCCTCCGCGTAGTCGAAGGAGCGGATCATCCCCGCCACGTCCCGGAGCGCGCTGTACTTCTCCCGGCGCGCGGTGAAGGAGCGGGACGGCTCGCCCTCGAAGTCGAAGAAGAGCCACTGGTTGTCCGAGCGCAGCACCTGTCCCAGGTGCAGGTCGCCGTGGATGCGGATCTTCTGGCCGGAGGGGGCCACCTGCGCCAGGCGCTTCGCGTAGGTGATGAGGCCGTCGCGCCGGTTCTCCAGGTCCGCGTGCAGCCTCCCCGCGTCCGCCAGCGTCACGCCCAGCTCTCCCACGATGGACGCGCTCCAGCGCTGCAGGTCCTCCTGGAGCAGCGGCTCCGGGGCGAAGGCCAGGTTGTCCGGCGCCGCGGAGGCGAACGCCTTGTGCAGGTCCCCCAGGCGCATGCCCAGCTCCGCCATGTCCGCCAGGAAGCCGTCGCTCAGGGCCTTCTCCTGGCGCAGCCGCTCCAGCGCGTACTTCCACCCGTCCACGGCGTCCGGCACGAAGCGGTGCGCCAGCGCCAGCGTCGCGCCCGCGGGGCCCTCCAGGTTGAGCGCGCCCACCAGCTGCGGCGTGGCCCGGAACGGGGTCTGCGTCGCCAGGAAGCGCCCCACCTCGTATTCGGGGTTCACCCCGGCCTCGAGCTTGCGGATGATCTTGATGATGACCCGTTCGCCCAGCACCAGGGACGTGTTGCTCTGCTCCACGTTGAGCCGGCGCACCGTCAGCGGATCCGGCAGGGCCACGCCGCTGTCCGTGGAGGCGATCCATTCTCCCACCACGCGGCCTGAGCCGGAGAGGACGTCCCGGCCCTCCCGCGCGAGGTTGAAGAGGGCGCGCACGCACTCGTCGTCGTCCAGCGCGCTGACCAGCCCTTCCGGGGTCTGCCGCGCCTGGAGTTGGTAGCGCTCCGGCTGGCCCAGCTCGTACGCCACCTCGATGATGGCCAGGGTGAAGGCACACGTGCCCAGGTCCAGGTTCACGTGGTCCGCCACGCTGACGCTCTTGATGGGCCACGCCTTGCCGGCGAACCAGCGTTGGGCCTTGAGGAAGTCGGGCAGCTTGGTCAGGTCCAGGGGGGTCACGCGGGGTTACTCCTTCGCCTGCAGCGGCTTGTCCAACCGGAACCACAGGAACATGTAGGGGCCCATCGACAGCTGATAGGGCAGGTCGCTGATGCGGGGAAAGGCCGTCTCTCCAATCAACTCCACGGGGACGCTGCCGCTCAGCTCGCGCAGGTCCAGCACGGCGGGCTGCGCGAAGCGCGACAGGTTGCAGATGACCAGCACCGTCTGGCCTTCCCATTCGCGCAGGAAGGCCAGCACCTTGCGGTTCTCCGTGGCCAGGAAGCGCAGCGTGCCCATGGCGAACACGGGGTAGCGCTGGCGGATGCGGATCATCCGCTTCAGCCACTGGAGCAGGCTGGACTTCTGCCGGTCCTGCGCCTCCACGTTGATGGACTGGTAGCCGTAGACGGGGTCCGCGATGACGGGCGCGAAGAGGCGCGCGTAGTCCGCGCGGCTGAAGCCCGCGTTGCGGTCGCCGGTCCACTGCATGGGCGTGCGCACGCCGTTGCGGTCGCCCAGGTAGATGTTGTCGCCCATGCCGATCTCGTCCCCGTAGTAGAGGACCGGCGTGCCGGGCAGGGTGAACAGCAGGCTGTGCATCAGCTCGATGCGGCGGCGGCCGTTGTCCATCAGCGGCGCCAGCCGGCGGCGGATGCCCAGGTTGATGCGCATGCGCGGGTCGGTGGCGTACTCCCGGTACATGTAGTCCCGGTCCTCGTCCGTCACCATCTCCAGCGTCAGCTCATCGTGGTTGCGCAGGAAGATGGCCCACTGACAGTTGTCCGGGATGTCCGGCGTCTGCTGCATGATCTCCACGATGGGCGTGCGGTCCTCGCGGCGCACCGCCATGAAGAGGCGGGGCATCACCGGGAAGTGGAAGCCCATGTGGAACTCGTCGCCCTCGCCGAAGTAGACGCGCACGTCGGCGGGCCACTGGTTCGCCTCCGCGAGCAACACCTTGCCCTGGTACTCGGCGTCAATCGTCTTGCGCAGGCGCTTGAGGAACGCGTGCGTCTCCGGGAGGTTCTCGCAGTTGGTGCCCTCGCGCTCGAAGAGGTAGGGGACGGCGTCGCAGCGGAACCCGTCCACGCCCATGTTCAGCCAGAAGCGCATCACGTCCAGCATGGCCTCCTGCACTTCGGGGTTGTCGTAGTTCAGGTCCGGCTGGTGGCTGAAGAAGCGGTGCCAGAAGTACTGCTTGGCCACCGGATCCCACGTCCAGTTGGAGCGCTCCGTGTCGGTGAAGATGATGCGCGCGCCCTTGTAGGATTCGTCCGTGTCGCTCCAGACGTACCAGTTGCGCTTGGGGCTCTTGGGGTCGCGCCGCGCCTCCTGGAACCAGGGGTGCTGGTCGCTGGTGTGGTTCACCACCAGCTCGATGAGGATGCGCAGGCCGCGCTTGTGCGCCTCCTCCACCAGGCGCTGGAAGTCCGCGAGCGTGCCGTAGTCCGGGTGGATGCCGTAGTAGTCCGCGATGTCATAGCCGTCATCGCGCAGCGGGGACGGGTAGTGCGGCAGCAACCACAGGCAGTCCACGCCCAGGTCCTGGAGATAGGGCAGCTTGTCGATCAGCCCGGGGATGTCCCCGTGGCCATCCCCGTTGGAGTCGTGGAATGCGCGGATGTGCAGCTCGTAGATGAGCGCTTTTTTGTACCAAAGCGGATCCAGGTCCATACGCCTCTCGGAGGGAATCACTCGAAGTAGTCGAACGCGTGTTCGGTGCGGCGGAAGCGGTACACGGCCCAGACGGCCGCGGGCTGTTCAGGCGTCAGGCGCACCTGCACGTCCGGGCCCTGCCACAGTGAGCGCTGGTCGGCCATCAATTCGTGCACCTGATAGGTCTCCTCCGGGTTCACGCCCAGCCAGTCCATGGGCACGTGGAGCAACGCCTCCTGCGGGGCGTAGGGATCCAGGCTCACCGCCACCAGCACCGTGCTGGTGCCGTCCGGCGTGCGCTTGCCGTAGAAGAGGACGCGGTCGTTGTCGGACGTGAAGAAGCGCAGCGCCTGGTAGTGCTGGAGCGCGGGGTGCGCCCTGCGCACGGCGTTGAGCCTCGCGATCCATCCGGAGATGTTGCCCGGCCGCTCCCAGTCCCACGCGACGAGCTGGTACTTCTCCGAGTCCAGGTACTCCTCCTTGCCCGGCACGGGGCGGCCCTCGCACAGCTCATAGCCGCAGTACATGCCCCACACCGACGACAGGGTGGAGGCCAGCGCGGCGCGCAGGCGGAAGGCGGCGGGGCTCGCGTTCTGGAGGTTCTCCGGAAGGATGTCTGGCGTGTTGGGCCAGAGGTTGCCGCGGAAGTAGTCCGCCACCGGCGGCTGGGTGATCTCCTCCAGGTACGCGCGCAGCTCGTCCTTGAAGAGGCGCCAGGTGAAGTACGTGTACGACTGGGTGAAGCCCACCTTGGCCAGGGCCTTCATCACCTTGGGGCGGGTGAACGCCTCCGACAGGAAGAGCACCGCCGGGTGCGCGTCCTGCACCTCCCGGATGAGCCAGTGCCAGAACTGCATGGGCTTGGTGTGCGGGTTGTCCACGCGGAAGGTCCGCACGCCCTGGTCCACCCAGTGCAACACCACGGACTTCAGCTCCTTCCAGAGGGCGTCACGCGCGGGGCCCATCCAGTCGAAGTTGACGATGTCCTCGTAGCGCTTGGGCGGGTTCTCCGCCGTCTTGATGGTGCCGTCCGGGCGGTGCTGGAACCACTCCGGATGTTCCTTCACGTAGGGGTGGTCCGGTGAGCACTGGAAGGCCAGGTCCAGCGCCACCTCGATGCCGTGCGCCTGCGCCGCGACCACGAACGCCTGGAAGTCCTTCAGCGTCCCCAGCTCCGGGTGGATGGCCTTGTGTCCGCCCTCCGCGGCGCCAATGGCCCACGGGCTGCCCACGTCGCCGGGCTGCGCCTTGAGGGAGTTGTTCTTCCCCTTGCGCGCGGTGCGGCCGATGGGGTGGATGGGCGGAAGGTAGACCGTGTCGAAGCCGAGCTTCTGGATGTACGGCAGCCAGCCTTCCGCGTCCTTGAACGTGCCGTGCGTCTTGCCGTCGCGCTTCGCGGAGCGGGGGAAGAGCTCGTACCAGGCCGCGTCGCGCGCCTTCTCGCGGTCCGCGAAGACCTCCAGCACCTTGTCATACCGGCGAGCGAGCGAGCGGTCCGGGTGTCGCGACGCGACGTCCGCCAGCTCGGGGGACAGCGCGGCGAGGAGGTGGTCCGGCGATGGCGGCGTGCGCAGGCGGGCCCCGGCCTCCGCGAGCACCCGGTGGTCCTCCGGGGACTGGCCCTTCGCCCGCGCGGCGGCGCCCTCCAGCAGGGCCGCGCCTTCCAGCAGCTCGCTCTTCACGTCGCGGCCCGCGTCCACCTTGCGCTTCAGCTCCAGCGCCCAGGTGCGGAAGAGATCCGGCCACGCTTCAATCGTGTATTCGTAGCGGCCGTTGTGAGCCAGGGGGAGGGTGCCCTCCCAGGCGTCGTTGTTCTTGAAGGCGAGGGGGACCTCGGCCCAGTCCGTCTTCCGCGCGGCCGGGGTGACCTGGCGCCAGCGCGCGACGGCCACGAGGACGTCGTGACCCTCCTTGAAGATGTCCGCGCGGACCGTGAGGCTCTCTCCGGCGACGCGCTTGATGGCGTAGCGGCCCGCGTCCAGCTCCGGCTGGACGTTCTCGATGAACACGCTTCCGAGTCGTTCGGTCATATCGGCTGACGGCCCCTTATAGGTCTCTGAGTCAGTGGCTCCAGGCGGCAATCCCCGGGTGTTGTCGAATGAAGAAGGCAGCCGCCCGGCCGCGTTGGCCTGTCAACGTTAGGAACGGAGGGAGCGGGCGCCCACCCCTCGGGGCTGGGTGGACGGGCTCCGATAGTTGAAGCTGGGATCCGCCCCTCCGGTTGCGGTATCCGGGACGAACATGGCGCCTATCGACTCCGCTGCTCAGCAAGCGAGTGACCTGCCGGCCGACCGCGAACTGCTGCGGCAGGTCGCGCTCGGCGGTGCGGCGGCCATGCGCGAGGTCTACGCGCGGTGTTCCGCGCGCGCCTTCGCCATCGCGGTGCGGCTGTTGCCCACGCGCGCGGACGCGGAGGAGATCCTCCAGGAGACCTTCCTGGAGGTCTGGCGGCGCGCGCGCGAGTTCGACCCGGAGCGCGGCGGGCTGGAGACCTGGGTCACGACCATCGCGCGGACGCGCGCCATTGATCGGCTGCGTTCGCTGGGGACGGCGTCGCGGATGGTGGAGGGCGCGAGCCAACAGCCTCCGCCGGTGAGCGCCACGCCCCCTCCGCCGGATGAGTCGGCTTCCCGGTCGCAGGATGAGCAGCGCGTGCGCTTGGCGATGGCGCAGCTGCCCTCCGAGCAGCGTGAGGTGGTGCTGCTCGCGTACTTCGACGGGCTCTCCCAGAGTGAGATCGCGCGCAAGACGGGCCAGCCCCTGGGCACGGTGAAGACGCGCGCGCGGCTGGCGCTGGAGAAGCTGGCCGTGCTGTTGGAGTCGCGCGCCGCGAGCGCTTCCGGCTGAGTGCAGGACAGCGGCCCCGTTCCCCGGGGACGGGCGGCGGAGCAGGCCCAGGCCGCGTCCGCCTTGCCGTCACCGCTCCGGGCACCAAACGTTGCGACTGTTTGGAGAACCCGAGGGAGGGGCGGACATGCGCAAGGTGAAGGATGCGGGGTCGGCGTTGATGAATGCGCGGGAGATGCGGTTGGTGCTGGCGAGTGCACCGCGCAACGTGATGGAGCTGTCGCGGCGCGAGCTGATGGGGATGGTGAAGAAGGCGCGCGGCATGGTGGACCGGTACGAGCAGCTGGCGCACCGGCTGCGGCGCGAGGCCATTGGCCGGCGCGTGCCCTCGCGGCGCCACACGGCGGCAGGGAGCATGAACATCCGCCGCAAGGCGGCGCTGTTCCGCACGGCGCTGTCGCGCTTCGAGATGCGCCTGGGCCGGATCGAGAAGGCCCCGGTGCGCAAGGCGAGGCGCACGCTGCGCAAGCGGCCGGTGGCGCGCAAGGTGATGCGGAGCACGACGCACGCCATGCCTGTGCGCAAGAAGAAGTCGCTGGCGAAGCGGACGGCCCGGCCCGCGGCCTACGCGCGGCGAGGCACGGTGAAGCGCCGGGCGCCCAAGGCCCGTCGCATTCCGGCCATGAAGCCGAGGCGGGCGGTGAAGGGCCGGAGCACGCGGATGCGCCGGGCCGTGACGCGGTAGCGCGCGGCGGTGTGGCGCCGCGTCCGCCTTCGCGCGAGCCGCGGCGCCGCCCTCCACGAAGGGCAAGGCGGTGCGAGGCGCGCCGCGTCCAAGACAAGGCCCCAGGTGCCGAGGCCGCTCGGGATGGGGAGGGGAGTGGGGCCGCGTCCAGCTCGCGGTCCCGCGAGGGGAGGGGAGCTGGGCCGCGTCCGCCGCAGGCAGGGCGGACGCGGCGGGGATGTTCTCCCGCGCCCGCCGCCGTCGTGTGTGTGGGGCGGCGTCACTCGCTTCGGCCCGGGGAACCAGGCCCGGGTTCGTGGCCTTCCGTCCTGCGCCTCCCGTCCGTCAGTCGTCGGTCGACATCAGGGGGCCGGTGAAGCCGACCTCCAGGCCGCCATACTCGGAGGGCGCCAGGGTCAGCCTCCAGCCGTGCAGCTCCACCACGTTGTGCACGATGTGCAGGCCCAGGCCCTGTCCCTGGGGCTCGCGGGTCCGGGCCTCATTGCCCCGGAAGCGACGCTCCAGGAGCCGCGAGCGCTCCTCCTCCGGGATGCCCGGCCCGTCGTCGATGACGCGCAGGTGGAAGGTCTGCTGGCGCGTCGTCTCCAGCACCACCGCCACGTGGCCGTCCTCGCGCCCGTAGCGGATGCCGTTGAGCACCACGTTGCTCACCGCCTGCTCGAGCAGCGTCTCATCCCCCATCACCCAGGTGGACGTCGCCGGCACGCCGCGCTCCAGCGCGATCCGCTGCGGCCTCGCGATGGGCTGGTGCCGGCCCAGCACTCGCGACACCAGCGCGTTCAGGTCCACCGGCGCGTGCTGCACCTGTGGCGCTCCCGCCTCCAGCCGCGCCGCCGCCCCCAGGTTGTGCACCAGGGAAGCCATGTAGTGGGCCTCGCTCATCGCGGAGTGCATCAGGCCGGACTCCAGCGGCTCGCCTGAGCGCATCCGCTGCTGCATCGCGGCCAGGTGCCCCTGCAACACCGTGAGCGGCGTCATCACGTCGTGCGTGGTGTTGGCCAGGAAGTCGCGCAGCGTCTGCTCGCGGGCCTCCTGGTGCGCCATCTGCGCTTGAATCTCCGCGCGGGCCTGCTGGAAGGCGCGCGCCAGCTCCGCGATCTCATCGTGGCCGTTCACGGACACCGGCTGCGCGTAGCGGCTGCCCGACGACGCGCGCACCTCCTCGGTGAGCCGGCGCAAGCGCTGCACCACCGGGCCCAGCGCCACCACCATCGCGGAGAGCAGGATGAGCGTGGGCACGCCCCAGATGTACAGCGGTGGCAGCCCCACCTCCGGCGAGTCCGCTGGCTCCACGCGCCGCGCGAGCACGTATTCGCACGGCCCGCCCTCCCAGGGCATGCGCAGCAGCAGGTCCTGCACCAGCGCGCCGTCGTCCTTGGCGTAGCGGCGCACGCCCACCCCGTCGTCGCGCGCGCCGTCTCGCAACGCGTCGTCCAGCGTCGGGGCCTGCGCGTTGCGCGAAACGAACTGCCCGTCGAACGGGTAGAGGTTCACCGGTGGCAGTCGCCGGCCCATGGGGCCCCTGCCGCCAGTTCGCCCCCTGGGGGGCCCCTCATCCCCGGGTCCCTGGGGGCCCTTGCCGGGGCCGCCTCCCCGCGGCTCGTTCGAGCCGCCCGGGGGAGGACCGCCGCTGCCATCGGGCATCCCCTCGCGCTCCCAGGGCGGCTGCTGCGGGGAGCGTGGGGGGCGGACCATCCAGGTCTCGGGCGCGGCCTCGCAGCGCTCGCGCCCCCCGGCCTGCATCTGGGACATCGTGGACGCGATGATCACCTCGTCCGTCGTGCGGCGGCGCACCGAGTGCTCCACCTGCACCAGGGCGAACACCGCCGGCACCGTCACCGCCACCGCCGTGAGCGCCAGCCGCAGCCGCAGCTTCACGCCTCCTCCCCGGGCACCAGCCGGTAGCCCACGCCCCACACCGTCTCCACGCACTTCACCGGCCCCAGCTTGCGCCGGAGCCGGGAGACGTGGACGTCCAGCGTGCGCTCCGTGCCCTCTCGCTCCGGATCCAGGACGTGCTCGACCAGCCACTGCCGCGTCACGGCCTCCTGGGGCCTGCGCGCCAGGGCCGCGAGCAGCTCGAACTCCACCCGGGTGAGCTCCACCGCGCGCCCCTGCACCTGGACGGCGTGCGCCTGGAGGTCGATCCGCAGCGGGCCCACCTCCACCACCGCCTGCTCCTTCTGGAGGGTGGGGCGGCGCAGGCGCGCACGCACGCGCTCCACCAGCTCCTCCGGCCAGAAGGGCTTGGTCATGTAGTCATCCGCGCCCAGCTTCAGCGCGCGGACCTTGTCCAGCGTGTCGTTGCGCGCGCTCAGGATGAGCACCGGGACCTCCGAGAAGGTCCTCAGTGCCTTGAGCATGTCCAGGCCATAGGCGCCGGGCAGCATCAGGTCCAGCACCACCAGGCTCACGTCCGGCAGGTCCCCGGGCACCAGCAGCCGGCCCTCGCGCCACCACAGGGGCTCGAAGCCCGCGCCTCGCAGGTGCCCGACAATCTGGGAACCGAGCGGGTCGTCATCCTCCACCAGCAGGATGCGTTCGCCCATGCGCCATGCCTCCCTCCGGGCCGGTCCCCCGGAGTGCTCCGGGGGCCCTTCACCCTAGTTCACGGCATCCCGCCATCGAAGCCCGGCGGAGGAGGCCCCATGCCCCCATCGAAGCCCGGCGGAGGCCCCATGCCTCCGTCGCCGCCCGGCGGGGGACCGCCGCCTCCCCCGCCGCCCCCCGGGATGGCGCACTGCGCGCTGGCGAGCGACGAGCGGATGACCAGCGTCTTGGAGGCCAGCATCGCGCCATCCGCCATGCGCTGGGTGGTGAAGAGGTAGTTGCCCACGCTGTCCGCGGACACGACGTTGTCGTTGGCGTTGGTCGTGTCCCGGGGGCCGCGCGTGTTGTAGAGCGGCTGCGTGTTGACGATGTCGTCGTTGACGGTGTCGTCGAAGAACAGCTGCGACGTGACGAACTCCTGGCCGCCCACGCGAACCGTGAAGTGGATGTGGATGGTGCGGCTGCTGTACCAACCGGGGAAGCACGTGTCGAAGTCCACGCGCCCGTTCGCGTCCGTGGTCTGCACGCCGCGGAACCACCGCGCCGCGCGGGCCACCGCGTCCCCGGAGGTGCAGAAGTCGCTGGCGTCCTCGCCGGAGTAGAGCCCTTCCGGCGCCGCGTGCCAGATGTCCACCGTGGCGTTGGGCACGGGGACGCAGTTCTCGTTGACGATGAGGAAGGACAGGCGCACCGGGAGGCCGTCATGGCCCTCGCTGATGTCCTTGCGCGCCACGGTGGTCGCGTAGCAGGGGCCCAGCGTGGCCTCGCAGGTGAGGTTGCACACCGTGCCCAGCCCCGACGCGAACGGATCCGGGTAGCTGGCGGCGGCCGTCATCGCCGCGGTGCCGCCGGTGGCCCAGACGCCCGGGTCGGTGAAGCCGGCGTCGGTGACGCCCGCGTCGGTCGCGCCACCGGGGTCCACCGGAGCGTCCTCGCCACCGCAGGCGACGAGCAGCTTCGCCACGGGGACCGCGGCCAGCGACAGGCCAATGCCACGCAGGATGCTTCGGCGCGTGATGACCTTGAGGGATGGGTCCTGAGGGGATTCGCTCTTCATCCGGGGTTCCTCCGGGAGCTCGGGAGCCAGGAGCGGCGGGGGTGCCGCTCTCGGGGCCGTCCGGGGCTGACCGGACGACGAACCGGTTATCTCGGGTGAACCTTAAGCAATCCTTACGCGAAAGGTCCGCGACTCAGGAAAAGCGCACCCGGAAGGTGGCGAGGAGCGGACCCGCCGCCCGGCCGTCCGCCGGAGTCTTCGGACCGCCCTCGGGGAGCTTCGTCCCCAGCTCCTCCAGCGCGGGCTTAATCGCGTCGAAGGCGGCGAGCGCGTCGGCCGCGTTGTCGAAGAAGCGGGGGTGCACGAGCCAGCCCGACACGCCGCAGGTGACGACGTGGAAGGAGCGGGAGTCGTCCGCTTCGTAGGTGAGGCGCAAGAGGTCGCGGAGTCCTTCGTCCCGCGTGATGGTGCCGCCCTGGCTGCCCATGCTCCCGAGCGTCGCGCCGCCCTCGTAGTCACTCCAGCCGCTGTCCTCGGTCATGCCTTCATGCTTACCACTGGAGGCCCGGGACGTGACGGGGGGCGGCGCGTCAGGGAGGCGCCGCGCCGTTCCGCGAGGCCCCGGTCGGGACGGGCGAGGGGCCGCGCGGCCGGGATCGCGCACCGGTTGTCGCCCCCCGGGGATCGCCCCAGGTTTGCGCTGTGGGGGGCTGCCGTCATGTTCGCGGAACCACTGCTTGAGCCGCGCTACTCCGAGGAGGTCGTCCCCTTCCTGTCGGGTGATGGCCGCGCGCTGCACCTGGTCCACCTGCGCGGGTTCGAGGGGGCGGACAAGGGGCCGGTGGTGCTGGTGCATGGCGCGGGCGTGCGCGGGAACATCTTCCGCGCGCCGGTGCGTCGCACGGTGGTGGATGCGCTGATCGACGACGGCTACGACGTGTGGCTGGAGAACTGGCGCGCGAGCATCGACGTGGAGCCGGGCGATTGGACCCTGGACCAGGCGGCCGTGCTGGATCACCCGCCGGCCATCCGCACCGTCTTGGAGAAGACCGGGGCCGACACCGTCAAGGCCATCATCCACTGCCAGGGCTCCACCAGCTTCACGATGGCCGCGGTGGCGGGGCTGCTGCCGGAGGTGGACCTCATCCTCAGCAACGCGGTGTCGCTGCACCCGGTGGTGCCCGCGACCGCGCGGTGGAAGCTGCGCTATGTCGCGCCGCTCGTCTCGCACCTGACGTCGTACCTGGATCCGCAGTGGGCCTTCGAGGGACCCACGCGGACGGCGCGGATGCTGACGCGCGTGGTGCGCGCGACGCACCACGAATGCGACAACCTGGTCTGCCGCTGGACGAGCTTCACCTACGGGACGGGCTTCCCGGTGCTGTGGCGGCACCAGAACCTGAACTCCCGCACGCACGACTGGCTCCAGGACGAGTTCGGCCCGGTGCCCTTCAGCTTCTTCCGCCAGATGGAGCGCTGCGTGCGCGCGGGCCACCTGGTGCCGGTGGACGGCTTCCGCGCGCTGCCGGAGGACCTGGGCGAGCGCGCGCCCCAGACGGACGCGCGGTTCGTCTTCTTCGCGGGGGAGGAGAACCGCTGCTTCCTCGCGGAGAGCCAGCGCCGCAGCTTCGAGCACCTGGAGCGCTTCCACCCGGGACGGCACGCGCTGCACGTGCTGCCCGGCTACGGACACCTGGACGTCTTCATGGGCAAGCACTCGGCCCAGGACGTCTTCCCCCTCATCCTCTCCGAGCTGGACCGCCCGGTGTGACGAAAGGCCCCCCATGTTCCTTCCTCGACGCATCCAGAGGCAGTCTGGCCGCTATTCGCGGGTGGACGACATCCCGTACGCGTTGCCCGTGAACTCGAAGGGGGCGCCCGCGTTGATGGCCGCGTTCACCGTGGATGCGCGCCGCGTGGCGAACCTGCTGCCCGGCAATGAGCTGCACCCGCTGCGCGTGTCGCGCGAGCGCAGCGTGCTGCTCATCTCCGTCATCGACTACAAGGACACGGACATCGGCGCGTACATCGAGTTCAGCATCGGGCTGGCGTGCACGCACGGGCGCAGGCCGGCGCCGCCGCTGCTGCCGCTGTTGTTCCCGAAGCACTTCGGCGTGGGGCAGTACGTGGTGGACCTGCCAGTGAACACGGAGGTCTCCGTGAAGGGCGGCAAGGGCATCTGGGGCATGCCCAAGCACCTGGCCCGGCTGGACTTCCGGATGGAGAACGGTTCGGTGAGCAGCCGCTACGAGGAAGGCGGCCAGCAGGCGGTGCGCGTGCGCATCGAGCGGCCGAAGCGCGCGTGGCTGCCGCTGCGCGCCGCGGCGGTGAACTACTGCGCGTTCCGGGGGATGTTGATGAAGTCCTCCCTCTACTTCCGGGGCCGGTTTGGCTTCCGGTTCGGGCGGCGGGCCTGGTCCACGCTGGAGTTGGGAGACCACCCGCGCGTGCAGGCGCTGCGGGACTTGAGCATCGCCCGGCGCGCCTTCTTCACCGGCTTCTTCCCTGCGTCGTACGGCGTGCTGGATGACCACTTCGAGGCGTGGTTCCTCACCCAGCCCACGCTGCCCGCCGCCACGTACCCGGAGGGGCTGGAGAGCGTCGTGGACCTGGGCCAGGGCCAGACGCCGATGCCGCCTCCGGAGTCGGACGGGATGCGGACGGGAGGGCTCCAGGAAGTCCGGCCATGACGGCGATGAAGCTCTCGGCAGGAGGCCCTTCCGTGCGCTGGCTCCCGGCCGTGGAACAGCGCTCGGTGGAGCGCGGGCGCCTGGATGCGTCCCCCGCGCCGCGCGGGGAGGTCCCCGGATGAGCGCGGGCGTGTCGCGATGGCTGGCGCGGCAGGCCCGCGTCCACGGGCGCGTGTGGCGCTGGGCGCTCGCGGTCATTGGATGGGCCACGCTGGTCGCGGGCGTGGTGCGGATGGTGCTGCCGGGAGCGGAGCTGCGCCTGATGTCCGCGGATGCGTCCGTCACGTCCGCTCAGCTCTTCCGCGCCACGGGCTTGTTCATGGTCCTGTTCGGTGGCCTGTTGTTGCATGGCCTGCATGAGCCCCGGGCGAATCCCGCCGCGTTCCTGTGGTCGGGGCTCCAGCGGGTCGGTGCGTGCGCCATGCTGGTGCTCGCCGTGGGGCGAGGGCTGGTGTCGCCGCTGTCCCTGTTCGCGGCGGCGTTCGACGCGCTGGCCGCCGGGGTGGTGCTCGGGTTCTACGCGACGCTGCGCCAGGGCGAGCAGGTCATCTCCGTGCTCAAGCCGGACGCCCACGCGGGATCCATCACCGCCTCGACCCTCATTGACCAGGGCTCCTCGGACGCCTGGCGCTCCCCGTCGGTGGCGGACGCCCGAGGCCTGCCCCTCTCCCTGGAGGACACCCCGATGCCCGAATCCGCTCCCGACCTGACCTTCCGCGAGACGATGTCTGGTCCGCTCGCGATGGGCACCTCCGACCCCGAAGCCGGTGCGCACGACGGCCGCTCCACGCCGTTCACCATGCATTGCACCATCCTCATCGACGACATGGACGCCTTCGTCCGCGATCCCAACCACGTCGCCCGGCTGGTGGCGCACGTGCAGTACAAACCCCTGGGCCTGGACCTGCCCGTGCCGGAGGGGAGCTTCAACCTCTTCCGCGCCACCGATGATCCCCGCACGAAGATCATGACCTATGGCCTGCGCTTCCAGGCCCACGGCCAGGACTACTTCCTGGATGGCACCAAGACGCTGCGCGACGACCCGGGGCCCGACCTCTGGCACGACACCACGCGCCTCTACAGCCACCTGCACGAGGGCCCCGACGCCAGGAGTCCCGTGGTGGGCGCCGGCATCCTGGTGCTGAGCATGCGGGAGCTGCTTCGGCTCGTCTCCAGCATGCGCTCCTCGCGCGAAGGCACGGAGGGCCTGCGCAGGGTGGCCGAGTTCGGCCACCTGTTCCTGGGCGCGCTCTGGGACCTCTACGCCTCCGAGGCGCCGCTCCGGGGCGAAGGGGAGGCGGCGCATGGCCACGAGCGCTGAGCACTTCGATGTCGTCATCGTGGGCTCGGGCTTCGGGGGATCGGTGATGGCGTGGCGGCTGGCGGACGCGGGCCTGCGCGTGTGCGTGCTGGAGCGCGGCAAGGCGTACCCGCCCGGCTCCTTCCCGCGCAGTCCCCACGACATGCGCCGCAACTTCTGGGATCCGAGCCAGGGCATGCACGGGCTCTTCAACCTCTGGTCCTTCAAGGGGCTGGGGGGCGTGGTGTCCGCGGGGCTGGGCGGGGGTTCGCTCATCTACGCCAACGTGCTCCTGCGCAAGGAGGAGAAGACCTTCATCCACGAGGATCCCCGCGACGGCGGTTACGAGGACTGGCCCGTCACTCGCGCCGACCTCGATTCCCACTACGACGCCGTGGAGCGGATGATGCGCGTGCAGCGTTACCCGCTGGAGCACGCCCCGTATGCCTCCACCGCGAAGACGCTGGCCCTGCGGCTCGCCGCCCAGCGCCTGGGGCGCGCGGACGACTGGCAGTTGCCGCCGCTGGCGGTGACGTTCGGCAACCGCGGCGAGGTGCCCGTCCCCGGCGACCCGATCCGCGAGGAGCACCCCAACCTCCACGGGCGCCCGCGGACCACGTGTCACCTCTGCGGCGAGTGCGACATCGGCTGCAACACGGGGAGCAAGAACACGCTCGACCACACCTACCTGTCCGCGGCGAAGCGCGCCGGGGCGGAGCTGCGCACGCGCGCGGAGGTGACGGAGCTGTGGCCCGCGGAGCATGGCGGCTACGTGGTGCGGTACCTGGATCATACGGACGTGGCGGAGAACGTCCCGCGCGAGGGCCCCCAATCGCAGTTGCCCCGCACCACGGTGACGGCGGACCGGCTGGTGTTGGCGGCGGGCACGTTCGGGACCCCGTACCTGCTGCTGAAGAACCGGCGGAGCTTCCCCGCGCTGAGTGAGGCATTGGGTTCGCGCTTCTGCGGCAACGGGGACCTGCTGGGCTTCATGCGTCAGTGCCGCGACACGAGCACGGGTCAGCAGCTGCCGCGCATCCTGGACGGCGGGCACGGCCCGGTCATCACCAGCGCGCTCCACTTCCGGGGTGAGGAAGAGGGAGGAGCGGGCCGGGGCTACTACATCGAGGACGCGGGCTACCCGGAGTTCGTCAACTGGCTCTACGAAGCCGCGCATCAGGTGCCGCTGGTGAAGCGCGGCCTGCGCCTGGGATGGCGCATCGTGCGGGGCTGGACGGGCCTCACGCGCGACACGGACGTGAGCGAGGAGATCGCCGAGCTGCTTGGAGACTGCCTGGGGTCCGCGACGTCGCTGCCGTTGTTGGGCATGGGGCGTGACATCCCCAACGGGCACATGCGGCTGACCCGGGACGAGATGCTGGACATCGACTGGAGGGTGAGCGGTTCGCGCGAGTACTTCGCGCGGGTCCACCAGTCGATGGCGGACATCGCGCACACGCTCGAGGGGACGCTGGTGCAGAACCCGCTCAGCTACGTGAGCCGGGTCATCACCGTGCACCCGCTGGGGGGCTGCCCCATGGGACGGGGGACGGAGACGGGCGTGGTGGATGCTTGGGGCGAGGCCTTCGGACATCCGGGGCTGTATGTGGCGGACGGCTCGATGATGCCGGGCCCCACGGGCCCCAATCCGAGCCTCACCATCGCGGCGCTCGCGGATCGCTTCGCGGACGCGATCATCGACGCACGCACCCGCGTGGCGCCCGTGCGCGCGTGGCAGGCTCCGGAGGAAGGATCATGGCCGTCCGCGCCTCCGACGTGAGCCGCTTCCCGGGCCGGCGGGCGCGGCGGCGCAAGCAGCCGCCGGACACGCCCGAGGGGCGGCCGATGGTGTCCTGGTACGACCCGGGCGTGCTCGTGAAGTCGGGCCTGAAGACGCTCCTGTCAGGGACCTTCGGGCGGCAGGCGGACCGGCGGCTGTTGGACGCGGTGGCTCGGCCCCAGCCGTTGGCGTTCGACTACGCGGAGGACGAGGAGGGGCGTCCGCGCGAGGAGCTGTGGCTGGACTACGTCGCGGACCTGGGGGACGGCTGGAACTCCACGTACGCGGTGGCGTCCTCGGTGATGGCGCCGGAGCTGGACCTGGAGGACCCGACGGGGCAGGTGCACCGAACACGGGGTGGGGACGTGCTCGTGTTCGGCGGGGACGAGGTCTATCCGACGGCGAGCGTGGAGGAGTACCAGGCTCGCACGGTGGCGCCGTACGCGGCGGCGCTGAACCGGCGCCGCCACCGGCCGCACCTGTTCGCGGTGGCGGGCAATCACGACTGGTACGACGGGCTGGTGTCCTTCACGCGCCTGTTCTGCCAGGGACGGTACTCACCGGGCTGGCGCACGAAGCAGCAGCGGAGCTACTTCGCGCTGAAGCTGCCGCATGGCTGGTGGTTGCTGGGGACGGACATGCAGTTGGAGTCGGACCTGGACGCGCCGCAGGTGGAGTTCTTCCAGCAGGTCGCGGCGCGGATGCGCGGCACGGATCGGGTGATTCTCTGCAACGCGGAGCCCGCGTGGATCCACCAGCAGGTGAAGCCCCGTGCGGGCCGCGGCTTCCTGGATCACAACATCGACTTCCTGGAGCAGAAGGTGCTGGGCAAGAAGGTGAGCGTGTTCCTCGCGGGGGACCTGCACCACTACCGCCGGCACGAGAACGGGGAAGGGCGGCAGAAGATCGTCGCGGGTGGGGGAGGGGCCTTCCTGCATCCCACGCACCTGCCGAAGGTGGACCGGCGGCCGGATGGCTTCGTGTTGAAGGAGTGCTATCCGCCGAGGGAGACGTCCCGGCGGCTCACCTGGCGCAACCTGCTGTTCACCGCGATCAACCCGTGGTTCAGCGTGTTCATGGGCGGCGTCTACACGTTGCTGGGCTGGGGCGTGGCCGCGAGGTTGAGCGAGGGTGCCGAGGGCGCACCGCCGTTCCGGGAGGTCCTCAACGCGGCGTTGCAGAGCACGGGGTCGATGGTGCTTGGCGCGGCGACGGTGCTGGGCACCGTCGTGTTCGCGGACAGCCGCAGGGGGAAGCGCTGGCGGCAGGTGTCGGGGGCCGTGCATGGAGGGGTGCACCTGCTCCTGGCGCTGCTGCTGACGTGGGGCGTGTCCGCGATCGCGGCGCCGCTGGCGAGCGAGCTGCAATGGAGCCTGCGCCGCGACTTGTTCAGTGGCCTGCTGCTCTTCGGTGGCGGCGCGCTGGTGGGGCCGTTCGTCATGGGCCTCTACCTGCTGCTGTCGCTCAACGTCTTCTCATGCCATCCGAACGAGGCGTTCTCGTCGCTGTCCATCCCGGACTGGAAGAACTTCCTCCGGCTCCACTTCGACGCGGAGGGAAGGCTGACGGTGTACCCGGTGGGGTTCCGCCGCGTGCCGCGCAGGTGGATGCGTGGGCGTCCCGCGGAGGACCCGGAATGGGTGCCGGACCCGGCGGACACCCGGGCCACGCCACCCAGGCTCATCGAGCCACCCATTGTCATCGGGCGTACGAAAGCGCTTCCGGTGACGCCGGATACCGGTCCGCCTGATGCTGCGACCAGGATCTAAACAGGGCCCTGCTCGGACTGTGTACCGCTGCTTAGAAGCGAACAGCGGGCTCCGACGCTTGATCAGGCTGCTGAAGCGTCAGCCTAGGACCAGTTTCGCGCAATCCGACCGGCAGCGGGTGCGCTGACGTGTCTGGCGAAGCAAGGTAACAGGAACAACTTGTTCTCAGTGCGGTCCAACTTTCAAGAAGCACAACTCCGAGGCCCTCAATGCAAGAACCCACGACGCGAAATCATACTGCCATCGTGAATCACTGGATGGCGCTGAGTCTGAGTGTGCTGCTTGAGTCCGTATTTTTTCAGCACGCCGGATTCTCCCTCAGCATGAGTTGGGTGGCCGAGTGGAAGTCCGACACTCATCCGGGAGCCACTTCGAAATCGTCGGATGGATGGGTCAACTAGTCGCCTTCACGTAGCCCATCCGGTTGAGGCGCTGCCGTCCGGGGCGTATGCGCGGACGTGCAGTGCCGCTCCGCGAGGTCGTGGGGCGCGGGTTGAAATCTGAATGTTGGTCCGCTGCTGGTGACCAGGGTTCCTGTTGGAAGTGACAAGGGTTCTTGTTCCCACGCCTGCTGTTCCGATAGCAGGCGTGGGGATTTTCCCTACGGCATCGCTCACCGGTCAATCCAGACCCGCCGTCCCTGCCTCTATGACAGGCGGCGAACCGCAATCGCCGAGGCAGTTTGAGCGGCGCGGGCCGAAGTCCTACGCTTAGCGCCCATGAAGGCGATGCTCCTATCCCTGATGCTCTTCGGCGCCGCGCCGTCAGGCCCCGCGCCGTCGTCCCTGCCTCCCGAAGCGCTGGGCGCGCCCCCGCTCGTGGATGTGTCTCCCACCGCGTGGTCCTGCACCGTCGACACGCTCCGCGCGGGAAAGGAATGCGTGTTCGAGGCGGAGGTGCCGCCACCCGGCGCCCCCAACGCCAACCAGGAGGCCGCCAACGTCAAGCTCCTCAAAGACGCGTCGCGCGCGCTCTGCACGGAGGCCGTCAGCAACGCCCGTGACGGCACGCCGGACGCGAAGCTCGTCGCCGTCTGCGAGCGCAAGTACGCCGATGTCGTGGGCCGCTGCGGCATCGACGGTGGCTCGCCGGTGGTCGACACCAAGGGCCGCTTCGCGCCCGCGGCCCGTGCCTGCTACCGCGCGCTGTCCACCGTGCTCCAGGACGTGCAGTTGATGGCGTCCGTGGCCTCCACCTGCTGCGAGTGCGCCGCGCGCAGCCAGTGCCCCGGCAATGGTGAGCGCTGCTACGCGGACGTGTCGCGCCAGCAGGCCGGGCCCGGGACGCTCGCGTGCATGGACGAGCGGTGCCACGACGCCTGCTCCATGATGCTGCCCCCGTCCGCGTCCATCCCCCGGTCGGAGCCTTCGCACGGAAGCCAGCGCTCCGGCTCCGCCGCGCTGTAGCCCCCGTCCTCCCGCCAAGGCTCGCATGACTCCACCGCGCACAAGCCCGCCGCCCGGCTCCGCCGCGCAGGAGTCCCCGCGAAGCCTTTCCCGGCTCCACCGCGCACAAGCCCGCCGCCCGGCCCAACCGCGCTGGAGTCCCCGCAGCGCCCTTCACGGACCTTCATGACTCCACCGCGCACAAGCCCGTCGCCCGGCCCTACCGCGCTGGAGTCCACCCATCGCCCTGCACAGGAGTCCCGCTCCATGTCCCGTCTTTCGCTGCTGACCCTGTTGGGTGCACTCGCTACCGGCTGTGGTGCCGCGCACTCCCACGTGGCCCTCGAGGACCGCACCCTCACGGACGCGCCGCCCCCAGCCCCGCCTGCGTCCTCGGCCCGGCCCGCCACGGAGCAGCCGCCTGCGTCGCCGCATGACGCCCGCGCGTTCCTCGCCCGCTATCCCACGCCCGCCGCCTGCGAGGGCGCCGCCCGCAAGCTCCAGGCGACGTCGCGCGACGACGCGTGGCTGGCGCTGAAGCTCTGCGTGGAGGCCCCCGGCTTCACCCAGCTGGGCGCCGTGCTCGGCAGCGCGTGGACCGAGGACCTCCGCGTGCGTCCGGACGCGGCACCGCTCATCGCCCGCGTGGTGGCCCAGCGCGGCGGCAGCGTGGATGGGGAGCTGCGCCTGCTCCACTCGCGCAAGGTGCCCATCTTCTCGCTCGCCTCCGCCATCGCCCAGCCGGACACCTACCGGGGCCGCTATGTGCTCCTGCGCGCGCAGGTGGCGGACCAGCGCTCCGAGGGCGAACGCCCCACGCTGTGGCTCGTGGAGCAGGGCCTCCAGGCCGTCGGCTCCCGCCGGGAGGTCGGCATCGCGTACCACACCGACTCCGTCTCGGAGACCTCCGGTGACCTGGGCGGAAGGACGGCGCTGACAGGCGAGGGCCGCGTGGGCGGCTCCATCTTCACTCGCGAGAGCACCACCCAGTCCGCCTCCGAGCGGACGTACGACAACAGCTCCGAGGAGACCGGCCGCGAGGCCCTGGGCCGACTCGCCGCGCCGGATCCGTTCCTGGAGACCCGCCGCGACTACGTCATCCTCGCGCGCTTCGACGGCCTGCGCGTCACGTCCGGGATGACCACCGACGACGAGGACGAGGGCCCGAAGATCCCGGTGCTCACCATCGTGAGCTACCACCTGCCGCAGGCGCTCGCCGTCTACTGACGCGCGCGCCCGTCCCTCAGCGCTTCACCGGCGCCGGCGTCGCCGCGGCAGTCATGTCGCGCGACGGCGTGCCGGAGTAGATCTCCACGTCGGTCGCCACCCAGGTCCCCAGCCGCTCGCCGTAGGTGGTGTGGACCAGCGCCCCTGGCTGCAACTGTGAGCGGGCCACGCGCTGGCCGTCGCGGAGGATGCGCGTGGACGGCGCCACCGAGAAGGGCCGCTCCACGCCGTCGTCATCCCGCACGGTGAAGCCCCGGCTGCCTGCGCTCGTCACCGTGCCGTAGAAGTCCGGGAGGTCCTGGGCCAGCGCGTCACCCACGCTCCCGCTTCCACCGGTGCCCTCCGGCGGCCCCTCCGAAGGGGCCTGGAACACCGCGAGCCCGGGCCGCGTGCCGCTCTCGACGACCGCCCCCTCTCGTGACTGGCACGCGATGGCGCACAGCGTGAGTCCTCCGACGAACAGCCACCTCCCGAATCCCTGGCGCATGGGCCCCACCTCGCGTGCGTTGGTGCTCCCAAAGATGGGCCGGAAACGTGGGCCGACAACCACCCCCGCCGGGGAGGCCCGCCCCAGTGTCTCCCGGGCCACGGCGACCGCGACCAGGGGAGGACCCAGGGAGGGAGGCGCCCGCACCCGACGAGCGGGGCAGGGGAGGACCCGCTCAGTCCGGCCCGGACGCCAGCCCGTGCTTGCGCAGCAGCTTGCGCAGGTAGACCCGGTCGATGCCCGCCTCGCGCGACGCCTTCGACACGTTGCCGCCGCAGCGCTCCAGCAGCGTCTTCAGGTAGTCGCGCTCGAAGCCCTCGATGAGGCGCTCCTTCGCTTCCTTGAAGGGAAGGTCCGCCGCCAGCGACTGCGTGTCCTCGGGGCCCAGGTCCTGGGGCGGCGCGCGCGGAGGCGGCGTGTCGGGCAGGTCCGGCAGCGCCGACTCGCCCAGGCTCACCACCCGGTCCACGACGTTGCGCAGCTCCCGCACGTTGCCCGGCCACGGGTACTGGGCCAACAGCGCGCGAGTCTGGTCCGACAGGGCACTGGGCGGCTTGCCCATGCGCTCCAGCACCGTGTCGATGAGCAGCGGGATGTCCTCCGGGCGCTCGCGCAGGGGCGGCAGCGTCGCGCGCAGCACCGCGAGCCGGTGGAACAGGTCCCCGCGGAAGCGGCCCGCCTTCACCGCGCCCTCCAGGTCCTGGTGCGTGGCGGCCACCACCCGCACGTTCACCGAGCGATAGTCGTTCGCGCCCACCCGCTTCACCTGCCGGCGCTCCAGCGCGCGCAGCAGCCGGGGCTGGACCTCCAGCGGCAGCTCCCCGACTTCATCCAGGAAGAGCGTGCCCCCATGCGCGCGCTCGAAGGCGCCCGCCCGGTCCGCCTGCGCCCCGGTGAAGGCGCCCTTCACATGGCCGAACAGCTCCGACTCCAGGAGCTGCGGCGCCACGCCCGCCAGGTCCACGATGACGAAGGGCCCCTTGGAGCGCCCGCCGTGGGTGTGCAGCGCCTCCGCGCACAGCTCCTTGCCCGTGCCCGTCTCCCCTTGGATGAGCACGTCGGATTCGCCCTGCGCCACGCGCTCCAGCAGGGTGAACACCTCCCGCATGCGCCGGCTGGAGCCCACCAGGTTGCCGAACCGTTCACGGTTGGACAGGGGCAGGGTGTGCGCCTTCTCACCCTCCGGGACGAGCTTCAGCTCCGTGGTGCCCAGCGTCAGCACCGCTCCGGGGCGCACCTCCAGGGTGGTGAAGCGCATGCCCTCGCAGAACGAGCCGTTGCGCGAGCCCACGTCCACCGCCTGGACGCTGTCCTCGCGCACGTCCAGCAGCAGATGACTGCGCGACACCGCCCGGTCCGCGACGACGATGTCCGACCCGGGATCCGCTCCCACCCGGTACCGCCCCGGCGTCAACGGGTAGCCATGGCCCGCGTCCGGCCCGGACAGCACCACCAGCCGCACCCGCACCCGCGCCGTCCGCATCGCCGGCAGCGCGTCCGTCCGAAGCTGACGGTCCTCTTCCCCGCTGTCATCCCCGAAGCGCGCCACGGCGCGGACCATAACATACGGAAATGGAAAGGCCCGGCCTCCCCGCGCGCACCGGAAGATGCGCGTACGCGGGAGGACGGGCCGGGATGACGCGGGCAGGCTCGGGGGTCAGGCCGGCGGCTTCGCGTGCTTGTAGAACAGCACCAAGGTGTAGCAGTGGAACTCGTTGTCCGAGGACTGGCAGACGACCCGGTCCACGATCTCAAGATCCGAGTTGCTCTTGATCCAGCGGGTGACGTTCTCACCCAACTCTTCCCGCTCCTTGGCCTTCGTAGCGGAGAAGACCTTCACGCCCGTGAACATCGCCTGCCACTCCTTGTGCGGTGGTGAGAAAAGGCTGACCGGGAGTTATCGCACACGCCTTTTCAAGGTGTCAAAAATGCGGCGCGCCGAAAGTTGGGGACCCGTGAGGAGGCAGGGGGGCGCGGAGGGTGGGGGTTTGCAGGTCCCAGGGCATGCATAGGTTCACCCGGTCGCACCCGGTTCTTGGATTGGGGCGGGGCCCGGGGCCGTGGCGGTCCCAGGGGCATGGGCGGGAAAAAGGGGGCAGGACCGTGGACATGAAGACGAAGAAGGACCTGGCGGTGGACTTCATCAACACCATCCGCACCATGGAGCCGAGCGCGCTCAATGCCCTCATCGTCAAGGAAGCGGGCGAGGAGCTGGCGCAGTTCTTCCTGAACTACAGCGCCAACCTCATCTCCAAGGACCCGTCGCGGGTGCTGGAGAACACCTCGTCGCTGATGCTGATGGGCTACCTCATCCGCACCTACGAGGAGAAGAACAGCCAGGCCCGGCAGGGCAACTTCCAGTCCTACGCCTACGCCTGAGCGCCGGTGCTCGACAGGCCCCGGGGAGGCCTGTTAGGTACGCGTCGCCCATGCTCATCGACCTACACGCCCATTCCCATCTGTCCAAGGGGTGCGACCTGGAGCCGCGCGCCGTGCTCGAGCGGGCGGCGATGTTCGGCCTGGACGCGGTGGCGTTCACGGAGACCAACACCCAGGACGGCTGCGACGAGCTCTTCGAGATCGGCGCCAGGTCCAAGGTGAAGGTCTTCGTGGGGCTGGAGCTGGTGACGGACCGGGGCCAGTACCTGTGCTTCTTCCCGAAGCCGGAGCTGGCGCCGGAGCCCGTGCAGATGTGGGGCAGCAACCGAGAGAAGCCCTGGAGCGCGGCCGAGTGCCTGCCCAAGGTGAAGGCCCTGGGCGCGGCCATCGTCGCGGCCCGCCCGTTCGACCGTGACGTGCCCAACCCGGCCATGGACTACGTGCGCTCGCTGTCGGGCGTGCTGTGCGCCGTGGAGGGCTACAACGCCAAGGTGAAGCAGACGGCCAACGACCTCGCCGTGGAGGCCGCGGACGGGCTCAAGCTGCCCTGCGTGGGGGGCAGCGACGCGCGCGGCTCCCTAGACGAGATGGGCCGGGGCGCCACCTTCTTCAAGCGCGACGTGCTCACCCAGGCGCAGCTGGTGGAGGAGCTCTTCAAGGGCGACTTCTGGCCGGTGATGGCCGGCGAGCTGCCCCGCCTCACCCGGCCGGGCGAGGCCCAGGCCCAGCGCAAGGGCGGCGGCGGTGGTGGCAAGAAGCAGCACCGCCGCGGCGGCCGGCGCTAAGGCCCTCGGGGCAGGACGGACGCGCCCGCTTCCTCCGCGCGCACCAGCCGCCCGTCGGTGAGGAACGCCTTGCGGCGCTCCCCGGGGTAGCGCCACTCCTCGTTCTTCGCGGTGCCCTCCAGCGTGCGGCGCACCGTCTCGGGCGGGCCCCAGGCCATGCGCACCGCGTCCGCGGGCATGTCCGCCACCAGCTTCTTCGTGCGCACCGCCTCCCGCACCGCCGCGCTGAAGCCGTCCAGCTGCGCCTTGGGCGAGTGGGGCGACAGCGTCTTCTCCAGCTCCGCGCGGAAGTCGTCCGGCCGGTCCAGGTTGGGCGGCAGCACCAGCACCACCTGCTCCCCGGCGGGAGCGCCCTCCACCGTCACGTACACCCACGGCCAGGTGCGCGGGGAGTAGAGGACGCGCTCGGTGATGGCCCAGGCGGTGGGGAACTCCACCTTCGTGATCCGCACGCGCGAGCCCGCCGGGAGGGTGGCCTGGATGGGACCGGGGTCGAGGGGCTTGCCCTGCGTGTCATCCACCAGCCGCACGTCCTCTGGAGGGTAGGGCGTCAGCAGCCGCTTGGACGCGTCCCCGAAGAAGGGCGTCAGGTAGGCGGAGACGCGCAGGAACCGCTCCGCGTCCGGGCCGGTGAGGCTCCGGTCCAGCGAGGCGCGATCCTCGGGGGACATGCGGGTGGCGGAGGCGCAGCCGGTGGCCACGACGGCCACGAGCGGCACCAGGAGGAGGGACGACAGCGAGCGGAAGGGAGGCATGGCACCTGGAGGCGCGCGGGATGGGGCGCGCGCGCGGCGGTGGCCAGCTTTAGCCTAGCGGATGGCCTGCGTCAGCGCCGGCGTACCCGCCGCGGCGAGCTTGCCGTCGCGGCAGCCCCGCTGGGGGGGACACACCGGACCGCGGCCGTGGGGGTCGGCCACCAGGAGGAATCGTCCCTGCCCCCGCGCATCCGTCAGCTCCGGATGGCCGCACAGCGCGCAGTGGCGGGGGGGACGCTTCGAGGGAGGAAAGGGCACGCGTCAAGTCTGCGCCCGCCCCGCGCCCCCAGCGAATTTTCAGCCAGGGACGCCGGTGCCCCGCGCTACGACTTGTCGCCGGACGCGGTCGACGTGCTGGGGGCCGCCGCCGGAGCGCTGGCCGCCGGGCTGCTCGCCGCGGGGGTTGACGACGACGCGGACCCAGACGACGAAGAAGAGGAGGACGATGACGAACCGCCGCCGTCCTTCTTCGTGGAGCCGTACAGGTCCGAGTACCAGCCGCCGCCCTTGAGGTGGAAGCTGGAGCGGCTGACCTGCTTGGTCAGCGTGCCCGGGGCGCCGCACGCGGTGCACGCGGCGGGCGTCGGGTCGGAGATCTTCTGCAGGACGTCGATGGTCTTTCCGCAGGCCGAACAGCCGTACTCGTAGATGGGCATGGGGTGGGTACCTCGTCTCAGTGCGAAGGGGGAACGACCTGGGCGGAGAGCTGCTTGCGCAGCGACTCCGTCAGGTTCAGGCGCTCGAAGGCGCGGGTGACCAGCTCCGCGGGTGCGCCGTGCTGACGAGCCACGACGTTGGCCAGCGAGTGGAGATCGGTGGCGCTCGGCAGGGCATCCTTCGCCAGCCGCTCCAGGTCCTTGCGGAGCGCGTCGATGAAGCGCTTCTGGATGCCCAGGTCCGCCAGGTACTTGTCCCGGCCGAGCAGGTCCAGCCGGTGCGTGAGGTGGGACGTCGCCAGCACCTCGTTGCGGAAGCGCTCGCGCAGGGCCTCCACCTCTTCGGTGAGCCTGAGCGCGTGGGTGAGCCGCTGCAGCTCGTTGGGGCTCAGGCCCAGTGACCAGCCCACGCGGCCGGTGGCGCCGCGCTGGGCGGCGAAGGCGGTCAGGAGGTTGTCGCGCTCGCGGGCCTCCAGCGTCTCCATGATGCCGTGCTGGCGGAGGGCGTTCTCCATGTCCACCTGGGTCAGCTCGCCGCGCGGACCGTTGTAGCGGTGCTCCAGCGTGCGCAGCAGCGAGTAGCGGTGCTCCGTGGCCTCGATGGCGGCCTCCAGCGTCTCCTTGCCCTCCGAGCGCGTCAGCTCGAAGAACGACAGCCGCTGGGCCTCCACGCGGGTGAAGCGGCCACGGGGGCGGGGCAGCTCGCGCTTGAGGAAGCGCGGGGCCTCCTCGTCCTGGGAGGGGGCGGCCTGGGCGGCGGTCTCCGGCGCGTCCGCGGCGTCATCGCCGTCCGCGGTGTCGGGGGCGCGCTTCTTGGGCGCGATGCGCTCCTGGACGGCGGCGGCCTCCGCCTTGGCGCTCTTGCGGCGGCCCGCCTTCGCGTCCACCTCGTCGCCAGCCGGGGTGGGCAGCGCGAAGGTGGGCGTCGTGGGGGCGGGCGCGGGGGGAGGGGTCTTCTCCTCGCGCACCTGGGCCAGCTCCTGGGCCACGTCGTAGTAGCCGCACTGCTGGCGCTGGGCCGCGAGCGACGGCGTCACGCCGCGCAGGATGTCCACCACCGCGAAGGGCCCCAGGGGGGACGCCTCCGGTTCACCGTCCGTGAGGGCGCGGACCCGGAAGTCCTCCTCCTCGGTGAGGAGCGAGAGCGCCTCGCGGACCTGCTGCGCGGGGGCCGGGGCCTTCGCGCGTCGGCAGAAGTCCGACACCGCCACCGCCACCGGGGTGGGTACATCATCGGGCTGCCGTCTTCTCTGCCAGGGACTGATCATGGAAAGGTTCGGAAAAATGCTCGTTTACGAGGGCGGATGCCTCTATCTTCGCGGCCAGACAGGTGTCAATGAGCCAGTCCGGCCTCAATGTAAACAGCTCACGCGCGGCGCAAGTCGACGACCGTGGTAGTCAGCAGGGGAGCGGGCGCTTCCCGAGCCGGGCCGGCGAAATAGTCTTGCGGGGGCGGGCATCCCAGCCTCAACACATGTGGTGCTCCAGAGATTGCAGATGACGACCCATAGCCACTCCCACGCCCATTCCCCGCTGGACAAGGATGACGTCCTGGCCCGCTACATGGCCCAGCACGGCCTGAAGAGCACGCGCCAGCGCAGCCTCATCATCGACACGTTCTTCGCCGTGGGCGGGCACCTGTCCGTGGAGGAGCTGTGGAACAAGGTGCGCGAGCAGGACACCAAGGTGTCCGTGGCGACCGTGTACCGGACCATGAAGCTGCTCAACGAGTGCGGTCTGGCGCACGCGCGCAACTTCGGCGACGGGCAGACGCGCTACGAGGCGGCGGCGGGGCGGGAGCACCACGACCACCTCATCTGCACGAGCTGCGGCACCATCGTGGAGTTCGAGAACGACCGCATCGAGACGCTCCAGGACGCGGTGGCGCGCAAGCACGGCTTCACGGTGACGTCGCACAAGATGGAGCTGTACGGCCTGTGTCGCGACTGTCAGCTCCGGGGTGGCCCCCCGGGGACGGAGGCCTGAGCGCGTGAGCCCGGTGCGAGGGCGCGCCCTGGTGTGTGCCGTGGCCCTGGGCGTGCTGTCCCTGTCCGGCTGTCACCGGAACAGCGGGCCGGTGGACGCCGGGCCCGCGTTCCTCCGGGCGCTCTGGCTGCCGTCGGTGGGGCCCACGCGCTACGACCCCCGGCAGCTCCCGGGCAAGGTGGTGCTGGTGTCCTTCCTGGCCACCTGGTGCTTCCCGTGCCTGGCGGACCTGCCCACGCTGGAGCAGCTGCAGAAGACGTACGGCCCCCAGGGCTTCCAGGTCGTCGCGGTGGGCATGGACATCGACGAGGGCCGGGTGCTGGGGCCGTTCGCGGACCACTACGCCTTCCCCTTCCCGGTGCTGCTGTCCGACGAGCACATGCGCGCGGGGCAGAGCGCGTTTGGCCGCATCCGCGGGCTCCCCAGCACGGTGCTGCTGGACAAGCGCGGCCGCGCGGTGGCCGCGTGGCAGGGCGTGGAGGGCCAGTCGGACGTGGCGAAGGCCATCGAGAAGCTGCTGAAAGAGGACTGAGTTCCCGCGCGGCCCGGGGTGCTACAGGGCTGGAGCGGAATTCTTGCGGGCAGGGGGGCCGCTGGTACCTTCGCCGGCGCTCATGACGTCCCGGCGAAAGCTCCTGATGGTGGCGGCGGTGGTGGCGGTGGCCCTGAGCCTCGCTTCGGTGGCGGACGCCAAGGGGTTCCGCCGTTACCTGCGCCTGCGCCAGGACGTGGAGGCGCTCGACGGGCGCAACCGCGCGCTGGCCGCGCAGAACGACGCGCTTCGCAAGGAGATCGCCGCGCTCCGCCAGGATCCGGCGGCGCTGGAGCAGTCCGTGCGTGAGGAGCTCGGCTACGTGAAGCCGGGCGAAATCGTCTTCCACCTGGAGTCGCCATGACCTCGCTGCCTGTGGTGCCCTCTCCGGCGAAGCTGGTGCGCGCGTTCTTCCGCGCCATCCCCGCGGCCGTGGCGCTGGCCACGTTCGTCCATCTGGCGCGCGGCGGGTTCCGGGGGCTGCACACGCTGGGGTGGACGGAGGCGGCGCTGGTGGTGGGGCTGCTCGTCGGCATTGGCATGGCGGCGTGGCGCCGGGCGATGCGCTCCTCGGTGGGCGCGGTCATCGACCTGCGCGACGACCTGGAGCTGGGCGGCGGGCTCATCTCCGCGGCGTTCATCGTGGTGGCGATTGGCGGCGGGGAGCTGTTCCCCATCGTCTACCTGTTGATGGCGTTCCTGGTGGCGTTCCTGCCGCGCAACGCGGGCATGACGCTGCTGGGCGTGGCGCTGGTGTTCGACGGGCTGGTGACGCTGGGCGGGCCGGTGGTGAACCTCACCGGCTTCCTGACGCACACCCTGTTCCTGGCGCTGTTCGCGGGCCTGTACCACCTGGTGTTGTCCGCGCGGATGGCGGTGGCGAAGCGGGCGGAGTCGGACGCGGTGCAGAAGCGCATCCGCGAGGTGGAGGAGCGCGCGCGCACCTTCCGGCTGGTGAGCTCCGGGACGCAGGACAGCTTCAGCGGGATGAGCTCCGACGAGAAGTGGCTGGTCGCGTCGGTGAAGGAGATTGAGGGCGCGGTGCACGCGGCGCTGGAGATCGCGGAGACGGGCCTGCGCACGGACACGTGCGCGGCGTTCCTGCTCACGTCGGATGACCGGAGCCTGAAGCTGTACGACTGCCGCTCGGGGTCGGAGCGGGTGCAGCGCGAGAAGTTCAACGCGGGCGAGGGCATCATCGGCGGGGTGTTGAAGCGCCGCGCGCCGGTGCGGATGAACTCGCCGCAGGGGCTGAAGGGCGTCACGTACTACGAAGGCGGCGGTCCCACGGTGCAGGCGCTGCTGGCGGTGCCCATCCTGGAGGGCAGCGGCCTGGTGCGCGGCGTGCTGGTGGCGGACAAGCTGAAGAACGAGCCGTTCACCGACCAGGACGAGAAGCTGCTCACGACGATCGCGGGCGAGGTGCTGCGCTCCATCGAGGTGGAGCGGGTGATGAGCTACATCCGCAAGACGCGCGACGAGAAGGACCGGTTCTTCCGGGCCATCGAGGAGCTGAACCGCGCGGGCAGCCCGGATCAGGTGTTCGTGGCGGTGCTGGAGTCGACGCGGCAGCTGGCGGGCCTGGACTTCTGCGCGGTGACGCTGGTCTCCGAGCAGGAGGGCAAGCGGGTGCACCGCGTGATGCGGATGACGGGCGTGACGGCGCAGGGCAAGGCGCTGGAGGGCCGCACGTTCCAGGACAACAACGGCCTGGTCGCGAACGTGGTGCGCTACGGGGCGCCGCTGCCGGGGCGGGACATCAAGGCGATGGACCGCCAGGTCATCTTCGATGAGGAGACGCAGGTGCGCGGGCTGGGCGCGCTGAAGATCTTCCCGCTGGTGGCGGGGGACCGCATCCTGGGCACGCTGGTGGCGGGGTCGCGCAAGAAGGCCGCGTTCGAGCAGGACGTGCTGCGGATGATTGAAGTCATCGCGATCCAGGCGGCGCAGGCCGTCTTGCGCGCGCAGCTCTACGAGCAGATGGAGCGGATGGCGACGACGGACGGCCTCACGGGGCTGCTCAACCACCGCACGTTCCAGTCGCGCGCGGACGACATCCTGGCGCAGGCGCGGCGCTACCAGCGCAAGTGCTCCATCGTGTTGACGGACGTGGACCACTTCAAGAACGTGAACGACACCTACGGCCACCCCACGGGCGACCAGGTGCTCAAGGGCGTGGCGCGCATCATCAAGACGCTGGCAAGGGACACGGACGTCGTCGCGCGCTACGGCGGCGAGGAGTTCGTGATGGTGATGCCGGAGACGGACGCGCAGGGCGCGAAGGTCATCGCGGAGCGCATCCGCGAGGCGGTGATGGCGGAGGTGTTCCAGACGGAGATGGGCCCGCTGCGCATCACCATGTCGCTGGGCATCGCGACGTTCCCGGACAACGCGCTGGAGAAGCAGCAGCTGATCGACCTGGCGGACCAGTGCCTGTACCACTCGAAGCGCAACGGCCGGAACCAGTCCGTGACGGTGGCGCAGATGCAGGGCGGCCGGAAGCTCCAGGCGGTCGCGGAGTAGGGCCGCGGTGTCCATGCCGCCGCTCCCCCTCGCTGTCACCACCAGCACCAAGACGGACGTGGCCACGGTGCGCGAGGCGCGGGCCGTGGCGCAGCGGTGGAGCCTGCCGTTCCTCTCCCGTCGCTCCAGCGAGGGCATCGCGCCCTGGCTGGGCAGCAAGGTCGACGCGCTGCTCGTCGTGGGCGGCGATGGCGTGACGCTGTGGGAGCCGCACGGCTCGTTCGGCTTCCACGCGGGCATGGCCCACCTGCGGCGCATGCGGCTGCGGCAGGGGCAGCGCGATGACGCGTTCCTCAAGGTCGCGGAGCTGGTGCCGGGCGACGCCGTGCTCGACTGCACCCTGGGGCTCGCGCAGGACGCGCTGGTCGCGTCGCTCGCCGTGGGCCCGGAGGGCAGGGTGGTGGGCCTGGAGAAGAGCCTGCCCCTGTGCGTCGTCGCCGCGGAAGGGCTCCAGCGCTACGCGCGGGGCGCGGACTCCTGCGCCGTCGAGGTGCACCACGCGGACGCGCACGCGTACCTGAAGACGCTCCCCGCGAAGTCCTTCGACGTCGTCTTCTTCGATCCGATGTTCGCGAAGCCCAAGAAGGCCCAGCCCGCCTTCGACGTCCTGCGCCGCTTCGCGGAGCACGCCCCCCTCACGCCCGAGGCGCTGGAGGAGGGGAGGCGCGTCGCGCGCCGGTGGGTGGTCGTGAAGGGCGCCCGGCACACCGACGACCTGCGCAAGCTGGGCCTCCAGCCGGAGCCCACCTCGCGCTTCAGCGACGTCATCTGGGGCCGGCTTCCCGCGACGCCGTGAGCTACTCCTTCTCCGACCCCTTCGGCGGGCCTTCACTGCCCATGGGGGACAGCTTGCTCGACAGCGCGCCGGCCTGCTCGTGCGCCATCAGGTCGCGCGGCGAGCGGTAGTACTGCATGGGCGAGTGGTGCAGGAAGTTCGACACCCGGCTCGTGTAGAGACACGCGTACTGCTCCACCTGGTAGCCGAAGCGGCTGTTCTCGTTGCCCTCCTTGAACAGCAGGCCCCAGTACGGATTGAAGCCCTCCTCCACGTCGCGCTCCAGCGTGTCCGCGATGCCGTTGGTCGCCTTCAACGACCGGCGCAGCTTCTCCAGCTCCGCCTTCGTCTTCTTGCGCAGCTCCTCCGCCTCCAGGCGCTCCGCCTCCGGCAGCTCCTCTCGCTCCAGCCTGCGCTCCAGCGTGTTCAGCACCGTCTTGCGGTGGTTCACCTCGTCGTCCAGCCGCGCGCGCGTCAGCTCCACCTCCGACAGCGTGACGATCTCCTCGCGCCGTTGGTCCGTGTAGGTGATCTCGTCCTCGATCTCCTGGACGATCATGCACGTGCGCCACAGCGACGACTTCTTCGACTTCAGGATGTCGCCGTAGATGTGGTCGCCCACGTAGAGGATGTGCTCGCCCCGGTAGCCGGTGAACTCCTCGAACTGGGCCAGGTTGCCGCCCGAGTACACCGTGCCGCGCTCCAGCGACTTCGCCTCGCCCACGACCTTGCCGGCCTCCGTCGTCGAGTCCAGCTCCAGGAACGGCCGGTTCTCCGTGAAGAAGGCCGGCTTGCCCGCCGCCGTCACCGTGAAGTCGAAGTAGTTGCGCCAGCTGGGGTACTCCGGCAGCTGCCCGTCCAGCAGGTAGCGCATCACCGCGTTCGTGTAGTCCCACGCGGAGTTCGTCAGCAGGAACAGCTTCTTGCCGCCCGAGCGCAGCTTGTGCAGCGCCGGCCCCAGCTCCGGATCCAGGAACACGTAGCGCGCCAGGTCCTTGCGCACCTCGCGCTTGAGCGAGTTGTCCCGGTGCACCGTGTCGATGGCTTCCCGGATGTCGTCGTAGAGCTTGCCGTAGTTCACGGCGTGTCCCAGCGACTCCATCAGCTCGATGATGCCGGAGTACAGGCACGTCTCCGGCAGGGCGAAGAGCGTGTCGTTCCACGCGAACTGCGGGTTGCGCAGCCGCACCCGCTTGTTGCGGTACAGCTCCCGCCACGCGTCCGGCTTCAGCGGACGCAGGCCGTGGTACGCGCGCCCCACGTGCCCGAAGCGATCCATCTTCAGGACGTTGCCGTTGACCCGGTCCACCGCCAGGCCGCGCATCACGAAGTGGTGGTCGTAGAGCAGGCCCCCGATGAACGGCGGGTAGCCGTACTCGCTGATCAGCTTCGCGATCGTCATGTCGAACGACAGCTGCTCCAGCCGGCGCATGTGGTAGATGGCCAGCGTGTAGTCCATGTCGAACCCGATGAGTTCGATGTGGTCCATGCGCAGGTTGCGGTTGACGAACACCTCGCGCGCATGCGGCACGTGCGCCGCGGGCTCGCGCGGGGTGGTGAGCAGCCGGCCAAGCACGTCGTCGGTCAACAGCTCCCGGGCCCGGCGGGCCGCATCATCGGCGCGCTCCCGGTGGATGGTGGAACGGAAGCTCCCGTGCAGCGGATCCACGGAGGGTCCGCCCGGGATGGGCTGGGCAGAGGAGAGTAGGGGCGACACGGGACCCCAAGACATAACACGCGGCCCCCGCTCCGCGCCCGCGTCCTTGCGGGCTTCGCACGGGGCTGGCACGCTCTGGCCAACGATGCGCACCCCACGTCCATCCCCGGCCCTGGCCGAGGACCTCCACGCGCGCTTGTCCGCACGCATCACCGCGCTGGAGGACCGGGTCCGCCGCCTGGAAGCCCGACTCGCCCTGGAGGCTCGCAAGCCGCCACCCGTCCGCTCCCGGCCCAGCGTCTCCGCCGCCACCGCTCGGGCCGCCAGGCCCCGCCCGCGCTGCCCCGGCTGCACCCTGGAGCTGCCCCGTGGCCGGCGCGGCGACTCATGCGTCTGGTGCGGCTTCGTGTTCGCCGCCGTGGCCCGGCCCAAGACGCAGCGGAAGTCCCGATGAGCGGGATGTACCGGCTCACCGGGCGCACGGAGGCAGGAGACCTGGCGGAGCTGTACGAGGCCCTGCTGCTGCCCACCCTCCCCGTCGCGGTGAAGCTCTTCCTGCCGCGCACCTCCGACCCCGCCTATGCCCGGGAGCTGGCGGAGACGGTGCGGCTGCTCCAGCCCGTGCGCCACCCGGGCATCCTCCACACCGTGGACCTGGGCTTCGTGCGCCAGCGGCTCGCCGTGGTGCGCGAGGACGTGGACGGCTTCACGCTGGGCGTCGCGCTCCAGCGCCTCAACACCAAGGAGGTGCTGCTGCCGCCCACCGTGGCGCTCTCCATCGTCATCCAGCTCCTGGAGGCGGTGCAGCTGGCGCACGACGCGGGCGTCGTCCACGGCGCCATCACCCCTGGCAACGTGCTCCTGTCCCGCGAGGGCTACCCGGCCATCTGCGACTTCGGCGCGCTCCGGGCGCTGCTCTCCGTGCCCCAGCTCAAGCGCACGTTCGCGCACCGGGGCCGCAACACGTACCGCGCGCCGGAGGTGACACGCGGCGAGCCGCCCACGGAAGCCTCCGACGTGTACTCGCTGGGCGCCATCGCCTACGAGCTGCTGACGCTGCGCGAGCCCGTCGTGCCCGGCAGCGGCGTGAGCACCCGCCGCGAAACGCTGCCGCCTCCCAGCCGGTTGGACCGGCGGATCAACTCCCGGTTGGATCCGGCGGTGATGCGCGCGTTGGATCCGGCGCCGCAGCGGCGCTTCCGTTCGTGCGGCGAGTTCGCCCAGGCCCTGCGCAACTTCCTCTCCGCCGGCGGGGGCATGCCCGGCGCGGAGGAGGTGGCGCGCTTCGTGTCGGAGCTGTTCCCCAACGAGGTGAGCCTCGCCGCCCCCGGGCCCGTGCCGTTCGCGGAGCCCTTCGAACTGGAGCCCATCTCCGGCGCGGAGATGGAGGACCTGCACGCCGAGGAGTACGAGGCGTCCATCGTCCAGCGCGCGCCCTACAGCCGCGCGCCCACGGAGGAGGAGGCATCCGCGGACACGCAGGATGCCGCCCCTGGCTTTGAGTCCTTCCGCCCCGAGGACTACGCGCCCGACGACGCCCCGGAGGAGTCCCCCGACGACGCGTCCGCCGAGGAGGCCGCGGTCAACGACGTGAGGAGCACCGACCCCTCCCATGCGGGCCCCCTGGAGGGGGGCTGGGATGCCCCGCCTGGAGTCCTCGCGCAGAAGGCCCGGCGGCAGGTCGTCCCTCAAGGGGGCGCTGACGGCCACTCCTCCACCCGCGTCGGGCGCAACCCGCGCGTGAAGGTGATCGAGGACTTCTCCGCGCCTCCCCTGGGCGAGGACGAACCGCCCGCGCCCTCGGGCCGCCGCGCCGCGATGCGTCCCGGGCAGCCGCTGGGGGCGGAGGAGGAGCCGTCGCCGTCCACGAAGCGCCCGGCGTTGCGCCCCGCGCGCGGGGCCGCGGGCCGCTCTCCCGTGCAGGAGACCCTGGTCCTCGCCTCGGGTGGAACGCCTCCGGCGAGCGCGGACCGGCCCGCGGGGCCCGAAGGTGGCGACTCCGGCGCGCCCCGCCAGGAGCGCCGGGGCCGGGGCGAACCCACGGAGGCCCTGTCCGCGGAGCCGCGCTCCGAGCGCCGCGTGCGTCCGGAGGCCGCTCCCGCGAGGAACGAGCCGCGCTCGCGCCACGACATCGCGCTGCCCGCGCCGTCGGACCGGCACCTGCCGGTGCACCAGCGCTTCGACACGGTGGAGACGCCGCGCATGGATGCGGCGGACGCGGTGCGCCGCCGCCAGCGCCTGCTCTTCATCGCGGGCGGCATCGCCCTGGTGGGCCTCTTCATGTTCGCGGTCGCCGCGTGGCGGCTGGGCCTGGACCCGGTGCATGCGCCGGAGCTGCCCCGGTATGATCCGAACGCGCCCGTGGCCAGCGGCGCCCCGGGCGAGCAGACCGCCAACCCGTCCGCGCTGAAGCCCATCGCGCCGCCAGCCCCCGTCGCGCCTCCGGCCCCGGGCGGCAGGGACGTGGAGGACCTGGACGACGGGGCGGAGGACGCCGCCGAGTCGGCCGTGCCCCCCAAGAACCAGCGCGCGTTCCTCACGCTGCGCACCAACCTCCCGGCGCGCGTCTACATCGACGGGGCGCGGGTGCGCCGCACGACGCCGCTGGTGAACTTCCCGATCCGCGTGGGCACCCGCGACATCCGCGTCGTCGCGCTCTCCACGGGCGAGCAGAAGGACTTCCAGCTCCGCTTCTCGCGGGGCCAGCACCAGAAGCTGGATGAACAGTTCCAGCCTCCCCCCACCAGGCGGTGACCGTGGAGCGCACGCGCATCTTCGTCGTCGAGGACCAGCCGCAGCTGCTTCGCAACCTGGTCAAGGTGCTGAGCACCTTCCCGGAGCTGGAGGTGGTGGGCACGTCCCAGGACGGTGAGCAGTCCGTGGAGGACATCGTCCGGGAGCGCCCCCAGCTCGTGCTCCTGGACCTGGAGCTGCCCGGCCTCAACGGCATCCAGGTGACCCAGAAGGTCAAGCGCCGCGCGCCGGAGGTGGAGATCCTCATCCTCACGTCCTTCGAGGAGGAGCAGAAGGTCTACGAGGCCATCCAGGCCGGCGCGTCCGGGTATCTGGTGAAGCGGGTGGGGCCGGAGAAGATCCGCTCCGGCATCCAGGAGGTCATGGACGGCGGCACCGTGCTGGAGCCCATCATCGCGCGCCGCTTCTGGAACTACTTCCAGTCCGTCCAGTCCAAGCCCGCCCAGAAGCCCGCCGAGCTGCCCTGGGGGCTGACGGCCGTCGAGCTGGACGTGCTGCGCTACGTGGCCAAGGGCCTGTCCAACGCGGAGGTGGGGCAGGTGATGACGCTGGAGCGGCGCACGGTGCGCACGCACCTGTCGCATATCTACCGGAAGATGGGCGTCAACTCCCATGTGGACGCGGTGGTGAGGGCCCTGCGTGAAGGTGTCGTGGATCTCTAGCCCCGCCGTGGTTACGGTGGGGCACCTATGTCCAAGGCATCCCCGCGGTCCTCCGCCGTGCGCGCGGTGGACCCCACCCTCGCCGCCCTCTTCGACGTTCACGAGGCAACGCTGCCCAACGGCCTCAAGGTCCGCCTGCTGGCGAACCACCAGGCCCCGGTCGTCAGCCTCTACACCTTCTTCCAGGTGGGCAGCCGCAACGAGCGCCCCGGCATCACCGGCATCAGCCACCTGTTCGAGCACATGATGTTCAACGGGGCCAAGAAGTACGGCCCCAAGATGTTCGACAAGACGCTCGAGTCGAACGGCGGCCGCTCCAACGCGTACACGTCCAACGACATGACGGTGTACTACGACGACTTCTCCGCCGACGCCCTGGAGACGGTGCTGGACCTGGAGTCGGACCGGATGCGCTCGCTGCGCATCTCCCAGGAGACGCTGACCCGCGAGCGCGAGGTGGTGAAGGAAGAGCGCCGCGTCCGCGTGGACAACGAGATCCCCGGCATGATGGACGAGGAGCTGGGCACGCTCGTCTACAAGGCGCACGCGTACCGCTGGCCGGTCATCGGGTGGATGGCGGACATCGAGAACATCACCCGCGAGGACTGCCAGGAGTACTTCCGCACGTACTACGCGCCCAACAACGCGGTGCTCTACATCGTCGGGGACATCGACCCGAAGAAGACGCTCGCGCTGGTGCGCCGCTACTACGGCGGCATCCCGCGCGGTCCCTCGCCCGCCCCCGTGCTCAACGCGGAGCCGGAGCAGAAGGGCGAGCGCCGCGCCATCGTGCGCCACCCCGCGCAGTCGCCGTCCGTGATGATCGGCTACCGGGGCCCCGCCGCCAGCAGCGAGGACACGCTGGTGCTGGACGTGGTCCAGTACATCCTCACCAAGGGCGAGGGCAGCCGGCTGGTGAAGTCCCTGGTGTATGACCAGAAGGCCGCCGTGTCGGTGATGCTCGACTGGAGCTGGCGCATCGACCCGGGAACCATCCTGTTCTACCTGGAGCTCAAGCCCGAGTCGGATCCGGCCCAGGTGGAGGGCCTGCTGTACGCGGAGCTGGAGAAGCTCACGCGCGACGGCGTCACCGAGAAGGAACTTCAGAAGGCGAAGAACAACCTGCGCGCGGACCACCTGCGCGAGCTGTCCACCAACAGCGGCCGGGGCCACGCCCTGGGCCACTACGAGGCCCTGCTGGGCGACTGGCGCGAGGGCCTGTCCCTGCCGACCTTCTACGCGTCCGTCACGGCGGAGCAGGTGAAGGCCGTGGCCGCGAAGTACTTCGCCCCCGAGCGCCGCTCGGTGGTCACCCTCCATCCCGACGCTGGCGCCAACGAGCCCGGCGACGACGTGGACGCGTAACAGCGCGCCGCGAGGAAACCCCCTCCCTGTATGGCTTCCCGAAAGATCGCCTCCGTGAAGAACACCGTCCGCAAGGCCGCCAAGGCCGTGCGCAAACAAGCCACGGCCGCGCGCAAGAAGGTCGCGCAGGTCCGCAAGGCCGCCCCGGCCCGCGCCAGGGGAAAGCTCAAGGTCGTCCCGGCGCCGAAGTCCGCCGCCACCGGTGAGCTGAAGCTGCCCGCGCTGCACGAGAGCACCACGTCCACGGGCCTCAAGGTCATCGCCGCCGAGCGGGGGCCGCTGCCGCTGGTGTCGGTGCGGCTGGTCATGCGCGCGGGCGGCGCGTGCGATCCTCAGGGCAAGGACGGCCTGGCGGACTTCACCGCGCGCCTGCTGCGCCGGGGCACGAAGCGCCTGGACGCCGACGGCATCAGCGAGGCCGTGGAGTTCGTGGGCGCCAGCCTCTACGCGGGCGTCAACGAGGACGTGCTGTCCGTCTACCTCACCACGCCCGCGGAGCACTTCTCCGCGATGCTCGACATGCTGGGGCAGGTGGTGCGCGAGCCCACGTTCCCGGAGCAGGAGGTGGTGGACGCCCGGGAGCGCGCGCTGGCGCAGTTCGCCAACGACCTGGACGACCCGTCCTCCATCGCGGACCGCGCCTTCACGCGCGCCATGTGGGGCGAGCATCCGTACGGGCGCGACCTGGGCGGCATCAAGCGCACCGTGTCCACCTTCACGCGCGAGGACGTGGTGCGCTTCCACGCCGAGCGCATGGGGCCGCGCGTGTCGCTGCTCACGGTGGTGGGCGCGCTCGCCCCGGAGACGGTGGCCGCGGAGGCGGAGCGCGCCTTCGCTGGCTGGACGGGGGGCCCGGACACGCCGCCGGAGCTGCCGCGCAAGCAGGAGCCGCTGGCCAGGGCGGGGCAGGTGCTGCTGGTGGACAAGCCGGACCAGACGCAGTCCCAGGTGCGCCTGGGAGGGCCGGGCTTCTGGCTGGGCCACGAGGACTACTTCCCGGCCACGGCGATGAACATCGCGCTGGGCGGCGGCTTCACGTCGCGGCTGATGAACGAGATCCGCGTCAACCGGGGGCTCACCTACGGCGTCAGCTCCTACTTCGACACGATGAGCGCGGGCGGTGTGTTCGGGCTGTCCACGTTCACCAAGACGGCGTCCACGCGGGAGATCATCGACGTGGCGCTGAAGGAGATCCACGGCGTGCGCGACGGCGGCCTCAAGCCGCGCGAGCTGAAGGACGCGCAGAGCTACCTGGCGGGCCTGTACCCGCTGCGCACGGAGACCAACGAGTCCGTGGCCTCCGTCATCGCGGACATGCGCATCCATGGACTGGGCGACGACTGGGTGGAGAAGTTCCGCGACCGGCTCCGCGCGGTGACCCCCAAGGACGTGGCGCGGGTGTCGAAGAAGTACGCGTTCGCGGACCGGCCGGTCATCGTCGTGCTGGGCAAGGCGTCGGAGGTCAAGCCGCTGCTGGAGGGGCTGGGCCCCATCACCGTCGTGCCGGCGTCGGACTACGAATGAGCGGGGGGTCTCCCCGAGTCCTCTTCGAAGGCGCGGGCGTGCTGGTGGTGGACAAGCCGGCCGGGGTGCTCGTCATCCCCGGCCGGGAGGGCGGCCCGAGCCTGCGGGACACGCTGGAGGCGGAGCGGGGCCGCAAGGTGTACGTGGTGCACCGGCTGGACCGGGACACCTCCGGCGCGCTCGTCTTCGCGCTCGACGCGGACGTGCACCGCGCGCTGTCCCAGGCCTTCGAGACGGGCAAGGTGCGCAAGCGCTACCGGGCGCTGGTGGAGGGCCGGCTGGAGGCGCCCCAGTGGGTGGACGCGCCGCTGGTGGCCGGCCGCAAGGGCCGCATGCGCGTGGCGAAGCCGGAGGAGCCGGACGCGAAGCCCTCGCGCACGCGCGTCCGCCCCGTGGAGACCTTCGCGGGGGCCTCGCTGGTGGAGGCGGAGCCGGAGACGGGGCGCACACATCAGATTCGCGTGCACCTGCTGTCGCTGGGGCACCCGTTGCTGGTGGATCACCAGTACGGCCGCGAGGCCCCGCTCACCGAGGCCGACCTGGGAGGGCAGGGGACACGCGAGGTGCTGGCACGCACGCCGTTGCACGCCGCGCGCGTGGAGTGGCCCGCGCTGCCCGGGGTGCCCGCGCGCGCGGTGGATGCCCCGCTGCCCGCGGACCTGCTGCGCACGCTGGAGTTGCTGCGCGCGGCCGGGTGAAGCGTCCGCGCGACAGCTACTTGGAGGGCTCCAGCCTGAAGGTGTTGGACTCTCCCGTGGCGCCGAAGGCGTCCAGCGCGAAGAGCCTCACGTTGCCAGCGGGCGCGTCCATGACGATGGTCGCGGTGCACACGCCGTCGTCACAGGGGCCAATCTTCGGAGGTGACACCGTGCCGCGCGACGCGGTGAGCTCCACGGAGCCATCGAAGTGCATGGCCCGGGGGCCCTCCGCCCGCACGGTGATGGCGAAGCCCTGACGGCTCGTGCGCGTGCCTTCGATGGCGTCGAAGCTGAACCCCGTGATGTCGCCCTCGCGGATCGGATCATCCGGTCCAGGGCCCGCGTCCCGTGCGCCGCCGTCCCCGGCGTCGGAGCCGGCATCCTCTTCGACGGGCCCCGCGTCTCTCGCCACCAGCACGCCCGCGTCGTCCGGGTCCGCCTTGCCCTGCCCGGGCGGGTAGAGGACGAGCGGCTTGGGGGCCATGGCCTCCCGCCCATCATCCAGACGCAACAGCACCGGGTGCTCGCCCACGCCCAGGCCGCGAGGCACGCTCACGATCGCGATGCCCTCGGGATCGAAGCGACTCGGCTCCGCTTCCCGTCCATCCACCCAGACGCTGCCCGAGACCCTCCGCGCGTCCACTGTCTTCGCGCCGTAGTCCACGGCCACCGGGTAGCGCGCGTCGAACGTCACGGTGAGGGCGCCCCGCGTGTTGACCGGCAGCGCATCCGGCTCCACCGAGAGGATGGTGGGCGGAGGCAGCGATTCGGGGCTGCCTGGACATGCGCACGCGAGCGCCACCAGTCCCCATCCCAGGCCCCGTCGCATCACGGAATGAACCTCAGCCCCGCGGACACGGACACGCCTCCAAGCTCGGCGCGCACCGAATCCGTGTTCACCGGCGCCAGCGCGGCGCGCAGCTCCGTGAGGACGCTCCATCGACCCAGGTCATACGCTCCCTGCGCGGCCAGGAAACCCATGGCGCCCACTCTGCGCTCATCCACCACGTCAGAAAAGACGGCCCCGGTCGCAGATGCTCCCGTCGACAGGCGATGGCGGAACGCCAGCACGCCACCGCCTGCACGGCCGTCCAGTCTGAAGGACCTCTGGTGGAAAAGAGTGACGCGCGCGGACAGAAGCACGGGAAGCCCCCAGACGCGCGAGTGCACGTCGGTGGTGCCCTGTTGCCCATCGAGCTTCGCGTGACGCAGGCCCACCTCCGCCTCCACCGCCAGCCGTTCGTTCCACACCGGCAGCGGCACCGCGACCCCCAGCCCCAGGAGCGGTCCGCGGTTGGCGCCACTCGCGAACGCGGCCCCTCCCAGCAGGAACAACGACGTCCGTTCGCCCACACCGTGCGACCGCGCGGTCGCGGGGAGCGGGGCAGGGGACGCGGGTGCCTTGACCTCCACCGGCTCCGGGGCGCGGGGCTCACCCGGCAGCACGCCCGCGCGCAGTCGCACCGCGTCCACGTCAGCCGCGTCGCGCCAACGCACGGCGACGGACACCTCCGTCGCGTTGGCGTGAGGCTTCACCGTGAAGAGGGGGCGCTCCGGTGAAGGCATCCCCGTGAGCGTGGCGCCCTTCGCGGTGACGGCCAGGTCGGAGGACCGCACCGGACCCTCCGGGCCCGCGACGATCAGCCAGCCGCCCCTGTCGGACGGAAGCGGCTCCGGTGTGAGGGCGGCGACCAGCGGGTGCTCCGAGGGCACCTCCAGGGGGGCCCGGCGATCCGTGGTGAGCGTCCCCCGCGTCGCGAGCACGCGGGCCTCCCGTGCCTCCGGAGGCACCTCCACGGGCACCTGCGCCCGGCCGCGCGCGTCCGCCTTCACCGGGCCGAAGCGGGCCTCGCCCACCGCGACCACCACCTCCGCGCCTGGAGCGGTGGACACGTCCAGCGTGGTGCGGCCCAGCAGCGGCAACCGCACGGTGGTGAGCTCCGGCGCGCGGGGGCCCTCCACCCAGAACACCAACACCGCCCACAGCGGGTAGCGCACCTTCGGGGGCGTCCAGACGAAGACGCGCTCGGCGCCGCCTTCCAGCCGCGTCGCGGACCAGGTGCCAGAGGAGGCCGCCGCGCGCACGGGGCCTGCGCCATCCGGCACCCGGACCCGCACCTGGACCTGGGCATCCCTCCCGAGCACCACGCGCCCGGGGGTCGCCTCCACTTCCGGCGGTTCCGCCCGCGCCACGGCGGCACCCAGCAGCAGAAGCGAAACGGCGAAGAGGAGCGGCGGACGCATGAGGGAAACCCGCATCCCAGTTGACCGCCGCTCCGGCCTCCGGGTCAATCCCCGGAAGGCAGGGAAGTCTCAGCCGCGTCGTCGGCGTCCAGGTCCGGAGGCGGCTCGGCCATGGGCTTGTCCGCGGGGCCGGTGTGCTTGTTCGTCGGGGGGCTGAAGACGGGCTTGTCCGTCTGCGGTCCACCGCGGCCGTGCACCAGCGTCTTGGTGTCGGAGCGGAAGGTGAGGTCCACCTTGTCGCCGCGCACTGCGGTCACCAGGCCCACGCCGAACGTCGGGTGGTGGATGACCTGGTCCACCTTGTAGGTGTCCTTGGGGCTGTACTTGGGGGCGCTCGCGATGTCCTTGCCCGCCAGCTGCTCGTCGAAGGAGATGACCACCTTCTCCGCGCGGGTCGTGCCGGAGGAGGCGGCGCGCGGCGCCCGGGTCGTGGACGTCTTCGTGGGGCGATCCGTGGCGCCCGGCGCGCCCCGGAACGCGTGGTCCCCGCCGCACGTGTTGCAGCGGACGCGCACGATCTTGGGGCCCACCATCGCGAGAATCGTATGCGCCAGGTTCATCTTGCAGCGGGTGCACTGGGCATCCACCTCGCCGCCGACCTTCTGAGTAGCCATTCTGTCGTGTCGCTCTGGCCCGGCAACTCCCCGAAGGGCGCGCCGGGCGTGGAAGAAAGAGGGCCGCGGAACATAACGGCCGACCCCAGGCGGAGGAAGCACCATCGCATCGCACCCGCGCGCCGCGTGAGCGCCCCCCGGGCAGCCAACCGGATGGAGGGAGGGGTGGGATGGGCCGCCACGGAGTTCGCTTGTGCGCCCGTCCGGGGCACGTAGAGTAGCCCGCCTGAGCGCATGACCACCGAGACCCCCAGCAAACCCAACCGGTTCACCGGCGCCTTCATCCAGTCGGTGGAGGGCCTCGGCAAGGGCATCATCGACGTCGTCAGCAGCATTGGCGGCGTCGTCGCCCTGGGCCTGGACGTCTTCCGCTGGAGCGTGCGGCGCCCCTTCCGGCTGCACAACCTCTTCACCCAGCTGGACTTCGTGGGCGTGGGCTCCATCTTCATCGTGGCGCTCACCGGCAGCTTCACCGGCATGGTGTTCGCGCTCCAGACGTCCACCGCGTTCGCCCTGTTCGACGCGGAGAGCCTCGTGGGCCCCACCGTGGCCCTGACGCTCACGCGCGAGCTGGCGTCCGTGTTCGCCGCGCTGATGGTCACCATGCGCGCCGGGTCCGCCATGTGCACGGAGCTGGGCACCATGCGGGTCACCGAGCAGGTGGACGCGCTGGAGACCATGGCCGTCAACCCGGTGCAGTACCTGCTGGTGCCCCGGGTGCTCGCGGGGCTGTTCATGGTCCCCGCGCTCACCATGCTCTTCAACACCACGGGCATGGCGGGGGCGTACGTCGTCGCGGTGTTCGGCCTGGGCATCTCCCCCGGTACGTTCCTGTCGCGCACCCAGCAGTGGATGGCTCCCGCGGACATCTACGAGGGGTTGATCAAGGGCGCCATCTTCGGGCTCGCGGTGGCCCTCATCTGTTGTTTCAAGGGGTTCAACGCGTCCGGTGGCGCCAAGGGCGTGGGTCAGGCCACCACCGAGGCGATGGTCGCCAGCGCCCTGTCCATCTTCATCCTCGACTTCATCGTCGGCATGTTGATGCACTGATGGGCCCGCCGAACGCGCCCCTCCCCGAGTCCACCGGGGCAGAGCGGGCGATGATCGACATCGTGGACCTGCACAAGACGTTCGGCGGGAACAAGGTCCTCACCGGCATCAACCTCACCGTTCCCGCGGGCAGCACCTGCGTCATCCTGGGGGGCTCCGGCTCCGGCAAGACGGTGCTGATGAAGCACATGATCGGCCTGCTCAAGCCGGACACGGGCCAGGTCATCATCGACGGGCAGGACATCGTCCCCATGAGCGTGGAGGGACTGCAGCAGGTCCGCCGCAGCTTCGGCATGGTGTTCCAGGCCGCCGCGCTCTTCGACTCCATGACGGTGTTCGAGAACGTCGCCTTCCCCCTGCGTCAGCACACCCAGCTGCCAGAGGACGCCATCCGCGAAAAGGTGCGCAAGCGCCTGGACCTCATGGGGCTCAAGCGCGCGGTGGAGGACCGCTTCCCGGCGGACCTGTCCGGCGGCATGCGCAAGCGCGTGGGCCTGGCGCGCGCCGTGGTGCTGGATCCCAAGGTGGTCCTCTACGACGAGCCCACCACCGGCCTGGATCCCATCACCACGGACTCCGTGGACGACATGATCCTCACCGCGCAGAAGGAGCTGGGCGTCACCAGCGTCGTCATCAGCCACGACATCGCGTCCGCGTTCAACGTGGCCAACCAGATCGCCTTCCTGTCCAAGGGCGTCATCGTGGAGCACGGGCCGCCGGAGCAGCTGCGCGAATCCCAGCACCCCGCCGTCCAGATCTTCCTCCAGACCTGGTTCGGAAAGAACTAGGGCGCCTTGCAAGAACTGGGGCCCTCAAGGAATTCGGCTCCACATGAAAAGCTGGCACCCGGCATGCAAATCGTTAGAGTCGCGCGCGGCCGGTGGTAGCGCTCGGAGTCACATCAGGTGAAGAAGCTCGTCACGCCCTTCCGTGTTGGCCTGCTGGTGCTCGCCGCCGGGGGATTCCTCATCGCGTTCGTGCTGTTCGCCAAGAAGGGCGGGCTGAGCGACCGTGACTCCACCCAGGTGTGGGCATACTTCCGGGACGCGTCCGGCCTCGCGGTGCGCGGCCGGGTGCAGATCGCCGGCATCCCGGTGGGAGAGATCAGCGACATCAGCCTGGAGGGCACCCGCGCGAAGGTCTGGCTGAAGATCCGCAAGGGCGTGGACGTGCGCCAGGACGCGGCCGTCACCAAGCGCTCGGAGTCGCTGCTGGGTGACTACCTCCTGGACCTGAACCCGGGTACGGAGCAGGCGCCGGAGCTGGAGAACGGCGGGCAGATCCGCCGCGTCGTGGACACCCAGGGCGTGGAGGCCGTCTTCGAGTCGCTGTCGCAGATCACCTCCGACATCCAGCAGGTGACGGGCGCGCTGCGCGAGGTGCTGGGCGGGGAGAAGGGCGCGGGCAGCCTGGAGCGCATCGTGGAGAACCTGGTCCGCCTGTCGGACTCGGTGGATGCGACGGTGCGCCGCAACACGGACCGCCTGGACACCATCATGGCGAACGTGGAGGGCGTGTCCTCGGATGTGCGCGCCATCACCCAGGGCAACGGGGCGGAGGTGGGCCGCATCGTCGCCAACGTCGAGAAGATCACCAACGACGTCCGCGAGGTGCTGGGCACCGTCAAGAACATCGTGGGCAGCGGGGAAGGGGAGTTCAAGGAGAGCGTCTCCAGCCTCAAGCAGACGCTGGGCCGGCTGGACAACACGCTGTCCAACCTGGAGGACATCACCCGCAAGGTGAAGAACGGCGAGGGCGCCGCGGGCGCGCTGCTCACCGACGAGCAGCTGGGGCAGCGCGTCAGCGAGGCCGTCACCGACATCTCCGACTTCGCCACCCGGCTCACCACCCTCCAGACGGAGGTGGGTCTGTTCAGCACGTACCTGGTGTCGCAGGGCGCGTCGAAGAACGGCCTGTCGCTCAAGCTCATCCCCAAGCCGGACAAGTACTACCTGCTGGAGATCATCGACGACCCCCGCGGCTCCGTCACCACGCAGGTGGTGCAGACGAACCCGCCGTCGGACGGGGACCCGGTCATCCAGACGCAGAAGGTGACCAAGGAGTCCTTCAAGGTCAGCCTCCAGTTCGCCAAGCGCTACTACTTCACCACCCTGCGGGTAGGCCTCATTGAATCCACCGGCGGCGTGGGCGCGGACCTGCACTTCTTCGATGACGCGCTCACGCTGAAGATGGACGCCTTCAACTTCACCGCGGACGAGCTGCGCTACCCGCGCCTGCGCACCACGCTGCGCGCCCAGGCGTTCGACCACCTGTTCGTCGTGGCCGGCCTGGACGACATCCTCAACGCACAGCAGCGTGACACGGCCACCAAGCGGCTCATCGCCGGCCGCGACTTTTTCTTCGGTGCCGGCTTCTTCTTCACCGACGACGACCTGAAGTCCCTCATCACCGCCGTCGGCGTCCCCACGTTCTAGGCCCGCAAGGCCTCTTGACCTTGCCGGGCAGGTGTCGTACCCGGCATGGGCACGGGGTTTCCCCTGGAATGCGCCGTGCCCTGACGCCTGCTGCCTCGCGCCCGGTCACCCCCCAGGAAGACTCCATGTCTCTTCTCGTCGTCGGTTCAATCGCGCTGGACTCGCTGGAAACGCCCTTCGGCAAGAAGGAGGACGTGCTGGGCGGGTCCGCCACCTACTTCTCCACGTCCGCGTCCTTCTTCGGGCCCGTGCAACTGGTGGCGGTGATTGGCGAGGACTTTCCAGAGTCGCACCTCCAGTTCCTGCGCGGGCGCGGCATCGACCTGGAGGGCCTCACGCGCGAGTCCGGCCGCACCTTCCGCTGGAAGGGCAAGTACGGCTGGGAGCTCAACGAGGCGCAGACGCTGGACACCCAGCTGAACGTCTTCGAGTCCTTCTCGCCCAACCTGCCGCAGGCCTACCGGGAGACGCCGTACGTCTTCCTGGGCAACATCCACCCGGAGCTCCAGGCGCGCGTGCTGGACCAGGTGAAGTCGCCCAAGCTGGTCGCCGCGGACACGATGAACTTCTGGATCCAGGGCAGCCGGCCCGCGCTGCTCAAGACGCTCCAGCGCGTGAACCTGCTCTTCATCAACGACGCGGAGGCGCGCCAGCTGTCCGGCGAGCACAACGTGGTGAAGGCCGCGCGCGCCATCCTGGCCATGGGCCCCTCGCGCGTCGTCATCAAGCGCGGCGAGCACGGCGCGCTCCTCTTCGATCAGGACCACATCTTCGCCTGCCCGGCCTTCCCCCTGTCGGAGGTGTTCGATCCCACCGGCGCCGGTGACACCTTCGCCGGCGGCTTCATGGGCACCCTGGCCACCTCCGCCTCCGGCAAGGTGGATCAGCAGCTCTTGCGCAGGGCCATGGTCATGGGCAGCGTGATGGCCTCCTTCACCGTGGAGAAGTTCAGCCTGGAGCGCCTGCGCGAGGTGCAGCGCCCGGAGATCCACGCCCGCTTCGCCGAGTTCAAGAAGCTCACCCACTTCGACGACCTGGGCCCGCTGGGCGGGTAGGGGAGCGCGGGGAGCGGATCCGGATCCGGTGTGGAACTTGACGGGCCACACCCACCCTCCCTAGGCTCGGGTGAACGCAGTGGATGAATAAATCCGGTGCGGCCATCCTTTTTCAGCGCCGACGTGGACAAGACGGACCCACGTCGGGAGGTCCCCGGGTTGAGCGAGAATCGAAAGCACGCGCGGGTCGGCACCCACCTGCGCTGCTGGTGCGAGGGTGAGAACGTGACCCTGTATGCACGCATCGCCAATCTGAGTGAGGGAGGCTTCTTCCTCAGGACGAGCACGCCCTTGGCGGCGGGGACGCGGACGCAGGTGCGGCTGACACGGCAGGCGACGGACACGCAGTTGCAGGCGCAGGCCACGGTCGTCTGGTTGCGGCAGGAAGAGCAGCCTGACGGCCGGCCCCCGGGCATGGGCCTGAGATTCGAAGCGTTGGACGCGGACGCGCTGGTGAGTCTGCGGCGCATCATCTCCCAGCAGCAGACCCCCCTATAGGGCTCCCATGCGCATCGCCGTCATCTCCGACATCCATTCCAACATCGAGGCCCTCACGGAGGTGTTGAGGGTGGCGGAGCACCAGAAGGTGGACCGCTTCGTGTCGTTGGGGGACATCGTGGGGTACGGGGCGTCCCCCAACCCGTGCTGCGAGCTGGTGCGCTCGGTGGCGGAGATCACCCTGCTGGGCAACCACGACGCGGCGGTGGCGGGGCGGATGGACTACTCGTACTACTACGACGCCGCCCGGCACGCGCTCGACTGGAGCGCCAACGTGCTCTCCGACGAGAACCTGGCCTGGCTGCGCAGCCTCCCGTACACGTACCGGATTGGCGAGGTGGGCTTCTGCCACGGCTCGCCCGTGGATCCGAAGGCGTACGAGTACATCTTCGCGCTGGAGCAGGCCCGGGAGCTGACGCCGTACGTGGCGGAGCTGCCGGAGGTGACCTTCATTGGCCACAGCCACCTGTGCCGGGCGTTCGCCATTGGCAACGGCGAGGTGAATGACGTGGTGGCGCAGAAGTTCGTGCTGCGCAAGGGCTACAAGTACATCGTCTCCGTGGGGAGCGTGGGCCAGCCACGCGACTACGACAACCGGGCCTGCTTCGTCATCTGCGACACGGACGCGCGCACGGTCGAGTACCTGCGCGTGGAGTACGACATCGAGACCTCCGCGCAGCGGATCTTCGACGCGGACCTGGCGCTCAACTTCGGCAAGCGCTTGTTCCTGGGCGTCTGAGCCCCGGGCGCGGCCGGTGCGGAAAAGCGGCGCGGCCGGGCGGAAGGTGGCATAAACCGGGGTCGTGAGCCCCCAGGTCCCCCGTCCGAAGCGGCCCTTCATGGGCCTTGGCCTCGCCGCCGTCCTCCTGCTGTCCGGGTGCAGCCGGGCCCCCGCGCCGCCCTCGCCCGAGTTCGAGCGGGCCAGCCGCCGGTGGACCGTCCTGTACGCCCAGAAGCTGGACGCGGCGTACCTGGACCCCGCCATCGGGGAGATCGAGGCCCAGCTCCAGCGCGTGCCGGCGGACAGCGTGGACGCCGCCGCGTCGCAGGACCTGCTCCAGCGCATCCAGCAGGGCCGCGCGCGCATGCAGGCGGATCGCGACGAGCAGCGCCGCGCGGTGGCGAGCGCCCAGGCGCTGCCCACCCTGGATCCCTCCCAGTCGAACATCCCGCGCCGCGAGGAGCCCGTGGCGGAGGCGGCCCCGGTGGACGCGGGGCCGGAGGACGCGGGAGTGGTGGGCGGCCCGCAGATGGGCACGCCGGCCTCCGAGCTGGTGGCGGGCTTCCGCGGCTGCTTCACCCGTTCCGTGCCGGTGACGGTGGAGGGGCGGGGGATGCGGGAGACCTGGCAGCTGAGCGACCGGGCGTCCTGCCAGCTGGAGTTCCCCAGCCACAAGGACACCTCGCTGGTGATTGAAGACGGCCGCGTGCTGGCGTTGTTACCCAAGAGCGCCATGCGGACGGTGCGGCGCTACGAGGACGGCGGGGTGGTGTCCCCGAGCGCTGACGGCCGTTGAACCTCTTTCCCTTACGTATCGACGACCTTCGATGAACGAACAGACCTTCATGAAGTTGATGCGCGTGCTGCCCAAGTCGGCGGTGTCCTCCGCGGTGGGCCTGGCCACGCGCCTGCCCGCGCCCGCGCCGGTGCACCACTGGGCCATGCGCGCCTTCGCCAAGGCGTACAACGTGGACATGGACGAGGCGGAGCACGGCTTCGAGAAGTACCCGACCTTCGCCCAGTTCTTCACCCGCGGCCTCAAGCCGGGCCTGCGCCCGGTGGACGCGGGCGAGAAGGTCGTCGTGTCGCCGGTGGACGGCCGGGTGTCCCAGGTGGGCTACTCGGACAACGGCCGGTGCCTGCAGGCCAAGGGCATCGAGTACACGGTGGACGAGCTCCTGGGCGACGCGCAGGCGGCGAAGCCCTTCCACGGCGGCGCCTGGACGACGCTGTACCTGTCGCCGCGCGACTACCACCGCATCCACGCGCCGCTGGGCGGCACCATCACGGGGTACGCGTACATCCCGGGTGAGTTCTGGCCGGTGAACCCCGCGTCGGTGAAGAACAAGCAGTCGCTGTTCTGCGTGAACGAGCGGCTCGTCACCTACCTGGACACCGCGGCCGGCAAGGTGGCGGTGGTGAAGGTGGGCGCCACCTGCGTGTCGCGCATCAAGGCGTCGTACGAGGACATCACCACCCACCTGGGGCAGCCGGGCAAGGTGCACCGCTACGGCGCGGGCATCCCGGTGGAGAAGGCCGGGGAGCTGGGCCGCTTCGAGATGGGCTCCACGGTCATCCTCTGCTTCGAGCCGAAGCGGGTGCGCTGGGACGACAGCCTCCAGCCGGAGACGGTGGTGCGCATGGGCACGCGCATCGGAGAAATTCTGTGAGCCAGAAGATCAACGGCGTGAAGGGGATGAACGACCTTCTGCCGGGTGAAATCGAGGTCTGGCAGTTCGTGGAGACGACCGCGCGCACGCTGTTCGGCCGCTTCGGCTACGGCGAGGTGCGCACGCCGATGGTGGAGGACACCGCCCTCTTCGTGCGCAGCGTGGGCGAGGAGACGGACATCGTCGGCAAGGAGATGTACACCTTCGAGGACAAGGCGGGCCGCAGCCTGTCCCTGCGTCCGGAGGGCACCGCGCCCGCGGCGCGCGCGTACATCGAGCACTCGGTGAGCAACCAGGAGCCGGTGTCGCGCTGGTTCTACATGGGGCCCATGTTCCGCTACGAGCGGATGAAGACGGGCCGCTACCGCCAGTTCTCCCAGATTGGCGCGGAGGCCTACGGCGCGAAGGAGCCCGCGCAGGACGCGGAGCTGATGGACGTGGTGGTGCAGTTCCTGGAGGCGCTGGGCCTCACGGACGTCACCCTGAACATCAACTCGCTGGGCGACGACGCGTGCCGGCCCGCCTACCACGCGAAGCTGGTGGAGTACCTCCTCGCGCACCGCGAGGAGCTGTGCGCGGACTGCCAGCAGCGGCTGGAGCGCAACCCGCTGCGCGTGCTCGACTGCAAGAACGAGAAGTGCCAGGCGGTGGCCGCGGCGGGACCCAACGTGCTGGAGTTCCTGTGCGAGCCGTGCCGCGCGCACTTCACCGACCTGCAGCGCAAGCTGGCCGCGCTGGGCATCCGCTACGTGGTGAACCACCGGCTGGTGCGCGGCCTGGACTACTACACGCGCACCGTCTTCGAGTTCATCGCCGCGCACCCCGCGCTGGGCACCGCCAGCACCGTGGGCGGCGGCGGGCGCTACGACAAGATGATGAAGGGCCTGGGGGGGCCGGACGTGCCCGCGGTGGGCTTCGCCATGGGCCTGGACCGGCTGGTGCTCCTGCTCAAGGAGGGTGGCAAGACGTTCGCCCAGCGGCCGGACCTGTTCATCGCCGTGGCGGACGAGGGCTCCCAGGACGCGGGGCTCGCGCTGGCCAGCCGCCTGCGCCGCGAGGGCCTGCGCGTGGACTTCGACACGCGCGGCGGAAGCCTCAAGAGCCAGATGAAGCGCGCGGACAAGTCCGGCGCCCGCTTCACCCTGGTGCTGGGGGAGCAGGAGCGCACCAGCGGCCAGGCGAAGCTCAAGCCCATGGCGGGCGGCGAGCCCATCCCCGTGGCCCTGGACGCCGTGGCCGCCACCGTGCGGGCCCAGCCGGAGGCCGCGGCGGCCTGATCCGCGCCGCCTTCCGGTCCGCTCGTCCGGGCCGGAGGGGGGCAGGGCGGCCTGTCTTCCCTGAAAATCCAGGAGTAAAGGTGTTAAGCAGCGTAAGTCCCGGGAATCGCTGGGGGAACGAGGGCGCGGGGATTCGCGGCCGTTGAGAGGCTGGAGTAGATTCCGTCCTCGATGTCGAGCGCTTCCCACACCTCGCCCGTGATCGAAGGTCCTCGCTGGATCCCCGTGGATGGGGACAGCATGTGGCCGTCGTTGCGGGCAGGGGACGTGGCGGAGGTGGAGCCGCTGGTGGAGGCGCCGCGCCCGGGCGAGGTGGTGCTGGCGCGCTTCGAGTCCGCGCTGGTGCTGCACCGGGTGCGCTGGTGCGACGGCCGCGTCTGCGCGCTGCGCGGGGACAACGGCGGCGTGGAAGATCCGCCGCTGCCCCTCTTCCGTATCCTGGGACGTGCGCGGCGTGTGCGCCGGGGAGGCGCCCTGCTGGAGATGGAGCGCTGGGACGTGGGCCCGCGCGCGGTGGGCCGCTGGCGGGTGGCCCTGAAGCGGAGGATCGCCGCGTGGTTGGGCAGGGCAGGGCGCGCATGAGCTTCACGGCTGAGAGTGTTCCCCAGCGGCGCCCGGGGGCTTCGGGCGAGGGATTTGGCGCGGACTTCCTCGTGCTGGACGCGGAGGGGCGCACGCTGCGGGGGCTCAACCCGGTGGCGGCGCGCATCTGGGCGCTGTGTGACGGACAGCGCACGGCCCGGGCGGTGGCGGAGCAGGTGGCGCTCGAGTTTTCGACCGACGTTGGCCCGGTGCTGGCTGACACGCTGCGGTTCCTGGAGGAGCTGCGGCGCAAGGGTCTGATGGATGAAGTGCGCGCGCCGGCCGGTGTCGCGCCTCTGGGGGGTGCATGATGCGGGCGCTCGTGGTGGTGCTGGCGGGTGCGATGGTGCTGTCGGCGTGCTCGGAGGGCCTTTCGCCCCTGCCGCCTCCTGCCGTGACGCCAGGACCGGGGGGCGGCTCGGCCGGCCCCGTGGATCCGACGGACGTGCTGGCGGGGGGCGGGAGCGTGGCCCAGCCGCCGCCCCCGGCGCCGGTGGACGGGCCGCCTCCGGACGAGGTCGTGGAGGAGGAGCCGCCTCCCGTCGCGTCGCCGCCCCCGTCTGGCAGCGCGCAGGTGGTGGGCGCGGGCTCCGAGCCGGTGGGGTTGTCCGAGGTGCAGCAGGTGGACGTGGACTTCGTGGTGAGCGGCGTCCGGGGCAAGGGCCAGGTGGACGTGGAGTTCATCACGCCGGGTGGCCGCCCGTATGAGAAGCGGAGCACGGCCGTGGAGGCGCCGCCCGAGGAGTCCCGCACGCTGCGCTTCTCGCTGCCGGTGGCGGGCACCACGGTGTCCATGGCGCGCATGACGGGCACGTGGCAGGTGCGCTTCTTCCTGGACGGCGCGCAGCTGGCCACCACCTCCTTCACCCTGGAGCCGTGACGTGAGGCCCGCCATGAACGTCCGCACCCTCATGCTGTTCGCCCTGCTGCTGCCCGCGGCGGGCTTCTCCCAGACGTGGAGCGCGCGCCTGGTCCCCGCGCCCGGAGAGACGGTCGCCCAGGTGGTGATGGACGACGCGTCCGACCTGGTCGTGGAGGTGACCAACACGTCCACGGCCACGAGCGATTCGCGCCTGTCGGAGGTGTCCTTCGTCCTGCCGGACGGCTACCAGCTGCTGGACGGGCTGGCCGCGGAGGACTCACCGGCGTGGAAGGTCGAGTACTTCGACGCGAACCAGCGCCGCATCACCTTCCAGTCCACGCTGGGCTGCGTGGAGAATGGCCGGGGGCTGGCGAGGACGCAGACCGCGCGCTTCGTGCTGAGCGTGGTGGCCCCGTCGGATCGCGCCACCGACAAGACCAACGAGCGGCTGGTGGCGGGGACCTATGGCCGCGACCAGTGCGACGGCACCAACTACACCATCAACCTGAACAGCTCCTCGTGGACGCGCACTCCGCTGGCCACCACCGTGACGCTGCTGCCGCGCGTGATGGCGGTCAACGCGGCGGCCGTGGCCCGCGTCGTGGTGGAGAACCGGGGGACCGCGGCGGGCACCGTGACGGTGGACAACCCCACCTCCACCAGCGCCGTGCCGCTCCAGTTCGTGAGCAAGGACGCGAACAAGTCCATCGCCGTGCGGGCCGCGGGCATCTTCGTGGCCAACGTGAGGCCCACCGCGGCGGGCACCGTGGCGGCCCGCGTGCGCGCGCACACGACCAGCAACAACGCCAACGCCCCGCTCGCGGACTCGCCGCAGGTGGACGTGGGCAACCTGGCCGCGGCGGCGGACATGGACATCGTGGACGCGTTCAGTGGGGAGCAGGTGACCCTGCGGCTCACCGTGCTGAACGCGTCCAGCGCGAACACGTACTCGAACGTGCGCCCCCGCGCGCCGGTGCTGGTGGGCAACGCGACGGCGACGCTCGTGTCGGGGCCCTCGCCCGACAGCGTGGCGCAGCTCGCCCCCGGGGCCTCCGCCCAGTTCACCTGGCGCTTCCAGGTGTCGGGCACGCCGGGTGCGAGCTACCAGTTCCGCTCCCAGGTGGACGCGACGCTCAACGGCTCCGCGGTGGCGGGGGATGTGGTCACCGCGCGCAAGGGCAGCCTCGCGCAGCACCGCGTGCGGCTCAGCCACGAATCGATGTCCACCGCGTCCACCAACGTGACGGTGGCGTACACGGTGCAGAACCGCGGTGAGTTGCCCATCTACGAGGTGAAGCTGCTCAAGCCCGCGGTGAACTACTTCGCCGTGGCCGCCTCCGGGCAGCAGGCGTTCGGGGACTGGATCGTCTACTCGGACGCGGCGGGCTACACCTGGGAGTCGGAGACGGGCATCCCGGTGGGCGGCGAGGCCGTCTTCCGCATCACCTATTCGGGCTTCACGGCCGTCACGGCCGACACGGCGTTCCGCCACCGCCTGGAGCTGAACCAGGGCTACAACGACGCGCGCATCCGCGTGGAAGCGACGATGACGCTGCTCGCGGTGGCCGCGGCTCCGGACGTGGCGCGCCTCACGGGCGTGGCTCGCGACGGCGGCGTGACGTTGACGTGGGACAACCCCTTCAACCACGGCGGCACGCTGGTGCTGCGCGCGCAGGGGACGGCGCCTCCCAACACCGCGCCTGTCAGCGGCAGGCGCTACGCGGTGGGCGACGTGCTGGGCAACGCGACGGTGGTGTACGCGGATGAGTTCAGCTCCGCGTCCTCGTTCACGGACACGTCGGTCGCCAACGGCACGACGTACGTCTACCGCGTGTACAACGCGGACGACGAACGCAGGTACGGGCCGGGCAACCAGCCCACGTCCCAGGGCCTCCTGGCCACGCCCCGGGCGCGCACGGCGGGCAACCCGCTGTGGTGCTACTCGGTGGGGTTGTCGTCGCTGCTGCAGCCCGTCACCGAGCTGGGGGTGGGCATCTTCAGCTCCTTCAACGACTCCGTGGTGGGCACGCTCACGAACACGGTGAACCCGTCCCTGGACGGCGCGGAGCGCTTCCGGCCGGTGAAGCTGTCGGGGCTGATTGGCAGTCGCTTCCCGGTGGTGCCGCTGCTGGGCCGGGGCGGGCAGCAGTTCATCGTCGTGGGCGACCAGGCCGGAGTCCCCGCGGTGCTCAACGCGGCCACGGGGGAGTTCCTGTGGAAGAACACCACGCTGGGCCTGGGGAACATCAACTCGTTCCCGGTGACGCAGCTGCTGGACTACGCGAACCCGGCGTACCGGGCGGTGTACTCGAACGTGGACCTGGCGTTCTTCGCGACGCGCGTGTCCTCCGCCGCGCAGAACCAGGTGGTCGCGCTGAACGCGGCCACGGGCGCGCTCATCTGGCGCTACCGGCCCGGGGACCTGGGCATGGTGAGCGGCGGCATGTTGGTGGACTACACGACCAACCGGCTCTACGTCGGGACGAAGTCGGGCGTGGGCAGCACGTCCACGCTGCGGGTGTTGGACAGCCTCACCGGGCAGGAGCTGGCGCGCCGCGTGATGGGCGACCTGGAGTTCGGTGTGGTGCGCAACGCCACCAGCAACCAGATCCTGGTCACGTCCAGCGACGGCATGGTGTACGGGGTGGATCCCTCCACGCTGGCGACGGTGTGGTCCTTGTCCGTCGCGACGCGGCCCTCGCCGTCCACGTCCGCGTTCACGCACTTCGCGCGGCCGCTGGGGCGGGGCTTCGTGGTCAGCCTGGCGAACGGCCGCGTGGAGCGCTACGAGATGGACGCGAGCAACGTGCCCGTGAAGCTGTGGTCGACGCCCATCGCGGGCCCGTCCGGCTCCTTCACCCTCAACCAGAATGGCGTGGCGCGCATCTACGTCGGGAGCACGGACGGAAAGGTGCACCAGTTGGAGCTGGAGACCGGCGTGGACTCGGGGCAGGTGACGGTGGGCAGCGCACAGGACATCGGCACTCCGACCATCGACCACACCGTGGGCCGGTTGCATGTTGGCTCCGCGGATGGTCGTATCTGCGCGTTCCCGGTTCCCTTCCAGTGAGCACACGACTTCTTCAGCAGCCCCCCGCGGGCCCCCCTGGTTCGCCCGAGTCGACGGGTTCGGCGGTGGCGCCCGTGTACGTGCCGCCCGCCATCCTGTGGGAGCAGCCGTTCGTCGCGCTGGCGCAGATCTCCGTCTGCTCCATTCCGGGCGAATCGGAGTGCGTGCCGTGACGGGCGGGGACCCGGGATCGGGTCCCCGGAAGTCAGAGCTCCGGATCGCCCTCGCGGGGTGGACGGTGGCGCTGGACGTGGAGGGGGGCGCGCTCGGTGACGTCCTCCGCCGTGTGTTTGGCGCGTTCCTCGCGCCGGACGCGGGCACTCCTGATGCGCGCCTCGTGCTGCGGGCGCCTTCGGCTCCGCGGGCCCCACCGGTCATCCACGAGCTGCCCCGGCTGGAGGTTGGCGCGTCGGGGACGCTGCGGGTGGAGGGCGCGGACTACTCCGCGGTGCTCTCCGCGGATCGGCGCCACGCGGACGTCATCGGGTCGGGCCGGTTCCCGGTGGAGAGCGTGCTCAAGGTGATGCTGGCGCTGGCGCTGGCGGAGCGCGGTGGGTTGCTGATCCACGGCGTGGGGGTGGCGCACGAGGGGCGGGCCGCGCTGTTCGTGGGGAACTCCGGCGCGGGGAAGAGCACCTTGGGCGGGCTGTGGCGTGAGGCGGGCGGGACGGTGCTCGCGGATGAACTGGTGGCGGTGTGGCCGGTGGAGGGTGGGGGCTGGCGTGCCGCGGGGACCCCCTGGAACCTGGGGACCCGGGCCTTCGAGGCGGCGCTGGTAACGGTGGGGACGCTCGCCTGGGACGCGGCTTCCCGGTGGGAAGGGCAGCGCGCGGGGGAGGTGGCCCGAGTGTTGTTGCTCAACGCGATGCTGCCCGAGCCCACCGTGGAGGGGCGCGGTGCGCTGGTGGGCGCGGCGGGGCGTCTGCTGTCGTCGGTGGAGACCGGACGGCTGGTGTTCTCCCGCGATGCCTCCGCCGCCGCGGTCGTGCGGGCGCGGCTGGGCACGTAGGCGCGGAGCGGAGCGCGGTCTTGACGGCCGCAGCGGTGAGGGAGGCCCGGTGCGTCGAGGCCGTCTCGGCGGTGGGAGTCATCGGGCGTCGCGGCTTTGCTGGCGGTCGCGGTGTGGATGGCGCGGGCGCACGGGGCTGGACCTCAGCGCTGGCTGCTGGGACTCGCGCTTGCCGCGCGTCTGCGTTACAGCGGGCCGTGGAGGCGGATGACGGTGGCTGAGACACGGGTGCCGTTGACGGTGATCGCGGGGCCTACGGCGTCGGGAAAGACGGCGCTGGCCATCGCCTGGGCTCGCGCCGCGGGCGGGGAGATCGTCAGCGCGGATTCACAGCAGGTCTACCGTGCCTTCGATATCGGCACGGCCAAGCCTTCCGACGAAGAGCGTGCCGCCGTGCCGCACCACCTCGTCTCCTGCGTGGATCCGCTGGAGCCCTTCTCCGCCGCTGAGTTCCAACGCCGCGCGGATGCGGCCATCACGGCCATCGCCTCGCGTGGACGCCCGGTGTTCGTCGTCGGCGGCACCGGCCTGTACCTGCGCATCCTGCTACATGGCGTGGTCGACGCGCCCGGCGCGCTGCCTTCCCTGCGCGCGGAGCTGGACGTCCTGGCGACGGAGCAGGGGAGGGAGGCCGTGCACCGCCGACTCGCGGAGGTGGACCCCGAGACCGCCGCGAAGCTGCCGCCCCAGGATCTGGTGCGCGTCGTCCGCGCCCTGGAGATCCATGCGCAGACGGGCATCCCTGCCTCGGAGTTCCGCCGCGCCCATGCCTTCGCGCCGGATCGCTACCCCTTCCGGTTGTTCGTGCTCGACCCGCCCCGTGGCGCCCTCTACGCCGCCATCAACGCGCGCACGGAGGCGCTGTTCTCACGCGGCCTCGTGGAGGAGACCCAGGCCCTGCTGGAGCGCGGCTACGCGGACGCGGCCCCCATGCGCAGCGTCGGCTACGTGCAGGCCCGGGCCGTGGTCGAGGGCCGGATGACCCGCGACGAGGCCATCGCCGACACGGCGCAGGAGACCCGCCGCTACGCCAAGCGGCAGCTCACCTGGTTCCGCAAGGAGCCCGGCGCGGTCTTCCTCGCTCCCCCGTATCCCCCCGCCGAACCCTGAAGCGCGGCGGCCCTTCCGGGCCCCCGCTTGGAACTCCGCCCCGTCCCGCCGGGATGGGCGGATTGTTCGCATCCGGCGGCGATCCCATCTTCCAGAAGGAAACGCTTCCAGCGTGTCCGCTCCCGGACCGGCAGGCGGCCGAGGGTGCTCGATGCCGGGAGCCACCACCGCGGAGATCGCCATGCAAACGAACGTCGAACGCACGCCGGAGACCCGGCCCGACCGTCCTCCCCGGGGGGCGTCGGCCATGTGGGGCGCTCCCTTCCTCCTGGGCATCCTGACGGCACTCGCGGGCCTGGTGCTGCTGGGCGCCACGTTCTTCACCAGCGTCATCACCATCTACTTCGTGGGGATGATGCTCGTGATCGGCGGCGTGCTCGAAATCATCGCGGCCGTCCGGAGCCGCTCCGAGGGCACCGGCACCTTCTGGTCCTTCATGCTCGGCGGCGTCCTCACCACGGTCGTCGGCATCCTCACCGTCATGTACCCAGGCGCGGGACTCGCCTCGCTGACGTTGCTGATCGCCGGCTACTTCTTCGCCAGCGGCCTCTTCCACGTCATCACGTCCGTCATGGACCGCTATGCCCAATGGGGCTGGGACCTGGCCTACGGGCTCATCTCCCTGGTCCTCGGCCTCAGCGTCATGGCGCAGTGGCCCCGGTCCTCCGTGTGGCTCGTGGGCACGCTCGTCGGCGTCGCCGTGCTCTTCCGCGGCATCTCCATGATGTCGGGCTCGCTCATGCTGCGCCGGGGCCTGCGGCGCTTCGAGGCCTGAGCGGATGAGCGCGCCAGGGCAGCCCTGGTGGCTCGTCACTGGCTGTGAATTCAAGGATATCCACGGGTGAAGTCGGCCCCGGCCTGGAGGTGGCGGGCCGGGGCGTCGAGCAGGGCTACTTCTTCGTGTGCGCGGCGTCGAACAGGTCGCCGAACTGCTCGCGCGGCACGGGCTTCAGCTCGCCCTGGTCATTGGGGCGCTCCAGCGTGAAGTCGTGGATGGTGCCTCGCACGAGGTACTCCTGGTCGCGCGCGGAGTTCATCATGGCGCGCTCGCGGAAGGTGAAGCTGGACTTCGTCGGATCCACGCCGACGTCCGCCAGGATCTTCCGCTCGTGGGGCTCCGGCTGCCAGAGGGGCTTGCCGGGCTGGCTGCGGTTCACGGCCGTCTCATCCAGGCCCGGATGGGTGGACGTGCGGAGGTCGCGCTGGATGTCGAACTGATCGAACACGTCCCCGCCCTTCGCGTCCTGGGTCGGGTTGTGGAGGATGCGGTTCTGGCCGTAGTCCGGGTTGTCGACGAGCTTCTTCTGCGTCGCCTTGCCGTCCACGCCCACGGGCACGCCACTGAAGGACGTGTAGGGGGAGTGGGCCTTGATCTCCTTCGCGCCGTCCACGTGCTCCGTCAGCGTCACCGCGCGGTCCTTCGGGTCCACCGGTTGGAGCTTGCCCCCCTTGTCGATGGCCGACTTGGGCGTGTCGTACTTCGGCTGCACCTCGTTGAACGGGTGGTTGTCGCGCCGCGACAGGTCCACGTCCGGCCGGATGCGCGGCGCCAGCTGGTTGTTGCCGCCATGGCGCCGGTCCTCCGCGCCCATGATGTCGTTCATCAGGTCCAGGCCGTTGTTGCGGGCCTTGTTCTTGTGCGCCAGCTCCTGGAGCGCCTGGTCCGGATGCACCTGCGTGCTGAAGGGGCGGCTCAACTGCGAGGTGTGCTTGAACAGCCGGGTCGACGTCTGGGCCAGCTTCGGCAGCTTCGAGGCGAACATGGACAATCCCTTTCAATGGAGCATGAAGTGCGAAGCTTCATGCGTTTGTAGGGATTATCCCGTGGATGTGATCTGAGTTGTGTGCAGGTAGGCATCAGGAGGCGAAGCGGTCCTCGCCGAACGGCTCCAGGGCCGTGGACCGCGAGACTTCACGCGGCGCGCCAAGCGGGTCTGGCACGCGGCCGGTGAGCTGGCTCAGGAGCCGGTCTGGATTCACCGGCTTGGGCAGGAAGGTCTCCGCGCCCGCGTCGAGCGCGCGCTGCCGCACGTGTGGACGGTTGAGGCCGCTCATCACCAGCACCCGGGTGTCGCGGGTGAGCGGGTGCTGCTTGAGCCCTTCGCACAGGCGCAGGCCGTCCACCCAATGCAGGACCACGTCCAGGAGGATGGCGGTGGGCGGCCGGCGGGCGACGGCGCAGAACAACGCCAGCTCGTCCGCGAAGGACACCACGCGCGCCCCGGTGCTCTCCAGGAGCAGCGTCAGCGCCTCGCGCGTGTCCGCGTCGTCGTCCACCACGTAGTACAGGTCCGGCTCCACCTCCGGCACCATCGTCGGCACGGGTTCGATGGGCGTGCGCAGCCAGGAGCCCACCACCTCGCGCACGCCCGACCAGCGCGCCGCGGCCAGCAGCGCCAGCGGGGTGGGGGCGCTCAGGCCCAGCACGCCCCCGCCGTACACGCTGCCCAGCGCGTGCTTCGCCCTCGCCGCGACGAACGCCGCCGGGGCCCGCTTGCCCGCGCGGCGCAGCCACGTGATGGCGCGCGCTCCAGCCGCCGCGTCCTCCAGCAGCTCGCCCAACCCGTCGCGCACATACCGCCGCTCCAGCGACGGCGCGTCCAGCCCTCCGTCGAGCAGCGCCACCGCGGCGCGGCTGCACGACGCCAGCGTCTCGGAGAGGCCCACCTGCAGCGGGTGGCCCGAGGCGGCGGGCCCCACCACCAGCTGACCGGGCGCCACCAACGTACGGCCGGGGCCGAAGGGCAGGCGCGTCGTCTCCAGCGCGGCGACCTCGAAGCCTTCCTCCAGCAGGCCGTCGCGCGCGGCCATCATCAGCACCTGGCATAGGTCCGCCGGCGTCACCGCCGCGCCGAAGGCCAGCGCGTACACGGACGAGGCCCCGGGGACGAGGAACAGCGCGTCCACCGAGGGCAGCGGGGCCACCCACAGGCGCGCCACCGGCGCCAGGTCCCGCCCCACCATCGCGCCCTGGATCCGCGCCTGCACCGCGGGCATGGACGGCGCCGGACGGAAGCCCTTGAAGAAGGCGTCCCCCAACAGCGGCCCCGCGCCCGAGGCCAGCGCCACCGCGTGGAAGCGCTCACCGCTGCCCTGCGCGCGGACCACCAGGGGGCCCGCGTTGCGCACCGACGTGGGCGCGTCCGGGGCGGGGGCCTGCCGCTCCACCCGCTCCACGTGGCGGTTCACGAACCGGGCGCCCTGGGCGCTGGCCGCCGTGGCCAGCACCTGCCGCACCATGTCCATTCCCCCCTCGCTCCGGGGCCAGCCATCCACCACCCACAGCCCGCCAGCCGCGCACGGCAGCAGCTCCCGCTCACCCTGGGCGATGACCTCCACGCCGCGCAGCTCGTGCGCGCGCCACTCCGGCGGGATGCGGCAGCCCAGCGCCGCGAGCCGCGAGCGGCACTCCGGCGTGAGCAGGGCAGGGGGGGCGGTGCGCTCCTCGGTGCCCCCCGCGTAGACGCGCACGTCCAGGGCCACGCCCCGGGCGCGGCCGTTGAAGAGAAGCGAGGCCGCGAGCCCCGCCCCGGCGATGCCGCCGCCGACGATCGCCACCCTCGAACCACTCGCAAGCTTGCTGGTTCCGCTCATCGCGCGCCCTCGATCCTTACCCGCCGTCCGTGCCGCTAGTGCCGCTGCGCCGCCGAGCCATGGAGCGACTGGCCGTACACCACCACCCGGTCCCGCCCCTCCCGCTTGGCCTCGTACAGCGCGGCGTCCGCCGCCTTCAGCAAGGCCTCCGTGCTCTCGCGCGGCATGTCGGCCGTGTGGTCCGCCACCCCCACGCTGATGCTCAACCCGAAGGGCGCCGGCCGCCCGTCACCCCGCTGCACGTTCACGCCGCGCAGCTCCGTGCGCAGGCGCTCCGCGAACACCGCCGCCTCCAGCGACGTCTGGTGCGGCAGCAGCACCACGAACTCGTCCCCGCCGAAGCGCGCCGCGAAGTCGGACTCGCGCAGGTTGCCCTGCATCAGCGTGGCCAGGGCCAGGATGGCGCGGTTGCCCGTGTCGTGGCCCATGCCGTCGTTGATGGCCTTCAGGTGGTCCAGGTCGATGACCACCACGCTGAGCGAGTAGCCGTAGCGCTGCGCCCGCTTGAACTCGTCCTCCAGCCGCACCGACAGCGCGCGGAAGTTCGCCAGCCCCGTCAGCGCGTCCGTCTGCGCCAGCACCTGGAGCTTGCGCTGCTGCTCGCTCTGGCGCACCGCGCGGTCGATGCGGGCGAGCAGCTCGCGCGAGCTCGCCGGCTTGTGGATGAAGTCCACGGCGCCCATCTCCAGGCATCTCTCCAGGGTCGCCTCGTCCGCGTCCCCCGTGAGGAAGATGACCGGCACCGTCTCCGTGCGCACGTCCCGTTGGAGCGTCTCCAGGACCGCCAGCCCATCCCCGGAGGGCAGGAAGCGATCCAGCAGGACCAGGTCCGGGCGGTGCTCGCGCGCCAGCTCCACGCCCGCGTCCGCGTCCGCGGCGGCCAGCACGTCGAAGCGCGTGGCGAGCAGATCCATCAGCCCTTCGCGCACGCCGGCGTCGTCTTCGATGATGAGCAGGAGCGAGCGCTCACTGCTGCGGCCGTGCCGTTCCATGAACTGATTTGCTCCGCTTGCCTGACCGGAAATGGCAGGCCGAAAGTCTCGGGCGCCACGCCCCACCCGGTGCTCCCCCCGCCCTTGCGCCCCACGCGCACCCGCCGCCGCCTCGTCCTGCAAGCACCCACCCACCCATCCAGACTTCACCCGAGACCTCCGGCTGCCAAGCCCGTCCGCCTCCGCGAGGAACCCTGGAGGTCTTCCGCCCCTGTCGCCCGCGTGTCCCTGCACGACAGCAAGCCCTGTGCCCCGGGATTCGCGTGGGGGACAGCCTCTTTTCAGGGGGTTGCGGACGCGTTCGCGCGCTCGCCAACAAGGCGACCGGAAGACGTTGCAGCGTGCGGACAGCGCGGCCGGTAGGAATTGCTGGAAGGCGCGGCGCGGCGGAGCCTTCCGCCGGAGGTCCTCCGGAGCGGATCCTCCGGAGGCGGGGCCCTGGACTCGCGCGGTCCTCGCGCGGCGTCAACAGGGCCCCTGGCGCCATGGCGCTGGCGCCGGGAAGGCCCTCCCCAGGGGCCGCGGTGCGACGTGCCCTTCACGTCGCGTCAACGCGGCCAGCCGAAGCTTCGTCGAACGCTCGACGAAGCCCGGTGGACCTCAACGTCGGTGGGTGAACTGCACGCGGCGTCCGCCACCCATGGGCGGCATCATCGGCGGCGCCTCCAGGCCGAACTGCCACCACAGCGGCTCGTAGGGCTTCATCTTGAGGCGCTTGTCGTTCTGCAGCTGGGCGAGGCTGGACTTGAGCTTCTCGTCGGAGGGGTTCTGCTCCACACCCCGGGCGAGCACGCGCTGGGCGGCGTCCTTGTCCTTCAACTGGAGGAGGCACCACGCGTACACGGCCCAGACGATGGACTCCTTCTTGCCGCTCTTCACCGCGGCCTCGAAGGAGGTCTTCATGGCGCCCGGGTCGTTGCGGCGGAAGTGCAGGGCGCCCTCCATGGCCTTGGCCATGTAGTTGCGGCCGCTGGCCTTCTCCAGGTGCGGCTTCGCCCCGTCCAGGTCCTTCACCATGTACTTGAGCATGCCGATCTGCGCGTGGATCTCCGGGCCGATGAGGAACTGCCACTTGTCCCAGACGAGCCCCTGCTCCAGCGTCTTGACGGCCCGGTCCACGCGGCCCTGGGCTTCCTTCTGGTTGGCCGGCTGGCCCTGCAGATCGTTCTGGACCGTGGTCATCAATGCCTGGACCCGGGTGGAGACCCTGCGGGCGAGCACGATGTAGGTGCCGAACAAGACGATGACGCCGGGGACGATGCCGGCCCACCAGGAGAAGCCGCCGGCGAGCTTGACCAGCACTCCGACCGCCAGCCCCACGGCCAGGGAGATAAGGAGGTTGTACATGCGCAGCCCCTTTAGCGGTGTGCGTGGATCACCGCAATCTTCGGATGCACACGAACCGAAGGCGCGATATACGTTCGGCCGCCTCGTTCACACCCAAGGGGCCCTCTGTCGAAATTGGTAGACGAGGCGGACTCAAAATCCGCTGCGGCTGACCCCGCGTCCCGGTTCGAGTCCGGGGAGGGCCATCCTCTCAAACGCAGACCCGGCGCCCGAGATGCCGTCTTCCGGACCGTCCGAACGTGAAAGCGCCCCCCTGTCCTCCTCGCCGGAAGACGCGATGAAGGTCCTGCTGGTCGAGGACGACACGAGCCTTCGTGAGGGCATGGGCGAGCTGGTTTCCGAACTGGCGTCCGTGCATGCCGTGGGGACGCTCGATGAGGCGCTGCGCGCCCTGGAGACCGAGCGCTTCGAGCTGGTGATGACGGACATGCGCATCGCCGGCAACCACGACGACGGCCGGGGCGTCCTGGAAGCGGCCCGCCGCCGCCTGCACGCGGTGGCCATCGTCAGCGCCGCCGGGCCGGATGAGGTCGCCCGGGTCCTGCACCCCCTGGAACCGGATGCGTTGCTGATCAAACCCTTCCAGGTGGACGACATCCTGGGGCTGGTGGAGCGCTTCCTGGAGCTCAAGCGTCAGGCGCTCGCCGTCTCCGGGGCCCCGCCGGCCCGTGACGCCTCCGACTGGACGGAGCTCGCGCCCGGGGCCCGTTCGGCGGGCGCGGCACCGGAAACGGACCTCACCTGGGTGAGGTTGGAGCCGGACGCGGACTTCCGCTGGAGCCGCCCGCCGTGTGCCCAGGGGGTCCTCCTGGTGGAGGGCGACCTGGAGCTGGACGGTGAGCGCTTCGCCGCGCCGTGCTACCTGTTCCTGGCCCTGGGCGCTTCGCCGCGGGTCACGACGCGGACCGGCGCGCTGGCGGTGTGCGTGCCGCTGCGCGCCTAGGCGACGAGGTCACCCGTGGAGATTCCCCTCTGGCCCACGCCGCATGAGCCGTCACGCCTGGGGCGTCCGTCCCGGCGCGCGGCCACCGCGGCGCTGGAGACCCACATCGCGGTGCTCAAGGGAGACCCCCTGAAGGCCGCGCTCGCCACCGCGCTGCGGGAGGCGGAAGGACTGGGCGGCCAGGAGCGCCGCTTCGTGGCCATGGCGGCGCGCGAGCTGTCCCGGCACCAGCGGTTGCTGGACCTGGCGGCGCGGCAGCTGGGCCATGCTCCGGGGAAGATCGTCCTCACGGAGGACCAGGCGCTGGTGCGCTACACGCTCTGGCGGCGCCTCTTCTGCGGAGAGGATTGGACGCGCATTGGCCCGGAGGTGCGGCTGCCGGGGCCGGTGCGGCCGCGCACGCTGCATGACGCGGTGCTGGAGGGGCTCGTCACCAAGCCCCTGCCGGAGCCGCCCGCGGCGGAGTCCCCGGACTCCCTGGTGGAGCGGCTGGCCACCCGGTACTCGTTCCCGGGGTGGCTCACGCAGCGGCTGGCGCAGGTGTACCCGGAAGCGACGCTGGCGGGGCTGATGGCGTCGCTGGACGAGGAGCCCGCGCTGCACTTCCGCGTGCGGCCGCCGGGGACGCGGGACGCGGTGCTCGCGGCGCTGGCGGCGGAGGGCGTGGCGGCGGAGGCGGTGCCGTGCGCTCCCGACGCGCTGCGCGTCGCGGACGCCAGCCACCGCATCTTTGAATCGCGGGTGATGAAGGCCCGCCGCCTCCAGGTGCAGGACGTGGGCAGCCAGCTCATCGTCCTGGCGTGCCTCCCTCCCGGGGGCGGCCTGGAGGGGCTCGCCGTCGCGGACGTGTGCGCGGGGGCCGGGGGAAAGACGCTGGGCCTCGCGGACGCGGTGGGCGCGAAGGGGCGGGTGCTCGCGGGAGACCGCTCCAAGCGGCGCCTCGCGGACGCGCGCGAACGGGTGCGCGAGTTCGGCTTGAAGCAGGTGGCGTTCCCCCACCCGGTCCCGCTGGAGGCGGTGGACGTGGTGCTGGTGGACGCGCCGTGCAGCGGCACCGGGTCGCTCGCGCGTGAGCCGGATCAAAAGTGGAAGCTGTCCGCGAAGGCCATCGCGGAGTTCCAGGCCACCCAGTCCACGCTGCTCGCGGAGGTGGCCGGGCAGGTGAAGCCCGGGGCGCGCATCGTCTACGCCACGTGCTCCGTGCTGCCGGAGGAGAACGACGGGGTGGTGGAGCGCTTCCTCGCGAAGCACCCGGATTTCTCCCTGGAGCCGGTGGGGGAGGGGTGGGCGCCGGAGCTCCAGGTGGGAGTGGACGGCCCGTACCTGCGCGCCCTGCCGCCCCGAGTGCCCGGCGGGGGCTTCTTCGCCGCGCGGCTCGTCCGCAAGCCGGGTTGACAGTCGGCGAGCGGCCACGTTACGCACGAACGACCTTCTCCTCTCCCGAGGGTGACAGCCGTGGCGGCAGATCCGAAGCAGACCGAAGTGATGCGGCAGATCAATGAAGCCTTCCAGGCAGCCGAGGCCAAGCTGGCCAGGCTGCGCGAGGCTGTCGAGCGCAACACGGAGCTGGCTCGGGCCAACGGCAAGGCGGCCTTCCTCAAGGACAAGAAGGAGCAGACCCACCGCGAGCTGGGCGAGGCCGTCTGGCAGGCCGTGCAGGCCGGCCGCCTGGAGCTGCCCCCGGGGTTCGCCAAGCTGCTCCAGTCCATCGCGGCGGCCGAGAAGGCCGCGGCGGACCACGCCGCGTCCCTCACCGACCTGCTCCGGGAAGGGGAAGAGGTGGCGGATCGGTTGAAGGTAAAAAGCGTCGCGAAGCCGCAAACAATTGTGGCGTCTGGAGTGAAGAAGCGATAGAAGTGCGCCGCCTTCGACGGACGGCTCCGCCCCCCACGGCGGGACCGGCAGTACGCAGCAAAGACGGGGCTATAGCTCAGCTGGGAGAGCGCTTGAATGGCATTCAAGAGGTCACCGGTTCGATCCCGGTTAGCTCCACACTGAATTGAGAGAGGCCCGCGGGAGAAATCCCGCGGGCCTTTTGCTTTCGCGGGTCATCGCCAGCTGGGGCCGGCGCTACGCGTTCGCCGGGGCCTGCGCGGGGAGGTGCCGGGGCAGCCGCACGGTGAAGGTGGTGCCGGCTTCGGCCGTGGACTCCACCGCCACGGTGCCGCCGTGGGCCTCCGCCAGCTGCTTCACGATGTAGAGCCCCAGGCCGATGCTGCGGTTTCCGTTGTCTCCCTCGCCGCTGGGGCGCTGGAGGGGCTGGAAGAGCCGGCTCCTCCGCTCCGGGGAGATGGGGGCCCCCGCGTTGTGGATGGAGAGCGTCACCGCGTCGTCCCCGCCGTGCGTTTCGATGAGGATGGGGGTGTCGCGCGGGCTGTACTTGAGCGCGTTGGTCACCAGGTTCTGCGCCATCTGGCCCAGCCGGTCCGGATCCCACTCGCCCTCGCCGCTGCCGGTGACGTGCCTGCGGATCTCCCGGTCCGGGTGCGTCGCTTCAATCTCCTCCAGGACGCCCTCGATGATGTCGTGCAGGTCCGCGGGCCGGCGCTGGACTCTCAGACCCCCGCCCAGGCGTGCCTGGGTGAAGTCGAGCAGGTCGCGGATCAACCGGTGGGCCCGCTCCGCCGCGGTCTGGATGCGGCTGACGGCCTTGGTGCTGCGCTCGTCCAGCTCCTCGCGGCGCATCAGGCTGGCGGCACCCAGGAGGATGGCGCTCACGGGGTTGCGCAGGTCGTGGCTCACGATGCCGATGAGCTGCTGTTCGAAGTTCGCGCGCTGCTGCAGCTGGGCCTGGGCCTGGCGCAGCTCGTGGACGTCCATGGACGTGCCCACCCACTTGAGCACCCGGGCCTCCGCGTCCTTCACCGGCAGGGCGCGCACCAGGTGCCAGCGGTAGGCGCCGTCTGGCCCGCGCACGCGGTGTTCCGTCTGGAAGCGCGCTCCCTCCGCCAGGGCCTTCTCCCAGGCCCGCTGGCTGAGCGCGGCGTCCTCCGGGTGGAGCGTCTTGCGGTAGCCCCGTCCCAGGAGCTCCGCCACGGGGACGCCGGTCTGCTCCGGCAGGACGCCGTTGACGTAGGTGACGGCGCCCTCCGGGTCGGTGGTGAAGACGGCCTCCGGGAGCGCCTCCGCGAGCGTGCGGAACTCCTCCTCGCTGCGGCGCAGGGCCTCTTCCGCCTGCTTGCGCAGCGTGACGTCCTGCATGGCGCCCACCATGCGCAGCACCGCGCCCGCGGCATCGCGCACCACCCAGCCCCGGTCCTCCACCCGCGCGTAGGTGCCGTCCTGGCGGAGGAAGCGGTATTCGCCCCGCCAGTCGGTCCCGGTGGGCGCGTCGAGGAGGGCGTGGAGGCTCCCGACGATCTCCTCCCGGTCTTCCGGGTGGATCCTCCCGCTCCACCACTCCAACCCGGGCGACACCGCGTCGGGCGCGTAACCGAAGAGCGTGTGCACGCCCTCGTTCCAGGACACCTCCTGGGTGAAGGGGTTCCAGTCCCAGATGGCGTCCTTCGTGGCCCGGGTGGCCAGCCGGTAGCGCGTCTCCGACATCTGGAGGGCTTCGATCAGCTCCTTCTGGCGGGCGCGGGCCCTGGCGGCGTGCACCGTCCCTTCCAGGCGGGCCACCAGCTCGCGCACGCCGAAGGGCTTCACCAGGTAGTCATCCGCGCCCGCGTTCAGGCCCTCCACCTTCGCCTCCTCACCGGCGCGCGCGGACAGGAGGATGACGGGGACGTGGGCCGTGCGCGCATCCGCCTTCAGCTCGCGCAGGAGCCCGAAGCCGTCCAGTCCCGGCATCATCAGGTCCGACAGCACCACGTCCGGAGGGTGCGCCCGCGCGGCGGCCAGGGCGGACATGCCGTCCGTGACGGCCTCCACCGTGAAGCGGCCCTCGAGCGCCCGCCGCACGTAGTCGCGCATGTCCGCGTTGTCGTCCGCCAGGAGCACGTGGCCGCGCACGCCTCGAGGCGTCGACTCCGGGACGGGCACCGGCGTGGGGGCGCTCGCCGGCCCGTCGCTCAGCCACTGCTCCGCTTCGTGGACGAAGACCTCCGGGTTCGGCGCCCGGGCGGCCCCCGTCCGAGGGCCGCCCCCCTGTCCTGGGGGCAGGTGGGCCGTGCCGGTGGGCAGCGACACCGTGAAGGTGCTGCCCTGTCCCTCGGTGCTCTCCACGGAGACGGAGCCGCCATGCAGCGCCACCAGCTCGTGCACGAGCGCCAGCCCGATGCCACTGCCTTCGTGGCTGCGGCCGCGCGCGCCCTCGACCCGGTGGAAGCGCTCGAAGACCCGGGGCAGCTCCTCGGCGGGAATGCCGGTGCCCGTGTCGCTGACGGACAGCTCCACCCGGTCGCCGCGCTCCTGGAGCCGGACGGTGACGGCGCCCTGGAAGGTGAACTTGAACGCGTTGGAGACCAGGTTCAGGACCACCTTCTCCCAGAGATCGCGGTCCACCCAGACGGGCACCCGCGGGGACCGGCAGTCCACCTCGAACCGCAGCCCCGCCTTCGCCATCAGCGAGTCGAACGCGCTCACGAGGCCCGCGGTGAGCCGGCCCAGGTCCGTGGGCTCGAAGCTCGCGTGCATCCGGCCCGCCTCCAGGCGGCTGAAGTCGAGCAGGCTGTTGACCAGCTTCAGCAGCCGCTGGCTGTTGCGCTGGACGACCGACAGCCGCTCCCGGTGCTGGGGCGCGAGCGCGTGCTCGGCATCCCCGAGCACCTCGTCCATGGGGCCCAGCATCAGGGTCAACGGCGTGCGGAACTCGTGGCTCACGTTGGAGAAGAAGGCCGTCTTCGCCCGGTCCAGCTCCGTCAGGGCTTCGGCCTGCCGCCGGGCGTCCTCGTACGCGTGGGCCCTGGAGAGCGTCGCGCCCAGGCCGTTGGCGACGAGCTCCAGGAACGACACATAGGACGCATCCACCCGAAGCCGGGGCGACAGGCCCAGCACGAGCACGGCCGCCGGGGACGTCTCGCTGGAGCGGGCCAGGGGCAGGACGATGGCGGAGGTGGGAGGGGGCACGCCCTCGCGCAGGGGCAGGGGGCCGAAGCGCGCCGCCAGGCCCTCCACGTGCTCGGCCCGGTTGGACGCGGCCACCTGGGCCAGGGGCCAGGGGGCGGCGGTGGTGGGCTCCAGCGGCACCTGGAAGGGGCTGAAGGGGCCGGTCGCCTCCAACCCCATGTGGGCGTCCAGCCAGGCCAGGCCTCGCTCCGCGTCGATGCGGTAGAGGAGCGCGAAGGGCAGGTCCGACGGGTTCGTGGCCAGGGCCTCCATGGCCTGGGTGCAGGCGTCACGGACCCGGAGGCTCCCGGAGGTGCGCGCGGCGACCTCCTGCAGCGTCCGGAGGCGGCGCGCGTCCAGCACCTGGCTGGTGGTCTCCACCGCGGTGTCGAGCACCCCGCCGACGCCGCCTGACTCGTCGCGGACGGGGCTGTAGGAGAAGGTGAAGTAGGTCTCCTCCAGGAAGCCATCCCGCTCCAAGAGGAGGCGCTGGTTCTCCGACAGGGTGGCGCGCGCCTCGCCTCGGACGTCTTCAATCAGGGGGCCGATGATGTCCCAGATCTCCGCCCACACCTCGCGCCCGGGGTGGCCCATGGCCCAGGGGTGCTTGCCGCCCAGCATGGGCCGGTAGGCGTCGTTGTAGAGCTTCACCAGCTCCGGCCCCCAGAACACCATCATGGGGAAGCGCGAATGGAGGCAGGTGCTGACGGTGGTGCGCAGGGACTGGGGCCAGGACGCCACCGGGCCCAGCGGCGTCTTCGACCAGTCCATCGAGCGCATCAGGGCGCCCATCTCGCCGCCTCCGGCGAGGACCTCCCGGGCCGCGTCGTCGGCGCCGTCCGGCTCCAGCGTGGGCGTGTCCGCACCGCCGGCCCCGGGCGTCCTGGTTGGGTGCGTCATCCTTGTTTCGTAATCGCGACCCTCGCGAGTGGCCAGGGACGGGGGCCGGAAGGGCGAACGCTCCCGGGCCGGACCGGCGCCGGGGGGCGACGAAGCGTCGCGCGGTGCGTCCCCTCCCGGAACCAGGGGGAGGGGCGCGGCCCGCGGGAGGTGACGGGACGGCGGACGGCTACTTGCCCGCGAAGATGTTCATCACGTCCTTGAGCAGCTTGATCGACTCCGCGTGCGGACGCTGGAACGCGTTGCGGCCCATGATGGAGCCGAAGCCGCCACCCTGGTGGATCTGCTTGATGTCCTCGAGGAGGGCGGACGTCTCCTTCGCCTCGCCGCCGGAGAAGATGACGATGCGCTTGCCGTTGAACGCGGAGCGCACCACCTCGCGCACGCGGTCCGCGAGCGTCTTGGTGGGGATGTTCGCCTTCTCGAAGGCCTTCTTCGCCTCTGCCTGCTCCAGGTGGTCCGTGGGCGGCTTCACCTTGATGACGTGCGCGCCCATCTGCGCGCTGATCTGCGCCGCGTACGCCACCACGTCGATGGCCGTCTCGCCCTCCTTGGACAGGGCGCCGCGCGGGTAGGCCCACAGCACCGTGGGCAGGCCGTAGGACTTGGCCTCCGCGATGATGTCGCGCAGGTCTTCGTACTGCTCGTTGCGGGCCGCGGAGCCCGGGTAGATGGTGTAGCCCACCGCCGTGCAGCCCAGGCGCACCGCGTCCTTCACGGACGACGTCACCGCGGACATGGGCGCGGCCGTCTTGGCCAGCGAGTCCGAGTTGTTCACCTTGAGGATGAGGGGAATCTCGCCGGCGAGCTTGCCCGCGACCGCCTCCAGGAAGCCCAGCGGCGCCGCGTACGCGTTGCAGCCCGACTCGATGGCCAGCTGCGCGTGGTAGTCCGGATCATACCCCGCGGGGTTCGGACCGAAGGAGCGTGCGGGGCCGTGCTCGAAGCCCTGATCCACCGGGAGGATGACGAGCTTGCCCGTGCCCGCGAGCGTGCCGTGGTTCAGCAGGCGCGCCAGGTTCGTCAGCGTGCCGGGATTGTCGGAGGGGTACCAGGAGAGGATCTGCTTGACGCGGTCGGTGTAGGCCATGGGGTTTTCCTTGAAGGAAGGCGTCGAAACCGGCGCCGGATTCTGCGGTCCCGGGCCGCGCCCACCAAGCTTTGTCTGTAGGGAATGTCGGCGACTGTCACGCCCCCTACGTGCCTGTCGCGCGAGGGGACTGGGCGGAAGCCGACATCCGAAGGGGGACGGATGGTGAACAGAATTGCTGCGCCGTCGCGGGCTTCCAGGTATGCCCGCCAGACACGAGGCGGACCACAGCATGGGCAGAGAAGTCAGTAGGGTCGTCGCAGTGGTGATGATGATCACTGGTGGAGTGTCGGGCGCGCAGTTGTCGCCCACGACGGCTCCCTCGAATGCTCCCGGGACGGGAGCGCCGGGGACCGGCACCGCCTCGCCTGGCACCCTGTCTCCGAGCAGCGTGCCCATGCCCGGCAACTCCGCGACCCCAGCCACGCCCCAGTCCGGGGCGGGGACGTCCTCCGGCACGCCCACGACGGGGACACGCTCGCCGTTGCCACCCGGGCCGGCTCCCGTGAACGCGGCCCCGGCCTCGGAGCCCGGCAACGCCGCCCAGCGGGCCACCACGGGCACGCCCAAGCCTGCTTCCGCCTCCCCCGGCGCCCAGGACATCGCGACCCCTCCGGGCTCCACCGGAAAAGCCGGGGCCACCACGCCACCGGGAGCCACCGGAAGAGCCGGGGCCGCCTCGCCGGGCGCCACCGGAGAGGGGGAGGCCGCCACCGCCCCGCAGGGCACACCCGGCGCCGCGGCACCCGGTAGGGCACAGGCCCCGGGCTCCACGGCGGGCCAGCAGCCCCTCCGGGAGCCCCTGACGCTGGCCCAGCTGGTGGAGCGCGCGCGCACCCAGGACGCGCGCGTCGCGGAGGCGACCGCGGAGCTGCGCAAGTTCCAGGCGCTCTACATGCAGGCGAAGTGGGCGTGGTTCCCCAAGTTCGAGGTCACCCTGGGCGTGGGCGGCCCGATTCCCGAGGCGCGCAACAACGGCCTGGGCGGTCCGCCGACGACGAAGGCGTCGCTGGAGGGGGACTGGGACTTCGGCCACGTGGGCGTGACGGTGTTCTCCACCGGCAACGCGGTGTTGCCGCTGTTCACCTTCGGCAAGTTCGCCGCGCTGGAGAAGGCGGGCGCGCAGGGGCCCATCGTCGGAGGCGCGCTGCGGGAGCGCGTGCGCGCGGAGGCCGGCTTCCAGGCCGCGCAGGCGTACTACGGCTACCAGCTGGCCCGCGCCGGCCTGAGGCAGCTGGAGGACGTGTCCAAGCGACTGAAGGACGCGAGCGAGCGCATCGACACGCTCCTCAAGGAGGACTCGGATCAGGTGTCGAAGGTGGACACGTACAAGCTGGGTTACTTCCGCGAGCTGGTGGAGTCCCAGCGCGCCAGCGCCGTGCAGGGGGAGCAGTTCGCGCTCGCCGCCATCCGCCTCCTCGCCAACGCGGGGCCGGATGAGAAGGTGGAGGTCGTGGCGGAGGAGCTGCCCCTCCAGGACGAGGTGAGGATCCCCGACCTGGAGACGGTGCTGAAGCGCGCCAGCGAGCGCCGCCCGGAGCTCAAGGCCGTCGCAGCCGGCATCATCGCGCGCGAGCAGGAGGTCTTCATCCGCGAGCGCAGCTACTACCCGGACCTGGGCCTCGCGGGCTTCTACGACATTCGCTGGACGAGCAGCGCCACGCGCCAGCGCAGCCCCTTCGCGTACGACCCCTACAACGAGCGCACCCTGGGGCTGGGGCTGGTGATGCGCGGCACCTTCGACATCCCCATCAAGGACGCCCAGCTGGAGCAGGCCCGCGCGGAGCTGGACAAGCTGCACGCGCAGGAGCAGACGCTCAAGGCCGGCATCCAGTTGGAGGTGACGCAGGTGCACGGCCAGCTCGTCACGGCCTACGCGCGGGCCAGGTCCCTGACGGAGGCCGAGCGCAACGCGAGGCGCTGGTCCACCGCCGCCTACGCCGCCTTCGACCTGGGCACGGGGGACACCCGTGAGCTGGTGGACGCCTTCAGCGCGTTGGCCCAGGCCTCCGCGGAGCGGGGCAAGAGCTGGCATGACGTCCGTGTGGGCCTGGCGTCATTGGCGCGCGTCACCGGTGCCGTCCCGGGCGCGGATGAATAACCCTTCCAGGCTTCCTGTCGTCACCCGCGTCGTCTCACGCGTCTTTCCACCCGGAGCTTCATCCCTATGATTGCTTCCCTGCTTGCCGCCACGCTGCTTGCCGCCGCCCCCGCGGGCCCGCTCAACGTCGTGAAGTCGGGCAACGCCGCCGTCCAGAAGGCCGCCAATGCCCCGGGCGCCACCGTCCAGTCCCTGGCGTCCGTCGTGGAGTCCTTCGTCGACTTCCAGGAGCTCGCCAAGCGCGCCCTGGGAGAGAAGGCCTGGAGCGGCCTGAGCCCGGCCCAGCGCAAGGAGTTCACCGAGACGATGACGGGGCTCCTGCGCGCCTCGTACGCCCAGAAGGCCATTGGCCAGGCGAAGGCGGAGGTCGTCTACGGCAAGGAGAGCGTGCAGGGGAACGAGGCCACGGTCGACACGAAGCTCACCGTGAAGACGGACCACGTGCCCGTGGACTACAAGCTGTTCCGCGCCTCGCCCAAGGTGGAGTGGCGCATCTACGACGTCATCACGGATGAGGTGTCCCTGGTGGACACCTACAGCGGCCAGTTCAAGAAGATCCTCCAGACGAAGGGCTTCGACGGCCTGATGACGACCCTCAAGTCCAAGCGCGCCCAGCTGGAGAAGCAGAACGCCAACACCAGCGCGGCCTCCGTGAGCGAGTCCGCCGCCGACACGACGGGCGCCGCCCCGCAGGCGAAGTAGGGCAGGGCGCCGTCCGGCGTCCTTCCGCCCGGGGCCAGGAGCGCCCGGGCGGAAGAAGAGGACGTCACCGCGGGAGGGACCCGCTCAGACGGGCCGCTGGAAGACGCGGTACGTCTTGGAGCGCTGGCCGCCCATCGATTCGATGGCGCGGTTGACCAAGTGGTTGTCCTCCAGCGTCCACGAAATCTCGCCGCCCGTGTACCCCAGCTCCCGCGCGGTGCGCAGGGTGTCCAGGTAGAGGATGGCGTCCAGCCCTCGGCGCCGGTAGCCCTCCTTGATGCCCAGCGTCAGCAGGCGCAGCCGCTTGATGCGCCGCGACGCCAGCACCAGCTTCACCAGGCCAATGGGCAGGCCGAACGTCGTCAGCCGCCCGCCCGCGGCCTTGAACGCCTCGTTGGCGTCCGGCAGCGTCATGGAGAAGGCGACGGGCTCACCCTTCACCTCCGCGATGAGCAGCAGCTCCGGGCGCACGATGGCCTTCATCTCCTTGGCCATGTGCTCGAACTCGCGGTCCGTGAAGGGGATGAAGCCCCAGTTCTTCTCCCAGGCCGCGTTGTAGATCTCCTTGATGCGGGCGACCTCCTGGGTGAACTCCTTCAGGCGCACCGCGCGCACGGTGACGCCCTCGCGGTGGCGGATCTTCTCCGCGATGCGCGCCACCTTCTCCGGGGGCGGAGTGGACGCCGCCAGCTCCCACGCCCACAGGTCCTTCGCCTTGGTGAAGCCGCACGTCTCCAGCAGGCCCGCGTAGTACGCCGGGTTGTACGGCATCATCAGCGCGGGAGGGCTCTCATGGCCCTCCACGAGCAGGCCCCAGTCCTGGTTGGAGGAGAAGTTGGCCGGCCCCAGCATCTGGTCGATGCCGCGCGCCTTCAGCCACGCGCTGGCCGCGTCCAGCAGGCCCCGGGCGACGCCCGCGTCGTTCACGCACTCGAAGAGGCCGAAGAAGCCCTCCTTCGTGCCGTGAAACTCCATGTGGCGCGGGTTCTTGATGGCCGCCACCCGGCCCACCACCTCCGTGCCACGGCGCGCGAGGAACAGCTCCACCTCCGCGTAGTCGAAGAAGGGGTTCTTCTTCGGGTCCAGGAAGTCCTTGCGCTCCATCTCCAGTGGGGGGACCCAGTTCGGGTCGTCACGGTACAGCGCGTACGGCAGCCGGATGAACGCGGTCCGGTCCACCGCGCCGCGCACGGGCGTCACCTGCACGTCGGAGGGCATGGGAGGAGTAGGGGAGGAGGAGGTGTCGGGCTTGGCGGGGTGGGCCATGAGGGAGGCTCAGTTCCTTTCGGCCTGGTTGCCGTCGGAACCGTCGCTGCCGTTGCGCAGGAACAGGTGGGCGCCCTTCTCCAGCAGCAGGCCCCCCAGCTCGCTGCGCTTCTCCCAGAGCTTCTTGGGCGCGCCGCCCAGCCGGCGCAGGTCCTCCGGCTGGAGGTTCGCCGCGCGCCAGGTGAGCTGCTCCACCGCGTCGAAGAACTTCCCGGCCATCTCCCGCGACGACATCCGCGACAGCTGCTCCAGCGAGAAGCCCTTGTCCGCCAGCAGGCCCGCGCTGCCCGCGGCCCACGTCTCGCTCGCCCTGTTGCTGCGCACCACGGAGCCCGGCCGGGCGATCTGCACCGGCTCGTACACGGTGGGGCGCGTCTCCGGGATGACGTTCAGCTTGCGGCCGATCTTCTCGAAGGTGTCCAGCACCTGGTCCAGCTGCGCGTCGGTGTGCGTGGCCATGTAGCTGGTGCGGATGAGCGCGTGGCCCGGCTCCACCGCCGGGGGAATCACGGGGTTGGCGAACACGCCCGCCTCGTGCAGCGCGCGCCAGAAGCGGAAGCACTTCACCTGGTCGCCAATGTGCACCGGCACCACCGGCGTCACTGACACGCCCGTGTCGAAGCCCATGGCCCGGAAGCCGTTGTGCATCTTCTCCGCGATGTCCAGCAGGCGCGCGCGGCGCTCCGGCTCCGCCTCGATGATCTCCGTCGCCTTGAGCGCCGCCGCGATGGACGCGGGCGTCATGGACGCGGAGAAGATGACCGAACGGGCCTTGTGGCGGATGTAGTTGATGACCTCGAAGGGGCCCGCGAGCACGCCGCCCAGCGACGCGAAGCTCTTGGAGAACGTGCCCATCACCAGGTCCACGTCCTTCTCCAGGCCGAAGTACTCGGAGGTGCCCCGGCCCAGCTCGCCCAGCACGCCCATGGCGTGCGCGTCATCCGTCATCACCCGGGCGTTGTACTGCTTCGACAGCTCCACGATGCGGGGCAGGTTGCAGACGTCGCCCTCCATGGAGAACACGCCGTCCGTGACGATGATCTTCCCGGCGCCCGGCTCCGCCGCGGCCAGCAGCTGCTCCAGGTGCTCCATGTCGTTGTGGCGGAACTTGCGCTCGGTCGCGAACGACAGGCGCACGCCGTCCACCAGCGACGCGTGGTTCTGCCGGTCGCTGAACACGATGTCGTGGCGGCCCAGGATGGACGCCAGCGCCAGGTTCGTCTGGAACCCGGTGGAGATGACGATGGCCGCCTCGCGGTTGAGGAACTTCGCCAGCCGGGCCTCCAACTCCTCATGCAGCGCCAGCGTGCCGTTGAGCAGCCGCGAGCCGGAGCACGTGGTGCCGAACCGCTCCGTCGCCTTGATGGCCGCTTCCTTCACGCGCGGATCCGCGGACAGGCCCAGGTAGTTGTTCGAGCCCACCATGATGACCCGCCGCCCCTCGATCTCCACCTCCGTGGCGCCGTGCGACGCCTCGATGGCTCGGAAGTACGGGTACAGGCCGGTGGCCTTGGCGATGCGGTAGTCCTTCCAGGTACGGCACTTGTCGAACACGTCGCTCATGGTGGTCTTTCTTACGCGTCGGGGGGTGTGCTCCGAGCCGCTCTCCATGTGCCGGGCGGTTTCCGGTTCCGGACCGCCCGACGCGCGCGAACACCCAGGGGGACGACGCGTGGGGGTCAATAAAGAGGGAAATCCACACTGTCAAGGCAGCGACGGTTCCATCGCACGCCGTGTGGGGCATCCGTGTCAGGGCGCGCCTTGACATCCATGCCCCATCGGTGGCACGCCGCGCCCCCGGACCTTCGTTCTCCAGTGGATGTTCCAACACCCCGGGCACACACGGGTTCACATGGGGAATGGGTTCCGAGGGGCCGGCTGTTCCGGGGGCCTGGATCGTGGCCGGCTTATTGCTAAGCCGGCCGGTGTCAGAGGAGCGGACGGTGTCCCAATCACGACTGCAGCGGTGGTTCGATGGCTTCATCCGGGCGGCGCTGACGCGGCCCTGGCAAGTGCTGTTCGCCGTCGCGCTGCTGACCGCCGCCGCGGGGCTGTTCGCGGCCCGGCTGGAGTTCCGTGGCTCCTTCGTGGAGCTGCTGCCGGAGGGGGCTCCGGAGGTTCGGGATCTGACACGCGTGTCAGAGAAGGCAGGCGGTGACGGGTACCTCGTCCTCATGGCGAAGGGTGGAACACCGCAGGCCCTTAAAACGTACGCCACTGAATTCCAGAAGCGTTTGGAGGCCCTCCCGGAGGTCCGCTACGTCGAGCACCACTACGACGTCGCCTTCTTCCGCCGCCACGGCCTGCTGCTGCTGCCCACGCGGGAGGTCGCCTCGCTCCGCGAGGACCTGGAGGCCCGCGTCCAGTACGAGAAGGAGCGCGCCAGCCCCCTGTTCGTGGACCTGGGCGTGGAGGACGCGCCGCCCACCTTCGAGGAGATCGCCCGCAAGCACACGCCGGACACGGCGGCGCTGCCGGAGACCCTGGCCAACAAGGACGGCACGGAGGTCTACCTGATGATCAAGCCGTCGGGGACGGCGGGGGACCTGGACTTCGCGCGGCGGTTCGTGGCCACGGCGATGGACACCGGCAGGAAGCTGGCCGCGGAGCAGTACCCGGGCGTGACGCTGGAGGCGACGGGCAACTTCCAGAACCGCATCGAAGAGGACGCGGTGATGCGCGGCGACCTGTCCAACGCGGGCCTCTTGTCCGCGCTCATCGCCGTGGGCCTCATCCTGCTGGCCACCCGGCGGGTGTCGGCGCTGGCGGTGGTGGGCGTGCCGGTGATGGTGGGGCTGGTGCTGACGTTCGCGTTCGCGCAGGGCGCCATCGGCCACCTCAACATCGTGACGGGCTTCCTCGTCGCCATCCTCATCGGCCTGGGCATCGAGTACGGCGTGCACCTGTCGATGCGCTACTGGGAGGAGCGCGAGGAGCACGGCGTGAAGGAGTCGCTGGAGGCTGCGGTGCGCGGCACCTTCAGCGGGGCGCTCACGTCCGCGTTCACCAACGCGGCGGCGTTCTTCGTGCTGGTGCTGGCGCAGTTCCACGCGTTCCAGCAGTTCGGCCTGCTCGCGGGCATTGGCGTGCTGCTGGCGGTGCTGTCCGCGTACGCGATGGGCCCGTCGCTGCTGGCCATCGCGGAGCGCATCCGGCCCTTCCGGCGCGAACACCGGGTGGCGACCGAAGCCCCCCCGGCCGAGGCCCCGGCGGCCCCGGTGAAGGAGTGGCGGCGCTGGCCCACGGGCCTCATCGTCGCGGTGGCGATGTCGGTGGTGGTGTTCGCGGCGTACTCGGTGGGCATCGCGCCCCGGCTGGGCTTCGAGACGAACCTGCGCAACCTGAAGGGCGACTCCCCGGCGTCGCGGCTGGACGACCACATCACGGAGCAGATCGGCTCGCCGCTCAACCCGGCCATCCTCGCGGTGGACTCGCTGGAGCAGGTCCGCGAAGTGGAGGACGTCATCGCCCAGGTGAAGGCGAGGAACGGCGCGAACTCCGTGTTCTTGCGCACCGCGTCCCTGAGCGACCTGGTGCCCTCCGACGTGCCGGGGCACCAGGCGGAGATGGGCCGCATCCGGGCGCTCCTGGACGGGCTGCCGAAGTCCGCGCAGGACGACGCGCGGGTGAAGGACCTGCGGACCCTGGTGGACGCGAAGCCGTACGGGCTGGACGACCTGCCGGTGGAGGCGCGCCGCCGCTTCGAGGCGCTGGACGGCAAGGGCATGTTCCTCCTGCTGTTCCCGTCGGTGTCCAACTACGACACGGAGGACCTGCACCGCTGGGCCGCGCAGCTGGATGAGGTGGTGGCCGGCGCGAAGGCGAAGGGCATCGACCTGGCGGTGCTGGACAGCAACCGCATCGCGGCGCGAATCTTCTCCCTGGTCCGGGGGGATGGGCCGTTCATCCTCTGGGCGGCGGCGGCGGTGGTGTTCCTGGTCATCCTGGCGAGCCTGCGCAGCCTCAAGCGCGCGCTGCTGGTGGCGGGCCCGCTGTTCCTGGGGATGACGTGCCTGGCGGGCGGGATGTACCTGTTCGACGTGCAGCTGAACTTCATCAACGCGGTGGTGCTGCCCAACCTGCTGGCCATCGCGGTGGACAACTCCGTCCACCTGTACCACCGGTACGAGGAAGAGGGCCCCGGGTCGCTGGGCCGGGTGGTGCGCAGCACGGGCTTCGCGGCGGTGGTGGCCACGCTGTCCAACGCGGCGGGCTATGGAGCGCTGATGGTCGCGAACCACCAGGGCTTGCGCAGCATCGGACAGATTGCGCTACTGGGGGTCGTGAGCACCTTTCTGGGGACGACGGTGTTCTTCCCGGCCATGCTGGCGCTGTTGGAGCGGTGGAAGGGGCGGCGGTCCGCGGTGGCACCTCAGCCGGGCGCGGTGGTGCGGCCTCTCAATCTCGGAGGGGCCGGCGAGCAGCCGGCCGAATCGCCGGGGGAGCGCAAATCGGCGTGAGCATCTGGTCATTCAGCGAAGGCCGTGTGCGGCCCCTCATGGCGTCATCGGACCAGGCGCTCGTGCGCTTCCGGCAGGTGGACATCGTCCTGATGGCCGCCTGCGCGGCGGCGGTCCTGGCTTGCGTGGGGCCGGCCCGCTGGGCACCCCATGCGACCCGGAGCGCCTGCCTGTTCGGGCTGATGGGGCTGGCCCTGCCGGTGCTGCGGATGCTGGAGGCGCGCTTCCCCCGTCGGCCGCTCATCGCCATCGCGGCGGACTTCTGGCTGCTTCCCTTGTCGGCGATGTCGCACGGGTGGCTGGGGCCCATCGTCGACTGGATGAACCCGCTGGTGAAGGACGCCCAGCTGGTCGCGGTGGACCAACGGCTGTTCGGCTTCCAGTCCGCGGTGGCCCTGGCGCACGTGGTTCCGCCCTGGGCCAACGACGTGCTGATGCTCTGCTACTACGGCCACTTCATCTGGCCGCTGCTCCTGGGCATCTTCCTGTACGCGCGCGGCCGGGGGCCCACGCCGGGCTTCGACGAATACCTGTTGGGCCTGGGGCTGCTGCTGAGCTTCAACTACGCGGCGTACTCGCTGGTGCCGGCGGTGGGCCCGCGCTACTTCCTCATCGGCGCGTTCGACGGTCCCGCGTCGCGGGGGTTGCTGCTCACGCCGCTCCTGGAATCGATGATGCGCACGCCCATCTACACCCGGGACTGTTTCCCGTCCGGACACACCGGGGTGGCGCTGGTGGTGCTCTTCTATGCGTTCCGGTTCGCCCGGCGCTTCTTCTGGGTGATGCTGTTCCCCGGCCTGGGGCTCATCTTCGCGACGCTCGCGGGGCGCTTCCACTACGCCATCGACCTGGTGTGCGCGGTGCCCCTGGTGCTGGTGGTGACGGGGCTGGCGCTGGCCCTGTCCCGGGCCGCCCGGCAACGCGCGGTGGAACAGGGCGCGCGTTCCGTGCCCGTGGACGCTATCGTCAGGCCCTGAATCGCCAGCCGGTCGCCCCGGGGGTCGGGGTGGACGTGCGCTGGCGCCGCCAGAGGCCCGCCCCATGTCCCCCCGGCCCGTGCTCGCGCAGCGTGTCTCCCGCTTCGGCACCACCGTCTTCTCCGAGTTCAGCGCGCTGGCGCTGAAGCACCAGGCCGTGAACCTGGGGCAGGGCTTCCCCGACTTCGACGGCCCGGACGCCATCAAGGAGGCCGCGTGGAAGGCCATCCAGGGCGGCGTCAACCAGTACGCCCCCGGCGTGGGCGCCAGGGACTTGCGCGTCGCCATCGCGGAGCACGCGCAGCGCTTCCACGGCCACGCCGTGGATCCGGACACCATGGTGTCCGTCACCAGCGGCGCGACCGAGGCCATCCTCGACGTCATCCTGGGCCTGGTGGATCCAGGGGACGAGGTGATCGCCTTCGAGCCGTTCTACGACTCGTATGACGCGAACATCGCCTTCGTGGGGGCGACGCCGCGCTACGTGCCCCTGCGCCCGCCGGACGCGTCCCATGCCACGTGGTGGTTCGACCGCGACGAGGTGCGGGCGGCCTTCGGACCGCGCACGCGGCTGCTCATCCTCAACTCGCCCCACAACCCCACGGGCAAGGTGTTCACCCGCGAGGAGCTGGAGTTCCTGGGCAACCTCTGCGCCGAGCACGACGTGAAGGTGCTGGCGGATGAGGTGTATGAGCACATCGTCTTCGCCCCCGCGCGCCACATCCGGGCCGCCACGGTGCCGGTGCTCGCGGACCGCACGGTGACGGTGAGCAGCGCGGGCAAGTCCTTCAGCCTCACGGGATGGAAGATCGGGTGGATCATCGCGCCGCCGCCGCTGCGGGACGCGGTGCAGCGCGCGCACCAGTTCGTCACCTTCGCCACGGCGTCGCCGTTCCAGGCGGCCATGGCCGTGGCCCTGCGGCTGCCGGACAGCTACTTCCAGGAGCTGACGGCGCTCTACACCGCGAAGCGCGAGCGGCTGCTCGCGGGCCTGCGCGAGGCGGGGCTGAAGGCGTACTCCCCGGAGGGCAGCTACTTCATCCTCGCGGACATCACGGGCTACGGCTTCCAGGACGACGTGGCCTTCTGCCGGCACCTGGTGACGGAGGTGGGCGTGGCGGGGATTCCGCCCAGCGTCTTCTACGGTCCGGAGCACCGGCACCTGGGGCAGGGCTTCGCGCGCTTCGCCTTCTGCAAGACGGAGGGCGTGCTGGATGAGGCCGCGCGCCGCCTGCGCGAGAAGCTGCCCGCCCTCAAGCGCTGACGCCCGCCCACGCCCGTGGACGCCTTCTTCGGGGAGCTGTACCTGCGCAGCACGCTGCCGTTCCTCTCCGAGGAGGTGACGGCCCGGGAAGCGGAGTACCTGTCCCGGGCGTTCGCGGACGTGGAGGGGCCGGTGGTGGACCTGGGCTGCGGCCACGGCCGGCACGCGGCCCGGCTCAACGCGGAAGGGGGGCTCGCTGGCAGGGTGGTGGGCCTGGAACTGGATCCGCTCTCCCTGCGCCTGCGGCGCCCCGGCTTTCCCGTGGCCCAGGGTGACCTGCGGGCGCTGCCCTTCCAGGACGCGTCGGTGGGGGGCGCCTACGCCTGGTATTCGACACTCTTCGCCTTCAGCGACGCGGAGCACGTCCAGGTGCTGCGCGAGGCCGCCCGGGTGCTGCGGCCCGGCGGACGGCTGGTGTTCCAGACGGTGCCGTACGAGCGCCTGGCGCGAAGTCCGGGCGCGGCCTTCCACCAGCGGTTACCGGATGGGAGTCTCCTGGAGGAGGAGAGCCGCTTCGACGCGACGCGTGGGAGGGATGTGGGGCAGCGCCGGCTGACGCTGCCGGACGGGCGCGTCCTGCGAGCGGCGTACGCCATCCGTTACTATCCTCTTGCGGAACTGAAACGTCTGTTGGAAAGCACGGGCTTTTCGGTGGCATGGGTGCACGGAGGCCTGGATTCCAGGCCGATGACACCCGACTCAACCGACCTCATCGTGGGAGCTGGGCGCGGTTGACCCAGGACTCGTCCAGTGGATCCGAAAGAGACATCGCGAACGCGGGTCGGCCTGCTGGGGCAACTGCCCCGCCGGGTCGACGTGTATGAGGTCGGCCCCCGCGACGGCCTGCAGAACGAGCTGCGCACGCTGCCCACCCGCGACAAGGCCCGGCTCATCAACGCCCTGGTCGCCGCGGGGGAGAAGCGCATCGAGGTGACGTCGTTCGTGTCACCCAAGTGGATCCCCCAGCTCGCGGACGCGGAGGAGCTGCTCAAGCTGGTGGGCCGCCGCGAGGGCGTCGTCTTCTCCGCGCTGGTGCCCAACCTCAAGGGCCTGGAGCGCGCGCGGGCCGCCGGCCTGGAGGAGGCCGCGGTGTTCATCTCCGCGTCGGAGGCCCACTCCAAGAAGAACATCAACAAGACCATCGCGGAGGCGCTGGCCGGGGCGCGGGAAGTGACGGCCGCCGCCCGCAAGGCCGGGATGCGCGTGCGCGGCTACCTGTCCACCGTGTGGGGCTGCCCCTACGAGGGCCACGTCCCGGTGGAGCGCGTGGTGGACATCTGCCGGCAGCTGGTGGACGCGGGCATCTACCAGCTCAGCCTGGGCGACACGATTGGCGTGGGCACGCCCCGGCAGACAGAGGAGATCCTGGGCGCGCTGCTCCAGCACATGCCGGTGGACACGCTGGCGCTGCACCTGCACGACACGCGCGGCACCGCGCTGGCCAACGCGCTGGTGGGGCTGGCCGCGGGCGTCACCACCTTCGACGCGAGCATCGGCGGACTGGGCGGCTGTCCCTACGCCCCGGGCGCCGCGGGCAACCTGGCCACCGAGGACGCGGTGTTCATGCTGCACGGCATGGGCGTGGACACCGGCATCGACCTGGACAAGCTGGTGGAGGCCGGTGAGATCGCCCAGGAGCTCATCGGACGGAAGCTCGCGGGCAAGTACCTCCAGGCCGCGCTGGGCGAGCGGGACAAGAAGGCCACCCGCCGCGCGCAGACCTGAGCGTCCCCCGCGGGGACCGCGTGACTAGCGGTCCCCGATCATCGCGGCCAGCCGCGACTCCAGGCCCAGGTGCTGGGCGGCGATCTCCAGCATCCGCCGCTCCTTGCGGTCGATGCGGCCGTCCACCAGGGCCATCTCCACGATGTGCCGCAGGAACACCTCCGCCTCCGGGCTGCCGCGCGGCATGAGGCGCTCGAAGAGCTGGGGCCCGGCATTGAGCGCCATCTCCACGTTCGCCCACGGCACGCTCCAGCGCTCCGCGCACAGCTTGAGCAGGCGGCGCTCGGCGGCGGAGACCTCGCCGTCGGCGGCGGCGATGGACGCCATCATGTAGAGCAGCCGCTCGCGCTCCTTCACGTCCGTCATCACGTGGTCGCCGTCGCCCGCCGTGGGCGGGGGAGCGAAGCCGCCCCGGTCCTCGTCCCGGGCCTGCTGGTAGCGGGCCACGTTGGCGGAGTGCCGCTGCGCGTGGTGGACGTTCCAGGACTCGAAGGGGAGGGCGGACGCGAGCACCCAGTCCCGCTCGCCGGTGCCCAGCACCGTGCCGCAGAACTCGCAGGTGTTGGCGGCGCTGTTCGTGAGGGGCGCGTTGCACTGCGGGCAGCGGTCCGTGGACATGCCCGTGTCGGTGTTCGTCTTGGCGCCGTGGCGGCGCCGCAGCGTGAAGACCCAGCGCTGGGGCACGGTGGGCAGGCTGGGCGGGCGCTCATTGACGGGGCCCACGCCCATGCGGGCGCTCCAGCGGATCTCCACCTGCGCCTCGTCGAAGGACTCCGGGTGGACCTCCAGCGCGCGCACGTCCACCGCGCCCACGGCGCACTCCAGGAAGACGCGGCGCCGGCCGCGCTTGCGCAGCTCCGTCAGCTCCGCGCCCAGCGCCGTGAGGGCCTCCGCGTTCGCGACCTTGGACAGGCGCGCCGTCTCATCGCGGCTCTGCGCGTCGATCCACTTCCAGAACAGCAGCGACGCGCGGTCCTCCATCATCTCCAGGTTGAGCGCGGGGTCCTCCGCGCGGGCCTGCAGCAGGCCGTCCACCTGCTTGTGGTGCCGCACGTACTCCACGCCCTGCGTGATCTCCGACAGGGTCCAGTCGTAGTTGCCGGAGTTCACCACCGCGTTGCAGAACTCGCAGGTGTTGGACGCGCCTCCGTTGTAGGGGGCGCCGCAGTTGGGGCACTTGCCCTGGAACAGGTCCTCGCCAATGCGCGTCTGGGCCCCGGGCTTGCGCACGAAGGTCCACACCTCCGTGAAGGCCTCCGGCGCCACGCGGCTCGCGGCGGCCATGGCCTGCGCGTCCGTCTGGTCCGCGGCCACGTCCGTGTCCCGGATGCTGGCGCGCACGCGCACGTGGATGCTGTCGTACCAGTTGCTCTGGTGCAGGCCGATGAGCTGCACGTCCAGCACCCGGATGTCCGCGAGCGCGTCCCGCACGCCCTGCGCCTGCATCAGGGCGAGCTGCACGTTGAAGCGCTGCCACGTCGCGTCCGACAGGAAGGGGCGCACCGGCGTCATGTCCCGGCGGAACCACGCCTGCTGCAGCTCCAGGAAGAGCCAGCGCACCTTGTCCAGCGTGGGCTGCAGTTCAAACGACGGGTCCTTGAGCTTCAGCGCGTTGACCCAGCCCTGCACGTCGCGGCCGGACACCTCCGTGCGCACCTCCGCTTCGCGTTGATCCAACGCGCGCCGGGTGGTGGCGTCCGGGTGCAGGTTCCGCCTGTAGAGCCAGTAGATCCCGCCGCCGATGACGAGCAGCGGGATGGAGACCTTGGGGTAGAGGAAGATGAACCGCACAAGGTCGAAGAGCAACCAGAGGGGCAGGCCGTCCCCACCGCCCCCCCCTCCGCCGCCGCCCCGGTCGCGCCCGGACGTGTAGTGCTCGCCGCCACCGCCTCGCGCCAGGGCCACCAGGGGCAGGGCGAGCAGCAGCAGCGTGGACACGGTGGGCAATCCCGGCAGCCACCGCCACGGGCGTTTCGTCGGAGGGCACGAAGGCATGGGCGAAATCCTATCCGTTTACGGCTTGCCAGACTGGGGAACAGGTTTCAGGCTGCGCGCCATTCACGCGGGCCGCTCCGGGCGGCCCGACACGGGGAGCGAAGATGCCGGAGTTCAAGGTCGACGCCCGCGGGGCCATCGAGATCTGGACCATCGACGGAGAGAGCCGCCGCAACGCCATCAGCCGCGCGATGCTCCAGGAGCTGGGCCAGCTGGTGGACCGCGTCTCCGCCAGCCGCGCGGTGCGCGCCGTCATCCTCACCGGCGCGGGAGACAAGGCCTTCTGCGCGGGCGCGGACCTGAAGGAGCGCGCGGGCATGGCGGAGCCGGAGGTGCGCGCCTTCCTGGACGGCCTGCGCAAGACGTTCCGCGCCATCGAGAAGAGCGACTGTGTCTTCATCGCCGCCATCAACGGCGCGGCCTTTGGAGGCGGCACGGAGCTGGCGCTGTCCTGCGACCTGCGCGTCGCCTCGCCCGCCACGGAGCTGGGCCTCACGGAGGTGAAGCTGGGCATCATCCCCGGCGGCGGCGGCACCCAGCGGCTCGCCCGGCTCATCGGCCCGGGCCGCGCCAAGGACCTCATCCTCACCGCCCGGCGCGTCAACGCGGCGGAGGCCTTCAGCATCGGGCTGGTCAACCGCCTGGCCCCGGAAGGGCACCTGCTGGAGGTCGCCTTCCAGCTCGCCGAGGCGGTGGTGGAGAACGCCCCCGTGGCCGTCGCCACCGCGAAGCACGCCATCGACGAGGGCACCGGCCTGGAGCTGGATGACGCGCTCGCGCTGGAGCTCAAGAAGTACGAGGAGGTGCTCAAGACAGAGGACCGGTTGGAAGGGCTCCGCGCCTTCGCGGAGAAGCGTCCCCCTGTCTATAAGGGCCGCTGAGGCCCCCGAAAGCGACAGGGGCGGCAGGCCCGCGGTCGCCCGCGGACCATGCGGCCCCTGGCTCATGCGTTCTGTGTGAGGCGGCGGACGTGGTGCCCGCCGCCCGCGCCGCCCGTCCTCAGGCGCTGGCGGTCTTCTCGCCGCCGATGTTCACGCCCTGCTTGTTGATGTAGCCCATCGCCTTGTCCTTGACGGTGGTGCGCAGCTCCGTGCCCGGCCGCGGCGCCAGCAGCAGCGCCACCACGCTGCCCGCGGCGGCGCCCAGCAGGAACGCACCCAGCCCCCCCAGGCCCGTGCGCACCGGCTTATACGTCCTCAAGCCCACATAGCGCAGCGCGTCGTCCGGGTCGAACCGGTCCCAGGACTTGCGGGCCCGCTTGCCAGCGAGCTCCGCGTATTCGGGGATCTGGTCCAGGAGCTGGTGCGCCACGTACTGGCGGTACAGCTTGCTCTTGGCCAACGCCTTCGCCTGCCACGTCTTCTTCCTGAACATGGGTCCCTCCAGGGCCGGATGATTCACGGGGCGAGCGTGGCCCGCCTGGGTGCACACCCCCCGTGCAGCACTGAAGGTAGGCAGGGAAGCCCCCGGTGCCAGCCCCCGATGCGCCGCGCCGTGGCCTCATGCGTCGTCCTTTGGACTGCACGGTTGGCGGTTCGCACGGCAAGAAGGCAGCCATGGCAGGGGTTTCTTGGTATGGGACGGCGGCCATGTCCTACGACCAGAAGCTGCTCGAGACGATCGCCCAGGTGGAGAAGGGCGGTGCGCCCAAGTACCACGCGAAGAACGCGGAGAGCGGCAAGCTCTTCGCCCGGGAGCGCATCCGGCTGCTGGTGGACGCGGACTCGTTCGTGGAGGACGGCAAGCTCGCCAACAACCTGGATCCGGAGCTGCCGTCCGACGGCGTCATCACGGGCGTGGCGCGCATCGCCGGCCGCGCCGTGGCCATCATGGCCAACGACTCCACGGTGAAGGCGGGCAGCTGGGGCGCGCGCACGGTGGAGAAGATCCTGCGCATCCAGGAGACGGCGAAGGCGCTCCGGTGCCCGCTGATGTACCTGGTGGACAGCGCGGGCGCGCGCATCACGGACCAGGTGGAGATGTTCCCGGGCCGCCGGGGCGCGGGCCGCATCTTCTACAACGAGGTCCACCTGTCGGGCTTCGTCCCGCAGATCTGCCTGCTCTTCGGCCCGTCCGCCGCCGGCGGCGCGTACATCCCCGCGTTCTGCGACCTGGTCATCATGGTGGAGGGCAACGCCTCCATGTACCTGGGCAGTCCGCGCATGGCGGAGATGGTCATCGGCGAGAAGGTCACGCTGGAGGAGATGGGCGGCGCGAAGATGCACTGCTCGGTGTCCGGCGTGGGCGACGTGCTGGTGAAGACGGAGCAGGAGGCCATCGCCGCGGCGAAGCAGTACCTGGCCTTCTTCCCGGAGAACTTCACCCAGGCCCCCCCGCGCGTGGACGTGAAGGCGCCCAAGCACAGCGGCAAGCGCGTGGATGAGATCGTCCCGCCGGATCAGAACAAGCCCTTCGACATGCACGCCCTCATCGCGGAGCTCATCGACGAGGGCAGCTGGTTCGAGGTGAAGAAGCTCTTCGCGCAGGAGCTGATCACCGGCCTGGCGCGCATGGGCGGCCGGACGGTGGGCATCGTGGCCAACCAGCCCAAGTACAAGGGCGGCGTGCTGTTCGTGGACAGCGCGGACAAGGCGGCCCGGTTCATCTGGCTGTGCGATGCGTTCAACATCCCGCTCCTGTACCTGTCGGACGTGCCGGGCTTCATGATCGGCACCAAGGTGGAGCGGGCGGGCATCATCCGCGCGGGCGCGAAGATGATCTCCGCCGTGTCGGAGGCCAGCGTGCCGCGTATCTGCGTGGTGGTGCGCAAGGCGTACGGCGCCGGCCTCTACGCCATGAGCGGCCCGGGCTTCGCCCCGGAGGCCACGCTCGCGCTGCCCCAGGCGATGATCGCCGTGATGGGCCCGGAGGCGGCGGTGAACGCCGTCTACTTCAACAAGATCCAGGAGCTGCCGGAGGCCGAGCGGCCGGCCTTCGTCCAGAAGCTCCGCGACGAGTACAAGCAGGACGTGGACATCTACAAGCTGGCCAGCGAGCTCATCATCGACGCGGTGGTGCCCGGCGATTCGCTCCGCGGGGAATTGATGCAGCGTTATTCGCTGTATGCCGACTGCTTCCAGCCCCGCGCCGAAAAGAAGCACGGCGTCCACCCCGTCTAGAGTCCCCCACCTGATTCCACGCTAGATTCCGCTCCCGACCATGGACTTCGAACTCCCCGACAGCCACCGCGCCCTCCAGGCCTCCCTCCGTGAATTCTGCGAACGCCGCGTGAAGCCCTACGCCCGCGAGTGGGACAAGGACGAGAAGTTCCCCCTGGAGGTGGTGCGGGAGCTGGGCCAGCTGGGCGTGCTGGGCATGCTCGTCTCGGAGGAGTACGGGGGGGCGGGCATGGACTCGCTCGCCGTGGCGGTGGCGGTGGAGGAGATCGCCCGCTACGACGGCTCGCTCGCGCTGACCGTGGCCAGCCACAACGGCCTGGGCACCAGCCACGTGCGCGTGTTCGGCAACAAGGCGCAGCACCAGCGCTACCTGCCGAAGCTGGCCACCGGCGAGTGGCTGGGCGCGTGGGGCCTCACCGAGCCGGGATCCGGTTCGGACGCGTCCGGCATGCGCACCACCGCCGTGAGGAAGGGCGACAAGTGGGTGCTCAACGGCGCCAAGATGTTCATCACCCAGGGCACGGTGGGTGACGTGTTCGTGGTGCTCGCGCTCACGTCGCCGGAGAAGCGCCAGAAGGGCATCACCGCCTTCGTGCTGGAGAAGGGCCACCCTGGCTTCAGCCAGCGCTCCATCCACGGGAAGCTGGGCATGCGCTCGTCGGACACCGCGGAGCTCATCCTGGAGAACGTGGAGGTCGGTGACGACGCCATCGTGGGCGAGGTGGACCGCGGCTTCATCGACACGCTGAAGATCCTGGACAAGGGCCGCATCACCATTGGCGCGCTGTCGGTGGGGCTGCTGCGCGGGGCGCTGGAGGAGTCGGTGGCGTACTCGCGCGACCGCACCGCGTTCGGCCAGCCCATTGGCGAGTTCCAGGGCCTGCGCTGGATGATGGCGGACATGAAGACGGACCTGGAGGCGGCGCGCCTGCTGGTGCACCGCGCGGCGCGGCTCGCGGACGCGGGGAGGCCGTACTCGCAGGAGGCCTCCATGGCGAAGCTCTTCGCCTCCGAGGCGGCCATGCGTGCCTGCAACAAGGCCGTGCAGATCCACGGCGGCTACGGCTACACGCGCGAGTTCCCCGTGGAGCGCTACCTGCGCGACGCCAAGCTCTGTGAGATTGGAGAGGGCACGAGCGAGATCCAGCGCACCATCATCGCCCGCGAGACCTTCAAAGGGGCCTGATGGATACCGCTCGGCTGCGAGAGCTGGGGCTCCAGGTCCGCGAGGAAGCCGCCGGCATCGAGGTGATGCTGGACCTGGAGGCCGCGTCCCTGGTGAACCCCATCACCAAGGACTTCATCACGGAAGTGTCCTTCCAGGTCCTGGGCGACCGGCTCATCCCCATCGCGCCCGCCGCGGTGGTGGGCATGACGCCCATCCTGCTCTCCGCCATCGACGCGGCGGAGGAGATGCAGGCGCTGCTGCTGGACACCTTCAGCGACCACGTCTTCCACCTGCAGCGCCGCTCGGAGGAGCTGCAGCTGCTGGGCCTGCCCGCGGACGTGGATCCGCAGTCGCTGGTGCTGGCCACGACGGTGAAGGAGGGCCCGCTCGTCGTGAAGCTGGTGGCGGACCGGCAGGGCAACTTCCGCGTCGCGGAGGCCCGGCGCAACGGGGAGGAGCTGATCACCGCGGCGGGCCACGTCATCGAGCTGTCGGAGTTCCGCGAGCGGGCGGCGCTCACGGGCTACCTGTCCGCGCTCCTGGGCGAGCCGGTGGCGCGCACCCCGCAGAGCGCGCCCGGTTCGGAGCCGGTGCGCTTCGTGGAGGTGGTGGAGAAGTTCGGCCCGCAGGCCCTGGTGCCGCCGCGCAGCAGCCTGGAGCTGCTGGCGCAGTTGCAGGTGGAGGGGCGGGTGTACCGCTTCGCCGCCGCGCGCATCGCGGGGCGGACCTTCCGGGGCCTGCTCGCCGGCACCCAGGGCAAGGTGTGGGCGGGCCGCTTCGAACTGGATGAGTTCCCCGGGGTGGTGCGGATGGTGGCGGATCTGTTGAAGGTTGCTCCCGAGGCCGTGCGCCTCGTGGGCCCGGACGCGCCCCAGGAGTGAGCCGCGTGGAGAAGATGACCCTGGCCGAGCGGGTGCAAGCCCTGGAGGCCCGCCTGGGAGTGGAGTTCTCCAAGCGAGACCTCGCCCTGGAAGCCCTGACGCACAAGACGTACGTCAACGAGAACCGGGACCAGAACCTCAAGGACAACCAGCGCCTGGAGTTCCTGGGCGACGCGGTGGTGGACCTGGCGGTGTCCCACCGGCTGATGGACCGCTGCCCCGGTGTCCCCGAGGGCGAGCTCACCAAGATGCGCGCCCGCATCGTCCACGAGGAGGGCCTGGCCCGCGTGGCCCGGGGCCTGCGCCTGGGCGAGCTGCTGCTGCTGGGCCGGGGCGAGTCCCAGTCCGGGGGCCGCGACAAGAACTCGCTCCTCGCGGACGCGCTGGAGGCGGTGCTGGGCGCGGTGTACCTGAGCGGCGGCCTGGAGCCGGCCCTGGCGCTGGTGGACCGGTGCTTCGGGGAGGTGGTGGAGGAGGTGGCCTCGGGCGCGGGGCGCCTGGACTACAAGACGCTCCTCCAGGAGCTCTCCCACGAGAAGCTCAAGCTGTCCCCGCGCTACCGGGTGGTGGCGGAGTCGGGCCCGGAGCACTCCAAGGTCTTCGAGGTGGAGGTGTGTATCGGGGAGACCGTGTACGCCCGGGCCAACGGCCGGAACAAGAAGGAGGCCGAGCAGTCCGCCGCGCGCACCACCCTGGAGCGCCTTCGGGCGGCCCCAGCCCCGGAATCCGGGGCGGAGGTGGCTCCGGCGGAGGCCGTGGGAGGGACTTCGCCAGACGACCCTCCGGCGTGAAAGCCCTTGGAGGGGGAGGGGGGTGGGGGGTAGGGTCCGCGCCTTCCTGCCCTGGAGGCCGTCCCGTATGCACCGTCTTCTCGGTATCACCGTGGCGCTGGCCGCAGTCGCGGCGTTGGCCGCCGAGCCCGCAGTGGGCCCCTGGACGAAGAAGGTCCAGGCCGGCAAGGACGTCTACGCGACCCTGAAGACGAGCCAGGGCGTCATCACCGTGAAGCTCTTCTCCAAGGACGCCCCGAAGACGGTGGAGAACTTCGTCGGGCTCGCCACGGGCGAGAAGACCTGGACCGACCCGAAGACCGGCGAGCCGGTGAAGGGCAAGCCCCTCTACGCGGGCACCGTCTTCCACCGCGTCATCCCGGGCTTCATGATCCAGGGCGGCGACCCCACCGGCACCGGCATGGGCGACCCGGGCTACCGCTTCGAGGACGAGTTCCAGAGCGGCCGCAGCTTCGACAAGCCGGGCCTGCTGGCCATGGCCAACGCGGGGCCGAACACCAACGGCAGCCAGTTCTTCATCACCACCTCCACGCCCGCGCACCTCACCGGCCGCCACACCCTCTTCGGCGAGGTCGTCACCGGCTACGACGTGGTGGAGAAGATCGCCAGCGTGCCCCGCAGCGCCCAGGATCGGCCCCAGACGCCGGTGGTGCTCACCTCCGTCACGCTGAGCGACAAGGCCCCCAAGCAGGCGGCCGCCGCCAGGCCCAAGGCCACCGCCACCCCGAGTCCCGCCCAATGAGCTTCATGGAGCAGGCCCGCGCGGGCGTGGAGCTGTACGGCACCTTCGACACCACCGAGGGGCGCATCGTGGTGCGCCTGTTCTCCCAGGAGTCTCCGAGGACGGTGGAGAACTTCGTGGGGCTGGCCAGCGGGGAGAAGGACTGGAAGCACCCCATCACCAGCGAGACCATGCACGGCCGCCCGCTCTACGACGGCACGCTCTTCTTCCGCTGCATCAAGGACTTCATGATCCAGGGCGGGGATCCGACCAGCCGGGGCAACGGTGGGCCGGGCTTCCGTTTCGAGGATGAGTTCCAGGGCGGCCGGCGTTTCGACAAGAAGGGCGTGTTGGCCATGGGCAACACGGGCCCCAACACCAATGGCAGTCAGTTCTTCATCACCGCGGCACCACAGCCCCACCTGGACAACCGGTACACCATCTTCGGCGAGGTGGTGGCGGGGCAGGACGTGGTGGACCGCATCGCCAATGAGCTTCCCAAGGACTCGAACGACCGTCCGCGCCGGGACGTGCGCATCCAGACGTTGACCCTCTCCACGGCGCGGCCGTCCTAAGCCGTCCGCCGCCGTCCGCCGCCGTCCGCCGCCGTTCCCAGCGGTTCCAGTGGTTTCCCCGGGGCCTTCCTTCCGCGGTCGGAAGGCCCACTGATCATCTCCGGAAGTATGGCCTCCCAGTCCCAGAAGAAGACCCCTCGCGCTGGCTTCGCCGCGCTCATCGGCCGGCCCAACGTGGGCAAGAGCACGCTGCTCAACGCGCTCACGGGCGAGAAGATCGCCATCGTCTCGCCCAAGCCGCAGACCACCCGCAACCGCATCCTGGGCGTCGTCACGCGCCCGGAGGGGCAGGTGGCGTTCATCGACACCCCCGGCATCCACCAGGCCAAGGGGGAGCTCAACCGCTACATGGTGGAGGCCGCCATCTCCGCGGCCGAGGAGGTGGACCTGGTCCTCTTCCTCATCGAGCCACCCCAGGGCGAGACGCTGGAGGTGACGCCGGGCAACCGCGACATCCTCGAGCGGCTGCAGAAGGTGGGCAAGCCCACCTTCCTGGTCATCAACAAGATCGACTCCATCCCCAAGTCGAAGCTGCTGCCGCTCATCGCGCTCTATGGCCAGGAGTTCCCCTTCGCGGAGGTGGTGCCCATCTCCGCGCGGGAGAAGGACGGCGTGGAGCACCTGTTCCAGGTGGTGCTGGGCCACATGCAGGAGGGCGAGCCCCTCTTCGCGGAGGACATGCTCACGGACCAGCAGGAGCGCGTGCTGGTGGCGGAGTACATCCGCGAGCAGGTGCTCCGGCACTGCCGGCAGGAGATTCCGTACTCCACCGCGGTGCTGGTGGACGTGTTCGACGAATCCGAGCGCGAGCCGCGCCCCGGCACGCCCCCGGGCCAGCTGGGCGGCCTCATCCGCATCGCGGCCTCCATCTACGTGGAGCGCGACAGCCAGAAGGCCATCCTGATTGGCAAGCAGGGGCAGATGCTGAAGCTGATTGGCACGGACGCGCGCAAGTCGGTGCAGCGCCTGCTGGGCGCGCACGTGTACCTGGACCTGCGCGTGCGCGTGGAGGCCCGCTGGAGCGAGCGCGCCGCGGGCCTGCGCAAGCTGGGGTACGAGTGATGTCGCCGTCGTCGCTGAAGCCGAAGTCGTCGCCGCAGAAGTCGTCGTCGCTGTCGAAAGAGACTCCATGAAGCCGCTGGTCGCCATTGTCGGTCGCCCCAACGTGGGCAAGAGCACGCTGTTCAACCGCCTGGTGGGCCGCCGCATCGCGCTCGTGGAGGACGAGCCGGGCGTCACCCGCGACCGGCACTACGCGGACGCGGAGTGGGAGGGGCGCGCCTTCACGCTCATCGACACCGGCGGCTTCGTCCCCGGTGAGAAGGACTCGCTGCTCAAGCAGGTGCGCGAGCAGGCGCAGTTCGCGGTGGAGGAGTGCGACGTCATCATCTTCGTCGTGGACGCCCGCGCGGGGATGACGACCGCGGACGAGGCCGTCGCCAACTACCTGCGCAAGGCGGGCAAGCCCGTCGTGGTCGCCGCCAACAAGCTGGACAACGAGTCCGGGCAGATGCAGTCGCTGGCGGGCGAGTTCTTCCGCCTGGGCCTGGGCGACGTGAACGCCATGTCCGCGGAGCACAACCTGGGCATGGGCAGCCTGATGGACTCCGTCGTGGGCAAGCTGCCCGCGAAGGTGGAGGGCGAGGACGCGGAGGCGCCGCCGGACGACGGGAAGATCCGCGTGGCCATCATCGGCCGGCCCAACGTGGGCAAGAGCACGCTGGTCAACGCCATCCTGAAGGAGAAGCGCGTCGTCACGAGCGACATCGCGGGCACCACGCGCGACCCCATCGACTCCGAGGTGACGTACAAGGGCCAGCAGCTCATCCTCACGGACACCGCGGGCATCCGGCGCAAGAAGACCATCGCGCACCAGGTGGAGCAGTACTCCGTCATCGCCGCGCTCAAGGTGCTGGAGCGCAGCGACGTGGCGGTGCTGCTGATGGACGCCACGGAGCCCGCGGTGGATCAGGACGCGAAGCTCGCGGGCCTGTCCATGGACCGGGGCCGCGCGCTGGTCATCGTGGTGAACAAGTGGGACCTCATCGCGGAGGACAAGCGCCGCCAGGAGGCCTTCCGCGACGACCTCAAGCTCGCGCTCAAGTTCGTGGGCTACGCGCCGGTCATCTTCACGTCCGCCCTGCACGGCTCCAAGGTGGAGAAGGTGGTGGACGTGGCGGTGGAGCTGGCCAAGCAGTTCCGGTTCCGGGCGCCCACGCCGCAGCTCAACCGGCTGCTGGATTACATGGTGGACAACAACCCGGCACCCATCGTGAAGGGCAAGCCGCTCCGCCTGTACTACATCGCCCAGGTGACGGCGGCGCCGCCGACGTTCGCGCTCACCTGCAATGCCCCGGAAGGCGTTCCGGACATGTACAAGCGCTACATCACCAACCAGATCCGCAAGACGTTCGATTTGCGGGTCCCCATCCGCCTGCTCTTCCGCGAGCGTCCAGGCAAGGCCAAGCGCGAGGCCCGCAAGAACCCGCACCTGGCGGCCAAGGGCGGCAAGGGTGGGAAGCGGGCAGGGCGAGAGCGCGACTGACCCGCGCTCGCGCGTTGACACTCCCAGCGGGCGCTCTTTACAGTGCGCCGCTTTCCCAGAGCGAAGAGCACCGTCGAAGCCGGAGAGAGGTCCCTTCATCGTGGCCCAGCAGAAGACCGAGAAGATTCGCCAGCAGGAGCTTCGTCAGCCGGACGCCTTCCAGAAGGTGGGGGCGGACGCGCGCGACTGGCTGATGCAGCGCCAGAAGTTCCTCGCCATTGGCGCCGGCGTCCTGGTGCTGGGCGCGGTGGGCTTCGCCATTGGCAGCGAAGTCTCCAAGCGCGGCGAGGAGACGGCCTCCATGCAACTGGGGCAGGCCCTCACCGTCCTGGACCGCCCCGTGACGGGCGTGGACCCGGCGGACCCCACCTCCACGGAGACGCCGTTCCCGACGGTGGCTGCCCGTGATGAGGAGGTCGTCAAGCAGCTGTCCGGCTTCCGCAAGGAGCACCCGGGCACCCGCGCGGCGACCACGGCGGCCCTGCCGCAGGCCAAGGCGGAGTTCCGCCTGGGCAAGTACGACGACGCGCTGGCGTCCCTGGGGGCGTTCCTCCAGGGTTCACCGGAGAACGATGCCCTGCGCGCGAGCGCCCTGGAGGGCCAGGGCTACGCCTACGAGGCCAAGGGCGACTACGCCAACGCCATCACCTCCTTCGAGCAGATGGAGAAGGCGGACTCGGGCGAGTACCTGGTCGGCATGGGGCAGTACCACAAGGCCCGCATGCTCATCCTTCAGGGCAAGAAGGACGAGGCGGCGCAGGTGCTGTCGAAGATTCCCACCGACCACCCGAACAGCGCCGCGGCCCGCCAGGCCACCGAGCGCATGGCGGTCCTGGCCGCGGAAGGCGTGAAGATTCCCACGCCGGCACCGCCGCCGGCCGCGACGACGGAAACGGACGCGGGGTAGCGATACGGCGCTCATGACCATGCGGCTCTCTCGGTGGAAGCGGTGGGTGGGAATGGTGGCCGGGGTGGGACTCCTGGCCGGGTGCGCGCGGGTGCCGCTGTACGGCAACCCGGAGCTGCCCGCGGCGCCCCGGCAGCCGCCGGTGGACTACTTCCACGTGGATTGGTGGACGGGGCTGGTGGAGAAGGTTCCGCTGCTGGAGTACTCGCCGCGTGAGCCCGCCTCCCCGGTGTACGACCCGGAGAGCAAGAACGTCATCGCGCAGACGCGCGACGGCTTCATCCACGCGGTGGGCCCGGACGGCCAGGAGCGCTGGTCCTTGCGCACCGGCGCCCGGGCGCTCGCGGGGGCCATGGCCAGCGAGGGCGTCATCTACGCGCCCGGCGGCGACGGCGTCCTGTATGCACTGGACGGCCGCACCGGCGCGGTGAAGTGGAAGTACGCCACGAACGAGTCCCTGGCCACGGTGCCCGTGCTGGCGGACGGGCTGATCCTGGTGGCCACGGACACCGACACGGTGTTCGCGGTGAAGGCGACGGACGGCACGTGGGTGTGGCAGTACCGCCGCGATCCGCCGTCGGGCTTCACCATCCGGGGCGCGTCCGCGCCGAGGGTGGACCAGGGCACCGCGTACATCGGCTTCTCCGACGGCTTCGTCGTCGCCCTCAAGGTAGATGACGGCGGCGTCGTCTGGGAGAAGGCGCTGTCGGGCACCGGGACGGAGTTCCTGGACGTGGACACCACTCCGGCCATCGATTCGGCGGGGCGGCTCTACGTGGCCTCGTACAAGAACGGCCTGTACGCGCTGGAGGCGGACTCGGGCGCTGTCATCTGGAACACCAGCGTGGGCGGCCTGACGTCGCTGCTCTCGCGGGGTGAGGTGGTGTTCGCCAGCGGCGACGGCCGCGTGGACGCCTACCTGGGGGAGACAGGGAAGCTCATCTGGTCGCTTCGCCTCAAGGATAGGACGGCGCTGGCTCCGGTGTTGGCTCGGGGAATGCTGCTGATCCCCAACGAGCGCGCGTTGCTGTTCGTGGACCCGACGACGGGCAAGACGCGCATGTCGTGGAACCCCGGCGTGGGTGTCTCCGCGCCGCCGTTCGTCGTGGGCTCGCGGGTGTACGTGCTGTCGAACAACGCGTACCTGTACTCGCTGGACATGAACAAGGTGAAGCTGGGGCCGCGCGGGTGACGCGCGCCGTGCCCCGGACGGTGCGGGTGGTGGCGGCGCTGATTCCCCGGCCCGGTCCGGAAGACGGCGGGCCGCGGTACCTGGTGCAGCAGCGCCTTCCTGGCGGAAGCCGGGCGCTGCTCTGGGAGTTCCCCGGCGGCAAGGTGGAGGCCGGCGAGACGGACGAGGCCGCCCTGGCGCGCGAGTGCCGCGAGGAGCTGGACGTGGAGCTGTCCGTGGGCCGGCGCCTGTGGGAAGGGCGGCACACGTACCCGGACCTCACGGTGGAGCTCATCCTGTACGCGGCCACGCTGGTGTCGGGTGAGCCGAAGCCCCTGGGCGCGCATCAGCTGGCGTTCCACACGCCCACGCAGATGCAGGCGCTGCCGTTCTGCGAGGCGGACGTGCCGCTCCTGGATGATCTGCTGGCGGGAAGGCTGGGTGCGCTCGATTGATGCTTCAGCACACGTTCCAGCACATCCCGGGCGTGGGGCCGTGGCGCGAGAAGGACCTGTGGTCCAAGGGCATCCGGACCTGGGATGACTTCCCGGACGGCGGCATCGTCATCAGCCGCAAGGCGGACGCGGTGGCCCGCCAGCGCATCGCGGAGGCCCGCGAAGCCCTGGCCCGGAAGGACCTGAAGGAGCTGGCCCGCCTGGTGCCGCCGCGCGAGCACTGGCGCCTGTTCCCGGAGTTCCAGGAGGACGCCGTCTACTTCGACATCGAGACGGACGGCAGCCAGACGCAGGTGCCCACGGTGGTGAGCCTGTTCGACGCCGCGGGGCTGCACGTCTTCATCCAGGGCCGGAACATGGACGCGCTGCCGGAGGCCATGGCGGCGCGGCGGTTGTGGGTGACGTTCAACGGTTCGTGCTTCGACGTGCCGGTGCTGAAGGAGTACTTCGGCGCGAAGCGCTTCCCGGTGCCGGAGGCGCACATCGATCTGCGCTTCGTCACGCGGCGGCTGGGGATGGGCGGCGGCCTGAAGGAGATTGAAGACAAGCTGGGCGTGGGCCGGCCGCCGCACCTGAAGGGCGTCAACGGCTACGACGCGGTGCTGCTGTGGCGCGCGTACCTGCGGCGCGGCGACGTGGAGGCCTTGCGCTACCTGGTGGAGTACAACCTCTACGACTCGTTCCAGCTGCGGTCACTGATGGACCTGTCCTACAACAAGGGCGCGGACGACCTGAATCTGGACGTCCCCCGGCTGAAGGTCTTCGAGCGCGGGGATCTCTTGTACGACGTGAGCCGACTGCTGTTGGAACTGGGCCCCACCGAGCGCGACGTGGACACGCTCGCGCGCGTGCGGGCCATGGAGCAGGATTCCTGAGCGGCCAGGTGGTCCCCTGGGTCGGCCGGCCGCGGCCCGGCGCCCCCTGGGGCATTCCCAGCCGTCGCGTGGCGCTCACCCGGCTCACGGCCCTGCCGGTGACGGACGCGGACTGGGCCGGGGATGGCTTCATCCTGAGCCCCACGGGCGAGGCCCTGGGATTGGCCCTGGGCGCGCGACGGCTCGCGGTGCTGGGGGCCGGGGACGCGTGGCCTCCCGAGCGTTCGCTGGAGCTGCCCCGGACGGCGCAGCTGGTCGCGCTGCATCCGTCGCTCCAGGGCGTGGCGGTGCTCGGGCCAGGGTGGATTGAGATGATGGGCCTGGGGCCGGACGCGGACTCGGTGGGCACGACGGCGCGCACCTGGACACGGCCCACGCAGGCGCTGGGCTTCGATGTTACCGGTCAGGGGTTGTGGACGAGTGACGTGGTGGACGGAAGGGCGTCCGTGCGGGTGGTGGACGCCCGGACGCTGTCGGACGTCGCGGGGATGGAGACGGGGCTCGACGCGCCCCCGCTGGGCGAGGACGACCTGGATGGCCTGCATGAATGGATGCCGCACCCGCGCCTGCCGGTGATGGGCGTGTCGGTGAGCCGGGGGCAGGACGGCACCTGGCTCACGCTGGTGGAGCGCGGCCCGGCGGGGCTGATCCGGGGCGCGGTGGTGGCGTCCGTGGACGCGCCGTTCTATCCGGCGGGCTTCGTGCCGGACGGCTCGGGGTTCATCGGCGTGGGTGGCACCTGGGTGCGGCGCTGGACGTACCCGGAGGGGACGCAGGCGGCCGAGTTCCTGCTGCCGGAACAGGGAACGCTCGCCACGGGGTACTCCGGGTTGGTGACGGCAGGGGCGGTGCTGGTGGCGGTGGAGGACCTGTTGGCGGCGGGGGAGTGGTACCTGCTTCAGCTGGACCCCGTGACGCTGCGGCCCGTGTGCGCGTGGGAGCTGCCGCTGTCCACGGAGACCGTGACGTCGGTGCACCTGCTGCCCGGTGGCTTCATCCTTTCGCCCGAGGATGGCCAGCTCTGGCGCCTGCCCGACGAAGTCCTTTCGGCCGTGTCCGAGCCCGCCACCGTCCTGTGAACAGAGTCCCTGGGGATTGTTCAGGGCCGCGTGGAATGGCCTGGAAGGCTGTCTGTAAGGTCCGGGACCATGAGTGATCCAAACTTCGTGAACGCGCCCCCTGGAGGAGTCCCACCGCCGCCGGAGGCCGAGCCGCCAAAGACGCCTTCGCGCGGCAAGGTGCTGGGCATTCTGGTCGCGTTGATGGTCGTGGCGTTGGCGGCTTCGTATTTCGGCCTGAAGCGCCAATCCGAACCGGAGCCCGTGGCGGCGGCCCCGGTGGTGGACGCGGGCGTGGAGGCGGCACCGCCGGAGGTGCCACTGGCGGAGAGCGACAGCCGGGTCCGGGACGTGGTGGGCAAGCTGTCGGTGGACCCGGAGCTGGCGCGATGGCTCCAGGAGCGTGACCTGGCGCGCCGGTTCACCGCGTCCGTGAGCAACATCGCCGACGGCGAGAGCCCCCGGGCCTCGCTGCTGTTCATGGCCCCCGTGGGGGCGTTCCAGGTGGGCGAGGCGGCCGCGAACGGGCGGTCGGAGATCGCTCCGCTGAGCTACGCGCGCTACGACGTGGTGGCCCGGGTGCTGGGCTCGCTGGACGTGTCCGGCGCGGCGATGGTGTACCGGGAGCTGAAGCCGCTCGTCGATCAGGCCTACGGGGAGATCGCGCCGCCGGGACAGCGCTTCGAGACGGCCTTCGGTCGGGCCATCCAGCACCTGTTGGTGGTGCCGGTGCCGCGGGGGCCTGTCGAGGTGGAGTCCAAGGGCGCGCTCTATGTCTACGCGGCGCCGGAGCTGGAGGCGCTGAGCAAGGCCCAGAAGCACTTGCTGCGGATGGGGCCCGGGAACATGCGGCTCATCCAGGCGAAGCTTCGGGAGGTCCGGACGGCGCTGAACCTGCCGACCCCGGCGCCCGCGACGCCCGAACCGTTGCCGGATCAGGCGCCGGGGCAGTCGCAGACCGAGGAATGACGGCTACTTGTGCTTCTTTTTGCCGCCCTTGGCGGGCGCCGCCGGCGGCTTTGGCTTTTCCTTGTCGCCGGCGATCTGGAACGCGGCCCGGAGGTCGTCCACGTCGCGGCCGCGCGAGTCCTGGAACGCCGTGCCTGTTTGGGCGTCCACGACCAGCGTGTACGAGTAGCCGGTCTTGAGCGGCTGCGGCAGGTGGATGCGGTAGACGAGGCCGTCGTCGGACTCGGTCACGGAGTCGTCGGAGACCATGGCCCGGTCGGCTTCGTCCATCAGCCGGACGCGGTAGTTGCGCAGGGGCAGCGTGCTGCGCAGCTCCAGGTCCGAGGTGGACTCCACCAGGGGTTTTTCCTCCAGGGACAGCGGGATGAGCGCGAGCCCGGCGTCCGGAGCCTGGTACTGGAGCGTGAAGGCCACGGCCTCGGGGGCCGCGTCCGGGGTCGCCGTGGCCCTGGCGGGACCGCCGTCCGCGGTGGCCTGGGGCGTCTTGTCGGGGCAGCCCGTGAGCAGGGCCGCGGTGAGGCCGCAGAGCGCGGCGAGTCCGGTTCGTCGGAGGAGACGCATGGGGCGGCAACGTATGTGCCAGACACGGACTCGGGAAGCCCGAGATCACGAGCCTGAGAGCCCGCCGGGCCGGTTGCGCGGACGTCCACGAAGGCCGGGGGACAGCGCCGGAAGCACCTGGAATCCTTCAGGATGCCCTGGCAATGACGTCTGATAAGAAGCGTTATGTAAACTAAGCCTCTGGGGTCCCAGGGGCGCATTCGTGGGACCACTTCCCCGTTTCCTTTTGGACGGCGTCCCTGCCCGCCGTCGTGTTGGCGCGCGATGGGCGGCATGGGATCCGTTCGCACATGCGGAATCCCGGTCGCCGTGACGTCGTGTCCGCCGTGCTGTTGGGGAGCCTTGGCGTCGCCGCGACCGCCCTTTCCGCGGCGCCCAGGCCCCGGGGAAAGCCGCTGGCGGTCAACGCCACCGAGGACCTGATGCGCGAGCACGGCGTCATCCGGCGCACCCTTCTGGTCTACGACGAACTCGCGCGGCGCCTGCGGACCCCTGGGGAGACCGCTCCTGCCGAGGTGCTCTCCCAGGCCGCGGGCCTCATGGCCCGGTTTGGCGAGGGCTACCACGAGAAGCTCGAGGAAACCGAGGTGTTCCCACCCCTGGTCAAGGCCGGCCAGCAGAAACCGCTCGTCGACGTGCTCCTCGCGCAGCACGCGGCCGGCCGCGCACTGACCCAGGGCTTCCTCGCGGCGGCGAACAGCCCGGACGCCCTATCGAAGCCGGACTCCCGCTCGCGCGTGGCCCAGCAGCTCACGCAGTTCACCCGCATGTACCAGGCCCACGCGGCGCGTGAGGACACGGTGCTCTTTCCCGCCTTCCGGTCGCTCTTCGCGGCGAAGGACTTCGAGGCGCTGGGAGATCGCTTCGAGGAACAGGAACACCGCCTGCTCGGGAGCGATGGCTTCGAGAAGGCGCTCGACGAGGTCGCGCGGCTGGAGCGCGCCCTGGGCATCCACGACCTGGCTGGGTTCACCCCCAGGACTTAAGGCGTCGTGGCCACGGGCTCGCCGGGCGCCGTGTCGTTGCGGTGGATCACGCCCTCCTTCATCACGAAGAGGACCTTCTGGGTGACGCGGATGTCCTGGAGGGGGTTGCCGGGCACGGCGACGACGTCCGCCAGCTTCCCCGGCTCCAGCGTCCCCAGCCGGTCCGACACCCCGAGCAGCTCCGCCGCGTTCACGGTGGCGGTGCGCAGGGCCTCGGCGGGCGCCAGGCCGGCGTCCACCATCAGCCCGAACTCCTCCGCGTTGCGCCCATGGGCGAATACGCCCGCGTCCGTGCCGAACGCGATGCGCACCCCCAGGGAGATCGCCTTGCGCATCACCTGCTCTCGCCTCACATTCACGGCGCGCAGCTTGATGACGGTGGCCGGCGGCAGGCTGCCCTTGTCCGCCAGCTCCTTCACTCCGTAGAAGGCCAGGACTGTGGGCACGTACCAGGTGCCCTTGCTCTTCATCAGCTCCAGCGCCTCGTCGTCCATCAACGTGCCGTGCTCGATGGAGTCCACGCCCGCGCGGATGGCGCGCTTCGCCCCTTCCGCGCCGTGCGCGTGCGCGGCCACCTTGCGCCGGCGCGAGTGGGCTTCGTCCACCACCGCGTCCAGCTCCGCCTGGGTGAACTGCGGGGCGTCCGCGTCTCCGTTGAGGCTCAGCACGCCGCCCGTGGCGCACACCTTGATGACGTCCGCGCCGTACTTGAGGTTCTCTCGCACGAGGGCGCGCAGCGCGTCCGGGCCATCCGCCACGCCTCGGCTGGCGTCATGGGCCATCAGCCCCTTGCGCCAGGAGTTTCCGTGGTCACAGTGGCCGCCCGTGGTGCTCAGGGCGGACGTCGCGGCCAGGATGCGGGGCCCCACGACGGTGCCTCGCGCGATGGCGTTGCGCAGGCCCACGTCGATGAAGTCCTCCGAGCCCAGGTTGCGCACCGTGGTGAACCCCGCCATCAGCGTGGCACGCGCCCGCGGCAGCGTGTTCAACGTCTGCTCGGGGATGGTGCGCTGGAAGTTGTCGATGATGTCCTTGCGCCAATCGGGCCCGGGCTCCGCGCTCAGGTGCGTGTGCGCGTCCATGAAGCCCGGCAGGAGCGTGGCGTCGCCCAGGTCCACGACCGTCGCGCCTTCCGGCACGGGCGCCTTCGGGCCCACGCCCACCACCTTCCCCTCCGCCACCACCACCACGCCCGGGCTGACGATCTTCCCCGTCTTCGCATCGAAGAGCCGCGCCGCCTTGAGGACCTGGGTCGTCGTCCGGGCGGGCTCGGTGGCTTCGGCGGAATGGGACAGCGACAGCAGGAGGGAGCCAAGGAGCAGAGCGGGTCGCACGGTCCGCCGATGCTACCGCAACGCCATCACGGCGTGACCGCCCGGCGGACGGCGGGGCGCTGCGTGTGACGCGTCACGTAGTCCACCAGCCGCGGGTGCCCTTCCAGGAGCTTCAGCGTGTGGGCCAGATGGAGGATCGAAGCCATCACCACGTCGGCGGCCGTGAAGTGCGCCCCCACGAGGAACTCCCGGCCGTCGAGCCGCGAGTCCACGACCGCGAGCACCGCGTTCAACCGCTGCCGGGACAGCGGCGCTTCCGCCTGCTGTCCCTCCGGAAGCCGCGCGTGCCGGAAGAAGTCCAGCACCACCGGCTCCACGGTGTCCTCCGCGACGGCGATCCACTGGTAATACGCGGCGCGTTCGGCGGAGCCCACGGGGGGCGCCAGGTGATGCTCCGGGAACCGGTCCGCCAGGTGCATGCAGATGGCCGAGGACTCGAACAGCGTCACGTCCCCGTCCACCAGCGTCGGGACCTGGCCGAAGGGATTCAGCGCCAGGTACTCCGGCGTCGACGTGTCCCCCTTCGAGGGCTCCACCTTCACCAGCTCGTACGGCACCCCGAGCTCCTCCAGCAGCCAGCGGGCGCGGGTCGCTCGGGTCCTGGGCGTGAAATAGAGCTTCATGGGCGCACCTCCGAACAGGTCCGCCCCGAGTGCTATCACGCGGCCCCGTGTGCGGGTCCACCGCGCAGCCGCTCGAACTCCACCGCGCAGTGCGCGGAGAACACCTTCACTTCGTGCCCATGCGCGCGCACCAGCTCGCGCAGCCGCTCCTGGTTCGCGAGCCGCGCGGCGTTGTCCACCGACCTCAGCCGCTGGAACAGCGCCACGCCCCACGGGCTCCGCGGCGCCACCGGATCCACCTCGTGGTGGCTGAAGTACGCGTCTCCCGCGTGCAGCACCCAGCCCCCGGGGCCCTTCACCGCGACGCCGCAGTGGCCGGCCGTGTGTCCCGCCAGCGGCACCAGCAGCACCTCCGCGTCCAGGCCCGGAATCACCCGGACGGACTCGAAGCCGAACCAGCGCTCGCCGTCCACGGCGTACCGGTTCCACTTCGGCCCGTGCTCCCACTGCACCGGCCGGTAGCCGAACATCGCGCCCGGCTTCGGCGGCACCAGGGCCGCGTCGTGCTCGTCCCCGAACACGTGGACCTGGGCCTCCGGGAAGTCCGCCAGCCCGCCAATGTGGTCCAGGTCCATGTGCGTCGGCACGATGTGCCGCACGTCCCCGCGCTGGAACCCCAGGCGCTCCACCTGGGCCAGCGCCGTCTCGGCCAGCTCCAACCGGGGCGCGTTCCGGGCCACGAACCGCCCGCCCAGCCGCTGCTTCGCGTCCTGGACATCCCGGGTCCCCAGCCCCGTGTCCACCAGGACGAGCCCCCGTGGCGTCTCCAGCAGCAGGCAGTGGCAGACCATCCGGGCGCGCTCGAAGAGCCCGCCGTCGCCCGTGACGAACCGGGCGCTGGAGGGACACAGGGTTCCGCAGTTCAGGTGATGGATTCGCATGCCCGTCACTGTACGAATCCACCCCACGGGCCCGATTGGAGGAATCGGCCAGAGTCCGGTGGCCCGCGCCCGGACCGGGTTGCTGCCCGGGGCCCGCCGCGCCATGGTTGCCGGCGCATGGCCTCCCCGTCCGAGCACACGCTGACCCCGCGGGCCGACCTGTCGCGCTTCGTCCAGCGGGCACGGCTCCTCTGGCGGGGCCCGTCCCCGGACGCCTACGTCCGCCTCCCGGACGGCACCGTCGAGCTGGTGGTCCGCGTCACGGCGTCGTCCTGCGACGTGCACGCGCTGGGGCCCCGGGAGCACGTGCTGCGCAAGGCGCCGTCGGAGGTGCCGCCCGACACGCTGGGCCTCCAGTTCAAGCCCGGGGGCGCGTATCCGTTCTTCGGTGTGCCCATGTCGGAGCTGGCCCGCCGGTCGCTTTCCATCGACACGCTCTGGGGCCGGGCCGACGGCGCGAGGCTGCGCGCCCAGCTCGCGGAGGCCCGCTCCCCCGAGGCCCGCCTGCGCGCGCTCGAGGCCGCCCTCGCGGACCGGCTCCAGCGGGATGACGTCTACGAGCCCGCCGCCGCGTACCTCGTGCGGCGCGGCATCCGCCTGCTCACCGACGCGGTGGAGATTCCCCGCGTGGCCGGCCTGGCCCGTACGCTGGGCGTGAGCGAGCGGCACCTGCGCCGCGCCTTCGACGACGTGCTCGGCATGGGCCCCAAGGCCTTCGCGCGGCTCGTGCGCTTCCACCGCGCGCTCCGGGCCTCCAGTGTCCAGGGCGCACGGCCGGACTGGGGCGCCATCGCGGCCGGTGCTGGCTACTATGATCAGGCCCACCTCATCGCGGACTTCCGGGCCGTCACGGGCAGCACCCCGGGTGCATGGGTGCGGGCCCGGGTGGCCTGAGCCCCCTGCCCGTCCGCGTCGGACGCGGCGCGTCGGGATGCTGCGGGGCGGCGGATCCAGCTGCCTGGTGGGCCTCCTGGGAATCGAACGGGCGGCTGTGCGTTGTGCAGGAGGCGTGGGCGTTTTCCCCGCTTGACCGCCGCAGGGGCATCCCTCACAAACGCCCCGTCCCCGCGGGTCTCCGTTCCCGCGGCCCGAAAGGATCCCATTCATGAAGCGATTGATGGTCATCGCCGCCCTCGTGGGTGCCGCTCCGGCGCTCGCCGACGAAGGCATGTGGACGTACAACAACTTCCCCGCCGCGAAGGTGAAGCAGAAGTACGGCTTCGAGCCGGATCAGCAGTGGCTGGAGAAGCTGCGCCTGGGCGCGGTGCGTCTGGCTGGCGGCTGCTCCGCGAGCTTCGTGTCGCCGGACGGCCTGGTGATGACGAACCACCACTGCGCGCGCGGCTGCATCGAGCAGCTGTCCTCCGCGAAGCAGGACTACCTGGCCAACGGCTTCTACGCGAAGACGCAGGCCGAGGAGAAGCAGTGCCCGGCGATGGAGGTGAACCAGCTCGTCGAGATCACCGACGTCACCGACGCGCTGAACAAGGCCACCCAGTCGCTGTCCGGCAAGCAGTACTCGGACACGCTGAAGGCGGAGATGGCCAAGGTGGAGAAGGCCTGCGCCAACGGCGACGACAAGGTGCGTTGTGACGTCGTCACGCTGTACCAGGGCGGCAAGTACAACCTCTACAAGTACCGCCGCTTCCAGGACGTGCGCCTGGTGTTCGCCCCGGAGCACGCCATCGCCTTCTTCGGCGGTGACCCGGACAACTTCGAGTTCCCCCGCTACGACCTGGACGTGTCGTTCGTGCGCGTCTACCAGGACAAGCAGCCGGTGAAGACGCCGGACTACTTCAAGTGGTCCGAGCACGGCGCCAAGGAGAACGAGCTCACGTTCGTGGCCGGCAACCCGGGCCGCACCTCGCGCCAGCTGACCATCGCGGAGCTGGAGTACATCCGCGACGTGTCCATGCCCAAGTCGCTCATGTACCTGTCCGAGATGCGGGGCATGCTCACGGAGTTCCAGAAGCGCGGCCCCGAGCAGAAGCGCATCTCCAGCAACATGCTCTTCGGCGTGGAGAACGGCCTGAAGGCGTCCAAGGGCCGCCACGAGGCGCTGCTCGACAAGCAGTTCTTCGCGCAGAAGGTCGCCGCGGAGCAGGAGCTGCGCAAGAAGGTCGACGCGAACCCCGAGCTGAAGAAGAAGTACGCCGGCGCCTGGGATGAGATCGCCAAGGCGGAGGGGCAGCTCGTCAACCTCCGCAAGGACCTGAACTACATGGAGCAGGGCCAGGGCCTGTCGTCCTCCATGTACGTCATCGCCCGGACGCTGGTGCGCGCCAGCGAGGAGCTGCCCAAGGACAACGGCCAGCGGCTGCGTGAGTACAACGACGCCAACCAGCCCGCGCTCAAGGCGCAGCTCTTCAGCCCCGCGCCCATCTACCCGGAGCTGGAGATCGCCCGCCTGACGTTCAGCCTCACCAAGCTGCGCGAGGAGCTGGGCGCCAAGCACCCCTTCGTGAAGAAGGTCCTGGGCAAGGAGTCCCCGGAGCAGGTCGCCACCCGCGTGGTGAAGGGCAGCAAGCTGGCGGACGTCAAGGCGCGCCAGGCGCTCTTCGACGGTGGCAAGAAGGCCGTGGAGGCGTCCAAGGATCCGATGATCCAGCTGGCCCTCCTGGTGGACCCGGACGCCCGCGCCATCCGCAAGAAGTTCGAGGACGACGTGGAGTCCGTCATCCGGAAGAACAGCGAGCTGGTCGCCAAGGCGAGCTTCGACATCTACGGCACCAACCAGTACCCGGACGCGACGTTCTCCCCGCGCGTGTCCTTCGGTTCGGTGAAGGGCTACACGGAGAACGGCGCGCAGGTGGCGCCGTTCACCCAGATGGCTGGCACGTTCGAGCACGCCACGGGCCAGGAGCCGTTCGCCCTGCCCAAGTCGTGGGTGAAGTCGGAGAAGGTCATCAACGGCGCCACGCTGATGAACTTCGTCACCACCAACGACATCATCGGAGGCAACTCCGGTTCGCCGGTGCTGAACCAGAACCGCGAGGTCGTGGGCCTGGTGTTCGACGGCAACATCCAGTCGCTGGGCGGTGACTACGGCTTCGACGAGTCCGTGAACCGCACCGTGGCGGTCCACTCGGACGCCATCATCGAGGCGCTCCAGAAGATCTACGGCGCCAACCGCGTGCTGGAAGAGCTGCGCCCCGGTAGCACGAAGGTGACGCCGGTGAAGGCCAACCCGGCGGGGTAGTCTCCCCTTCCGCGGGCTGAAGTCCCCGAGGCTGCCTGGTTCGCGCCAGGCAGCCTCTTCTTTCATCCGCGCCCGCGAGGAGCCCTCACCCTGAACGGGGCTCCGCGGACGCCCTCCGGCTCACTCCCACTCGATGGTGGCGGGCGGCTTGGAGGAGATGTCGTAGACGACGCGGTTGATGCCGCGCACCTCGTTGGTGATGCGCGAGGAGATGCGCTCCAGGATGGGGAACGGGATGCGGGCCCAGTCCGCCGTCATCCCGTCCACGCTGGTGACGGCGCGCAGCACGCAGGTGGACTCGTAGGTGCGCTCGTCGCCCATCACGCCCACGCTCTGCACCGGCAGCAGCACCGCGAACGCCTGCCACACCTCGCGGTACAGGCCAGCCTTGTGGATCTCCTCCTGGACGATGGCGTCCGCGCGGCGCACCAGGTCCAGGCGCTTCTCGTTCACCTCGCCCAGCACCCGGATGGCCAGGCCCGGCCCCGGGAAGGGCTGGCGGGAGACCATCTCGTCCGGCAGACCCAGCTCGCGGCCCAGGGCGCGGACCTCGTCCTTGAAGAGCTCGCGCAGGGGCTCCACCAGCTTGAGCTTCATCTGCTCTGGCAGGCCGCCCACGTTGTGGTGGCTCTTGATGGTGACGGAGGGGCCCTTCCAGGACACGGATTCAATGACGTCCGGGTACAGCGTGCCCTGCGCCAGGAAGCCCGCGTCCTGCACGTCGCGCGAGGCCTCCTCGAACACGGCGATGAACTCCCGGCCGATGATCTTCCGCTTCTGCTCTGGATCGGTGACGCCGGCCAGCTTGGACAGGAAGCGCTCGCGCGCATCCACCGTCTTCAGGGGGACGTGGAAGCGGTCCACGAAGAGGGCCTCCACCTGCGCCCGCTCGCCCTGCCGCAGGACGCCGTTGTCCACGAAGATGCACTGGAGGCGCGGGCCGATGGCCCGGTGCAGCAGCAGCGCCGCCACGGAGCTGTCCACGCCGCCGGACAGCCCACAGATGACCCGGCCCTCCTCGCCCACCTGCTTGCGGATGGTCTCCACCGCCTCGTCGATGAAGCCCTTCATCGTCCAGGAGCCGGTGACCTTGCAGTCGTTGAAGAGGAAGGCGCGCAGCATCGTCTTGCCCTGCGGCGTGTGGACCACCTCCGGGTGGAACTGGAGGCCGTACCAGGGCTTCGTCGCATGGGCCGCCGCCGCGAAGGGCGAATTGCCGCTGCGGCCAATGGCCTCGAAACCGGGCGGCAGCACGTCCACCCGGTCCCCGTGGCTCATCCACACCTGCACCTGGTCGCCCGGATGGAACTCCGCGAACGGGCCGCGCGCGGTGAGCACCTCCACCGCCGCGCTGCCGAACTCCCGGTGCGCGCCCCGGTCGATGCGGCCGCCCAGCAGCTTGGAGATGAGCTGGAGGCCGTAGCAGATGCCCAGCACGGGGACGCCCGCGTCGAAGACGTAGGGGTCGCAGCGGGGGGAGCCAGGGGCCTCCACGGAGGCCGGGCCGCCGGACAGGATGATGCCGCGCGGCGCGAACTGGCGGATGTCGGCGGCGGGGAGGTCGGGGCGGTGTATCTCACAATACACCCCCAGCTCGCGCACCCGGCGGGCGATGAGCTGGGTGTACTGGCTCCCGAAATCAAGGATCAGGATCTTCTCGGAGTGCAGGTCCACCGGCGATTCTCCCAGGGGGCGTCGTTGACGGGTGGGGGCCCTTATCGCTACAAACTTCGGGAAATCAACGCTGAAAGGCCGTCAATTGTTCGTGCGCCGCCTGTCCGCTTCCACTGCAGCAGCCATGCTCCTCCTGTCCTCCTCGGGGTGCGTGAAGGAGATCTCCTCTGACGAACGTCTGGAGAGGGATACCCGCAGCGTCGCCGTGAAGGATGCGCCCGGCGTCACCGAGCTCTCCAAGCTCACCTGTGACGACACCACGGCGCCCCTCAACAAGGCGCGGGACGTCAACCGTCCGGAGTCGGACCGGCTGGTGGACTACGTCCAGCTCTACTCCTCGCTCCGGGAGCGCACCCACACCTTCGAGGACGCGATGGCCCGCAACCCGGACCTGAGCTACCGCGAGGGCAGCCAGAACCTGGTCAACGCCAAGGACACCTGCATCCAGCAGACGGCGGACGTCCGGGTGGAGTTCGAGATCTACCTGCGCGAGCTGGTGGACGTCCCCACGGTGCAGGAGATCAAGGGCGGCAACACCGTCACGGTGGCCCGCCTGGACTTCGGCACCATGAAGAAGGCCATCGAGACGCTGGACCCGGACGACCGCGAGCAGCTGCTCCAGCGCGTGAACGCCGCGGAGAAGCGCGTGTCGGCCGCGCCGGCCCCCGCGGAGGAGACCCCCGCCGGCGGCAAGCGTCGCGGCAAGTAGTCCCTCGCGGGCCTCCCCTGGGTGCGTCCCAGGGGAGCCTCCCCTGCCCCGGAGCTTCCTCCGGGGCGGGAAGCCCTACTCCATGCGGTAGTTGGGCGCTTCCTCGGTGATGATGACGTCGTGCACGTGGCTCTCCTTGAGCCCGGCGGACGTGATGCGCGTGAAGGTGGCCTTCGTGCGCAGCTCCTCGATGGTGGCGCACCCCACGTAGCCCATGCCGCTGCGGATGCCGCCCAGCATCTGGTGCACGTTCATGGACAGGCTGCCCTTGTACGGGACGCGGCCCTCGATGCCTTCGGGCACCAGCTTCACCGCCTCCACGTCGGACTGGAAGTAGCGGTCCTTGGCGCCCTGCTTCATCGCGCCCAGGCTGCCCATGCCCCGGTAGCTCTTGTAGCTGCGGCCCTGGTACAGGATGACGTCGCCAGGGGACTCCTCGGTGCCGGCGAACAGCGAGCCGATCATCACGGAGCTGGCGCCCGCGGCCAGGGCCTTGACGATGTCGCCCGAGTACTTGATGCCGCCGTCGGAGATGATGGGGATGCCGTGCTTGTCCGCTTCGCGGGCGCAGTCATCCACCGCCGTCACCTGGGGTACGCCCACGCCGGCCACCACGCGCGTGGTGCAGATGGAGCCCGGGCCGATGCCCACCTTCACCGCGTCCACGCCCGCCTCGATGAGCGCGCGCGTGCCTTCCGCGGTGGCCACGTTGCCGGCGATGAGGTCGAACCCGCGGAAGTTCTTGCGGGTGTCGCGCACGCCCTCCAGCACGCCCTTGGAGTGGCCGTGCGCGGTGTCCACGACGATGACGTCCACGCCCGCCTTGAGCAGCGCGTCGATGCGGGCCTCGCGGTCGGCGGACACGCCCACGGCGGCGGCGCAGAGCAGGCGGCCCTTCGCGTCCTTGGCCGCGTAGGGGTGGGTGCGGCGCTTCTCGATGTCCTTGATGGTGATGAGGCCCTTCAGCTCATAGGCCTCGTTCACGACGAGGAGCTTCTCGATGCGGTGCTCGTGGAGGAGCTTCTGGGCGTCGTCCTGGGAGATGCCCTCGCGGCCGGTGACGAGCTTCGTCGTCATCACGTCCTCGACCTTCTGGGTGAAGTTCTTCTCGAAGCGCACGTCGCGGCTGGTGACGATGCCCACCAGGCGCTTGCCCTGCACCACGGGGACGCCGGACACGCCGTGCGCCTTCATCAGCTCCAGCGCGCGAGAGAGCGGCGCCTTCGGTTCGATGGTGACCGGATCCACCACCATGCCGCTCTCGAACTTCTTGACCTTGAGGACCTCCAGCGCCTGCTGCTCGGGGGTCATGTTCTTGTGGATGACGCCAATGCCACCTTCCTGGGCCATGGCGATGGCCGTGCGGGCCTCCGTCACGGTGTCCATGGCGGCGGACAACAGGGGCACGTTGAGCCGGATGTTGCGCGTCAGGCGGGTCGTCAGGTCGGCATCACGGGGCGTGACGGCGCTCTCGCCGGGCAGCAGGAGCACGTCGTCGAAGGTGAGGGCCAACCGGATATCGGGGTTCAACATGGGGGCTCCCGGAGGCCCCGCGGGGCACCAGCGCCCGGCGGGTGCGTGTCCATACGGTTTACGCGGCAGCCGCGCAACGGAAGAAGGTTTTTTGCCGCCCGTTCCCTAGGACTTCGGGTGATACTCGGCGTCCCACACACACGACTTGGGACTTGGACCGGGCCTTGGCGGATTCGAATCAAGCGGGGGCGGTCGGGCTGGTGGTGAAGCTGCCCTTCGCCACCCCCGAGGAGTTCCTGGCGAAATACGGGGGCAACATCACCCGGGGGGGCATCTATTTGCGCGCCAAGGCCGTCCGCCCTCCGGGCACGGCCGTCACCCTGGACCTCCGCCTGGCGAGCGGCGACCGGCTCCTCTACACGGCGGCCATCGTCCACTTCGTCACCGGTCAGCAGGGCCAGGGCATCTCCGGGATGGGCCTGAGGTTCGGGGAGGCGGACGCACCGACCCGCCGGTTCCTGGACGCCGCCGTGGCCATCCTCCCCCACGCCCAGTCGGACGTACCGCCCGTGCCCAACGGGGTGGGCCCGGCGGACTTCACCGTCCCTGGCCCCGCCGCCGCCCCCGCCCTCCCCTCCGCCGCGCGCGCCGAGCCCGGCCCTGGCGCCGCCCGGGGGGACGGAGCTGATGTGCCCGGCGCTCCCACCGCACCCGCGCTGGAGATGGTGACGGCGGAGTCGTTGGATCTGAACACGGCCGAGCCACCCCGGGCCGGCCCTGTCATCGGCATCGACCTGGGGACGACGAACTCGTGCGCCGCGTTCGTGCGCGGCAACAAGCCGGGGGTGCTGCCCAGCCGCGAGGGTCACAACACGGTGCCCTCCATCCTGGCGTTCAACCAGCGCGGCAGGCTGGTGGTGGGCCACCCCGCCAAGGGGCAGATGCTCACCAACCCGCGCCAGACCGTGTACGGCGCCAAGCGGCTGGTGGGCCGGCCCTACGCGTCGCCCATCGTCGAGCAGATCAAGGGCCGCTTCCACTACGAGATCGCCGCGGGCCAGGCGGGCGAAGCGGCGGTGCGGCTGGGCGATCGCATCTACTCGCTCCAGCAGATCTCCGCGCTGATCCTCCGGGAGGTGCGCGAGGTGGCGCAGAACCAGCTGGGCCAGCCCATCTCCCGGGCGGTCATCACGGTGCCCGCCTACTACAACGACAACCAGCGGCAGGCCGTCCGCGAGGCGGGCAAGCTCGCGGGGCTGTACGTGGAGCGCATCCTCAACGAGCCCACGGCGGCGGCGCTGGCGTACGGCTATGGCAAGAAGCTCAACCAGCGCGTGCTGGTGTACGACCTGGGCGGCGGCACGTTCGACGCGTCGGTGCTGGAGCTGCACGACACCGTCTACGAGGTGATCTCCACCGGCGGCGACACGTTCCTGGGCGGCATCGACTTCGACAACGCCATCGTCGAGTCCCTGCTGGAGGAGTTCGAGCGGCAGACGGGCCGCGCCTTCCAGGGGGACCGGGTGGCCCTGCAGCGCATCAACGACGCGGCGGAGCGGGCCAAGTGCGCCCTGTCCGAGCGCTCGGAGATGCGCGTGCACGTGGCCTTCGTGACGATGATCGACAACAAGCCGTACGACCTGGACGTCACGCTCACGCGGCAGAAGTTGATCGCCCTGACGGAGAAGCTGGTCGACCGCACGGTCCAGGTCTGTGAAGAGGTGCTGCAGGCCAAGGGGCTGGGGCCCAAGGACATCGACGAGGTGATCCTCGTCGGAGGGCAGAGCCGCTTCCCGCTGGTGCACGAGAAGATCACCCAGTTCTTCGGCCGGCCGCCCAGCAAGGGCGTGCACCCGGACGAGGCCGTGGCGCTGGGCGCGGCGCTCCTGGCGCACAGTCTGGGGCAGCTGGAAGGCGTGGTGCTCATCGACGTGCTGCCCATGGCCATTGGCGTGGGGCTGCCCGGCGGGCGCTTCAAGCCGGTGCTGGAGCGCAACGTGTCGCTGCCGGCCTCCAAGGTCCACACGCTCTCCACGCACCGCGATGGACAGACGGAGCTGGAGCTCACCGTGTTCCAGGGTGACTCCGACCGGGCGCAGGACAATGAGTACCTGGGCACGTTGCGGCTCGCCGGCCTGCCAAAGCGTCCGCGCGGCGCGGTGCAGGTGACCGTCACCTTCGAGGTGAACAACGAGTCGCTGCTGAAGGTGACCGCGCGCGAGGGCACGACAGGTCGCGAAGTGGTCAGCACGTTCACCACCCGCGACACGCCGGAGGCCGTGAAGGCGCGGCTGTCCCAGCCGGAAGCGCCCGCGGTGCTGGTGCCTCCGACGTTGGCACCCGCGGCCTCCACCGGAGGCGCGCACTCCGTCAGTGCCGCGCGCAACCTGGCCGCGGCCGCCGCGCAGGGCGTGACTCCGGAGGTCGCGGGGGTGTCGAAGCCGAAGGGCTTCATGGGGTGGTTGAAGGGGTTGTTCGGCCGCGCTTGAAACTTTCACGCATCCCCGCTTCTTGAGTGAGTGGGTGGGTGATGCGCGCAGGGTCTCGTCACCGAGAGTGGCTGGAGGGTTCGAGCGTCGGGGCTGTTAAGAAGTGTCGACATTGTTTCGACACATGGATGGCCCCCCGTGAACGACTTCTCGCGAACCCTTCCCGGCGTCCTGTTGAAGCTTGCCTCGGGTCCTTCCGCTCAGGTGCCGCGGTACACCTTCCTGGGTGACGCGGAGGGGGAAGAGGCGCATTGGAGCGCAGTCGACCTGGACGCGCGCGCGCGGCGGATCGCCACGGCGCTGCGGGCTCGGGGCGCGGTGGGCGAGCGCGTGCTGCTCCTGTATCCCCCGGGGCTGGACTACGTCGCGGGGTTCTTCGGGTGTCTGTACGCGGGCGCGGTGGCGGTGCCGGCGTACCCGCCGGATCCGATGCGCCTGGAGCGCACCCTGCCCCGCCTGCGCGCCATCATCCAGGACGCGCAGGCATCGGTGGTGCTCACCACGTCTGGCATCCTGGAGCTGTCGGACTTCGTCTTCGAACATGCGCCGGACTTCCGCGCACTGCACTGGATGGCGACGGACGCGCTTCCGGAGGGGGGCGAGCGGGACTGGGTGGCGCCAGAGGGCGTGGGCGCGGAGTCGCTCGCGTTCCTCCAGTACACGTCCGGGAGCACGGGCACGCCGAAGGGCGTGATGCTCACGCACGCGAACCTGCTGCACAACCTGGAACTCATCGCCGGAGCGTTCCAGGTGCGCCGCGACAGCGTGGCCGTCATCTGGCTGCCGCCGTACCACGACATGGGGCTCATCGGCGGCATCCTGGAGCCGCTGTACGGCGGGTTCCCGGCGGTGTGGATGTCGCCGATGACGTTCCTCAAGCGGCCCATGGCGTGGCTGGAGGCGGTGTCCCGCTTCGGAGGCACCCTCAGCGGCGGGCCAAACTTCGCGTTCGACCTGTGCGTGCGCAAGAGCACGCCGGAGCAGCGGCGGGCGTTGGATTTGAGCCGGTGGGAGGTCGCGTTCTGCGGCGCGGAGCCCATTCGTCCGGAGACGCTGGAGCGCTTCGCGGAGGCGTTCGAGCCGAGCGGCTTCCGGCGCGAGGCGTTCTACCCCTGCTACGGCCTGGCGGAAGGGACGTTGATCGTCTCAGGCGGCCAGCCGGCGGCGCCTCCGGTGTTGGCGACGCTCTCCGGGGACGCGCTGGAACAGCACCGCGCGGAGGACTTGGGCGCGGACGAGCCCGGGGCGCGGGTGCTGGTGGGCTGCGGACGCACGCTGGCGGAGCAGCGCATCGCCATCGTGGAGCCGGACACGCTCGCGCGGCGCTCGCCCGGCGAGGTGGGCGAGATCTGGGTGTCCGGTTCGAGCGTGGCGCGGGGCTACTGGGGCCGCGAGGAGGCGACGCGGGAGACGTTCCAGGCGCGCATCGCGCACGAGGACTCGGGGCCGTTCCTGCGCACGGGGGATCTGGGCTTCCTGCGGCCCGACGGTGAGCTGTACGTCACCGGGCGGCGCAAGGACCTCATCATCCTGCGTGGCCGGAACCACTACCCCCAGGACCTGGAGGCGACGGTGTCGGCGGCCCACCCTGCGCTCCGCCCCGGTGGAGCGGCGGTGTTCGCGGTGGAGGTCGCGGGCGAGGAGCGGGCGGTCGTCGTGCAGGAAGTCGACGTGCGCCGGCTGGGAGACCTGCGGAGGCAGTTCGCGGAGGCGGACGCGGCGGCCGGTGCCATCCGGCAGCGGCTGGCGGAGTCACATGAAGTGCAGGCCCACGCGGTGGTGCTCATCGAGCCGGGGAGCCTGCCGAAGACGTCCAGCGGCAAGGTGCAGCGGCATGCGTGCCGTGCGGGCTTCCTCACGGGGACGTTGCAGGAGGTGATGACGTGGCGGGAGGAGCCGCCCGAGCCTCCACGCAGTCCAGGGTCCGGTGCCCCGGGTGCGGTGGACTCCGGTGGTCTGCCCCCTTCCCACGCGGTGGAGGCGTCGAACGGCGCGAGTTCCTCGGCCTCTGGCATGCCCCCAGGCGGTCCACGGTCCGGAGCTTCGGGGACGGTGGAGTCCGGTGGTGTGTCCCCTTCCCTTGCGGTGAATGCATCGACCGGCGCGGACTCCGGCGGAACCCCGACGGCTTCATGGAGGCCATCCGTCGGGCCGTTCTCCGCGACTCACGGAGGGCTTGGGCTGGACGCACCGGCCCTGGCACCGGACGCGGAGGCGCTGGTGGCGTGGCTTCGCGACGTCGTGGCTCGGCATGCGCGCATGCGCCGCGAAGAGGTCGAAGTCCTGGCCCCGGTGACGCGTTACGGGCTGGACTCACTGGGCGCGGTGGAGCTGGCGCACGAGGTGGGCACGGCCATGGGCCTGACGGTGCCCATGGAGTGGCTGCTCGAAGGTCCGAGCATCGCGTCGCTCGCCACGCGGCTGCTCACGCTCCGTGATTCCTCCGGCCACGCGCCGAGCACGCTCCGACGCCGGGACGCGGCGGGCGACCGCGCGGTGTCCTTCGCGCAAGCGCGCCTGTGGTTCATGGACCGGTATGCGCCCGGTGACGCGACCTACAACCTGCCCGCCGCGATTCGACTGGACGGGCAACTGGATGTGCCCGCGCTGGAGGGCAGCCTCGCGGCGCTCTCGGCCCGGCACGACGCGCTGAGGACCACCTTCCGCGAGGAGGACGGCCGGCCGCTCCAGGTCATCGCCCCGGCCGCGACGCTGCCGCTCACCCGCGTGTCGCTGGACTCCCTCCCGGCCGAGGCTCGCGAGGCCGAAGCCTCCCGGTGGGCCCACGAAGAGGCCCGCCGCCCGTTCGACCTGTCGCGCGGACCGCTCGTGCGCGCCTCGCTCCTCACGCTGGATGCGGGCACGCACGTGCTGGTGCTGGTCATGCACCACGCCGTGTCCGACGGCGCCTCCATGGCGGTGCTCGTGCGCGAGCTGTCCTCGCTCTACGCGGCGCTGCGCGAGGGACGGCCATCCCCCCTGCCCGCCCTGCCGCTGCGGTACGCCGACTTCGCCGAATGGCAGCGGGCTTCCTTGAACGGAGCCGCGTTGGCTTCGCGGTTGGACTTCTGGCGTGAGCAGCTGACGGGCGCCCCGCCGCTGTTGGAGCTGGCCACCGACCGGCCACGCCCGGCCGAACGAAAGTCGACCGGCGCGCGGGTGCCGGTGGTGTTGGACCGCCGGCTGGCGGATGCCGTGCGCGCGCTGGCGGTGCGCGAGGGCGTGACGCCCTTCATGGTGCTGCTCGCGGGCTTCCAGGCGGTGCTCGCGCGCCGTTCGGGACAGGACGACGTCAGCGTGGGCACGGCCATCGCGGGCCGAAGCCGCGCGGAGCTCCAGGGACTGGTGGGGCTCTTCGTCAATACGCTGGTGATGCGCACCCGGCTGTCTGGCGCGCCCACGTTCCGGGAGCTGCTGGGCCGTGTCCGGGTGACGGCGATGAGTGCGTATGCGCACCAGGATGTGCCGTTCGAGAAGCTGGTGGAGGCGCTTCAGCCCAATCGCGAGCGCGGGCACACGCCGCTGTTCCAGGTGATGTTCATCCTCCAGGGCGCGCAGGTGGGCGCTCCGGTACTGCCGGGCCTCCAGTCGCGCCTTCTGGACGTTCACACCGGCACCGCGATGTTCGACCTGACGTTGTCCCTGGCCGAGTCCGCCCGGGGCTTCGAGGGCTGGCTGGAGTACGCCACCGACCTGTTCGACGCTGGCTCCGTGATCCGGTTGGCCGGGCACCTGCGCGTGCTGCTCGAGGGCGCGGTCGCGGACCCCTCGTGCCGGGTGGATTCGCTCCCGTGGCTGGATGCCGCGGAGTCAGTACGGCTGCTGCGACTGGCCCGTGGCCCGGACTCCGACTTCGCTTCCAAGGCCACCGCGTCCTCGCTGTTCGCGGCCCAGGCGGCGCGCACGCCGGACGCCGTGGCGCTCGTCGTGGGCGAGACACGGGTGACGTACCGGGAGCTTCTCCATCGCTCCCGGCTCGTGGCGCATGCGCTTCGCCAGCGGGGCGTGGGACCGGAGTCCGTGGTCGGGCTGTGCGTGGAGCGCTCGGTGGAGCTGGCGGTGGGGTTGCTCGGCATCCTCGAAGCGGGAGCGGCCTACCTGCCATTGGATCCCGCATATCCGGCGCAGCGGCTCTCCGCGATGTGGGCGGACTCGGGGGCTCGGGTCCTCGTGAGCATGCGTCACCTGCAGGGCGTGCTCGACGTGCGTGCGTCGCGGCGGCTCTTCCTGGACGCGCTGGACCCCTCGGCGGGCCAGGACCTCGTGGCGCCTCCGCGCGATGCGGGGTCGCTCGCGTACGTGCTCTACACGTCGGGTTCCACGGGGCGGCCCAAGGGCGTGGCGGTGCCGCACACGACGGTGACGAACTTCTTCCACGCGATGGACGCGCACGTGTCTCCGCGTCCGGGCACCTGGCTCGCGGTGACAAGCATCTCGTTCGACATCTCCGTGCTGGAGCTGCTCTGGACGTGGACGCGGGGCTTCCAGGTGGTGCTCGCGCCTTCAGGGCTGGAGCCTGTCGCGCTCGCGGACCTGCTGGAGCGGCACGGCATCACCCACTTGCAGTGCACGCCGTCCTACGCACGGGCGCTGGTGGAGGATCCCCGCGCCCTGCGCGCGTTGGGCAACCTGCACCAACTGTTGGTCGGCGGTGAGGCGTTCCCGGGGGAGCTCGCCGCGCGGTTGCGGACACGGGTTCCGGCGCTGCTCAACATGTATGGCCCCACCGAGACGACGGTGTGGTCGTCGCTGCACCCCGTGGAGGCGGAGTCGGCCGGGACGGTCCCCCTGGGGCGGCCGCTGGCGAACACCTCGCTGTACCTGTTGGACGCGCGCCTCACGCCGGTTCCCGTGGGCGTGCCCGGGGAGGTGTTCATCGGAGGCGAAGGCGTCGTGCGCGGCTACCTGGGCCGGACGGACCTGACCGCCGAGCGCTTCCTCCCGGATGCGTTCCGGGACGAGCCTGGTGCACGGATGTATCGCACGGGCGACCGGGCGCGGTGGCGCGCGGACGGGACGCTGGAGTTCCTGGGCCGTGTGGATCATCAGGTGAAGGTCCGTGGCTTCCGCATCGAGCCGGGGGACATCGAAGCCGCGCTCCGCTTGCATCCGGACGTCCGCGAGACGGTGGTCGTCGTCCGCGAGGACGTGCCCGGTGAGTCGCGGCTGGTGGCCTACGTGGCCCCAGCGACCCTGGAGGCCAGCGCCCTTCGTGAGCACCTGCGCTCCCATGTCCCCGAGTACATGGTGCCCACCGCCTTCGTCGGCCTGGACGCCCTGCCACTGACCCCCAACGGGAAGGTGGACCGCCGCGCCCTTCCCGTCCCCAGCGCCACGTCGGCCGCCGGCTCAAAGGACGGTGCGCCTCGGACGCCCCTCCAGCAGAAGCTGGCCTCGCTGTTCCAGGACGTGCTGCATGTGGAGCACGTCGGCGTGGACGATGACTTCTTCGCGCTCGGCGGGCACTCGCTGCTGGCCACCCAGCTCATCGCCCGTATGGCGGTTCGGTTCGGCGTGGACCTTCCCGTGCGCGCGCTGTTCGACGCCCCCACCGTGGCGCGGCTCGCGGAGCGCATCCAAGAAGTCCCTTCTTCTGGGACGCCTGTTTCACCCATCCCCGTCGTGTCCCGTGTCGGGGACCTGCCGCTGTCGTTCGCGCAGCAGCGCATGTGGTTCCTGGAACAGATGGATCCGGGACAGGCGCTCTACAACATCCCCCTGGCCATGTGGCTGAGGGGCCCCGTGAACGCGGAGGTGCTGCGCCGCGTGTTCGCGGAGGTCGTCCGCCGGCATGAACCGCTGCGCACCACGTTCCATGAGCGCGACGGCGAGCCATCCCAGCGCATCCACCCCACGCCCTCCGAGTGGCCTCTCCCGGTGGAGGACCTGCCGGGAGGCGCGGCTCGCGAGGACGCCCTGCGGCGCCACCTGCGCGACGACGCGGCCCTGCCGTTCGACCTGAGCACCGGCCCGTTGCTGCGCACGCGACTGCTGCGGATCGCGCCCGAAGAACATGTGCTGCTCCTGTGCATGCACCACATCGTCACGGATGGCTGGTCCATGGGCGTGCTCGTGCACGAGGTGGGCAGCCTCTATGAGGCGTTCACCGCGGGCCGGTCCTCACCGCTGCCCGCCCTGGAGGTGCAGGCCGCGGATGTCGCCGCATGGCAGCGCCAGGAGGGAGCGTCGGACGCGACGCGGGCCCACCTGGAGGCGTTGAAGGAGTCCCTGAAGGAAACGCCGGTGTTGGCGCTGCCTGGACAGAGCCTGTCCGGGGCCCGGACGACGCGGGGAGGCAGCCTTGTCTTCACGCTGCCGGCGCCCCTGGTGCGCGCGCTGGAACAGGTGGGCCGTGACCGCGACGCCACGCTGTTCATGGTGCTGATGGCTGGTTATCAGGCCCTGCTGTCGCGCTACTCCGGGCAGGAGGACTTCGCCGTGGGCACGCCGGTGGCCCACCGCTTCCGTCCAGAGCTGGAACCCCTCATGGGCGTGTTCCTCAACACGCTGGTGCTGCGTGCTCGCCTGGACGGCGCCCCGCGCTTCCATGAGCTGCTGGCGCGCGTGCGCGAGTCCTCGCTGGCCGCGTACGCACGGCAGGACGTGCCCTACGAACGGCTCGTGGAGGCGCTGGGTCCGGCGCGCGGCGGCGAGCGCGCTTCGCTGTTCCAGGCGATGTTCGTGCTGCAGAACACCCCGCTGCCCGCGCTCGCGCTGCCTGGGGTTCACATGGAGCGGCTGCCCACCACGACCGGGACGGCGCGCTTCGATCTCCTCTTGTCGCTCACCGCGCGGGATGGCGGGCTGGAGGGAACGCTCGAATACAGCCGCGACCTCTTCTCCCGGGAGGCGGCGGCGCGGTTCGCCACCCACTTCGGGGTCCTGTTGGAGGCCGTGGCGCGCGACGCGATGACGCCCGTGGCCCTGCTGCCCTTGATGGACTCGGCCGAACGCGCACAGGTGCTCGGGACCTTCAGCGCACCGGAGTCTCGGCCGCTCCGGGAGGAAGACACCCTCCTGGGTCTCTTCGCGGCCCACGTCCAGCGGGCTCCTGGCGCCGTGGCCGTCGCGCACGAGGGCCGGAGCCTGACCTATGGGGAGCTGGATGCCCGCTCGAACCAACTGGCGCGGCACCTGCTATCGCGGGGCCTGCGTCCCGAGGGCCGTGTGGGGTTGTTCCTGGAGCGCGGCCTGGACCTCATCGTGGGCATGATCGGTGTCCTCAAGGCGGGCGGTTGCTATGTGCCGTTGGATCCGGCCTACCCCGTCGCGCGGCTCGCGTTCATGTTCCAGGACGCGGCGCTGTCCCTGGTGATCACGGAGCGGGCGCTGCCCCCCACCCTGCTCGGGCAGGGCTGGCCGACGGTGGTCCTGGAGACCGAACGCGCCGCGCTTTCACACGACAGCGCCGCCCCCGTGCGAGCGGATGCGCTGCCGGCGCAGCTGGCCTACGTGCTCTACACGTCCGGCTCCACGGGTACGCCCAAGGGCGTGGGCATCACGCATCAGTCCATCGTGCACCTGGTCCGGGACACGAACTACGTGCGGCTGGGGCCGGACGACCGCATGGTGCAAGCGGGTACGCCCGCGTTCGATCTGGCCACCTTCGAGATCTGGGGCGCGCTGCTCAACGGCGCCCGGCTGGTCATCGTTCCGCGCGAGGTGATGCTGGCCCCGGCGGAGCTGGCGCGAACGCTTCGCGAAGTGGGCGCCACCACGGCCTTGCTCCCCACGGCCCTGTTCCACACCGTCGCGCGTGAGGTTCCGGACGCTTTCGCCACGATGCGGGTGCTGCTCTTCGCGGGTGAAGCGGCGAACGCGGACGCGGCTCGCGCGGTGTTGCGGGCGGGGGCGCCGGGCCGATTGGTGAACCTGTATGGCCCCACGGAGACGACCGTGGGCGTCACCACGCACGACATCGTGGACCTGCCGGAGCACGCCACGTCGGTGCCCATCGGCCGGCCGATGACGCGGGTCCACGCTTATGTGCTGGATGCGCACGGCCAGCCCGTTCCGGTGGGCATCCCGGGCGAGCTGTACCTGGGCGGCGACGGACTCGCACGCGGCTACCTGGGCCGCCCCGCGCTCACGGCGGAGCGCTTCGTGCCCTCGCCGTTTGGCGATGTGCCGGGCGCGCGGCTGTACCGCACGGGCGACCGCGTGCGGTGGCTCGCGGACGGCACGTTGGACTTCCTGGGCCGCATGGACACGCAGGTGAAGCTGCGCGGCTTCCGCATCGAGCTCAGCGAGGTGGAGGCCGTCGTCCGTCAGCACCCGTCGGTGAAGGCCGTGGTGGCCGGCGTGTTCGATGACGGCGCGGGTGATCCACGCCTCGTGGCGTGGCTCGTCCCCGCTTCTCCGGTGGATGACGAAGCGCTCCGTGCGTTCGTCGCCGAACGGCTGCCCGCACCGCTGGTTCCGGCCGTGTTCGTGTCGCTGGACGCCCTGCCGCTCACGCCCGTGGGCAAGGTGGATCGAAAGGCCCTGCCTGCTCCGGTGGCACGCTCGGGCGTCGCGGAGCCCTCGAGGCCCCAGCGGATGACGCCCTTCCAGCAGCGGGTCGCCGGCCTGTTCCGCGAGGTGCTGCGGGTGGCGCACGTGGGGGTGCACGACGACTTCTTCGCCCTGGGGGGCCACTCGTTGCTGGCCACGCGGCTGCTGTCGCGGCTGCGCGCCACGTTCCAGGTGGAGGTGCCCATGCGGAGCCTCTTCGAGGGCGCCACCGTCGCTGATGTCACCGAGCAGGTGGAGGCTCGGCTCCTCTCGCGCAGCGACGCTCCCGCGCTGCCCGCGCTCCAGAAGGTGGCGCGGGACTTCGAGCCGCCCCTGTCCTTCGCCCAGCAGCGGCTGTGGGTGCTGGAACAGCTCCAGCCCGGAGTCACGCCGTACGTCCTGCTTGGCGCCGTGCGGATGGAGGGGGCCTTGGACGCGGAGGCCCTGCGCCGCGCGCTGGAGACGCTTGTCGCTCGCCACGAGGCCCTTCGCACCACGTTCACGCTGAAGGTCCCAGACCCCGTGCAGGTCATCCACCCCGCGAGCGGCTGGATGCTGCCGCTGACGGACCTGGGCGACGTGCCGCCCGGAGACCAAGAGGCGGAGGTGCGGCGGCTGGCGTTGGAGGAGGCGGGACGACCCTTCGACCTGGGCACGGGGCCGCTCCTGCGCACGCGGATCTTGCGGCTGGATGCGACGCACCACGTGCTGCTGCTGGGCATGCACCACATCGTCTCCGACGGCTGGTCCGTGGGCGTGGTGGTGCGAGAGGTCGCCACGGCCTACGCGGCCTTCGCTTCCGGACGGGCCCCCGCCCTGGATCCCCTGCCCATCCAGTACGCGGACTTCGCCGTGTGGCAGCGCGGATGGCTCCAGGGCGATGTGCTCGCGCGGGAGGTGGCGTGGTGGAAGGAACAGCTCGCCGGTGCGCCTCGGGTGTTGGAGCTGCCCACCGACAAGCCTCGGCCTCCGCGGCGCTCCGCGAATGGCGCGCTGTTGCCCGTGCACCTGCCCCGGGCCCTGGCGGAGCGGCTGGGCGCCCTTGCCCGACGCGAAGGGGCCACCTCGTTCATGGCGCTCCTGGCCGCGTGGCAGGTGCTGTTGTCGCGCTATAGCCGGCAGGACGACCTGCTGGTGGGCGCGCCCATCGCGGGCCGCAACCACGACGACGTGGAGGGGCTGGTCGGCTTCTTCGTCAACACGCTGGCGCTGCGTGCGCGCATCCGTCCGGAGGCGTCCTTCCGCGAGCTCCTGGCGCAGGTGCGGGACACGACGCTCGCGGCCTATGAGCACCAGGACCTGCCGTTCGAGAAGCTGGTGGAGGAGCTTCAGGTGCCGCGCGACCTGGGCCGCACGCCACTGGTGCAGGCCGTCTTCGCGCTCCAGAACGCCCCCGCTGGCGTGCTCGAGGCGCCGGGGCTGACGCTGGAGTTGCTGGACGTCGACTCGGGCACGGCGCACTTCGACCTGAGCCTCCTCCTCACGGAGACACCGGACGGACTGCGCGGCGCCATCGAATACAGCACCGACCTCTTCGAGCGCGACACCGTGGCCCGCCTCGCTGGACACCTGCGCGTGCTGTTGGAGGCCGCCGTCGAAGGCCCGGATGTTCCGCTGGCCCGGCTGCCGTGGCTCACGCCTCCGGAGCGCCAGCAGGTGCTCGTCGCGTGGAACGACACCGCCCGCCCCTACCCCGCCGACAGCACCGTGGCGGCGCGGTTCGCGGGGGAGGCCTCGCGGCACCCGGACGCGATCGCGGTGGAGGACGGCGACGAGCGCTTGACGTACGCGCGGCTGGACGCGCGGGCCAATCAGCTCGCGCACTTCCTGCGCGGCCAGGGCGTGGGGCCGGATGTGCCGGTGGCGCTGTGTCTGGAGCGCTCCGTGGGCTTCGTCGTCGCGGTGCTTGGAATCCTCAAGGCCGGCGGGGCCTACGTGCCCCTGGACGCGTCGTATCCCGCGCAGCGGCTGGGCTTCATGCTGGAGGATGCACGGCCGCACCTGTTGCTCACCACGCGCGAGCTGCGCGGACGGTTGCACCTGCCCGACGCATCCCTGCCCTGCCTCTTCGTGGAGGAGCTGTCGCTGGCCACCTGCCCTGTCTCCGCCCCGGTGACGGGCTTGGGGTCACGCCACCTGGCCTACGTCATCTTCACCTCCGGCAGCGGCGGACGGCCCAAGGGGGTGGGCATCGAACAGCGCGGCCTGCTGCGTCTCGTGCACGCGGCGCCGTATTCCCGGTACGGCGCGCGGGACACGGGGCTGCTCTTCGCGCCCGTGTCCTTCGACGGCTCCGTGCTGGAGCTGTGGACCCCGCTGCTTCATGGTGGCCGGCTCGTCGTCTTTCCGGGACAGGTGCCCGCGGGGGACATGGATGCGCTCGCCCGCGTGGTGGAGCGGCATGGCGTTACTTTCATCCACCTGCCGTCCGGCCTCTTCGCGCAGCTCGTGACGCACCGGCCGGAGCTGCTCGGGCGTCTGAACGAACTGCACGCGGGGGGCGACATCGTCTCCGCGCCGCACGTTCGCCGGGCGGTGGAGTCGCTGGGCCGTCCGTTCACCAACGCCTACGGCCCCACCGAGTGCTCCGTGGTCGCCACCACCTTCACGGTCGAGCGGCCGGAGCAGGCGGGCCTGTCGGTGCCCATCGGCGCGCCGCTCGCGAACACATCTGTCTACGTCCTGGACGCGGGGTTGGGCCCGGTGCCGGTGGGGGTGCCCGGGGAGCTGTACCTCGGCGGTGACGGCGTGGCGCGCGGCTATGTGTCCAGGCCGGACCTGACGGCGGAGCGCTTCGTCCCGGATGCGTACGGCTCGAACCCCGGCGCGCGGCTGTATCGCACCGGAGACCTGGTCCGCTGGCGCGCGGATGGGACGCTGGAGTTCCTGGGCCGCGTCGACCATCAGGTGAAGGTGCGGGGCTTCCGCATCGAGCTGGCGGAGGTGGAGGCGGCCCTGCGCGAGCTGCCCTCCGTGCAGGAGGTCGCGGCGGTGGTGCGGGAGGACGTGCCCGGCGACAAGCGGCTCGTCGCCTATGCGATGCCCAGCGCCGGGCAGGTGCTGGAAGCTTCGGCCCTGCGCGCGGCCCTGCGGCTGCGGCTGCCGGAGTACATGGTGCCGTCGGTGTTCGTGACGCTCCCCACCCTGCCCCTGAATCCCAGCGGCAAGGTGGACCGCAAGGCCCTGCCCGCGCCGGACGCCGCGTCCACCGGACGGCAGGGCCGCTTCGTCGAGCCCACCCATCCGTTGGAGCAGCGGCTGGCGTCCCTCTTCGCCCGGTCGCTGGGCGCCGACCGCGTGGGCGTCCAGGACCACCTCTTCGACGACCTGGGCGGCACGTCGCTGTCCGTGGTGCGGCTCGCGGCGGCCCTGCGCGAGGAGCTGGGCCGTGAGCTGCCCGTGGTGTGGCTGTTCGAGCACCCCACGGTGGAAGGACTCGTCCAGCGGCTGGAGCGCGAGGCCCAGGGGCCCGGGTCCACCGCCAGTCCCGTGTCTCAGGAGCCCGGCCACCGCCCTCGCGAGGCCCCGAGGTCGGGCACCTCCGGCGCCATCGCGATCATCGGCATGGCGGGCCGCTTCCCCGGCGCGATGACGGTGGCGGAGTTCTGGCGCAACCTGCGCGAGGGCGTGGAGTCCATCACGCGCTTCTCGCCCGAGGAGCTGGAGCACCTGCCCGGCCTGCCGGACGGGTTGGAGCTGTGGCACCACCCCGGGTTCGTCCCTGCCGCGGGAGTGCTAGACGGCGTGGACAAGTTCGACCACGCCTTCTTCGAGATGTCCCTGCGTGAGGCCCAGTTCACGGATCCACAGCAGCGCCTGTTCCTCCAGACGGCGTGGACCGCGCTGGAGGACGCGGGCATCGATCCGGATCGCTTCCCGGGCGCCATCTCGCTGTACGCGGGGGCCACGGGCTCTGGCTACATGGAGGCCGTGCGACAGGCGATGCCGCTGGACGCCGCGTCGTTCATGGAGCTGCACGGCACCGCCACGCACGAGAGCCTGGCGACGAAGACGTCCTTCAAGCTGGGCCTCACGGGAGAGAGCACGCTGCTGTACACCGCCTGCTCGACGGGGCTGGTGGCGGTGCACATGGCCTGCCAGAGCCTCCGGGTGGGCCAGTCCGACGTCGCGCTCGCGGGGGCGACGCGGCTGTCGCTGCCGCAGCGCACGGGCTACGTGCACCAGGAGGGGTTGATCTTCTCCCCGGATGGCCACTGCCGCGCGTTCGACGAGAAGGCGCAGGGCACGCTTTCGGGCAACGGCGTGGGCGCGGTGGTGCTCAAGCGCCTGGAGGACGCGCAGCGGGATGGGGACGCCATCTACGCCGTCATCCGGGGGTCGGCCCTCAACAACGACGGCCGGAACAAGTCCGGCTTCACCGCGCCCAGCGTTCAGGGGCAGGCGGCCGTCGTGCGGCAGGCGTTGGCGAACGCGGGCGTGGTGCCAGAGGCCATCGGCTACGTGGAAGCGCACGGGACCGCGACGCCGCTGGGCGACCCCATGGAAGTGGCCGCCCTGATGCGCGCGTATGGCCTGGGGCCGGCGCACCAGGGACGGATCGCGCTGGGGTCGCTGAAGACGAACGTGGGCCACCTGGACACGGTCGCGGGCCTCGCGGGGCTGATGAAGGCCGCGCTGTCCCTGCATCACGGCGAGATTCCGCCGAGCCTCCACTTCGAGCGGCCCAACCCGCGCATCGACTTCGACGCGGGGCCGTTCTTCGTCAACACCCATGCGCGGTCATGGCCTCGGGGCGAGACGCCCCGCTTCGCCGCCGTCAGCTCCTTCGGCATTGGCGGTACCAATGCCCACGCCATCCTCGAGGAAGCCCCCATGCGGCAGAGTGGTTCCACCCCGCGTACCCACCAGCTCATCCTGCTGTCCGCGCGCACGCCACAGGCGGTGGATGCGGCGGCGCGACAGTTGGAGTCGCTCGCCGCGGATGGGATGGACACGAGGGCGCTGGCGGATCTGGCCTTCACGCACGCCGTGGGGCGCAAGGTGTTCGAGTACCGCACGACGCTGCTCGTGAAGGACTCGGGCGAGCTGTCGCGGGTGTTGCGCAAGGGGGTGTCGGCATTCTTGAAGAGCCCGCCGCGCGCGCCGCGCGTGGCGTTCGTGTTCTCTGGTCAGGGCACGCAGCGGGTCGCCATGGGACGCGACCTGGCCCAGGCGTCGCCGAGGTTCCGGGCGCATCTGGACGCGTGCCTCGCGCTGATGGAGCGGCCGCTGCGCTCGCGGGTGGAGAGCCTGCTGTCACCTGCCGCGGGCTCGGAGGCGGAGGCCACGGCGGACCTCGCGGACACGCGCGTCGCGCTGCCCGCGCTGTTCAGCGTGCAGGTGTCCCTGGCGCGGCTCTGGATGGAGCTGGGGGTGACGCCGCACGCCGTGCTGGGGCACAGCTTCGGCGAGTACGCGGCGGCGTGTGTCGCGGGCGCGCTGTCCTTGGAGGACGCGCTGCGGCTCGCGGTGGCGCGGGGGGAGCTGATGCACCGCATGCCACCGGGGGCCATGCTCGCGGTGGGGCTGAACCGGGTGCATGTCGAGCCGCTGCTGTCTGGACGGATGACGATCGCGGCCATCAACGCGCATGACCAGTGCGTGGTGTCCGGACCGGTGGAGCACGTGGAGCGCTTGAGGGCGGAGCTGCGGAGCCGAAGGGTGAGCGCGGTGCGATTGCCCGCCCCGCATGCGTTCCATTCGGCGGACGTGGAACCGCTGATGCCGGAGCTGGCGCGGGTGGTGGGGACGTTGCGCCGCTCGGAGCCTGCGGTGACGTACGTGTCCAGCCTCACGGGGATGCGGGCCCGACCGGGGCAGCTCGCGGATCCAGCCTATTGGACGGAGCAGATGCGCCAGCCGGTGCGGTTCATCACCGCGGTGCGCACGCTGCAGGAGCAGGAAGGCTGCGCGTTGTTCCTGGAGGTCGGCCCGGGGCATGACGTGGCTTCGCTGGTTCGCTCGAACCTGATGTTGGATGACAATCGCGTCCATGCGCTGTCCTCCCTGCAACCGGGTGGGACGACGACGGAGCAGCAGTCGTGGCTCCGGACCGTGGGCGCGCTCTGGGAGGCGGGCGTCCCGGTGGACTGGCGCGCGTTCTACGCAGACGAGCAGCGCCTGCGGTTGCATCTGCCGACGTATGCCTTCCAGGATAAGACCGTCTGGGTGGAGCCGCGAGCACGCGCCCTCCCCTCGACGTTCATGGCGCCCTCCGACTCCGAGGACCGTGCGCCGCTCGATGCAGGAAGTCCGGCGCCCGTGGTGGTGAGAACGTCGGTGCCGGTGTCGCCCGACACCGAAGCTCCGACCGGGAGCGCTGCCTCGCTTCCGCCTCCGAGCACGAGCGCCAGGTCCTGGTGGGTGTCGCCGGTCGCCGACTCCACGGCCGATGCGGAGCCCTCCGAAGCCGGATCGGCCGTAGCCGACGCAGCACCTGAAGTCGCGTCCGCCCCGCCTTTGGCGAGCATCGGGGCTCCAGCCCCCACCTCATCGAAACCCGTCCGCGACGACGCTCCTCAAGGTGACGTGGAGGAGCGCGTGGCCGCGCTCTGGCGCGAACGCCTGGGCCTGGAGTTCGTCGGACGGCACGATGACTTCCTGGAGATCGGCGGCAACTCGCTGACCGCCGCCCAGCTCCTCAATCAGGTGCGCGATGCCTTCGGCGTCCAGCTCCCGCTGGCCGCCCTCTTCGAGGCCCCCACCGTCGCGGGTATCGCCGAGCGCCTGGTGCCGCTGCTGCGTCAGGCCCCGCAGGCCGCCGCCTCCGTGGAGCTCCCCCTGGTGCCGCTCGCGCGCACCACCGAGCTGCCCCTGTCCTTCGTCCAGGAGCGCGTCTGGCGCCTGGAGCAGCACCGGCCCGGCCTGTCCGCGTACAACATCCCCTTCGTCCTGCGGCTCGAAGGTGACGTGAACGCCGACGTGCTGGAGCGCGGCATCCAGGAGATCGTCCGGCGCCACGAGGCCCTGCGCACGACCTATGACGCCGTGGACGGTCGCCCCGTGCAGCGCTTCCACGCGCACATGCGCGTCCCGCTCGCCCGCTTGGAGCTCCGGGGGCCACTGGAGACCCGCGAGCCGGAGGCGCTGCGGATCGCCCGCGACGACGCCGCGAAGCCGTTCGATCTCGTCCACGGGCCCGTGCTGCGCACGTCCCTCGTCCGACTGGACACACGGCTGCACCTGCTGGTGGCGTCCATCCACCACATCGTCAGCGACACGCTCTCCATCGCCCTCTTCGTCCAGGAGCTGGGCCAGCTCTACAACGCCTTCCTCGCGGGCCGCCCATCTCCCCTGCCCCCCCTGCCCGTGCAGTACGCGGACTTTGGCGCATGGCAGCGCCGGAGCATCGCGGGGGGCCATCTGCCCGAACAGGACCAGGGCTGGCGGCAGCGGCTGGCGGGCATGCCGCGCCAACTGGAGCTGCCCACCGACCGCCCCCGTCCTCCGGAGTCCCCGCTCACCTCCGCGCGCATGTCGGTGGACTTCCCGCCCGCGCTCGCCCGCGAGCTGATGGCCTTCACGCGCCGCGAGGGCTTCACCGGCTACATGACCGTGCTGGCCGCATGGCAGACGCTGCTGCACCGCTACAGCGGCCAGACGGACATCATCGTCGGCACGCCCATCGCCAATCGCACCCGCCCGGAGCTGCTGCCGCTCATCGGCTATGTGGCGCACTCGGCCGCGTTCCGCACCCGCTTCACGGACGGGCTGACCTTCCGCGAGCTGCTGGAGCAGGTGCGCGGAGAGGTCGCGGATGCGCAAACGCGTCCGGACGTACCCTTCGAGTACCTGCTGGAGGCCCTCCTCCCGGGCCGGGATATCGGCCGGGGGCGGATGACGGACTCGGTGTTCGTCTACCACTCCGGCGCGGGCGCGGGCGCGGAGACGCTGGCGCTCACCGGCATGCGTGGCTCGCTGGTGGAGGTGTCCGGCACGCCCGTGCAATGGGGCGCCACCCTGTCGGACCTCACGCTCGTCCTCTCCGAGGCTCCCGGCCGCGTCCATGGCGCGCTGGAGTACGCGACGGAGCTGTTCGACGCCGCCACCGTGGCGCGGCTCGTGGAGCACTTCCAGGTGCTGCTGTCCGCCGCGATCGCCAGTCCCGAGACCCCCGTCTCCCGCCTGCCCCTGGCCACGGAGGCCGAGCGTCGTGCCTGGCCCGCGCCCCATGTCCCTCGGGGCTTCGCCTCCGTGCCCACCGTCCTCGCGGACCGGCGTGCGCGCCACCCGGACACGCTCGCCGTCTCGCGCGGCGAGACGCAGTGGAGCTGGGCGGAGCTGGGCGCGCGCGTGGACGCACTGGCCTCGCGGCTGAGGGACCTCGGCGTGACGGCCGGGACACCGGTGGCCGTGTGTCTGCGCTCGTCGCCGCAGAAGCTGGCCGCGCTGTGGGCCGTGTTGTCCGCCGGTGGCGCGGGCGTCGCGCTGGGCCCCGCGGACCTGGGGCAGCTGCCGGTCTACGCCTCCGACAGCGCCCGCGTTCCGGTGCTCGTCACCACGCGCGACCTGGTGGCCTCCGTCCGCGTGGAGGCCACGCGTGTCGTGTACGTGGAGGAGGTCGCCCCAGCCGTTGCCTTCATGAGCGCGGCGGTGGACGCGGAGGGCCTCGCGTGGCTCCTGCCTCCGGGCGCGGGGCAGCCCGCGTGGGCCCTGGGCCACCGGGAGCTGTCGGAGTTCTTCGCGGGCCTGGACGCGCGCCTGTCGCCGCCGGATGGGGGCGTGTGGCTGTCCGCGAGCGAGGCGTCGGCGGAGCGGCCGGAGCTGGAGTCGCTGTGGGCGCTCACGCGCGGGCTGCACGTGGTGTACCCGCCGGAGCAGGTCACGGCGCGGCTGGTGGGACTGCACGGCGGGGGGCCGCGCGCGAAGGCGATGGACCTGAGCCTCATCTACTTCGCCAACGACGAGGACTCGCTCCAGGGGTCGAAGTACGAGCTGCTGCTGGAGGGCGCGAAGTTCGCGGACGCGAACGGGTTCTCCGCCGTGTGGACGCCGGAGCGGCACTTCCACTCCTTCGGTGGCCTGTACCCGCAGCCGGCCGTGGTGGCGGCGGGCCTCGCCACCGTCACGCGCAACCTTCAGCTGCGCTCTGGCAGCGTCGTGCTGCCGCTGCATGATCCGCTGCTCATCGCGGAGCAGTGGTCCGTGGTGGACAACCTGTCGCGGGGCCGCGTGGGCCTGTCAGTGGCGACGGGCTGGCACGTGCAGGACTTCACCTTCGCGCCGGGCAACTTCGAGAAGCGGCGCGACATCCTCCTGGAGAAGCTGTCGACGCTGCGCGCCCTGTGGCGCGGAGAGAAGTTCCGGCGTCCGGGCGGCGCCGGCACGACGGTGGAGGTGGGGCTGCGGCCGAGGCCGGTGCAGAAGGAGCTGCCGGTGTGGCTCACCGCCACGGCCAACCCGGAGACGTTCCGCATGGCGGGCGAGCTGGGCGCGGGCGTCCTCACCGGCCTGCTGGCGCACTCACTGGAGGAGCTGAAGCCGAAGGTGGCGCTGTACCGCGAGGCGTGGCGTCGCAACGGCCACCCTGGCCGCGGCCACATCACCTGCATGCTGCACACGTACCTGGGGGATGACGATCAGGAGGTGTTGCGCACGGTGCGCCAGCCGCTGCTCGCCTACTTCCGCAGCTCGGTGGACATCGTCTCGTCGCTGCTGCTCACCCAGGGCTACCAGGGCGACATCCAGAAGCTGTCCCCGGAGGACATCGACGCGCTGCTCGAACACACCTTCGAGCACCACGCGAAGACCACGGGGCTCGTCGGCACGGTGGACGGTGCGCTGCGGCGCCTGCGCGATGTGCGCGCGGCGGACGTGGACGAGGTGGCGGCGCTCATCGACTTCGGGCTCGACACACCGGTGGTGTTGGACGGCCTGCGGCGGCTGGCCACGGTGCGCGAGACGCTGGATGCGGAGGCCGCCGTCCGCCAGGAGCAGGTGCTGGTGGAGGCCGACGCGGGAGTGGAGGGACTGCTGGCCCTGGCGCGCGCGTCGGGCGCGGTGCTGATGCACACGTCGGCCCGGCTGGCGCGCACGTTGACCGAGCTGCCGGATGTGCGCGGGTCCCTGGCCCAAGTGGGCACCCTCGTCCTGGAGGGCGCGTCGGTGGAGCTGGGCTCCGCGCTGCGCCGGGCCGCGGGCGTGGAGGTGCTCCTGTCCGGCGACGCGGGTGAAGGCGCGCTACTGCCCCGAGTCCCCGGAGAGCGCATCCCCGCGGAGCTCCAGGCATGGGTGCTGGACACGGCCGGACAGCCCGTTCCCGCGGGCGTGGTGGGCGAGCTGGCCCTGGCGGGCGCCGGGCTCCCCGGGCGCTTGTGGAAGGCCGGAGCCGACGAGCGCCAGCGCCTGATGCCGCATCCCCGGGAACCCTCCGCGCGGCTGTACCGCACCGGCCGCCATGCGCGTCTGCGCGCGGACGGCCAGGTGGAGGCGCTGACGACGCGAGTGCCCCCACCACCGGCTTCGCCCGTGGCGCGTTCTCCCGTCGACGGCCAGGTGGAGGCGCTGACGACGCGCCTGTCCTCGCTGGCTCCGCCCGTGGCGCGTCCTCCCGTCGACGGCCGGGTGGAGGCGCTGACGGCGCGACCGCCCCCACCGGCTCCGCCCGTGGCCGCGCCCCTCCCCGTCGCGCGCACCGCCGCCCAGGCGGGCCCCAGCGGGCCTCCGCCCATTCCGCTGACGCCCAGGGGTCGGCCGCTGCCGCTGTCCTTCGCCCAGCAGCGCCTGTGGTACCTCCAGCAACTGGAGCCCGAGAGCGGTGCGTACAACAACGCGTCCACGTTCCGGCTCACCGGAGCGCTGGACATCGCCGCGCTCCAGTCCGCGCTGGACGCGCTGGTGGCCCGGCACGAGGTGCTGCGCTCCACGTACGCGCTGGAGGGGGACCAGGCGGTGCAGCACGTCCATCCGGCGTCGGGCGTGCCCCTGACGCTGCTGGACGTGCCAGGGGACTCTCCCGCGGCCCGCGAGGCGGAGGTGATCCGGCTGTGCCAGGCCCAGGCGATCGTCCCGTTCAACCTGGAGCAGGAGGTGGTCCGCGCGAGCCTGCTGCGCGTGGAGCCCCAGGTGCACGTGCTGTCGCTCATGTTCCACCACGCCGTGTCCGACGCGTGGTGCAACATGGTCGTCGCTCGTGAGTTGACGGAGCACTACGCGGCGTTCACGCAGGGGCAGCCGTCGTCCCTGCCTCCGTTGCCCGTGCAGTACGCGGACTACGCCGTGTGGCAGCGCGCCTGGTTGGAAGGCGGCGTGATGGAGGCGCAGGTCGCGTGGTGGAAGCAGCACCTCCAGGGCGCGCCGGCGCTGGAGCTGCCCACGGACCGGCCGCGTCCCGCCATCCAGTCCTTCGCGGGCGCGCATCACCGCTTCGCGTTCCCTGCTGACGTCTCGGCGCCGCTGCTGGCGCTGGGCCGCCGCCAGGGCGCCACCCCGTTCATGGTGATGATGGCGCTCTACCAGACGGTGCTGGCGCGCTACTCGGGGCAGGACGACTTCGTCGTGGGCACCCCCATCGCTGGCCGCACGCGGCCGGAGGTGGAGTGGCTCATGGGCTGCTTCGTCAACACCCTGCCCCTGCGCACGCGGCTGGAAGGCACGCCGTCCTTCCGCGAGCTGCTGGGCCGCGTGCGCCCCCAGGCGCTGGAGGCCTATGCGCGCCAGGACGCGCCGTTCGAGCGCATCCTGGAGACGCTGGACCTGCCCCGGGACCTGAGCCGCATGCCGGTCTTCCAGGTCAGCCTCAACGTCGTCAACACGCCGGAAGCCCGGGCGCAGTTGCCGTCGTTGGAGTTGGGGCCGGTGGAGGTCCCCACCCACACGGCGAAGTTCGACCTGACGCTGGAGGTCCTGGAGAGCCGCACGGACCTCGCCTGCCGCATGGAGTACGCCACCGCGCTCTTCGACGAGGCCACCGTCGCGCGCATCGCGGATCACCTGGTGGGACTCGCGCGAGAGGTCGTCGCGGCCCCGGACGCGCCCCTCGCGACCCTGCCCCTGCTCGGCGCGGGGGAGCGTGAGCAGGTGCTGCGCGGCTGGAACGACACCCGCGCCCGCTTCCCGCGCGGCGCCACCCTGCCCCAGTTGTTCGAAGCCCAGGCCGCGCTCACGCCGGACGCCATCGCTCTCCAGTTCGAGGACCAGCGCCTCACCTACGCGCAGCTGGAGGTCCGCGCCAATCAGGTCGCGCACCATCTGCGCTCGCGCGGCGTCGGCGCGGAGACCCTGGTGGGAGTCTGTCTGGAGCGCTCGCTGGAGATGGTCATCGGCCTCCTGGGCGTCCTGAAGTCCGGCGCCGCCTACGTGCCGCTGGATCCGTCCACGCCCTCGGAACGCCTCGTGGACATGGTGGAGGACACCGGCACGCCCGTGCTGCTCATCCAGGAGCGCTTCCGGAGCGCGCTGCCCGCGCACGTCGAGCACGTCGTCGCGCTGGATGCCCAGTGGGATGTCATCGCGCGCGAGCCCACCGTCCGGCCCCTGCCGCTCGCCGGTGAGGACGCCCTCGCCTACGTCATCTTCACCTCGGGCAGCACGGGACGCCCCAAGGGCGCGATGAATGCTCACGCGGGTGTCGTCAACCGCCTGCGCTGGATGCAGGAGCGCTACGGCTTGTTGCCCACGGATACGGTGTTGCAGAAGACGCCGTTCAGCTTCGACGTGTCCGTGTGGGAGTTCTTCTGGCCCTTGATGGCGGGGGCGAGGCTGGTGCTCGCGCGGCCCGGCGGGCACCAGGAGCCGGACTACCTGGTGGCGCTGATGGCGCGCGAGGGCGTGACGACGGTGCACTTCGTGCCATCCATGCTGCGTGCCTTCGTGGAGGAGCCCGGCCTGGAGGGCCTGACGCGCCTGCGACAGGTGATGTGCAGCGGCGAAGCCCTGCCCGCCGACCTGGTGCGACGGGCCCAGGCCCGCCTGCCCCACGCGACGCTGCACAACCTCTACGGCCCCACCGAGGCCGCGGTGGACGTGACGTCATGGGAGTGCCCGCGCGACGAGGCCGGGCTCCGGGTCATCCCCATTGGACGGCCCGTGGCCAACACGGCGATGTACGTCCTGGATCGCCTGGGCCAGCTGGTGCCCGTGGGCGTCCCGGCCGAGCTGTTCATCGGGGGCGTGCAGGTCGGCCGAGGCTACTGGCGCCGCCCTGGCCTCACCGCCGAGCGCTTCCTCCCGGACGCCTTCAGCGACACGCCCGGTGCTCGCATGTACCGCACGGGTGACATCGCCCGGTGGCGCTCCGACGGCACCCTGGAGTACCTGGGCCGCGCCGACTTCCAGGTGAAGCTGCGCGGCTTCCGAATCGAGCCAGGCGAGATCGAGGCGGCGCTGCTTTCGCACGCGGATGTGCGGGAGGCCGTGGCCGTCGTGCGCGAGGACGCGCCCGGCGTGCGGCGCCTCGTGGCCTATGTCGTCGCCAGCCTGGCGCTGGAGCCGGCCTCGCTGCGCGCGCTGCTGCAACGGCGGCTGCCTGAGTACATGGTGCCCTCCACGTTCATCCCGCTGCCGGCCCTGCCGAGGACCTCCAGCGGCAAGGTGGATCGCAAGGCCCTGCCCGCGCCGGAGGTCCAGCGCGCCTCGAAGCGGGACTACGTCGCGCCCCGCACGGAGATGGAGCGGACGCTCGCGGCGGTCCTGGCGCAGGTGCTGCGCGTCGAACGCGTGGGCCTGGAGGACAACTTCTTCGAGCTGGGGGGCGACTCCATCATCAGCCTCCAGGCCGTCGCGAGGGCGCGGCAGGCCGGCGTGCGGCTGTTCGTGCGCGACCTGTTCCAGCACCCGACGCTGGGGGCCCTGGCGGCCGTGGCGCGTGTCGCCGAGGTCCGCCTCGCGGAACAGGGACCCGTGGTGGGCGAGGTGCCGCTCACGCCCATCCAGCGCCAACTGCTGGAACGCGATGCCACGCACGCCCACCACTTCAATCAGGCGCTGGTGCTCCGGGCGCGGCAGCCGTTGATGACGGCGCAGGTGGAGCAGGCGCTCCAGGCGTTGGTCCTCCACCACGACGCCCTGCGCATGCGCTTCGTGCGCGAGGACGGGCTGCCCCACGGGTGGCGTCAGCTGGACGCGGCGCCCGAAGAGATGGCCCCTGTCCGCCTGCTCCAGGTGGACCTGTCCGCGCTGCCCTCGGGAACGCGCGAGGCGCGGATGGAGGAGGAGGCCCAGCGACTCCAGGCGTCCTTCGAGCTGGCCCGGCCGCCCCTGCTGCGCGCGGCCCTCTTCCACTTCGGTCCTGGGCAGGACCCGCGCCTACTGCTCATCCTGCACCACCTCGTGGTGGACGCGGTGTCCTGGCGGGTGCTCGTCGAGGACCTGGAGGCCACCTACCTGCGGCTGCGCGCGGGACAGCGGCCCGAGCTCCCCGCCAAGACCACGTCGTTCCTGGCCTGGGCCCGTCGGCTGGAGGCCCACGCCCTCTCCGACGCCCTGCAAGCGCAGGCGGCCCTATGGCTCGACGAGGCCCGGAGGGACGTGGCCCCCCTGCCCACCGATGCCACCGGACCCGGCACCGTGGGCTCGCATCAAACCGTGTCCATCCACCTGGACGAGGAGGAGACCCGGCTGCTGCTCCAGGAGGCACCCGGAGCCTGGCGGGCGCGCATCGACGACGTGCTGCTGACGGCGCTCGCCATGGCCCTTCGCCAGTGGACGGGCCAGTCGCGCCTGCTCATCGACCTGGAGGGCCATGGCCGCGAGGAGCTCTTCGCGGACGCGGACGTGTCGCGCACCGTCGGTTGGTTCACGTCGCTGGCCCCCGCCCTGTTCCAGTTGCCGGAAGGCGGCTCCCCCGGGGACTGCCTGCGCGCGGTGCGCGACTCGCTGGGGGCGTGGCCGGACCGGGGCGTCGGTTACGGCCTCTTGCGCCACATGGGGCCCGCGGAGGTCCGGCAGCGGCTCGCGGCCCTGCCTCCGGCGGAGGTGATCTTCAACTACCTGGGGCAGCTCGACCGGGCGACCGGGGCCAGCACGCTCTTCGCCCTGAGCACCGAGTCCCCCGGCATGACGGTGGCGCCCCAGGCCGCGCGCGCGCACCTGCTGGCCGTCGACGGCTTCGTGGTGGATGGCCGGCTGCGGATGGACTTCGGCTTCAGCCGCGATCGGCACCACGCCGCCACCATCGAGTCCCTGGCCCAGGACTTCGCGAGCGCGCTGCGGACCCTCATCACCCAGCGCCACTCCCGTGATGCCCTCCGCAGGACGCCCGGTGACTTCCCGCTGGCCCGTCTCTCCCAGGCTTCGCTGGATGGACTGCTCGCCGCGCAGGGGCACTCGGTGGAAGACCTCTACCCGCTCTCGCCGGTGCAGCAGGGGATGCTCTTCCACGTCCTCTACGCCCCGGACACGGGCGTGTACTTCATGCAAACGTCCTGGTCGATCCACTCGCCCGTGGACATCGGGTTGTTCCAAAAGACGTGGCAGGCGGTGATCGACCGCAACACCGTGCTGCGCACCTCCTTCATCTGGGAGGGACTGGACGTCCCGCTCCAGGCCGTCCACGCGCACGCGCCCCTGCCGTTTGAACAGCACGACTGGCGCCACCTGTCCGCGCGCGATCAGGACGCCGGCCTCGCGCGGCTGGAGTTGGAGGCGCGCGCGCGGGGCTTCGACATCGCGAGGGCGCCGCTGATGCGAGTGACCGCGGTGCGGCTGGCGGACCTCCACTGGCGCTTCATCTGGAGCCACCATCACCTGCTCCTGGACGGCTGGAGCACCGGGCTGTTCTTCCAGGAGCTCTTCGCGCTCTACGACGCCTTCCGGACTGGAGCCACGCCGCCGCCCCTGCCGCGCGCTTCCTTCCGTGACTACATCGCGTGGCTGCATCAGGTGGATCGCTCGGGCGATGAGGCCTTCTGGCGTGGGCAGCTCGCCGGTCTGTCGACTCCCACGCCCCTGCCCTCGGAGCTGTCCGTGGCGGAGCGGCCCTCCGGCGTGGGGGGCCTGTCGGAGGCGTCGCTGGAGCTTTCGGAGGAGCGCACGGCGGAGCTGCAGGCGTTCGCGCGGCAGCACCACCTGACGCTCAACACGTTGGCGCAGGCGGCGTGGGCGCTGGTGCTGGCCCGCCACGGGGCGGAACGAGACGTCCTCTTCGGGACCACCCTGGCTGGCCGTCCCCCAGAGCTTCCGGGATCCGAGGCCATGATGGGGATGCTCATCACGACGCTGCCGGTCCGCGTCACGCTCCCCCCGGAGCACGCGCCCGTGTTGCCCTGGCTCCAGGCGATCCAGGTCCAGCAGCTGAGCATCCAGCAGCATCAGCACCTCCCGCTCGTCACCGCGCAGGGCTGGAGCGACATGCCGCGTGGCACGCCGCTCTTCCAGTCGCTGCTGGTCTTCGAGAACTACCCCGTCGATGAGGCCCTGCTGCGGCGATCAACAGTGCTGGACATGCGGGACCTTCGGAGCGGAGAGCCCACGAACTACGCGCTGCTGGCCGTCGTGGTTCCGGCCCGGAGGCTCCTGCTCCAATTGACGCATGACTCTCACCGCTTCCCCGCAGGCGCGGGTCAGCGGATCCTGGGGCACTGGCGTCAGGCGATGGAGACCCTGGCCCGGCCCGGCATCCGGCTGTCCGACGTGTCCCTCGTCACGCCCGAGGAGCGGACGTGGCTGCTGGCGGCCCGTGGCGACGACGCCGTGGCGTTCGACGCCCGTGCCACGCTGCACGCGCGCATCGAACAGCAGGCCGCGAGGACACCGGACGCACCCGCCGTGGTGTACGAGGAGACGGCGCTCACGTATCGGCAACTCGACACGCGATCCAATCAGCTCGCGTGGCACTTGCGCGCGCTGGGCGTGGGGGCGGAGTCGACGGTGGGCCTGTGCCTGGAGCGTTCGGCGGAGGCCATCGTCGCGCTGCTCGCGGTGCTCAAGGCCGGCGGTGCCTTCGTCCCGCTGGATCCGCGTGTCCCAGCCGCGCGCAAGGCGTCCCTGCTGCAAGCCGCTGGCGCCACCGTGCTGCTGACCACGGAGGCGCTGGCGCGCGCATGGCGGCCCGATGGGGTCCACGTCGTGTGTCTGGAGGTGGCGCAGGACGCCCTGGCGGCGCTCCCAGCGGATCCCCTGCCTCCGGTGGCCCACCCGGAGAACCTCGCCTACGTCATCTTCACGTCGGGCTCCACGGGCATGCCCAAGGGCGTGATGGTGCAGCACCGCTCGGCGCTCAACCTTCATCATTCGCTGAGTCGGAGCATCTACGCTGGACTGCCGCCAGGACAGCGCGTCACCGTCAACGCGCCGTTGCACTTCGACGCGTCCATCGAGCAGGTCCTTCAACTGCTCGATGGCCACTGCCTGTGCATCGCCCCGGAGGACGTGCGCCTGGATCCGGAAGGGATGCTCGGGTGGCTGGAGCGCCAGCGCATCGACACGCTGGACTGCACGCCCTCGCAGCTCCGGTTGCTGTTGGACGCGGGGCTGCTCGAACAGGCCCACGTCCCTGGTTTGCTCTCCGTGGGCGGCGAGGCCCTGGACGAGGCGACATGGCGGCGCCTCGCGGCGACGGAGCGCACGCGCGCCTTCAACGCCTACGGCCCCACCGAGTGCACCATCAACGCGACCACGTGGCCCGTCCACGGCGCCGCCCAGCGCGTGCCCGTCATTGGCCGGCCGGTGGACAACCTGCGCGCCTATGTCCTCGACGAGCACCAGCGCCTGGTGCCCGTGGGGGCGCCGGGAGAGCTGTGCTTCTCCGGCGAGGGCGTCACGCGCGGCTACCTGGGCCAGCCCGCGCTCACGGCGGAGCGCTTCCTGCCGGATCCATTCAGCGCCGAGCCCGGAGCACGGCTGTACCGGACGGGAGACAAGGCCCGGTGGAGGGAGGACGGGACGCTGGAGTTCATGGGCCGCCTGGACTTCCAGGTGAAGCTGCGCGGCTACCGCATCGAGCTGGGAGAGATAGAGGCGACGCTGCGCGCGCACCCGGGAGTGCGGGACGCGGTGGCGCTCGTGCGTGAGGATGTTCCCGGGGACGCGCGCCTCGTCGCGTATGTGGCGACGGAGGTGGACGGCGACGCGTTGCGCGAACACCTGCGCCGGCACCTGCCGGAGTACATGGTGCCGTCCGCCCTGGTTCCCCTGCCCGCCCTTCCGCTGGCACCCAGCGGCAAGGTGGATCGCAAGGCACTGCCCGCGCCGGAGGACTCCTCGGTCACCGGGCGTAAGGTCGAGGCCCCCGCGACACCGACGGAGGCCACGCTCGTGGCGCTCTGGCGTGAGGTGCTGCGCGTCCCCGCGGTGGGGCGGCATGACGCCTTCTTCGAGCTGGGCGGCCATTCGCTGCTGGCCACGCAGCTGGTGTCCCGTGTTCGCGCGCACTTCGGAGTGGAGTTGCCGCTTCGAGCCTTCTTCGAGGGCCCCACCGTGGCGGCGCTGGCCGTCCGTGTCGATGCGCTCCGAAGGCCGGAGGCCGCCGCGACCACGCTGCCCGCGCTGCTCCGGATGGAGAGGCCGGAGGTGCTTCCGCTGTCGTTCGCCCAGCAGCGGCTGTGGTTCATCGAGCAACTGGGCACGGCGGGCACCGCCTACAGCCTCCCGAGCGTCCTGCGGCTGGAAGGCACGCTGGACATCATCGTGCTGATGTCCGCGTTCGACGAGCTGGTGCGCCGTCACGAAGCGCTGCGCACCACCTTCCGCGCGCACGAAGGCACGCCGTTCCAGCTCATCCACCCGCCCTTCCCCATGCCCCTGCGGCACGTGGACCTGACGGCGCAGGAAGCGCGCGAGGCGGAGGCGTCGCGGCTGACGCGGGAGGAGATCCGCACCCCGTTCGACCTGGAACAGGGCCCGCTGTTCCGAGGCCTCCTGATGACGCTGGGGCCCACGTCGCACCTGCTGGTCCTGAACACGCATCACATCGTCTCCGATGGCTGGTCCACGGGAGTCCTGGTGCGGGAGATGGGCGCGCTCTACGCCGCCTTCTCGGACGGGCGTCCCTCGCCGCTGCCGGAGCTGACGGTGCAGGCCGTCGACCACGCGCTCTGGCAGCGCGACTGGCTCCAGGGCGACGTGCTCGATGGACAGCTCGCGTACTGGCGCGGGGCGCTGGACGGCGCGGCGCCATCCCTGGCGCTGCCCACGGACCATCCGCGCCCGGCCCGGCAGTCCTTCCACGCTGGCGTCCAGCCCGTGGCCCTGTCACGCGAGCTGAGCGAGGCGGTGGAGGCCCTGGCGAAGCGCGAGGCCGCCACGCCGTTCATGGTGTTGCTCGCGGCCTTCCAACTGCTCCTGCGCCGGTACTCGGGGCAGGAGGACGTGATCGTCGGCGCACCCATCGCGGGTCGCCGACACGCCGAGGCCGAAGCGCTCCTCGGCTTCTTCGCCAACACCGTCGCGCTGCGCACGCGGGTGCGAGACACGCTCCGTTTCCGCGAGCTGCTTGGCGAGGTGCGAGCCACCACGCTGGGGGCCTACGAGCACCAGGACCTCCCCTTCGAGAAGCTGGTGGAGGCCCTCCAGCCGGAGCGCGACCTGGGCCGCACCCCGCTCTTCCAGGTGACGTTCACCCTCCAGAACGCGCCGCTCCCGGAGCTCGCGCTCCCCGGTCTGCTCCTCAGGCCCGTGGAGGCCGCCCCCGAAGCCATCCTCTTCGATCTGCAATGCGTGTTGGTCCGCACGGCGGACGGGTTCGAGGGAGCTCTCCTCTACAACACGGACCTGTTCCAACCGGCCACGGTGGCCGGCATGAGCGAGCGCCTGCGGATGCTGCTGGAGGCGGCCCTGCGCGCGCCGGACGCGCGGCTGTCCCAGCTCCCCTGGGTCACGGAGGCGGAGCGCCAGCGGCTGCTCATCGAATGGAACGACACGACCCGCGACGCTCGACGGGACGCGTCCGTGCCCGCGCTCTTCTCCGAGCAGGCCGCGCGCACGCCAGACGCCATCGCGCTCAAGGCGGGCGCCTCACGGCTTACGTACGGGGCACTGGACGCGGCGTCGAGCCGGCTCGCGCACCACCTGCGTCGCCAGGGCGTCCGGCCTGGCCACCGCGTGGGCTTGTGCCTGGAGCGCTCGTTCGAGCTCATCGTCGGAATGCTCGGCATCCTCAAGGCCGGCGCGGCCTACGTCCCGGTGGACACGAAGGTCCCCGCGGAACGCATCACCTGGATGCTCCAGGAGGCAGGCGTCGGCGTGCTCGTCACGCAAGAGGCGCTGGCGGATGAGCTGCCGCAGGTGGTGGACCTCCAGGTCTTGATGGACGCGGACGCGGCCCAGCTCGCGAGGCAGCCGGAGACGGCGCTGGACGTGTCGGTGCCAGCGGAGGCGCTGGCCTACGTGATGTTCACGTCGGGAAGCACGGGGCGTCCCAAGGGAGTCTGCGTCCCCCAGCGCGGCATCACGCGCCTGGTTCGCGGCGCGGACTTCCTCCGCTTCGGTCCGGAGGAGGTGTTCCTCCACCTGGCCCCGGTGTCGTTCGACGCATCGACGCTGGAGATCTGGGGCGCGTTGCTGAACGGCGCCACGCTGGTGCTCGCCCCAGCGAAGCCGCTGTCCCTGGAGGAGACGGGCGCGCTGCTGAAGCGCGAGGGCATCACCACGTTGTGGCTCACCGCCGCCCTCTTCGAGCAGATGGTCCTCCGCCAGGGCGAAGCGCTCGCGGGGGTGCGGCAGGTGTTGGCGGGCGGCGACGTGCTGCCCGTCGAGCGCGTGCGTGACCACCTGGGGCGGATGGCTCCAGGCGCGGTGCTCGTCAACGGCTACGGCCCCACGGAGAACACCACGTTCTCCGCGACGCATACGCTGCGCGCGGGTGACTCCGTGGTCGGGTCGGTGCCCATCGGTCGTCCGCTGACGAACTCCACGGTGTGGGTGTTGGACGCGGCGCTCCAGCCCGTCCCTCCGGGTGTGCCGGGGACGCTCCACGTGGGCGGGGACGGCCTCGCCTGGGGCTACCTCCGGCGCCCGGACCTGACCGCCGAACGGTTCATTCCCCACCCCTTCGCCACGGCGCCGGGCGAGCGCCTCTACGACACCGGTGATCGCGTGCGCTGGCGGACGGACGGGACGTTGGAGTTCCTGGGCCGCACCGACTTCCAGGTGAAGCTGCGCGGCTTCCGCATCGAGCCGGGTGAAGTCGAAGCGGTGCTGCGTCAGCTGCCCCAGGTCGAAGAGGCGGTGGTGGTGCTGCGCGAGGATGTGCCCGGCGACAAGCGCCTCGTCGCGTACGTCGTGACCGACGGGGACGGCTTCGATCCGGTCGCGCTGAGGGCCGCTGTCCAGAAGCAGCTACCGGACTCCATGGTGCCCGCGTCGTTCGTGGCCCTGTCGTCGATGCCGCTGTCCCCCCACGGCAAGGTGGACCGCAAGGCCCTGCCCGTCCCGGAGGCCCCGCGCGCTTCCGGCGCGACGTCCTCCGCGCCCCGCGACGCCTTGGAGACGGCGCTCGCGGCCATCTGGTCGGAAGTCCTGCATGTGGACGCGGTGGACATCCACGGCGACTTCTTCGAGCTGGGCGGCCACTCGCTCCTGGCCACGCAGGTGGTGTCGCGCATCCGTTCGACGCTGGGCGTGGAGCTGCCGCTGGGAGACCTGTTCAGCGCGCCCACGGTGGCCTTGCTGGCGGAGCGGCTGATCAACGCCCGGCGCACCCAGGCGCCCCCGCTCGTGCGGACCGCCCGGACGTCCGCGCCGCCGCTGTCGTTCGCGCAGCAGCGTCTGTGGTTCATCGATCAGCTGGAGCCGGGCAGCAGCCTCTACAACATGCCGCTGGCGCTGACGCTCACGGGCGCACTGGACGCGGAGGCGTTGCGCGCGAGCCTGGACGCGTTGATGGCGCGGCACGAATCCCTGCGCACCACGTTCCGCATGGAGGCGGGCCAGCCCGTTCAGGACGTCCACCCAGAGGGCACCGTGCCCTTCGAGGCCGTGGACCTGACGGGCCTCTCCAACGAGACGGAGCGGCGCGCGGAAGCAGAGCGGCGGGGAATCGCCGAGTCCCGCCAGCCCTTCGACTTGACGCGAGGGCCGGTGATCCGCGCCCTGTTGCTGAAGCTCTCCTCCGAAGAGCACGTGCTGGTGCTGCACCTGCACCACATCGTGTCCGACGGCTGGTCGCTGGGCGTGCTGGTGCGCGAAGTGACGGCGTTCTACGAAGCATTCCATCAGGGACGGCCCGTGCCCCTGCCGGAGTTGCCGATCCAGTACGCGGACTACGCGGTATGGCAGCGCGGCTGGCTTCAGGGGGGCGTGCTGGAAGCGCAGGTGGCGTGGTGGAAGCAGCAGCTCGCCGGAGCGCCGCCCGCGTTGGAGCTCCCCACCGACAAGCCCCGGCCCGCGGTGGGCACGCAGCGGAGCGCCACGGTGCCCGTGCGCCTGTCGCGCGTCCTGGCCGAGCAGGTGGAGGCCCTGGCCCTGCGGGAGGGGGCAACACCCTTCATGGTGCTGCTCGCGGCCTTCCAGGCCGTGCTGCACCGTACGTCCGGACAGGAGGACGTGCTGGTGGGATCGCCCATCGCGAACCGCCGTCACGCGGAGACGGAGGGGCTCATCGGCTTCTTCGTCAACATGCTCGTGCTGCGCGGCCGCTTCAGCGACGGGATGAGCTTCCGGGAGCTGCTGGCCCAGGTGCGCGCCACCACGCTGGGCGCATACGAGCACCAGGACATCCCGTTCGAGAAGCTGGTGGAGGCCATCCAGCCCGAACGGGACCTGGGCCGCGCGCCCCTCTTCCAGGCGATGTTCGCGCTCCAGAACGCACCGCTGCCGGAGCTGTCACTGACGGGCCTCACCCTGAAGCCGGCGCCCTTCGACGGCAACGCCACCTCGCAGTTCGAGGTGGGCCTGGACCTGAGCCGTGACGCGGACGGCTTCGCGGGGAGGCTGACATACGCGACGGACCTGTTCGAACGCGCGACGCTCGAACGGTTCGGCGACCACCTGCGGATGCTGCTGGAAGCCGTGTGCGTCCAGCCCGGCACACCCCTGGCGAGCGTGTCCCTCGTCTCCGCGGACGAACATGCGCGGCTCTCGGCGCTGGCGAGCGGCGGAAGCGTGGACTTCGACCGCGACATCCCGCTGCATGCGTGCTTCGAACAGCAGGCCGCGAGAACGCCGGACGCGCCCGCCGTGGTGGACGCGGAGACGACGCTCTCCTTCCAGGAGCTGGACGCGAGGGCCAACCAACTCGCGTGGCACCTGCGCGCGCTGGGCGTGGGGGCGGAGGTGACGGTGGGCCTGTGCCTGGAGCGCACGGCGGAGGCCATCGTCGCGCTGCTCGCGGTGCTCAAGGCCGGAGGGGCCTTCGTGCCGCTCGACCCGAAGGCGCCGGCTGCGCGCAAGACGTTCCTGCTCCAGGACTGCGGCGCATCCGTGGTGCTGACCACCGCACGCCTGGCCGAGGACGGCTGGGCGGGCGGCACCCCCACGGTGTGCCTGGACACGGAGCACGTCGTCCTGTCGACGCAACCTCATGAGGCACCGCCGCCGCTCGCGAGGCCGGAGCACCTGGCATACGTCCTCTACACGTCCGGCTCCACGGGCACGCCCAAGGGCGTGATGGTGCGGCACCGCTCCGTGCTCAACCTGCACCGGGCGTTGAAGCGGACGCTCTTCGCGGGGTTGCCCGAGGGCCGGCGCGTCACCGTCAACGCGCCGCTGTACTTCGATGCGTCCATCGAGCAGGTCATCCAGCTGCTCGACGGGCACTGCCTGTACCTGGTCCCGGAGGAGCTGCGCCGGGATCCAGAGGCGATGATCGCGTGGCTGGAGCGGCACCGCATCGACGTCCTGGACTGCACGTCCGCGCAGCTCAAGCCGCTGCTGGACGCGGGGCTGCTGGAGCGCGCCTGGGTTCCCCCCGTGCTCGTGTCGGGAGGTGACACGCTGGACATGGCGTCCTGGCGCAGGCTCGCGGAGACGACGCGCACGCGCGCCTTCAATGCGTACGGGCCCACCGAATCCACCGTCAGCGCCACCTTGTTCCCCATCCAGGGCACCCTCCATCCGCGGCCCGTCATCGGCCGGCCGCTGGCCAACCTGCGCACGTACGTGCTCGACGCGAGGCAGCGTCAGGTACCCGCGGGCATCCCTGGCGAGCTGTGCATCGCGGGTGAAGGTGTCGCGCGTGGCTACCTGGGCCAGCCCGCGCTCACGGCGGAGCGCTTCCTGCCGGATCCGTTCAGCGCCGAGCCCGGAGCACGGCTGTACCGGACGGGAGACAAGGCCCGGTGGAGGGAGGACGGGACGCTGGAGTTCATGGGCCGCCTGGACTTCCAGGTGAAGCTGCGCGGCTACCGCATCGAGCTGGGAGAGATAGAGGCGACGCTGCGCGCGCACCCGGGAGTGCGGGACGCGGTGGCGCTCGTGCGTGAGGATGTTCCCGGGGACGCGCGCCTCGTCGCGTATGTGGCGACGGAGGGGGATGGCGACGCGTTGCGCGAACACCTGCGCCGGCACCTGCCGGAGTACATGGTGCCGTCCGCCCTGGTTCCCCTGCCCGCCCTGCCGCTGACTGCCAACGGCAAGCTGGACCGCCGGGCACTGCCCTCGCCCGAGGCGCTGCTGCGCGCGTCGCGCACCTACGAAGCCCCCGCGACGCCCGCCGAGGTGGCCCTGGCCGCGCTGTGGGAGGAGTTGCTGAACATCCCCGTCGTGGGGCGCAACGATCACTTCTTCGACCTGGGCGGTCATTCGCTCTTGGCCACGCAGCTCGTGTCCCGCGTGCGCGCCCGCTTCGGCGTGGACGTGGGGGTCCGAGCGCTGTTCGAGTCCCCCACCCTGGCGGCCCTCGCCCAGCGCCTCCCGTCCGCGCCGGCGGCCACCGTGCTGCCGCCGCTCAGGCCGGCCACGTCACCGGGGCCGCACCCGCTGTCGTTCGCGCAGCAGCGGCTGTGGTTCATTGATCAGCTGGACCCTGGCAGCCCGCTCTACAACATGCCCACCGCGCTGCGCCTGTCCGGCACGGTGGACGTGTCCGCGCTCCAGCAGGCTTTCGATGCCCTGGTCCAGCGCCACGAATCGCTGCGCACCACGTTCGTCGCCCACGAAGGCGAACCCCGCCAGCACGTCCACGCCGCGCCCACGGGAGTCCTGTCGGTGGTGGACCTCACGGCGCTTCCCGAGGACTCACGTGAAGCGGAGGCGCTACGGCTCGCGAGCGAGGACGCGCTCCGGCCCTTCGATCTCGCCGTGGGGCCGCTGGCGCGCCTCACCCTGCTGAGGCTCGCGGATCAGGAGCACGTGCTGCTCATGTGCCTGCACCACGCCATTGGCGACGGCTGGTCCGTGGCGGTCCTGGTGCGAGAAGTCACCGCGCTCTACGAGGCCTTCCGCCAGGGCCAGCCGCCGTCGCTCGCGCCGCTGGCGGTGCAGTACCCGGACTTCGCCGTCTGGCAGCGCTCCTGGCTCCAGGGCGAAGTGCTGGAGGCGCAGCTGAAGTGGTGGAAGCAGCAGCTCGCTGGGGCCCCGCTGGCCCTGTCGCTGCCCACGGACAAGCCCCGCCCGCCCCAGCGTTCGTCGCGCGGCGCGGCCTTCCCGGTGCGCTTGCCGTCGGGCTTGAGTGACGCCGTGGAGGCGCTGGCGCGGCAGGAAGGCGCCACGCCCTTCATGGTGCTCCTCACGGCCTTCCAGACGCTCCTTCACCGCTACTCCGGGCAGGACGACCTGCTGGTGGGCACATCCATCGCGGGCCGGCGTCACGCGGAGACGGAGGGGTTGATCGGCTTCTTCGTCAACACGCTGGTCCTGCGCGCGCGGTTCGACGGCCGGCCTTCATTCCGGGAGATGATCGCGCAGGCGCGCACCGTCACGCTGGGAGCGTACGAGCACCAGGACCTCCCGTTCGAGCGGTTGGTCGAAGCGGTGCAGCCCACGCGAGACCTGTCGCGCACGCCGCTCATCCAGGCCCTCTTCGTGCTCCAGAACCTGCCGGAGTCCGAGGTGCGCCTGCCGGAGCTGACGCTGCGCCCGGTGGAGGTGGACCTGCCCACGACGAAGTTCGACCTGGACCTGAGCCTGGTCCGCACGGAGCGCGGCTTCGAAGGCGTCCTCTCCTACAGCACGGACCTCTTCGAGCCCGCCACGGCCCGGAGACTGACGGAGCACCTGCTCCAGCTGCTGGAGGGCGCCGTCGCCGCGCCGGATGCCACGGTGGAGGCGCTGCCCCTGCTGACGGCCGAAGAGCGCCAGTGGGTGCTGGAGGAGTGGAGCGGCGAGACCGCCGACTTCGCGGGGGACATCCCCTTCCACACACGCTTCGAGCAGCAGGTGACGCGCACCCCCAAGGCCCCCGCCGTGGTGATGGGCGATACGACGGTGTCCTTCCACCAGCTCAACGTGCGCGCCAACCAGCTCGCGCACTACCTGCGCACGCTGGGGGTGGGCCCGGACGTGCCGGTGGCGTTCTGCCTGGAGCGCTCGCCGGAGGCCATCGTCGCGCTGCTGGGTATCCTCAAGGCGGGAGGCGCCTTCGTGCCCCTGGACCCGGCCGCTCCCGCCGCGCGAAGGGCCTTCATCCTGGAGAACAGCGGCGCGGCCGTGCTCCTCACCACCCAGGCCCTGGCACAAGCGTGGCAGCCGGCGGTGCGGCATCTGGTGCGGCTCGACGTGGAGGCACGCCGCATCGACGCGCTGTCGCCGGGCAATCCGCGCTCGGGTGTGCAGCCGGGGTGCCTCGCGTACGTCCTCTACACATCGGGCTCCACGGGCATGCCCAAGGGCGCGATGATCCAGCACCGCTCGCTGGCGCACCTGCACCGCGCGTTGATGGAGGACTGCTACGCCCGGGTGCCCCGGGGCATGCGGGTGAGCCTCAACGCGCCGCTCTACTTCGACGCGTCGGTGGCGCAGTGGCTCCTGTTGCTGGAGGGCCACTGCCTGTGCATCGTGCCAGAGGCGGTGCGCCAGGATCCGGAGGCGATGCTCGCGTGGTTGGATCAGCGCCGCATCGACGCGATGGACTGCACGCCGTCGCAGCTCAAGCTGCTCCTGGAGGCCGGGCTGCTGGAGCAGCCGCATGTGCCCTCCATCGCGTTCATCGGAGGCGAGGCGATGGATGAGGTCACGTGGCGCCTCCTCGCGGAGACGCCGCGCATGCGCACCTTCAACGCCTACGGCCCCACCGAGGGCACCGTGGTGGCGACCACCTGGTGCGTACAAGGGGCCCCGCAGGCGACGCCCGTCATCGGCAAGCCGCTGCTCAACGTGGGCGCCTTCGTCCTGGATGCGGCCCTGAACCCCGTGTCCGTGGGCGTACCCGGCGAGCTGTTCATCTCGGGTGAGGGGCTCGCGCGGGGCTACCGGAACCGGGCGGACCTCACCGCGGAGCGCTTCATCCCCCACCCCTTCAGCGCGGAGCCCGGAGCGCGTCTGTACCGCACGGGTGACCGGGTCCGGTGGAGGCAGGACGGCACGCTCGATTTCATGGGGCGCGTGGACTTCCAGGTGAAGCTGCGCGGCTACCGCATCGAGCTGGGCGAAATCGAGGTCATGCTGCGCACGCACCCGGGCGTCCGGGACGCGGTGGTCCTGGTGCGCGAGGACGTGCCGGGCCTGCCGCGCCTCGTGGCGTACGTGGCCCCGGAGGTGGATACCGCGCCGCTCCGGGTCCACCTCCAGCGCGCGTTGCCGGACTACATGGTGCCGGCGGCATACGTCGCGCTGGCCGTCCTGCCACTGACGCCCAACGGCAAGGTGGACCGCAAGGCCCTGCCCCGTCCCGCGGAGGACGTCGTGGGCATGGAGGCCCGAGTGGGGCCTCGCGACGCGCGAGAGGCCTGGCTGGAGCGGATCTGGTCCGAAGCGCTGGGGCTGTCGGCGGTGGACGTGCGGACCAGCTTCTTCGAACTGGGAGGTCACTCGCTGCTCGCGGTGCGCCTGATGGCGGCGGTGGCGCGGGAGACGGGCCGGAAGCTCCCGCTGTCGACCCTCTTCCAGGCGCCCAGCGTCGAGCGGTTCGCGGTCCTGCTGGGCGAGGCCGAGGAAGCGAAGCCCTTCACGCCGCTGGTGCCCTTCACGAAGGACGGGACGGGCGCCGCCCCGCCGTTCTTCTGCGTGCATCCGGTGGGCGGCAACGTGCTGGCCTACGCGGAGCTCGCGCGGAGGCTGGGCCCGGAGCAGCCCTTCTATGGGCTCCAGGCGCGAGGTCTGGACGGCGCGGCCGAACCGCTGGGCACCGTGGAGGCCATGGCCACGAGCTACGTACACGCGCTGAAGGAGGTCCAGCCCACCGGGCCCTACTTCCTGGGCGGCTGGTCCCTGGGGGGCGTCATCGCCTACGAGATGGCGCACCAGCTCCGAGCCGCGGGCGAGGTGGTGGCGCTGGTCGCGCTCGTTGATTCGTATGTCCCGGAGACCGTCCCGGCCCCGGAGCCGGACCTGGATCGCGCGCTGGCGGTGGGCCTGTTCGCGCAGGACCTGATGGGCGTGTCGCTGGAGCACCTGGACGTGGACACCGCGGAGCTGGCGGCGCTGGAGCCCGAGGCCGCGCTCGCGAGGGTGTTGGAGTCCGCGGCCCGGGCTGGCGCCCTGCCACCCGGAGTGGAGGCCTCGAATGCCACGGCCCTCTTCCGCGTCTTCGAAGCCAACCTCGAGGCCGCGCGGCGCTACCACCCGCCCGCGATGGATCAGCGCGTGCTGCGCTTCCAGGCGGCGGACCTCATCGAGGAGGCGAGGACCCTCGATGGCGGCTGGTCCGCGCTCGTCGGGGCGCGGCTGGAGTCGCACCCCCTGCCCGGCACCCACTACACGCTGCTGCGCGAGCCCGGGGTCCAGGCCGTGGCGGACATCCTGGCGAAGGCCCTGCGGGAGGCCTGAAGCACGTAGGCCCGCAACGACGAACCCCGCTCCCTCCAGTCGAGGGGGGCGGGGTCCGGTGTCCGCGGCGGAGGGGGCGCGGCGGCTACTTGTGCGCGTTCAGGTCCGGCTCGGACGGGGGCGCCTTGTCGGCGGGCACGTCGAAGAAGGTGTTGGAGCTGGGCGCGCGCGTCTGCGCCACGCTGTTGTTCTCCAAGGTCTCCGGCACGGGCGGCAGGGTCACCTGCGTCATCTGGGCCTTGGCCGCGGCCTCCGCGGCGAGCTTCGCGTTCCTCCGGCGGCGGTACACGAAGTAGCCCACCGCCAGCACCGCCAGCGAGCCCATCACGACGACCTGGCCGTCCTTCAGCTTGCGGATGACCATGTCCAGCTCGCCGCCGAAGTGGAAGCCGAGCCACACGAACACCGGCGCGGACAGCAGCGCCGCCAGCCCGTCCCACAGGATGAAGCGCCAGTACGCCATGTGGACGGAGCCCGCGGTGAAGTACGTCACCGCGCGCACGCCCGGCATGAAGCGGGCGATCATCACGATCTTCTGGCCGTGCGTGACGAAGAGCGATTCCACCTTCGCGCGCTTCTCCGGCGTGACGATCTTCGCGAAGAACCCTCCCCCCTTCGCATCCGGGTTGCGTCCCAGCCGCGTGCCCAGCCGGCGCCCCGCCAGGTAGATGAGGCTGTCACCCACCAGGATGCCGAAGAAGCCCACCGCCATCATCACGGGAAGGTGCGCCGCGCCCTTGTGCGCCAGGAACCCGCCGAGGATGAGCGAGATGTCCTCCGGCAGCGGCACACCCAAGCCGCATGCCACCAGGATGCCGAACACGGTGAAGTAGGCGAAGAGGCCCTGGGAGTTACCGAGCAGGTTGGTGAGAAAATCTTCCACGCGTCGTTCCGTCCAATCACTTCCCGAAGGGCCGCTCGGCAATCACCCGGGCCTGCCCGTTCAGCACCCAACCATCAACCGGGTGCGGCAGTTGAAAACTCCGGCCACCCAGCATCCCACCTCAAACGCTCCGGCCCCATCACGAAAGCCCTCGGTCCGCCGCCTACCCGCACCCACTGTGTGTTCCAGGGTGGGGCTGCAAGGGAGCATCCGGCGAGACAGTAACCACCTCCCGTACGGGTGGCAGGATCTCTCGTCCTTCCGGCCTCCTGGCAGGAGCCCCGCGACCGCCGCCCGACACCGGGACGGGCTCGGACGGGGGGACGGGCGGCCCCCTCAGCTCCCAGGGGCCCGCGCGACCAGGGTGCGCAGCATGTCCCGGTTGTCCCGCGCCTTCACGCCGAAGTGGCTGACGATGCCCATCAGCAGCTTGATGCAGGCCTGGGGCTTCTGGGCGAGCAGCTTCTGGAAGTCCGCGGCGCGGATCTCCAGCGCCATCACGTCCGTCTGCGCGGTGGCGGTGCACAGCCGCTCCCCCTTCTGCACGAGCGCCAGCTCGCCCAGGGGCTCCCCGACCGTGACCTCACCCAGCGGCACGTCCTCGCCGGTCGGGCTGCGGGCGCTCAGCCGCACGGTGCCCTCGCCGACGATCCACAGCGAGTCACCCGGCTTGCCCTCGGTGAACAGCGCCGTCCCCTTGGGAAAGGCGCGCGACACGGCGGCCGCCGCGAAGATGGAGATGCCAGTGTCGGTGAAGCCCTTGAAGAGCGGACAGGCCTTCAGGGTCGTCTCGGGCACGAGAGCCATGAGGTGTTCCTAACACGCACAACGCGGCGGCGTCAGCGGCTCGCGCGGTGTTCGGAGGCGGTGTGCACGTAGTGGAGGGCGGACTGGATCAAGAACTCGCGCTCGCCGTCGGTGAGGGGGCGCTTCACCTTGCCGGGAGAGCCCACCACCAGCGAGCCCGGGGGGACCTTCGTCCCGGGCGTGAGCAGCGTGCCGGCGCCGATGATGCAGTCGTCGCCCACCTCCACGCCGTCCATCAGGATGGCGCCCATGCCCACCAGCACCCGGTGGCCCACGGTGCAGCCGTGGAGGATGACCCGGTGGCCCACCGTGCAGTCGTCGCCCACCACCGTGGAGTCACCCTGGCTGGTGACGTGCACCATGGTGAGGTCCTGGATGTTGGTGCGCCGGCCAATGCGGATGGAGTTCACATCCCCGCGCAGCACGGAGTTGAACCAGATGGAGGAGTCCTCGCCCAGCTCCACGTCCCCCACCACCTGGGCGGAGTCCTCGACGAAGCAGCTGGGGTGGACGCGGGGGGACACTCCGCGAAACGGCCTCAACGGCATGGTGGAACCCTCCAACGGCGAGAGAACGGCGGGAGGCGTCAGGCCTCCGCCGGGACATGCAGCGGCACGGGCAGCTCCACCGCCGGCGGCGCCACGGTGGGGCCCTGGAGCACCGCCACCTGCCGGCCCGCCAGCTGGTTGGGCGTGGCGCGCTCCACGTGGACCTTCACCACCGAGCCCGCCGGGGCGTCGCCCTCGAAGTTGACGGTGCGGTTCTCCGGCGTGCGGCCGAAGCGCTTGGTGGCGTCGTAGCGCGAGCGGCCCTCCACGAGCACCTCCACGTCCAGCCCCACCTGCGCCTGGGTGTACTCGCCGCTGATGCGCCGCTGGACCTTCTGCAGGCGCTCCAGCCGGGCCACCTTCACCTCGTGCGGGATGGGGCCCCAGTCCTTCTCCCGCAGCGCGGCGCCCGTCTTGGGGCGCGGGCTGTACACGAAGGAGAACTGGTTGTCGTACTTCACCAGCTCGGTGAGCTTGAGCGTCATCTCGAACTCTTCCTCGGTCTCTCCGGGGAAGCCCACGATGATGTCGGTGGTGACGGCGATGCCGGGCCGGGCGGCGCGCAGCTTCGCCAGGCGCTCCAGGTACTGCTCCACCGTGTAGTCGCGGCGCATCATCTTCAGGATGCGGTCGCTGCCGCACTGCACCGGCAGGTGGAAGTGCGGGGCGATCTTCGGCTGCACGCGGAAGGCTTCGATCAGCTCGTCCGACAGGTCGTGCGGGTGGCTGGTGGTGAAGCGCACGCGCTCGATGCCCGGCACCTCCGCGGTGCGCAGGAGCAGCTGCGCGAAGCTGATGCCGCCCTGGTACGAGTTGACGTTCTGGCCGATGAGGGTGACTTCGCGCACGCCCACGCCCGCCAGGTCCGCCACCTCCACGAGCACGTCCGGGAACGCGCGGCTCACCTCGCGGCCCCGGGTGTGCGGGACGATGCAGAACGAGCAGACGTTGTCGCAGCCCTTCATCACGGTGACGAACTCCGTCACCTTGCCGCGGGACGTCTCCGCGTCGGCGCGCGGGAAGACGTACTCCTCGGAGTCCACGAAGGCCGTCTCCACCACCCGCTCGCGCGCGTCCTGCACGCGGGCGATGACCTCCGGCAGCTTCGCGATGTTGTCCGGGCCGAAGACGAAGTCCAGGTACGGGACCTTCTTCAGCAGCTTGTCCTTCTCCTGCTGGGCCACGCAGCCGCCCACGCCCAGGATGGCGCCCCGGCTGGCCTTCACCGCGCGGTAGCGCCCCAGCGCGGACAGCATCTTGTCCTCGGCCTTCTCCCGGATGGAGCAGGTGTTGAGGATGATGAGGTCGGCGTTGTCTGGCTCCGGCGTGGGCACGTAGGACATCTTCGACAACGCCTCGCTCATCCGCAGCGAGTCGTTGACGTTCATCTGGCAGCCGAAGGTGTGGATGAAGTAGCGCTTCATGGGTGGGCCTTGAAGGAAAACGGGCCGTTATGCGACGCCCGGACGCGGAATGCAACCGGGCGGACGGGCCGGGTCATCCCCGGCTGAGGACCTGGGTGAGCCGGGTGTGCAGCGCCACCAGCTCCGCCTCGCGCTCGCGCAGGAGCGCGACCGTCTCCACGCCGTACCGCCGCCCCAGGGCCTCCGTCTCCCGCTCCTGCTTCACCAGCTCGTCCCGGACGCGCTTGCGCACCTCCTCCGCCTCCGGGCCGCTGCGCGCCTCCAGCTCCGCGAGCTTCGAGCGCAGCCGCGACACCGTCCAACGCCGCCCGCCAAAGGCGCGCAGGACGGCGCTCCCCCACTCCGCCGCCTTCACGTCCAGGCCGCTGGCGCCCAGGGCGGCCGCCTGCGCCCGGGCCATGGCCTCCGCGCCGGCCTCCGCCTCCACGTGCGCCAGGAAGGTCTCCTGGTAGCGGACCAGCGCGTCGAGCATCGGCCTGTCGACCGGCCGGGACGCCATGCGCAGCGTGCGGTCGTCGGCGGCGTCGAAGTCCGGGCCGGTCTCCACGTTGGGGACGTCCTGGTAGTCGTCGAAGAGGGACGGAGCCATGGGGCACCTTCGGGCAAAGGGGTTCAGACGGGGACGAGCTGTTCGGCGATGCGGGCCAGGTCGGACACGGAGGTGACGACCACGGCCTGGGAGCAGTGCTTCTCGTAGGTGAGCATCTCGCTGTCGCCGATGCCCCAGTTGCCCCGCTCCTCGGGGCAGATCCACAGCACGCGCTTGGCCTTGCGGCGCAGGTCCTTGAGCGCCCACGCGTTGTTCGCGTTGTAGTTGTTGCGGCCGTCGCCAATGATCATCACGGTCGTGCGGCGCGTGATGCTGCCCAGGTGGTCGCGGCTGAAGTCCGCCAGCGCACGGCCGTAGTTGGAGTTCGCGCTCATGGACACGGTGCGCCCGGTGGTCGCCGCGTCGATGGCCTCGCTCACGTCCAGGTCCTTGAAGTACTGGGTGACCTCCCCCACGTCGGACACGAAGACGAACGAGCGCACGCGCACGAACAGCGACTGCATCGTGTGCATGAACAGCAGCATCATCCGGGACGCGTTCCTCACGGAGTCGGAGATGTCGCAGAGCACGACGAGCTCCGGGCGCTCGGGCCGGCGGGTGCGGAACACGGGCACCATGGGCACGCCGTCCCACGGCATGTTCCGGCGCAGGGTGCGCTGGACGTTGAGCGAGCCCCGGCGGTGCGAGCGCTGCTTGCGGATCATCCGGCTCTTGAGCTTCTCCGCCAGCGTGCGGACGGCGGCCTCCATCTGGTCCACCTCCGCCTGCGTGAGCAGGTGCAGCGGCTTCTCCTTCACGGAGTCCGTGCGGCGGCGGATGCGGGCCTCGGACTGGCGCTTCACCTCCTGGCGCGCGGCCTCTTCAATCTTGCGCATCGCCGCGGCCACGTGGCGCGAGACGATCTCCACGCCCTCGGTGTGGAGCCCGCGCGCCTTCAGCTCGTCCTCCAGCGACTTGAGGTCGGAGCGCGCCCGCTCCATGCCCGCGCCCGCCAGCAGCCGCCGCGTGAAGAACCCCGTCTGGAGCGGGCTCTCCAGCTGGCCCAGGTCCAGCTGCAGCGACGCCTGCCGGAAGAGCTGCGCCAGCCGCGCGCGGTCGCCCGCGAGGATGGCCTGGGCCAGCGGGGACATCTCCGGCGCCAGCAGGTTCATCTGGTAGATGACCATCTTCAGCAGGTCGCCTTCCAGGTAGCCCTCGTCCTCCAGCTGCTTCGCCAGCGACGCGTCAATGGCCTCGAACGTGCGGGCCGCGCCGGAGAAGAAGAAGTCGAACGCGCGGCGGAAGGTCTCCACGTCCAGCTCGCGCTTCACCAGCGTGGTGCGCAGCACGGAGCGGAACAGGGCCCGGTCCGTCAGCCCCACCTCGGCGGTGGCGCGCAGCGCGTCCTGCACCTCGGACGTGCTGACGCGCACGCCGTTCTGGCGAAGCACCTCCGCGAACTCGACGATTCGGGCGTCCATGGCGTCAGGCCTGCCGTTCGAACGACATCACGGCTTCCACGTGGTGCGTCTGCGGGAACATGTCCACCACCTGGAGCGCCACCGGTCTGTAACCCGCGTCCACCAGCCCCGCCGCGTCCCGGGCCAGCGAGGCCGGGTCGCACGCCACGTACACGACCCGGCGCACGTTCAACGCCCGCATCCACTTCGCGAGCCCCGGCGCTCCGGCGCGGGGCGGGTCCGCGAGGCACGCGTCGAACGAGCGCCCCTCCGCCACCAGCCCGTCGCACACCTTGCGCGCGTCGCCCTGGATGAAGCGCACGTTGGCCACCCCACCCTCGCGCGCGCTGCGCTGGGCCAGCTCCACGCCCACCGGCGAGGACTCCACCCCCAGCACCGACCCCGCCGTCCCCGCCAGCGGGAAGGTGAAGTTGCCGTTGCCGGAGTACAGCTCCAGCACGGAGTCCGTCTCCCGGGCCCCCAGCTCGTGGAGGGCGGCGGTGACGAGCCCCACGTTGGCCTCCGCGTGCGCCTGGGCGAACGCATCCGGCCGCAGGTACACCGGCACCTCCGGCCGCAGCGGGGACAGCGAGCGCAGCACCGGCCGGCCGATGAGCCGTGCGGAGCCCTCCTTTGGCACCAGCACCGCGCCCTCCAGCCGCAGGGCGCGCACGGCGGCCTCCGTGGCCTCCAGGTGCCGTGCCGTCACCGGGCCGGAGAGGTTCACCGCGAACGCGGCCTTGTCGCCCTCCGCCAGCAGGAGCACGTCCTCGGTGTCCTTCGTCAGCGGCTTGAGCAGCGGGGCCAGCTTCCCGGGCAGCGCGGTGAGCACCGGCGTGAGCGCGGGGCACACGTCCACCGGGACGCGCTCATGGGTGCGCCTGCCGAAGTAGCCGAGCGCCCCCTTGCCCGCCCCGTGCAGCACCGCGCGGCGGCGGTAGCCCCAGTCCCGGGGCGCCACCAGCAGCGGCCGCACGGTGAAGCCCGAGCGCGGCAGGCGGCCCAGGTGCTCCAGGGTGGAGAGGACGATCTCCTGCTTCGCGGACCGCTGCGCCGGCACGGACAGCTCCAGCCAGTCGCAGCCGCCGCAAGCGTCGGAGAGGACGCAGCGCGACGACACCCGCTCCGCGCCATCCGTCAGCACCTGGCCCAAGAGGCCGCGCAGGACCTTGCCCTGGACCTCCAGGTGGACGCGCACGGTGTCGCCGGGGAAGGCGCCGGGCACGAAGACGGTGCGGCCCTCCCAGGAGGCCACGCCCTCCCCCAGCTGGCCCAGCCGTTCAATCGTCAGTTCAATGGGAGCTTCGGGCAGGGTCGTCGTCATCACAGGCGCACTCGCGGGGGCCGCCTGGGTCGGGCCGCCCTACTTCCGGGTCGCACTGCCACGCTCGTCCGCCGGCAGGGCTTCCCGCAGGCGCTCCACGAACGCTTCGATGCGCGACCGCTTCTCGTCGTCAACGTCCAGGAACTCCACCGCCATCCCCGGCACCTCGGAGCCCGGCGTCCCCTGGGCGTTGGTGCGGGTCACCTTCCCGGACAGGTCCACCGGGAAGCTGGCGCCCGGCAGCGACACCAGGATGCGCACCACCGTGCCCACCGCCAGCGGCTGCGGCGTGTTGATGTAGATGCCGCCGCGCGACAGGTTCACGGCCCAGTCCGTCACGAAGCCGGCCACCGTGCGGTACGCCACGGGCAGCTCATGGTCGATGCGGTGCGCGCGCGGCGCGGGGACGGGCTTCTCCGGGGTGTCGGCCATGGGGGGTGCTCCGCTCCTCGGGGGGAAGGTGGCTTCCGTCCCACCCGAGGCGGCGGAAGCACACCCTAGCACTCCGCGTCAGGCCTGGAACTTCATCTCGCGCAGGTCGGGCGCGATCTTCAGCTTCGGCTCGGTGAGCTGCTGCACCCGTTCCACCGTCAGTCCGGGCGCCAGCTCCCGGAGGACCAGCCCCTCCGGCGTGACGTCCAGGAACGCGTGGTCCGTGACGATGTGGTGCACGCACTTGAGGCCCGTCAGCGGCAGCGAGCACTTCTTCAAGATCTTCGGCTGCCCGTCCTTGTTGGCGTGCTCCATGGCCACGTAGATGCGCTTGGCACCCACGGCGAGGTCCATGGCGCCGCCCATGCCCTTCACCATCTTGCCGGGGATCATCCAGTTGGCCAGGTCGCCCTCCTCGCTGACCTCCATGGCGCCCAGCACGGCCAGGTCGATGTGGCCGCCGCGGATCATCCCGAAGGACAGCGCGGAGTCGAAGAAGGCGGAGCCCTTCACCACCGTCACCGTCTCCTTGCCCGCGTTGATGAGGTCCGGGTCCTCGCTCCCCTCCTCCGGGTACGGCCCGATGCCGAGCAGGCCGTTCTCCGACTGGAGCACCACCTCCACCCCGTGCGGGATGTAGTTGGGCACGAGCGTGGGGATGCCGATGCCCAGGTTGACGTAGAAGCCGTCCTGGAGTTCCTGGGCGATGCGCTGCGCGATCTGTTCACGAGTCAGGGGCATGGCTCAGGACGCCTTCTTGCGGACGGTCCGCCGCTCGATCCACTTCTGGAGGTTCTGCGCCTGCACGATGCGGTGCACGAAAATGCTCGGGATGTGCACCAGGTCCGGATCCAGCTCGCCCGGCTGCACGATGTGCTCCGCCTCCACGATGGTGACCTTCGCGGCCATGCACATCATGGGGGTGAAGTTCCGCGCCGTCTTGTGGAACACCAGGTTGCCCCAGGTGTCCGCCTTCCACGCGTGGACGATGGCGAAGTCGGCCTTGAGGGGCGTCTCCAGCACGTGCAGCCGCCCGTCGATGATGCGCGACTCCTTGCCCTCCGCCACCTGGGTGCCCGCGCCCGTCGGCGTGAAGAACCCGCCGATGCCGCAGCCCCCGGCGCGGATGCGCTCCGCGAGCGTGCCCTGCGGGTTCAGCTCCACCTCCAGCTCACCGGAGAGGAACTGCCGCTCGAACTCCTTGTTCTCCCCCACGTAGCTGGCGACCATCTTCTTCACCTGCTTGTTCTGCAGGAGGACGCCCAGCCCCAGCTCCGTGGTGCCGCAGTTGTTGGAGATGATGGTGAGGCCCTTCACGTTCTTCTTGTGCAGGGCCGTGATGAGGTTCTCCGGGTTGCCGCACAGCCCGAACCCACCACTCATCAGCGTGATGTTGTCCGGGATGTCGGCGACCGCCTCATCCGCGCTCGCGTAGACCTTGTTCATGCGGGCAGGTCCTCAGCGCTCGACCATCAGCGCGATGCCTTCGCCGCCGCCGATGCAGAGCGACGCCACGCCGCGCTTCTTGTCCTGGTCCTTCAGCGTGTGCAGCAGCGTGACGAGCACGCGCGCACCGGAGGCGCCAATCGGGTGGCCCAGCACCACCGCGCCGCCGCGCACGTTCACCTTGGACGGGTCCAGGCCCAGGATGCGGTTGTTGGCGATGGCCACCACCGCGAAGGCCTCGTTGATCTCCCAGAGGTCCACGTCCTTGGCCGTCACGTTCTGCTTCTTGAGCAGCGTGTTGATGGCGTCCGCCGGCGCGATGGTGAACTCCACCGGCTTGCGGGCGGCCTGCGCGTAGCCCTTGATGCGGCCCAGGATGGTGCGGCCCTCGGCCTTCGCCTTCTCCTCGCTCATCAGCACCAGCGCCGCGGCGCCGTCGTTGATGGAGGACGCGTTGGCGGCCGTCACGGTGCCGTCCTTCTTGAACACCGGCTTGAGGCCCGGGATCTTGTCCGGCTTGGCGTTCTTGGGGCCCTCGTCCTCGGAGACGGTGGTGAACTCATCCGGCTTCTTGCCCGGGATCTGGACCGGGACGATCTCCGGCGCGAACAGGCCCTCCTTCTGGGACTGGATGGCGCGGCGCGTGGACTCCAGCGCGAACGCGTCCTGCTGGGCGCGGCTGATGTCCTGGGAGGTGGCGCACTCCTCGGCGCAGTTGCCCATGTGCACGTTGCCGTACACGTCCCAGAGGCCGTCGGAGATCATCGCGTCCTTGAACTCCACGTTGCCCATGCGGGCCCCGCCGCGCATCGTGTGGGACACGTAGGGCGCGTTGCTCATGGACTCCATGCCGCCCGCGACGACCACGTCCGCGTCACCCAGGGCGATGGACTGCGCCGCGGCGATGACGGCCTTCAGGCCGGAGCCACAGACCTTGTTCAGCGTGACGGCGGGAACGGACTCCGGGAGGCCCGCGAAGATCGTGGCCTGACGCGCCGGGGCCTGGCCCACGCCCGCCTGCAGGACGCAGCCCATGATGACCTCCTGCACGGCCTCCGGCTTCACGCCCGCGCGCTCCAGCGCCGCCTTGATGGCGATGGCGCCCAGCTGCGGCGCGGTGAGCTTGGACAGGGCGCCCTGGAAGGAGCCGATGGGGGTACGGGCCGCGCCCACGATGACGACTTCACGAGCCATGGAACTGCCTCCGATTGCGGATGAGCGAACAGCCAGGGTTAACGGCGATGGGCGCACTTATCACCGGGCGGTCCCTGGAGTTCAAGCGTCCTCGCTCGGCGCCCAGGCGCGGAGTGACAGCGACCCGCTCCGGGGCGGACTCCACTGTCCACCCCAGGCCACTGCGGCGGCGGAAGGCGGGCTTTTCCGGGGTGGGCCCGTCCGACCGGTCGGATGGGACGCTCCCCTGCCCGCCCGCGTCAGCCGCGGCAAAAGAAAACGGCCGGGTCCCTTTCGGGAACCCGGCCGCTTCTCACGTCAAGACTGGCGGCCGACTACTTCTTCAGCTTGGAGGCCATGACGTCGCCCAGGCGGGCCTTGGACCCCTCGGCCTGCTTGCGCAGGTACTCGCGGTAGTCCTCGCCCTCGCCGATGAGCGCCTTGATGGACAGGGCGACCTTCCGGTCCGGGGTGTTGATGTCGATGATCTTCACTTCGACATCCTGGCCTTCCTGCACCACGTCGCGGGGGTTCTCCACGCGCTCTTCCTTCAGCTCGGAGACGTGGACGAGGCCCTCGATGCCCGGCTCGATCTCCACGAACGCGCCGAAGTCGGTGACCTTGGTGACCTTGCCCTTCACGCGGCTGCCCACGGGCAGGCGCTCGGAGAGGGTCTCCCAGGGGTCCGGCTGGAGCTGCTTGATGCCCAGGCTGAAGCGCTCGTTCTCGACGTCGATGTTGAGGACCACCGCCTCGACCTCGTCGCCCTTCTTGAACATCTCGCCCGGGTGCTTGATGCGCTGGGTCCAGGAGATGTCGGACACGTGCACCAGGCCGTCCACGCCCTCCTCGACGCCGACGAACACGCCGAAGTCGGTGACGTTGCGGATCTGGCCCTTGATGACGGAGCCGATCGGGTACTTGTCCTCCAGCAGCGTCCAGGGGTTCTGCTCGATCTGCTTCATGCCCAGCGCGATGCGCTTGGCCTTCGGATCGATGTCGAGGACGACGGCCTCCACCGTCTGGCCGACCTCCAGGATCTTGGACGGGTGCTTGAGGCGCTTGGTCCAGGACATCTCGCTGACGTGCACGAGGCCCTCGACGCCCTGCTCGATCTCGATGAACGCGCCGTAGTCCGTGATGGACACGACCTTGCCGGCGACGCGGGTGCCGACGGGGTACTTCTCGTCGGCGCGGTGCCACGGGTCCTCCTGGATCTGCTTGAGGCCCAGGCTGACGCGCTCCTGCGCGGGGTCGAACTTGAGGACGACGACGCGCACTTCGTCACCGACGTTGAACATCTCGCTGGGGTGACCGATGCGGCCCCAGGACATGTCGGTGATGTGGAGCAGGCCGTCGATGCCGCCCAGGTCGATGAAGGCGCCGTAGTCGGTGAGGTTCTTGACCACGCCCTTGAGGACCGCACCCTCCTTGAGGTTCTTGAGGGTCTCCTTCTTCATCTCCTCGCGCTGCTTCTCCAGCAGCACGCGGCGAGAGAGGACGATGTTGCCGCGCTTCTTGTTGAACTTGATGACCTTGAACTCGAATTCCTTCGAGATGTACTGATCAAGGTTGCGCACCGGGCGGATATCGACCTGGCTGCCGGGGAGGAACGCCTTCACGCCGATGTCGACGGACAGGCCGCCCTTCACGCGTCCGACGATGGTGCCCTTGACGATCTCATCGCGCTCGCAAGCGGCGGAGATTTCGTCCCAGATGCGCATCTTGTCGGCCTTCTCCTTGGAGAGGACGACCATGCCGGTGTCGTTCTCGCGGCTCTCCAGGAGGACCTCGACGGGGTCGCCGGCCTTGACCGTGACCTCACCGCGGGGATTGGTGAACTCGGAGATCGGGACCTGACCCTCGGACTTGTAGCCGATGTCCACGATCGCGAAATCCTTCGTCACCTGCACGACCGTGCCCTTGACGATCTCGCCTTCCTTCAGGATTCCGTCGCCGCCACGCTCCTTGAGCGAGGCCTCGAACATCGCCGCGAAGTCTTCGTCACCGCCGTCGATCTGCTGGTTCACGTTCTGCTGCATGAAGTGGAAGTCCTTGGAACGGTACAACTGCCCCCTGTTTGAATGGGTGCGCGGCCGCCTGCGGGGAGCGACGGGAAACCGCGGGTGTCCCTCCGATAGGGACGTAAGGCTGGCTGGAAGCCGCGCACCCTAGACACCGGAGTTTCCGGGAGTCAAGTGGGGCGCCGCCTCAGGTGCTGTTCCGTTTTCTATGAACGCCCGGCAGGGTCCGCACCTCTCCTACCTGTCAGGCCCCCCTGCCCGCCCGCCCCGGGTGGGACAGGCGGAGCGCCTACCCCTGCTGGCGGAAGGTCTCCCGGGCGATGACCATCCGCTGCACCTCGCTGGTGCCCTCGTAGATGGTCTGCACGCGGGCATCCCGGAAGTAGCGCTCCACGGGGAACTCGTCGATGTAACCGTAGCCCCCGTGCAGTTGCACGGCCTTGTCCGCGACCTTGTTGCTCATCTCGCTGGCGAACAGCTTCGCCATGGAGGCCTCGCGGGTGAACGGCTGGCCGGACTCCTTGAGGGCGGCCGCCCGCAGGGTGAGCAGCTCCGCCGCGTCCAGCTGTGTGCGCATGTCCGCCATCATGAAGCGCGGGGCCTGGAAGTCCGCCACGGCCTGACCAAAGGCCTTGCGGTCCTTGGTGTAGGACACCGCCGCCTCCAGCGCGGCGCGGCCCACGCCGCACGCCTGCGCCGCGATGCCAATGCGCCCGCCGTCCAACGCCATCATGGCCAGGCGGAACCCGTCGCCCTCCTTGCCCAGGAGGTGGGCCGCGGGGACTTCGCAGTCCTCGAAGGTGAGGCCCACGGTGTTGGACGCGCGCAGGCCCATCTTGTCCTCGTGCTTGCCCACGTGGAGGCCCTTCGCGCCGCCTTCCACGATGAAGCAGGACAGGCCCTTGTTGCCGGTCCCGCTCGTGCGGGCCCAGACGACGATGACGCCCGCGTACGCGCCGGAGGTGATCCACTGCTTGCTGCCGTTGAGCACGTAGGCGTCGCCGCGCTTCACCGCGGTGGTGCGCATGGCGCCGGGGTCGGAGCCCGCGTGCGGCTCGCTGAGGGCGAACGCGCCGACGATGGCCTCGCCGGAGGTGATGCGGGGGACGAACTTCTCCCGCTGCGCGTCGGTGCCGACCGCGTGGATGAGCTCCGCGCACATGTTGGTGACGGCCATGGCCACGGACACGGAGGCGTCCGCGGCGGCCATCTCCATCATCGCCAGCGCGTAGGAGACGACCCCCGCCTCCGCGCCGCCGTAGCGCCCGGGGAGGTTCACCCCGAGCAGCCCCACTTCCGCCAGGGCCTTGAAGACTTCCGGATCGAACCGCTCCTCGCGGTCCGCCGCGCGGGCATGGGGAGCCACGCGCTCGCGGGCGAACTTGCGCGCGGTGTCGCGGATGAGCGTCTGGGTCTCGGTGAGGTCGAAGTTCACGGGCGCGGGCGTCCTGGGCGCTACTCGATGGCCTTGAGGTTGAACGGGTACTCGATGGGGTGGTCGCGGCCGTCCGGGGGCTTGGGGAAGTCCATGGACGACAGGACGGCCACCACGCAGTCGTTGAGCCCCGCGTCCTTCAGCGTGCTGCCGTGCTTGTCCACCTTGGCGCTGCGCACGGTGCCGTCCGCGGTGATGGTGAAGGTGGTGAGCAGCTTGCCCTCCACCTTCTTGTCCTTCTCCACCATGTGGTCCTCGTAGCACTCCTGGATGCGAGGCATGTGGTGGGCCATCACCTGCCGGATGGAGTCCGGGGTGAAGGGCAGCCGGCTCACGTCCAGCCCGTCGTCCTTCTTCGGGGCGGGCGTCGCGGCCGGGGGGGCCGCGGCCTTCTTCTTGGAGGACGAGCCCTGAGCCAGGGCCAGCGGGGAGCCGAGGCCCAGGGACAGCAACAGCACGGGGAGGAGCGCGCGCTTCATGACCGGGTGACTACTCCTTCAGCAGGTTGGCGGAGATGACGATGCGCTGGATCTCGCTCGTCCCCTCGTAGATCTCGGTGATGCGCGCGTCGCGCACGTGGCGCTCGGCGTCCATCTCCTTGCTGTAGCCCATGCCGCCGTGGATCTGCAGGGCCTTGTTGGCCACGCGGCTGGCCATCTCGCTGGCGTACAGCTTGGCCATGGCGCTCTCCGGGCTGTGGCGCACGCCCTTGTCCTTCATCAGCGCCGCGCGCCACACCAGCAGCCGGGCCGCGTCGATCTCCAGGGCCATGTCGGCGATCATGAACTGGATGGCCTGGTGGTCGCGGATGGGCTTGCCGAACGTCTTGCGCTCGCCCGAGTAGCGCACCGCCTCCTCGAAGGCCGCGCGCGCGATGCCCAGCGCCTGCGACGCGATGCCGATGCGGCCGCCGTCCAGCGTGGACATGGCGACCTTGAAGCCCTCGCCCTCCTTGCCCAGGCGGTACTTCTCCGGCACGCGCATGTCCTCGAAGAACATGGAGCAGGACCAGGCGGCGCTGATGCCCATCTTCCGGTCGGGCTCCGCGCGGGTGAAGCCGGGGGTGTTGGTGGGCACGAGGAAGGCGGTGATGCCCTTGTTGCCGGCCTCCCGGTTCGTCATCGTGATGAGGACGATGGCGTCGGCCTTGGGGCCGTTGGTGATCCAGTTCTTGGAGCCGTTGATGATGTACTCGTCGCCCCGCTTCACGGCGACGGTCTTCTGGGCGGCGGCGTCGCTGCCGGCCTCGGGCTCCGTGAGGCCGAAGCAGCCGAGCTTCTCACCGCTGGCGAAGGGCTTGAGGAACTGCTCCTTCTGCTCCGGGGTGCCGAACTTGGACACCGGGTCGCAGTAGAGCGAGTTGTTCACGCTCATGATGACGCCAGTGGAGGCGCAGCCGCGCGAGATCTCCTCCATCGCGATGGCGTAGCAGACGTTGTCCAGGCCCGCGCCGCCCCACTCTTCCGGCACGGCGATGCCCAGCAGCGACAGCTCCGCCAGCTTCTTCACCGCGTCCGTGGGCCAGGCGTGCTGTTCGTCCCACTTGCGGGCGTTGGGGATGAGTTCCTTGGCGGCGAACTCGCGGCACAGCCGCTGGATCTCGCGCTGGATGTCGGTCAGCTCGAAGTTCATGGTGGACATCCCATAGTACGCGGCCCGTCCCGGGGCTACTTCGAAGACGTCCCGCCCTCCTCCGGTGCGGGAACCCGGGTCCCGAAGAACATCGCCAGCGGGACGGTCACGTCGAGGGACACGTCCGTGCGGGCGCCCGCGTCCGTCCAGGTCCTGCGCACCACCACCGACACCGTCCAGGGTTGGGTGTCCCGGTGCCGTTCAATCAGGTCATAGGTAAGCCCTGCCCCGGCCACCCCGCCCTTGCCGTCCCCTCCCCAGACGCCTGCTCCCTCGGCCAGCACGCCGAAGCGGGACGTGTCCGGGAAGGCGTATACCCGGGCCCCGGCGAGCAGGCGGAGGGTGGAGGGGCCCAGGCGCAGCTGGGGCTCCACGAAGGGCGACAGGATGAGCGTGGGGCCGGGCACGTCCAGGGGCGGGGTGGCCCACGGGTGGACGGGCCAGGAGAGCAGCCAGTGGGCGCCGTCACCCCACTCGCGCCGGAGGTCCGGGATGAGGGGCTCCAGGAAGCACAGCGTGTAGATGCACAGCGTGCGCTTCCAGGACACCAGGGCCGGGGCGCGGTGCTCGGCTGGCGCCTCCGCGTCCGGCTCCGGCTCCGCGCCGGCCCAGGCGGGCGGCGCGGCCAGGAAGCACAGCAGGCTCCCGGCCGCGACCGCGGGCTTCACGTCACTTGCCCTGGAACGCGGCTGGACGCTTGGCGAGGAACGCGGCCATGCCCTCGCGCTGATCCTCCGAACCGAAGAGGACCGCGAAGCCCTGGCGCTCCAGCTCGTTGGCGGCGCGCAGGTCCTGGTCCGCGCCGTACTCCACCACGCGCTTGGCCTGGGCCACCGCGAGCGGGCCGTTCTTGAGGATCTTCTCCGCCACCGCGCGGCAGTGGGCCATCAGCTGATCCGCGGGCAGGACCTCCAGCACCAGGCCGATCTCCTTCGCCTTCGCCGCGTCGATGCGGTCCGCGGTGAAGAGCAGCTCCTTGGCGCGGGCGCGGCCCAGCAGGCGCGTGAGGCGCTGGGTGCCGCCGAAGCCCGGGATGACGCCCAGGGTGACTTCGGGCACGCCCAGCTTCGCCTTCTCCGACGCGTAGATGAGGTCGCAGCCCAGCGCCAGCTCCAGGCCGCCGCCCAGCGCGAAGCCGTTGACGGCCGCGATGGTGGGGATGGGCAGGTTCTCCAGGGACTCGAAGACGTGGTGTCCCAGGGCGGAGAACTCGCGCGCCTGGGCGGCGGAGATGGTGGCCATCTCCGCGATGTCCGCGCCGGCGACGAAGGCCTTCTCGCCCCCGCCGGTGATGATTAGCGCGCGCGTGTCGCCCGTCAGCGAACGCAGCGCGTGGTCCATCTCGTGGAAGGTGGCGGTGTTGAGCGCGTTGAGCGCCTTGGGGCGGTCCACCGTGAGGGTGGCGATGGCGCCGTCCTGGGCGAACCGGATGTTTTGGTAGTCCATGTGTGGGGCTCCCGGGGGTTAGTACTTGTAGAAGCCGCGGCCGCTCTTCTTGCCGTACCAGCCCGCGTCCACGTACTGGCGCAAGAGCGGGCACGGGCGGTACTTGGAGTCCCCCAGGCCCTTGTGCAGGACCTCGGCGATGTAGAGCACCGTGTCCAGGCCGATGAAGTCCGCCAGCTGGAGCGGGCCCATGGGCTGGTTGGTGCCCAGCTTCATCGCGGTGTCGATGTCCTCCGCGGTGCCCAGGCCCTCCATCAGCGCGAAGCAGGCCTCGTTGAGCATGGGGATGAGGATGCGGTTGACGATGAAGCCCGGGTAGTCCTTGGACACCACCGTCGTCTTGCCCATGCGCTCGGCCATGGCGCGGATGGTGGCGTACGTCTCATCGCTGGTGGCCGCGCCGCGGATGAGCTCCACCAACTGCATCACCGGCACGGGGTTCATGAAGTGCATCCCGATGACGGACTCGGGGCGCTTCGTGGCCGCGGCGATGCGGGTGATGGGGATGGAGGACGTGTTGGTGGCCAGGATGCCGCCGGGCCGCACGACCTCGTCCAGCTCCAGGAAGATGCGGCGCTTGAGGTCCTCGTTCTCCGTCACGGCCTCGATGGCGACGTCCACGTCCTTGGCGTCGCGCGCGCTGGTGAAGGTGGCGAGGTTGGCCTCGGCGGCCTGCTGCTTCGCCGCGTCCAGCTTGCCCTTCTCCACCAGCTTCTTGAGGCCGGCCTTGATGCGGTCCGCGCCCTTGGCGAGCCCGTCCTTGTTGACGTCCACCAGCGACACGCGCAGGCCCGCCTGGAGCGCCACCTGCGCGATGCCCGCGCCCATCTGCCCTGCCCCGACGACGACGATGTGTTCCGTTGCCATGGCGACTTCTCCTGTGTCGGCGGCCATAACGCACGCCCCCAGGAGGGTCAACGGCTGGTGGCGGGCAGCCGCAGCTGGCGGACGATGGCCTCACCCTCGCCCACCGTCAGCGGCTCCTCCAGGCGCACCCGGGGCTCCTGGCCCTCCACCTTCACGAACAGCCGCATGCGGAAGCTGCCCTGGGGCAGCCCCACCTTGAACGTCACCTCCGGTGGGGGGCCGCTCGCGAAGAAGCGCTCCTCGCGCTTGAGGATGTGCTCTTCCGGATCCACCACCTGGAGGTCCATGGCACGCGCGCGGCTCCAGCCCTCGCCGTCGAGCTGGAGGATGAGCTGACGCTCGGGCACGTCCGTGGCCCGCCAGAGCCACAGGCCCACCGCGACGATGGCGATGAGCGCCAGCCGCTTGGGCAGCGGGTGCGTGCGCCAGCCCGCGCGGGGCTTCTCCGGGGCGGGCGCGGGGGCCTCCGGCACGGGCTGTTCCGGCGCTTCCGCCACGTCCCTACTCCCGCTTCGAGCGCTTGGAGGCCGGCCGGCGCGCGTTCAGTTCGGTGATGACCACGCGGGTGGTGGGCGGCGCCTCCGCGGACTTCTTGCCCTTCGCGGGGGGCTCCGGCGGCGCTGCTTCCTCCGCCTTCTCCGACGGCACCAGGCGGATCTGCGCCTTCACCTCCACCGTCATGCCGGAGAGCAGCTTGAGGAACTCGTCGCGCAGCTTCTCCGACTGCATGAAGCGGCGCAGCTCCTCCGTGACGACGCGGGAGATGTCGTCCTTCGTCTTCTCCGCCTGGGAGAGGATGAAGCCCAGCGCCTCCTTGGGGAGCTTGAGCTGGCCGGCGAGGGCACGGATGCCCTCCTCGCCCATGAAGATCGCGCCCATCCCGGCCACCGCCATGCGCCGCACGAAATCCGGCACGAAGCCGCCCGAGCGGCTCTCGCGTCCGTGCTGCTGCTCCGAGTCGTCGAACAGCGGATCAGGCGGGAGGTCGTCGTTGCCGGCCGGGGCCATGCGGTCTCCTTCTCTCAGTTGGACCCTACCGGGCCTGCATCACCGGCAGGGGCACGCTCTTCATGGACTGCGCGGACACGCGGCCGGCCACGTTGCGGGCGATCGCCTGGAAGGCCTGGGCCTCCGGGCTGTCCTTGTGCCCCACCACCACCGGCACGCCGGAGTCTCCCGCTTCGCGCACCTTGAGGTCGAGGGGGATCTCCCCCAGGAATGGAATGCCGAACATCTCCGCGGCCTTGTGCCCGCCGCCGTGGTTGAAGATGGGCGTGCTCTTGGAGCAGTGCGGGCAGATGAACTGGCTCATGTTCTCCACGATGCCCAGCACCGGGATGTGCACCTTGTCGAACATCTGCTTGGCGCGCACCACGTCCGCCAGCGCCACGTCCTGCGGCGTCGTCACCAGCACCGCGCCCGCCGCCCGCACCGACTGGGACAGGGTCAGGGCCACGTCGCCCGTGCCCGGGGGCAGGTCCAGGATGAGGTAGTCCAGCTCACCCCAGTTCACGTCGCGCACCAGCTGCATCAGGGCGCCGTGGAGCATGGGGCCGCGCCAGATGAGCGCCTGATCCGCCTCCACCAGGAAGCCGATGGACATGATCTTCAGGCCATGCGCGATCAGCGGATCCAACGTCTTGCCGTTGGGGCTCACCGGGCGCTTGTCCGCGGTGCCCGTCATCAGCGGCACGGACGGGCCGTAGAAGTCCGCGTCCAGCAGGCCCACCTTGGCGCCGTGCTGCGCGAGCGACGCGGCCAGGTTCACCGCCACCGTGCTCTTGCCCACGCCACCCTTGCCGGCGCCCACGAGCAGGATGTTCTTCACGCCCGGCAGCAGCGCCCCGCCGCCAGAGCCTCCGGCGACGCCGCGCACCTGGGCGCCCCACTCGATGTCGAAGGACTTCAGGCCCGGCACCGCCTTGAGCGCGGCCTCCGCGTCCGCCTGGATCTTCCCCTTCATGGGACACGCGGGCGTGGTCAGTTCAATCTTCAGCTTCACCGTGTCGCCGGTGACGCGGACGTCCTTCACCATCCCGGCCTTCACCAGGTCGACGTGCAGTTCGGGGTCGATCACCTTCGACATGGCCGCCATCACATCGGCCTGGGAGACGCTCATCGGGACACCTGAAACCTTTTGAAAACAGGCGCTTGCACGCTTGAAGGGGGGCGGAGATTGCCAGCACTCCGGGGGCTGTCAACGTCGTTTAACGCAGGGGCCCTGGGGGCGCACCCGCCGTTGAACCCGCGGGAGCGCCCCTGGCTTCTGGCCGTCATTCGATGGCCGCCACGCGGTATTCGCCGTCTTCCAGGAGCAGCCGCACCGCGCGCTCCTCGCCCAGGGGGAACAGGGCCTCGCCCGCCGCCACCCGCACGCGGGTGTTGAGGGCCAGACGGGCGCGGCGCAGGCGCTCCTTCGAAAGGGGCTCGCGCTCGAAGTCCTCGCGCAGGCGCTCGGGCGTGTAGCGGGCACGCAGCGGCGAGGCGAGCAGGCCCCACGCTCCCTTCCAGTCGCGCGCGTCCACCGCGTCGAGGAACTTCTTCAGCGCCGCCCGGGGCACGTCCGCCGCGCGCGACTCCACCACGCGCCAGTCCTCGCCCTGGCGGGCCAGGGTGACGGAGGGGGCCCGGGCCTCCAGCATGGCCGCGCCCGAGCGGACCGCGGCGGCCCGCTCGGTCCGGGCGGGGGCGTCGGAGTACTCGTCCAGGAAGGCCACCTCCCCGTCCGGCCCTCCGGTCGTCAGGCGGTAGGCGTCCTGGAGCCGGTTCTCCTCCAGGGCCTTCGCGTACGCCTCCGCCACGGTGGTGGGGTCGCGCGAAGCGGTGGCGCAGGCGGTGCCGAGCAGGAGGAGGCCCAGGGGAGCGAGGCGGGTCATCACTGGCGCGGCAGGGTAGACCCCGTGCCTGGGCCGGGCAATCTCCAGGTGCCCTCCCCCGCCCTCGCTCCTCCGGCGGGCGCCGTCAATGGCGCCGCAGGAGCTGGACGACCCAGAGCACCAGGTCCGCCAGGTCGACGCCGTCCGCCACGTCCTCCATGGAGGGGAGGCTGCTCGGTTCGCGGTTCTTGGGGAGGCTGGAGCCCGCCACGGCGCCCTGGGGCGCGTGCTCGCCGCAGTAGAGGTCGCCGTTCCAGGCCCACGCGTGGGGCACGGACACGGCGAGGCCGCAGTGGACGCACGAAAGGGGCGAGTGCACGCCCCACCCGCCCGACGGGGAATCCGACGGCGGCAGCGGGGCCGTGGCGCCTGGACTCCTCCACGGATCCGCGCCCCCGTCCGTCGCGGGGGCGACCTCCCAGCCCCCCGAGGTGGCCGGTCCCTTCGGCGGCGTCACGGTGGCGTGCTCCAGGGCCTCGAACTTGCCCGCGTCCAGCCACGCGCCACCGCAGTGGGTGCACAGGTCCACGCTGCACACGCGCGCGGACACGAGCCCCAGCCGCGCGCCGCAGCCCGGACAGCCCAGGGGCTCGCTGTCGCAGGTGGCACAGTGGACCTGGGCACGCGGCACCAGGTGCCCTCCCTTGCGGCACCGCGACGCGGCCTGACGCGCCGTGTTCATCAGCGGCTGGAGCGACGGCCGGTCCGGGAAGCGCTCCAGCTCACCGCGGTCGAAGAACAGGCCGTGGCAGCGCGGACAGAGGTCCACCTCCACGTCCGACGCCTGGACGACGTTCAACGGCTGGCTGGGGCACACCGGGCAGGAGCGGGCCATCCCGCCATGCTAGTCGAAGCGCCGCGACGCCGCCCCGAAGCCCCAGAGGCTCCAGGACGCGGTGCAGAAGGCGTAGGTCGCCGGGTGCGCCGCGCCCGACAGCAGCTTGAGCAGCGACAGCCCGCCCCGGGCGCCGCCGTAGCGGACGAGCTCGAAGTCGTCCGACGCGACGCGTGCCTCCTCCAACGCGTGGCGGCAGACCTCCTCGAAGCCGCCGATGCGGTCCACCAGCCCGGCCTCCTTCGCGCGCAGGCCCGAGTAGACGCGGCCCTCCGCGCGCTGGTGGATCTCCTCCTTGGTCCGGCCGCGCGCCTGGGCCACCAGCTCCAGGAAGGACTGGTAGCCCTCCTCCACCTCGCGCTCCAGGGCGGCGCGCTCGTGCGGCGTGAAGGCCCGGGACGAGGAGAAGAAGGCCGCGTTCTCCCCCCGCGCCAGCGTGGTGCGGTGGATGCCCAGCTTCTCCAGCAGCGCGCCGTAGTCGAACTTGCCCATGAAGATGCCGATGGAGCCCACCACCGCGTGCGGCGCGGACCAGATCTCCTTCGCGCCGATGGCCGCCATGTAGCCGCCGCTCGCGCAGACCTGATCCACGTACGCGATGACGGGCTTCTGCTTCGCCACGCGCTTGACCGCCTCCAGGATCTGCTCGGACGCGAGCGCCGAGCCGCCCGGGCTGGACACCGCCAGCACCACCGCCTTCGCCCGTGTGTCGCGCCCCGCCTGGCGCAGCGCCTTCACCACCGAGTCCGCCGCCGCGAACCGGCCCGCGCCGCCGCCCCCGGGGATGATGATGCCCGCCACGTCCACCACCGCCAGCCGCGGCTTGCGCTTGAACCTGCGCCACTTCACCGGCGGGAACGCGAGCGTCTCCAGGTACGCGTCGAAGGTGGGCACCGGCGGCTCCTCGTCCTTCTTCGCCTCCAGCCCCAGGTGCGTGCCCAGGTCCGCCTCGTGGACCAGCCCGTCCACCAGCCCCGCCTCCAGGGCCCGCTTCGCGCTGTAGGGGCCGGCGTCGATGAGCGCCCGCGCCTCCTCGGGAGTCTTGCCGCGGTCCGCCGCGATGGCGGCCACGAGGGCGCCGTAGCGCTCGTCCAGGAAGGACTCCAGCGTCTGTCGCTGGATGTCGGACACCTTGCCGTCCGTGAAGAGCTCCGGCGCCGTCTTGTAGTCGCCGCGCCGGGCGAAGTGGGCCTGGATTCCCACCCGCTCGAAGGCCTCGCCCAGCACCGTGGCCTCGGCGGCGTAGCCCACCAGCTCCACCCGGCCCATGGGGGCGAGCAGCACCTCGTCCGCCGCGGCCAGCACGGGGTACGCGTCCGTGTCCACCATCACCGCCCAGGACACCACCCGCTTGCCCGCGGCCTGGAAGTCCGACAGCAGCGCCCTCAGGGCCTCGCGCCGCGCATCCGGGACGCCCAGCCCCTCCACCTCCAGGAGGATGCCCTCCAGCTTCGCGTCCCGGGCCAGCAGCTTCAGCGCCCGGCCCAGGGCCTCCACCGACGTCACCGTCGCGGGCTCCTCCGGCGCGCGGCCCCACCGGAAGCGCGGCACCGGGCGCGGGCGGTACGGCGGGGTCCCGGAGAGCCGGAACCGGACCCAGGTGGGCCGCTTTCGCCCCGCGATCAGCCGGAAGGGCAGGCCCAGGAGCAGGCGCAGCCCCAGGAAGAGGTTGACCACGAGGAGGAAGGGAAGGCGGAGCATCCGGCGCGCGTAACGCTCCCGCCACGGTGAAGCAACCCCTGTTCACCCGCGCCCGGCGGCTCTGTTAGGCTCAAGGCCCATGTCCTCCCCCTCCCTCCCCCGGCTTGTTCTCGTCCTCGCCCTCGTCTGGGGCGGCGCTGTCCTGGCGCAGCCCCAGCGCAAGCAGCCCCAGGAGTTCCAGACCCGCAAGGAGCTGACCGCGGAAGAGAAGGCCGCCGCCAAGGCGCGCGCCATGGGCAACAACCTCAACGGCTACGGCAAGGACGTGCAGATCAAGGAGACGCCCATCCCGTGGATGGCCATTGGCCTCGTGGGCATCGTCTTCCTGGTCGCCGCGCCCTTCGCCATCCGCGCGTACCGCGGCACCGTGAAGGAGATGGCGGATACCAACACCTTCGGCGCCCGCGGCAACGCCTCCGAGGACGAGGCCTGAGTCGAGGAGGCGCGAGCCTTCCTCCTCCGCCTCACGCTGGACGGACCTCCACCGCTCCGCCCGGCGACACGTCGATGTGAACCGGCAGGAAGCGCCGCAGCACCTCCGCCTGGACCGTCATCGCGCCGGTGATGCGCGCGGCGGTGAAGCGCGTGGTGCCCGGCGTCACCGCCCCCAGCCGCCCCGACGCCAGCAGCGCCGCCGGCAGGAGCAGCTGCTCCGCCAGGTGCTCATCCAGCGCGCCCCCCGTCTGCATGAACCGGGTCAGCGCCTCCGCCGCCTCGCGGCCCACGCCCTCCGCGTCGTGGCCTCCGTTTCCCAGCGAGGTGAAGGCCGCGACGGTGTGCTCGAACTGCGCGAGGATGAACGTCGCCGTACCCTGCGAGCGCGTCACCGGCACGGGCCGGTTGTCGGCCTCCGCCAGGATGCCCCGCTCGCGCAGCGCGGCCACCGCGGCGCGGGACTGACGCTCCGCGATCGCGAAGGGCAGCCCGCCCACGAGCGTCATCACCCGCACCTCGCGCAGCACGCCGCGCGCGGGAAGGTCCACGCGCACCGGCGGCTCCACCGGCGCGCCGATCTCCGCGGTGAACTCGCCCGCGCCCTCCGGGTGGAAGCCCGCGTGCGTGAGCGACAGCTGCACGGGCAGGCCGTACGCGCGCGCCACCGGCAGCCACGCGCCGACCAGGGCGTGGAAGCTGGGGCTGTCGCGCAGGTGCGTGGCGCCGCGCAAGGTGAGCCGGCCGCCCCCCGCGAGCGCCAGCGGATACACCAGGCACTGGAAGAGCCGGGGCGTGCTCCCTGATGCGCCGGCCTCCAGCAGGTAATCCCCCGCGCGCACCGGGCCGGGGGTGAAGTGGATTTCGGAGGCGCCCACGACGGCGCCCTCGCTGGTGCTGGTGCTCAGGGCCTCCGCGCCGCGCACGTACGCCAGGTGCTGCGGGCGCAGGCCGGAGGGCTCCCGGCGCTCGCGCAGCCGGGTCAGCTGGAAGGGACGGCCGGTGATGAGCGACAGACACAGCGCGGAGCGGAGGACGTGGCCACCCCCCTCCCCCATGCTTCCGTCGAGCAGCACCCGCCCGGAGTCGGGCCGGTCGTGACCGGTCATGTCCCTCCCGTCATGGTGTCAGGCGCGCGGCCCTTGAATGGCCGCGGTCCGCGTTGACGGCGCGGCAGCCTAGCAGACGCCGCGCGGGGGGACCGGGGAACTACGGCTCGTCCAGCGCCGGCAGCACATTCACCTTGAGCGCACTTGGCTCCGCCATGGAGTGATGCACCCGGTGCATGGCGCGCACGAAGTCGGTCGGCTTCGCCTCGTTGATGTTGGGCACGAAGGTCTGGGGGTTGCGGTCGATGAACGGGAACCAGCTGGACTGCACCTGCACCATCAGCCGGTGCCCGCGCTGGAAGGTGTGGAACACGTCGTTGATGACGAAGCGCACCTTCGTCACCTCGTTGGGGGTGAAGGCCTTCGGCTCCGAGTAGCTGTCGCGGAAGCGGCCCCGGAACGGCTCGCCGCGCACCAGCGTCTGCTGGCTGCCCCGGTTGTGCTCCCCGGACTGCTCCTGCTCCTTGGTGAAGCCGGGCACCTTGCCGGGGTTCACGTCCACCAGCTTCACCACCCAGTCCGCGTCGCTCCCGGTGGTGGAAACCCACAGCTCCGCCTCCAGCGGGCCCGCCACGGTGAGATCCTTCTGAAGGGGCTCCGTCTGGTAGACGAGCACGTCCGGCCGCCGCGCCGCGAAGCGCTGATCCTCCGTCATGTAGGCCTTGGACCAGCCAGGGCTCAGGTCCTGGGTGTACGGCACCGGCTTCGCGGGGTCGCTCACGTATTCGTCGAACGACGGCGCGGTGGCCGTGGGCGCCTGGAACGTCAGCGCGCCCTGGGGTTGGAAGTACAGCCGCGTCGGCTTCGTGCCCTTGGGCGGCCACGCGTCCAGGCGGCGCCAGCGGTTGGCGCCGCCCTCGAAGACCAGCGCCTCCGGGGCGCCCGCGTCCGGGCCGCCCTTCAGGTGCTGCTGGAAGAAGGCCAGCACCAGGTCCTGGTACGTGGTGCTGGTGGGGAAGCCGAAGTCCGCGTCGCCCAGGGACGTGCCGCTCGAGCGCATCCAGCCGCCGTGGGGCCAGGGGCCCATCACCAGCGTGTTGGCGATGCCGGGGTTCTGCTTCTCGATGGCGGCGTAGGTGTGGAGCGGGCCGTAGAGATCCTCCGTGTCGTACCAGCCGCCGACCACCATCACCGCCGCCTTGATGTTCTTCAGGTGCGGCAGCAGGTTCCGCGCCTGCCAGAAGGCGTCGTAGTTGGGGTGCGCGACGATCTCGTTCCAGAAGGCGATGTCGCCGTGGAAGTGCTTCGCGTCCGCGTTGGACACCGGCCCCAGGTCCAGGAAGAACTGGTAGGCGTCCGGAGTGCCGAAGTCGAAGGGCTTCCAGTCCACGTCGTCGGTGGGCGCGGGGCGCGGCTTGCCGAAGCTGGAGAAGAAGCTGAAGGAGAGCTGGAGGTTGAGGGCGCCATGCCGGTGCATGTCGTCCCAGAACCAGTCCGCGATGGGCGCCTGCGGCGACACCGCCTTGAGCGCGGGGTGTGAGTCGATGGCGCCCGCGGACGAGTAGAAGCCGGGATAGGACACGCCCCACATGCCCACGCGGCCGTTGTTGTTCGGCACGCGCTTCGTGAGCCAGTCGATGGTGTCGTAGGTGTCGCTGCTCTCGTCCACCTCCTTGCCGCGCTTGGTGTCGCGGTGGGGGCGCATGTTGACGAACTCACCCTCGGACATGAACCGGCCGCGCACGTCCTGGAAGGCGAAGATGAAGCCGTCCTTCTCGAACGCGGCGGTCGCCAGGGTCTGTTTGTACTGGCCGGCCCCGTAGGGCCCCACCGAATACGGCGTGCGCATCAGCAGCACGGGGTAGCGCTTCTGGGGGCTGGCGTCCGTGGGGACATAGAACGTCGTGAAGAGCTTCACGCCGTCGCGCATGGGGATGCGCACCTCGTACTTGGCGTAGTGCGACCGGATGTAGGCCGCGCGCTCGGCGTCTGGGTCCGCGGCGGACTTCGGGGGCGTGGCGGATGACTGCGCGACGGCGGTGCCGGACAGGGAGAACAGCGCGAGCGCGGTCAGCAGGCCGCGGGTGCCGAAGGACATGATGCCCTCCTCGGGTGCGAATGCAGGGGGACGCCATCTTGGGCGATGCGGCGCGGGCAAGGAAGCTGGATCGCTCCGCCGGCGCGCGAGAACGTGCAACCGTTGCACGCCCCAGGGCTGGCGCGATCATGCAAACCTTGCATGCACGGCAATCTTTGCTCATGTCCTCAAAAGCAGACATGGCTTGTCGAATAAATCGCGCGCCTCGCGTCTCGTGATGGCAGGGCGCATTCGAGCGCTCCCTCCAGACCGCATCCACGCGGGGGACACGGACACATGATCGGCATTCACAGGACCTGTTTGAAGATGTGGATTGGCGCGGTGATGTTGACCACCGCGAGCGCGTTCGCGGAGCCGCCGGAGCCGCCGGAGCCGCCGCCGACCAACGGCGCGCAGGGCACGCAGCTGCACGGCACGGATCGCTTCGAGTCCATCAACATCCCGCTGGCGTCGGTGGAGCCCTCCGCGCCTCCCGCTGGCGTGACGTGCGCTCCCGCCAAGGCCCTGGCGCTGGGGGGACGGGTGGCGGCGCTCCAGGGGTGCAGCGGAGGCAGTCCGCCGGTGACCTCGCGCTTCCTGGAAGGCCCTGCGCTGGTGGGCACGTCGTTCCGCGCGCCCTTCGAGGGCCGCTCGGTGAAGCTGGTCATCACGGATGCCCGATGTCACGTCCCCATCAAGGGGCCCAGCAAGCCCAACTGCACGCCAGAGGAGATCCTCGATGGCACGGCGTACTGGGAGTACAGCGTGACGGCCTCCACGAATGATGGGACGACCATGCCGCTCTGTCCGCTGGGCAGCGGCTTCGCGCTGCCGGTGCCCAACGCCTGGTCCGCGGGGGGAGCGCTGCTGCCCAACCCGGACTACTTCACCTTCGCGTGCACGCCCAAGAACGAGGGCACGGATGAACTGCCCTTCTTCGTGGGCGGTGGCGTCATCGCCAAGTGCATCGACTGGGGCTACCCACCTTGGGCCGGTGCGTATACGCCGGACCTCGCGCTGAAATTCCACCAGCTGTGCACGCGCATGGCGATGGCGGACTACTGCGGTGAGGGGCGCAGCAACACGCTCGACGGAACGCCGTTGTTCTTCATGGGCGTGCAGAACGCGATCGCGATCAGCACCAACGGGCGCCTGCCCAAGTGGCTGGGGAAGGACAACGGCTACTCGCTGGAGGCCGTGTGGAAGATGAGCGCTTGCGGCGACGTCCGTCCGTTGTGCCTGGGCAAGACGCGCTGGGACAGCCTGCCGCTGGAAGCGACGTGCGTGAATCGCGCCCTCGATCTGCATGAACGGACCCAGCCTTGTGAGGACGTGGACATGGGCGCCCTGGCCGGCACGACGCTCCTCGTGTCCTATTCACTCTTCATCGACCATGCGCTGGTGTCCTTCCGCGCCAACGGGACGAGCTTCGTGACGACGAGCGCGGTGACGGTGGACCTGAAGACGCATTCCTGGGGACCGGACGTGTCCGCGTATGGCCTGGACCTGGATGGGAACGGGGTGGCGGACGTGTCGCCGTTCGTGCCGATGCGCATGGAAGGCCCCCTGCTCTCCGCGAAGCTGCCCGATGAGATCCTCAAGCGCATGGGGAAGCTCATCACGCCGCTGTACCGCTGCTCCGACGGCCTGGGCCACTACCTGCTCACGAACAACCCCGCGTGCGATCCACGCCAGGGCTACACCCGCCTGGTGGTGAACGGAGACCGCGGCATCGAGGGCTATCTGTACAGCGCCGTGGACACCACCAGCACGGGCCAGCGGCGGCCGTTGAAGCTGTGGCATCACCCGACGCTGGGCCTCTTCGCCACGTCGACCGAGGCGCCGGACGGCTACACCTTCGTTCGGGACCTGGGGTACCTGCCGTCGGTGGGGCAGCTGCCGGGACGCGACCTCTAGGTCCCGGGAGTCACGGCGCGGACGCGCACACGCGCATCCCGATGAAGGGGAAGCGTGTGCGCGGTTCGCCGTCGCCGTGGTTGAGGGTCCGGGCGGTGAGCGCGTCCTGGTAGAACGAACCGCCGCCATACGCGGGCGTGCCAGCGGTGTCCGTCACCAGCCACTCCCACACGTTGCCGGACAGGTCCGCCACGCCGAAGGGGCTGTCCGACGCGGGATGCGAGCCCACGGCGTCCGGTCCGAAGGCCCGCGGCTTGCGGCCATAGGTGGCGTCGAAGTTGGCATCATCCGGCGCGAGCACCGGGCCATGCGGATAGTCGCGGCCATCCGCGCCCCGGGCCGCACGCTCCCATTCCCGTTCGGTGCACAGGCGGGCGCGGGGGACCCGGCCGGTGGCATCCAGCCACGCGACGTACGCGCGGGCGTCCTCCCAGGAGATGCCGGACACGGGGAAGCGGCGCCAGTCCTGTTCGGCGCGCAGCTCGCGGTCCAGGTAGCGCAGCGGCTCCCCTTCCCTCGCCTGGTAGGAGATGCCTTCGTGCTCCAGGTGGAAGGTCCAGGTGCCAGCCGGGGCCGGGCGCAGCTCCAGGGTCCCGAAGTAGTTGGTGCCTCGGGGCCTGCGCGCGGCGCGCTCTGGCGCGGGCAGGTCTCGCAGCCAGGCGATCCAGTCCGCGTACGTGACTTCGTGTCGCGCGATGAAGAAGGCCCCCGTGGTGAGCGGGTGCAGCGGGCGCGTGTGCACGATGGTGCGGCGGATGGCCTCGTCGTCGCCGCTGCCGTAGAGGAAGCGGCCGGGAGGCACGTAGACGTAGCCCTCCGGGACCTGTTCGGCGAGCACGACCCGGGCCTGGAAGGTGCCACCGCGCGTGAGCAGCACGGGGTAGCGCACGGGCGGACGGTCCGGGAGCGTGAAGGTCAGCCGGTACGAGCCGGGCTCCAGCGTGAGGCCCGACGTGATGGGCGTGGTGCCGAACGTCCACGGCTTGGACCAGTGCTGGGGGCCAGGGGTGGCTTCCACGCGTTCGACCTGGACGGTGGCGCCGGGGGGATCGCTGTCCAGCTCCATGGAGACGGGGCGGGTCAGCTCCTGGGTCGTGCCGCCGGAGGGGTCCAGTTCTTCCAACTGCTGGGTCAAGGTGGCCTGGACGTCAGGCTTGCGGTCCCGCTCCGCGACGAGGATGCGTTGGAAGAGCACCTCGGCGGCGCGTGAGTCCAACGCCTTGTTCCAGCCCCGGCCCACGCGCGTCCGAGAGGCTTCGAGGAGCTCGCTCGCGTCCTCGTAGCGGCGGGCCTGCTTCGCGCCGAGGGTCAACGCGCGGGCCCAGGCGTCCTCGGCGGCGGCCATGTGGTCGGAGTCGAACGCGGTGAAGGCCTCGGCACGGAGAGCCTCGATCTGGACGTCCATCGCCCGGCACTCCTCGACGAGGGGGGCCGCCAGGGCCAGGGCCTGCTCCGCGTCGCTGCGCCGGGACCACTCCTTGGCCCAGGTGCCGCCGATGAGGATGGCCACCGCAAGGCCTGGGAGCGCGAGCACGCGGGTGAGCCTCAGCCACCGGGGCCTTGGGGGCGCGAGGGGTTCCTGGGCTGGACGCGGGGCGGTGGACTCCAGCGCCTCGCGCAGGGCCTCGGCGGAGTCGAAGCGCGCGGACGGATCATGCGCGAGGCAGCGGGCGACGACCGCCGCGAAGGAGGGATCGACACCGGGAACGATGACGTCCAGCGGCGCGAAGCTCCGGGGCCGCAGCGGTGCTTCCGCGAGCGGCCCGGGCGTGGTTCCTCCGCAGAGTTCGTAGAGCAGGACGCCCAGCGAGAAGAGATCGCTCCGGACCGTGGCCGGTTCCCCACGCCAGACCTCGGGCGCCATGTAGAGCGGCGTCCCGATGCGGCCCGTGGCCATCAGCTCCGGGGGGCCGAGCTGGAGGGGCGGCGAGAGCGGAGAAGCCGTCGCGGTCCGTTGCGCCACGTTCGCGGCAGCGGCGCTCAACGGGTTCGCCGGGATGTGCCGCGTGGCCGCGGGCGCCGCGGTGTCGTCTCCGGTGCTGGGGCCCGGGTGCCGCGGCCCCGCTTCGCTGCTGGCGCGGACGGGCACATCCACCGTGGCATCACCCTCCGGTGACCCGGCTCGCGGGCCCTCCGGCTGGCGCGCGGGCGCGACGGGGGCCAGGGCCACGTCGAGCAGCTTCGCCACGCCGAAGTCGAGCAGCTTCACCTGCCCGTCCTCGGTGAGGAGCGCGTTCGCGGGCTTGAGATCCCGGTGCAACACCCCCTGTCGGTGCGCCGCCGAGAGCCCCTTCGCCAGCCCGACGCCAATCTCCCGCACGCGCGTCCACGGCACCGGCCGCGCCATCTGGTCCAGGCTCGCCCCGCGCAGGAACTCCGAGACGAGATACGGCCGATCCCGCACCTCCCCCACGCGGTGGATGCCCACCACGTTCGGGTGCTGCACCCGGGCGATGGCCCGCGCCTCGGTGCGGAAGCGCTCGCGCTGCACCTCATCCGGAGCGACGCCCGCGATGAACTTCACGGCGACCAGCCGGTCCAACACCGTGTCGTGCGCGAGGTACACCTCCCCCATCGCCCCCCGCCCTAGCGGCTGCAGGATGCGGTACTCACCGAAGGTCGCGGGAGGTTGCCAGGCTGAAGGCAGGTCGCTGCTCATTCCTCCGCCGGGCCCCGGCCTCGCGATGACGGAATGCGGTGCTGCTTCATCTTGAACGCGAATGTGCGCAGCGGCATCCCGATGAGCTGGGCCGCCCGGGTCTGCACCCCACCGGTGGCCTCCAGCGCCTCCATCATCCGCCGCCGCTCCAGCGTCCGCAGCTCCTCCGCCAGGTTCTGGAACACCCGGGGCGAGGCGGCCGTCCCCTCCTCACCCCGCGCGGGCTCCGGCGGCGTCGCCCTCAGCGAGTCCGGCAGGTGCGACGGCTCCACCACCGGTCCCGGCGACATGGCCGCCGCGTACTCCACCGCGTTCTTCAGCTCGCGGACGTTCCCAGGCCAGCCATGCGCGCTCAGGACCTCCATGGTCGCGGCGGACAGGTGCAGCGGTGGGCGCCCCGCCCTGGCGCACGCATCCTCCAGGAACGCTCGTGCGAGCAGGGGCAGCTCCCTCGGCCGGTCCCTCAAGGGCGGCAGCATCACCACCGCCGCGGACAGGCGGAAGAAGAGATCCTGCCGGAACCGCCCCGCCTTCACCTCGTCCGCCAGCACCCGGTGCGTCGCCGCCACCACGCGCAGATCCACGGGCCGCTCGCGCGAATCCCCCAGCCGGGTGATCACCTGTTGATCCAACGCCCGCAGCAGCTTCGCCTGGATGGGCAGCGCCAGCTCCGCCACCTCGTCCAGGAAGAGCGTCCCGCCGCTGGCCCGCTCCAGCAGGCCCGCGCGCGCCCGGTCCGCGCCGGAGAAGGCGCCCCGCTCATGGCCGAACAGCTCCGCCTCCACCAGGCTCTCTGGCAGCGCCGCGCAGTTGAGCGCCACGAACCCCTGCGCCGCCCTCCGCGACCAGTGATGCACCGCCCACGCCGCGTTCTCCTTGCCGGCCCCCGTCTCGCCGTGGATGAGCACGGGCAGTGGGCTCGCCGCCAGCCGGCGCAGCAGTTCGAACAGCTGCAGCAGCGCCGTGTCCGCCACCACCACCGACCGCTCGCCCAGCGCCAGCCGGTACATCGACGGCCCGCTGACCCGCGTCTCCCCGGGCGCCGCCGCCAGCGCCGCCGCCCGGGCCGCGCCGAGCAGCGCATCCCCCTGCATCCCATCCCCTGGCGCGTGCGCCAGCCCCGCCCGCACGCGCCCGGCGAGCGGCGTGAGCACCGACACCAGGTGCGCCGCGGCGGCCTCCGCCTCCTCTCCCGACAGGTCCGGCAGCAGCACCATCCACGTGCCTCCCAGCTGTCCCACGCCATCCATCAGCCGCAGCGCGCCATGCAGCGCCCGCCCCAGCTCCGCCGGCGACACCCACGCGGACTCCACCTCCAGCGCCAGCACGCTCACCGCGTGCCCGGTCGTGCGCACCCGCTCCAACTCCTCCGACAGCCGCGCCCGCAGCCCTTCGGCCTCCAGCGCCCGCCGCTCCGGCAAGGGCCGCTCGCCCCGGTGGAACACCAGCGTCACGTTGCCCAGCGTCACCACGTCCCCGCCGTCCAGGGGACGCGACCCCTGCACCGGCTCGCCGTTGACGCGCACGCCGTTGTGGCTGCCCAGGTCCGCGATGAACGCCTCCCCCTCCGCCACCCCCACCTTCGCGTGCTGGCGGCTCACCGACGCGTCCTCCACCAGCACGTCCACCCCCGCCGCCCGTCCAATCACCACCGCCCCCTCCCGGGGCAGCGGCACCAGCGTGGAGCTGTTCCCCACCAGCAGCAGCAGGTACAGCCGGTCCGTCGCGGCGGCGCGGGAGGCTCCCTTGCGGGGGGCCTCGGTCTCCCTCAGGTCAGGTGGCAGCATTCCCTGAAAGAATGCCCAGGCCCTTGAACCCCGGGCAACCGGCACGTCTGATTTGCGGGTCGGGCCATGCGCGGGGGATGCTCGCTGTCTGGGAGGAGACGGGTTCCATGGCCAAGATGCTGCAAGAAGGGGATGCGGTTCCGGACGTCACGCTGAGGGGGCCGGGCGACGCGCCGGTGCGCCTGCGCGACCTGCTGGGTGACAAGGCGATGGTCATCTACTTCTACCCGCGGGATGACTCCCCGGGATGTACGGTCCAGGCCTGCTCCCTGCGGGACCAGTACCAGGACTTCACCGACGCGGGCGCGGACGTGGTGGGCATCAGCAGCGACACCGCGGAGTCGCATGAGAAGTTCGTCGCCAAGTACCGCCTCCCCTTCCGCCTCCTCAGCGACCCGGACGGCGCGGCGCGCAAGGCCTTCGGGGTGGGCACCAACTTCCTGGGCCTCCTGCCGGGCCGGGTGACCTTCATCGCCGACCGGGCGGGCACCATCCGCTACGCCTTCGACTCGCAGGTCCAGGTGAAGAAGCACGCCTCGCTCGCGCTGGATGTCGTCCGGTCGCTCACGGGCCAGGGCGCGGCTCCCACCCGTCCTGCCTGACAGACGCGCTGGCGTCGCGTTTGCCGGTAGACTGATTCACGGCGTCCTGGCCGTGGGAGCCAGGACGTCGCGCCCCGTTCGCGAGCAACATGGGACACCTGGGTGGGCCGGAGGTCACGTCATGCGGTTTCATTGGATGCTGGGACTGTTGTGCCTGGGCTGCGCCAGCCTGACGAAGGACCTCCACGACGAGAACGCGGCGGGCGAGGAGGAGGTGCCCACCGAGGAGACGGTGTACCTGGTGTCGCTGGACGAGGCCCTGCTCACCATGCGGCACGTCTTCGAGGAGCAGCGCTACGACGTCTTCGAGCGCGAGGGCCACCACGAGCTCTACACCTCCGCGCACGAGCCCGGGTTGAACCTGCCCGGCAACCGCACCTACGAGCGCTACTTCGTGAAGGGCGCGGCGCTGGGCCCCCGCCAGTCCGTGGTCCGCGTCTTCCGCCTGCGCTACCGCGAGCAGGACACCAACATCGAGATCAAGCCCAAGTGGCTCAACGAGCGCATCGAGGACGAGGAGAAGTACCTCGCGCGCAAGACGTTCGAGCGCTTCACCTTCGACGGCGTGCCGGACATGGAGGGCTTCAAGATGGTGCGCGGCACCCGCGACCTCCCGCTGGAGCGCAAGCTGCTCGCGAAGCTGGAGATGGTGCCCTCGCTGGAGCTGGTGGGGGGCAAGGCGTCCGCGCCCGTGCGCTCGGTGCAGGTGGAGGGCTGGGAGGAGGACGTGGCCCACTCCGCGCCCGTGACGTGCGGGGAGCCGCTGCCGGGCGTGGAGCCGCTGCTCACCGCGGGGCACACGGTGCTGGTGTCGGACCCGCTGGGCACGCGCGAGCTGCCAGAGGCCGCCACGCGGATGCTGTGCGACGCGGTGGAGAAGAAGCTGCCGGTGGCGCTCGCGCTGTCGCTGCCGTCGGAGGATCAACCCTCGCTCGATGAGTACCTGGCCTCCGCCGGTGGCAACGAGGACCTGGAGCGGCTGCTGGTGGTCAGCTCCTTCTGGCGCCGCGTGTACCAGGATGGCCGCAGCAGCGGCGCCATGCTGCGCCTCATCGAACAGGCGCGCCGCCTGCGCGCGCAGGGCAACGCCATCACGGTGCTCGCGTTCGACTCCAACTCCGCCTCCGGCAACTCGCGTGAGGAGGAGATGGCCCGGAACCTCATCGCGTACCGGCAGGCGAACCCGGACGCGTGGCTGCTCGCGCTCGCGGGCGACGTGCACGTGCGCACGAAGCCGGTGAGCTGGAACAAGGACTTCGAGCCCCTGGGCTCGCGGCTGCTCCGCGCCCTGCCCGCCTCGCCCGTGAAGGCGCTGGAGGTGGGCTTCGCGCGCGGCTCGCAGTTCTCCTGCCGCTTCAACGTCTGGGAGCAGGTGGAGTGCAACGTCTACGCGCTCAGCCCGTCCGTGGAGGTGCGCCAGGAGCCGGGCACGCCGCGCAAGGTGGCGCTGTTCTCCTCCCCCAGCGACCGGGGCTTCCACGGTCGGCTCTACGTGGGGGCGCTCAACGCCTCTCCGCCCGTCATCCAGCGCGTGACCCAACCGGTGGCCCAGCAGCAAGGGGCCGCGCACCCGCCGGACGCCACGCCCTGAGGGTCTTCACCTGAAGTGTCAGGCTGTGCCGACGGGGACGGCGACGACGCCGACGCGGTCCCCTTCACGAAAGGGGGCAGGACCATGCGGTGGCACTGGACGTTGGGGCTCTTGTGCGTGGGCTGCGCGAGCCTGTCGCGTGGACTGGATGGGGCTCCGGCGGACGCGGAGCCCATGCCCACCGTGGAGAAGGTCTACCTGGTGCCGCTCGACGAGGCGATGTTCGTCGCGCGCCGGCTGCTGGAAGAGCAGCGCCTGGACATCTTCGAGAACAACACCACGCACGAGCTGTACTCCCAGTCCTGGGAGATCGGCGTGAACGCGCGCGGCAACCGCACCTTCGAGCGCTACCTGGTGCGCCCCGAAGCGGTGGGGCCGCGCCAGTCGCTGGTGCGCATCTTCCGGCTCCAGTACCGCGAGGCGGACGACGCCATCATGCAACAGACCCCCGAGCCGGGCAGCCAGAGGGCGAACGACCACACCTACAACCACTTCCGCGAAGCGTTCACGCACGACACCTTCGAAGCCGTCCCGACGATGGAGGGCTTCAAGCTGCGCCGTGGCTTCCGCGACCTGCCGCAGGAGCGGAAGCTGCTGGCCCGGCTGGAGATGGTGCCATCGCTGGAGCTGGTGGGCGGCAAGGCGTCCATCCCGGTGCGGGAGGTGAAGGTGGACGGCTGGACCGCGGAGGCCCCGGACGCGGCCCCCCGCTGCGGCGATCCCGTGGAGGGCGTGGCGCCGCTGCTCGCCGGTGGAACCACCGTGCTGGTGGCGGATCCGCTGGGCACGCGCGAGCTGCCGGACGCCGCCGCGCGGATGCTCTGCGACGCGGCGGAGAAGAAGCTGCCGGTGGCGCTGGCCCTGTCGGTGCCGTCGGTGGACCAGTCCGCGCTGGAGGAGTACCTGGCGAGCGCGGGCACCAATGAGGACCTGGAGCGGCTGCTCGTGCTGAGCGACTTCTTCCGCCGCGTGGACCAGGACGGCCGCAGCAGCGCGGGCGTCATCCACCTGGTCGAGGCCGCGCGCCGCCTGCGGGCCCGGGGGAGCGCCATCTCGCTGGTGGCGTTCGACTCCAAGGAGGCGGCGGGCAACGCGCGCGAGGCGGAGATGGCGGCGAACCTGCTGGCCTTCCGCCAGGAGCACCCGGACGCGTGGATGCTGGTGCTCGCCGGTGACGTGCACGTGCGCACCGGCGGCGTCGGCTGGGACTCGAAGTTCGAACCCATGGGCCGGCGGCTGACGCGGGCCCAGCCCTCATCGCCCGTGCTGGCGCTGGAGGTGGGCTTCGCCCGGGGCGCCCACTACGCGTGCCGCTTCAACGTCTGGGAGCAGGTGGACTGCGACGTGCACGGCATCAACCCGACGGTGGAGGCACGCCAGGAGCCGAACACGCCCCGGAAGGTGGCGATGTTCGCGTCGCGGGGGGAGACGGGCTTCCACGGCCGGCTCTACCTGGGCACGCTGAGCCCGTCCCTGCCCGTCCTCCACCGCGCCGTGCGGGCCCCGGAGAAGCCGGAGGCCGCGCACGGCGAGGCGCAGGGGACTACGGCGCCTTCGAATTGAGCTGGACGCCGCTCACGACGAGGCCGTAGACGGCGTCCACGGCCGGCGTCGCGGTGTGGGCGTCCTGGACCAGCTCATCCGCCAGGACCTCCACCTTCCACGTCCCCGCCCCGGGGTTCGCGATGAGGACGTTCTCCACGGTGTCCACCTTGTTGGAGGCGCCGCCGGCCGTGGAGACGTTGCCCGCCGTCAGGCCGTTGTTGCCCCAGTAGATGACGCCGCTGGGCGCCGTCACGCGCAGCGACAGGTCGTTGATGCGCGCCTGGGCCGCGCCCACGGTGCCCATGGGGTCCTTGTAGGCCAGGGTGACGTTGAGCTCCGGCTCCCCGCTGGCCACGGTGAAGGTGTACGTCTTGGTGGCGAGCGGCGTGAGGATGTCCGTCTCGTCGACGACGAACGTCTTCGCGGCGCGGTCGTACAGGCGCTTCAGGTCGGACGTGCCCCAGCCCTGCTTGTTGCGGTCGATGTCCGCGTTGGCGCCGCCGGCCAGCCAGTTGTAGCGGGCCGCGCCGTTGATCATCAGCGCCTTGGCGGTGGCCATCTTCGGGCGGCTGGTGAAGACGTCCGCCGCGCCGCCGTGGCCGGCCCACACGCCCTGGTGCCACATCTGGTGCAGCAGGCCGAAGTGGCCGGAGGTCTGCGGCGTCGCGGAGCTGGTGCCGCTGAACTCCGTGTAGCTGCTGTCGGTGGAGCCGGACGCGCCGCGGATGCTGTCGTAGTAGAAGGCTAGGTCCGGCTTGATGCGGCCGTCCGCCGCCGGGCCGATGCTCGCGCCCGTGGACCAGCTGTCATCCGCGCGGGTCTGCGTGTTGTAGTGACGGATGCCGCCCACGGACACGATGTTCTTCGCCCACGCCTGCGGGCGTGAGTTGCGCGAGCCGCTGTTGCTCTGCGACTGCGTGCTCAGCAGCGGCGCCTTGAACAGGTAGTCATCCACCTCCGCGGAGATGGTCGTGTACGCGGTGGTCAGCGTGCTGCCCACGCTGGAGGTCTGGAACACCGCGCGGTAGGGGCCGGTGGGGTTGAGCAGCTCCTGGTTCATCGTGTAGCGCGACTTGGTGCCGCCGAACTGGGTGGACTCCGAGTAGAGGAAGAAGATGCCCTGCCCGCCCGGCAGCAGGCCCCGGGCCAGCGGGTCCACGCCCTTGGCGAAGTTGTGGCTGTAGCAGCTGGTCCCGTGCAGGGAGCCGGAGCTCGTGCCCGTGCTGTGGATGATGGGCGCGGTGGGCCACTCGCGGTGGGTGGTGCGCAGCTCGGTGTCGAACACCTCTCCGCGAACGCCCTGCCCGTTCCAGCCCTTGAGCGTCTCGATGTAGTTGGCGCCGCCCGTCTCGCGGACGATGTCCATGTCCACCTCGCCGGGGCCCCCCCAGCGGTCGACGAACTGGACCTCGTTGGCGCGGGCCACCTGGGCCAGCTGCTCCTGGCTGAGCGTGGCCTCCACGCGCAGGCCGCCCGGCTCCACCAGCTCCACCTTGCCGCCCAGCCGCTCCACCAGCGCCGTCACGCGGGCCTGCCGCGCGGGGCCGCCCTCGCCCAGCATGATGGAGTAGCGCTGGGGCGCGAGCGCCGCCGCCCGGCCGAGCAGCGCGTCACGGAGCACCGGCTCCAGGCGCCACTCGGGGTGGTAGTCCCCCACCCAGCGCACCGCGGGCAGCTGCGCGACGCGGGCCTTCACGTCCGCCGGCATCTCCACCAGGTACGTGTGGTCCGACAGGAAGCGCAGCACCTTGCCGCCCGCGTTCTCGATGGCCTCGCGGTACTCCGGCAGCGGCGTGGCGTGGAACTGCACCAGCGACAGCGTGTTGTCCCGGTCCGCCACCAGCGCGTTGCCCAGCAGCGGCGCGTTGCGCGCCAGCGGGTCGAACGAAGCCTCCGCCAGCCGGATGAGGTACGCCTCTGGCTGCACGCGCCCCAGCAGCTCCGTGCCGCCGCGCGTGTACGCGGAGAAGGCCTGCTCCGTGCCGTCCGCCTGCCGCTCGCGCCAGACGTGCAGCTGGACGCCGGTGTCCTTCACCACGTCCAGGGTGCGCAGGGCGCTGACCTGCCGCGCCGTCCGGTGGAACACCAGCCCCGCCGGCGTCGCCAGGGTCTGGCCACCCGCCGGGAGCGTCGTCGCCACCGCCGCGCCCGGAGCCGCCTGAGCGCGCGTGGCCGCCGTGGGGGTGCGCTCCGCCGCGAGCGCCCCCGCCGGAACCACCAGGGTGCACCCCAGCACCAGCGCCGTCACCGGCCGCCAGCCACCACGGGACGTCGAGAACCGCTTCTGCATGCTCTGCATGTCGGCACTCCCTTTAAAGTGAGAAAAACCTGTAATACGTATTAAGGAAGTATTTCAAGTCCTTGCCACTCAGTTGCAATAGGGTGTGCTTTTTTCACTCCTGGTGTCGGTTTTGGGGTGCGTCGAGGTGGTCTCGGGTGCACCCCAGGTGTTCGGAATCGCTCAGACTCCAGGCGCGGTCCGGGACTCCGGTGCGGCGAGCGGGCGCTGGACCGGGCCGGGGGCCTCGTGTTGAAGAGGTCCCCCGCTCCTCCTGCCCGCATGCACGACCTGAACGCCCTGGTTGGCGCCGGTACGCACGACCTGCTCTTCATCACGCTGGACACGCTGCGCTACGACGTGGCCCGCGAAGCGCTGGAGGCGGGCCGCACCCCCACCCTGGCCGCGCTGCTGCCCGGCGGACGGTGGGAGGAGCGCCACAGCCCGGCGAGCTTCACCTACGCCGCGCATCAGGCCTTCTTCGCCGGCTTCTTCCCCACCCCTGTCACCCCTGGTCGGCACCCGCGCCCGTTCGCCCTGCGCTTCGAGGGCAGCGAGACGACGGGCCCGGGCACCTGCGTGCTGGACGCGCCGGACCTCGTCACCGGGCTGGCCGGGCGCGGCTACCACACGGTGTGCATTGGCGGGACGGGCTTCTTCAACCGGAGGAACCCCCTGGGCCGCGTGCTCCCAGGCCTCTTCGCCGAAGCGCATTGGGGCCCGGAGCTGGGCGTCACCGACCCTCGATCCACGGAAAATCAGGCATCACTCTCGGTGAAGATCCTGGAGGCGCTGCCCCGGGAGCAGCGGGTGTTCCTGTTCCTCAACGTCTCCGCGCTGCACCAGCCGAACCGGCACTACGTGCCAGGGGCGTTGGAGGACTCGAAGCAGACGCAGGCGGCGGCGCTGGCGTACGTGGACGGCCAGCTGCCGCCGCTGTTCCAGGCGCTGCGGCGGCGGGCCCCGGCCTTCTGCATCGTGTGCTCGGACCACGGGACGGCGTACGGCGAGGACGGCTACTCGGGGCACCGGCTGGGGCACCCGGTGGTGTGGACGGTGCCCTATGGGGAGTTCGTCCTGCCGGTAGACTCCGGGCCATGACGCGCCTGGAGTCGATGCTCGAAGGGACGCCGTACGTGGCGTACCTCTACGGCTACCCGCACAAGACGGCCTACCGTCCGCTCACGCCCGCGCTGCCGCTGGAGGACGTCTGGGCGAAGGAGCGCCGGGACGCGCTGTTCCTCTACCTGCACGTGCCCTTCTGCGAGATGCGCTGCGGGTTCTGCAACCTGTTCACCGCCGCGGGGCCGAAGGAGGACGTCGTCCAGGCATGGCTGTCCGCGCTGAAGCGCGAGGCCCGCCGGGTGAAGGAGGCGCTGGGGCCGGCCACGTTCGCGCGGGCGGCCATTGGCGGGGGCACCCCCACCCTGCTGGAGGTCGCGGGGCTGGAGGCGGTGTTCGACCTGGCGGCGGAGCTGGGCGTGGATCCGCGCGCGGTGCCCCTGTCCGTGGAGGTGTCGCCGGAGACGGTGGACGCGGACAAGGTCGCGCTGCTGAAGGCCCGCGGCGTGGACCGGGTGAGCATGGGCGTGCAGAGCTTCCTGGAGGCGGAGGTGGCCGCGGTGAAGCGGCCGCAGAAGACGGCCCAGGTGGAGGCGACGCTGGACCTGCTGCGGAGCGCGGGCTTCCCCACCCTCAACCTGGACCTCATCTACGGCATCGAGGGACAGACGGTGGACAGCTTCCTGCGCTCGCTGGAAGCGGCGCTGCGGTACTCGCCGGAGGAGCTGTACCTCTACCCGCTCTACGTGCGGCCCCTCACCTTCCTGGGGAAGAAGTCGCGCGCGTGGGACGACCTGCGCCTGTCGCTCTACCGGACCGGCCGGGACTTCCTCCTCGCGCGGGGCTACACGCAGGTGTCGATGCGGATGTTCCGCGCGGCGCACGCCCCGGCCGCGCGCGGCGCGGTGTACCGCTGCCAGGAGGACGGCATGGTGGGGCTGGGGGTGGGGGCGCGCTCGTACGCGGGCGCCGTGCACTACTCGTCCGAGTACGCGGTCGCGTCGCGCGAGGTGCGCGGCATCATCCAGGCGTACATCGAGCGCGACACGGAGTCCTTCGGCGAGGCGCGCTACGGCTTCGTGCTGGACGCGGCCGAGCAGCGCCACCGGCACCTGGTGCTGTCCCTGCTGGCGGAGGGCGTGGACCCGGGGGTGTACCGCCAGCGCTTCGGATCGGAGGCCCGGGGGGACTTCCCGATGCTCGCGGAGCTGGAGGCGCACGGGCTGGCGCGGGACGTGGATGGCGTGTTCCAGCTCACGGACGCGGGCGTGGAGCGCTCGGACCTGATTGGCCCGTGGCTGGACTCCGAGGCGGTGCGGGCGCGGATGGCGGAGTACGCCTGGCGATGAAGCTCACCGTGCTCTACCGGGGCCCGCTGTCCGGCTGCAACTACGGCTGCGAGTACTGCCCCTTCGGCAAGTGGAAGCAGTCCGAGGAGGAGCTGACGAAGGATCGCGCGGACCTGGAGCGGTTTCTCGCGTGGGTGGAGTCGCGCACGCAGGACACCGTGTCCGTCTTCTTCACGCCCTGGGGCGAGGCGCTCATCTGGCCCTGGTACCAGCAGGCCCTGGCGCGGCTGACGCACCTGCCCCACGTGGAGCGCGCGGCGGTGCAGACGAACCTCTCCTGCCGGCTGGACTGGCTCGCCGACTGCCGCCCGGAGAAGCTGGGCATCTGGGCCACGTACCACCCGGAGTGGATGAAGCGCTCGCGCTTCCTCGCGCAGTGCCACCGGCTGTCGGAGCACGGCGTGCGCCACAGCGCGGGCATGGTGGGCTTCCGGCGCTTCGCGGACGAGGCGGAGGCCCTGCGCCGTGAGCTGCCCGACGACACGTACCTGTGGATCAACGCGGTGAAGGACGGCCTGGACGCGTACACGCCCGAGGACGTGGAGCGCTTCACCCGCATCGATCCGCTCTTCCCCGTGAACAACACCCGCCACCCCAGCCGGGGCCGCGCCTGCCGAGGGGGCGAGTCCGTGCTGTCCGTGGACGGTGACGGCACCGCGTACCGGTGTCACTTCATCAAGGAGCCTCTGGGCAACCTCTACGCGCCGGACTTCGACGCGGCGCTGAGGCCGCGCCCGTGCTCGAAGGACACGTGCGGGTGCCACATCGGCTATGTGCACCTGGAGTACCTGGAGCTGGACCGGGTGTTCGGTTCGGGGCTGCTGGAGCGCGTGCCGGCGACGCGGCTGTGGACGGGCGGCGCTCAACGCAGCGCTTCGCGGATCTCCCAGTCGTAGACGGACAGGCCGTCGCGCGTGAGCCCGGGGAGCAGGTCCCCAAAGGCGTTCGCCTCCAGCACGCGGTGGCCGTGGAAGAAGTCCTCGAACATCAGGTCGATGCCCACGTGGAGGCAGTCGTGCGCGCGGGCCACGGCGCGGCAGCTCTCCATCGCGGCCTCCAGCTCCCGGCGCGGCACCGCCGCGTGGAAGGCGCCCAGGTCTCCCCGGTAGCCGCCCAGGTGCAGGTTGGTGATGGGCAGGCGGCTCTGGCGCACCACGGTGAAGGCGGGCTCGCCGCGCACCGCGAGGACGCGGCAGTCGAACACGTCCCCACCCAGCCGGGCCTTGGGCCGCGCTTCCTCCACCTGGGAGCCCTCGCGCAGGAGGAAGGCCAGCACCGCGTCCACGTCCCGCGCGTCCGTCACCCGGCGCACCTTGAGGGAGTTGAACCAGCCGGTGGGGCCCCGGTGCAGGCTGGTCAGGAGCGAGCCGCCCGACCGCCCCGGCCGGTAGAGGGCGAGGCAGGACGCGGACGAGCCGCAGGACAGCTTCACGAACGCCTCGCGGAAGCCCGCGTCGCGCATCCCCTGTCGCAGGCCCTCCGGATGGGCGCTGGCTTCGTCCAGGTCCAGGAACGGTGGCACGGGGATGCCCAGGGCCGCGTACCGGCGTGACGTGACGCGCTTGTCGAACAGGTCCGCGATGGCGCCGGGCGCGGACAGCACGCGCCACCGGGGACGCAGCGTGAAGCGGGCGGACAGGTCCTCCAGCACGCGAAGGAAGCCCAGGTGGTGCTGCCGGGGGCAGAGCACGCGGCCGTGCTCATCCGGCAGGGCGTCCAGGGGGGCCGGCGCCACGGTGTCGCAGCCCGCGGCGAGGGCATCCGCGTGACCGCGCTTCAGGAAGGCGCGCTCCACGCCCGCGTCCTCTCCCGCCGCGTCGATGCGGACGAACCGCTCCGTGTCAGGCAGGTCCAGGAGGACGTCCGGCGCGCGGGCCACGGCCTCCCAGGCCAGCACGTGCGCGGGAGGGAGCCCCGCGCGGATCAGGGCCTCCTGGAAGAGCGTGACGCGCCGGTTCCCGGGGTTGCCGATGATCAGGAACGGCGGCGCGGTGGGCATTACTCGCCCACGGCGGCGTAGCGGTAGTCCTCTTCGTAGGGCGTGCGCTGGTTGCCCGCCGCCACCGAGCGGGCGGCCTTCGCCACCGCCCCCTGGCCCACCTCCGTGAGGTAGTTCTGGGTGACGTCCAGCGTCCGGAGGTGCTGGAAGGCCTTCGCGTTGCGGGCCAGCGTGTCGGCGCCCGCGTCGGTCATCGTGCCCATGGAGAGGTCCAGCGCCTGGAGCTGGGCGACGACCTTCGCGGTGGACAGCGCCTCGCAGAGCGCGTCCGTGAACTCCGAGTTGCGCAGCCCCAACAGGCGAAGGGCCGGCACGCCTTCGCCGTCGAGCAGGCGCTCGAGGTCCTTCACCCCGCCACCAGCGCCGTAGTTCTCCTGCCCGAACCACACCTCCAGCGCCTCCAGCTTCGGCCACTTCGCCTTCACGATGGACTGCACCGCGCCCAGCGGAAGGCCACCGGTCTCCACGGTGAAGGAGCGCAGCTCCGGCAGGTCGACCACCCCCAGCGCGATCTCCCCGCCGCGCACGCGCAGCTCCCGGAGCTGGGGGTAGGCCTTGTAGAGCGGCTGGAGGTTGCCCACGTCCGTCCAGGAGATCTCCGTGTCGTCCGGGTACTCGAAGTCACCAATGAACAGCGAGCGCAGCGGCGGGGCGGGCTCCGCCTTCGCGAGCACCTTCAGCGTGTCGCCGTACTCGTTCTGCCCGTCGAAGTTGGCCATGCCCAGGGTCAGCTTCTGGAGGAAGCGCGCGGATGGATGGGCCAGCAGCTCGCCCAGCAGCTCCGGGATGTCCTCTCCCGAGTCGTAGTCCACCTGCCCCAGCCGGGCCTCGCGGATGAAGCCCAGGTGCCACTCGAGCTTGAGGGCTTCGTTGGAGACCGCCTCCGTCAGCGCCTCGCCCAGCAGCTCGCCCGCGTGCGTCGCGATGAACTTCGCCGCTCGCTTGTGCATGAGCGCGGCGGCGTCCGCCGCGGCCTCCAGCGTGGCGTGCTGGAGGAGGATGAGCTCGGCGCGGGGATCGCCCTCGCCCTTGAGCCACTCGGCGTACGCGAGGTAGCCCTTGAGGTCATCGGGGTTGGCGAGGATGGCGGCCTCCAGGTCCGGGTTGGAGGCGCCCTCCCCCGTGGCCTCCCCTCCGTCGCCGTCCCCGGCCTCGCCGCCGCCGCTGGCGAGCGTGTAGCCCTTGCGCTCCTTCTCGCGGACCTGGGCGTCGTAGGCCTTCTTCGCTTCCGCCTTGGAGCCGAAGGTCTCCACCTTCTCCTGGCCGTCGGTGCCGATGCGGCCCCAGCGCTTGGTCAGCGTGGTGCCCTCCAGGGTGATCTCCCAGAACTTGCTGGAGCTGCCTTCGGTGAACTCGTAGCGCGGCATGGGGCGACCCTCCCGGGGAACGCCTCGGACGCTAGAAGAGCCCCCCGGCAAGCTCAAGGCGCGACGAGGCAGGGCCCCGCTTCAGCGGCGCAGCAGCACCAGCTCCACGCGGCGGTTGAGCTCGCGGCCGCGAGGAATCAGGTTGGGGGCCTTGGGGCTGCGGTCGCCCAGGCCCACGGCCTCCACGCGGGAGGGGGCCAGCCCCGCGCGCACCAGCAGGTCCGCGACGGCGCGGGCGCGCGCATCGGACAGGCTCTGGCGGGCGGGCTCGGGCACCTCGCGCGAGTCGGTGTGTCCCTCGACGCGCAGGCGGGCCTTTGGCTCGCGCACGAGCAGGTCCACCAGCAGGTCCAGGCCCGCGAGCGAGGCCTTCACGGGCATGGGCTTCTTCTCGTCGAAGCTCAGGGGCCGGGGCAGCTCGACGCGGTCTTCCTGCACCTTCGCGGCCTGGGCGGCCTTGGGCGCGGGCACCAGCGCGAAGGCCACCGACGCGTCAGCGCCCGAGGCCAGCTCCACCTGGCGCGTCTGGGCGAGGAACCCGTCGGCGATGAGGTCCACCGTGTACGCGCCCGCGGACAGGGGCAGCTCCGGGGGCTTGCGGCCGGGCGCCGTGGGGACCGTCAGCTTCACGGGCTCGCCCGCGCCGCGCACGAAGGCGGTGGCGGAGGTGGGCTTCTTCGACGTGACCTGGAGGCGCAGGCGGCTGAGGGCCACGGGCGTGCGCTCCACGGGCGGCGTCACGGAGACGACCGTCGCGGGAGGCTTCACGCCCGCGTCGGGCGGCGGGAGCTGGGCGACCTTCACGGGGCTCCCCGCGTCCGGAGGCGACTTCGCGGCCGTGCCCGCGTCGACGGAGGCGTTCTTCACCGGCGGTGGCGCGGTGGCGACGACGGGCTCGTCCTGCGGCGGTTGGATCATCTCCGCCGTGACGGCGTGGGTGAGCTTGAGCTTGAGGCGCGGATCCGGCGCGTTGGGCACGACGCTGGGCGACGCCTTGACCAGGACGCGCAGCCCGCGCTGGGTCTGGAAGCCGACGGACGCGGTGATCTTCCAGAGGAAGCCGTTGGTCTCGCTGAAGAGGCTCCAGGAGCCGTTGGTGTACGTGACGCGCGAGACGAGCGTGTGCTCCCCCGGCTCCACCTTCAGCACGGCGAGGCGGTGGACGCCCTTCGCGTTGAGCTCCTCGATGGAGGGGACCGCGAGCGGTTCGCCGTCCAGGAGGAAGTCTGTCTCCACGAGGCGGTAGCCGTCCTCGGGTTTGAAGCCCTCGAAGAGCAGCTGCACCTCCGCGGGGGACTCGGGGACCATGGCGCGCAGCTGGCGCTCCAGCTCCGCGCGCACCTGCTCCTCGCGCGTCGGCTCCGCCGCGAGCGCGCCCGGGGCAAGCAGTCCCGCGAGGACCAGTGACCCGATCTGGAGGAAGGAGGAATCCACGAGGCGTCGCGCAGCATGGCACAACGTTTCCCCGGGCGATGCAGGGATACAGCCCTGTAGGGGGAGCAGACGGGCGCCGCGGGGGCCGGGTTGGAGGCTTCCCGGTGAATTCAGCCTTCCAACCAATCCTGGCGCGGAGGGAGCCGGTTGGATCATCCTCGGTGGCGCATGGATCCGCGGCCTGACCCCTCTCCGACGCCCGTTCCCTCTTCCCCCAAGGTGACGCCCCGGCTTTCAAGGCGGGCGTGGGCCTGGAGCGCGGTGGGGGCGGTGGTGACGCTGGCCGTGTTCGCCGCGATGGTGCGGGTGGATCGCACGGCGCGGGGGACGGCGCTGCTGGAGCTGGGCGAGTGGGTGGACGTGCCGGCGCCGGTCGCGGGGCGGGTGGTGTCGGTGGACGTGGGGCTGAGTCAGAAGGTCACGGCGGGCCAGGTGGTGGCGCGGCTCGCGGCGGCGTCGGGAGCGGCGGAGGTGTTCGCCCCGCTGGAAGCCATGGTGGGGCGCGTGTCGGTGAAGCCGGGCGCGGAGGTCGTGGAGGGGCAGCCGTTGATGGCGTTGATGAACCGGAACGTGCTGCCCTCGCTCTACGTGCTCTTCCCGGGGGAGCTCCGCGCGGAGCTGGCACCCGGCATGACTTTCGAATACCAGCTGGCGGGGATGCCCGTTCCCTTCGAAGCGGTCATCGAGAAGGTGGAGGATCCGGAGACGTCGCTCCAGTACGCGCGGGCGCAGAAGGACGCGACGCAGTCGTCGGAGCAAGGCGCGGTGCTGGTGCGGGCGCATGTCCCGTCGCGGAACTACGAGCGTGACGGCATGCGCCGTGTCTACCAGGACGGGATGACGGGGCGGGCCCGGGTGAGGCTGGGAACGCAGCGGCTGCTCGTGGCATGGTTCCCGGGGCTGCGGGGCGCGTTGCCGTGACGGAGGTTCGCGGCGTGATCAACGCCTGACCACGGGTGGAAAGCCGTGGCGCTTCGCCCTCCAGGCGACGAGCAGCGTCGGCACCAGGAGCAGGACGAGCAGCCATGGGAACGCCGTCGCGCCGTGTGTTTCGAGGAGCACTCCGCCCGCGATGCCGCCCCCCGCGATGGCGATGTTCCAGGCCGTGACGACCATCGACTGGGCGACGTCCGCCGCCTCGCCCGCGGCCTTCGCGGACGCGGTCTGGAAGAGCGTCGCCGCTCCGCCATAGGCCAGCCCCCAGATCGCCACGCCGCCGTAGACCACGGCGGGGACGCCACCCCACAGGCCGAGCGCGAACGACACCCCCACCAGGAGCGCCGTGCTGACGAGCACCAGCTCGCGCAGCCAGCGGTCGATCAAGACGCCGATGACCCAGATGGAGGCGAGCGCGAACACCCCGAAGACGAGCAGGACCACGTCGAGGTGCTTCGCCATCCCCGTCGGCGCGAGGAACGGCGCGATGTACGTGTAGAGGACGTTGTGCGCGAGCACGAAGGCGAGCGTGACGATCAACACGGACCGGAGCCCTGGCAGCAGGAAGACCTTCCGGATGGACGTGTGACGCTCCCCGGTCTGGCCCGGAAAGTCCGGGAGCCTGACGAACACCCAGCCGACCAGGGCGAGGGCGAGGACGCTCATGATGCCGAAGGTGACGCGCCAGCCGACGGCGGCGCCCAGGAAGGTCCCGGCGGGGATCCCGAGCGAGAGCGCGAGCGGGATGCCCACCATGGCGATCGCCATCGCCCTGCCCTGCTGGTGCGCCTGCACCATGCGCGCCGCGTAGCCCGCGACGAGGGCCCACAACAGTCCCGCGAACACCCCGGCGAAGAACCGCGCGCCGAGCGTCAACACGAAGCTCGTCGACATCGCCGTCACCGTGTTGACGATGGCGAAGCCCAGGATGGCCAGGACCAACAACGGCCGTCGTCGCCACCCCTGCGTCGCGGCCGTCAGGGGGATCGCCGTCACCAGCGTGCCGATGGCGTAGAGCGTGACGAGCTGGCCGGCCAGTGACTCGGAGACCCCCAGGTCCGCGCTCATCCGTGGCAGCAGCCCCGCTGGAAGCGCCTCCGTGAGCACGGTGATGAACGCGGCCATGGCCAGGGCGAGGAGCCCGGTGATGGGCAGGCGCTGTTCCTCGCCTGTCGTACCGTCAGCGTGTTGGAGTCCGGGCGCGGCCAGGGCGCGTGTCGTGTTCGTCGAAGTCATGATGCCGCCAGTCAGGGAGTGAAGGGACGACAGCCGATGCCGAAGCCCCCGGGCTCGCGAGGCGAGGCGGCTTCCGTCGACGTCGATGGCGACACAGTAGATTCGCGCTGGACTGGCGACCACCACGCTACAGTTCCAAGCACATCGGACAAGAACGTCCGCAATCAAGGTGGCACGCATGGACAGCCTCGGCTCACTCAACGCCTTCGTTCAGGCCGCGGATGCGCGCAGCTTCACGGCCGCCGGACGGCAGCTGGGGGTGTCGTCGTCGGCCATCGGGAAGGCCGTCGCCCGGCTGGAAGAGCGGCTGGGGGTGAGGCTCTTCCACCGCTCGACGCGCACCATCACCCTGACGCCGGAGGGCTCGCTCTTCCTCGAACGCTGCCGGCGCATCTTCTGTGAGGTCGAGGCCGCGGAGCTGGAGCTCGCGCAGACGCAAGGCGCGCCGCGCGGCAAGCTGCGCGTCAGCATGCCCCTGGCCGGCATGTTGATGATGCCGACGCTGAGCGCCTTCATGCGCGCGTATCCGGAGATCGAGCTCGACCTCGACTTCTCCGATCGCATCGTCGATGTGATTGATGAAGGCTTCGACGGCGTCGTGCGCGCGGGCGAGGTGCGCGACTCCCGGTTGATGACGCGGGTGCTGGGCACCTTTCGGCTCACGCTCGTGGGATCGCCCGGCTACCTCGCGCGAAGCGGGACGCCCCGGAAGCCGGAGGATCTGCGTGCCCACGCGTGCCTGCATCACCGCTTCGCGAGCAACGGCAAGCTGGAGCGCTGGCCCCTGCGACGCGGGCGCAAGGAGCTGGAGCTGCCGACGACGGCGGTCGCGAACACCATCGAGCCGCTCATCTTCATGGCCGAACAGGGGCTCGGCATCACCTGCCTGCCGGACTTCGCCATTCGCCGCCAGCTCGCGGACGGCACGCTCGTGACGGTGCTCGAACAGCACACGCAGCACGAAGGCACGTTCCGGATGCTGTGGCCGTCCAGCCGCTACCTGTCTCCCAAGCTGCGCGTGTTCGTGGACTTCATGGCGAAGCACCTCTTCAGCAACAGCCGCGCGCCGGGTCCCTGACGCTCAGGCGCCCTGACGCGCGAGCCTGCGCTCCAGGCGCTCCAGGCGGAGCTGATGATCCAGCGGCGGCTCCTCCGGCGCGGCCAGCCTCGCGTGGTACAGGGCCCGGGGCAGGTCCTTCAGCGAGTGCTCGTAGAGCTTCGTCAGCGACAGGTGCAGCACCGCGCCCTGTCCTGGCTTCGCGAAGGTGAGCGCCCGCTGGAGGTGCGCCACCGCCGCCTCGCAGTCCCCCGCCCTGCGGCAGAGACGTGAGGCCACCACCAGCGCTTCGATGCCCACCGGTCCCCCGCCCTCCGCCGCCGCCTTCGCGAAGGTGAGCGCCCGCTCCGAGTCCCCTGCCCGCTCCGCCACCTGCGCGAAGCCGAGCAGGTCCCTGGGGTCCTGCCGCTCCGTGCCCTCTGACTGGAAGCGGCGCACCAGATCTCCCAGCAGCGCGGCCAACAGCAGCAGGTCCTTCTGGTTGTGCTCCAGCACCGGCACCAGCTCCGAGCCGTCCGTGCCTCGCAGGAAGCGGAAGTACAGCTCCGGGATGAGCGAGCCGTCCACGTCGTCCACCCGGTGATGCCCCAGCACCTTCGACTCCAGGTGCACGAGCCGCGCGCCCTCGCCCCGGTGCTTGAACACGCGTCGCGCGCAGTGCAGCAGGTCCAGGTGGGGCAGCTCCTTCGGCACCGGCACGCGGTTGAGCACGAACCGCGTGCGCAACAGCGGCCAGTCGAAGCTCTTGCCGTTGTACGTGACCAGACACGACGACGACGCCATGCGCTCGGCGAGGAGCCGCAACATCGGCGCTTCTTCGCCCATGCGCCGCAGGAAGAGCTGCTGCACGCGGAGGGAACGGCCCTCGAACCACGCCAGCCCCACCAGGAAGGGCACCGTGCCCGTGCCTCCCGCCAGCCCCGTCGTCTCCGTGTCCAGCATCAGCATCCGCGTGAAGTCCACCGACTCCAGCTCCGGATGCAGCGCGAGCCCCGCCACCAGCCGCGCCTCCACGTCGAGCGCGGCCGCGACCGGCGCCGTTCCGTGATGGTGATCCGCCGCGTACAGCTGATCCGCGACGTGCACCGTGCCGTGCGGCGTCGACCGCGCCTCCACCGGCAGGGCCCGGGGCTCGGGAACAGGGGCCACCGCGCGCCGGGCGGACGACGTGCCCTGCCGCTCCGCCCAGAACGACAGCAGCTTGCGCAGCTCCGCCACGCGCGGATCGCTCGCGCCCTGCGTCGCTTCCGCCTTCCGCGCCGCGAGCCGCCGCCGGGCCTCCTCTCGAAGGTCCACGAGCCCATCCGCCCGGGCCCGCGCGTCCGGAGGCGCCGGATCACGAGTCTCTTCCGGACGAACCTCCCCTTCGAGCGAGGGCTCATCCTCCCCGTCCATCGACAGGCGTTTTCGCAGCGCCTGGACCAGGACCTCCGCGATCGTCGTCGTCCCCGCCTCTTCCACGCGGACGCCCGATGGGGGCGGTGCTGCGTGCGTGCGCGCGGCGGGCGGATGCGTCGCCACGGTGTCCGGGGCCCTCGGCGACACGACCGATGCCGGACTCGCCGCGACGGACGGCGCCTCGGCCGTCGGCGTCTCCGCCACGGTGTTCACCGGCGCCCTGGCCTGACTGCCGGGGCCCGCGCTGGTGAGTCGGGACAGCTTGCGCTTCAGGTCCATGCGCCGCCCGTGCTCCTCACTGCACCCCGGCGACGCCGAGCGCCGCCAGCAGCTCCAACGCCAGCCGCTTGCGCGGATGCGACCCTGACGGCGCGCTCCCCGGCTGCCCACCCGCCGCGGGCCCGATGCATGCGGGGCACCCGTCCTCGCAGGGGCAGGACTCCAGCAGCTTGCGTCCGCGCAGCAGCAGCTCCGCGCGTTGGTCGTACAGCCTCGCGGCCAGCCCCACGCCACCGGGCACGTTGTCGTAGAGGAACAGCGTCGGCTCGAAGCCCACCCCACCCTCCTTGCGCGGCGGACCGTCCGGTTCGTCCCGGCTGCCGAGCGTCCGCCCCAGGTCGCGCGGGTCGCTCATCAGCCCCACGCACGCCACCGTGCGCAGCGCCGAACCCAGGCCTCGCAGCGCGTCGATGACCGCGGGCCTCGGCGCGTCCATCGCGCGCACCACCGTCTCCGGCACCGTCAGCCACAGCGCGGAGGTGTGCATCTGCATCTCCGGCAGCCGCACGTCGCCGTAGCCCACGTTCTCATGCGTGTGGAACTTGATCTTCTTGTAGCCCACCACCTTCTCGATGACGGAGACCTCGCCCAGGCCCGCGTGGAGGGACGGTCCCAGCGGCGCGCCCTGGTCCTCCTGGATGACGCTCACCCGCACGTTCGTCATCGCGTCGGTGAAGTAGTCCGGCGCCACCTTGCGCACGAACGCCTTGTGGTTCTCCAGGTCCAGCAGCTCCACCTGATACTGCTCCGAGTCGTGCTGGTAGATGGCCTGCTCGTGCAGCTGCGTGTGCGCGGAGCGGAAGTCCATCTCCGCCAGCGTCCGGTCGCTGCCCCGCTCGATGACCACCACGTTGTCCCAGCCCACGCTGCGCAGCGACACGTGGTGCGCCGGGTACGCGTCCGACGACCAGTGGAACATCCGCCGTCCGCCCTCCGCCGGCTGCGACGGGTGCACCACCTGGTGCTGCGTGAGGAAGTCCAACGCCTCCGTGGTGTTCTCCACCGGCACGTCCCCGAACGCGTCCCCTTCCTCGAAGGGCAGCTCGAACGCGGCGCACTTCAGGTGCTGGACCAGGATCTCCACGTTGTCCGGATCAATGCGCGCGTGCTCCACCGCGGCGCTCGTGAGCGCACGGGGATCCGCCGCGAAGTACTGATCCAACGGCGCGCTGGAGGTCACCAGCAGCGCCAGGCTCCCCATGCCCCGGCGGCCCGCGCGGCCGAAGCGCTGCGCCAGCGCCGCCACGGAGCCCGGGTAGCCCGCGCACACCACCGCGTCCAACGAGCCGATGTCGATGCCCAGCTCCAGCGCGTTGGTGGCCACCACGCAGCGCACCTCGCCCGCGCGCATCGCGGCCTCCGTCGCGCGCCGGGTGCCCGGCAGGTAGCCGCCCCGGTAGCCCTGGATGAGCGACGGATCCAGCTTCTCCTCCACGAACCGGTCGCGCAGGTACTTGAGCATCACCTCCACGTTGTTGCGCGACTGGCCGAACAACAGCGTGGACACCCCCGCGCGCACCAGGTCCGAGGTGAGCCGCACCGCGCTCTTCAGATAGCTGGCGCGGATGCCCAGCTCCGCGTTCACCACCGGCGGGTTGTAGACCATCACCCGGCGCTCGCCGGACGGCGCCCCGCTCTCCGACACGAGCGCCACCTCGCGCCCCAACATCCGCTCCGCGTGCGCCTTCGGGTTGCCGATGGTCGCCGAGGCCAGGATGAACGTGGGCGACGCCCCGTGGAAGCGCGCCACCCGCTGCAGCCGCCGCAGCACGTTCGCGAGGTGTGAGCCGAAGACGCCCCGGTACGTGTGCAGCTCGTCAATCACCACGTAGCGCAGGTTCGCGAACAGCCGCGCCCAGTTCGCGTGGTGCGGCAGGATGCCCGTGTGCAGCATGTCCGGGTTGGTGAGCACCACGCCCGCCCGCTCACGGGCCGCGCGCCTCGCGTCCCCCGGCGTGTCGCCGTCGAAGGTGATGGCGCCATGCCCCAGCCCCGCCTCGCGCATGAAGGCGCGCAGCGACTCTTCCTGGTCGCGCGACAGGGCCTTCGTGGGGAACAGGTACAGGGCTCGCGCGTCGGGCTCGCGCGCGAAGCGGTCCAGCAGCGGCAGGTTGTAGCAGAGGCTCTTGCCAGACGCGGTGGGCGTGGCGATGACCAGGCTCTCCCCGTCGCGGGCCCGCGCGAAGGCCTCCGCCTGGTGGGAGAAGAGCTGCTCCACGCCCCGCCGGCGCAGCGCGTCGCGGACCTGGGGGGACAGGCCCTCCGGCAGCGGCGCGAAGACCCCCGCCCGGGCCGGCGTCACGGCATCGTGGACCATGTGGGGCCACACCTGCCGGTCCGTCCGCCATCCCTGGAGCACGGCGTCCAGTCCGCGAGCCCCCGACCACGGGGTGCGGCGCGGGCCGGAGAAGGCCTCTGTTTCCTTCTCGGGCTTCATAGGGCCGGGCACTGTACAGACGTGTACCGGGAAGGACAACGCGCCACGTCTCCGCCGCTCGCGCGGACCTGACGCGGCGTGACTGACCCCGCACGCCACAGCCGGGCGCTCTCCTGTAGCCGTTTCCGTCACAGCAGGGCCCAGGCCTGTTCTTGCTGTCCTCTCATGATTTGAGTGGCATTCGCGATGCACTTGCTTTTCCACGTCATGAGCCCGGCCCACGCGCTCCTGCGTTCCCCCGCGGCCCATGGCGAACTCCCACCATGAAGACCCCCGCCTTTCGTCTGTCCGCGCTCGCGTTGGCGCTCGCCACCCAGGGTGCGCTCGCCTACGAGTACAACGTCGACCTGAAGAACACGGGCACCACCACGGCGTACGACGTGGCGGTGGTCCTCAGTGGCAACGAGACCCTCGCCAGCACGTTCAACGGCTACCAGGGGGGGCCGCTCGATGGGTACTTCACCGACGTGCAGGAGTCGCATCCCGCGTCCGGTGACACGATCATCCACTGGATGAACATCGACGGCATGGACTCGCCCATCCCGCCGGGCAGGACCATCCACATCGGCTGGAGCACGCAGGACTGCGACAGCACGGTCAAGGACATGTACTGGACGACGAAGTCCCATGGCCGGCTGGCCAACAGCGTCCTGCACAACGTGACGCACAACCTCACCTACGTGTCGGGCCGCCTGCCCATCATCGACTTCACCAACGTGATGGAGGCGCAGGTGTCCATCCGCCTGCGCGACGTGCGCTTCGCCGTGGTGGATGCCCCGCTCAAGCTGGAGGCGCTCTCGTCCGTGAACGCGGCGCTGATGAAGTCGCTGCGCCCCGTGAAGGAGGGCGTCTTCGTCCTGGCGCCGGGCGAGCGCGTGAGCTTCACGGTCCCCGTGGCGCTCAAGGAGGGCCAGTCCCTCATCACCGTGTACTCCACCGGTGACGCGCTCCAGGGGGCGGCGAGCGCCGTCAACCAGGGTGCCGACTCCCTCCACTTCATGCAGCGTCCCGTTGGCGGTGGCGGCCACGGCAACGGCTGCTAGGCCCCTCGCCGCTGGAGTACCCCCTGGCCCGCTCGGCCGTGTTCGGGAGCGGGCCGTGGGTGGGCCGGGCATCGCCCACGCGTGTGTCGGACGCAGGAGGTTTTCACGTCGGCTGCGGAAATCCCCTGGGAAGAGGGCTAGTGTCCCGCGCCCGTGGCGCTCGCGATCTTCCTCTTTACGTACCTCTTCATCGCCGGGGCGCGTTTGCCCTTCATCAAGCTGGACCGTCCCGGGGGCGCGCTGCTGGGCGCCACGCTGATGGTCGTCGCGGGCGTCGTCACGCCCTCGGAGGTCTTCGGCCACAGCGCGAACCGGGACGGGCAGGCCATCGACATGGACACGCTCGTCCTGCTGCTGGGGATGATGCTGCTGGCCGTGTACCTGGCGCAGGCGAACTTCTTCCGCGTCGCCGGGGCCAAGGCCCTTCGTGTCGCCCACACGCCGCGGCTGCTCCTGGTGGCCGTCACGTTCGTGAGCGCGTTCCTGTCCGCGTTCCTCGTCAACGACACCGTGTGCCTCTTCCTCACGCCGCTGGTGCTGGCGGTGGTGGAGGACGCGCGCCTGCCTCCCGCGCCGTACCTGCTCGCGCTGTGCATGGGCAGCAACAGCGGCTCCGTGGCCACCTTCACCGGCAACCCGCAGAACATGCTGATTCAAGGGGCGTCAGGCCTGGGCTACGCGCGGTTCGCCGGGTACATGGCGCTGCCCGCCCTGCTCTCCACGGCCATCGTCGCCGGGGCGCTGCTGTACCTCTTCCGCAAGCAGCTTCCGGCCGCGCACTTCGACGCGCACCCTCCCCCGCTCGAAGTGGACCGCCGGCTGCTCACGCTGGGACTGGGGGGCCTGCTGGGCGTGGTGGTGGCGTTCTTCGCGGGCCTGCCCATGAGCTGGAGCGCGCTCGCGGGCGGGGTGCTGGTGATGACCCTGTCCGGACACGACTCGCGCGAGGCCCTGGAGCGCGTGGACTGGGTGCTGCTGCTCTTCTTCGCCAGCCTCTTCGTCGTCGTCTTCGGGGTGAACCAGGCGGGCTGGGCGGAGAAGATCCGCCACGTCTTCTCTCCGTTGATGGCCGGGCCCCCGTTGCGTGAGACGCTGGGCTTCGCGTTCCTCACGCTCGTGGCGTCCAACCTCTTCAGCAACGTGCCCTTCGTGATGCTGGCGCGCGCCTGGGTGCCGTCCATGCAGGAGCCGGAGCTGGCGTGGCAGGTGCTCGCGCTGGGCTCCACGCTCGCGGGCAACCTCACGCTGGTGGGCAGCGTGGCGAACCTCATCGTCTTCGAGGCCGCGCGCGGCAAGGTCCGCATGGGTTTCGTCGAGTACCTGCGCGTGGGCGTGCCCGTCACCCTCCTCAGCTTCGTCGTGGGCCTGGGCGTGCTCCTCGCGGAGCACGCCCTGTTCTAATCCCCGCGCCTCAGGCGTCCGGATCCGGCAGCTCGCCGGGGGGCAGCTGGCGCTCGGGCGGGGTCAGCGGCGCCACTGACGCGGGCGTGACGGCGGAGGGCACGGTGTCCGCGGCGGCGCTGCCCGTGGGGGCCGAGCCCTTGCGGTTCTGGGGCGTCAGGTCCTTCACGAACATGTCCGCCACCTTGTCGATGAGGTCCGTCATCGCCAGGCGGAACAGCTCCGGCTCCTTGCCGACCTTGAACGGATCCAGGTGCGGCGCGCCCTGCTCCACCGCGTCCAGGTGGAACGGCCTGCGCCACAGCTCCTTGCGCCCGTCCAGCCGGAACATGCGCCCGTAACCCTTGAGGTAGGCGCCGGCGTGCCCGCCCTCGCTGCGCATGCCGAAGTCCTGGATGACGAACTCCACGATGGTGTCCGCGCCCAGCGGGGCCATCAGGTCGTAGTCCGGCGCGTTGGCGGGCACCTCCTCCACCAGGAAGCTCTCCAGCGAGGACGCCACCCGGGCGGGATCCACCGCGTCCGTCCAGGGGGCCTCTTCGGGCAGGCGAGACAGGGTGGTGACGCGCAGGCGCTCGGAGAGCTCGAAGCGCGTCACCGCCTGTTGCAGCTTCACGGTGAGCCGGCGGTCGGCCTCCTTGGCCTCCAGCTTCTTGAGCTTGCCGGAGTAGGCGCTGTCATCCTGGAACACCCGGCTCTTGGGGCCCGCGCCATCCTCGATGCGGGAGATGAAGGCGGGCCGCTGGACCCGGTCCAGGTCCGCGCCGGAGAGTCGCTGCGAGGCGCAACCGGCGGTGAAGGTGAGGAGGACTGCCGCGAAAAGAAGGCTTCGGCTTCGCACCATGGGCCTCACGCTAACCCATCCCCGAAGCCCTGGCCCGTTTGCGGCCCGCCCCGGAAGCCCTGAAGACGCCTGGGGAACATCCCGCGCTGCTATGCTCCCGGGCGTGAATCCTCCCTCTTCCGTTCCCCCCGGCCCGGGCCCCAACCGCAAGCGGCGGCTGGGAGAGATCCTGATGGATGCCGGGCTGCTGACCGAGTCCCAGCTGCGCACCGCGCTCTCCGAGCAACGCAAGTGGGGCGGCCGCCTGGGGCTCACCCTGGTGCAGATGGGCTACGTGGACGAAAGCTCCATGGTGCACGCCCTGTCGCGGCAGCTGGCCATCCCCACCGTGGAGCTGGACGTGCACCTCCCCGTCCCGTCCGCCCTCCAGGCGCTGCGCGTGGACATCGCCGAGCGCTACACCGTCTTCCCCATCGCCTACGAGCCCGGGACCAAGACGCTCACCGTCGCGACCTCGGATCCCACCAACGTGGAGTCCCTCCAGGAGCTGGCGTTCCACTCCGGCCAGAAGCTCCAGGTGGTGGTGGCGACCGCGTCCTCCATCGAGCGCGCCATCCGGCACCACTACCACGGCGAGGTCACCTCCACGGCCGCCACGCCGCTGAGCTTCGGCATGGAGGAGGCCACCTTCGAGCTGGCCCCGCCGCAGTCGGAGCCGCCGCCTCCCCCTCCCCCGCGTGCCCAGGCCCCGGCGCCCGCGCGAGACCTGGAGCTGGCGTCGAGGGTGGAGGCCCTCACGCAGCAGGTGGCGGACCTGGAGCGCATGGTGGCGCAGCAGGCCCGGGTGATGCGCGCGATGATGGACGCGCTGGAGGCCCGGGGGGCCCTCACCCGCGAGGAGGTCCAGGCGAAGGCCCGGTGAGGACGGCATGACGCTCCCCTTCTCCGAAAAGCTGAAGCTGGAGCTGACCGTCACCGCGGGCGAGCAGGCGTTCCCGATTCCCGGCGGACAGGTGCGGGACTTCTCGCTGCGGATGACGCCCACCGGCTTCCGCTGCACGCTGTCGTTCTGGACGTCGCTGGAGAAGGCGGACGCGGCGCTCTTCACCGCGTTCAGCAAGCCGGACCTGGTGCGGGTGCGCCTGGCCCTGTCGGGGGTGTACGACCCGCCGCCCACGCCGCTCCTGGTGCAGGGCATCGTGACGGAGAAGCGCGTGAGCGGCACCGCGCACGGCCACAAGGACTCCGTGGCCGTGGCCTTCCGCCAGTACACGGTGACGTTCGAGGACCCGGCGCGGGTGCTCTGGACGCAGCACCGCCCCGTGGAGCTGCACACGGCGAAGAAGCTGTCGGAGCTGCTGGACGCGCACAAGCCGGGCGGCCTGCTGCTCGCGTACGACTGGGATGCGCTGGACGCCAGGCAGGCGTTGGTGTGCCTGGGCATCGGGGAGGACGTCCCGTCCGCGAGCTTCTACGACTTCGTCATCTGGTACGTGGACACGCGCGGCGGAGTGCTGACGTACGACAGCCCCACGGACACGTACACCTTCTCCGCGAAGAAGCCGGCGGCGGGCTCCGTGACGGCGCTCAGCCGCAGGCACGTGGAGCGCGTGGACGTGGAGCTGCCGCCGGTCATCCGCCACGGCACGCGGGTGCTCAACGGCTTTGGTGCCGGGGCGACGACGGTGGCGTTGGAGCAGGCGCAAACGGTGGCGGGCATCCAGCACGACGTGCTGGTGCGCACGCCCATCGCGGCGGAGGCGGAGCAGCGCCAGTCGCTGGAGAAGGAGCGCCTGCGCGTGCGCAAGCGGCGCCTGCGGCTGACGTTCCTCGACGTGCCGCCGGTGGCCCTGCATCCGGGCTCGCTGATCAAGCTGGACGGGCCCCTGTGGAGCCCGGACCTGGTGGGACTGGGCGAGGACCTGCGCGTGGCGGAGCTGTCCTTCGAAGGCGCGGGCCTCCAGGCCGGCCCGCATGACGGACAGCAGGAGGCGACGGCGGGCTACGAGGTCACGCTGTCCGTGCTGCTGGAGCAGAAGTCGGATCCGGTGCCGGCGCTGCCCGCGTACCGCCCGCCCCGCTACCCCATCTATGTCGAGGGCAAGGTGCACAGCCCCGGCGGCGAGGCCACGGATCGCATCTACCTCCAGGTGGACGACGCGAAGACGTCGGTGACGAACTACCGGGTGACGGTGCCGCTGTGGAACAAGACGGTGAGCGTGCCGGCGGAGCCCGGCCTGTTCCCGGGGACGTTCTACTTCCCTCCGTACAAGAACGAGCGGGCGCTCATCGCGCTCCACTTCGAGCACGCGGAGCTGCACCGCTTCCTGGACTGGGGGGACGGCGTGCGCATGCCCCAGGACAGCCAGGGCGATCAGATCCTCTTCGGCAAGAACGGCGCGAACCAGACGGCGCTGACGCACGACTTCCAGGACAACAAGCCGGTGTGGAACCTGGGACGGGTGAACTCCAACGACACGGAGATCATCCGCCTCTCCGAGGGCCACCTCCTCATCCAGACGAAGGAGAACCCCGGCGGCGTGGCGACCACGCCCACGTATGACGTGACGCCGCAGGTGGAGACGGCCAAGGGCGACCTCACCGCGGGCGTGGAGGGCGCGGTGGGCGACGCGACGGCGGCCTACAAGGCGTCCACCGCGGAGGTGAACGCGAAGCTGAACGCGGCGACGGAGGAGACGGGCGCGGCCCTCGCCGCGGCGGAGGCCAAGGTGAAGGCCCAGGCCGCCGAGTCCCGCGCGAAGCTGACGGGCGCGCTCAACGCGCTGGATGGACAGGCGGGCGCGCTCTCCGCCTCCGCCTCCGAAGCCAAGGCCGCGCTGGCGGGGTTGAAATGAACGAGCTGCGCGCCACCGTGGCGAAGCACAAGGCGACCGTGCAGGGCTTCGGCTCGGGAATCACGCCGCGCCTCACCACCGCGAAGGGCGAGGTGGAGGCCCTGGTCCAGGGCGTGGTGGAGCAGGTCGCCGCGCTGCGCCCCACCGTCGACGGGACGCTGGGCAAGCTGCTCACCCAGGTGAACGCGGTCAACGTGACGGTGGCGGACCCCTCCTCCCGCTTCCAGGCACTGGCCGCGGAGGTGCAGGGCCACCAGCAGGCGCTGACCGCCGCGAGCACGAAGGCGCGCACGTCGGCGGAGTCGTTGGGCAAGGAGGCCACGGCGAAGAGCCAGGGGCTGGAGGCCCAGGCGAAGGCCTCCGCCGAGTCGTCGCAGGGACAGCTCACCGCGATCCAGCAGCAGGTGGCCCAGCGGTGTGACGCGGACAAGCAGTCCTTCGACGCGAAGCTCGCCCAGCGCAAGGGATCCAAGGCGGACACGGACGCGCGCCGCGCGCAGGGGTACGCGCTCATCGACCAGACGCGCTCGGGGCTCACGGAGGACCTCCAGGGCGTGGGGACGACGATCGCGGCGGCCCTGTCCGCGGTGCTGGTGCGTCTGGCCGCCGCTCGTGACTCCGCCACCGCGCGGAGCACGCAGCTGTCGTCCGCGCTGGACGGCGTGGTGAACGATCCGGTCCGCGCGCTGACGGCGCTGCATGAGGAGATCGTCAAGGCGGGCAAGACGACGAAGGACGCCCACCAGCAACAGCAGGGCGCGCTGGAGACGCAGCGCAAGACGCTGGCGTCCCAGGTGAAGGCGGCGGCCGTGGCGGCGGCCGGCATCGTGGATCCGCTGGACACCCAGGTGGCCCCGTCGCTGACGGCGGGCAAGACGCAGGCGGCCGGGACGCTCGACGCGCTGGGCAAGACGGTGGGCGGTCAGGTGACCAGCGTCACGGCGCAGCTCACGGCGGTGGAGCAGCTCATCGAGCAGGTGCAGAAGAACATCGAGGGCGCCATCACCCAGGTGAGCACCACCCTCGACGGGCTGGTGCAGGGCGCGCTCACGGCGGTGGAGTCCGTCAAGGCGCCGCTCAAGCAGACCCTGGAGGCGGCCTTCGCCACGCTGGACACGTTGGTGGCGAGCATCAGCGCCCTCAAGCAGCAGGTGATGGCGCTGTTCGAGCTCCTGCCCCAGAAGCTGGAGCAGCTCCAGACCCTCTTCCAGCAGCTCGTCGGCTCCCTGGAGGCGCTGCTGGAGCGCGCCATGGGGCTCCTGGAGGCCATCCCCGCGGCGGACCTGCCCAAGCCGCTGGTGAACCCCGCGGTGCAGGGCATCAGCCAGGTGGTGGGGCAGATCACCACGCAGCTGGGCACCCTCTCCTCCCAGGTCGGCACCCAGCTCCAGACGGTGCAGAAGACCATCGTCTCCCAGGTGGAGACGGTGCAGACCCAGGCGCAGACGCAGATCGACACGGCCACGGAGCAGGTCGTGTCACAGATGGGCACGCTGACCCAGTCCATCCTCCAGGGCATCGAACAGGCCAGCGCGCAGGTGGGGCGGATCCTCGCCGCGGCGGTGACGCAGATCGACACCGTGAAGACGCAGGGCGTGCAGCAGATCCAGGCCATGAAGCAGCAGGTGGCCGCCCGGGTGACGCCCCTGGACACGCAGGTGCCTCAGCGCCTCCAGGCCCTGGAGGCCCAGGTGGGCTCCGGCATCGACGCGGCGGTGCAGGCCATGCAGACGACGCGCGACACGGCCGAAGGCCAGGTGACGTCCGCGAAGGGCCAGCTGGATGCGCACCTGAACTCCACGAACACCTCCACGACGGCCGCGCTGAAGTCGCTGGAGACGGCCCGCGCCAGCGCGGAGACGTCGCTCATGTCCCAGGTGGACAAGGCCCTGGCCGCCCTCAAGCAGCGCGCGGAGGGACTGAAGACGGGGGCGCAGGCGCAGGTGGATGCCGTCACGACCAACGCCACCACGTCGAAGCCGCAGCTCCTGTCCCCGCTCGACGCGATTGGCGCCCAGCTCCAGGCGGGGGCCTTCGCGAAGCCCGTGGGCGCCGCGAACGGGCGGGTGACGTCCGCGCTCCAGGCGCTGGGGCCTCGGCTGGACGCGCTCGCCACCTGAGGCGGCGGCCTACTTGGGGCTGGCGAAGGTCGGAGGCTCCGGGGCCTTCGGCGCCTTGGGGGCTTCGGGCACGGCCGGCGCGGCTTCCTGGGCGGACATGTGCTGCGGCAGGTCCGTGCGGATGCGGCTCTCCTGCAGCTCGATGTCCACCGACCGGGGCACGGGCACGTCCAGCAGCGCCTGCCACGCGCCGTTGGGCGTGGTGAACAGGAAGCTCACCGCCACGGCCTGCTCCGGTGGCAGGGGGATCTTCACCTGCTTCGTGCGGCTGGGGTAGATGACCACCGTCTGCAACACGGAGTCGTCCGGGCTGATGACCTTGGCCGCGACGTCCGCGTAGCCCTCCGTCATCGTCGTCTTCGACACCGTGCGGACCAGCATGTACAGCGGCCGGCCCTGGTTGGTGCCCGCGGGCGCCTTGACGTTCACCGTCAGGCTGGGCGCCGCGCAGCTGCCCACCACCACCGCCGTCACGAGTCCCGCCGCCAGCCTCACGACCCCGCCCTTCATGGCACCACCCCACGGAATGGCGCCCACGGCTCACCGCGCAGCCCGAAGCTGATCTCCAGCACCTTCTCGTTCGCCGCCAGGCCCCGGCCCGGCAGCACCCACACCACGTTCGACTGGTCCGTCATCGTGGCGGACTCCAGCAGCCGGAAGCAGTTCCACGAGGACTCGGACATCTCCATGGAGCGGTAGCGCTTGCCGTCGCGCGAGGGCGAGCGCAGCTCCACGCCGATGGACGACGGCTGCGGGCTCCACCAGCTCAGCGGGAAGTCCCCCCACGCCGGCCGCTGGTTGAACCCGAACGACGCCGCCCCGCCGCACTTCAGGTACGACAGCGTGACGAAGCTGTCCGGCGTGGGCGCCGAGGGCAGCGGCAGGGGCCGCACCTGCATCGCGATGGGCCGGGGCTTGCCCTCGTCGTCCCACAGCAAGCGCGACAGGCGGCCGGTCTGTCCCAGCGCCGTCAGCATGCGCGGCGGCAGGAGCAGCCGCGACTTCAAGGGCCAGCGCAGGGACCAGTCCGTCCCGCGCTCCTCCACCACTGGTGACAGCACCTGCGTGACGAACTGCCAGAAGGCCCCGTCCTTGCGCCGCAGGACCTCCAGCTCCACCGGATCCACTTCCTGCGACGCGCTGGGGTTGAACGGGTAGCGCTTGAGCAGCGGCTCCAGCGTGCGGCGGGACTGGTACGCCCACTGCTCCGCGAGGACGCGCTCCAGCTCCGTCCGGCCCCGGTTGCGCACGACGATGAAGGGCTGACGGAACGGCAGCCGGAACTCACCCACCAGGCCGTGCTGATCCAGCCACGCGTCCACCCGGCGCAGGTACGAGTCCTCCTCCTCCAGCAGCATGCTCAGCGCCACCCGGCCCACCGGCGACAGCATCTCCGCGAGCTGCGAACCCCCCGAGGACGCCGTCGCGCCCGCGGGCGCCGCGCCCTCCTTGGGGGCGGCGGGCTTCACCGGCGCGGGCTTCACGCCGGACAGCTCCTGCTGCAGCTGCGACACCAGCGTGGTGTAGGCCGACAGCTCCACGAGCGCGCCGCTCTTGTCCGGCGTCATCAGCTGCACCACCGGCTTGAAGGGCGCCACCGCGTCGCGCATCGGGGCGTAGTACTCGCTCTCCAGCGGGCCCACGCCGGCGCGGACCGCCACGTCGCGCAGCATGGCCTCCAGCGCGGAGGACGGCTGGAGCAGCGCGGACAGGTCGCTGGCCAGGGAGCCCCGGGGCGTGGTGCGGAAGCGGTAGCCGCGGTAGCTGGCGTAGAGGTCCTGTCCGTAGCGCTTCGCGAACGCCTGCACCTTGCCCTGCACGAAGGTCGCCCGCTCCACGGCCTCCTCGCGCGACAGCCGCGACTTGGCGAGCCGCTCGGTGAACTCATCCACCAGCGGGCTCAGCTGCGCGTCGAAGGCGGCCTTGCCCAGCACGCGGCCCACCACCGGGGCCTGCCCGCTGGTGAACTCGGTGTCGTCGTCCCCTGCCCCTTCGTTGGCGACCTCGGAGGTCGTCTCCCCGGTGCGCGGGTTGAAGACGTTGCCGTCGAACGGCGAGCGGCCCGTCTCCTTCAGCGCGCGCAGCACCTTGTCCAGCAGCTGCCGGGAGACGTCCACCGGGCGGAACTCGAAGTCGCGCTTGAGCACCTCCACCGAGTAGCGGGCGTCGCCGTCACTGGGGGCGAAGAGGCCGTCCGCGCGGGTCAGCAGCTCCGCGGGCGTCATCCGGGAGGCGGCGCGCAGGGCGGTGTCCGCCTCGTCCTCCATGCGCAGGATGGACTCCAGCGCCTGGCGGTTCTGGCGCATCCAGTCCAGCGACTCCAGCAGGCTGCCCACGCCCTTGAGCTGGCTGGCGTCCGGCTCCGCGTCCGAGGCGTTGATGAGGTCCATCACCTGCCGCGCGGAGCTGAAGGGCGCGCTCTGCTCCAGCGAGTCCCGCAGGTGCTCGCGGTCGGCGCGCAGGGCCTGCCACCGGACCAGGTCCAGCTCCTTGGCGGCCAGCACGTCCTGCAGCTGCATGAAGTGCTCGCGCCACGGGCCCAGCAGGCCGTCCAGCGTCAGCCACACGAAGGGCCAGCGCGTCCAGGGGACGTTCTCGTCGAAGGGCTTGTCACTGGCGATGACGTAGTTGGCGATCATCGGCTCCGCGAGCCCCATGGCGTCCAGCCAGTTGGGCTCGGAAGCCTCGCCTCCCAGGCTCATGCCGAAGGCCTCCGACGTCCACTTCAGCTGCTTCTTGTGCGTCCCGTGCACGCTGCGCAGCACGAACTGGCCCAGGTTCTCGTTGCGCGAGGCGTAGAGCACGCCCAGCGTGTAGAGCGCCTGCTCGGGCCGGCAGAGCGACTCCTGGTGGCAGCTCTCGTGCTCCGGCGTGGCGGCCAGGGGCATGGCGCGCGTGGCGCGGTTGCTGAAGCTGGGCGCCGGCTGACAGCCGGGGATCCGGCCCGGGCACCGCCGACACTGGTCCTGACACTTCTCCAGCATCGGCTTCAGGTAGGACATCCGGATGCTGCGAGCGAGCCGCGCGCGCAGCTCCTCCCACTCGTCCGTGAAGCTGTGCTCCAGGGGAGGCCAGTAGCGCGTGGCGCCCCAGAGGTCCTCCATGGCCCTCACCGCCTCGGTGGTCTGCGCCTCCACCACGGAGCCGGACACGCTCTGGTTGCGTTCCTCCAGCCGCTGCACCGTGACCTGGAACGCGTCCAGCTTGTCCTGCGCGCGCATCAGCAGCCGGTAGAAGTGGGCGTAGGCCAGGATGACCGGAAGGCACCCCACCGCGACGATGGCCGCGCACCGGCGCAGGTGCGTCCAGCGGTAGCGCGCGATGAGCTTGTCCACCGGCTGGTCCGCGTGCACCGCCAGGGCGCCCGCCGCGCGAGCGTCCTGCGCGGGCGACGACAGATACACGCGCTCGAGCTTCAGCGGGAACGCCAGCGACCCGCTCTCCACCAGCGTGGACACGAAGCGGCCCAGCACCGCGAACGCCTCGCCGCCGCGCGCGTAGAACGCCGCCAGCCGCTCGAAGGCGTCCGGCGCCAGCGACGTCAGGCCCAGCGCCAGGTACTTCTCCATGGGCTGGAGCGCGTGCGCCAGCTCCCCTTCCCTGCCGGGCGGGGGCACGGCCAGCTCCAGGGGCACGCCGTGCTTGCGCAGCAGCTGCGCGAAGTCCGCGTAGCCCTCCAGCTCATCCATGTGCGTGAGGGCCAGGCGCGTCTCCACCGACGCCTGGCACACCTCCGCCAGCAGGTTCACCTTGCCGCGCAGCAGCTGGGTGACGCGCTTCACCTCATCCGGGCTCGTCTCCAGCAGCCACTTCGCCTTCAGGACGATGACGACGCGGCCCACGTGCCGGCGGCCGAAGGTGGCCTTCCACAGCTTGCGCAGCGCGATGCGGGCGTGGCGCGAGTCGTCCTCCAGGACGGGCGCGGACACCTCCTGCACGACGACCTCGGGGCCCAGGAACATCTCGAGCAACGGGTCGTCGGTGTAGCTGGGCAGGAACTGGCGCTCCTGCCGCTTCCAGTCCACCTCCGTCTCGATGAGCTTCGACTTGCCGCTGCCCGCGGGCCCCAGCACCACCAGCGTGGGGAAGTCCCGCACGGACGCGCGGTAGCGCCACGGGAGCCGGCTCAGGAACGTCTTGCGGATGGCGAGCAGCTGCCCGGACGTGAGCGGCTTCTGGCTGCCCGCGCGCGCCGCCGGGTCGCGCCGCTTGCGCCACCAGACCGTCGCGCCCACGCCGATGGCGGTGAGCGCCACCACGACGCCCAGGACGAGCACCCAGTGGGCCTTCAGGGATGCGAGGATGGACTGGAGCGCGCCCACGGTCAGTCGCTTCCCCGTCCGCCCTGGCGCGCGGCGAGTTGAAGCGCCTCCAGCACGTCCTCGGCCTCTTCCAGCGCGGACGTCAGCTTCGCGCGCAGCTTCTCCTGCTCCTGGGGCGACGGCAGCATCCCGTCCCCGGGCGGATCCAGCACCGTCAGCCCCTCACGCACCGAATCCAGCAGCGGCTTCACGCCCTCGCTCAGCGCTCCCAGCTCCGCGCCCACCTGCCGCTCCAGCACGTCCAGAAGCGCCAGCGGCCTGGGCGGGGGCGCCGCGGGTGGGCGGCCGTCGCGTGTCGGGAAGGGCCTCAATTGGAGACCCACCAGAGCAGGACAGGCAGGCCCAGGACGATGAGGGCCGTCACGGCGTAGTAGTGCACCGGGAAGTCGTAGACGGTGGGCGCGCCCTGCTGCACCGCGGGCGTGGGCTGCGGCACGGTGGCGGGCTGCGGGATGCGGTCGGAGATGCGGTCCTTGACCTCGCGGATGCGCTCCGGCTGACCCACGAGGCGGCCGGTGAAGCCCGCGGCCAGGCAGAAGCGGATCATCTCGAAGACGATGGGTGGCGTGTCATTGCGGCGCAACTTCTCTTCCATGAAGTCGTAGAAGAGGTCTCCGCCGGAGTCGACCTGGAACAGGTTCTGCTGCAGGAGCGGCCAGAGCTGTTGCTCCGCGTCCGACAGCCGCCGGAGCACCCACTCATCCAGGAAGAAGACGAACGGGCGGATCAGGTCCTCCACTTCGTCCGGCCGCAGGTCCGCGCCGAACGTGGCGCGCAAGAGCTCCAGCTCCACCAGCAGCGCCTGCTCCAGGTGGCCCAGCGCCTCCTGCCCCACGCGGCTCTGCGGCCGGCGCGCACCCGGGGCGGGCTCGGCGGGCAGAGCCCGGTCGAGGAGCTGGCGCACGCGTCGCTGCGCGGCCAGAAGTGAGTTCCAATGCTCCAGTTTCATGCGCGTGGGTTGTTACGTCGGAAGCTGTAGCGGCCCCAATCCCGCCACCGAGGCTCGCAATTCCACTGATGCCTCATTGTTCCAAGCATCCAGCAGGTCTCGCAGCTGCTCAAGAAAGCAGACGACGACGGGCTCGAAGCTCAGGTCGAAGGGCTCCATCACGGCTTCGTACGCGTGGCGGATCCCCGAACCCTTCAGCGCGCTATCGGGCACCACGCTGAACTTCAGCTCCTTGAGCCAGGGGAGGACGCGGCGGAAGGGGCTCTCCGCGGGGGTCCCCAGATGACCGAGCAAGGCGACCACCTCGTCCCTGCCCAGGGTGGCCTTCGCCTTCCACGCGAGGAACTGCGTCAACGCCTCGACATCATCCCGTAGCACGCTGTCGCGGTGGGGCTGGAGGCCGCCCACCGTCTGCCACTTCAAGCCCTCGATGTGCCTGCCTGGGACGGACACCTCCACCCTGCCCGCCGCCTGCGCGGAGAACTGCGGCTGGTGCCACAGCGCCTCCAGCACGATCTTGCGCGGCGCGGTGAACGCCTCCGGCATGCGCACGATGAGGCTCTGCCGGGAGGTGAGCTTCTCGTCGAAGGTCTCGTCCACCTCGTAGCTGGGCCCCTTGCCGGGCAGGAAGGCCGGCCGGAGCGGAGACAGGCCCGCCTTGGTCATCTCGAAGACGCCCGTCACGGAGTGCAGGCTGAACTCGCGCCCCGCGCTCATGCTGAGAATGGGGTGCTCCGCGCGTGTGCCGTCCGCCACGACCACCTGTGCGGGCTCCGCCTTGAGGTTCACCACCGGGACGGTGAAGAGCTGGAAGAAGTCCGGGTGCAGCGACCGCCCCACCGTCCAGTCCTTGTCCAGGTCCAGGCAGAGGCAGAACTTCATCCACGAGCTGCCGCGCGGCGGCGGCACCTTCACGTGCACGAAGAGCTGCTGCTCCGGGAACTGGAAGAAGGCGCGCAGCCGCTGGAACGGGTGCGCGTAGACGGCGCTGTCGTCCGGCGCGGGGGGATCGCGGTTGAAGGACACCTCGCAGGGGCTGCCCACGGAGTGCTCGTCCGCGGACTCGTCGTACACCACGCTCACCTGCTTCAGGTGCTTGCGCAGCGCGTGGAACACCGCCAGCGACGAGCGGTAGTCGTCCAGGTGCCGCACGTGCAGGCTGAGCAGGTCGATGGGGTCCTTGCGCGCGAAGCGGGACTCGAAGCGGAGGATCAGCCGGTGGCCGCTGCGCACCTGCGGCACCACGTCCGTGCCCTTGAGGAAGATGGGCAGCACGCGCAGGTCGCGCTGGAGCCGGAAGGACCCCGCCACCCCTTCCGCGGGCGTCAGCCGCAGCTCCGTGCCCCGGGTGAGGAGCACCGGCTCCACCATCTTCTCCGTGGGCACGGCCTGCGCCATGGCGGCGGCGGGCACGGGCTCCAGGAGGAAGTCGAAGAAGCCCGCGAAGAGGCGGCGCCAGGTGGAGCGCAGGTTGTGGAGCGTGGCGTGCCGCGTCTGCACGGAGAAGAACGCCATCGCTTCGATGAGGCGCCGCACGTCCGGATCCTCGCGGTCCAGCGGCGCCGCCGGATGGCGCTCCTGGAAGCGCTGCCGGAAGCGCTCCAGCCCGTCCAGCTCCGACAAGAAATCGAGGTAGATCTTCTCCGAGAAATCCTTCACCGCCCGCTCTCCCGCCGTACGTCCGTGCCCATGTGCTTCAGCCCAACTTCACCAGCGCGCCGCCCACGCTGGTGATGGAGCCCTTCAGGTTGGCCATGCCGGAGCTCTCCAGGTCCAGCTTGCCGGAGCCGGACACCTTGGTCATCGCGCCGGACATCTCCGCCTGCGTCTTGCCCGCCAGCTTCAGCGTCACGCCATCCACCTTCGCCTCGCCGCCGGAGGTCACCATCTCCGCGCCCATGTTGCCCTTCATGGCCAGCTTGGACGTGGCCTCGATGTTCACGTTGGCGCTGGAGGACAGCTTCGCGTCGCTGGTGGCCGTCTGCGTGAGCTTCGCGCTCGTCTTGAGCGTCATGTCCTTGGTGCTCTCCACAGTGAGCGTGTCCTGGCTGGTCCACTTCGACACGCCCTTGGACTTCATCGTGAGGGTGTCCGTGTCGAACGTCAGGTCCTTCACCGTGACGACGATGCTGTCCTGCTTCTGGACGATGGTGCTCGTCTCCGAGGAGCCCTTCACCTTGATGGTGATGCTGGTGCCATCCATCACGATGGTCTGGGTGATTTGGTCATCCGCGTTGTCGACCTGGACGGTGATGCCCTTCTCCTTGTCCAGTTCGATCTTGCAAACCAGCGTGCCCATCAGACCTCCCGCCTCAAGCGGACTCTTCCTTCACCAGGATGAGCAGCGAGCCTTCCTTCAGTTCGATCTTCTCCGTGTCGCTGGCGTTCGTGCGCATGAGCCGGAACAGCGGCTTGTTGTCGTCATAGAAGTGCCGCATGGACGTGCCGTTCGTCGTGGTCTTGCCGACGAGCAGGTGCACGCCCTGCCCGTCCGAGGGCAGCCGCGCGCCCGCCCGCCAGTCCAGGTGGCGCTTGAGCCACGCGCGCAGGAAGTCCAGCGCCACCAGCACCCGCGCGCCCTTGTAGGCCGGGAAGTAGAAGTGCCCGGGCAACAGGTTCGCGTTGAAGGGCACCTGGACGATCTGGTTCGCGAAGAGCGGCAGCTTGACCTTGTAGCTGTCCAGCGAGGTGGCGTCGTCGGTGTACGCCTGCCAGGTCTCGTCCTTCTGCTCGCCCACCTCGCTGACGACGAGGCCCTCCACGAAGCGCGGGTACACCGGCGCCGTGAAGGGCGGCAGGTCCACGTGCGGCTCGTCCTTCTTCTCCAGCCGCGTGGTGAAGCTGAAGAGGTAGCGGCTGTCCGGCGAGGGCCGCCGCGCGCCCTCGTCCCCCTCCCCTGCCGGGTCGTCCGGGGGCAGCGGCTCCGCGCGCAGGCTCATCCGGCGCACCCGGAAGGTGTCCGTGGAGGGCACGCCCGCCGCCATCCACCCGGACGTGGAGGGCAGCTTCACCAGCGCGCCCGGCGCGAAGGCCACCGGCGGGAAGCGGTTCCAGTCCAGCTCCACCTCCAGGCCGCGCACCTTGAGGCGGGCGGTCTCCAGCGTCACGCGGGACTGGACGTCGTCCGCGATGTCCGTGCGCAGGAGCACGTCCTGGCGGACGCCGGTGACGGCCTGGGCGTTGGTGATGGCCTGGTTCTTGGGGCTCTCCGCGGCGGCGTTGAGGATGGCCACGTCGTGACGCGCCACCTCCGGGAACACCACCGTCACGCGGTCCACGTCCTCCGCGCGCAGGGGGAGCGGCGTGCCGGTGGCGTCCTTCGCCGCGCGCAGCTGGTAGCCCTGCGCGGTGTAGTCGTACGCCAGCACGCCGTTCTGCGTGTGCACGAACCAGACGACGAAGTCGTAGAAGCTGGCCCCGGACTCGGGTGACAGGCCCAGGAAGATGAGCGGGAGCGTGGCCCCGAGCTTCGCGTCCCAGTCATTGGCGAGCGAGATCTTGTCGCCCTTGTGCGCGTCCAGCACGTCCTGGAGCGTCTTCTGGGTGTAGAGCACGCACGGGTAGTGCTGGGTCCACAGGAGCCGCGCGGGGTCCACGAAGCGCACGGTGTAGTGCCGGTAGGTGATGCCCGCGCCCTTCGCCTGGGCGACGGTCTCCTCGCTCAGCGCCTTGTCCAGCCCCAGCCCCTTGACCTTCAGCGACGTGAAGGTGGGCTTCGTCGCCGTGTCGGAGTGCACGGCCTTCAGCTCCAGCGCCACCTCCACCAGGTCCGGCTTGAGGAAGTCCGCCAGCACCTTGTCCTGCTTCTGGCCGCCGTGCGCCGTCTCGTCGAGGACGCGGAACTCCACCCTCCCCTCGTGCCCCCAGCCGTGCAGGTCCAGCTCGAAGGCCAGGATGTCCGCCGGGGCGATGACGTGCGCCGTCCCGCCGAGCGTGAGCGTGAGCGACAGGTCCAGGCGCTCCGCGTGGGCCGCCATCAGACGTCCTCCGCCTGCACGCGCACCCGGCCGGTGGTGGCGTGGAACAGCAGGCGCAGGTGACACGGCTGTCCGTCGAAGGCGCCCCTGCAGTCGAAGTGCAGCCACAGCGAGCTGTCCCGGCCGCGCAGCTTCACCTCCGGGCCTACCAGCCGGGGCTCGTGCCGGGCCACCTCGTTCTGGATTTCGGCGGTGAGCGCCTCCACCAGCTCGCGCGTGCCCAGCTTCTCCGTGTACCCGCCCAGGCCGAAGTCGTGCATGAAGAAGCCGTAGCCCTTCTTCGTGTTGAGCACGGCCTCGATGTTGCGCATCACGTGTTCCAGGCTGTCGCGCACGTTGGGGCGTTGGGCGCGGGCCGCGAACTTGTCCAGGAAGGGTGCGCGCGCCATGGCGATCAGCTCCTCCGCCAGAACAGCGACGTCTGGGCGCCCCGCAGCGCGGGCGTCACGTAGAAGGCCACGCCGTCCTCGCGCAGCGCGTGCTGCCACTCCTCGCCGCTGCCCAGCAGGTACCAGTCGATCTCCGGCCCCAGCGCATGCGGGAAGGACGGATACGGCACGTGGGTGAAGGGCACGCCCTTCAAGGCCTGACGACGCACCAGCGGCAGCCGCGTGGGGCTGGCCAGCTTCACGCCGTCCAGCGGCGTGCGCTCCCCGGGCTGGGTGCGCTGGACCAGCAGGTACGCCTCGCTGGCGGAGCGGATCTCCGGGGGCAGCGGGGACAGGAGGAACTGGCCGTCCTTCACCTGGAAGGCCTTGTGCGTGGAGCGCGTGGCCTCTGGCTGGAAGCTGCGGGTGAGCAGGCGGATCCACCCGCCCAGGCCCTGGGCCAGGTCCTCGTGCTGGTACACCGGCATCTGCTCGTCCGGGAGCATCTCCAGGTAGCAGCACGCCTCGAAGTACAGCCGGCGCAGCCCGTCGAACAGGTGATACGGGTGCACGTACACCTGCCGGAACATGTCCCGGCGCAGCGCGATCAGCCGCTGGACTTCGAAGAGCGCCCGGCGCGCGTTGGTGAGCCGGTCCGTGCGCAGGTACGTGTCCGAGATGTGCGTGAGCAGCTGCTGGCGCACCTGATCCAACAGGTCATCCAGCGTGCCGAGCAGCTTCTCCAGGAAGGGGTTGGGCCCCACGAGCAGCAGCGCCGGCACCCAGTCCGGGGACGTGCGCCACGCGCCGTCCTCGTCCTGTGACACCGCGGCCAGGCCGAAGGACGCCACCGCCCCGTCCAGCACCGGCTCCGAGGACAGCTGCAGCTTGTTGAGCACGCGCTGGAGCACCGGCGGATCATCCGCGTACAGGCGGATGCCCTCCGCGCTGACGGTCTCCTTCAGCACGTGCAGGTAGATGATGAACTCCGACTTGCCGATGGCGTCCAGCGACAGCGGCGCGATGACCGCGTTGCCGGGCACGTCCAGCAGCTCCCCCGACTTGGTGACGACGGTGAGCGCGGAGATGGACAGGCTGCCGCCCAGCAGGAGCGACTCGTTCCACGCGAGGTTCGCGACCCCGTAGGACGGCAGGCCGGACAGCGTGGCGTGGAGGCGGATCTCCGCGTCCAGCGCGTCCTCCTGCGCGATGAAGTGCTCGGGGAGGAGCGTCTGTCCGACGTGCCAGCGGACCCGTGCCAGCTTGTACCGCTGCATGCGCCTTGCTTTCCTTCCGCCCGCCAGAAGGCCGGGAGCGAGTTTGCTCCCGGCCCGGGCGCGGGACGGAGACCGACGGCCGATGCTAGCTGGCCGTCTCGGTGACGCCCCACTTCTTGGCCAACTTCTTCGTCGAGGACGTGGCCAGGTTCAGCGACTGCTCGGTCGCCTGCGGCTTGACGCCGATCTGGAACGTGTAGTTCTTGGGCGACTGGACCTCGCGGGACTCGTTGTCCGCGACGGACATGTTCAGCTCGTCGCCGTTCTTCTCGAGCAGGCCCTTCATCTCCGCGTCGAGGAAGTTCGACTTGAAGTACTTCTTCCCGATGGGGTCGTACTCGTAGACGACGTACTTGAAGACGACCTCGATGTTGCTGAACTTGCCCAGCAGCATCTCCGCCACCTTCTGCTTGTTCGCCACCGACACCTGGCCGGAGAAGTACATGGCGTCCGTGACGCCCGTGTCCCAGAGGTAGTGGTTGAGGACGGCGACGACCTTGTCCGCGATGGCCGCGTCCGGGTTCTCAGGATCCTTGATGGTCTCCTGGTCCGCCGTCAGGGGCACGCCGCCGATGCTGATGGCGGTGATGTAGCCCACGGGGGTCTGCTTGTCCTTCTTGAAGTTGAAGCCCTGATACACGTCCAGGCTGCGCGAAAACTGGGGCATCTGTCACTCCAGGGTTGAGGGGCAGGCTCTCACCTGCCCCAAGTTGGGATGCGGCTATCCGAGCCGCGACTCGAGCATCAGCTCCACGTTGAGGCCTTCGAACTGGATGTGCGGCAGCACGGCCAGCTTGCAGTCGTACCAGCCGATCTCACCGGGGCGCGGGAACACCGTCACGCTGCTCGCCTTGAACGGGAAGCGGCGCACGGTGAGGTCGTCCGGGTTCGCCACGGTGGTGACGTAGTTGGACAGCCACGAGTCCAGCTGACGCTGGATGTAGTCCGCGTCCGCCGTGTTGCCGATGTTGTCGCGCATGATGCACTTCACGTAGTGCGCCAGCCGCGTGATGGAGAACGTGTAGGCCAGGTTGGTGACGAGCTGCGAGTTCTCCGAGTCCTTGGGGTCCTTGAACGTCTTGGCGACCTTGGCGGACTGGGTGCTGAAGAACGTCGCGTCGCTGGAGCTCTTCCGGTACACGAGCGGGATGAAGCCGGAGCGCGCGAACTCGTACTCGCGGTAGTCCGGGATGGCGATCTCCACCGGGGCCTTGATCTCGTCCTGGCCGCGCAGGGAGAAGGTGTCCACCGGGAGGCCGGTGATGAGGCCGCCGCCCTTGGGGCCGCGGATGGACTGGCACCAGCCGCTGATCTCGAACGCCTTCACCATGTTGCGCGCGAGCAGGATGGCGGAGTTGCCCCAGAGGTACTTGTCGGAGTCGCCGCGCGCCGTCTCGGTGAAGTTGAGGACGTCGCAGGGGTTCTTGTCCGGGTGCCAGGGCAGGCGCAGCACGTAGCGCGGGAAGGTCAGGCCCACATAGGCGGCCTCCTCCGTGTCGCGGAACGCGTTCCAGCGGCCGAAGCGCGGGTGCGCGAGCACGCCCTCCAGGTTCTTGATGGCCTCCATCTCCTCGATGGTCTCGCAGCCGAAGAACTTGTGGCTGACGGCGGAGATGAACGGGGCGTGCGCGGCGTTGGACAGCTTCGCCATGCGCTGCAGCCACGTGAGGTCCGCGGGCGTGGAGGAGAACTCGTAGAGGCCCACGAGCGCGCCGAAGGGACGGCCGCCGTACTGGTCGTACTCCTGGATGTAGACCTTGTCGAAGAGCGCTCCGGCGAAGATGTTGCTGGAGTTGTTCTCGAAGTCCTCCGCCAGCTCATCCTTCGCCACGTCCAGCACGTCGATGGCGATGTTGGCCTTGAAGTTGGTGTGGTTGACCAGGTCCTCCAGGCCGCGCCACGTGGACTCCAGCTTCTGGAAGGTCTCGTTGTGGAGGATCTCGTTCATCTGCGCGTCGATCATGCGGTCGATGCGGCTGATGACGTCCAGCACCTGGCCCTTGTCGAAGCGGGCGGTGTTGTCCGGGCCCTCCACCGGGGCGACGTTCTGGAGCAGCGCGGCGACGCTGGAGAGGAACCGGCTCTCCATCGTGACCTGCTGCTCGTCGACGACCGCACCGAAGTTGCTGAGGATCATCGGCTCGGACGCCTGGGGCGGATCGAGCCGGACACTGGTGAACAGGCGCTTCAGGTAGGTGGTCTCGGCCATGGCTGAGTCCTTTGAAGAAGTCGAAGGGTTGGGAAGGCGGATCAGGAAGCGGCCGGGGGCTTGGCCCCGGCGGCGACGGTGGCGGAGACGGCGGCCGTGGCGGCGGCGGCGCCCGTGGAGGGCTTGTTGGTCGCGGCGGCGGCGGGGGGGGGCGCGTCGGCCTTCGCGGTCTCACCGGACGGCAGGCGCATGCTCTCGTAGCCCTTCAGCTCGTTGAGCAGCTCCTTGAGGGCCTCCGGCTTGGAGAACAGCTCGTAGAGTTCGCGGCGCAGGTCCTTGCGGTTGTCGATGTTGGACTGCATCTCCACGAGGAGCGTCTTCAGCAGCAGCAGCGCCTTGAGCTTCGGCACGTGCTTGACGATCTCATCCGGGTGGAAGGACTTCATCCGGTCGATGGGGAGCGTGACGTCCAGCTCCGACTCCACGTCCGGGTTGATCCGGTTGGGCACCTGGAACTGGGTGGACATCTTCATGTCCTTCATCAGCTCATCCAGGTTGCGCCCGTCCACGGAGCGCAGGCGGCGCGTCTCCAGGTCCGTCTTGCGGTCTTCCGAGGAGCCCAGCGAGAAGTCGCCCAGCACCAGCAGCCGCAGCGGCAAGTTCACCGTCTCCTGCTCGCCGTTGATGGTGGTGCGGTACGTGAGGGTGATGCGGGATTTGGGAAGCTGGTCCTGAATGGCCACGGTGACTCCCTGACAGTCGCAGCGCGTGAGTCCCCCCGTCCTGCTGGAGCCGCCCCGGGAGTACGCCCTGCCGAGTGAACATTTACAGCCTAGGCGCGATCAGGAATACGCGTCAACCAAGCGACATCTCAGGCCTGGCGGGGTTCTGATGATCGCAACTGCGCGGTGTCCCCCGAGAACAAGAGGACCTCCTGGGTCTGCTCCGGTCCTCCTACCAAGGGTTCGTAACCCAGGTGGCTGCCGTCCTGGAGCCGGGCGTGGCTGGACTGATCACGCAGCGCCAGGATCACGGCGAGTGCGAGCGGCGTCTCCGCGAGGCTCGGGAGGATCCGGGCGTTGAAGCGTCGCCGGGCCTCCACGGCCCAGGGGATGCCGGCGCCGGAGTGCGGTTCGTTGAGGAACAGGCGCACCTCCACGCCGCCCGTGGGGACGGTGGCGAAGCCGCCCACGGCGCTGCCATCCCCGAGCGCGGCGGCGCCCAGGCGGATGCCCTTGGACTCGATGCGCTGGCGGCGCGTCTCGCGGCGCACCACCACCTCCGCCTCCGGGAACACCTTGGCGAAGAGCCAGTGCAGGCTGCTGGGGCACGCGAGCCGCAAGAGGCGCAGCCGGTGCGCGGTGGAGTGCTCCCAACCGGGGAGGAGGGACTCGTCGCGGTCCGGGAACTGCCCCGCGAAGCGCGTGCGCAGCAGCAGGTGGTCGAAGTAGCCCAGGAAGTCCGCCATCGCGTCGTGCTCCAGGCGGTCCATGGCCTGGAAGAGGAAGGATGGCAGCGGCGTCTGGACGCCGAGCAGGCCCAGGTTGACGGTGATGACCACGCGCTTGCGCGGCTGACGGGTGAACTCGATGGCGTGCACCAGGTGCTGCTGGTGCACGGTGCTGCGGTGGCTGCGGAACTCGACCTCCGCTTCGCCGTAGCCTTCCTTGGCGAGCAGATCCAGGAGCGCCGGCACGTCGAAGTGGCGGATGCGCTCGCTGATGCGCTCCTCGACGGTGAGCTTGCGGCCCGGCTGTTCGCGGTCGAAGTCCATGCGGGGCTATTCGTCGAATTCGGAGGCTTCGCCCCGGGCGGGGCGCTGCTGGGAGACGAGGAAGGCGTCCAGGTCCACGCGGTAGAGCTGATCCAGCGCGCGGAAGCCCAGCGTCTCCGTGTTGTGAAGCATGGGCTCGATGGCGTCCGCGTTCTGGGCGAGGCCGTTGAAGAACCCGGAGAAGAGCTGGGGCAGATAGACGCGCGGATCAAACCGCTCCACGGTGGCGAGCACGTCCACGGCGATGACGCTCGCCTTGGTGAAGTCCGCGCGCTCCACCAGCGCCTCGAAGGCGGACAGCTTGCGCACGAGCTGGGCGAGCGCGGGTGACATGGGGACGCTCGGCCCCGAGTCCCGGGACTCGGCGTGGGCGGCCTTCCTGCCCTTCGCGGGGCGGGCCTCCTCTTCCTCCCCGTCGTCCTTGTCCTCGTCGTCGTCATCCTCCGGCGCGGCGGCGAGCGCCGGGGCGGGCCGGGCCTCTTCCGGCGGGGGGAGGAACGGCACGCCCTGGGCATGGGAGCGCAGCGCGCCGAGCAGCGTGCGCATGGCGTCCATGCACGCGCTCTTCTGGAGCACGGCGAGGGCGGCGATGAGGGGGTCGCCCATCGCCAGGGCTTCCTCCAGGGGCTCGCGGTTGCCGGGCGCGCACCAGGCCTGCCACTGCGCGTCCTTGAGGCGCGTGTGGTGCTCCAGGGTCTTGCCCATCATCTTGAGCAGCCAGCGCAGGCCGGTGTCCGCGAAGACGGCCTTCTTCTCCGCGGGGCCGAAGAAGTCCCAGTTCTCCGTGAGGGTGCGCGACAGGGAGCGGAACAGGGTGGGCAGCGCCTTCATGCCGTCCGCGAAGAAGTGGCCGAAGAGGTACGGCCCCAGCAGGCGCACGTCGCGCACGCCCTCGCGCAGGAGCACTTCGGACGCGCGGGCCGCGTCCGGGTAGGTGCCGCGGGCGACGAGGCCGGTGATGGCCTCCAGGCGCGGATCCGGTCCCTCGGATTCGTCGAGCGGCACGGGGGCGCTCGTGAGCGCCGCGTCGAGCAGCGTGAAGTCAACGGCTTCGACCGCCAGGGCCGCGTTACCCATCGATGGCCACCATCTGCCCAGGGGAGACGACCTGGATGACCCCGCCGTAGCTGCACATGCACTTCGAGTTGCTCTCCAGGGCCGGCATGTTGCCGATGAGCACCTTGGGGCACCCGGGCACCCAGGGCGCCGCGGTGGCGGGGATGCAGGGCATGGGGGTGAGGACGCCCAGCGCCGCCGCGGTGGCCGCCGCCACCATGGGGTTGGACGGCGTGTTGCACATGCCGAAGGGCAGCACGTTCACGAACGGCTTGCTGTCCATGATGTTCGCCGCGGGCGTGGTGGCCATCACCTTGTTCACGGGGAGGACCATCAGCGACGAGGGGGCTGCCCCGAAGCTGCACTGGAGCATCGCTCCCATCACGACCTGGACACCCATGTGCCGCTCCTTTTTCACCGCGCTGGCGACGGGCCATCATCTCCCGAAGCGCCAGCGCTTTCCAACAAGCGTCCCCGCAGGGCGGTGAGCGCCTGGAACATCGGATCCGTCGCCTTGCGGTGCAGCGCGCCGGTCAGGTACTGCGTGGCGCACCACGCGTCGTCGACCGCGCCCTTCTTGCGGTGGGGGAAGAGCGGAAAGAACTCGATGCGGTCTGGCAGGAAATCCCCGTCCAGGAGCATTTCGATGCGCCGGCGGATCTCCTGCTCGCCGGACGAGGGAGCAGGCTCGGCGCCGGTGAAGGCCAGGAGGATGAAGCGGGAGTGGCTGGCCAGCCCACCGGTGGACACCGGCACCACGCTGGTGCCCACGAGGAAGGGCAGTCCCTCCAGCGCGGCGGTGACCTCCTTCGCGGGGTAGGCGCGGCCATCGTGCCGGAAGCCCAGCGTGCCCCCGTAGTGGTAGCGCTGGCGGATCCGCGCGAGCACGACGTGACCTGGGGGGCGCCCCTTGTCCGGCAGCAGCGTGAAGACGCCCACGTCCGTGGGAGCCCCCTGCCCGCTCTGGTTGGCATCCTTCAGCGCCCAGGCGCGGCCCGGGACGGGGATGACGTCCGTGTGCACGTCCGCGTGGGGATCCGCCACCCCGCGCGACGACACGAGCACCGCGCCACCGGCCGCCGCGTCGATGAGGACGTTGGACGAGGGCACGGACTGGAGGCCGCACTGCTTCACCCACGTCCTCCACGCCTGGGCGTCGTAGGGCTCCTCGGGGTCGCGGAACCAGTGCTGCACGTTGCGCAGCGAGCCGGTGCGTTGGCGCAGGAAGACGTCGCGCAGGCGCGGGGTCACCCCCAGCGCGCGCAGCGGCTGTTCCATCAGCAGCGCCGGGTTCTGCGTCAGGTCCGCCAGCTCCAGGTGCAGGTACGTGGCGCCGCGCAGCAGCGTGGCGAAGAAGAGGGCCGGCAGGTGCTGGAGCACCGGGAAGTCCGGCGCGGCGAGGATGTCCCCCGGCCCCAGGCCAAAGGTGAGCATCCCGTCGCCGAGCGCGCCCTTCCACGCGTTCTCCGCGGTGAGGGGCACGGGCGTGTGCGGCGGATCCACCAGCGGAGAGAAGAGGAGCCCCACCGCGTCCGTGGGCTTGTACGTGTGCGACATGAAGCCGGGCGCTCCCCCACCCCGGCTCTTGAGCAGGCGCTTCTCGTGCCCCTTGAGGATGGGCAGCTGGTGGGGCTCCGCGGCGATGAAGTCCGGCTCCAAGGCCTCCAGCCGGGTGGCCATGGCGCGCGGCCCGGTGGGCGGCAGGAGCGTGAAGCAGCCGCCCAGCTTCAGCGTGGCCAGGAGCGACACGAGCAGCTCCTGCCCCACGCCGTGGACCAGACACACCTTCGCGCCTGGGGCCACGCCCTGCTCCGTCCACTCGCTGGCGCGGCGCGCGGAGAGGTCGTGCAGGGCGCGAAAGCCCACGGTCTGCCAGCCCTGGATGCGGGCGTACGCGCGGAACGCGGGGCGCTCCAGGGCGACGTGGCGCACGACCAGGTCGTGGAAGAAGTCGTACTGCTGGCCCGGGCGGCTCTTGGGTGGCGGAACGCCCCGGCCCGCGTGGGCCTCCGCGAGCGCGGCGGCGAAGCCTTCTGGATCCGCCCAGCTCTCCTGCCACCACGGCGGCGCGCCGGCTTCGGGAGAAAAGCCTGCTTCCAACTGCCGGAGGATGTCCTTCACGTCGAAAGGCATGGGTGTCTAGCGGGAGGGAAAGTCGAAGCCGACCTTCACCATGAAGCGGACCTTGGAGCGCACGTTGCTCTCCGGGGCGTAGGTGCCGACGGTCCCCTGCGGCCGCGACTCGCCCCGCCGTTGCGGCTGTTGCGGCGCGCGCTCGATGGAGGTGGGCACGACGGCGCGCACCAACGGGTGGTGGGACTGGAGCGGCGGCACGTGCATGTCCACGTCGCGGCCGAAGAGCCAGGCGCCACAGCGCCAGAGGACATCGTGCCGCCGGGTGAGCAGCGTCCAGAAGCGGTCGCGCGTCTCCGTGGCCTCGAAGAGGAGGGGCGAGTTCGAGCTGTCCCGACCCTCGCCGGGGGCCGCCAGCAGGGCCCGCAGCTGCTCCGCGACGCGCTCCACCTCGTTCACGTCCTCGGGTGTCACCGGGGAGCGTCCGGCGAGCTTCGCCTCGTGCTCGCGGAACAGCGCCACGAGGCCCAGGCAGTCCCCCACCACGTCGCGGTGGCCCTCCCCGTGGCTCGCGGCGACGTCGGCCGCGGTGAGGAAGGACGCCTCCGCGAGCGCCTCCGCCGTCTTGAGCAGCTTGCGGCGCAGGTGCTGGGCGCGCTCGAACAGGCTTCCAAAGGAGCTGGCCCGCATGTCGCGCTGCACGCGCAACGCGGCGAAGGCCAGCGCCTGCGCGAGCAGCGGGAGCGCTCTCAGCTCGTCGAGCTTCACGCCCGGGAGCGTGGCGATGTCCGCTTCGCGGGCCAGCACGCTGTCCACGCCGCGCTTCGTGTTGTGGAACGCGAGCGCGATGTTGCAGCGGCACTCGTCCACGGGGCCATCGAGTGCTCGGGCCGCGGAGAGGAACACGTCATAGCCGGGCTCGGAGCCAAGGGCTTCCAGCTCGGCGATGTCGTCGGGCCCCAATCCCGCTGTCGCGTGTGGCGCCCCGCCCTGGCCTCCAGCCATGCCGGTCAGGATAGCGGGCACCCCTGGGTGTCACAACCTACTGCCCTGCCCTGCTCCCTGGTGGATCCGTCCGGTCGTCCGACGTGAGACAGACCGGGGCGCACGCCGCGTCTCATTCCTGTGTTTCAGAGGATGTGTCAGGTGGTGGCTGAACCGTGGAACCTGGAAGGTATGTCGTCAGACGAGGATGAGGTCTTCCTCGTCGCCTTCCAGGGTGGCGCCCGCGGCGTCCAGGACATGCTGGGTGCGACGCAGGCGCTGGTCGCTGAGGTCGGCGACGAGCATCAGGACCTGCGGGTGGCTGGAGATGAGCGAGTCGAAGTCCTCGCGCGGCAGGCGCAGCAACGTGGTGTGCCGGGCGGCCGCGACCGTGGCCGTGGCGGGCGTCTTCTGGAGCAGGGAGATCTCTCCGAAGAGCTCGCCCTCCTTCAGGCGCGACAGCACGTGCCCGCCCTTGTGGACCTCCACCTCGCCGGAGAGGACGACGTAGAGGCCGTCGGTGGGATCGCCTTCCCGGATGATGACGTCTCCGCGTGAGACATCTCGCGCCCGGAAGCGCTCCACGAGGCCGCGCCGGTCCTTGCGGTTGAAGGGGCGGAACAGCGCGGAGCTGCTCATCACGTTGGCGAGCAGGCGCTCGCGGCAGAACTTCTTGAGGGCCTTCGCCACGGGCGGGTGGCTGCGCGACAACGTCGCGAGCACCGAGGCGGAGATCTCCAGCACCTGGGTGTCGTCGGACGCGGACTCCACGGACGCGGCGCGCGGGGCGCCGGACAGCAGCGCCATCTCTCCGAAGAAGGCGCCACCTTCGAGCGTGGCCAGGTCCTGCTGGCGGCCGTCCTCCTCTCGGAAGACGCGCACGCGTCCCTCGCAGATGACGTAGAAGGCGTGGCCGTGACTGCCCTGCGCGAGGATGCGCTCGCCGGGGCCGAACCGGCGCAGCGGACAGCGTTCAAAGAGCTGGATGAACGCGTCGCGTGGCAGGTCGGAGAAGAGCGGGATGGCGGGCAGCGTGTCCCAGGTGCCTGGGGTGGGCTCCGCCTCCTCGGTCAGCTCGAGGACCTGCTCGTCCGCCTCGGGCGCGTGGTCCGCGAGTCCCCGCTGGGCCGCGAGCTCCACCGCGTGCAGCAGGGAGTCCGCTTCGATCTCCAGCTCCGTGAAGCTGGAGACGCGCAGGGACGCGCGCCAGGGCTCCGGGGCTCCGGAGGTCGTGGGCACCACGGAGGCACCGGCCGCGGTGGCGGTGCTTGGGGGCTTGGGCGGCGCTTCGGTGGTCGCTGACGCGGTGGAGGCAACCGCCGCGGGTGCGTCCGTACGGCGCGGGCGCAGGCCCGGGGGCGCGGCCTGGGCGGGGGCCTTGGGCTCAGATGGATCAGTGTCCGCGATGGGCGGCGCCAGGGCCTTCCATCGTCCGCTGGGGGTCCGGACCTGGGGAAGCTCGGGCATCGAGGCGAGGGGCGGCGGCGCCACGCGGGTGGACAGACCCGGTGGAGTGGCTTCGGTCGGGGCTGCGGTGGGCCTCGCCTCGCTGGGGCTCGCGAAGGCTTCGGGCGCACGTCGGGCGTCGGCGGTCGGACGTGGGCTCGTGGGCGGAGGGGTTGCCTGCGGGGATGCGCTGACTGGCGCGTGGTCCGCGCCCCGCGCTGTGTTCGCGCCCGGAGCCTCGGGGGCATCCTGCCGGGGGGCGACCTCCACCTCGACGGAGATGACCACTTCACCGTCATCCGCGACGGCCGCTGTCGGCATGGTCAGCTCTGGAGGGAGCGAATCCGACAGGTCGACGGGCGCCCCTTCCGCCTCGAGAGGTTCGGGGCGCTTCACCTTCGGGTCCCCGCCCTCCGCGTCTGGCGGCGAGGGAGGGACTTCTCTGTGGGTGACGAGGCTCGTGGGGGCGCGCGGGGCCGTGGCGTCACCGGGCTTCGCCCTGGCCGTGGCGGGCGTGCCCCTTCGCGCATAGAGATCCGCGAGCATCTGCTGCACACCCTGGTGCGCTGGATCCAGCTCGAGGATCAGCTTGCTCGCGGCGATGGCGCGCGGCAGGAATCCTTCCCGCGCGAAACCCTCCGCGGCGGAGTGGTAGGCGGAGACCGCTCGGTCGCGCTGTCCGGCCTTGGCCCACGCGTCGCCCATGCGCAGGCGGCTCTGGTGATCCTTTGGCTCCGCCTGGCAGTAGTCCGCGTACAGCTCGGCGGCCTTGGCGAAACGGCCCTTGCTGAAGGCCTCCGTCGCCTTGTCCTTGAGCGCTCGGGACTCCATTCACTGCGCCCCGCCGGCCGCCGTGCCTTCCTTCGTCAGGTTCGCGCCCGCGGCGACGCGGACCTCGCGGAAGTAGTCGCCCTTGAGCGCGTCCAGCGGCTCCGCCTCCGCGCCCGAGTTCATCTTGCGCAGCGCCGTGGCCGCCGCGGCGCGGATCTCCGGCAGGTCGTGGAACAGGTCCCGCCCGACCACCTCCGCCGACTTCGCGTCGCCAATGGCGCCCAGCGCCAGCAGCACGTCGCGCCGGGCCACGCTGTTGGAGTCATCCAGCGCCTTGAGCAGCGTGGGCACCGCGTCCTTCGCCCCCATCCTGCCCAACAGCTGCGCCGCGAGCGCCGCCTCCGCCCCACCCTCCTTCACCACGCCCTGCAACGCCTCGGACGCCGACGCGGGCGGCGCCCCGACGCGGGACAGCGCATCCAGGACCACCAGCTTCTCGCCGCCCATCTTCGGCAGCGAGGCCACCAGCGCGAGCTGACCGCTCTCGCCCTGCTCCGCGAGTGCCAGCGCCAGCGTCTTCTGGAGCTCACGGTCGGGCTCCAGCAGCGCCGTCCGGGCGATCTCCACGCCCTCCGGCCCCAGGTACGCGAGCCCCACCAGCGCCGCCGCGCGCAGCACCGGGCTCGCGTCATCCGAGTAGCCCTTGAGGATCTCCAGCGCGCCGGGCGCCTTGAGCGCGCCCAGTCCGGTCAGGAGCGTGGCCAGCGGCTGCAACTTCGCGGGCTCCACGTCGTCGCTCAGCTCCGAGGGCACGCGCGGTGGCACCACCACCCGCCCGGCCTCCTTCGCGCGGGCCGCGTTCAGCGCCTGGAGCCGCTCGAAGAGCTGCGCGTGCTTGGTGGAGCGGGCGTCGTCCTTCCCCTTCGCCGCCGCGGCATTCGGGGCCGATGGATCCAACGCGGTGCCGTACTTCTGGGGCAGCGCCTGCGGTATCCAGTCCGCGCGCAGCGCCGTGAGCCCGGCGACCTCCTGCTCGTAGAGCTTCTGGAGCGCGGGCGCGACGGACGCATCGCCCACGTGGGTCACGGCTTCGACCGCGAGCGTGCGCAGCGCGACGTCCGGCTGGTTGAGCCACGGCGTCACCTTGGGGAGCAGCGCCTGCGCCGCCGGTCCCAGCCCGGTGACGGCCTGGAGCCCCGACGCCGCGGTGGCCGGCCGCGCGAGCCGTTCCGCGATGGGCTCCGCCGGGCAGCCGCCCCGCGCGCGCATCGCACGTCCGGCATCCAGGGCCTCGTCGCGCGCGCCATCCAGCGCGATGGCGCACAGCGCGGCGTCGGTGGCGGGCGTGCGCGGGAAGGTCAGGATGGCGTCGGTGGCCAGCGGGCTCACCGAGCTCTTCTCCACCGCGACCGCCTGGAGCTTCGTGGCGGCCGTCGGGTCCTGCAGCTTCATCAGCGCGCCGATGGCCGACTCGCGCAGCTCCGGGAAGCTCTCGTCGAGGAGCAGCGCGATGGGGGCCACCGCGCGCGTGTCACCCGCATCCCCCAGTCCGCGCACGGCGGCGGCGGCGAGGATGACCTGGCTGTCGCGCACCATGGGCAGCAGCCGGTTGACGGCCTCGACCCGGCCGCTCTTGCCCAGCTCCTCCGCGGCCCCCACGCGTTCGGGGAGCGCGCCTTCCGTGAGGGCGAGGAGGTTCCTCTCCCAGAGGCCCTTGGACTCGGCCGCGACGACGGAGGCCATGGCGCCGGGGACGTTCGTGCTCTTGAGGGCCTGGACGATGACCTTGCGCGTGGCGCGGCCCCGCCGTCCGTACTGGAGCGTGAGGTACGCCTTGGCCTTGTCGTTCTTCACCTTGGCGAGCGCCAGGGCGGCCTGCCCTTGCACGGCCTCGTCCGAGTCCTCGAGCAGTTCGCCGAGCAGGTCCACCACGCGCGGGTCCTGGCTTTCGCCGAGCGCGCTGGCGGCCTCGCCCCGGACGATGGCGGAGAGGTCCTTCGCCGCGCGGGTGAAGAGGACCAGGTCGTCCGCGTTGTTCTGCGAGGCCAGCTTCTTCACGGCCGCGGCGCGGATCTCCGGGCGGGGGTCCTGGATCTCCGCGAGGAGCTGATCCCGGTTGCCGTTGCACCCGACGAGGAGGGTCAGGGCGAGGAAGAGGGGTCGCACGCGGATTCGCATCGTTCTCCCGGAGCGGCGGACGCTGGAGGTAGGCGGCGGTTATATCAACGCCCCCCCGGGCCGCCCACCGACGGCACGACCCGGGAGGAAGGGTGGCTCAGCGAGGACGGCGGGGACCACCGCGCGGGGCCGGGCGGCCTGCCGCTCCCCGAGGCGCCTTGCTGTTCCAGCGCGGCTCGGAGTCACGCGTCTTTCGCTCTTTCCAGTCCTTGAAGCTGGCGCCCTCGCCCGGGGGGGCCTTCTTCACGCCCGCGCGGACGATGCGCTCGCCGGAGGCGCTGGCCGAGGGTTCACCGCCGCCACGAGAGGCGCCCCGGCTGCCGGAGCCCTCCGCGCGAGGCTTCCACTCCCGGCGCTCCGGACGGCCCGCGCCGCCGGCGGACTCGCCGCGAGGCTTCCATTCCCGACGCTCCGGACGGCCTTCGCCGCGCGAAGCCCCGCCCGCGCCGGCGGGCTTGCCGAAGCGGGCACCCCCGCGCGCGCCACCCTCGTCACCGCCGAAGCGGCCCGCGGGCTTGCCGAAGCGGGCGCCACCGGCGGGCTTGCCGAAGCGGGCGCCACCGGCGGGCTTGCCGAAGCGGGCACCCCCCCGAGGAGCCCCACCTTCGGCTCCGCCGAAGCGGCTTCCACCGGCGGGCTTGCCGAAGCGGGCGCCACCGCGCGGCGCGCCCCCTTCGTCCCCACCCCGGCCGGCGGGCTTGCCGAACCGGCCGCGCGGAGCACCGCCCTCGTCACCGAAGCGGCCCGCGGGCTTGCCGAAGCGGGCACCCCCGCGCGCGCCACCCTCGTCGCCGAAGCGGCCGGCGGGCTTGCCGAAACCACCGCGACGGGCACCGCCTTCGTCGCCGAAGCGGCCGGCGGGCTTGCCGAAACCACCGCGACGGGGACTCTCGTCACCGCCGGGCTTGCTGAACCGGCCACGCGGCGCGCTGTCGTCACCGCCACGGCCCGCACCGGCGGGCTTGCCGAATCGCCCACCCCCGCGAGCAGCACCCTCGTCGCTGCCGAAGCGGCCCGCCGGCTTGCCGAAGCGGGCGCCGCCACCACGCGCGCCGCCCTCGTCACTGCCGAAGCGGCCTGCCGGCTTACCGAAGCGGGCACCACCCCCGCGCGCGCCGCCCTCGTCACTGCCGAAGCGGCCTGCCGGCTTACCGAAGCGGGCGCCGCCACCACGCGCGCCGCCCTCGTCACTGCCGAAGCGACCTGCGGGCTTGCCAGACCGGGCGCCACCGCTTGCGCCGCCCTCGTCACTGCCGAAGCGGGCACCCCCGCGCGCGCCACCCTCGTCACTGCCGAAGCGACCCGCGGGCTTGCCGAAGCGGGCACCCCCGCGCGCGCCACCCTCGTCACTGCCGAAGCGACCCGCGGGCTTGCCGAACCGGCCACCGCCGCGTGCCCCGCCCTCGTCACTCCCGAAGCGGCTCGGGCCTCGCGCCGTCGCACCAGCAGGCTTGCCGAACCGGCCGCGCGGGGCTTCATCACCGTCACGGCCCGCACCAGCAGGCTTGCCGAACCGGCCGCGAGGCGCCTCGTCACCGCCACGGCCCGCACCGGCAGGCTTGCCGAACCGGGCACCCCCGCGCGCACCGCCCTCGTCGCCGAAGCGACCCGCGGGCTTGCCAAACCGGCCGCCACCGCGTGCGCCTGCCGCATCGCCACCCGCCGGCTTGCCGAAGCGGCCACCCCCGCGAGGCGCACCGCCCTCGGCGCCACCCGCCGGCTTGCCGCCGCGCGAGGCACCGCGAGGCGCACGCTCACCTTCGGGCTTGCTGAACCGGCCCGCGCCGCGCGCGGCCTTCCCGTAGGTGGCTCCCTCCGCGGCGTCCGACTCCGTCATCTCCTCACCGTCGTCATCGAACGACGGCACGTCCGCGTCGAGATCCGCGTCGTCGTCCGTGGCCAGCGTCGCCCCGCGCTTCGCGAACTTCGGCGGACGCGTGCCTCCGTCCTGCACGCCCTTCCAGTCCTTGCGCTCCGGACGCGCCTCGCGCGTCTTCACGCCGCTCGCGGGCTTCTTGTCCGCACGCTCCGCCTTGCGCGGCGCCACGGGCGCGTCGTCGTCCATCGACAGCTCGGCCTCGTCGTCGTCCGCTCCGTTGAAGCCCGGCGCGTGACGCCCATGCCGGCGCGGCGGCAGCCGCAGCTCCGCGGCCGACGGCTGCGCGCGGCCGTCCGCCACCTCGTTGAGCTGGTTCACTTCAGCGACCTTCAGCGGCCGAAGCTCGCCGGGACGCAGCCCCTCCACGCCCACGCCCGCGTAGGCCGGACGGAACAGGCGCACCACCGGGTGCCCCACCGCCGCGCACAGGCGCTTGATGAGGTGAGGACGGCCTTCCGCCACCACGATCTTCAGCCAGGTGTTGCGCTCGGCCTTCTCGAAGATGTCCACCGACACGGGCGTCGCCATGCCGTCTTCCAGCCGCACGCCCCCGCGCAGCTTCTCCAGCGTGGGCATGTCCGGCACGCCCTTCACCTTCGCCAGGTACGTGCGCGGCACCTGGAAGCTCGGGTGCGTGAGCTTGTGCGCCAGCGCCCCGTCATCCGTGAAGAGCAGCGCCCCTTCGGCGTCGTAGTCCAGACGGCCCACGGGGAACAGGCGGCGGCCCGTCTCCTCCACGTAGCTGGCCACCGTGGGCCGGCCCTGCGGATCCGACAGCGTCGTCACGACGCCCACGGGCTTGTAGAGCAGGTAGTACGACGATTCTTCCGGCGGCGTGACGAGCTTCCCATCCACGGTCACCAGGTCCGTGCCCGGCTCCACCCGGCTGCCCAACTCCGTCACCGTCTCGTTGTTCACTCCCACCCGACCACTGGTGATGAGTTCTTCCGCGTGCCGGCGCGAAGCCACTCCCGCGCGAGCCAGGTACTTCTGCAAACGTTCCGCCGCCATGCCTTGCCTTCTTCCAGTTGCCGCCCGTCACTCGGGCTTGGGGCCCTCGCTATCACCCTTCTCGGGCGATGGGGGGCTTTCCAGGATGCTGGAGCTGACCTTCTGGCTGCGCTCCGCCGCCGCCATGGCCTCCTCCAGTTCCTCCAATGCGGCCTCGCTGGCCGCCTCGTTCTTCTCCATCCGCTTCGTGAACCCCGGGTCCGACAGCGCCGCCACCGTCCCGGACGCGGGCGGTGCCGGCGGCGCCGCCTCCTTCTCCACGATGTCCCGGTGCTCCTGGGTCAATTCATGGAATTCCCGGAGCGTGGGCAGCGCGGACAGGTCCTTCAGCGCGAAGAACTCCAGGAACTCGCGCGTGGTTCCATAAAGAATGGGGCGGCCGACTTCTTCCCGCTTGCCCAGGATTTTCACCAGCTTGCGGTCCATCAGCGCCTTGAGCACCGCGCCGCAGTCCACGCCGCGGATGTCCTCCAGCTCGGGCCGGGTGACGGGCTGGCGGTACGCGATGATGGCCAGGGTCTCCACGGCCGCGCGGGTGAGCCGCTGCGGCTTCACCCGGAGGTAGCGCCGGACGTACTCCGCGGAGTGAGGGTCCGTGCGGAACTGCCACCCGCTCGCCACCTCGTACAGCACGACGCCGCTGATGCCCTCGCGGTGGATGCCGGAGAGCTGATCGAGCGCCACGGGGATGGCGTCCCGGGAGATGCCGGTGGCCTGGTAGAGCTCGTCCACGGACAGGGGCCGCTCCGCGACGAAGAGCACGCTCTCCAGCACGGTGCGGATGCGGTCCGCGGACAGGTTGCGGCTCTTGGAGACCAGCTTCTCGAAGGAGCTCTGGAGGTCCGGGACGCTGTCGTCCGAGTCCTCCTCGATGGCCGCGGGCTCCACCCCGTCCAGCTCCGCCTCGTCGGGCCCGGGGCCGGTGACGGCGGCGATCTCCTCCTCGGAGAACTGTCCGGGGCCTCCGGGCGTGCCGGGGGCGGGCATTTCGTCACCGTCGTCGGGACCGTTACCGGTAGTCACTCTCGTCGACCTCCGTGGGGAGCAGCTTCTCCAGCGCGTCCCCGTTGGGCGTCACCTGGATGGGGCCCAGGGGCTCCTCCTGGAAGACCTTGATGAGGCGGCGCTTCACCATCTCCAGCATGGCGATGAAGGTGATGACCACCTCCTGGCGCGTGGCCGCCTCCGTGAACAGCGCCTCGAACACCACCTGCCCGTCCTTGCGCACCCGGTCGGCCAGCCGGAGGATGGCCTCGGACAGGCTCACCCGCTCCAGCACCACCTCGTGCTGCACCTTGGGCGTCAGGCGCTCGAGCACCCGGTCGAGCGCCTCCACCAGCTTCAGGACGCTGATCTCCTGGAGCCCCACCTCGTCCTCGGGGATGGGCACGGCCTCCACGGGCACCTTCCGCGCGAACACGTCGCGGTCCAGGATGTCCTGCTTGGCCAGGTGCTCCGCGGCGTCCTTGTACTTCTGGTACTCCAGCAGCCGGCGCACCAGCTCCGCGCGCGGGTCCTGCGCCTCCTCCACCGCCGCCAGCGCGTCCGCGCCTTCCGGGACCTGGGCCGCGTCCTGCCGGGGCAGGAGCATGCGGCTCTTCAGGTGCGCGAGCGTGGAGGCCATCACCAGGAACTCCCCGGCGATGTCCAGGTTCAGGTCCCGCATCCGCTCCAGGTATTCCAGATACTTGGCGGTGATGAGGGCCAGCGGGATGTCGAAGATGTCAACCCGGTGCTCCTTGATGAGATGGAGCAGCAGGTCCAGCGGGCCCTCGAAGTTGGGCAGCGCCACCCGGAAGGCATCTCCGGGCGTGCGCGGCAGTCCCTCCCCGTCGGGGTCCGGCGGGAGGTCGTCCGGCGGTGGGGGCTTGCGACCTTCGCTCACCGGCCGGCGTCCTTCTGGGAGAGGGGCTTCGTCATGCGAAAGGGCCCGAAAATCCGGCCTTTAGCAGCATGCGCCGGGGGGACAGACCTCCTTAGCAATGCCTCCCAGGTGGGTCAAACATTTGAACAGGAACGGGTGTTCAGGGGATTCCCACGGCCCGCCGGACCTGGTCCATCAGGCGGGTGGCTTCCGCCCGGGCGCGCTGGGCGCCGTCCTGGAGGATGCGCTCCAGTTCCCCCGGGTCGGCCAGCAGCTCCGCGCGGCGCTGGCGGGCGGGGCCGAAGGTGGCGTGGAAGGCCTCCAGGAGCTTCTTCTTGTAGTCGCCGTAGCCCTTGCCACCGGCCTTCCAGGACGCGTCCACGTCCGCGAACTCCGAGGCCGGGAGCATCAGCTTGAGCAGATCGTACAGCGGCGCGTCCTGGGTGGGCTTGGGCGCGTCCACCGGCGTGGAGTCCGTCTTGATGGACATGATCCGCTTCTTGATGTCCTTGTCCTCGCCGAACAGCTCCAGCGTGTTGCCGTAGGACTTGGACATCTTCTGTCCGTCGATGCCGGGCACCGTCGCGGCGAACTCGTGCACGTGGGCGGACGGCAGCTTGAGGATGCCGGGCGCGTGGCCCCGCTCCTTCCCTTCCGGATCCGCCGGGTCGTAGCCGGGGACGTACTGGGTGTTGAACTTCACGGCCCAGTCGCGCGCGAACTCGATGTGCTGGATCTGATCCTTGCCCACCGGCACGGAGTCCGCGCTGTAGAGCAGGATGTCCGCCGCCATCAGGACCGGGTACGCGTAGAGGCCGAAGTCCGGGCTGATGCCGCGGGCGACCTTGTCCTTGTAGCTGTGGGCGCGCTCCAGGTGGGCCTGAGGCACCACGGTGCCGAGGATCCAGTTGAGCTCCAGCACCTCCTTCACGTCGCTCTGCCGGAAGAGGACGGCCTTCTTCGGATCCAGGCCCAGCGACAGGTACGTGAGCGCCGCGTCGCGCGTCAGGTCCAGGGCGAGCTTCGGATCCCGCACGGTGGTGAGCGCGTGGTAGTTGGCGATGAAGTAGTAGGCCTCGCCCTGGTCCTGGAGCTGCACGAACTGGCGCAGCGCCCCGTAATAGTTGCCGATGTGCAGCCTTCCGGACGACTGGACACCTGAGAGAATCCGCATCGCGATTGCGCTCCCCATTGACGGGTAGAGGACACGGCTCGTTCGCATACCCGCCGTCCCCCTGCAACCTTCCGTTGCGGCTGGCCCCCCGTCTTCAATGCCTGACATCCGCCTGCCCGGCCTGCCTGGAACATTTCGCCCGGACAGGAAAAGCCCAGCAGTTCCGGGGGGTTGAGGGGGCTCAGGTCCGACGGTACCCTGGTGGGCGACGCAGCACGTGGCCTGCCTTGGAGGGCGCCAACGGATGGAAGCGTTCACGGGAAACCTGGCCAGCTACCGGCTCCAGTTGGTGATGCCCGCGCTGTTCACGGCGCCGGGGGTGGAGGGGACGCTGCGGGTGGAGCGGGGCGCGGTGCGCCGGGAGTTCTACCTGCGGGACGGGCACCTGGTGGGAGTGGCCTCCACGGATCCGCGCGAGCACCTGGCGCAGGTGCTGGTGAACCTGCGCATCCTGGACGCGCCCCGGGCGGCGGCGGCGTTCGAGGCGGCGGAGGGCGCGAACCTGCCCTATGGCACGTTCCTGGTGCAGCGCTGCTTCGTGGCGCTGCACGAGCTGACCGAGGCGATGGAGCACAAGGCGCGCGAGGCGCTCTTCGACTGCTACGCCTGGGAGTCGGGCGCGGTGGAGTTCACGTTGGGGCTGCCGTTGCCGGGCCGGGCGGTCGGGCTCCGGCTGCCCCTGGGCACGCTGCACCGGGACGCGGTGGCGCGGCTGCGCGAGTGGTCCCTGTTCCGGGAGATCTTCCCCCGGCTGGACATGACGTTCCGCGTGTTCCGCGAGTTCGCGGTGGAGACCTTCTCCGAGGAGGAGGACGTGCTCCTGGACCTGGCCACGGGGGGCGCCACGCTGGGCGAGCTGCTCGCGAGCGCGAAGGAGACGCCCCTGTTCGCCGCGCGCTGGGTGCTCCACCTGTACCGGAGGGGCGCGCTGGCGCCGCACCGTTCGACGGGCCCCACGGTGGGCGAGTCCACGGAGTTCACCGAGCTGTTGGCGCTGGTGCGCGCGTTCCTCTCCTCGCGCAAGTACGACCTGGCGGTGGCGCTGGCGGCGCAGGTGCTGGAGCGCGGGCCGGTGCCGGAGGCGCACGCGCTGTACCGCGAGGCGGAGGTGGGGTTGACGCTGGCGTTGAGCGACGCGCTGTTCGCGTTGGACGGGCGGCTGGTGTTCGAACCCATCCCCCGCCCTGCCCCGCCGGACCTGACGGCGGACGACCTGTACCTGTACTCGAAGCTGCGGGGCAGCCGGAGCATCCGTCAGGCGCTGCGCACGGCGGCGATGGGCGAGCTGGCCGCGTCGCGGTCGGTGGACCGGCTGAGGGCGGCCGGACTCATTCGCGTGGCCCCCATGGCCGAGGGGACTCCGGAGCCCTCGCCCCGGCGCACCACCACGGATCCGTATGGTTTGAACCTGGGGGACCTGGGCGGGAGCTGAGCTCCGGGGCCCGGCGCTCCCGCGGCCGGGACTCCAATGCCAGACAGAGGGAGTTGATCGCGCGGCGCACCCGGCCCGAGCGCCAGACCCGCGGGCGGACCCCCTCCCCCGAACGTCACGAGGCGGAAGGGCGCTTCCTCGCCGGAGGCTTCGGCTTGAAGGCGTCGCTGCGCGGGTGGAACTCGTCGTAGACCTTGCGCAGCCGGGCGCTGTTGACGTGCGTGTAGATCTGCGTGGTCGCCAGGTCCGCGTGGCCCAGCATCTGCTGCACCGCGCGCAGATCCGCGCCCCGCTCCACCAGGTGCGTCGCGAACGAATGCCGCAGCTTGTGCGGTGACAAAGGCTTCAAGATGCCGGCCTTCAGCGCGTAGCGCTTGAGCAGCTTCCAGAAGCCCTGCCGGGTGAAGCCCTCACCGCGCGGCGTGACGAACAGCGCCTTCGCCTCGCGCTTGCCCAGCATCTCCGGCCGCGACAGCGACAGATACGCCTGGACCTGCTCGATCGCCACGCGGCCCAGGGGGACGATGCGCTCCTTGGAGCCCTTGCCCTTGGTGACGAGGTAGCCCGACGTGAGCTGCACGTTGTTGAGCTCCAGCGTGCACAGCTCCGTCACGCGCAGGCCGGTGGCGTAGAGCACCTCCAGCATCGCCTTGTCGCGCAGGCCGGTGACGGTGCGCGGATCCGGCGCGGCGAGCAGCTGCTCCACCTCCTCCAGCGTCAGGAACACGGGCAGCTTGCGGGGCGACTTCGGGGTGTCCACGTCCTCCGTGGGGTCCTTGTCCGCCAGCCGCTCCGCGACGAGGAACCGGTGGAAGACGCGGATGGCCGCCAGGTGCCGGGCCTGGCTGCGGCGGCCCAGGCCCTGCTTGCCCAGGCTGACCAGGTGCGCGAGCACGTCCTCCTGGGTGACGCGGGCCGCGTCCTCCCGTCCGCGCGCGCGCAGGTCCGCGAAGTACACGGTGAGGTCCGCCGCGTAGGCGTCCACCGTCTTGCCGGACAGGCCCCGCTCCGCGCGGATGAAGGCGATGAACGCGTCGAGCAGTCCTTCCATGGTCCCTGGAGGGTAGCGAAGACGCCCCCCAGGGCAACTCCCTGGCGGTGGAGTCCACCACGACCGGCTGGCGGGGGAAGCCCATCCCACCCAGCACGCCGTTGCCTTCGGCCGGAAGCGCGGCCAGCCTCTGCCCTTCCCTGAACCAAGGAGCAGCGATGACGCACGCACGGACCTGGATGTGGATGGCGGTGCTGACGCTGGGCAGCGTGGGCACCACGTCCCTGGCCCAGCCAGCCGCCCCCGCGACGACGGCCGCGAAGACCCGGGAGGGCAAGGTGAGGAGCATCACCGGCGCCAGCATCCAGTTGGAGGGCGCCACCGCGGCGGCCCCTCCGCTGACCTACGTGGTCGACACGTCGAAGCCGCAGCTCAAGAAGACCCTGGAGGGCCTCAAGTCCGGCGACTCCGTGCGCGTCACCTACGCGCCCAATGACATTGGCGTGAAGGTCATCACCCAGGTCGAGAAGCTCTGAAGTCGCCCCGTCACGCCGTCCCCACGTCGCTCAAGCGTGGGGTTCGGCGGCGGCCTCCTGCGCGTGCGCGCGCTCCAGCGCCTCCACCACCCACGGCCAGCCCACCAGGATGTTGCCCGGCGAGCGCAGGCACGCGTCCGCCACCGCCAGCACCTCCGCGGGCCGCGAACGCACCGCCAGCGCCAGGTGGCGCCCCAGGAACGGGTGCGGCAGGTAGCTCAGGTTGTGGTGCCGCACCGGCACCCAGCGCAGCGTGGGCCGCCCCGTGAAGCGCTCCACCGCGTACGCCATGGCCTGCGCCAGCACCTCCAGCGCGTAGAACGGCAGCCGGAAGGCGCACGCCAGGAAGGCCACCAGCGCGCTCGCGGCCACCGCGCCCGCGAAGGACACCGACGAGGCGCCGCTCCACACCAGCATGGGCACCAGGCTCGTCGCGATCGCCGCCACCTGCACGTTGCGCACGGACGGCCCCCGCCCGCTCGCGAGCCCCCCGATGCTCCCCGCGGACAGGCCCGACACGATGCCCAGGCAGATGCCCACCACCATCGCCGCGGAGCCCCCGGACTCCGGCCCAAAGGCGCCGCCCGCCGTCGCGTGCAGCCCCGCGAGCATCGACACGCTCGCCAGCGACCCCAGCATCACCCCCGACGCGAGCCCCGACACCAGCGCCACCACCAGCCCCACCGTGGTGCACAGCGCCGCGGAGATGATCCAGAGGCCCCGCATCGGCACGCCCAGCACGCGAAGCCCCAGCCCCGCGACCACCGTGAGGCCCGGCGACAGCACCACCAGCAGCCACAACATCCGCCGCACGAAGGCCCCCGCCGCGCGGCCCCCTTCCGCCTGCTCGCGCCACAACTGCCCGATGCGGCCCGCGGGCGAACGGATGCCCGCCTCACGCAGGCGGTAATGCAAATCAATCGGCCGGAGCACCAGCAAGCCCAGCAGCGCGAGCGCTCCCGGCACTCGCTCCGGTAAATCAACGACTGGCGTTGATGGACAGTCCTCCTCAGCCAAGACTTCCCCCTCTGGAATGGATTTCAGGACTCCAGACTACCCTTGCCTTGCCTCAGGATTTCAAGCGTATCGCCTATCAGTGAAATCACCGTGGACGGCTCGTTCAGGGTCACGCCACCGTCAAGGATGAGTTCCAGCCCGTGCCCCAACGCCGTCTTGATGTCCCGGGCGTCTGACAAAACCGTACCGTCGGTATGTGTGGCGGAGGTGGTGATGAGCGGGCGGCCGAGCGCTTTCGCCAGCTCGCGAGGCAGGGCGGCGTCCGGCACGCGGAGTCCCACCTGCTTCTGCTTGGTCATCATCACCTCCGGCACCAGGCGGGTGGCCTCCAGGATGAAGGTGAAGGCCCCGGGGGTGAGGCCCTTCATCGCGCGGTAGGCGAAGTTGCTCACGTGCGCGTAGCGGGCGACGTCCGACAGGTCCGGGCAGAGCAGCGACAGGGGCTTCTTCTTGTCGCGGCCCTTCAGCTGGTACAGGCGTTCAATCGCCTTCTTTGCATTCAAATCACAGCCAAGTCCGTAGTACGTGTCCGTGGGGTAGGCGATGAGGCCGCCCTTCTCCAGCACCTCCACCGCCCGCGCGACATGGCGCGGCGACGGATGATCCACGTCCACCTCGAGGATGGGGGCGACGGCGGCGGGCATGATGGAAGGGAACTCCTGGAAGGCGCGCGGGTGGCGCGTCCCTGCACTATGCGCCGCCGCCTGCCTCCTCCGCACGGATTTCGCCACTGCCCATCAGCGCGCGCCGGGTCAGCACCGGCCCCACCAACTCGTGCGCGGTGATCATCGCGACGATGAGCACCTCCACCTGGGGCCCGAACGACGGGAAGGTGCGCGACACCAGCGCCGCCAGCCCGAACGTCACGCCCGCCTGGGAGATGAGCCCCATCCACAGGTAGCGCTTGAGGCGCGGGTCGTCCGCGGGGGCGAACCTGCGGCACGCGGCCCAGATGGCCAGTCCGCGCAGCACCACGAGCAGCAGCGCCGCCGGCCCCACCGTCACCAGCGCATCCAGCTTCAGCCCGGCCCCCGCCGCCGCGAAGAAGAGCGCGAACACCGGCAGGCCCGCCTGGTTGATGGCCTGGTGGATGCGGCGGCCCTCGCGCTCGTCCAGGTTGGCGATGAGCGCCCCCGCCGCCAGCGACACCAGCAGCGGCGACAGGTGCAGCCGCGCGCCGCCCTCCGCCGCGGCGAACGACAGGCCCACGAGGAACAGCGGCAGCTCGCGGTTGACGCCCCGCATGTACAGGAGCATCGCCACCGCCAGCAGGCACCCCACCCCCACCGAACCGAACAGCTCCCACCCCACCCCGCCCACCAGCGCGGGCAGGTCCAGGCCGTTTCCAAAAGTCGCCCGGGTGATGCCCGCCGCCAGGCCGAAGGCCACCATCACGAACAGGTCCCCGATGATGACCAGCGCCATCAGGAACTCCGTGAAGGGCCCCCGCGCGGACGTCTCCTGCACGATGGCGATGGTCACCGTGGGGGAGAACGACACCACCACCGTGGACAGGAGCGCGCTCACCGCCAGCGCCTGGGGCACCGTCATGGGCGCGAGGAACGGCAGCACCGGCTTGAGCGCGAACGTCGCCCCGAAGCACACCGCGAACGTTACCCCGCACACCGCCGCGCAGAGCAGCGCCACGCGCGCGCCCACCCGGCGGATGAGCCCCAGGTGCAGCTCCGTGCCCGCGACGAGCGCGATGAGGCTCACCGCCAGCCCCTTCACCAGCTCCAACCCCTTCACGCCCGCGCCGGGGATGAAGCCCAGCGCGTAGGGCCCCACCGCCACGCCCACCAGGATGTAGCCGGTGAGGCGCGGCAGGCCCATGCCCTTGGCCACCTTGCCCGCGAACAGGCCGCACAGCAGCAGCGCGCCCGCCGCCAGCAGCACGGGCGTGCCCGCGTCCGCGCGCACCGCCTGGGCCTGGGTGATGGCCGCGAGCAGGGCCATCAGCAGGAGCAACCTGAAGACGGACCCCTTCATGCCGCCACCCCCGCGTCACCGGCGGGGGGCTCCGCCTGGGTCGGGGGGGGCGGGGGCTCCGCGGCCAGCACCTGCCGGAACGCCCCGTGCGCGAGCATCTCGTTGACGACCGCGCCCACCGCCACCACGTCCAGCACCCGCTGCGACATGGAGCCCGGCACCAGCAGCACGTACTCCGCCACCAGGCACAGGGCCAGGCCGCCCTGGGAGATGAGCGCGTAGCCGAAGCGCGGCGGCAGGTCGAGCACGCCCTGCGTGAGCCGCTGCGCCACCCGGCCTCCCAGCACCTTGCCCAGGAAGCGCAGGCCCACGAACGCGGGCAGGAGCGCCCACGCCGACAGGTCGCGCGCGTGAATGCTGCAGCCCACCATGAACACCAGGACCAGGTACGTGGGCCGCTCCACCCGCGCCAGCGCCCGGGCCACGCGCTCCACCGTGCGGCCGCCCATCAGCGCCAGCGTCGCCCCGCAGGCCACCCCGGCCAGCAGCGCCGACAGCCGCAGGTACGCCGCCGCGCCGCCCACCAGCGCCACCATGCCCAGCGTCACCGTGGTCTGCTCCGCGGGGTCCTTGAGCGAGCGCGTGAGGAACGCGAGCAGCGCCCCGCACGCCACGCCCAGGAGCAGCGCCAGCCCCAGCAGGCCCAGGCCCTGCGCCGCGTTGCCGGTGGCGCCCAGCACCAGCCCCAGCGCCAGCACGCCCAGGCCCACCGCGTCGTCCATCATGGTGAGCAGCGCGACGCCCAGGCCGCGCGCGCGCTCCAGCCGCCCGTTGCGGTAGCCCAGCACCGCGAAGTGCCCCGACGACAGGCTCGCCGCCGCGCCCAGGAGCGCCGCCGCGCTCACCGCCATCAGGGGGCGCAGGCCGCTGGACAGCATCAGCGGCACCAACAGCGGCAGCGCCACGAAGAGGAACGCCGTGCCCGCGTGCGCGAGCGCCGCCGCGTACACGGGCCTTGGCAACAGCCGCAAGAGCCGCGGCTCCAGGTTGAGGCCCAGCAGCACGCCCCCCGTCCCCAGCCCCAGCGCGATCAGCGGCCGGAGGGAGTCCAGGTTGCGGGCGGTGAGCACCCCCAGGCCGGAGGGCCCCAGGAGCACGCCGAAGATGAGGAACAGCAGGCCGCTGGCCGCCAGCTGCGCCAGCGCGGGGAAGCGCGCCGGGTCCAGCAGCGAACGGCTGGACGCGAGCAGCGACAACGCCGCGACGATGAGGAAGACGAGCAGCGCTTGCACGATGAGTGCTTACACCCGCCCGCCCCCGCGCGTCATCAACGCCGGTGCGTGGGCGCCGCGATCACGGGCAGGGCCACCAGCCGACCCATCGGAGGGTCGTCCGCGTCCATCTCCAGCTGGACGCGCTGGATCATGCGCTCCAGCTCCTCCTGTGGGAGCGCGGGCAGCACGCTCACGAGCACGATGCGATCTTCATCCGCGCCCAGGGCCAGACTGCGCAGACCGGCGAACACCGGGACCTCCGCGGACAGGGCCGCGGCGGCGCTGCGCGCCCGGATGACCAGCGGTTCCGGGATGCCGAACTCCCGGAGCCGGCGGATCGCCCGCTCGGTTGTTTCCACCTGCTCGAGGAACGTGAGGACCAGGTACACGCGGCCGTCATACCGGAAGACCGCGCGTCCTGTCCCCCGTTACTCGTTGTTGCCCGGCTGGGCGGGCTCGTCCGGGGCGGCGGCCGGCGCGGCGGTGCCCTCCGGGGCGGGAGCCGTCCCCGACTGGAGCTCCGCGGCGGCGCGGGCAGCGCGCTTGCCCTCCTCGATCAGCTTCTTGACCTTCTGCCCGCCCTTGCGGCCGATCTCCTCATAGAAGTTCGGTCCTCGGGTGGCCTTGACGCGGTCGCCACCCTTCTTGCCGATCTCCTCGTAGAACTTGGCGCCGCGCTCGGCCTTCACGGTCTCGCCGCCCTTGCGGCCGATCTCCTCGTAGAAGGAGCGTCCGCGCTCGGCCTTCACGGTGGCGCCGCCCTTGCGGCCAATGGTCTCGTAGAACTCGCGGCCCCGCTCGTTGCGGACGGTCTCCCCGCCCTTACGACCCGCCTCCGCGACCGTCATGCTGCCCTTGTTGTCCTTGTCCGACATGTCCGTGTCTCCTCTCGTGACTGCCCAACCCCGTCCGCGCCTGGGTGTCCCTTGCCTGAAACCTTGGGACGGAAGCGCCCCGATGCAAGCAAGCTCCGTACACCGCCAGCCGTTCTCTCCAGACATTGCATGCATAATCCCCAAGGATTTCGCGCGCTTGTCGGGCCTGCTGGGCATCCGGACAGGACGGGTGATTGCCCGGCAGGACGCTCTCGGTGTTCACAACAATTCATGTCACGTTGCCGATTCCCTGCTCGGTTCCCACCTTGTGCGCAACGCCTGACACATCGGTCTGGCGCGCCTGGGGGAGGCTGCGGTGGCGAGTGGCGGCAGGAGCGGACTGGCGACATGGCTGCGGATCCTCGCGCCGATGCTCGTCTCCATTGGCGGTCTGGTGATGCTCCGGCTCCTGGGGCCGGACTTCATCGATCAGCGCACCATCCGGGAGCTGCTGCTCCCACTGGGGGACTACGCCCCCGTGGCATATGTGGCCTTCCTGGCGATCCGGCCCCTGTCGCTGCTGCCAGGCCAGGTCGTCACGGCGGTGGGGGGGATGATGTTCGGAACGCTGGCCGCCACCCTCTATTCACTAACAGGCAGCTTCCTGTCCGCCACCCTGCTCTACTTCGTGGCGCGGAAGCTGGGCACGCGGCCCATGCAGCGGCTGACGGGCAGCAAGTACCCGGCGATCGCGAAGGCGGCGCGGCGGCACGACTTCCAGTTCACGTTCCTCGCCTGCCTCAATCCCTTGTGCCCCACGGACATCATGTTGATCGCGGGCGCGGCGAGCGGCGCGCGCTTCTGGCCGTCCGTGCTGGGCGTGGTGCTTGGCACCATTCCAGGCACCTTCCTCACCGCGCAGTTCGGCAGTGGGCTCGCGCAGGGACGCACGGTGATGACCGCCGTGTCCGCGGCGGGCATGCTCGTGTCGCTGATCCTGGGGGTCGTCTTTGGCCGCCGGTTCTACAAGGAGATCAGCGACGCGCCCGCGGAGCGGACCGTTCCGTCGGCGGACGCGCGGGACGTGGAGGACCGGCCCCTTCCCGTTTGAAGGTCCTCCTCCCCCCCGCCGTGGGGCCTGGGCCATTTGATGCGGTGAAACGCAACTTCCCGGGCAAGGCGCGGATAACCTACCTGAGCCTACGTCCCCCGGTGGTTGGAGGTTTCCCCCATGAGCACGATCGACCGCACCCGTTCCCTCGCCGTGCCGCCGTCCACCGCGAAGCCCTCCGCGGAGCCGCTGGCGAAGAAGCCCGTGGCGCACGTGCCGGCCTTCCAGAAGTCCTCCTTCGAGCAGGCGCCGACGCGGCAGAACGCCGTGTCGCCGGGGGCCACGGCCCGGCTGACGGGCGCGGCATCCGAGCAGGCCGGGGCGGCCAACAAGGGCCTGCTGGGCGGCATCATCGACGCCGCGGTGGGGGGCATCCAGGACATCCCGCGCTTCATCGAGATGGGCCTGGACGTCTTCAACGCCACCACGGTGCGGGAGGTGACCAGCCTCTTCGGCGGCCCCAAGCCGGACCGCGCGCAGGACGGCATGTTCGTGGGCGCGGGCGGCAAGACGTTGCCGGCGTCGACGAAGCTGGGCGACGTGCCGGGCGTCACGCCGAAGAACAACCCGAACCCGGACAAGACGCTGCTCTACGTCAACGGCATCATGACGCCGACGGACGGCCAGCTGAAGGAGATGCAGGCGCTGGCGGACAGCTCCGGCGCGAAGGTGGTGGGCATCCACAACGCCACGGAAGGCCTGGTGAAGGATCTGGGCCAGTGCATCACGGACAAGCTGGACAAGGGCAAGAACCCCGCCGTGGACACGCTGGCGGACACGCTCTACTCGGAGCTGAAGGCCGGCCGTGACGTGCATCTGGTGGGCTACAGCCAGGGGGGCCTGATCACCGCGCGCGCGCTCAATGACGTGGCGAAGCGGCTGCGGGTGGAGGACGGGCTGTCCGCCGCGCAGGTCGAGGCCAAGATGAGCCACCTGCAGGTGGAGACCTTCGGCGCCGCGTCCACGAAGTACCCGGACGGTCCGCAGTACGTGCACTACGTCAACAACGCGGACCCCGTGCCCACGCTCACCGGCCTGGGCGGCGACGTGGATCCGCTGGCCTTCCTCAAGGACGCGGGCAAGGGCGCGGTGGTCCACCGCTTCACCGACGGCAACCTGAACCCCATCAGCAATCACATGCTGGACACGCTCTATCTAAAGCACCGCGTGGATTTTGATCAGGCCCGGCAGAACCACTTCTAGGTCCCTCGCTCGGGTCGACGACCCGGTGTCCCCTGGACGCGCGCGTACTTCGCGTCGGGGGACGGGCGGGTGAGGCGTCGTCTAGGATGCGCCGCCCATGACGCCCTTCCCTGTCGCTACCGCCCTCACCATCGCAGGCTCCGACAGCGGTGGTGGCGCGGGCATCCAGGCGGACCTCCGCACCTTCTCCTTCCACCGCGTCCACGGCACCAGCGCCGTGACGGCCATCACCGCGCAGAACACGCGCGGCGTGTCTCGTGTGGACCTGCTGCCCCCGGAGTCCGTCACCGCGCAGGTGGACGCGGTCGCCGCGGACATGCGCGTGGACGCGGTCAAGGTGGGCATGCTGGCCCACCGCGCGCTCATCGAAGCCGTGGCGGATCAGCTGGCGCGGGTGGCGATGGGCCCCCTCGTGGTGGATCCCGTCATGGTGTCGCGCGCGGGATCGCGGCTCATCGACGACGCGGCCGTGGAAGCGCTGCGAGGGCGCATGCTGCCCATGGCGGCGATCCTCACGCCCAACCGCCATGAGGCGCGGCTGCTCGCGGGCATGGACATCGAGACGCTGGAGGACATGCGCGAGGCGGCACGGCGCATCCACGCACTGGGTCCCCGCGCCGTGCTCGTCAAGGGCGGCGGCATGGCGGGCGCGCTGCGCGGCACCGACGTGTGGTTCGACGGGGCGCGGATGGAGACGCTCTCGGTCGAACCCGTGGAGACGCCCAACACCCATGGCACGGGGTGCACGCTGTCTGCGGCGATCGCCGCTCGGCTCGCGCTGGGAACGGCGCCCCTGGAGGCCGTGCGGCTGGCCAAGGAGTACGTCACCTCGGCGCTGCGCTACCCGCTCGCGGTGGGGCGCGGGAATGGGCCCATCGGGCACTTCTTTCCGCTCCTCCAGGGATAAAGACAGACATTGAATCAATTTCATGTCTGTCTTATTTGTTTACATGTATTTGTTTGTTTCACGCCCTTCTGTGTATTCATGGGGGTGTTGGATGACCTACTGCTCTCTTGAGCATGTGGGCATCCCATGTTCTGGGTCGCGAGTGTGAGCGGTTGAACTCATTCATCCGCGCACCTGCTCACTCTTTCATGTGGGCATGGCCGATCAGAACACCCGGACTGTTCGATTGTTCAGTCTGGGCTGGCGCGAAACTGCCTCAATGTTTGTTCAGTGTCGGTTCAGGTGCGCGAAAGCCCCGTGAAAAAACCACGGAAAGACTGTTCAGTGCTTTTGAGCGTCGGAATCCAGGCCGCCGATGCCCGGCAGCCGCTGCGCGAGCAGGCCCAGCAGCTCCTGGGTGGAGAGGCGCGCCGCGGCGTCCTTCCCCTCCAGCACGCCCGCCACGAGGGCCCGCTTGTGCTCATGGAGCGAGAGCATCTGCTCCTCGATGGTGCCCTTCGCCACCAGCCGGTACACCGTGACGGGGCGCTGCTGGCCGATGCGGTGGGCGCGGTCGGACGCCTGGTCCTCCACGGCCGGATTCCACCAGGGGTCCAGGTGGATGACGCTGGTGGCGGCCGTCAGGTTGAGGCCGAAGCCGCCCGCCTTGAGTGAAATCAGGAACAGGGGCGCGTCTCCCTCCTGGAAGGCGCGCACGCGCTCGGCCCGGGCCCCCGCGGGCGTCTGCCCATCCAGGTATTCGTAGGCGATGCCCTGCGCATCCAGCACCTCGCGCACCAGCGCGAGGTGGGACGTGAACTGGCTGAACACCAGTGCACGGTGGCCCTCCTCGCGCAGCTCCTGGATGAGCTCCATGAAGCGCTCCAGCTTGGAGGACTCCAGCTTCGACGCCGCGTCGTACAGGCGGGGATGCGACGCGAGCAGCCGCAGCCGCGTCAGCGCCGCCAGCAGCTCGATGCGCCGCTCCTGGTCCTTCATCTTCTCCCTGCGCGTCTCCAGGTCGGACAGGGCCGCCAGGCGCGCGTCCTCGTAGAGCGTCCACTCCTGCGGGGACAGCACGACGGGCACATGCACGTCCGTGCGCGGCGGGAGCTGGGCCTCCACCTGGGCCTTCGTGCGGCGCAAGAGGAACGGCTGGAGGACCCGGGCCAGCGCGGGCGCGGCGGTCGGGTCCACCTGCTTCTCGATGGGCGCGGCGAAGCGCGCGCGGAACGCCTCCAGGCTTCCCAGCAGCCCCGGGAAGACGACGGCGAAGAGCGCCCACAGCTCACCCAGGTGGTTCTCCAGGGGCGTGCCGGACAGCGCGAACCGGAAGTCCCCCTGGAGCGCCCGCGCCGCGCGGAAGCGCTGCGTGACGGCGTTCTTCAGCGTCTGGGCTTCGTCGAAGACGAGCGTGGAGAAGCGCAGGGCGGACAGCCGTTCGATGTCCCGCACCAGCAGGCCGTAGCTGATCACCAGCACGTCCCGGGGCCCCAGGCGCTCCAGCGTGAGCCCCCGGTCCTCCGCTTCGGAGAACAACGTCACCTTGAGCGACGGCGCGAAGCGCTTCGCCTCGTCCCTCCAGTTGAAGGCCACCGACGTGGGCGCCAGCACCAGCGCGGGTCCCAGCTTCGCGCGCTCCAGGAGCACCGCCAGCGCCTGCACCGTCTTGCCCAGGCCCATGTCGTCCGCGAGCACCCCGCCCGCGCTCCACGACGCCAGCCGCGTGAGCCAGCGGAAGCCCTCCAACTGGTAGTCGCGCAGCTCCGTCTTGAGCGTCGCGGGCACCCGGGGCTTCAGCTCCTTCGCCGCGAAGATGCGCTCGACCAGCGACTTCCAGGACGCGTCCGCGTCGATCTCCGCGCCCGCGGCGCCCAGCCCCGCCAGGGCCTCCGCCGCCGCGGGGCCCACCTCCAGTCCGTGGCGCGATGCATGGGTGTGATCCGACAGCCGCTCCAGGTGCTCGCGGAGCGCCGCTTCGATCTCCACCCACGTGTGCGCATCCACCTGGACGAAGCGCTCCTTGCGCCGGGCCGCGTCCAGGAGCCGCGCCAGCTCCACGCGCTCGCCCTCCACCGACAGGCCGCCCAGCACGCCGAACCAGTCGCGCTTGCGCTGGAGGATGACCTTCAGGTCGTGCGCGCCCCTGCGCGGCACCAGCCGCATGGAGGTGCCCACCCACTCCAGCTCGGGTCGAGGCTCCAGCTCCGCGCACGCGGCCAGCACCGCGAGCCCTCCCTGCGCGCTGTGGAACTGGAAGCAGAACGGCAGCTCCTGGGGCTCCGCGGTGTGCAGGGGCAGCCGGGCCTGGAGCGCGGCGGCCGCCGTCAGCTCGCGCCCGAAGTCGCGCACGGCGTGGAAGGAGCGCGCGTCGCGCCGCACGTACACGTCGCGAGGGCCCTCGCCTGGCAGGAACGCGGGGCCGTCCGGCAGCGGGCGCAGGCGCAGCTCCAGCCGCACCTCGCCCCCGGGCTGCCCCTCCAGCCGCAGCACCGGGAGCTGCTGGGGGAGCACGGACTCGCCCATCACGCTGCGGGGCATGGCCACCGGCAGGCGCAGCGAGAACCGCGAGAGCTGCTCCAGGAGCGCGCCGTGGCTCTCCGGAGGAAACACGTTGCCGTGCCGGTGGAGCACCGTGGCGAGCGCGCGCATCTCCGGGCTGATGTCCAGCACGGTGAGCACGTTCGCGCCCTCGTCCCAGAGGAACACGGCCTCCTCCGGCTTCGACTTGCGCACGCGCTCCAGCAGGGACGGCGGCAGCGCGGTGCCGTCCACGCCCGCGTTCACCATCACCGTGCCGCCCCGGTCCTCGGCGACCAACCCCACCTTCTCGCGCTCGACGCGCACGGGCAGGTCCTGTGTGCCCTCCAGGGAGAGGCGCGGATGGTCGATGAGCTCGAACAGCAGCGCGCGCGAAGCCGGGGCCACGGAGTCCGTCAGCAGCGCGGCGATGCGCGCGTCCGCCGCGCCAAGCTGCGAGCCGTACTCCTGCAACAGCTTGCGCCGGCCGACCTTCGCGCCCGTCGTGCGCTGGCCCTTCTTCGTGCGCCGGTGCACGTAGGGCGCGACCTCCACGCCGTAGCCTTCGATGACGTCCAGGCGCCAGGAGATCTCCACGCCCCCCGTCCCGCCCGGGCTCTCCTCCACCGCCCGCTCCAGCGCGCGCAGCGTGCGCGCCCACGGCGGCCGCACCAGCTCCTCCAGCGTCTCGCCGAACGCCTCCGTCCAGCGCTGCCGCAGCCAGACGAGCGTGGTGTCCACCGCCGCCAACTGGTGCACGCAGACCGTCGCGCCGCACGTGCAGTCCACCGTCACCGCCGAGGGGCTGAACGTCAGCCGCGCGTCCGGCAGGATGAAGCCGCTGCCCGGCGGGGACACCGGCAGCTCGGAGATGCGCGTCTCCTTGAGGCGGAAAGCCCGGCAGGTCCGGCTCCTCCACCAGCGCCTCCAGCGACAGCGCGCGCGCCGGACGGGGCGCCACCCCCGCGGGCACCCGGGAGCGCCACGCCATCAACATCCCGTGGACGACGTGGGTGCGCGCCTCGGCGGGGGGCACGAGCCGGTCGTTGATGGAGGCCCGCGCCTCGATGGCGCCCTGCCGCTCGTCCTCCGCGTAGCGCCAGGCGAGCTTGGGCAGCAGGTCCCGCATGCGCGGCGTGGGCAGCACCTCCGCGGTCCAGCGGTCGAGCGTGTCCTGGGCCAGCAGCTCCACCAGCCGGCGGCGGGAGATGACGGCGCGCACCTGCGGCAGGTACGCGGCCTCCACTCGAGGGGTGAGCAGCGCCAGGCTCAGCCGCGCCAGGTGCTCCAGGCCTTCCGCCTGGAGCCACGCGCGCAAGGCCGCCTCCGTCTGGAACGGGGGCGTGTTGGGATCCTGCGGGGACTGCTCGGCCATGGCGACGACGGGGTCGTCAATCTACCTTGGCGACGCGGCGGCGATCACCGAGGAACTCTTCCACTCCCAGCACGATGTTTTTCGCCACCTCGTCCTGGAAGCGCTCGGACGCCAGGCGCTTCTCGTCCTCCGCGTGCGACAGGAAGGACGTCTCCACCAGGATGGCCGGCATCTTCGCGCCCAGCAGCACGTAGAACAGCGCTTCCTTGTGGCCCAGGTCCTTGATGCCGTCGTACTGGCCCGACAGGCCCGACACCAGGCTGTGCTGCACGGCGTTCGCCAGCCGCGACGACTCCTCCGTGTTCGCCTTGGTGGCCAGGTCCGCCAGGATGAACTGGAGGTCGCTGATGCCCTTCTCGGACGACGCGTTCTCCCGCGCGGCCAGACGGATGGAGTAGCGGTCCGCGGACGTGTTGAGCGTATACGTCTCGATGCCGCGCAGCTTCTGCGTCGCCGCCGAGTTGCAATGCACCGAGATGAACAGGTCGCCGTGCGCCTCGTTGGCCAGCTTCGCGCGCTCCTCCAGGCGGATGAACGTGTCGTCGTCGCGGGTGAGCACCACCTCCAGGCCCTTCTCCCGCAGCCCGTCCGCGACCTTCTTGGAGATGGCCAGCGCTACGTCCTTCTCCATCGTCCCCGCCTTGCCCACCGCGCCCGAGTCGTGGCCGCCGTGGCCCGGGTCGATGACCACGCGCCGCACCTTCAACCCCAGCTGCTCCGCCAGCGTCAGCTCCGCGTTGCGCGTCTGCTTCGCCACCGCCTTGAGCCGGGCCTGCGCCACCTGCGCGTCCACGGGCGCCGTCACCGGGCGCGGGGCCTCTGGCATGGGCGCCACGGCCACCGCGCGCGGCGGCTTCGACACCGCGACCTCCGGCTCGGCCGGCTTCGGCTCGCTCCGGGACGCCGTCGCCACCGGGGTGCTGTCCACCGCCGGAGCGGACGGCTTCGCGGCCACGGCCGGGGCCTCCGGCTTCACCGCCGGCGGGGTGCCGCGGGAGGAGGCCACGGACTCGGTGTGCTTCGTGTCGCCCGCGCCCTTCGCGGAATCCTTCGCGTCCAGGGCCCGGTCGGCGACGGTGGGCGCGTCCTTGATGACCGGGGCCGCGTCCTTGGTGTGGCCTGGACCGGAGGCAGGGGCGCTCGGATCCAGGCGCGGCAGCACCGGGGACGGCTCGCGCGCGAGCTTGGTGATGGCCTCCACCAGGGCGGAGCGGTCCTGTGGCGTGGCCTCCGCGACGGCGGTGTCCGCGGAGCCCTTCACCACGGGGGGCAGCGGCTTCACCGTGGGCTTGGCCGGGGTCGGCCGGGTGGCCGGGGGCAGCGAGGCCAGGAGCGCCTTGATCTCCTTGTTCTGGTCGCCCTTGGGGTTGGTGGACAGCGACTCGGTGAGGACCTTCCGGGCGGCTTCCGGCTTGTCCAGGCGGTTGACGTGGATGCGCGCCAGCGCCAGCGCCGCGTCGTCCGCGAGCCGGTGCTTCGGGTGGGCCTCCACCAGCTTCGAGTAGTCCGTGATGGCCGACTGAAGGTCCTCCTCCACGAAGGAGATGCGGCTCAGCTCCTGGAGCAGGTCGCCCGCGGTGAAGAGCGCGTCCGGCGCGCGGTCGCTCTTCGGGAAGCGGCTGGCCACGGACTCGAAGCGGTGCACCACGTTGAGCCAGTGGTGGCGCAGCTTGCGGCGGGCCGAGTCGTCCTTCAGCGCGTAGTACGCGCGGCGGGCCTGCTGGTACGCCTCCTCCGCTTCGTCGCGCTTGCTGGCTCCGACGGCGCTCGAGGCCGTGAGCAGCAGCACGGGCAGCACGAAGTGGGAGAAGCGTACGCGCATGAAAGCCTCCGGACGTTGCAGCTAGCTACAGGCGTGTGTCACACGGCCCCCGGGGGCCGGCAACTTTTCAGCCCCACCCGGACGTCCTTCAGCGCACCCAGCCCAGCTTCCGCGCCAGCTCCTCGTCGATGACGCGGCACCAGCCCGGCTCGCTCGGCACCACCGCCGCCAGCACCTTGCCGCCGTTGCGCACGGGGGCCCGCTGGGGGCGGCAGCGCGCCCGCACCCCGATTTTCACGTCCTGGCGGAAGAAGTGCCCGGGGAACTCCGCCTCGCCCTTCCCTTCCGGCAGGAACCCGTCGTCCGGCGTGAGCCACACCAGCGCGCCCAGCCGCAGCGGGACCACCTCCCGGCGCCACAGCCGCCGGACCTCCCAGGCGAAGCCGGCCAGCGCCACCAGCGCGCCCAGGCCCAGGCCCCAGGGCAGCCACCCCACCCGGGCCGCCCGGGCCCTCGCGTGGGCCGCCTCGCGGGGGCGCCCCGGCTGCGACGGATCCACCAGCAGCATCACCCGCTCGCCGTGCCCCAGGGACGCCGCGGTGTCCAGGTGCGTGCGCACCCCCGCCACCGAGTGCTCCACGTCCGCGAACGTGTAGAGCACGTCCAGCGTGCCGTCGGCGTCCTCGGGCGCGTTCGGAGGCGGCAGGTGGCTGCGGTCCACCAGCGCCTCCACCAGCTCCGCGCGGGCCGCGAAGCGCTGCTCCTCCACGAAGTAGCGCCCCACGAAGCCCGCGCCCAGGCCCAGCAGCGCCATCACCGCCAGGCCCAACAGCACCCCTCGCGCGAGCCGCGCCATCGCCCCCGGAACCTGGGCGAGGCGGACGCGGCGAGGGGCATGGGGGATGGCGAGCTGCATGCGGGCATGAAGCCTACTTCACCCCCGCGACGCGCGCTTCATTCGCGCCCCGCCGTCCCCACGAAGCGGAGGCCACGAAGCGAAGGCCACGCTCCCGGGCGTGGACTCCGGCGAGGACGACACCTCCAGCTTGGGGCGCTTCGCCGCGTCCAGGGCCCCATGGCTCTCGTCTCACGGGCAGGGCGGACTCAATGTGTATTCAGGAAGAGCTCAGCTCCTGCTTCAACTTCGCCAGCAGGTTGAGCGCATCCAGCGGCGTCATGCGATCAATGGAAGCATTTCTCAATGCTTCAAGGACCTCCGCGTGCGCGGGAGGTGTCGCGGGGGCGGCGGCCACCGGAGCCTGCGGCGGCGCGGCCCCGAACAACCCCAGCTGCCCCGCGTTCGAGGGCGCGCGCTTGGTGGAGCGCACCGCCACCCGGGGACGGCCCGCGTCGTCCAGCTCGCCCGACTCCAGGTTCTGGAGCAGCTCGCGGGCCCGCGACACCACCTCCGGCGGCAGGCCGGCCAGCTTCGCGACCTCGATGCCGTAGGAGCGGCTGGCCCCGCCGGGCACCAGCTTGCGCAGGAAGATGACCTTGCCGCCCTGCTCCTTCACCGCGACGCACAGGTTCTTCACCCGGGGCCGCTCGCGCGCCAGGTCCACCAGCTCGTGGTAGTGCGTGGCGAAGAGCGACCGCGCGCCCACCTTGTCGTGGATGTGCTCCGCCACCGCCCACGCGATGGAGAGGCCGTCGAACGTGGACGTGCCACGGCCAATCTCATCCAGGATGACCAGGCTCTTGCGCGTGGCGTGGTGGAGGATGTGGCTGGTCTCCGTCATCTCCACCATGAACGTGGACTGCCCGCGCGCCAGGTTGTCCGCCGCGCCCACGCGCGTGAAGATCCGGTCGCACAGGCCGATGCGCGCCGCCTTCGCCGGCACGAACGAGCCCGCCTGCGCCATCAGCGCCGTCAGCGCCACCTGCCGCATCACCGTGCTCTTGCCCGCCATGTTCGGGCCGGTGATGACCAGCAGCTGCGCGTCCTCGGGATCCAGGCGCACGTCGTTGGGCACGAACGAGTCACCCGCGCCCAGCATCCGCTCCACCACCGGGTGCCGGCCGCCGGTGATGCTCAGCCCCTCGCTCGCGTCCACCTGGGGCCGCGTGTAGCCGTACTCCGCCGCGCACCGCGCGAAGGACACCAGCGCGTCCGCCGTGGCCACCGCCTCCGCCGCGGAGCGGATGCCCGGCGCCGCCGCGATGACCTTCGCCCGCAGCTCCTCGAAGAGCTGGAGCTCCAGCACCACGCGGCGCTCCTCCGCCGTGAGCACCTTCTCCTCGTACTCCTTCAGCTCCTCCGTGACGAAGCGCTCCGCGCCCACCGTCGTCTGCTTGCGGATGTAGTCCTTGGGCACCGCGTGCAGGTTCGCCTTCGTCACCTCCAGGTAGTACCCGAAGACCTTGTTGTAGCGGATCTTCAGCGACCCGATTCCCGTGCGGTCCTTCTCCCGCTGCTCCAGCTTGAGCAGGTAGTCCTTGCCGGTCGTGGACAGCGCCACCAGGTCGTCCAGCTCCGCGTGGAAGCCCGGCCGGATGAAGCCGCCCTCGCGGATGACCACCGGCGGCTCGTCCGTCACCGCCCGCATCAGCAGGTCCGCCAGGTCCGGCAGCGCGCCCAGCGGCCCGGACAGCGACTGGAGCAGCGCCGCGTCGCACCGCGCGAGCGCCGCGCCCAGCCTCGGCAGCTGCGCCAGGGACAGCCCCAGCGCGCGCAGGTCCCTCGCGTTGCCCGCGCCCAGCGACAGCCGGCCGCACAGCCGCTCCAGGTCGCCCACCTCCTTGAGCGTGGCCACCAGCTCCTCGCGGTACACGCTCTTGCCGGACAGCTCCTCCACCGCGTCCAGCCGCGCGTGGATCTCCGGCAGCGAGTACAGCGGCGCGGACAGCCAGCGCGCCAGCTTGCGCGCGCCCAGGCCGGTGGCGGTGCGGTCCAACACGCCCAGCAGCGAGCCCTTCCGGCCGCCGTCGCGCAGGCTCTTGAGCACCTCCAGGTTGCCCCGCGAGGACTCGTCCATCACCAGGCAGCCCGTGCGCTCCTGACGCGACAGCCGGTCCACGTGCGCCGCCGCCGTCTTCTGCGTGTCCTTCAGGTAGCGCAGCGCCGCCCCCGCCGCCCCGGTGGCCAGCGGCGAGCCGTCCAATCCGAACGCGGACAGCGACTGCACGTTGAAGTGCGAGCGCAGGAAGGCGGACGCCCGGGTGTGCTCGAAGGCCGCGCCCTCGCTCTCCGCCACCGCCGGCGCGCGCGACAGCCGCTGGCACACCTGCACCACCTCCGGCGCGTCGCGCTGGCCCTGCGGCACCAGCAGCTCCCGCGGCTCCACGCGCGACAGGCCCTCCACCAGCTCCGACAGCCCCTGCGCCTCGAAGGTGTAGAACTCGCCGGTGGACGCCTCCAGCAGCGCCGCGCCGAAGCCCGCCTCGCTCCAGCACACGGCCGCCAGGAAGTTGCTGGCCTGCGGCTCCAGCACCTCGTCGTCCAGCACCATGCCGGGCGTGATGACCCGCGTCACCTCGCGCTGCACGATGCCCGGCCCCGCGCCCGGCTCCGTCACCTGCTCGCAGATGGCCACCTTCAGGCCGTGCTCCACCAGCTTCGCGATGTACCGGCGCGACGAGTGGTACGGCACCCCGCACATCGGGATCTTGTCCGAGCCCTTGGCCCTCGCCGTCAGGGTGATCTGCAGGAGCTCCGAGGCCTTCACCGCGTCCTCGAAGAACATCTCGTAGAAGTCACCCAACCGGAAGAAGAGCACCGTGTCCGGATGGAGCGCCTTCACCTCCAGGTACTGGCGCATCATCGGCGTCAGGGAGGCGATCTCCCGCGCACCCGCGGGCGCCTCACCCGTCCCGACGTCCGGCGTCGTCTCTTCCTCGGGCAGCACCACCGCCGCTGCCTTGCCTGTCTTCGTCTGCTGCGTCACCGACATCCCCGACCTTCTCGCATGGGCTTCCAGCCGGATCAACGAACCGGTGCCCCTACCCACCGCGTATGCCTACCACCGCTGTCCGACATTTCGGCAGGGCCCTTTCCGAAAACGGTTTGCAGCCCCCCCGGCCCCCGGCAGGCTGCCCGCCGACATGGCGACCTCCTCCAACATGAACCGTCCTCCCGTCCCCGCCCTGTTCAAGGTCGCGCTCGCGCCGGTGCAGGCCTTCTTCCGGCTGGAGGCCAGCAGCGGCATCCTGCTGGCCCTGTGCGCGGTGGCCGCGCTCGCGTGGGCCAACTCCCCCTGGGGGGCCACCTACGCCGCGGTGTTCGACGCGCCCCTGCGCCTGGAGATCGTGGGCCACGGCGGGCACTTCACCTTCCGCGAGTTCATCAACGACGGCCTGATGACGCTCTTCTTCTTCCTCGTGGGGATGGAGATCAAGCGCGAGCTGTCCTCGGGGGAGCTGCGCACCTTCTCCCGCGCGCTCCTGCCCCTCATCGCCGCGCTGGGGGGCATGGTGGTGCCCGCCCTGCTCTACGTGGCCTTCACCCACGGCACGCCCGCGCAAGGGGGCTGGGCCATCCCCATGGCCACCGACATCGCGTTCGCCATTGGCTGCCTCACGCTGGTGAAGGCCCGCGTGGGTCATGGGCTGGTGGTGTTCCTCACCGCGCTCGCCATCTTCGACGACATCGGCGGCATCCTGGTCATCGCGCTGTTCTATGGCACCGGCCTCCACGTCGAATGGCTGGCGGTCGCCGCGGGGCTGGCGGCGGTCCTCTGGGGGCTCAACCGCTTCTACGTGCGCAACGGGCTGGCGTACGCGCTGGTGGGGCTGGGGCTCTGGTACGCCATGCACCACGGCGGCATCCACGCCACGCTGTCCGGCGTGGTGCTGGGCCTCGCCATCCCGGCGCTGCCCACCCGGCCGGGGCGCGAGGTGCTGGAGGAGCTGGCGGAGTACATCCGCGGGCTCGTGTCCCAGCCGGACGACGAGGGTGAGCGCGCCGCGCAGCTGCTCCACATCGAGGAGGCGCTGGAGGACATCGAGCCGCCGCTCAACCGCTTCGTGCACCTGTGGCACGGCTACGTGGCGTACGGCATCGTGCCGCTGTTCGCGCTGGCCAACTCCGGCGTGGACGTGTCCGGCATGTCGCCGTCCGACCTGCTCAAGCCCCTGCCGCTGGGCATCATCACCGGCCTCTTCGTGGGCAAGCAGGTGGGCATCTTCCTGTTCACCTGGGCGGCGGTGAAGGCGGGCGTGTCCCCGCTGCCCGCCGGGGCGAGCCTCGCGCAGCTGCACGGCGTGTCGGTGGTGGCCGGCATCGGCTTCACGGTGGCCCTCTTCGTGGGCGGACTGGCCTTCGCCGGACAGCCGTCCCTGCTGGCGGAGGCGAAGCTGGGCATCCTGACGGGCTCGCTGCTCTCCGCCGTGGTGGGCTACGTGCTATTGCGCTACGTGGCCCGTCCGCTCCAGCCGGCGGTGTCCGCTCCGTCATGAACCTCCAGGACCTCAACCGCATCCGGCAGATCACCCTCATCGCCGCCCGCCACGGCTTCGGCGAGGTGGCCGAGCGCGCGGGCGTGTGGCGCATGCTCGGCGGCCGCAAGGAGAAGGTGGAGGTTTCAGAGGAGGCCCGGCGCGCGTCCACCGCCCGCCGCTTCCGCCTCTTCCTGGCGGAGCTGGGCCCCACCTTCATCAAGCTGGGGCAGGTGCTCTCCACCCGCGCGGACCTGCTGCCCGCGGAGTTCGTGGACGAGCTGGCCACGCTCCAGGACCACGTGGAGGCCATCCCGCTGGAGGAGGTCCAGGCGCAGATCCGCGAGGCGCTGGGCAAGGACGTCCAGGAGCTGTTCGCGCAGGTGGACCCGGAGCCGCTCGCCGCCGCGTCCATCGCGCAGGTGCACCGCGCGGTGACGCTGGACGGCGAGGAGGTCGTCATCAAGGTGCAGCGGCCCGGCATCGCCCAGCGCATCGACGCGGACCTGGGCGTGCTGCGCTCGCTCGCGCGCCTGCTGGAGGCCGTGGTGGAGGAGACGGGCATCTACACGCCCTCCGGCATCGTGGACGAGTTCGACCGGGCCATCCACGAGGAGCTGGACTTCCTCAACGAGGCCACCAACATCCGGGCGTTCCTGGAGAACCACAAGGACCGCCCGTACCTCAAGATTCCGCGCGTGCACGCGTCGCTCTCCAGCCGCACCGTGCTCACGATGGAGTTCATCCGGGGGGAGAAGATCAACCCCGCCGCCCTGGCGGAGGCGGACCGCAAGCAGGTGGCCCAGAACATCCTGGAGGCCAGCTTCCGCCAGCTCTTCGACGACGGCCTCTTCCACGGCGACCCCCACCCGGGGAACCTGCTCCTCTTGGAGGACAACCGGCTGGCGCTCCTGGACTTCGGCGTCGTGGGCCGGCTCACGCGCCCCATGCAGGAGACCCTGGTGATGCTGTGCCTCGCGGTGGCGCTCAAGGACAGCGACTCCGTGGCGCGCATCCTCTACCGGGTGGGCGTGCCGGACGCGCGCGCCAACCTGATGGGCTTCCGCAACGACATCGAGTCCATCCTGGGCCAGCACCTGCCCACCACGCTGGGGCAGGTGGACGCCCGCACGCTGCTGCGCGACCTGCTGGACCTGGCCGTGAAGTACCGCATCCGCATCCCCAAGGAGTACGCGCTGCTGTCGCGCGCCTCCATCTCCACGGAGGGCATGCTGCGCGGCCTCTACCCGGAGCTGAACATCATCGAGGTCGCGCTGCCCTACGCGAAGGAGCTGATGGCGGGCAGGTACGATCCCACCCAACTCCAGGGCGGGCTGATGCGCACGCTCCTGCGCTTCCAATCCATGGCGCAGGATCTGCCCACGCAGCTGTCGCAGATCCTCCTGGACCTGGAGACGGGCAAGTTCAGCGTCACGGTGCGCGCGGAGCAGTTCGACAAGCTCAACGAGAACCTGCGCAGCGTGGCCGTCATCGCCTTCCTGGGCCTGTGCGCCTGCGGCTTCATCGTGGGCGCCTTCATCGCCTTCGCGCCCCGGCCGCCCATGTACGGCAACGTCCCGGTGCTGGGCATCGTGGGCATCGCGCTGTCGGCGGCGCTCTTCGGCGCGGTGCTCACCTGGTACCTGTTTGGGGGGCGCTTCGGGAAGGTCAGCGTCAGCCGCTTCCTGAAGAAGCGCCGGTAGCCCGGGCCGCCGTGCCCGACGACGTGGTGGGTGTGACACCGGCCCACCCATGGGCAGACAGGCCAGGGGGCGCATGTCACGAGAGCAAGAACCCATCCGTTGAGGGGTGCACAGTCGCGCGCGGCCCGGCTAGGCTGCGGGGCTTCCCGTTCTCCCCTCTAGCCCCCGTGCTCGAATTGTTCGCGAACCCATCCGCCGCCCGTCGTCCGTACCGCGCCCCGCTGGCCACGTTGTTCGCGGCCGCGCTCCTCGCCACCACCGCCGGCTGTGCTGGCGGGCTCGATGATCCCGAGCGCTTCACCGGAGGGACCTCCTCCTGCGCGCCCGGCACCACCGCCACGAGCCTCATCCAGGCGCAGTGCTTCGCGTGTCACTCCACTGAGACGAAGAACATCGGCGCGAACCTGGACCTCCAGGCGGCCGGGTTGCCGGGGCGGCTCTACACCACCACCGCGTCGTGCAACGCGGCGCCGCTGGCGGACAGCGCCAACCCCTCCCAGTCCTTCTTCCTGAAGAAGCTCTCCGCGTCGCCCGGCTGCGGCGCGCAGATGCCCCAGGGCAATCCGCTGAACGCGGCGGACACCGCGTGCATCTCCGAGTGGCTCATCGCCGGAAAGCCGAGCTCCCCGTGAAGACGCGCGCCCCCTACGCCCCGGCCGCCGCCCTCCTCGGCGCGGTGCTGCTCCTGGCCCCCGCGGCCCACGCCGCGCCGAAGAAGACGGCCCGGACGTCGCAGTCCTCTTCGAAGAAGTCGAAGGCCTCCACCGTGGCGGAGGCCCGCCGCGTGGCGGTGCTCGCCTCCGGTCCGCACGCGGACGCCGCGCGCGACGTGCTGGAGGCGGAGCTGGCCCGCCGCCCGGCCCGCTACGAAGTCGTCCCGGAGTCCGCGGTGCGCGCCGCCGCGTCGCGCCTGGGGCAGGACCCCACGCAGCCCGCCGGCGCCGCCGCCGTGGCGAGCGAGCTGGGCCTGAGCGCCGTGCTCGTCGCGGACACGGCCACCGTGGGGAAGAAGCAGCAGGTGCGCATCACGGTGCGCAACGGCAAGGACGGCAAGGCGCTGGCCTCGCCCGCGGCGGCCCGCCCCGCGACGGAGAAGCTGGTGCCCGCGGCCGTGAAGCGCCAGTGGACCGCCCTGGAGCGCGGCCTGCTGAAGTCCCGCGCGCCGGAGACCGCGGCGGTGGCCCCCACGCCGCCCAAGCCCGTGGAGCCGGAGCCGTCGGTGAAGCCCGCGACGCCCATCGCGGAGACGCCCTCCACGACGCCGTCGGCCACGACGCCGAAGACGCCTGACACGGGGCCTTCCCGCAAGCCGGTGGCCGCCGCGCCGAAGCCGGACGAGGCGAAGGCGCCGGAGGACGGCGCCCCCACGCCTCAGGAGCTGCACTCCGCGCCGCTCGTGGAGGGCGCGGTGGGCCTGCGGCTCTTCGGCCGGTCGCTTCGCTACAAGGACGACGTGTTCGGGGTGCTCCGGCCCTACACGCTGGGCGCCGACGTGGGCGGCTTCGCGCTGCCGGGCGCGCCGCAGGTGTCGGGTGACATCACGGTCTACCCGCTCGCGCGCTTGAAGACGGGCGCCCTGGCGCGGCTGGGCATCACCGGCGCGATTGATCAGTCCTTCGGCTTGAAGTCCACCGGCTCCACGGGCGCGGTGTCGTTCCCCACCGTCGCGCGCGAGTGGCAGGCGGGGCTGCGCTACGTGGTGCCCTTTGGCGCGCGGGACCGGTACGGCTTCGAGATCACCGGCACCTACGGGATGAACACCTTCCGCGTGGACGCGGTGGACGGTGAGCGTCCGGTGGACCTGCCCAACGTGGAGTACAAGACCGCGGGCCTGGGGTTGGGCTTGAGGGCGGAGCTGACGGAGAAGCTCGATTTCAACTTCCGCCTCGGCTACCTGCACCCGCTGGACTCGGGCGAGCTGTCCTCGGACGCCTGGTTCCCCCGGATGTCGGCGGGCGCCGTCACGGGCAGCGCGATGGTGGCGTACCGGCTCAACCGCTTCCTGGACGTGCGGTTGAAGGCGGACCTGCGCCGCTACTTCTTCAAGTTCAACCCCGAGCCGGGCGACCCCTACGTCGCGGGTGGCGCGGTGGATCAGTATCCCGGCCTGTCGCTCCAGCTGGGCTTCCGCTACTGACCGTGCCCTCCCGTCGGTCCGTGTCACGCACGGACCGGCGGTGTGGGGGCTGGGTTCTCGATGCGCTCCGCTCTCTTCGCCCTGTTCGCGGCCGTTGGCGTGTTGCCCCTGGGGCCCGTGGCGCTCGCGGCCAACCCGCCCCTGCGCAGCTCGAACTACGCGATCGACGTGTTCCAGGGACCGGTGCTGGCACCCGTGCGGGTGTCGGGGCTGGCCGGCGCGTACGCGCCCCTCGCGGAGGGCGTGGAGGGCATCGGCGTCAACACGGCGGCTCCGGCGGCGCGCTCGCTCTATTCGACGAAGTACGTCGACTATGACCTGTCGCTGGGCTTCACGTTTCCCAACTCGCTGCGCGACACCGACTTCGACAACAATGGCTCGGTGGGCTTCGCCTACAAGGACTTCCTCTTCACCCAGATGGGTGGGCTGATCCAGTGGGGCCCCTGGGGCGTTGGGGGGCTCGCATCCCTCCAGAACTACACGCTGGGCCTGGACGCGAACGGGCAGCTCCTCCAGCTGAGCATGACCCGCTTCCAGCTCCAGCTCGCGCGCGCGCTGCTCGATCGCGAGCTGGTGGTCGGTGTCGGCCTGCGCGCGGTGTCCCTGGGAATCGACGCGGGTGAGGAGACGAAGAGCAACCTCGCCAGCATGTTCGGCATCAACGTCGAGGCAGGCGCCCTCTGGACCCCGCTGGCGCTGCCGATGCGCGCGGCCCTGTCGCTCCGCGCCCCGGTCCAGGGGCGGCTGCTGCCGGGCAGTCCAACCCCCGCCGATGCTGACGGCAACGTGAGGGTCGCGGGCCTCTATCTGCCCTCCTCGGTCAAGCTCCCCTGGGAGATTGAAGCAGGGTTCGCCTACCAGTTCGGCCCCCGCCCTCTCCAGATCGCGTGGGGCCCGGACCGTGAAGAGCAATACAGGACCCTGCCGCGCGGGAAGCTGCTGCTGACGGGCTCGGTGCTCATCAGCGGCGCGGTGTCGAACGCCATTGGCTTCGAGTCCTTCCTGTCGCAGCAACTGGAGCGGTCCGGGCGCCGGGTCGTGTTCTCGCCGCGCGTGGGGGCGGAGATCGAGCCCATCGAGAATCGGCTCCAACTGCGCCTGGGCAGCTATCTCGAGCCCAGCCGCTTCGTTGGCATCCAGCCGCGCCTGCATGGCACCGCCGGGGTCGAGCTGCGCCTGTTCCGGTGGTCTGTCTTTGGCCTGACCTCGCCCGAGACCTCATGGCGCATCAACAGCTTCATCGACGTCTCCCGCCTCTATCTCGCCTGGGGCGTGGGCGCCGGCATCTGGCACTAGTCGAGCCGGATTGGCCGCCGTCCAGGACGGGGCCCGACAGCGTTCGTTCAACCTGGACAGGCACAAGGCCTTGCGTGGCACGGCCCCCTTCGAGAGAACCAGTCGTAAATCTGGATAGCTAGCTTTAACAGCAAATGCCGGTAGGCTATACGTGGTCGCAGGCTCCGTCCGGCGCCAAGGGCAGGACCTCCCGTTGAAAGGCCGTGCACCCGGTCATGACGCCTCCTCGACGCATCAGCCCCAAGGCGGGCCTGCTCCTGTTCATCCCGTTTGTCTGTCTGACCCTGGCGGTTCGGAGCGTCGCGTTCGCGCCGCAAGGCGTGGACCTCGACTTCAGCGCGTATTGGGCGGCGGCCCGGATGGCCTTCTCCCACCAGACGAGCCCCTACAACGGCGAGACGCTGCGCGCCGTGGGAGGAGAATGGCTTCCAGGGCGACAGCCCGTACCGCCCTTCATCTACACGCCAACGGCCCTGCTGCCCTTCGGGCTCATCGAGCACCTGGAGTTCGTCACCGCGGCCCGGGTCATGCTCGTCATCAACCTCCTCGCCAGTGCGGCCATGTTTGCCTTCATGGCCTCCGCGCTTGGACTGACGAGAAGCCGGCGAACGTTCAGGTATGGGATTGTCTACACCCTGCTGTTCGCCCCCATCTACTCGTCGCTGGGCATGGGCCAGGTGAACCCGGTGTTGCTCCTGCTGGTCTGCGTTGTGTGGCACGTGCACCGGAGCGGGCGGATGGCGGGGGTGGGAGGCCTGGCCGGAGCGGCCGTGGTGTTCCTCAAGTTCCACTTCGGCCTGTTGCTGCTCCCACTCCTGTTGCGGCGACAGTGGCGGATCGCGCTCTGGGGCAGCGCGTTCCTCCTCCTGGGCGCGGGCCTGTCCTGGGCGCTACTGCCATTCGACGGCTGGAGCCAGTGGCATGAGCACGTCGTGCGGGCCAGCTCGCTCACCCAGTTGCCCAAGGGGCTCAGCGGGGTCACGGATCCGTCCAATCTGAGCGTGCCTGCCCTGACGGGACGCTTCCTGCTGAAGAACCCGGCGTTTCCAAGCAACCCGGTCCCGCCCTGGTTCGCCGCCGCGGTTCCCATGGTGTTGTGCGGCGCCATCGCGAGCATCGCGGTCGGAGTCCTGTGGCGCCTCAGCCGGACGCCCTGGACTCCCGAACGCGCAAACCTGGAGATCTGCCTCGTGCTGGCGACCATCTTCGAGGTGTCGCCTGCCTCGTGGGGCTCGCAGTTGGTGTTCCTGCTGCCGGTCATCTACCTGCTGGGCTGTGAGGTGGTCGCGTCGCCGGAGGAGCCTTCCGCGCGGCGGCTCCTGCTGGGCGCCGCGATGTGCGTCGTGGCCGTGCACCCCATCTTCTTTCGGCTCCAGGCCTCCGGTGCCGTCCTGGGCGTGGCCACGCTGCGATCCCTGGCGCCGCTGCTGTTGTGGGCTTCCCTGGTGATGTGGGCGCTGCGCCACGCTCCTGTGCGCGAGCCCGCCGAGGTGTCCCCCGTCACCACCGCGCCTGCCGTCTGAAGCCGCGCATTCGTCGCGTGGGTTCGCAAGCGCCTTGTCGCGCGCGGTCCCGCGCGTTTGACTCGAGGACCATGGCCCCTGTGCTTCATCGACTGTTCCTCGTGGGTGTCCTCCTCGTCATGGGCTGTGGAGGGCTGCGCCGGTCCCTCGCCGAGGAGGGCTATCTGCGACAGCAGCTGTATGACTACAGCTACGACGTCCCACTGGATGCGCTGTGGGGAGAGGCGGTGGCGGTGACGGCGCGGGCGGCCAGCGCGAAGGAGTGGACGGAGGGCACCCGGAGCGCGGAGGGGGTGCGGACCTTCTCGGTGAACTTCCCCGGGGCCAAGACCGAGCCGCTCGGCGAGACGGGGCTGCTCGTCAGGGGCTGGGAGGCGGAGGGACGCAGCCACCTCCACATCTTCCGCGTGTCCCAGCGCCGGCCACCTCCCCCCTCCGATCTGGGCTCGCGCGCCGAGGACCTGGAGATGAAGGTCCTGGAGCGCTTCCGTCCGGAAGACGCGCGGAGGTTCCAGGAGGGCGCGAAGCAGGCGGGCCAGCGCGCCCCGTAGGTGTCTGTCAGTTCATCGGCACGACGAGCACCTGGGGCCGCCGCGAGACGACGTCCACCTCCCGCACCTGCTCGTTCGAGCCCAGTTGGATGCGCACCGAGTGCCGTCCCGTCGGGAGCGACAGCCGGGCCACCTGGAACTCCGCGGGGAGGCTGAGCCAGCCCTGCTCCATCCGGGTGCCCACTTCGATGACCCGGCGGGAGAGGAGGACCCCGGCCACGGGCGGCAGGAGGATGTAGCTCGCCACCAGGCCCGTGTTCACCGCGATGGACCCAGCCCGCTCCGTATCGGAGAGGACCCCCAGCCCACCGCGGCGCAACAGCAGGTTCTCCAGGGAGGTGACGGTCTCGAAGGGCCACGCGTGGCCCCCGACCTCCACCGCGGCCCGCGCGTGGGACCAGTCGCGGGCGCAGACGGACCAGACGGATTCCATGGAGTTGGGCAACACGCAGCGCTGGGGAATCCTCCCCGCCTCCACGATGACGACCAGCTCCCCGTGCGAGTCCTGCGCGCCGGTCTCCTGCTCCCCCACCCCGGGGAGTAGACGCTCCAGCTCCGCGCGCTCCACGCGTTCCAGGCGCCGCGACTCGGCGAGGAGCTTCGGCTCCAGGTGCTTCAGGTGGGACGGCGCTCCGGGGGGCGCGCGCCGGGTGACGCGCCACGCCTCCAGGTAGTCGAGGAACGCCGACTCCTCGTTCCCCGCCAGCTCGTGCGCCAGCCCGCTGACGTACAGGCCGATGGCGCTGCGCTCCAGGTACGCGCGGAAGTCCTCGTCGAAGGGCACGAGCATCAGGTGCTGCTCGAACCGGGCGCGGTGCACCTTCTCCAGGTGCTGTCGCAGGTGCAGCGCGTTCGTCAGGCGCGCCTCCACGGCGGCTTCCTCGGGGCGTCCCAGCTGGAGGTAGTTGAGCGCGTTCAGCGTGTGCAGCGCCTGTCGCTCCAGCGTCCCCATGCGCCAGGGGGCGCTCCCGAAGAGCTCCTCGGACAGCCTCACCGTCTCGCGAGCATCCGCGAGCGCCGCCGTTTCGTTCAGGGCGCGGCTGCTCGCCTCCCACGCCCCCGCGCGGTGCAGCAGCCCGCCCTGGTCCGCGCTGACGAGCAGGGCATCCAGCGAGGCGCGGCTCGCCTCGGCGTCCAGCTCCTTCAGCGCCTCGGTGTACTGGCCCGCCTCCGCCAGGGTGCGCACCTGCGCGGTGTGCAGCACATAGCTGGGGGTGCACGCTGTCAGCAGCGCGAAGAGCGACAACCCCAGGCGGACGCTCGGGACGTGAGGATGCATACGGGCCGTGAGCGTAGAGCGTGTCCGCGAGAGAGGCGAGGCCTGCCCTCGGGGGGCCTCCGCCCCGGGACGCGCCTACCGGTAGACGGGTTGGATGACCGCGCCATCGTCCAGCTCGGCCGGGAGGTCGCTCGCGACGAGCTCGCCGGGCTTCAGCCCCTCCTTCACCTGGATGCGGGTGCCGTCACTCGTGCCAATCGAGATGGGGACGAGCCGGATCTTGTTGTTCTCCACGACCGCGGCGCGGACCTGACCCGAGCGCACGATGACGGCCGCGTCAGGAACGGTCGGGAACGGCGGGGTGGTGACGTTCACCTCGACGTGCACGAACGTCCCCGGCAGGATCCCGACGTTCCGGTTGTCGAGCCAGATCTCGGACAGCATCGTGCGCGTGCGCGGCTCCAACTGGCCCGAGATCCGCGAGACGCTCGCCTGGAGTCGGCGGTTCGGCTGGTCATCCGTCCAGACGACCGCCGGGTCTCCGACGCGGATCGACGTCGCGGCGTCCTGGCCGAGGTACACCGTGATGCGCAGCGTGCTCGTATCCGCCAGGTCGACGATGGGCTGCGCCGCCTGCGTCGAGCCCGTCGCCGCGGGAATGAGCGCGCCCGGGTCGGCATAGCGCGCCGTCACCAGCCCGGAGAATGGCGCTTCGATCACCTGGTAGCTGTGCAGCTCGCGCGTCCGCCTCAGCGTCTCCATCGACGTGCGCAGCTGCGCGTCCGCGACCTCGTGGTCCTGGCGCGACATCACCCCCACCCGGGCCAGCTCCTCGGCCCGCGCGGCCAGCTGGCGGCGCAGGTTGAAGTCCGTCTCGGCCGCGCGCACGTCCTGCTCCGTCTCCGGAGACCAGAGGATCGCGAGCACGTCGCCCTTCTTCACGCTCAGGCCCTTGTCGGTGTTGATCTCGCGCAGGTAGCCCGGAATCTTGGCGTACAGCGTCGTGGACAGGAACGGCCGCGCTTCTCCGGGCAGCGTGAGGCGCCGCGATGCGCCCCCTTTCTCCACCTTCGTCACCAGGACCGTCGGGCCGAGGTTCGCCGCGCGCTGGCGCTGGTCGGCCCCTGCCCGCTCGCTGGCTCGCCGATGCAGATACAGCACCGCGACCGCCGCGACGGCGACGAGCACGAAGACGGCGCCGACGAGCTGGGTCTTGCGGCGGCTCACGGCAGCGGCTCCATTTCCTTCTTCAGGCGGGCGTCGTGGAGGTGCTTCGAGGGCTCCTTGCGCCGCAGGAGGGCGTAGACCAGCGGCACCACGAACAGCGTGACGAACGTGGCGACCAGCAGCCCGCCAATGACCGCCCGCCCGAGGGGCGCGTTCTGCTCGCCGCCCTCGCCCAGCGCGAGCGCCATCGGGAGCATGCCGAGGATCATCGCGAGCGCGGTCATCAGCACTGGGCGCAGGCGCGTCTGTCCGGCGACGACCGCCGCGTCGAGCGCATCGAGGTTCCGCTCGACGCGGATGTCGTTGGCGAAGTTCACGAGCAGGTTCGAGTTCGAGACGGCGATGCCAATCACCATGATGGCGCCCATCAGCGACTCGACGTTGATGGTCGTGCCCGTCGCCGCGAGCATCCACACCACGCCCATGAGCGCGCCGGGAATCGCGACCATGATGATGAACGGGTCGAGCCAGGACTGAAGCAGCGTCGCGAGCAGCAGGTACACCAGCACGATGGCGACGATCATCCCCAGCGCCAGCGCGGAGAAGGAGTGGAACATCGCCTGGCTCTGCCCGCGCAAGGCGATGCTGGCGCCGGGCGGCAGTGTCTTGGTGACCCGCTCGATCACCCGGTTGACGTCGCGCGCGACGCCGCCCAGGTCGCGCCCCTCGACGCTGGCCTGGATGTTGAGGAGCGGCCGGGCCGTGTACTGGTCCAGCCGCGCCGCGTTGGTCGTCAGCGTCGTGGTCGCGATGGTCCCGAGCGTGGGCGCGATCCGCGCCATGGACAGGGTGCCCGCGTACGTCCCGGCGTTCGTCGTCTGCGTCGTCGTCGTGAAGGCCGCGGAGGCGGACAGAGGGGTGGACGAGACACCCATGACGTCCCGGATGTCGAGGACGGGCGTCTGCACCACCACCGGGTAGTTCACGTTGTTCTTCGGGTCGACGAAGAAGTTGGGGTTGGACAGGCTCGTGCCGGTCAGCGACGTCAGCAGGCTCGACGCCGCGTCTTCAATGCTCAGGCCGATCTGCATCGCCCGCGAGCGGTCGACGTTGACCGCGAACGCGGGGTGCTCCAGGACTTGAGGAATGCGCACGTCGGCGATCCCGGGAATGACGCGGATGTCGTCGAGCATGCGGCGCGCGACGGCGTACAGCGGTTCGATCTGCTGTCCCTGGAGCTGGACGTCGATGATCGCCGATGAGCCGAAGTTGAGGGCCTGGGTGATCACATCGCCTGACTGGAAATAGAGGACCGAGCCGGGGAAGCGGGGCACCACCTCGTCGCGGATGCGCTGCCGGTAGAGCGCGCTCGGGCGGTGCTTGGGGGCGAGCTGGATGAGGATGTCGGCGTCCTGCTCGCCGATGCTGTCGCTCTGCACGTAGGCCAGGTTGACGGGGATGGGGACGCCGATGTTGTCGTTGATCGTCACCAGCTCCTCGGCGGGGATGACCTTGCGGATCTCCTGACCCAGCTCCGCGACCAGCCGCTCGGTGTCCTCGATGCGGCTGCCGATGGGCGCGCGGAAGTGGATCTTGAGCTGCCCGGTGTCCACCGTCGGGAAGAAGTCCAGGCCGACCAGCGTGGCGAGCGCGCCCGAGGCCAGGAACAGCAGAAAGAAGATGAGCAGGACGAACACCGGCAGGCCGAGCACCGTCTTCAACACCGAGGCATAGCCGCGCTCCAGGCGCTCGAAGGAGCGGATGCGCCACGCGTTGAAGCGCTGCCAGCGGGAGGGCTTCCTCGACGGATCGAACTGCTCCGACTCGGGCGGCTCCTTGCCCAGCAGCAGGTGTGACATGGCGGGGACGAGCGTGCGCGACAGCAGATACGAGGCGAGCATCGCGAACACGACCGACAGCGCGAGCGGCACGAAGAGGAAGCGCGCCGGCCCCGTCAACGAGACCACCGGGCAGAACACGATGCAGATCGTCAGCGTCGTCGCCAGGGCTGGCATCGCGACCTGCCGCGCGCTGTTGAGCACGGCCACCGCCAGCCGAGGCTCGTGGACGCGGTTGCGGTTGATGTTCTCGATCTCCACGGTCGCGTCGTCGACCAGCATGCCGATGGCCAGCGACAGCCCGCCCAGCGTCATCAGGTTGAGCGTCTGGCCGGTCAGGAAGAGGCCGATGATGCTGCTCAGGATGGCCAGGGGGATGGACGTGCAGACGACGAGCACGCTGCGCCAGGAGCCGAGGAACCCGAGGGTCATCAGCGCGACCAGCAGCGCCGCGGTCGCGCCCTCTCGGACGACGCTCCACACCGCCGCCCGCACGAACACCGACTGATCGAAGTCGATGCGGAGCTCCATCCCATGCGGCGCCGCGGCCTTGAGCGTCGGCAGCATCTCACGCACCGAGTCCACCACCACCAGCGTCGAGGCGGTGCTCTTCTTCAGGATCGCGAGGTAGGTCGCGCGCCGCCCGTTCACGCGCACCACGTTCTCCTGGACCGCGTAGCCAGAGTGCGCGATCGCGACATCTCCCAGGTACACGATCGCGCCGTCGACGAGCTTGATGGGGATCCGGTTGAAGTCCTCGTAGCTCGTCGGGCTGGAGTTGAGCAGCACGTCGAACTGCCGCCGCCCGATGCGCGCCGAGCCGGCCGGCAGGATGACGTTCGAGGTCAGCACCGCGTTGACCACGTCCTGCGGGGAGAGGCCCTTGGTGGCGAGCTTCACCGGATCGATGTCGACGCTCACCTGACGCGTGGCACCCCCATAAGGCGGCGGCACCTGGAGGCCTGGGATGGTGAACAGCCGCAGGCGCAGGAAGTTCTGCGCATAGTCGAACACCTCCAGCTCCGACTGGTTGGAGCTGGAGAGGGTCAGCTGCGCGACGGGGATGTTGGAGGCGTTGAACTGCAGGATGTTGGGCGTGGTGATGCCCGGCGGCATGAAGCGCAGCTGCTGCTGCGTCTGGGCGGTGATCTGCGCGATCGCCGCGTTCACGTTCACGTCCCGCGCGAAGTAGAGCTTGATGATGCCGGTCCCGAGGATGGACTCCGCCTCCATGTGCTCGATGCCGTCGACGGTCGTCGAGTACCCGCGCTGCGCGACGAGCAGCACGCGGTTCTGCATGTCCGACGCGGTGAGGCCCGGGTAGTTGTAGACGACGATGACGACGGGGATGTTGATGGCGGGCAGGACGTCCGTGAGCATGCCGCGCACGGAGAGGAACCCGAGCAGCACGATGACGATGCAGAACGTCGCGACCGAGTACGACCGCCGGAGCGCCAACAGGACCAGCCACATGCGTCATCCCCCTAGGGCAGCGATCCGGTAGGAGGGAAATGCCCCGTGGCGTTCAGCAGATCGAGCTGCGCCTGTCGCTCGTCGTTCTCCGCCAGCGCCGCGGAGATCTCCGCGTTGCGCGACGCCAGCTGTGCGTCGATGACCTGGAGGTCGTTCGAGAGTCCGGTGCGGTAGCTCACGGTCGTGAGGCGCAACACCTCCGTGGAGAGCCGCGCCGCCTCCCGCGCCAGCTCCAGCGCGGTGCGGGCGCGCTCGAGTTCGACGAGCGCGGTCCGGACATCGGAGCGGACCTGCCGCACCGTGGCGCCCAGCCGGACCCCCGCCTCGCTCTCCAGCGCGCGGCGCTCCTTGAGCAGCCCGTACCGAAGGCCGCCGTCGTAGACGGGGAACGCCACCATCACCAGCAGCTGCCAGCTCTCGGTGGGGAGGGTCTGCGTCGGCGGGGTCTGGTATTGGACCTCGAAGCTGGCGGACGCGGACGGCATGAAGTCCGCCCAGGAGTCCCGACGCACCTTCGCGGTGGCGAACAGCCGCTCGCGCGCGAGGCGCAGGTCGCTGCGGAGCCGGTCCGCGTCCTCGAGCGCGCGCCGGAGGTCGGACGGCGCCGCCGGGAGTTGGATCTCCGCGGAGACGTCCACGGGGGCGCTCTCCCCGAGCAGGATGCCCAGCTGCTCCTGCAAGCGAACGAGGAGGAACCGGGTGCGCTCCAGCTGGGCGCGGTCGGTGAAGTAGAGCGCGGAGGCGCGCTGGAAGTCGACCAGCGTCCCGTTGCCCGCGTCGAGCCGCGTGCGGGTGTAGTCGACGTGCGCCTCCGCATTCCGCACGGCGTTCTCGTCGGCCTGCACCAGCTTCCGCTGCACCAGCACCGAGAGGTAGACCTGACTCACCGTCACCGCGAGTTGCCGGCGCACGTCTTCGGCCCCGAGCCGCGCCACGGTGACGTTGTCGCGCGCCTGGGACCATTGGACCCAGCGCCGGGGGTCGAGCCCGATCCCCACGGTCCCCGCGGCGTTGAAGCCGATCCTCGGCAGGATGACGCTGGTCGGGGTGCCCGTCGTGAGGCGTGCGCTGTTGAGCTGGGTGTAGGTCGCGGCCAGCGTCCCCGTCGGCAGGGACCCGGCGCGGACCTGCTCGACCACGGCGCGCGCCCGAGCGATCTCCTCCGAGGCGATGAGTGCGTCGGGGTTTCGGATGAAGACCCTGCGCAGCGCCTCGGTGAAGGACAACCGGATGGGCTCGGTCCCTGGTTCTGGCCAGGCGCGTGCGGGCGCCAGCAGTGCGAGGCATGCCCCGACCACTGCCAGCTGCCGGTGATGGCCCGCCCCGCTCCCTGGCTTGCGCATCTGCTCACGCCGCTCCAACCCGCCAGCTCACCCACGACCGAGGCGGCTCAGCGCAACGTCTCCCGAACGACCGGATGAAATGTCGCCCCCCTGGGCTTCCGTCTGGATCACGGCGGAGGAGGAGGCCGCCGACATGATAGGCCTGACGTGAGGTGGAATAAGCAGTCCGGCGGGGCCGGGCATTGTCCTGGGGAGGGCAATGCCCGCGGCAGCCGAGCCCGCGGCGCTGACAGCCTCCGGGCGAGCGTGAGGAGAGGGATTGCCAGAGGCAGGGGGCGCATCCCAGGTTTGGCTTCTACGTACGAACGAAGAGCACGGATGGTGGAGGAGGACGGGGCGCGCGGGCGGGCAAGCCACTGCTGTGTTTCGACGGAGGTTGCCATGCCGAATCAACGCGACTCCCTGAGCCGCCTTCCGCGTCTGCGCGCGGGGCTGCTCCTCGCCGCGCTGTCCGTGACAGGGTTGATGGCCGCGTCGCAATGCGGGGGCGGAGGTGGAAGCTGCCAGGCCTGCCGCGACGACTGTGAGCGCAATGGCATCCCCGCCAGCCAATGCAATTGCGAAGGCTGCACGCAACGCTAGGGGCTCGCCATGCCAGGACTCGCGACCCGTCTGGTGATCGCCCGGCGCGCGCTGGATTCACTCAAGGCGGCGGGTGCGCCCGAGGCCGCCGTCATCGAGGCGAACCCGGAGTGGTACCACCTGGGGGCGCTGGGCCCGGCGCTGGGGGACTTCGTCCCGTTCGAGACCACGGCCGGGTTGGGAGGGGGCCGGGCGCCCTACTACAGCCTCTGGGTGGAGGTCCTTCGGTTCGCCGTGGGGGACCCCACGGACGGCACCCCGGGCGTCGTGCCGGTGCTGCGCACGTTCCAGGAGTTCCTGTCGCGCGTGACGCGGCTCGTGAAGGACCATGACTTCGATGGGCTGGTGGCCTTGAGGGACAGCGGTGGGCTGGACGTGGTGCAGCAGGCCTCCTCCGACCTGGGCCGGGTGATGAAGCGGTTCTCCGACAAGGACAAGCTCGCGGACATCGGCAGGAAGATGGGGCGCAACAGCAAGCCTCCCCTCCTCAATCCCACGACCCTGATTCCGCCGCGGCAGTGGAACGGGCGAGACTGGCTGCACTGGAAACGCCCGGGGACCTTCGCGACCCGGCTGCGAGCCCAGGCCGAGGCCAGCGGCGATCCGCGCTTCATCGCGTACGCGCTGGGCTGGACGGTCGCCTACGCCTCGCTCGCGTGCGGCACGGGCTTCATGAACTCGCTGGTTGGCTCCAGCTACCGGAACCACTGGTGGCGCACGCGCTTCATCGGGCACTTCGTGGATGCCTGGGTCTGGGGCTTCTATGGCGCGGACGCGACGTTGGACGCCACGGGCGCCCCGACGCCTCCCTTCACCGCCTGGCCGGGCCTCTGCGCCGCGCGGCTGCACACCCTGGTGGACGTCGCGGGCGGACTGGACGCGGAGCAGCTGGGCCGGAGCGTCGTCGCGGATGAAGCGCTGCCCCACGTGCTGCCCCCGGCGTTCACGGCCTTCTGGATCAACGCGTGGACGGAGGCCTACGGGTCCCACGAGGGCCCGCTCTTCACCGAGGAGCGGCTCCAGGTCGCCTACCTGCTCCTGTGGATCCAGCTCTGGTTCCAGACCTCCGGGGACGTCATCGGCTGCAATCCCATGCCCCCGGCGGACCCGCCGGATGCGTGTTCGGACAAGACGCCGCCCGTCTGGGTGGACCCCACCCTCATCGATCCCCAGACGAACGCGCCCTTCAAGGCGCCGCCCCCGAACGCCAAGCATGATCCGGACGTGGGGGAGATCGTCTCCGGCATCATCCTGGCGTTGGCGGGGGTCGTCTCCTGCGCGCTGGGCGGCTTCGCGGTGGGCGCGGGCGCCATCGCGGGCGGAGTCGCGATGATGGTCGACGGCGAAGAGACGCTGAACTGGGATGAGCTGGAGTGCCAGCTCCACTGGACCTCCGTCTACCTGTTCAACGGGCTGGACGCGCTCCACAAGCTGACGGTGTTCGCGGGGCTCCAGCCCCCCTTCCCCGCCGAGTTCGATCTGCCCTCGCGGCAGCTCACCTTCACGGACAACCTGCCGCTCTCGTACCTGAGCGCCGCGAGCGTCTGCCGGAGCCGGGGCATGGAGGGGTTGCACGTGCCCTGGACAGGCACGCTCAGCACCTGGAACACCTACCCGGATGGGACCGCGACCGAGCAGCCCATGAGTGATGTCTGGCCCTTCTCCGGGCTGTGGCCCTCCGCGATCGTCGACGACGCGGCCGCGAACGCCGCGACGGAGGACCTGGCCCGGCCGCCCGCGAGCTGGCCCGGAGGCATCCACGGCTCGTTCGGCCCCGCCGTGCAGGCGGGGGTCCAGCTCATCCAATCCCACGCACCGCTGCCGGACTGGAACCTGGACAACGACCGGGGCCGCGGGTGGCTCACCTGGGAGCTGTCGGCGCCCTACACGGACCCGGTGAACGCGGTGCCAGAAAGCGAGGGGTGAGCGATGCGCCGGCAGGACGAGAACGAACCCTGGCCCGAGGGACTTGAAGCGGTCCCCCAGGGCGTCTGGCTCATCGCGCCCCATGGCGACGCGGACGAGGGACTCCGACCCGTGCCCGCGGGCCAACCCTTCTGGGAGTCCCCCTACATCTGGATGCGGGACGCGGAGGGCCAGCTGCTGACCCAGGCCGTCGCCGGTGAGCCGGTCTGGGTCTTCGCGAGGATCCGCAACCGCGGGACCCTGACGTCCTTCCCGACGCACATCTCCTTCGCGTTCATCGACGCGGCGCTCGGCATTCCCCCGAGCGCTCCGAAGGTCTTCGGCGAGGTCCGCACGAACGTGCCTCCGAACCAGCTGGGGCCTGGGGTGGTGGACGTGGCCTGTCCCGTGCCGTGGGTGCCCGGTGCGTACAGCACGCACGCGTGTCTGCTGGTGATGAGCGACGGCGAGCTGTGGGACCGGCCGACGGTGCCCTGGAACCCCCAGCTCGACCGGCACGTGGCGCAGCGCAACGTCACCATCACCGCCGCGAGCCCCGGACAGACGCTCGTGCTGCCGCTCCTCGCCACGCCGTTCATGGAGGGGGCGGAGACGCTGGCCTTCGCCGCGCAGGCCGCCTGGGTCCAGGCGCGCGAGCCGGCCCAGGCCCTGCGCTACGTCCCGGAGGGGCGCGAGCCTCGGGGAACCCAGGTCGAGCCCGGGGTGCTGAAGGAAGCCCTCCGGTGGGAGCGCATCGACGTCGTCGACCGCCGGGAGGAAGGGACCGTGAGGTTCCCGAAGCTGGAGGGCGGCGAGGCCCCGGGCTACGTCACCGTGGGCGAGCGCTTCGAGTCCCGCCCCCTGGAGGTCTGGCGCGTGGACGCCGGCTTCACGGTTCCCGCGCCTCCGGATGACTCCCCTTTCCTGCTCCTGCGCATCGCGCAGACAGAGGACGGCCTCATCACGGGGGGCTACACCGTGCTGCTTCAAGTCCGCGAATGAGCCGCCGGACGGCGCCCGGTCCACGGGCGCCGCGCGGGGCCACGCGTCCGTCACACGGGCCGGCGGAAGAGGTCGCCCAGGTCGGCCGGGAGCTGGGACGCCACCGCCGCGACCTCCTGTTCGGGGATGCGGTCGCGCACGGCGGTGAAGACGGCGGTGACGACGCGGAAGGCCTGATCGGGCTTGATGTTCAGGTGGTCCGCCACGTCGGTGATGAACTCATCGCGGCCAATGCGCTTCGCGCGAGACGGCCCCCGGTGCACCGCGCAGGCGCCCAGGATGGCGCCGATGCCGCCGGTCAGCGAGCGGAAGAGCTTCACGTCCTCGCCATCCGACAGCCGCCGGGCGAGCGAGCAGAACACCGCGCTGGCGGCCTCCCGGGCCTCCAGGCCCTGGCTGTGCATGACCGCGTCCCCCTGGATCTCGTCCAGGAACGGCTGGAGCTCGAGCGACTCGTCGCGCTCCTTGACGGGCACGTTGTGGGTGTCCTGCGAGGGAGGAAGGTGCGAGGCCATGGGCGCGTCTCCGAAGGTTCAGGGGCCCCGGAAACGGGGCCGTGTCCGGGAAGACGCTGCGCATGCGCGGGAATGCCTGCATCGTCCCGGGCCCGCCATGCCCGGCCGCCCGCCTCCTGGGAGCAGGCCCGTCACCGGGGCCGGGTGACGAGCTCCCTGCGCCCGATGGGGCTGATGCCCTGGGCCAACAGCCGCCGGGCCGCGAGCACGGACACGCAGTCATCCGTGCTGTGGATGTCGCCATAGAACGTCAGCAGCGTGGCGGGCTCCACCACCCGCATGTCCCCCACCTGCACGGAGGGCACGCTCCGGACGAACACGTCCAGGATGACCTTCGCGCCCTCCAGGTACTTCGCGTACCGGTAGAAGTTCCTGGAGGTCGCGTCGAAGCGCGTCCAGATGCGCGCGAAGCCCCGCGTCCCGAGCAGCCCCACCAGCTCCGCGAAGCGCTCGGGGGCGACGAAGAGGTCCACGTCCTTGTGGTCGTGGTCGATCTTCAGCTCGTCATGCGGTGGGGCCATGAAGTGCCAGGCCCAGCCGCCGGAGAGGGTGACGAGCGGGGCCAGGGCGCGCAGCTCCACCTCCGCGATGCGGAGGCGGTCTGCTTTCCAGGGCTCATCCGCCCGCTGTGGATTGCGTGGGTCGCCCATGGCGTCCTCCCGAGTGGCGCGGAAGGACGCGGCGGAACGACCAGCCTGACGGCTACGGGTGCGTCACCGGGTGGGGCGCGTCGTGGACGGGCGCCTCGTCGCCCCCGTCCCTGCCCCCGCGCAGCCGGTTGCCCAGCCGCGTCTTGATGCGGTCCGCCACCACGTAGAAGGCGGGCACCACGAGCAGGCTCAGCACCGTGGACACCGACAGGCCGCCCAGCACCGCGATGGACATGGGGGCGCGCGTCTCGCTGCCCGCACCCAGCGCCAGCGCCGCCGGCACCGCGGACATCATCGTCGCCGTGGACGTCATCAGGATGGGCCGCAGGCGCACCGGGCCGGCGCGCAGCATCGCCTGCATCGCGTCCAGGCCCAGCTCGCGCTGCTGGAGCGCGTAGTCCACCAGGATGATGGAGTTCTTCTTCACGATGCCCATCAGCAGCAGCAGGCCGATCATGCTGAAGATGTTCAGCGTGTTCCCCGTGATGAGCAGCGCGAACGACGCGCCCGCCACGGACAGCGGGAGGATGGTCAGCACCGTCACCGGGTGCAGGAACGAATTGAACTGCGCGCCCAGCACCATGTACGCCACCGCGATGCCCAGGAAGAGCGCGAAGAGGAGGCTGCTCATCGAGTCGCGGAACGCCACGCTCGCGCCGCCCGCCACCACGCGGATGCCGCCGGGCAGATCCTTCCCCAGCCGCTCCACCGTGGCCAGCGCCTCCTCCTGGTTCGACCCTGGCGCCACGTTGGCGTACAGGCTGATGGCGCGCTCGCGGTCGCGCCGGGTGATGGCCTGCAACGCGGGCAGCTCCTGCTGCGACACCAGCGACGACAGCGGCACCAGCGTGTTGTTCGCCGTGCGCACCTTCAGGAGCGCCAGGTCCTCCGGCCGCGAGCGCTGGCTCGCGAGCAGCCGCATGCGCACGTCGATGCGCCGCCCGCCGCTGCTGTACTTGCCCACGCGCACCCCGCCCACCAGCGCGTTCACCGTGGACGCCACCGCCTGGATGGGCACGCCCAGGTCCGCCGCGCGCGCCCGGTCCGGGGTGATGCGCAGCTCCGGCTGGCCCAACTGGTAGTCCGTGTCCAGGTCCACCACCTTGCCGGACGCCTGGAGCTGCTCGCGCAGGTCCTGGCTCGCCTCCACCAGCTTGTCCCAGTCCGAGCCGCGCACGCTGAACTCCACCGGGAAGCCGCGCTGCGCGGTGAAGCCCGCCTGCGACAGGTCCTGCACCACCGCGCGCAGGCCCGGGTAGCTGTTCAGCTCCTTGCGCAGCACCTGCGCGAACTCCGCCTGCGACATGCGCTGATCCGTCGGCACCAGTGTCAGGTTCATGTTGCCCGCGTTGACGCTGGACCCGCCGCCCACCACCACGAACACGCGCGTCACCTCCGGACGGCTGGCGACGAACGCCTCCGCGCGCTTGAACAGGCGGTTGGTCTCCTCCAGGCTGCTGCCCACCGCCGTCTGCAGGCGCACGGACATGCGGCCCTGGTCCTGCGACGGCACGAACTCACCGGGCAGCGCCTTGAACGCGAACGCGCTCAGCACCAGCATCGCCACCGCGACCAGCAGCACGCGGTAGGGCCGCACCAGCCCCCAGCCCAGCACCCGCGCGTACAGCGCCTCCAGCTTCGAGAACGCCCGGTCCACCACCACGCCCACCCGGCTGCGGTGCTCGCGCGACGTCTTGAGCAGCTGCGCGCACCGCGCGGGCGCCAGCGTGATGGCCTCCACGTAGGACAGGAGCACCGCCACGCACAGCGTGACGCCGAACTGGAGGAAGAACTTGCCGATGATGCCCTTCATGAAGACGACGGGCAGGAAGATGGCCACCACCGCCAGCGTCGCCGCCAGCGCCGCGAAGGTGATCTCCGCGGTGCCCTCGCGCGCCGCGCGCACCCGGTCCTTCCCCTCCTCCGCGTGCCGGAAGATGTTCTCCAGCACCATGATGGCGTCGTCCACCACGATGCCCACCGCCAGCGCCAGTCCCAACAAGGTGAACGTGTTGAGCGTGAAGCCCAGGAAGTAGATGACCGCCACCGTGCCCAGCAGCGACATGGGGATGGCCAGGACGACGTTGAGCGTGCTGGACAGCGAGCCCAGGAACACCCAGCACACGAACGCGGTGAGGATGCACGCGAGCAGCAGCTCGAACTCGATCTCGTGCACGCTCTCCTCGATGAACTGCGTCGAGTCGAAGTTGATGCTCGCGCTCATGCCCTGCGGCAGGTCCTTCTGCAGCTGCGCCAGCACCTGGCGCACCTCCTGGGCCACCGCCACCGCGTTCGCGCCGCGCTGCTTCTTGATGCCCAGCGCCTGCGCGGGCTCGCCGTTGACGCGCGCCAGCCGGCGCTCGTCCTCGAAGCCGTCCTCCACGATGGCCACGTCGTGCAGGTACACCGGGCGGCCGCCCTCCTCGCGCACCACCACGTTCTGGAGCGTCTCCAGGTCCAACGCCTCGCCCATGAAGCGCACGTTGACCTCGCGGCCCTCCGTCTCGATGCGGCCCGCGGGCAGCTCCACGTGCTCGCGCTGGAGCGCGGCGATGACGTCGGTGACGGTGAGCGCGTGCGCGTCCATCTTCTGCGCGTCCACCCAGATGCGCACGTTGCGCTCCAGCAGGCCGCCCAGCATGACCTCGCCCACGCCGGGCACCGTCTGCAGGCGCTCCTTCACGCGGTAGCGGGCGAAGTCGCTCACCACCTGCTGGGAGAAGGGGCCGGACACGCCCAGCCACATGATGGGCTGGTCCTCCGGGTTGGACTTGGAGACGACGGGCGGATCGATGTCCAGCGGCAGCCGGCGCTGGGCCTGGCTCACCTTGGTCTGCACGTCCTGGAGCGCCAGGTCCACGTTGCGCGACAGGTCCAGCTCCACCGTGATGTTCGCGCTGCCCTGGCGCGCCGAGGACGTGATGCTCTTGACGCCCTCCACCTGCGTGACGGCCTCCTCGATGGCCTCGACGACGTCCGACTCCACCGCCTCCGGGTTCGCGCCCTCCCACGACACGGAGATGTTGATGGTGGGGAAGTCCACGTCCGGGAACTGGCTGATGCCGATGCGCTGGGCCGCCACCAGTCCGAAGATGATGGTCGCCGCCATGATCATCCAGGCGAACACCGGCTTCTTGATGCAGACGTCGGTGATGCTCATGGACGGCCCTCCGCGCCCGCGCCGCCCTCGGTGCGGGCCTCTCGCGGCGGCTGCTCACCGTTGAGCTGGGGCTTGGGGCTCTCCGTGGAGACGCGCACGGCGACGCCGTCGCGCAGCGCCTCCGCGCCGCGCACCACCAGCGTCTCACCGGGCTTGAGCCCCTCCTTCACCTCCACGCGCCCGTCGGACGTGCGCAGCCCCAGCGCCAGGATGCGCTCGCGCGCCTTGTTGTCCACCACCACGAACGCCAGGAAGCCGCGCTCGCTGGGGCGGATGGCCGTCTGCGGAATCACCGGGCTGCCCCCGCGCGACTCCACCGGCACGCTCACCGTGGCGAACGCGCCGGGGCGCAGCTTCTGGGCCGCGTCCCCCGTCACCTCCGCGGTCACCGCCACCATGCGGCTCTGGTCGTCCGCGCTCGCGGCCACGTAGGTGATCTTCGCCGCGTACGTCCCCCCGTCGGAGCGCACCGTGAAGCGCGCGCTCATCCCCGGGGTGATGCGCGTCACGTCCGCCGCGGGCACGTTGAAGCGCAAGAGCAGCGGCTCGCGGCGCAGCAGCGTGGCCAGCACCACGCCCGGCTGCACGTACTGGCCCGTCTGCACGGTGCGCGTCTGGAGGACGCCGTCCATGGGCGCGCGCACGTACGCGTCGCGCTGGTTGAGCTGCGCCTGATCCAGGAGCGCCTTCGCGGACGCCACGTCCGCCTGGGCGGTGGCGGCGCGGGCCTGAAAGGTTTCCAGCTGTTCGGCGGGCAGCAGGCCCGGGCTCTGCGCGTTGACCTCCGCGCGGCGCTGGGCGCCGGCCTTCGCCTCCACCAGCGAGGCCTGGGCCTTCTGGAGCGCGGCCTCCGCGCTCCGCACGGCGATGGCGTAGCGCGCGGGTTCGATCTCCGCCAGCGTGTCGCCCTTCTTCACCGCCTGGCCCTCGCTGAAGTTCACGCGCTCCAGGGCGCCCGGCACCCGCGCGGTGATCTGCACGCGCTCGAAGGCATCCACCGCGCCCACGGCGCTGACCGCGTACTCCACGTCGCGCGCCTCCACGGGCGCGACCTCCACGGGGAACTGGAGGGGGCCGCGGCCGGACACGCCGCTCTTGCCGCCGCCCTGCGCGGGCGCGTCCTTCTTGCAGCCGGGAGCCAGGGACAGCACCGCCAGCGACAGGGCCAGCATTCCAGTGCGTTGCATTGCCTTCACGGTTCCTTCCCAAGGGGATTGAGTCCGACAGCGGCCCGGAGGCCCAGCAGGGCCACGCCCAGGCTGTAGCGGTTCTGCGCCAGCGCGACCTCCGCTTCGAAGAGGCTGAGCGACGCGTCCGCCAGCGTGAGCGCGGTGGACAGGCCCTGGCGGTAGAGGATGCCGGTCTCCGCGGCGTTCTTCCGCGCGGCGAGGGCGGCCTGCTCGCTGCGCGCGAGCGCCGCCCGGGTCGTCTCCAGGTTCACCCGCGCCTGTTCGATGTCCACCGGCACGCGCCGGGTGGCGGCCTGGGTGTTCAGCTCCGCGGCGTTGGCGTTGGCCACGCGCTCGTGGCGCTCGGCGTAGCGGGTGCCGCCATCGAAGAGGGTCCAGGTGAGGTCCACGGCCAGGAAACCATCGCCGACGTTGCCGTTGAGGCCCGCCTCGTTCGTCAGGCGGTACTGGGCGCTCGCACCCAATGAGGGCAGCAGGCGGGCCAGGGGCTCCTTCGCGTTCTCCCTCAGGGAGCGCACGCGCAGGCGCGCGGAGAGGATGTCCGGCCGCCGGTCCGTGGCGCCCTGGGTGAGCAGGTCGAGGGGGGGCGCGGGGCGCACGGCGTCCGCGAGCAGCGGCTCCGGCGGCGCGAGCTGTCCCTGCACGGGCTCCACGAGGAGGTAGCCCAGCTCCAGGCGGCTCGTCTCCGCGGTGCCCTGGGCCGCGGCCAGGTTGGACTCCGCCGTGGCCAGCTCCAGCTCCGCGCGGGTGACGTCGTTGGTGCTGGCGAGCCCCGCGTTCGCGCGGGCCCTGGCGTCCTCCAGGCTCTGGCGCGCGTAGGACAGGCGCTGCTCGGCGGCCTGATACACCTGCTGGTTGGCCAGGGTGACCAGGAACGCGTTGGCGGCGCTGAAGGCCACCTGCCGCCGCGCCTCCACGGCGTCCAGCTTGGACGCCTCGCTCTCCAGCTTCGCGGCCTTGTAGAGCGGGAAACCGCGCGCGTCGAAGAGCGTCACGCGGCCAGTGAAGGCGGCGCCCAGGGCGTTGAACTTCTGGAGGACGACGGTCTGTCCGCCCACCTCTCGCGTGGACTCACGCAGGCGGCGCGTATAGGTGCCACCGGCGGTGAGGGTGGGCAGGAAGAAGGCGCGGGCGCGGGCGACGCGCGCGTGGGCGGCCTCGGCGACCTGGCCCGCGGCGAGGACGGCCTCGTTGCGCTCGGAGGCGAGCTCCACGGCGCGCTCCAGCGTCATGGGGGCGGCGCCGGAGTCCGGGGGCTGGGGCTTGGGGAAGGCGCTCGCGGGCGACTCGATGGCGGGGCCCAGGTCCGCCCCGGGGGGCGTCTGGGCGAGCGCGTCCGGGGCCCATGCGCAGAGGCATGCACCCAGGGGCGCGGCGAGGAGGGCACGGCGGACGGTGGGCATATGTCGTGCGATGGAGCGGGGCCGATGGGGCGGGGCCAATGTTGAGAGGTCAGCGGCCCTAGCACGGAAGACGTCATCCGGGGGGCAGATGGCGGAGCGTGTCTGGACGATGCCTCCGCGGCGCGTTTAAAGGTCGAGAAGAAGGCTCTTGGGTTCAACTGCCGACGGTGGCGACAGTCGCCCCACTCCGGGTGTGGGGGGCGCGCCCCAGAATGCGTGTCCGATGCGTTTATTCCTGCTCGCTGTGCTGGGTGTGGCCTGGGTGGGGTGCTCCAAGGGCGATGACCTCAAGGCTGGGGCGCTGAGCATCAAGATCCATTACGAATCATTTCGTCCCGGCTGCGTCACGCTGGAGGCCAGCGACCGGGACGACGTGGCGCGCCACACGGTGGCGACCGTGAAGGTCCCCGCGGGCCAGCGCCAGGGCACGCTGTCCGTGGCGGTGTTCCGGCAGTCCGGCTGGAGCCAGAACGTGCGGCTCCGCGCCGTGGCGCGCGAGCAGGGCTGCGACGGCGCGCAGGTCGCGGAGGCGGTGGCGGATGCGGAGATTCCGGGAAAGGGCGTTTCCGATCCCGTGGAGCTGACCCTGCGCGCCGTGGACGCCGATGACGACGGCTTCGTCAGCACGTCCAGTGGCGGCACGGACTGCGACGACCAGAACGGGGCCGTGGGCGGGCCGAAGGTCTGGTACACGGATGAGGACGGCGATGGTTATGGCAGCCGGTATCTGCCCCCCTCAGAGCCGAGCTGTCAGCGGCCCGCGCTGACCAGCGCCTCCCGTGCGGGGGACTGCGATGACCGCGACAGGCTCGTCCACCCGGACCAGGAGGAGTTCCGGTGCGACGGCAAGGATGACAACTGTAACGACCAGATCGACGAGGTCTTCGCCTTGGGCGGCGAATGCAAGAATGCCTTCGCGTGCCCGGGAGCGAACACCTGCGACATGACGGATGGCGGCGTCACGTGCTTCAGCACCATCCAGCCCACCGCTTACTTCTTCGATGAAGACGGGGATGGGGAGGCGGGCGCGGATGGCGGCGTGACGTGCGGACCGCCCCCGCCGGGCACGACCGCGGAGTACACCGACTGCGACGAGAGCTCCGTGTACATGGCGATGGGGAAGTTCGATGTCTGCGACCGGATGGACAATGACTGCAACGGCACCGTGGATGACGGGGCCCCTTGCAAATTGGACTGGCAGGGAGTCCCGGGAGGGGGCAGCGGTCAGCCCAAGTGGAATGCCATCGCCGTGGGACAGGACATGGCCTGGCTCGCGGGCGATGGCGCGTTGGCCGACGCGGGCAACGTGCTGAAGATCCAGGGTGATGGCGGCACGTCCCTCTCCCTCTGCTCTGGCTCATGGTCGACGGCCTGGGTCAGTGCCTCGGGACAGGTGTTCCTTGGGGGCGGGGCTGGCAAGCTGGCCAGCAAACTGCCAGAGCAAGCGGACTGCACCCTCGAGTCCACTCCCGACGCCCTCGCGACGATCACAGGCATCATGGGGTTCAACGCAAGCGATGGTGGCTCCCCGACGCTCTATGCCGTGTCGAGCGGTGGAGTCGTCTACCGTTGGATTCCTCCCGCCGCCCCGGTCCAATTCGCCACCCTGGGCATCAACCTCCGCGCGGTGCATGGAACGACCGCGACCGAACCGCTGCGGGTGGTGGGGGCCCGGGACTATAATCTCCCGGTGAAGGAGCCCCATGTGTTCCGAGTCAGCGTGGCGGATGGCTCGTATGTGGATGAGCCGCTCCCAGCCGCTGTCACGGGCATCTACTTGACGGGCGTGAGCGTGGTGAACGCGCGCTTCGCCTATGCCGTGGGGGACAACGGCGTCTTCCTGGAGTGGACTCAGGGGAAGTGGCAACAGCGCACCGCGGCGCCCGCGAACGTGAATCTCACGGACGTGGTGGCCTTCGGGCAGAAGGCGATCTACGCGACGTCCGTGACGGGAGAAGTCTTGTTCTTCAACGGGACGAACTGGACGACCGCCTACCTGGGTTCACGTGCGATGCGATCCATCGACGCCACGTCGCCCACGAGGATAGGCGCGGCGGGAGTTCAGGGCACCTACCAGTTCTTCAACCGTCCCTAGGTCATGGACCTGCGCGCCGAAGCCCTCGGTCTCCGCTACGGCGCCAGGACCGTGCTGAAACCCACGGACTGCCATCTGCCTCCGGGCACGCAGGCGCTGATCCTCGGGCGCTCGGGTTCGGGCAAGACGACGCTGCTCAAGGCCTTCGCGGGCCTGCTGCTCCCCTCCTCCGGCCGCGTCACATGGGACGGTCAGGACGTCGCGAGGCTCACGGCGCAGGAGCGGCGCAGGCAGCAGGCGTCGTTCGGCTTCGTGTTCCAGACGGACGCGCTCTTCGACTCGCTGACGGTGCGGCAGAACGTGATGCAGCCGTTGCTGCGCAGGCACGTGCCGGAACCCGAGGCCCGCGAGCGCACGGACGCGGTGCTGCGCTCGGTGGGCCTCGCGGACGCGGCGGACACGCTGCCGGAGCGGCTGTCCGGAGGCATGAAGAAGCGCGCGGGGCTCGCGAGGGCGCTGGCGGCGAGGCCCGCCGTGTTGCTGGCGGATGATCCGTTCGCGGGCCTGGATCCGGGGACCGCGAGGCAGGTGGCCCGCGTGCTGCTGGAGGTCGCCGGCCAGGGAACGCTGCTCGTGGCCGCGCCGGAAGCACCCGTGGATCTCCCCCTGCCCCGCTGGCTGTATCTGCGAGGCGGCGGACTGGTGCACGATGGGGCCCCGGCGCCGGAGCTCGAGCAGGCGCCGGACGAGGCCCTTGCATGAGTCCCCCATGGCGTCACCCGTGAGCACCGCCGCCCTGGCCTGGCTGGGACGCTCGGCGATGCGCGCGGTGGGCGGAGTGGGCGCGCTGGCGCTGGTCGCGGGCCGGACCGCGTGGGGGCTGCGGAGGCTGGAGCGCCGCGAGCTGGCGCGAGGGCTGGTCCAGTTCGGCTACGAATCGCTGCCCCTGGCCACGGCGACGGCGGCGCTGGCGGGCGTCATCGTGGTGGTGCAGGCGGTGCTCTACATCCAGCGCTTCGGGGCGCGGGCGTTCCTGGGCTGGGCGGCGGGGTATGGCGTGCTGTGGGAGTTCGGCCCGCTGCTGCTGGGGCTGATCATGTCGGCGCGCATCGGCGCGAGGAACGCGGCGGAGCTGGCCACGCTGAAGGTGGGCGGACAGATTGAAGGCCTGCGCGGCATCGGCCTGGATCCGTTCGCGCTGCTGGTGGCGCCCCGGGTGGTGGCGATGGAGGTGAGCATGCTGGCGCTGAGCACGTTCACGTTCCTGGTGGCCATCCTCTGCGAGGCGGTGGCGGCGAAGCTGACCCTGGACCTCCCGGTGCGGGTGTTCTTCGGGACGTTCGCGGACCTGCTGAGCCCGTCCGACATCCTGGGGGGCGTGTTGAAGACCGGGGCCTTCGGGCTGGCCATCTCGCTGGTGTCCACGGCGGTGGGCCTCCGGGCGAAGGGAGGGGCCCGCGCGGTGGGCGAGGCCGCGGCGAGCGCGGTGGTGCTGGGCTGCGCGGCCATCTTCCTGTTGGACTTCCTGCTGACGACGGTCCTCTCCCGGTGGCTGTCATGAGGCGCGTGCTGTCCTTCTTCGGCGCGCCGGGGGTGATGCTGGCGCGCACGGTCCGGGCAGGCACGCGGGAGGGCGTGCCCCTCCGGGAGGTCCTGGCCCAGGTGCACGAGCTGGGCGGGCGCAGCGTGTGGCTGGTGACGTCCGGCATGGCCTTCTTCGGGGCGGTGCTGGTGATGATCGCCAACGCGCAAGCCAAGAAGCTGATCGGCAACGTGGCGGTGCTGGGGCCGGCCTACTTCGAGATGCTGGTGCGCGAGCTGGGGCCCGCGGTGTCGGCCCTGCTGACGGCGGCGCGAGCGGGGGCCAGCCACTCGGCGGAGCTGGCCACGATGAGCGTGAACGAGCAGGTGGAGGCGCTGGAGATGTCCGCGGGGGATCCCTACGCGGACCTCGTGGCGCCCCGGGTGGTGGCGGGGGTGGTGGGGGTGCCGCTGCTGGGCGTGCTGGGAACGCTGGCGGCCACGGCGTCGGCGGTGCTGGTGGCGAGCCTGGCGTTGGGCATCGACGGACGGGCGTTCATGGACGCGAGGTACGTGGATGGCTGGGATCTGCTGGTGGGAGGACTGAAGGTGCTGGGGTGCGGGCTGTACATCCCGCTGGCGGCGGCGGTGGCGGGGCTGAAGGCGCGAGGGGGCGCGGAGGCGGTGGGGCACGCGACCACCGAAGGCGTGGTGGCGGCCAGTCTGGGATGTCTGTTGATTGACCTGACGGTGTCGCTTGCGTTCCAGTTCGTGCGCCTGTGAGCGATACCGGTCCGGACACGCTGGTCTTCGAGGACGTGGCGATTGCCTTCGAGCAGGGCCGCCCCGTGCTGCGGGGGCTGAGCGCGGAGGTGTCCACGCGCGAGCTGACCTTCATCGTGGGGGCCAGCGGCACTGGAAAGAGCGTGCTGTGCCGGCTGGCGGTGGGTCTGCTGAAGCCCGACGCCGGGAAGGTGACGCTGTTCGGGGAGCGGGTGGACACGCAGGCGGAGCGGACGCTGGTGGGCATCCGCCGACGGGCCCCGTATCTGGTGCAGGGCCCCGCGCTGTTGGACTGGCGGACGCTGCGGGAGAACGTGCGCCTCGCGGCGCCCAGGGCCCCGGAGGACGCGGTGGAGGCGGCGTTGGAGCAGGTGGGGCTGAAGGAGTGGGCGGACCGGCTGCCGCCGGAGCTGGGCCCCGGGGCGAAGAAGCGCGCGGCCATCGCGCGGGCGTTGGTGCTCGAGCCGCGCTACCTGTTGCTGGACGAGCCGACGACGGGGTTGGACCGGAGGGCGGCGACGCAGGTGGAGGCGGTGTTGGCTTCGCTGAAGGCGCAGGGCCTGGGGGCGCTGGTGGTGTCACATGACTACCGGCAGCTGAGGGAGATCGCGGACCGGGTGCTGGTGGTGGCGAAGGGGCGGAATGCGTACCTGGGGAGCCCGGAGGGCTTTCTCCGGTCCCCTGCCCCGGAGCTGCGGACCCTGACGGCGCCGTTCATGGAGGGCGCGACGGATGGATGAGCAACGGCTGGAGTTGAAGGTCGGGGCGCTGGTGCTCGCGACGGTGGTCGGCGTGCTGGTGCTGTTGTGGTTGATGGGGGAGCTGACGTTGGGCCGGGGCGGAAGGCTGGAGGTGGACTTCGCGCACACGGGCAACGTGGTGAAGGGCGCGCCGGTGAAGCTGGGCGGCGTCCAGGTGGGCAAGGTGGACGCCATCCAGTTGCTCCCGGAGCGACGGGACGCGAAGGGAGTCCCCCTGCCCGTCCGCATGGACCTGTCGGTGGAGCCCGCGGCCCGGGGCGCGCTGCGCCGGGATGCCCGCGTGACGGTGGCGACGGTGGGCCTGTTGGGTGAGCCCTACCTGGAACTGAATCCAGGCAACGCCGCCGCGCCCCTGCCCGAGTCGGAGGCCGTGCGAGGCGTGGATGCGCCGCGCCTGGACCTCTTGTCGGAGCAGCTCTCCCGGTTCGTGACGATGTTGTCGGAGATGCTGGAGAAGGATCCGGAAGCGGTGACGGGGCTCGCGGCCAACGTGTCCAGGCTGGCGAAGACGCTGGACGAGGTGCTGAGCGAGAACAAGGGCGACGTGAAGGTCCTGGCCTCGGAGCTGGCGGCGGCCTCCAAGGACCTGCGGCAGCTCGCGCAGCTGGCCAAGGAGTCGATGCAGCCCGGAGGCAAGGGAGCCCGCCTGTTGGACGATGCTTCGGCCGTGGCGGCGGTGATGCGAAAGGACCTCCCGGGGCTCACGAAGTCCGCCGGAACGACCCTGGACGGGCTGGCGGCGGTGACGGGGCCCCTGACCCCCGAGGACGGCCAGCAGGTGAAGCTGGCCCTCCAGCGGTTCACCGTGGCCGCGGGGCAACTGGAGCAGATCGCGGCGAAGGCGGACCGGGTCCTGGGACGGCTGGACGCGGGCGAGGGAACCGGCGGCGCCCTGCTCAAGGATCCCGCGCTCTATGACGAGCTGCGCACGCTCGTCACCGACCTGCGCAAGCACCCCTGGAAGATGCTCTGGAAGGACTGAGGAGCGCCGACGAACCGGGGTCCGTCGGCGCTCGACGCCGGGACCGCTACTGGCTGGCCACCGCCGTCCGCGTGCGGGCGATGAGGATGTAGATGGCCGGCACGAAGTAGAGCGTGAACAGCGTGCCCACGGCCATGCCCGTCACCAGGACCAGCCCGATGCTGTTTCGGGCCGCCGCGCCCGGCCCCGACACCAGGACCAGCGGGAAGTGGCCCGCCACCGTCGCGACGGTCGTCATCAGGATGGGACGGAGCCGGCCGGACGCGGCCTCCTTCACGGCCTCGATCTTCGTCCTCCCCTCCTCCTGGAGCCGGTTGGCGAAGTCGACGATGAGGATTCCATTCTTCGCGATCAACCCCACCAGCGTCACCAACCCCACCTGCGAGTAGATGTTGAGCGTGGTGGTGAAGCTGTCCGTGAAGAACGGCATGGTCGGGTTCGGCATCCGCAAGAACGTGGTCAACAACGCCCCGAAGAGCGCCAGCGGCACCGACCCCGCGAGGATGATGAGCGGATCCCGGAAGCTGTTGAACTGGGCCGCGAGCACCAGGAAGATCAACACCACCGCGAGCATGAAGGCCGGGAGGAACTTGTTGCCCTCCACCCGCAGCTGCCGGGACTCCCCCGTGTAACCGAGGCTGTAGCCCTGGGGCAGGATCTTCGCGGCCTCCGCTTCGAGGTAGCCGAGCGCTTCATCCAACGGCCGGATCGCCACGCCGCTCAGCTTCACCGCGTTGAGCTGCTGGAAGCGGTTGAGCGACCGGGGCGCCACCGTGTCCCGGAGGGTGGCGAACGACGAGAGCGCCACGAGCTGTCCGTCCGGCCCGGTGACGTGGATGTCCTGGAGCTGTTCGGGGTTGAGCCGTGAGCCCCGCTCGACCTGCGGGATGACCTTGTAGCTGCGTCCGGCGACGTTGAACCGGTTGACGAAGTTGCCGCCCACCGCCGCGCTGAGGTCCTGCCCCACCGTCCCCAGGTTCAGCCCCAGCTGCGCGACCTTCTCGCGATCGATCTCGACCTCCGACTGGGGCTGGTCGAACTTCACGTCGATGAGCGGCGGGAAGGCGAACAACCCGCTCTGCGCCGCCTTCGCCTGGAGCTGCTCCGCGAAGCCCAGCAGCTCCTCCGCCTCCGCCGTGGAGGCGATGACGACCTCCACCGGGAAGTTGCCGCCGCCCGGCAGCGCGGGCGGGAGGATGGCGAACGTCTGGACGCTGGGGAGGACGGACACCCGCTCCTGCGTCTCCGCCAGCACCTCCGCCGAGGAGCGCTTGCGCTGCTCCCAGGGCTTCAGCACCAGACCCCAGAACCCGCTCCCGGGGCTCATGATCTGGAAGATGAACGCCCCTTCCGGCATCTCCATCAGCGTCTTGCTCACCTCCCGGATGGAGGGGGACAGCTGCTCCAGCGTGGAGTTGGACGGCGTGTTGACGATGCCGAAGACGATGCCCTGGTCCTCCGTCGGAGCAAGCTCCTGCGGAGACTGCGTGAACATCAGGAGCGCGAGCAGGCTCAGCACCGCCCACGCCGCGTAGACCGGCCCGCGGGCGCGCAGGGTGCTCTCCAGGGTGCGCGCGTACGCGGCCCGCAGCCGCTCGAAGGTGCGGTTGATCACCCCCGCGAAGCCCTGGTCCTCGTGGCCCGCGCGCAGGAGCGTCGCGGACATCATGGGCGACAGCGTCAGCGCCACAACGCCCGACAGCGTCACCGCCCCCGCCAGGGTGAGCGCGAACTCACGGAACAGCGAGCCCGTGAGCCCTCCCTGGAAGGCGATGGGCGCGTACACCGCGGCGAGCGTGAGCGTCATCGCGATGATGGGCCCCACCAGCTCCTTCGCGCTCAGGATGGCGGCGTCCACCGGGCTCAAGCCCTTGCGCAGGTGGCGCTCCACGTTCTCCACCACGACGATGGCGTCGTCCACCACCAGCCCCACCGACAGCACCACCGCGAGCAGCGTGAGCAGGTTCACCGTGAAGCCGAAGACCTGCATCAGGAACACCGTCCCGATGAGCGACACCGGGATGGCCACCACGGGCACCAGGATGGAGCGCGCGGAGCCCAGGAAGAGGAAGATGACCAGCACGACGATGAGCAGCGTCTCGCCCAGCGTGCTCACCACCTCGTCGATGGCGTTCTGGATGTACTCCGTGCCGTCGAAGGCGATGCTCGCGTGGAGCTGCTCCGGGATGTCCCGCTGAAGGGCCGCCAGCTCCACCCGGATGCGCTGCATGACCTCCAGCGAGTTGGCGTTCGGGAGCGACCAGATGCCGATGAAGGCCGCCGTCTTCCCGCTGAGCGTGACGTCGCTCTCGTAGTCCTCCGCCCCCAGCACCACGTCCGCGATGTCCGACAGGCGCACCACCGCGCCGCCATCCCGCCGCACGATGAGCTGCCGGAACTCCTCCACGGTGCGGAGGTTCGTGTTCGCGGTCAGGTTCACCTGGACGAGCGAGCCCTTCGTCTGGCCCACCGCCGCCAGGTGGTTGTTCGTCGCGAGCGCCTGCCGGACCTGCGTCGGGCTGACGTTGAACGCCGCCATCCGCTCCGGCTTCATCCACACCCGCATCGCGAACGTCCGCGCGCCGAGGAGATCCGCGCGCTGCACGCCCTCGACCGCGGACAGGCGCGGCTGCACGACGCGCACCAGGTAGTCGGACATCTCGTTCTGCTGCAGGACGTCCGACGTGAAGTTGAGGTACGCGACGGCGAACTGGCTGTCCGCCGACTCGATGTTGAGCACGGGGACCTGGGCCTCGGGAGGCAGGTCGCCGCGCACCTGATCGACCTTGGAGCTGATTTCACTGAGGGCGCGGTTGGCGTCCGCGTTGAGCTTGAGCCGGGCGCGGATGATGGAGACGCCCTGGAGGCTCTGGGACTCGAGATAGTCGATGCCGTCCGCGGAGGCGATGACCCGCTCCAGCGGCGTGGTGATGAAGCCACGGACCAGCTGCGCGTTGGCGCCGACGTAGGCCGTGGTCACGGTGATGTCGGCGTTCTCGCTGCGCGGGTACTGCCGCACGTTGAGCGCACGGACCGCCTGCAGGCCCGCGATGACGATGAGGAGGTTGACCACCAGCGCCACGACCGGGCGTCGGATGAAAAGGGCGGTGAAGTTCATGGGTTCGCCGTCCGATCCACTACGGGTTCACGACTTGGGGCGCGGACTCGATGGGCGGCGCCAGCGCGTTGTTGACGATGACCGCCGCGCCGTTGCGCAGCTTGAAGACGCCGCTGCTGACCACGGACTCGCCCCCATTCAGCCCCGACATCACCGCGACCAGGTCTCCCCGCCGCTCCCCCAGCCTCACGAACCGCTGCCGCGCCACGAGGCCCGGCTTGCCCGCGGCGTCCTTGACCTCATCGATCACGTACACCGAGTCCCCGTAGGGCGCGAAGAGCACGGCCGTGGACGGAATCGCCACCACCGGACGGCGCTCTCCCGCGACGACCTCCACCCGGGCGAACATCCCCGGCATCAGGCGCCCGTCCTCGTTCGGCACGGTGGCGCGCATGCGCACGTTGCGTGAAGAGAGCTCGACCTCCGGGTTGATGGTCGTCAGCTCCCCCGTCCACGTCTCCCCCGGAAACACGTCGACATGGACGCGCACCTTCTGGCCCGACTTCACCTCCGCCAGCACCTGCTGCGGGAGGAGGAACTCCACCAGCGCCGGGGTCATGGAGTGGAGGGAGGCGATGGGGCTCCCCGGGGAGACGATCTGCCCCAGCTCCACCTGCCGGATGCCGATGCGGCCATCGAATGGCGCGCGGATGATCTTCTTCGAGATCAGGACTCGCAGGTTGGCGACCGTCGCCTCGGCCTGGACCGCCCGCGCCTCGGCGGACTCCAGGTCCGACGGGGTGTTGGCGCCCTGCTCGTGGAGCTTCTGGATGCGAGCACGCGTGCTCCGGGCCAGCACCGCCTCCGCCTCCGCGCCCATCAACTGGGCCGCCTCGCTGGAGGCATCCAGCTCCACGAGCACCTGCCCCTTCTTGACCCAGGCGCCGTTCTCGAAGCGGATGTCGCGGACGATGCCGGACATTTCGGAGCCCAGCGTCACCGCGCGCAGCGCGAGCACCGTCCCGACCGCGCTCCGGGTGGCCTCCCAATCCAGGGGCTCCGCCTTCGCGGAGGTGATGGCTTCGGGAGGGGCCGCGAACGAGGCCCCCGCCTGGATCATCGCGCCGATCTGCGCCGCCTTGATGCCGGCGAGCACGCCGACCACCGCGAGCAGCCCCAGGATGCCGAGGATCCACCGCTTGCGGCTGCTGCCACCGGGGGCGGGAGAGGGGGGGAGGACTTCAGGGGAAGGGTCGGTGACGGAGGCACGCATCGAGTCCGCTCAAGGGAATGGAGTGCGCGGCCGTGTAGCGGATTCACCCGAGACATGCGCTCTTGAAAATGCATTCGCCCTGTGGACTCTCCGCGTCGGGTTCGAACGCAAGGGATTGTCAGGGGAAACCAGGAAGAAGGCCCTGGATTCCTTGTCAAACGAGACACTGGTTGGGGGTCCGCATCACCAGGAATACGGAGTCGTGAACTCGCCTCTTTTGGATGCGGATGTCGGATGCCCCGCGGGGCCCGTGTCACTCCGCCGAGACCACGGTGCCCTGCGCAATCGCACACAGCTTCTCTTCGCCATCCTTGACGGCGAAGATCTCACACTGGCAGACGGCCTGCCGCTTTCCGGCCCCCTTCGCGTGGGCGCGGGCGATGAGCAGCGACCCGACGGCGGGCTTCAGATAGTTGATCTTGTATTCCGACGTGAGCGCGTTGCCCTTCAGCGCCAGCCCTCCCGCGAACGTGATGGCGTTGTCCGCGAGGTAGCTGAGCACGCCCCCGTGCACGAAGCCGTGCTGCTGCTTCAGGTGGTCCACGATGGGCAGCCGGAGCTCCGCGGTGCCTGGCCCTGAACTCGCGAGCCGCGCTCCGAGGAACTGGCTGAAGGGCTGGGATGCGAACACCTGACGTGCGAACTCCTGGAGGTCGTCCACTGCGTGCTCCTTGAACCGCGAAGGGGGAAATCCCGTCCGGGATCTTCCCCCCTGGGGCGGTCGGCGCCACCCAAATCATCCGGGGGGCCGGGCTACCCCTGCACGGGCGCGGGCGCGTTCACCGGCGGAGGCGGCTCCACTGGCGGCTTCACGATGAGCTGGCCCAGCGTGGGGCGCTTCGGCTTCTCGAAGGGGGCCAGCTTCACCGGCCGCCCCGTCCGCCCCGACTCCTGCAGCGCCGCGATGACCCGCACGTCCGCCAGACCTTCGATGCCGTTGGGCTCGGGCTCCCGGTCCTCCAGGACGCACTTCGAGAAGTAGATCAGCTCCGGCGCGAACTGGTCGCTGCTCTTGAACGTCCGCCGCTGCGTCTCCCCTCCCACCGTGAGGACATGCTCGATGTCCGAGCCGTAACCGAAGCCGTGCAGCACCAGCAGGTCCCCTTGCGTCCCCACCAGCCGGTAGCTCGACACCGCGGAGGCTTCGTGGCTGATGCCGAAGGTGGCCACCCTCCCCTTCGGGAAGCGCATCATCGCGAACGCGGACGCGTCCACGCCGTGGAACCTCCCGTCCCGGCCGCCGCTCGTGAACGCGAACACCTCACGCGGCTCGTCGCGGAACAGGAAGCGCGCGGCGTTGATGGGATAGGGCCCCTCGTCCAGCAACGCCCCGCCGCCCAACTCCACGCTCCTGCGGATGTCGCCCTCGCGCAGCTGCTGCGTCAGCGTCCCCGAGAACAGCAGCGGGTCCCCCAGCTTCCCGGTGCGCACCCACTCGATGGCGTGGAGGTTCGCCTCCTCGAAGTGCAGCCGGTAGGCGATCATCAGCCTCACGTCGTTCTCGTTCGTGACGCGGATCATCGCCTCGCAGTCCTGCACCGACGTGGCCATCGGCTTCTCGCAGAGGACGTGGACTCCCGCGCGCGCGGCGCGCTCCGTGAACGCCCGGTGCAGCGTGTTGGGCAGCGCGATGTAGACCGCGTCCACCTTCGCGTCGCGCAGCACCTGTTCGAAGTTCTCGTAGCCGGCCACCTGCTGGAGGCCGTAGCGGGCCTGGAGCGCATCCCGCTTCGTCTTGTCGGACGAGAGGACCGCCACCAGCTCGGAGTTCTCCGCCGCGTGCTGGAACGCCGGGAGGATGGCCACCTGCGCGAGGTTGCCCGCCCCGACCACCGCGTACCTCACGCGCCTGGATGTCCCCTGTGCCATCATGCACCTCTCCCGTGGAGTGACCCTACGCTGGTGACGCGGCGGGCCACGCCGCAAGCCGCGCCCCTTCCTCCGGTGCGCGGGCCGCATGAAGGGCAGGCAGGCGGGCCCCCACGGCTTTCGCCGAGCCCACCCCCGTCCTATGTCGTCCCCTGTTCGCCCATCCCCGAGGAGCCCATGGCCTTCAAGAAACTGCTCGCCCGCATGGGAATCGGCAGCGCCCGCGTGGACACGCGCCTGGAGCACGACACCGTGCGCGCCGGAGGCGACCTGCGCGGGCTCGTCTTCGTCCAGGGCGGCCACACGCCCCAGCGGATCGACCGCATCGAGCTGCACCTGATGGCGCAGTACCTCCAGCGGGACAATGACCGCCGCAGCGCGCTCAACGCCATCGTGCGCACCTGGCGCATCGCCAACCCCTTCACCCTCCAGCCCCGCGAGGAGCGCGAGCTGCCGTTCTCGCTGCGCGTGCCGGCCCACACCCCCATCACCGAGCGCGGCGCGCCGGTGTGGATCAAGACGGCGCTCGACATCGACAACGCCCTCAACCCCGAGGACAGCGACCGGATCCACGTCCTGCCCCACGCGTTCCTCCAGACCGTGCTCGACGCCGTCCAGCAGCTGGGCTTCCAGTGGAGGAACGCCTGGTGCGAGGCCGGCCCCCCGCTCGGGCGCGACGAGCCCTTCGTGCAGGAGCTGGAGTTCGACGCGGGCCCCGCGTGGCAGGGGCCCCCGCGCACGCTCGCCCTCCTGCCGTTTCCCCAGGAGGACGGCTTGGAGCTGATCCTCGACCTGGACCGCGGCCCCCGGGGCCTGACCTCCCTGCTGGAGGGCATGTCCCCCCAGGACGGCCGGCGCGAGCACCTGCGCCTGTCGTCCACCGAGCTGTCCCAGGGGACGGACGCGGTCGCGGAGCGGCTGGCGGCGCACCTGGGCTCCCGGGCCTGAAAGCCGGAAGGCCCGGCGCCTGAGTACGGCCCTGAACGGACCTGACGTCCCAAGTCCGCCGCCCGGGCGCGGAAGTGGTACAAGCCGCCCTGTGAAAGCTCCCCCGCCTCCCGCTGCCCCTGAAACCCCCACCTTCGACGCCCTCGGGCTCAAGCCCGAACTCGTCGAGGCGCTGACGTCGCTCGGCTACGAAGAGCCCACGCCCATCCAGGCCGCCGCGCTCCCGCCGTTGCTCGCGGAAAAGGACCTGCTCGGCATCGCCGCCACCGGCACCGGCAAGACCGCCGCCTTCTCGCTTCCGCTCCTCCAGCACCTCGTCCCGGGCGCCGCGACGCCCCACAGCACCTCCGCGCTGGTGCTCGTGCCCACGCGCGAGCTGGCCATGCAGGTGTCCGAGGCCATCCACCGCTACGGCCAGAAGCTGGGCGTGAGCGTGCTGCCGCTCTACGGCGGCCAGGAGATCGGCCGGCAGCTGCGCGTGCTCAAGCGCGGCGTGGACGTGGTCGTCGCCACCCCGGGCCGCGCGCTGGATCACCTGCGCCGCAAGACGCTGAAGCTGGACCAGGTGCGCACGGTGGTGCTGGACGAGGCCGACGAGATGCTCGACATGGGCTTCGCGGACGACCTGGAGGCCATCCTCTCCGAGACGCCCGAGGGGCGGCAGACCGCCCTCTTCTCCGCCACCCTGCCCCCGCGCATCGCCAGCATCGCGGAGCGCCACCTGAACGAGCCGGTGCGCGTGCGGATCGCGAAGGAGAAGCTGGAGGCCGGGGAGATGCCCCGCGTCCGGCAGACCGCCTACATCGTGCCGCGCGCCTTCAAGATCGCGACGCTGGGCCGGGTGCTGGACCTGGAGTCCCCCGCCGCCGCCATCGTGTTCTGCCGCACGCGCACGGAGGTGGATGAGCTCACCACGTCCCTCAACGGCCGTGGCTGGCGCGCGCACGCCCTGCACGGCGGCATGAGCCAGGAGCAGCGCGACCGGGTCATCAAGCAGTTCAAGTCCCAGGCGGCGGACCTGCTCATCGCCACGGACGTCGCGGCGCGCGGCCTGGACATCCCCCGGCTGACGCACGTGGTGAACTTCGACGTGCCCAACGCGCCGGAGGCCTACGTGCACCGCATCGGGCGCACCGGCCGCGCCGGGCGCGAGGGAGTGGCCATCACCCTGCTGGAGCCCCGCGAGCACCGGCTGCTGCGCAACATCGAGCGGCTCACGGGCCAGCGCATCGAGGTCTCCGCGGTCCCCACCGTGTCGGACCTGCGCGCCCGCCGCATGGAGATGATGCGCTCGTCGCTGCGCGAGGCGCTGGTCGGCGGGGAGCTGGAGGCCTTCCGCGGGGTGGTGGAGGACCTGTCCACCGAGTTCAGCGTCATGGACGTGGCCGCCGCCGCCATCAAGCTCCTCCAGGAGAAGGAGGACGAGGGCAAGGAGGCCACCGAGCAGGACATCCCGCAGGTGCAGGCGCCGACGGAGCGGAAGTTCGCGGCGCGCCCGGAGCGCTCCGGGCCTCCGGGCCGGGCGGGTGACCGTCCCGACCGGGGTGACCGCCCTGCGCGGGCGCCCCGCGCCGACCGGGGGGAGCGCGGAGACACGCGGGCCGCCGCGCGAGCGCCGGAGTGGAACGTCACGCGCCTGTTCATCGGCGCGGGCCGCACCGCGGGCATGCGGCCGGCGGACCTCGTGGGCGCCATCGCCGGCGAGGCGGGGCTCGACTCCTCGCGCATCGGCGCGATCCACATCGCGGACATGTACTCCATCGTGGAGGTGCCGGAGCCGGATGCCGCGCGCATCATCTCCGCGCTGAAGGGCTCCACGCTGCGCGGCCGCAAGGTCACGGTCCGCCGCGACACCCGCGACTGAAGCACCGCCTGCTCACCGGCCCGCGTCCAGGGCCGGTGGGTTCGCCAGGGCTCAGGGCGCGTCCGGATCCATGTCGGGCGCGCGCCCCAGCAGCAGCGGTGACGCGAGCCGGCTCTCCGGGTGCATGCGCAGCAGCGCGTGGATGACGCCGCCCAGCCCCGCCATCAGTCCCGGAGAGAACGCGTCGCGGGCCAGCCCCGCCACCGGTCCGCGGGCCTCCAGTCCGGAGAGCAGCTCCGCGTCCAGCCCTTCCCGGTCGGGCGCCTGGGGATCAGGAGCGACGCGCCGCCCGGTCTCCAGCAGCTCCCACAGTCCCAGGTCGCCATGGCACAGGGTGTGGGTCCAGCCGAAGCCCTCACGCAGGCCCGCGCTCCGGGCGCGCTGGAACAGCGACTCGTAGCGCGAGGCCCCGGTGCGCGCGAAGAGGTCCGCCGCCGCCAGTCCAATGCCCGTGCTGCCGTGGCACCAGGTGGTCAGCTGATCCGTGGCGTCCGGGCGCCGCAGGTCCGTCCAGAGGCCGGGCTCCGGCCGGTACAGCCCCTCCACGAAGTCGAAGGCGCGCTCGGCCAGGCTCCGCCACCGCCGCCGGTCCGCCGCGGAGCCCGCGGCGCTCAATCCCAGACGCGCCAGCGCCCAACCGATGCCCACCGCGCCATGCGCGAAGCCGCCAATGGGGTCGGGGAACATCGACGTCGCCCATCGGGCGTCCCCCGTGGCGCTCGACGCGGCGTCCTCCAGCCGCCGGCCCGCGTGCGCCGCGATGTCCAGCCACCGGGACTCGCCTGTCTGGTCCACCAGGTTGAGCAGCGGAACGATGGTGCCCGCCACGCCGCCCAGCACCTCCAGCAGGCCGTCACCGTCGAGCACCTCGCGCGTCAGCGCCGCCGCGCGTGAGCGGGCCCGCTCCAGCGCGCCAGGGACCGTGCCCAGGTCGTGCAGCGTGGACCAGATCCACACCTGGGACGCGAGCCCGGAGAAGCCACCCGGCTGCTTCACGGGGACCCGGTCCTCCGTCGCGCGCAGCACCGCGAGCGTGCCCTCCAGCGTCTGGGCCAGATCCTCCACCGGCTCCGCGCGGCCGTGGTGCACCTCGCGCTGGTATTGGGCCAGGACCACCGCGACGCCGCCCTGGCCGCTGTAGAGCTCCGCGGAGAGCGGCCGCACCGCCCAGCCAAACTCGGCGAGGACCGGGCTGATCCACGTGACCGTCCCGTCGGGTCCGCGCACGGCCGCGTCGCGCACGCGGCGGACCAGCGTGGACAGCAGCGCCCTCCTGCGAGAGTCCAGCTGCTCCCGGCGCGCGGGCGTGGACGGCGCCGGGACGCGCGGCGGCAGGGCCTTCTCATTGAGGTACGCGCTCACCAGCGTGCTCTGGATGGTCATCTCCTCCAGCGCCACGTCCACCGAACGCCAGGCCGCCACGGTGGTGTCGATCAAGCCGCGCGACACCGGCACGGTGAACACGGGGATGTCGCCGGCGCTCAGGTCGGCGATCTCCTCGTCGATGAGGGACACCGCGGAGGGGGCTCCGGGAGAGACCTCGGCGTTGCGGCGCATCACGTCCCGCGCCCGCGCATGGGCCTTGGGCGCGTCGTGCAGCGAAGCCGGGTGCCAGAGCATGCGCATCAGCTCCGCGTAGGTCTGCGTGGGCCGCAGGATCCGCCGCACCACCGCGCCCGCGAACGGCTCCAGCAACGGGCGGAGGTCTCCGTGCGCGTCCAGCGACTTCATCCGCGCGGTGAGCTCGCGAAAGCCCTCGACGACCTGGTCCCAGTGGCGCGCGAGCACGGGCTCGGGGCTGGGGTGGTTGCTCGAAGGGGGGCGGTCCACCCGCGTCATGCCCAGCCGGGCCCCGTCCGTGCCCCCATCCACGATGGTGGGGACGGAGATGCGCGGCTGCTGTCCCGGGAGCGAGCCCGCGGCGGAGATGTCCAGGCCTCCCAGCCCCGGTCCCCCGCTGCGCACCGGCAGCAGCCCGGTCCGCAGGACGGTGCCCCGGATGGCCTTCGCGGCCAGGTCCACCGCCAGCCCGCGCTCGGACAGAGGCACCGGGGGATCCGGCGTGAAGAGGCTCTCCACGTCCACCACCACGGGCACCGGCCCGTGCGCGATGAGGTTCTCCGAGTGCAGGTCCGTGCCTCCCAGCAGCCGCATCACCGCGAGCCAGTGCCCCAGGTTCCGGTAGAAGCGCGCCAGCTCCGCGGGGCCCTCGCAGTAGCGATGCGACACGAACTCCGCCCAGCCGTAGCTGGAGCGCACGAGCACCTCGGGAACGCGGATCCGCGTGGCCTCCGCGTCCGGCGCGAGCAGCCGAAGCAGCAACCCCGTCAGCGCGCGGTCCACGCGCACGCACCGGGGCTTGTAGAGCACCGTGCCGTCCTCCAGCTCCACCAGCGCGACCGTCTGTCCGCCCCGGTGGGCATCCCCCTGGCCCAGCCGCAGGCCCTTGAGGGCGCCCCGGGGATGTCCGGGGAGCGTGGCCAGGGCCTCCCGGTCCGCGACGAACCGGTCCGCGAGCCGCAGCACCGCCTGGGTCTGGAGCCGGCCCACGGTGGCGATCCGGTCGAGCAGCGGTGGATAGCGGGCGCGCAGGTGCGCGTGGAAGCCCGAGCTACAGGCCCGGTCGAGGAACTGGGCCCAACGACCCTGCGTGTCCGTGGCGTCGAGCCGGCCCTCCAGCCCCGCCGCGTGCAGCTCCAGCAGCAGCACCCGGTTGAGCTTGAGCTGGGCACTGAAGCCCAGCGCTTCGCGAGCCGCCGCCTCCACCACGTCGCGCTCCGCGGATGAGAGTCCGTCCGTCCGCGACAGCCGCTCCGCCAGCGCGTCCAGGTGCGGCGCCAGCAGGACATTCACGGGGCGCGCGAGCCACCCGGCAGGGGGGACCTCGGCGACCATCGACGCTTCCTCGTGCACCATGTGGGGGGCTCCCTGGGGGATGGGGACCGGCGGAAGGGACGCGGGGATGGGCCCTCCGGCACCCGGGGCAGGCGCCGGAGGGGAACTTCAGGCGGACGAGGGGTGTCCGCCGCGGATCAACAACAGAAGACGTGGGCGGAGGCGGTGCAGCTGCTGCAGCCCGTGTCCGCCACCAGGTTGGATTCGGTGAGCGCCTGTTCCGTTCGCGCACCTCCCACGAACACCGGGCCCGCCGGGTTGGTCATTCCCTGGGACTCCTCATCACCGGACAGCCAGCCCTTCACCACATCCTGGACCTCGGGCTTCTTCGTCATGAGCGTTCTCCCTTTGCGGCCAGCCGCGCGTGGCGAGGGGTGCCATCACGCCGGACGCGAGGAACACTTGAACACAGACGTTCTTCGCAATGCCAGACGCAGCAGGACAAAGACAGATTATTCCGGAATGACTTTCATTGCCACGCCATGACTCCAGGTCTGCGCGAATGGGATGTAAGGGATTGCCACCACGCCCCTGCCCCGTGGGGCGAGTGGGCTGTGGACTGCGCGACAGCCAGCCCTGCGGGCGGAGCCCAGGGTCTCCCTCCCGACCCTCTGTCCATAGCGAAAGCCCTGGGGCCGACAGCCCGGCTTCGTGTCCGCTCTCTCCTGGTGGGAGGGGACGTTTAGGATGAACGGACGAGGTGAACGTGGAGCGCCCGATTCCCAGAGCGGAAGACCCGCTGATCCTCAACGGCATCGATGGCGTCACGGGCCAGTATCTGGTGCCGCCCATCGCGCTGCCCGCGGCCGCGGAGGTGGCGGAGCCTCGGGCGGAGGCCGAGTACTTCGAGGCCTGGAAGAAGTGGCTCCAGCACCTCCCCATGCGGGTGTCCTTCGGGCTGCCGCCGGACGCACCACCAGAGGACTACACGCAGTCCGGCTGGGGCGTGGTGTTCGCCGCGTCGGTCCCGGAGGCGGTTCGCCGGGGGCTGGAGCCGCTGATCGACCACCGCCGTGGCCGCGCGGAGGCGGATCGGTTCCATGTCCTCACGTACCAGCCGGGAGAGACGGCGCATCAGTTCCTCGAGCGCCACGGCGCGCCCATTGGCGACGTGGAGCCAACGGCCGTGCCCTACTACCTCCTGCTCGTGGGAGGACCGGACGTCATCCCGTTCGACGTGCAGCACTCGCTGTCGCTCTCCTATTCCGTGGGCCGCCTCTCCTTCGACACCCCGGCGGAGTACACGCGATACGCGGAGAGCGTCGTGGCATATGAGACCGGCGCCTCCGTGCCCAACCACCGGCAGGTGGTGGGCTGGGGACCCAAGCACCTGGGGGACCGCTCCACGGAGCTCAGCGCCGACAGCCTCGTCGCCCCGTTGTTCCGGGGCGCTCCCGCGGATCAACCTCCGCAGATCGCGAAGACGGTGGCCGCGAAGCTCCGCTACGCCAGCCGTGACGCGCTCGAGGACGACGCGACCAAGGAGTGGTTGCTCGCCGCGCTCCACGGCCGGGAAGCGCGGCCGGCGGTGCTCTTCACCGCGTCCCACGGCGTCGGGTTCAAGGCGTGTGATCCGCTCCAGCTCCAGCATCAGGGCGCGTTGTTGAGCCAGGACTGGACGGGCTTTGGCGGGATGGCGCCCGCGCACTACGTGGCGGCCTCGGACATCCGGGATGACGCCCGGCTCCACGGGCTCGTGGCCTTCTTCTTCGCGTGCTTCGGCGCGGGCACGCCCGCCCAGGATGAGTTCCCGCTCACGGCCGCCCGGAGTGGCGAGGCCCTGGCCGCCGCGCCCTTCGTCGCGGCCCTGCCCCGCCGGCTGCTGGCCCATCCCAACGGCGGCGCGCTGGCGGTCATCGGACACGTGGAGCGGGCCTGGGGCTTCTCCATCAAGCCGCTCCAGATGGCGCAGACCACGGTGCACCCGTTCCGCAACACGCTGTGGAAGATCATGGCCGGCATGCCCGTGGGGCACGCGCTGCGCGACTTCCGCGACCGGTTCTCCGCCGCGAACAACATCCTGCTGACGCACCTGGATGCCAACACCTCCAATGGCAAGCTGGCCCCCCGCGAACTGCTCCACCGGTGGATCGAGCGCAACGACGCTCGCAACTACGCGGTGCTCGGCGACCCCGCCGTGAGCCTCCGGCACAACGACCTGCAGGCGCTTCCCTGAAAGGAGCATGGACCGATGCGAACGCTCATCCTCAGCGACCTCCACCTCGGCAACGGCGGGCCCTACGACATCTTCGCGGGCGCCGCCGAGCTGCCCGCCCTGCTCGACGCCTCCGCCCAGCCCCCCACCCACGTCGTCCTCAACGGGGACACCTTCGACTTCCTGCTCAACGACGACCCGCTCGCGGTGGACTCCCAGCGCGCGGTGGAGCAGGCCCGGGCCCTGGTGACCGCCGCGCCGACGGCGCCGTCGCTGAAGGCGCTGGGGCGGGCCCTGGCCGCGGGGGGGCGGGTGACGATGGTGGTGGGCAACCATGACCTGGAGCTGGCCCTGCCCGACGTGCAGGCCGTGGTGCGCGCGGCGCTGGGGCAACCCGATTCCGTGACCTCCCGGTTGGAGTTCCGGGATGGCACCGCGCCGCTCCAGCTGAGCGTCGGCGGCGCCCGAGTGCTCGTCACCCACGGTGAGCACACCGACGTGACGAACCGCATCGACTACGACGCGCTGCTGTCCTCGGAGCGCGCGAGCCGGTTCCATTACCCACCGGGCTCGGTCCTGGTGAAGACCCTGCTCAATCCGCTCAAGCACCAGCATGGCTTGCGGTTCATGGACCTGCTGAAGCCAGACTTCCAGGGCGCGGTGATGGTGGGGCTCGGCGTGAAGCCGGAAGCGCTCCGGGTCCTGTTCACGTCCGGGACGCTCACCGTCATCCGGCGCCTGCTGGAGAACCGGGGCCTGGCCCCATCCTTCGCGTTGGAGCCCATGGACGCGGTGGGCCCATCGGACGCGGACGGGCACCTGGCGCGCACGCTCGCGCGGGTGGACCTGAGTGACGATGAAGTCGACGCGCTGCTGTCCGCGCTCGACGCGGAGAACCTGGATGCCTTCGACACGCCAGGGGCTCTGGGCCGCGCCCGGCTGAAGCTGGCCCGGGCGGGCTTCGCGCTCTACGCGCACCTGCACCGCTCGGTCGCGGGAAGCACCGGCTCGGTCTACTTCGGGCTCGAGCCTGGGAAGGACGAGCTCGCGGAGCTGGAGCGGCTGGGCAGGAAATACAGCCCCCAGGCGGTGGTGATGGGCCACACCCACGCGGCCCGCTGGCACGAGGGCCCTGGCCCCGTCTACGCCAACACCGGCACGTGGATCTCGCTCTTGCGGCTTCCCTCCCCGGACGATTCCGACGCGGACTGGGCGGAGTATCTGGCGGAGCTCCAGTCCAACCCCGCGCTGGAGCCAGCGAAGCAGCAGCGGGCCCGGCTGGAGCACCGCTTCACCTGCGTGGAGGTCGTGCCGCGGGCCTCGGCGCCGGGAGCGACGCTGCGGCTGGCGCAGTGGACGGCGCAAGGCCTCCAGACGCTGCGAGCCGCGGAGCTCCCAGCCGGCGGCTGAGCCACACGGCGTGCGCGGTCAGCGCGTCGCGGTGCGGTCGGCCACGGCGGACAGCACGCCGTGCACCACCGCCAGCACGCCAGCACAGGCGACGAGGAATGGCGGCAGGAGCGCCAGTCCCCACCGCTCCGCGATGAAGCCCGCGAGGCTGGGGAGGGCCGCGACGCCCATGGTGGCCGCGCTCACCTGGAAGCCCACCGCGTGTCCGGAGACGTCGGTGCCCACCCGGCGCGGTGTCTCCGACATCAGGCCCGGGAAGATGGGGGCCAGCGCGAACCCCAACACGACCAGCCCCACCACGGGGGGCACGCTGGGGAGCGTGAACAAGAGCACGCCCACCACCGCGAGCACGGTGCAGACCCGCAGCATCCGCACGGGCCCCAGCCGCTCCACGATGAAGCCGGACAGGATCCGCCCCACCAGCAAGGCGCCCCAGTAGAGGCTCACGAAGGTGCCGGCCACGGAGGTGTGCAGGCCGCGGCTCTCGGTGAGCACCGTGTAGCTCCACTGACCGGCCGTGACCTCCACGCCGGTGTAGAAGAAGAACGTGGCGATCTGCAGCCAGACACGCGGCCGGCGGACGGCGTCGAGCGCTGAGCCGGTGGGGTGCCCGGCATCCACCTCACCGTCCGCCCTCGCCGGCCCATCCCACTGTCGGCGCGTGAAGAGGAACGTGATCGCGAGCACGCCCAGCGTCGCCCCGATGACGGCATATCCGGACCGCCACCCCGCGCCCCGAGTCAGCAGCGCCGTCATCAGCGCGGGCCCCAGCGCGGCGCCGACGCTGTACGCGGCATGCAGCCAGTTCATGTGCTTGGGCCCGAAGTTCTGGGCCGCGTAGTTGTTGAGCGCGGAGTCGATGGCGCCCGAGCCGAACCCGATGAAGCACGCGGCGAGCAGGAAGAGCGCGAACAGCGGCACCGTCGCGTACCCCGCGAGCCCCAGGGCCACGCTCCCCGTGCTGAGCGCCAGCAGGAGGCCCAGCTTGAGCGCCCGCATCAACCGGCCCGCGAGCAGGCCGGAGAAGAAGTACGCCACCGCCGCCGTGGAGAGGATGGCCCCCATGCCTGTCTGCGGCAGTCCGAAGGTGGCGCGCAGCGAGGGCCATGCGACGCCCAGCACGGCATCCGGAAGCCCCAGGCTGATGAAGGCCAGGTAGGCAAGCACGAGGAGCGCGGGGCGGGGCTTGAGGACGGACGGGGCGGAGGTCACGGGCGCGCAACCTAGACCGCGCTCGGGCATTCCCTCGTGCATTTCGGTGGCATTCCATCTGGCCCTTGACGTTGCCACTGGTGTCAGGCCGTAGGGTCCGTTCCCAGGAGAGCAGGATGAACATCGGAGAACTCGCTCGCCGCACGGGTTGCAGTGCGCGCTCCATCCGCCATTACGACAAGGCAGGGCTCGTCGCCTCGCACCGCCGCGACAACGGCTACCGGGACTTCGGCGAAGACGCGGTGCCCCAGGTGATGCAGGTGGCCCGGATGATCCGCCGGGGCTTCTCGCTGGAGGAGATCGCCACCTTCCCGCCCTGCATGCTCCGTCAGGTCACCGACTCCATCTGCCCGGACGCGCTCGCGGCCCACCGCGAGCGTCTGGCCGAGGTGGACCGGCAGCTCTTCGACCTCGCGCGCCTGCGGGAGCGGCTGCTCGCCGTGCTGGACGCCAACGCCTCCCCCGACGAAGGAACACCCCATGAACCGTCGTGACGTGATGAAGACCGCCGTGCTGGGCACGGGCCTGCTGCCCACAGGAGTCGGCCTCGCCGCCACTCCCGCGAACGCCGCGCGCAAGTCCCGGACGTTCCTGCTGGTGCACGGCGCGTGGCACAACGCCCTGCATTGGACGCGCGTCTCGGAGGCCCTGTCCGCCCGCGGGCATCAGGTGGTGGCCATCGATCTGCCCGGCCACGGCCTCAACGCGCGCTTCCCCGCGTCCTATCTCACCGGAGACGCGGCGCGCTTCGCCGTGGAACGCTCGCCCCATGCGGAGCTCACGCTGGACGACTGCGCCTCGGCGGTGGTCGCGGCGCTGGAGAAGCTCCAGGACGGACCGAAGCCCGTGCTCGTGGGCCACAGCGCGGGGGGCACGGTCATCACCCGCGCGGCGGAGATGGCCCCGCACCTCATGGGACGGCTGGTCTACCTGAGCGCCTACGTCCCGCTGCGCCTCCAGAGCGCCAGCGCCTACGGCGCCCTGCCCGAGGCGCGCACCGGCCACGGCGAGAGCCTCTTCATCGGCGACCCCGCGAAGCTGGGCGCGGTGCGGATCAACCCGCGCGGCGACGCGGCGTACCGGGAGGCGCTGCGAGCGGGCTTCTACCAGGACGTGGACGAAGCGGCCTTCCTGCCCTTCGCGCTCACCCTCACCCCTGACATCCCGCTGTCCCTGTGGATCGGCAAGGTAGGCGCGACGAAGGAGCGTTGGGGACGCGTCCCCCGCAGCTACCTTCGCTGCTCACGGGACCGCGCCCTGGCCCCTGCCCTCCAGGACCTGATGATCCGCGAGGCGGATGCCTTCACGCCGGGCAACACCTTCACCGTGGACACGCTGGAGTCCTCGCACTCGCCGTTCGCGTCCCAGCCCCGGCGACTGGCCGACCTGCTGGACGGCCTGCGCTGACACCCCATCTCAGAAAATGGACAGGCCGGTCAGCGTCGTGAACCGGTCCAAGGCCTCCACGCCCGCCACCGAGTTGCCTCGCGCATCCAGGCCGGGGCTCCACACGCACAGGGCACACCGGTTGGGGATGACGGCGATGATGCCGCCCCCCACGCCGCTCTTGCCTGGCAGGCCCACGCGATAGGCGAACTCGCCCGCCGCGTCATACGTGCCGCAGGTGAGCATCACCGCGTTGACCTGCTTGGCCTGGCTGCGCGTGAGCAGCCGTGAACCATTCGCGAGCTGGCCATGCCGGGCGAGGAAGCCGCAGGCTCGCGCCAGGTCCGCGCAGCTCATCGCCAGCGAGCACTGCCAGAAGTAGTGCTCCAGCACCTTCGGAACCGCGCCTTCCATGTTCCCGTAGCTGGCCATGAAGTGCGCCAGGGCGCGGTTGCGGTGGCCGTGCTCCGCCTCCGACGCGGCGATGACCGGATCGAAGTCCACGGACGGGTTGCCGCTCTCCGCCCGGAGGAAGTCGCGCAGCGTGCCGCGCGCATCCCCGGTGAGGTGTTGCAGCCGGTCGGTGATGACCAGCGCGCCCGCGTTGATGAACGGGTTGCGAGGGATGCCCTGCTCGTACTCCAACTGGACCAGCGAGTTGAACGGGTTGCCAGAGGGCTCCTTGCCCACGCGCCGCCACAGCGCGTCCCCATCCCGCGACAGCGCGAGCGCCAGCGTGAACACCTTGGAGATGCTTTGGATGGAGAAAGGCTCACGCCAGTCGCCGACGCCGTACAGGTCGCCTTCCACCGTCGCGAGCGCCATGCCGAAGCGGCGGGGATCCACCGCCGCCAGCGCCGGGATGTAGGTCGCCACGCGCCCCTGTCCCAGCACCGGGCGCACCGCGTCCCACACGTCCAACAACACCGCCTGGTAGTCCATGCGCCCTCATCCTCGTCTGGAAAGCGGGTTCGGACTTCCAGAAAATCCGCGCCACGGTGTCTGCTGGAGCATGCGCCTCCTTTCGACCACGCTGCTGGCCCTGGCCTTCCTGGGCTCGTTCCCCACCGCCTGCTGCAGCAAGCCCAGCCCGTCCGCGAACTCCTGTCAGTCCCCGGACGACATGCCCACGGACCCGGGCACCGTCCAGGTGACGCAGCTGGGCTCGGGCTCGCTCGACGCCGCGGGCCAGACGTGGCCATACCAGCTCCTGCGGCTGGAGGTGCCCGGTCGGGCGGCCACCTATGCGCAGTGGTTCCCTCCCCGGAAGCCGGGCGTGTCGCCCATCGTGGTGCTCACCAAGCCCTACGACGGCATCGCGTGGACCGGCGAGACCGTGGACGCGAAGTGGGCCGCGCGCGGCAGTGGCCTGCACCCCGATGACAGCGAGCCGCACTTCGGACCGGGCTCGTCGTCCATCGCCTACACGCCCACGACGCCGGAGCTCGTCGCGAGCGAGTCCTTCGTCTACCTCTTCCATGACTTCGGCGTGCTCGCCGTCTTCGGCCGCTTCTACGCGGGCGGCGACCTCCAGAACGACCGCGACGACATGAACGCGGGCATGCGCTTCCTCGCCCAGGCCCCGAACGTGGACACCACGCGCATCGGCATCTTCGGGGGCTCCTGGGGTGGCTACGAAGCGCTCTATGCCGCGGCGGACGCACCCGCGACGGTGGTGCCCAGCGTGGGCGTCGCCCTCTCGCCCTTGTCCGACTTCGCGCAGGAGGTGGACTACGTGAGCCGCGTCGTTCCCTCGCGCGTGAGCGACGCTGCGCTGCGGTCGCGCTACCAGCAGTTCTTCGAGCCCTACTTCCGACGCATCTACGCCACCACCGGAGGCGACCCGCTGTCGTCCGGTACGGACTACACGCGCTGGACGGCCGCCCACCTGGCCGCGACGGTCCAGACGCCGTTCCTCATCCTCCACGACGACTGGGACACCCTCATCCCCGTGGAGCACACGCGCGCCCTGGTCTCCCAGGCGCCCCATCGCTTCACGCCGATGTACTTCCAGAACACGGCCGCGGTGGACTGGAACACGCTGCCGCCGGACCACGGGCCCCTGCTCTCCACGCACGGCAACGTCATCATCACGCTGAGCCTGGGACACCTCCTCGTGAAGCTGGGAGGCGCGGAGCAACCCCTCTACATCCCCTACGGGGCGGGCACCGTGGGCGCGTGGCTTCGGGGTGTGCGCGCCAGCCAGGAGCAGGACCGCGACGTGAGCGACGTGGCGCCACGCCTGCTGGAGCTCACCGACCCGCGCGTGCAGATGCTGGAGGCCACGCAGGGGACGCTCCAGCCGGGCGCCGCCTTCGTCGCGGAGCAGGTCAACGCCATCTGGGGCACGTCCTTCACCGCCGCCACCGTCCGGACAGCGCTCGAGCCCGGCCTGCCCACACCGTGATCAGCGCACGCCCGCGCGCTTCGCCAGCTCCTGGGCGAGCGCGCGCAGCTCCTCCGCGCCGGGAGCGTTCGGGCTCACGTCGAAGACCACCTCGTAGCCCAGCCCCGCCTGGTTGATGGACTCCGAGCGCGGGATGCGCGTGCGCAGCACCGGCACCGTCACCTCCTTCAGCGCCTCCTCCATCGCCTCGTTGGTCGCGGGCGTGCGCCGGTCCCAGAGGTTCACCGCGGCCACCAGCTGGCCGCCGTCCTCGCGCACCTCGCGCCACGCCGTCTCGATCTCGCCCAGGCCCTGCAACGCGAACGCGCCCGTGGGCACCGGCGCCACCACCACGTCCGCGAAGCACAGCACGGCCTCCGTGAACGCGCCGATGCTCGGCGGCGTGTCCACGATGATGACGTCCGGCGTCCACGACAGCGTCTTCAGCGCGCGAGGAATCGCCTGAAGCCGGTGGCCCCAGCCGAACAGCTCGCGCTCCAACGCCGCCATGCGCGGCGCCCCCGGCGCGATGAACAGCCCCGGCCGCTTGGGCGACGCCACCACCACCTCGTCCAGCTTGTGCTTCGGTCGGGCCCCGAAGGCGTCCGCCACGCACGGGCCCTCGCGCGACTCCAGGCCCAGCACCAGCGATGCGTGCGCCTGCGGATCCAGGTCCAGCAGCAACACCCGCCGGCCCGCGTCCGCCAGCGCCGCGGCCACGTGCGAGCACAGGGTGGTCTTCCCGACGCCACCCTTGATGGTACAGAACGCGATCGTCGGCATGGCCCTGGGGTCTACCAGGATTCCGCCGCCCCGAGGACCGCCCCGGAATGGACCGCCCGCCCGATCCAGAGCGCCCCGAAACGGAGCGGTCCGTCCTTCCCCGCCCCCCCCCACTCCAGTGATTCCAACCCCTTGGCGCTGGCACTCCACGTGCTGTGTCCCCCTCACGTCAGGGCGCCTCCAGCGGGTGCCGGAGCATCAGGAGAGTCACCATGGAAGTCCGGTTCTTCGGGGTTCGAGGCAGCATCGCGGTGTCGGGCTCGCGCATCGGCGGCAACACGGCGTGCGTGGAGGTGACGAGCCAGGGTGAGCGGTTGATCCTCGACGCGGGCACGGGCATCCGCACGCTGGGCGAGGTGATGCTGCGCGAGGGCGCGCCGCGGAAGGCGACGATGTTCTTCTCACACCTGCACTGGGATCACGTGCAGGGCTTCCCCTTCTTCACGCCCGCCTACCTGCCCACGACGTCGCTGACGCTGTACGGCCCGGGTGCCAACGGCGCGCAGGCGTTGGAGTCCACGCTGTCGCAGCAGATGCGCCCGCCGCAGTTCCCGGTGCCCCTGTCCACCATGCGCTCGAAGATGGCCTTTGGCGCCGCGGTGCACGGCCGCACGGTGGAGGTGGGCCCCTTCAAGGTGACGCCCATCGACGTGCCGCACCCGGACGGGTGCATGGCCTACCGCGTGGAGGCGGACGGCCACTCGTTCGTGTACGCGACGGACGTGGAGCTGCCGGAGCGCCTCACGGCGGACGTGGCCCACCACTTCGAGGGCGCGGACGCGCTGTGCCTGGACGCGCAGTACACCCCGGACGAGTACGAGGGGAAGACGGGCCTGTCCAAGAAGGGCTGGGGCCATTCGACGATGATGGACGCGGCCAAGGTCGCCCGTGACCTGAACGCCGGGCGGCTCTTCCTCTTCCACCATGATCCGTCCCACGCGGACGAGCTGCTGGAGGACATGGCGCAGCAGGCGCGCGGCCTGTTCCCCTTCACCGACCCCGCGCGCGAGGGCCAGCGCATGCTCCTGGGCCGCGCGGCGGGCGCATGAGCCTGCCGAGCCAGGAGCCCTGCGCTACACTGCCACGCGCGTCCTTCACGCTGCCGCCGCTGCCCGCCGCCATGCCCTCGTCCCCGCCGGATGTGTCGTCCCAGGTCCTGCTCCCCCTTGGCGGCCTCGTCGGGCGCGAGGTGGACCTGGACGCCTTCCTCCAGGCGCTCGTGGACCGCATCGCCATCACGCTCCAGGCGGACCGCGGCACGCTGTGGCTGTTGGATCCGGTGCGCCGCGAGCTCTTCAGCCGCGCCGCGCACCTGCCGGAGGTCGCGCAGATCCGCGTGAAGCTGGGCCAGGGCGTGGCGGGCTACGTGGCGGAGGCCGGGGAGCCCGTGCACGTGCCGGATCCGCGCGGCGAGCGGCGCTTCTTCGCGGACATCGACCGGATGACGGGCTACCGCACCATCAGCCTGGCCGCGGTGCCGCTGCGCGACGCGGCGGGCGCCGTGTACGGGGTGCTCCAGGTCCTCAACCGCCTGGGCGGCGGTCCCTTCACGGAGGACGACACCCGGAAGCTCACCGACATCGCGGCCCAGGTCAGCACCGCGCTCCAGACGACCAGCCTCTACCAGGAGCTCCAGCGCGCCAAGGATCAGCCGCAGGCCCCGGTGGGCTACTTCTTCAACCGCATCATCGGTGAAGCCCCGCCGCTCAAGGCCCTCTACCGCCTGGTGCAGAAGGCCGCGCCCACGGACGCGACGGTGCTGCTGCGCGGAGAGAGCGGCTGCGGCAAGGAGCTGTTCGCGCGCGCCATCCACGTCAACGGCCCCCGGCGCGACAAGCCCTTCGTGAAGGTGGACTGCGCGGCGCTGCCCGCCGCCCTCATCGAGAACGAGCTGTTCGGCCATGAGAAGGGCGCGTTCACCGGCGCGGACCACCGCGTGCCCGGCAAGTTCGAGGCGGCCGACGGTGGCACCGTCTTCATCGACGAGCTGGGGGAGCTGCCCCAGGCGGTGCAGGGCAAGCTGCTGCGCGTCCTCCAGGATCGCGAGTTCGAACGCGTGGGAGGCACCCAGGCCGTCAAGGTGGACGTGCGCATCGTCGCGGCCACCCACCGCGACCTGCCGCGCATGGTGGCGGAGGGCCGGTTCCGCGAGGACCTCTACTACCGCATCAAGGTCGTGGAGCTCCTGCTGCCCCCGCTGCGCGAGCGCGGCGCGGAGGACATCGAACGGCTCGCGCGCCACTTCGTCGCCACCGCCGCGAAGCGCCACCGGTTGCCCCCGCCCCGCCTCAGCGCCGCCGCCCTCGCGCGGCTCATGCGCTACCGCTGGCCCGGCAACGTGCGCGAGCTGGAGAACTGCATCGAGAGCGCCGTCGTGCTCTGCGAAGGCGAGATCCTGGAGGAGCACCTCCCCCTGCCCTCCCTGGACCGCGCGCTGTCCCCCGCGCCGTCCGTGCAGGAGCCCGCCCCCGCGCCGGAAGCCCCGCTGCTGCTCCCGCTGGCGGAAGTGGAGCGCCGCCACATCTTGCGAGTGCTGGAGGCGGTGAAGGGCAACCGCACCGCGGCGGCGCGGGCGCTGGAGATCGGCCGTAACACGCTGGCCCGGAAGCTCAAGGAGTACGGCCTGGCGGACGAGGGCTGACCCCCGTCCCGCTCTCGGTGACGGGGCCTCCTGCCCCCACGAGCGGCCGAGGAAGCGGAGTCCCGGCTGGGGGTGCCCTCCAGTGTTCAGGGGGGGCACCTATTCACAGGGCCGTTGTGCGAACCGCGAGGGCCGGACACCGGGAGGCGAACCCCCTCCCCCGGTTTCCCCCGTGCAGGACGTGCCCCTTGGGAAAGGAGCACGTCATGGCCGATATCCTGGATGTCCCTGCGGGCAGGCACCCCACCGCGCAGCCGGAGACGCACACAGGTCACATCCTCGTCATCTCCGTGGTGGCCGCGCTGGGTGGCTTCCTCTTCGGCTTCGATACGTCCGTCATCAACGGCACGGTCGGAGCGCTCCAGACGCAATTCGCGGCGAGCAGCCTGGCGCTGGGGCTCGCGGTGTCGTCCGCGCTCATCGGCTCCGCGGCCGGCGCGTTCCTGGCGGGCCACGTCGCGGACCGGTACGGCCGCAAGCGCACCATGCTCATCGCCTCCGGCCTGTTCACCATCAGCGCCATCGGCTCCGGGTTCGCGTTCTCCCTGTGGGACCTGAGCTTCTGGCGGCTGGTGGGCGGGCTGGGCGTCGGCGCCGCCAGCGTCGTGGCGCCCGCGTACATCGCGGAGATCGCTCCGGCGCACCTGCGCGGACGGCTCGCGTCGCTGCAACAACTGGCCATCGTGGTGGGCATCTTCATGGCCCTGCTCGGGGACTTCGCCATCGCGAGATCCGCGGGCTCCGCCTCCAACCCCGGCTGGCTCGGCATGACCGCGTGGCGGTGGATGTTCTTCAGCGGTCTGCCTCCCGCGATCCTCTACGGCGTGGGCTCGCTCTTCATCCCCGAGTCCCCCCGCTATCTCGTGGCCAAGGGGCGTGAGCAGGAGGCGCTCGGCGTCCTTCGCGGCATCGAGGGAGACACCGCGCCGTCCAAGGTCGTGGAGATCCGCAACTCGCTGCGCACCAACTACACCCCGCACATGGCGGACCTGAAGGGCGGCCGCTTTGGCTTCCTGCCCATCGTGTGGATTGGCATCGTGCTCGCGATGCTTCAACAGTTCGTGGGCATCAACGTCATCTTCTACTACTCCAGCGTCCTCTGGCAGGCGGTGGGCTTCTCCGAGCAGAACTCGCTGGCCATCACCGTCATCACCAGCGTCACCAACATCCTCACCACGCTCGTCGCCATCGCGTTCGTGGACAAGATCGGCCGGAAGCCGCTGCTCATCATCGGCTCCGTCGGCATGGCGCTGACGCTGGGGCTCTTGGCGTACCTGTTCGGCACCGCCCCCCTGGACGCCGCGGGCAAGCCGGTGCTCCAGGGCGCGGCGGGCACCACGGCGCTCATCGCGGCCAACCTCTACGTCGTCTTCTTCGGCTTCTCGTGGGGCCCCGTCGTCTGGGTGCTGTTGGGGGAGATGTTCCCCAACCGCATCCGCGCGCTCGCGCTCTCCATCGCGGCCATGGCGCAGTGGCTGGCCAACTTCCTGGTCTCCGCCACCTTCCCGTCGCTCAAGGCCCTCGGGTTGGGCTGGGCCTACGGCCTGTATGCCGCGGCGGCCGTCTTCTCCATCTTCTTCGCCGCTCGGTACATCAAGGAGACCAAGGGTCGGGAGCTGGAACAGATGTAGCCCGGCGAGGCAGGGTCACACCTGGGAGCCCGTACACCTGTACGGGCTTTCTCCATTTACACGCGCCGACTGGGTTGGAAAACACCTGATCCATTTGACACCCGGGGTCAGGGCCTTCCAGCATCTGCTTCATGCTGAAACATTCCCCCGCTCGGACTCGACTGGCGAGCATCGTGCTCGCTTCCTTCCTCCTCGCCCTGACTGCCTGCTCCGGCACCGACGATCCACCTCCTGATGGCGGCGTCACGCCCGGTACGGATGGCAGCGTCATCGAAACCGACGGTGGGACGGATGGGGGCAGTGACACCCTGCCCGACGGCGGCCCGTACGATCCGGGCCCTGCCGTCTGTGGCGACGGCAAGCACCAGAAGGGTGAGGCGTGCGACGACGGCAACACCACGTCCGGCGACGGCTGCAAGGCGAACTGCCTGGAGGTCGAGGCCGGCTATGCCTGCCCGACGCCCGGCCAGGCGTGCGTGAAGACGGCGGCCTGCGGCAACGGCCTGCTCGAGGCTGGCGAGATCTGTGACGACCGCAACACGGTCTCCGGCGACGGCTGCTCGGCGGACTGCAAGACCGTGGAGTCGGGTTGGACGTGCCCCCTCCAGGGCCAGCGCTGCAAGGCAGCGCAGTGCGGTGACGGCATCATCGCGGGTGAAGAGGAGTGCGAGGACGGCAACGCCACCAAGGGCGACGGTTGCAGCGACACCTGCCGCCTGGAGCAGGGCTACAAGTGCGACGTGCTGGGCCAGCCGTGCACCAAGACGGTCTGCGGTGACGGCAAGAAGGAAGGCACCGAGCAGTGCGACGACGGCAACCACGACATGGGCGACGGCTGCTCGCCGCTGTGCGTGCTGGAGCCCAAGTGCGTGAACGGCACCTGCGAGGCCCGCTGCGGCGACGGCGTCATCCTCCCGGGTGACACCACCGAGGAGTGCGACGACGGCAACCTGCGCGCCAACGACGGCTGCTCGCCGACGTGCAAGCTGGAGCCGGGCTTCGCTTGTGTTCGCATCACCGAGTCTCCTCCTGACGTGGTGGAGATCCCCGTCGTCTATCGCGACTTCTGCGGCATGGGCGGCGGACAGGGCTGCAGCGCTCCCGCGACCCGTCACCCTGACTTCGAGGATGCCAACGGCGCGGAGCAGGGGATCGTGGGCGCGAAGTACGGGCCGCTTGGCTCGGATGGCAAGCCCATCTACGCCAAGGGCGCCACCGGCAACGGCGGAGTCACCCATGGCAAGACGGCCTTCGACCAGTGGTATCGCGACACGCCGAACGTCAACGTCACGGAGGTCAGCACCCTGAAGCTCAGCAAGCAGGGCAATGGCTCCTACCTGTTCAACAACCAGACCTTCTTCCCGCTCGACAACGGCGGCTGGGTGAAGCTGGGCAAGGAGAACAAGCTCAACGACGGCAGCGGCGTCCCGCGCAACTTCAGCTTCACCAGCGAGACGCGCTACTGGTTTGAGTTCAAGGGCACCGAGGAGCTGACGTTCCTGGGTGACGACGACGTGTGGGTGTTCATCAACGGCAAGCTCGCCCTGGACCTGGGTGGCGTGCACGGCGCCACGTCCGGCACGGTCTCGCTGGCGAATGGGCCCACCGTCACGGGCCTGGGTCTGGTGAAGGGCAAGATCTACGAGGTCGTCGTGTTCCAGGCGGAGCGCCACACGTCCGCGTCCTCGTACAAGCTGACCCTGAACAACTTCGAGACGCAGCGCACCGAGTGCAAGTCCACCTGCGGTAACGGCACCCTCGATGCGGGTGAGCAGTGCGACCAGGGCAACAACAACGGCCCCGGCTACGGCAAGTGCAGCCTGACCTGCATCTGGAACGCCCGCTGCGGCGACGGCATCATCCAGGCCGACGATGGCGAGGAGTGCGACGACGGCAACACCACCGCGCGCGACGGCTGCAGCCCCACCTGCCGCGTCGAGATCGGCTGATGCCGTCCGCCCCGGCGCCTTCCCGGGCCGGGGCCCTCCGTCCGGACCTCACAGGGTCCGGGCGAGCATGACCCCGGCGGCCAGGGACAACACCCCGGCCGCCGCGAAGTGCCTCCAGGCCCGGCGGGACAACTCCCCGCCGGTGCCCGCGGCCTCTTCCCCCAGCACCACCTGCGCCGGACGCCCCCCGCGCCCGCGCAGCTCGTAGGTCCCGTCGAGGAAGCCCCGCCGCAGCTCCCCCACCACCAGACACGCCTCACCGGGCGCGCCCACGCGCTCCCAGGACAGCGCCTGTCCGGGAGCACCCAGCAGCTCCGCCCGAGTGAGCGCGGGCACCGTCACGCACCGGCGGACCTCCACCGGCGCCAGGAGCGCGGAGGGCACGAAGCCCACCGCCGCCCGCGTCCGCTCTCCCCTCAGCAGCAGCATCGGCGCGTACGCGCGCTCCCGCGACAGGAGCGGGCCCTTCTGGCCTTGCTTTCCCACCGCGTGCACCGCCGCGTCGTAGAAGGCGCAAGGCACGCCGCCCGGCGATGTCAGTGTCTCCAGGCACTCCAGCCGGCCCCGGTACACCCCGAAGCCCGGAGGCCGCCCCGCGCGCAGGGCCTCCACCGCCTCATCCAGGGACCGCGGCGCGGCGCCACGCAAGGTGTCCGCCCGCAGACGCATCCGTGCCCCCAGGGCCGACGCGCCCGCGGCGAGCACCAGCAGCCCTCCACCCACCGCCTTCACGAGCACGTCCGGCGACACGGGAACCAGCGGCGCTCCGCGCATCCACGGGACGAAGAGCACGAGCCCCAGGGCCAGGGCCCCGAAGCCCCCCAGCAACCCGCACGGCCGGGAGCCAGCTGGCGCGCGCCCCAGGGTGAACGTCGCCCAGAGCAGCAGGGCCAGCCCCACCCCGCAGAGCGGCAGCAGCAGGACGCGTCCCAGGTCCATGTCCATCTCCCCCACCCGCGCGCCGGGCGGCCCCGCGACGGCGGAGCCCGGCGGGAGCAAGGTGGGAACGCACGGGCGGAGCGGCAAGCCCCACCCGCGGGGACGGACTACTCGCCGGTGGCGACGCGGCGCACGGGGCGCTCCTGGAGCCGCCCCACCACCTTCAGGTCATCGAAGGTGCACTTCAGGTTGCGGCATCCCAGGGCCAGCTTTCCCACCCGGCCCTCGAAGCCCGGCAGCACCTTGCTGGCGAAGAGCTTCTTGTTGAGGAAGGCGTCCACCCGCACGCCGCTCTTCTGCTTCTTCAGCTGGAGGCGCACCAGGAACGGGCCCTGACGGGGCACCGGCATCTCGTCCTGGACCAGGTTCTTGGTGTCCTCCGCGCTGTTGCCAACAATCTCCCGCCCGTCGTCCGGCGAGAAGTAGCGCCACGACAGGCGCATTCCCGCGTCCGGGATGGCGAAGACGGACACCTGCACGTCGCGGATGCGGAACGCCAGCTCCCCGAAGTGCTGCCCGTCCTCTTCCACCGACCACTCGCGGCCCAGCGGCCTCACGTCCATCAGCACCTCGGCCGTGAAGTCGTCGCTGCTGAAATAGCGGTGGGCCAGGTACGCGCGCGGCACCAGCTTGCCGTCCGCCTCCATCCCGGCCTGGATCACCTGCAGCTCCTGGTTCTTCATCTCCCAGGAGCCGCTGTGGACGTTGAACTCCTCCTCGCCCGGCTCGAAGCCCACTTCCAGGGTGGAGGTGTCCGAGCCCGGCGCGGGCGGGGTGAGCTTCAAGCCGGCGAACACCTCCCCTTCCGTGTTGGGCGGGAAGTGCTGCGCGGTCTGCACCGGCTTCTGGCGGCCCAGGCCGTACTCCTCGTCACCCAGGCGCAGGCTCACCGGGCCCACGAAGGCGCGCACCGCGAAGCCCAGCAGCGCCAGGCCGCCCACCACGGACAGGCCGGTGCGCACCCGGCCCCAGCCCGCGTGGAACTTCTCCAGCATCACCGCTTCGGGCCGCGACGCGAGCCTCCTGGCGTCCGCGTGCGAAGGCTGCGCGCGCGCCAGCTCCGACGCCGGCGCCACGTGCGGCGACGACGTGGTGGAGACCAACACTTCCAGCGCCTCGCACACCTCCGTGGCGGTGGCGTAGCGGGACTCGCGGTCCGTCTCCAGCAGGCGCTCCACCACCGGATCCAGGCGCGGATCCAGGCCGCGCACGCGCTGGGACGGCAGCTTGAAGCGGCCCACGGGCAGCTCCCCCGTGAGCGCCTCGTACATCATCACGCCCAGGGAGAAGAGGTCCGCCCGCCCATCCACGTTCTTCGCGTCCCGGCGCTGCTCCGGGGCCATGTAGTTGAGCGTGCCCATGGCCACCGCCGTCGCGGTGAGGTGCTTCTCCGAATCCGGCTCGCGGATCCCCGCGAGGCCGAAGTCCGCCACCTTCGCGTGCAGCCGCCCGTCCAGCAGGATGTTCTCCGGCTTCAGGTCGCGGTGGATGATGTTCTTGGCGTGCGCGCACTCCACGGCGCGCGCCACCTGAAGCAGCACCTTCAGCGCCTGCGGGGGCGCCAGCGGATCGCGCCCGCCCAGCGCGTGGCGCAGCGACTGGCCCTCCACGTACTCCATGACGAAGTAGTAGTGCTCGCCCGCCACGCCCCGGTCGATGATCTGCACGATGTTCGGGTGGGACAGGGTCGCCAGCGCCGTGGCCTCCTTGTCGAAGCGCGACACGAACTCCGCGTCCTTCGCCAGCCGGGGCGGCAGCACCTTCACCGCCACCGTGCGGCCCAGGGACTGCTGGCGCGCGAGCCACACCTCGCCCATCCCGCCGCGCCCCAGCACCTCCAGGAGCTCCAGGCCCGGCAGCTGGGGCTTCGCGCCCGACAGCACCGTCTCCGCCGTCTCCACGCGAACGGACGTGTCCACCGGAGCCCGGGGCGCACGCACGCCCGGCGTCGCTGAGCGCACCAGGGTGGCTCCGTCCATCACCGCCTCTGGCTCCGACGAAGGCAGCGCCACCCCCGAGGACTGGGCGCTCACGCCCGCGGCGGCGGGTACCCCCCCCGCGGCGACGTCGCCCTCCTCCCCCTTCCCCACGCCATCCGGTCGCGGGATGTTCATCTCGGTTCCCCCTGGGACGCTGGAGCCGGCCCTCATCTCCTGTCCCACCGTGTCCTCCCTGTCCGTCCCAACACCGGGAGCGGCGGAAGGTGACATCGATTCTGGCGGATCATCCGCCGTGCGCGGCACGAACGTCACCGCGGCGCCTGCTTCCTCGTCCGCCGGGACGGCCATGCGGAGGCCCGACACGTCGGCTGGACGGATGCCCGACACGTCCGCGCGGCGGACCTCGAACCGGATGCCGCAGCGGCACGTGACCTTCTGGCCGCTCACGTACACCCGGGTGTCGTGCACCGTGCCGCAGTTGGGGCACGACTGCGTGGGCATCAAGGACGAGGAGCGCACCGTCAGCGCACCTTGCGGGAGGTGGAGGTGGTCAGCTCCGCGCCGTGCACGCGGAAGGTCTGCACGCCCTTCTCCTTGCCCTTCACCTGGAGCACCGGCAGCTCCTCCACGTCGAAGCCCGGACCGGATTTGCGCACCGTGACCTCCGACGCGAGCACCTCGCCGCTCTTCGCGATGCCGCACAGCCGCGACGCGGTGTTCACGGTGTCGCCAATGGCGGTGAACTCGTGCCGCTCCGCGCTGCCCATGTAGCCCACGACGGCCTGCCCGGTGTTGACGCCAATGCCCACCTCGATGGGCTTCTTGCCGTCCAGCACGCGCTGCCGGTTGAGCTCCGTGACGGCGTCCTGCATCTCCAGCGCCGCCCGCAGCGCGCGGGCCGGATCATCCGGGTGCGACGACGGCGGTCCCCACACCGCCATCACGCAGTCCCCGATGAACTTGTCCAGGTTGCCCTCGTAGCGGAACACCACGTCCGCCATGGCGGTGAAGAAGCTGTTGAGCATCGACACCACCTCCTGCGGCGAGTCGCTCTCCGCCAGGGTGGTGAAGCCGCGGATGTCCGCGAACAGGCAGCTCACCTCCGCGAGCCGGCTCTGGCGCAGGTCCTCCGTGCCGCCGTTGATCACCGCGTCCGCCACCGCCTTGGACAGGAAGCGCGACAGCTCCGCGCGCGTCACCGCCTCGTTGCGGATCTGCTCCGCCAGGGCCGCGTTCTCCAGCGCGATGCCCGCCTGCGCGGCGATGCCGGACAGGATGGTCAGGTCCTTCTCCGAGAAGGCGTTGATCTGCTGCCGGCTGTCCAGGAAGAGCACTGCCTGGATGTCGCCGTTCACCATCAGCGGCACCGCCATGGCGGAGCGGATGCCCTGCGCCACGATGCTCTCCGCCGCGGAGAAGCGCTCGTCGATGATGGCGTCCGCCGTGAGCACCGCCTTGCCCGTCTCCACCACGCGCTTGAGCACGGTGTCCGACAGCATGACGTTCACCTGCTTGCCCTGCCGGTGGTGCACCGCGGCCGGGATGAACTCCCCCTCTGGCCCCACCTTCAGGATGACGCCGTGGTCGGCCGCCAGCAGCTCGAAGGCCACCTTGAGGATCTGCTCGAACAGGTCGTCCTGGTTGCCCTTGAGGCTCACCTGCCGGTGGAACTCGTGCGCGATGCGCAGCTTCTCGTAGTCCCGGCGCAGCGCCGCCGTGTCCGTCACCTGGTCGGACGGGCGGAAGTTCTGCGGCACCTGGTCCATCTGGGCCAGGAAGGCCGGCATGGAGACGGCGTTCGCCACCACCGTCACGCCCGGCAGCGTGGGGGGATTGGCCCCGCCCGCCGCCGCCTCTCCGCTGTGGAAGACGAGCCGCGAGGAGCCCAGGGCGATCTCGTCCCCGTCGCGCAGCCGCATCTCCCCCGTCACCCGGCGGCCGTTGATGAACGTGCCGTTGGACGAGTTGAGGTCGCGCAGGACGAAGTCGCGCCCCACCTTCTCGATGGTCGCGTGCTCCTTGGACACTTCCCGGTCCACCAGCCGCAGCGTGTTGGACGGGTGGCGGCCAAGCGACGTCGTCGCGCCCAGGGGAAACTCCCCCAGCGTCCCGTCCGCGAACCGCCCCGTCAGGTGCGGCCCGCGCGGGTGCGACCCGGACCTGGGCGGGAATGGGGCGGGTGCCTGGTTCACGCGCGAATCCTCACCGGCGCGGACACTACCAGAGCCTTCCGCCCCAAAGGAACGCTCGCGTCGGCCCCTGGGAGGACGCCCGGCGTCGCCCTGCACGGCCGGTCAGTCCCCGCCTCGGCGTCGCCACCCCCACCTCTCATGGAGACGGCGGGGCCACCAGCCCCGGGGCGCCGGGCGCCGGGACGGCGGAGGACCGGCGCTCGGGCGAGCGGAAGGCCAGACCGATGGACGGCAGGAAGGTCAGCCCGCCCAGGTCCCGCCGGGCGCCGAAGACGTTCGGCTTGCAGAAGACGTACCCCCCCGTCAGCTCGGCGTAGAAGTGCACGTAGCGGTACCCCACCGCGAAGCCCACCGTGGAGCCCACGAAGTGGCTGTTCACCTCGGTGGGCAGGCTCACGTCGAAGCCCGTCACCGGCGTGCCCCCCTGGGAGATGTCCACCAGCTGCGGGTCCATCCGGGTGTGGCTGAAGACGTACTTGGGGGCGCCGTAGAGCTTGAACACGTCGCCGTACTCCGCGCTCAGGTACAGCGGCACCTCCACGTCCCAGCGGTCGAAGTCGCCCAGGTGCACCACCTCCAGCACGTCCAGCGCCGCCCCGGAGAACAGGTGCTTGGACACCCCCAGCCCCAGCGCCAGGTCATAGGAGCGGCGCGAGTCCCCGCCTCCGTGGGCAAGCCGCGCCTTGCCGTCGAAGCGCAGCGAGTTGCCGCTGTAGCGCCCGCCCAGGTCCAGCCCGTCCAGCACGCCCACCCGCACCATCAGCTCCGGGTTGGTGCCCGGAGGCGCCACCACCAGCGCCAGCCCCGCCGTCAGCAGGCGCTGCTGGTCCTCCTCCGTGAGGGTGTAGGGGCGGCCCTCGTCCACCGCCCGCTTCGCCTCCCGCCCCTGGTCGATGCCCACATCCACCACCGTCGCGAGCGTGCCCACCGGGATGAACACCCCCATGCTGCCCGTCACCTGGACCTGCCCGGGCGACAGCGTCTTCGCCGTCTGCATCGTGGACAGCGGGGTCGCACACCCCACGAGGAGGCCCAGCGACAGGAGGGGAAGAGTTCTCATGGGGTTGCAGGTTATGCCCATTTCGGGCGCGAACGCTTCATTCCGCGCGCCCACGCTGCTAAGGGGGCTGTCGTGCGAATCAAGCAAAAACCCGAGGACTTCTCCGTGAAGGAGTCCTACCGCTTCGACGAGGTCGCCAGTGGGCGGCATCGTGTCTACCTCATGGACAAGCAGAAGCTGTCCACCTTCGACGCGGTGAACCGCATCCGCGAAGCGTTCGGCCTCAAGCCGGGCGCCATCAGCTACTGCGGCCTGAAGGACAAGCAGGGCCGCACCGAGCAGATCATCGCCGTGGACGGCGCGGACGTGGACATGCAGGAGGCCGACCTGCGCCTGAAGTTCCTGGGCCGGACGGACAAGCCGCTGTCGGCGCGCAACATCACCTCCAACCGCTTCTCCGTCACCGTGCGCGCCCTGACGCACGACTCGCTGGCGCCGCTCAACCTGGCCGCCGCGGAGGTCAACCGGCTGGGCGTGGTGAACTACTTCGACAGCCAGCGCTTCGGCGCGCTCAAGCACGGCCAGGGCTTCATCGCCAAGGACATCATCCGGGGCGACTTCGAGGCCGCGCTGCACAACTACTTCGCCCGCCCCTCGGATCTGGACCGCACCGAGGACGCCAAGGTGAAGGGCTTCTGGCGCGACAACTGGGGCCGCTGGGACGCGCGCGTGCCCTTCGAGGGCGCGAAGAAGTACCACCGCATCCTGCGCTCCCTGCGCGACAACCCGGGCGACTGGCTCAAGGCGTTCCTGCAGATCGACTCGGACTACCGGGCGATGATCCTCTTCGAGTACCAGAGCTTCCTCTGGAACGAGGGCGTCCGCCGCTACCTCCAGCTGATGCTGCCGCGCGAGCACATGTTCCCCATGCGCTACCAGGCCGGCACGCTGCTGCACTTCCGGGACGCCGCCCCGGACGTGCTCCACACCCTGCGCGAGAAGACCTTCCCGCTCGTCGGGCCGGACTCCACCTTCGAGGACCCCAAGGTGGCGGAGGCCATGACCTGGGTGCTGGGCCGGGAGAAGCTGAAGCTGGCCGACCTGCGCATCAAGGGCGCGGAGCGGATGCTCTACTTCAAGGAGGAGCAGCGCCCGCTGGTGATGTTCCCGCACAAGCTCGTCGTGGGCCGCACGCAGAACGACGACGTGAACCGGGGCGACATCAAGGTCAACGTGGCCTTCACGCTGCCCCCGGGCGCGTACGCCACGCTGGTCATCAAGCGCCTGTTCCACTTCGAGTACACGGAAGACACCAAGGAGGACGTGCGCGCCTCGCAGCGTCCGCGCCTCGTCACCGCCGAGCGCGAGGAGGCTCGGGGGGACACCGCCGCCCGGAGCGCCGCGCGTGAGGCGGAGGGGCCCTCGCGCCACCGCGCCCTGGCGAGCAAGCGCCTGCCCGCCGCCCCGGCCCGCGAGCCGCGTCCTCCCAGCCGCATTGGCCGTCCGGCCCGCCCGGGCCGCGAGGCGTCGCCGGAGGTCCATGAGTCCAAGGAGCCTCGGGAGTCCCGGGTCCGCACCGACCGCGCCGAGCGTCCTGCCCGGGCCGCCGCGCCCGTGGCCACGTTCACGGCCCCCGCCGCGCCGGAGCCGGAGATTCCGCTGGGCTTCCGGGCCAAGCAGAAGCAGCGCAAGCAGGTGAAGGCCGAGAGCCGGGCGGAGAAAGCCGAAAAGCAGCGCCTGGCCGCCGCCAAGTCCGCGAAAAAACAGAAGCGGAAGTGATGAAAGGGTGCGGCGCAATGGCCTTCCGTCACGCCCGTAGTCCAGGGCGTGACCGCTCTTGCCCTCGACTCGCTCCCCGTGGCCATCGGTATGCTGATGGCTGAGGACGCCGCCCCGCTCCCCTGGAAGGCGGACGTGCTGGCCGCCCGCAAGGGGGATCCGTCCGCTTTCGAAGCGCTCGTGCGCAGCGTGCAGCGCCCGGTGTACGGCCTGGCGCTGCGCCTGCTCCAGACGGAGGCGGAGGCGGCGGAGGTCGCGCAGGAGGCCCTCTTGCGCGCGTACCAGAACCTCCACCGCTACGACGAGGCGCGCCCGTTCGATCTCTGGGTGCTCGCCATCACGCGCAACCTCTGTCTGGACCTGCTCCGCCGCCGCACCAAGGTGCGCACCGAAGAGCTGGAGCCCATGAAGGAGGTGCTCCCCAGCCACGAAGCGTCCCAGGAGGAAGGGGCCATCGCGCGCGAGGAGCGGCAGTCGCTGGAGGCCGCCATGGAGACCCTGTCCGTGGACGACCGTGAAGTGCTGGCGCTCTATTACGTCCAGAAGCGCACCACGAAGGAGATCGCGCAGATCATGGGCTGCGCGCCGGGGACCATCATGGCGCGCTTGTTCCGCGCCCGTGAGAAGCTCCGCAAGAAGATGGCGCCCGCCGAGGAGGAGACGCGATGACCCCCACCCCCTGCCCCGACCTGGACGTCCTCTTCGCGGAGCTGGAAGCCGGTGAGGGCCCCGCGCTGGACCACGCCGCGGAGTGCGCCGCTTGCGCCGCGCTGATGGAGGACCACCGACTGCTGGAGCAGGACCTGTTCCGGCTGGCGGATCCGCTGCCGCCCCCTTCGCTCGTCGTCAACGTGATGGCGCGCGTCGCGGAGAGCCCCGTGCCGCAGCGGCGCGAGGTGTGGACGGGCCTGTCCATCCTGCTCACGTCCCTCTTCGCGGGGCTGGGCTTCCTGCTCACCAACGACCGGGCGCTCGGCCGCATGGGCACCGGGTTCGCGTCCACGGTGGGCTACACCCGCGCGTTCGTGGAGGGCCTGTCCAGCGGCGCGCACGCCCTGTGGAGCACCGCGGGGTTGGCGGTGGCCTGCTGCATCGCCCTCGTCGTGTTCTCCTCGCTGTTCGGCTTGAAGCGGCTCGTCGGCTCCCCTCCTCAGTCCCTCTCCGAAGCCTGAGCGTGTCCATGAAGATCCTCCCCCGCCTGCTGCTTCCCACGCTCCTGCTCGGCGCCCCCCTCGCCCTCGCGGAAGCCCCCCCGGCTCCGACCGCCGCCTCCGCCGCCGCTCCCGCCCGCACCATCGACGTGAGCTTCCGTGGCTCCCTGCGTGACGCGCTCAAGTCCATCGCGGAGAAGGGCGGCTTGAACCTCGTCGTCACCGGCGACCTGGACACCCCCGCGGAGGTGCGCCTGCGCGGCATCAGCGCCGAACAGGCCCTGCGCACCGTGGCCCGCGCGTACTCGCTCCGCTTGGAGCAGGACGGCTCCATCTTCACCCTGCGCCCGCTCACGGCCCGGGAGAAGGAGGCGGGCACGGCCACCGTGAGCGCCCCGCCGGCGCCAACGCCCCCGGCGGTGGCCGCCACGCCGCCGCCCCCGGCGCCGGACACGTCCGCCGCGGACGCGGAGTCCGACGAGTCCGAGGACTCCGCCGAGGACCTTGCCCAGGCGCGCGAGGAGGCGAAGCAGGCCGCGAAGGAGGAGGCGGAGGCGGCCAAGCAGCGCATCCGCGAGGAGCTCCGCAACTTCCGCGACAACTACCGGCATAAGCGGAGCAAGCGCGGCGCCAGGGACGTGGTGGCGCGCGGACAGAACCTGGAGGTGAAGCAGGGCGAGTCCGTGGAGAGCGCGGTCGTCTACGGCGGCAACCTCATCGTCCGGGGCACCGTGGAGGGCGACGCGGTCGCCTTCGGCGGCAACCTGGAGATCCACGGCCGCGTGGACGGCGACGCCCACTCCTTCGGCGGCAACGTCATCCTGGGTCCGGACGCGGAGGTGGACGGCGACGTGTCCGCCTTCGGCGGTCAGGTGCAGAAGGCGGACGGCGCCAATGTGTCGGGCAGCTTGGAGTCCTTCGGCGGCGCGGGGCTGGGCCGCATGTTGAGCGGAGAGATCAAGCGCGGCCTGCGGGACAGCCGGAGCCACGACGCCCCCGCGCGCGATAACGACGACGATGACGACCATGACGGCGGAGGCAGCAGCCTGGCCTGGTTCATCCTCGAGTTCGCGCTGCTCTTCGGCCTGGGCTTCCTGGGGCAGATGTTCTTCCCGGCGCGCATGAAGGAACTGGGCGAGGAGATCCGCGCCCGCCCCAACAAGAACCTCTTCGTGGGGGTGCTCGGCTCGCTGGCGCTCATCCCGCTGACCGTCGTCCTGTGCGTCACCCTCATCGGCATCCCCGTGGCGCTCGCCCTCCTGATCGCCTCCACGCTGGGCACGGCGCTGGGCTACGCGGCCCTCGCAAGCGAGCTGGGCACGCATCTGCCGGTGATGCGCGGCCGGAAGACGCAGGCGCTGGTGCTGGCCCTGGGGTTGGGGATCCTCCTCGTCGTCAGCCACATCCCGGTGGTGGGCATCCTTCTCAACCTTCTCCTCATCCCGCTGGCCTTCGGCGCCGTCATCCGCTCGCGCTTCGGCTACCGCCCCCCGGGCATGCCAGAGCCGCTCTTCCCCCGGCGCGAAGAACCGGTTTGACGCACCCGGCCTCAAGGCCACCCGGAATTGTCACAGCGCAGCATCGTTTCTCTCGAAGCCCCGCTCCCCGCGCACCGGGAGTGGGGCTTTTCCTTCTCCAACAAGTGCCGGGCGCGCGCGCCATCACCTGCGCTGTCAGGTGGAGGGGTTGGCGGCAGGCGTGCGGCCGTGGACAGGCTTTGACCGCTCCCGTCCGGTGCGCCATTTTGCGCGGCACCCATGCGACGCCTCCCAGACGCAACCCCGCGCGGCAGGGCCATCACCGTGGACCTCGAGGGCGAGAGCATCCCCGCCATCGAAGGTGAGCCGGTGGCGTGCTCCCTCATCGCCGCGGGCGAGAACGTCCTCTCCCGCTCCGTGAAGTACCACCGCCCGCGCGGGCCGTACTGCTTCGCCGCGGCCTGCTCGCACTGCCTCATGCGCGTGGACGGGCTTCCCAACGTCTACACCTGCCGCACCCCCGCGAAGGAGGGCATGCGGCTGGAGCGGCAGAACGCGTACCCGTCCGCGAAGGTGGACATCTTCGAGACCATCGACTGGTTCTTCCCCAAGCGCCTGGATCACCACGAGATGTTCGCGGGCGTGCCGGTGGCGGAGGACGTGATGGCGCGCGTGGCCCGGCAGCTGGCGGGCCTGGGCCTGCTTCCGAAGGAGACCGGGCCGGAGCCGCTGCCCTCGCGCACCTTCCACACCCCGGTCGCGGTGGTGGGCGGAGGCGCGGCGGGCCTGGAGGCGGCGCGGGTGCTGGCCGGCCAGGGCGTGGCCTTCATGCTCTTCGAGCGCGACCCGGCGCTGGGCGGACGGCTCGTGCACGGCGCGCCGGAGGACGGCGCGCCCTTCGTTCCAGAGGCCACCGCGTTCCCGAAGGGGAGCATCGTGTGCCAGGCCACCGCCATCGGCTTGTATGACGACGAGCATGGCCGCTACCTCGCCGTCGCGTCACAGGAGGCGGGGAACCTGCGGCTCCTGAAGGTCTACGCGAAGCGCTTCCTGCTGACGGTGGGCGGCCATCCCCCCACCCTCCCCTTCGAGAACAACGACCTGCCCGGCGTGTTCGCGGGCCGCGCGGCGAGCCTGCTGCTGCGCCGCCACGACGTGGCCCCGGAGGTCGCGGCGCTGGTGGGCCACGGTCCGGAGCTGCACGCGCTGGCGCACCTGTTCACCCAGCGCGGCGTGGAGATCGCGGCGGTGGTGGACCTGAAGGGCCCGCTGCCCGCGAACGCGCACCCGAAGGCCTGCGTGGGCGACGGGCTCAAGGCCCACGGCCTGCGCGCGGTGACGGCGTTGAGCTTCACGCCGCAGGGGGGCCGCAAGCAGAAGGTGGCGTGCGACGCCCTCGTGGTGTCGGTGCCGGTGACGCCGGGGTTCGAGCTGGCGCGACAGGGCGGCGCGAAGGTGGAGTTCGACGCGAACGCGGGCCACTTCCATGTGGAGGCGGACGCGGACGGACGCACGCAGGCCGGTGACGTGTTCGTCGCGGGCGACGTGGCGAAGCCGGGCTCGGCGAAGGACGCCGCGGCCATGGGCGCGCGGGCGGCCCAGGCGCTGATGGGAGGGCTGTCATGAGCAAGGCGCTCGTCTGTACCTGCGAGGACGTGACCGTCACCGACGTGGAGCACGCCATCGAGCGCGGCTACCACGACGTGGAGTCGGTGAAGCGCTACACGGGCTTCGGCACCGGCATCTGCCAGGGCAAGAGCTGCCACTCCGCGGTGGCCGCGCTGCTCCAGCGGAAGGCCCAGGCGCTGAAGCCGGAGGCGGTGGTGCCCTTCACGCCCCGCCCGCCGCTGTACCCCACGGAGCTGCGCCTGCTGGCGAGCGCCCCCGTGGATGAGTCCGTCCCGCCCATGGGCGGCGTGCCCCAGGAGCTGGAGCACTTCCCGTCCGCGCTGCGCCCGGCGGGGCCGGTGCCCCAGAAGGCGAAGGTGGTCATCATCGGCGGCGGCATCATGGGCCTGTCGCTGGCGTACAACCTGGCCCTGCGCGGCGAGACGGACGTCGTGGTGCTGGAGCGCGGCTACCTGTGCGCCGGCGCGTCCGGCCGCAACGGCGGCGGCGTGCGCATGCAGTGGGGCACGCCCGCGCTCATCGAGCTGGCCAAGCGCTCCATCGACCTGATGAAGGGCTTCGCGCGCGACCTGGGCGTCAACGTGTGGCTGCGCCAGGGCGGCTACCTCTTTCTCGCCAAGCGCAAGGACACCGCGTACCGGCTGGAGCGCAACGCCGTCCTCCACAACAAGTACGGCGTGCCCACGCGCATCATCACCCCGGACGCGGCGCGCGACATCGTCCCGGGCCTGACGCTGAAGGACTGCGTCACCGCGGCCTACAACCCGGAGGACGGCGTCATCTTCCCCTGGGCCTTCCTGTGGGGCTACGCGCAGGGCTGCGTGAAGCGCGGCGTGAAGGTGGAGACGTACACCAACGTCCTCGGCTTCGAGACCAGCAACGGCCAGGTGCGCAAGGTGAAGACGGACCGGGGCGACATCGCCTGCGACACCGTCGTGCTCGCCTCCGGCGCGTGGAGCCCCCAGGTGGCGAAGCTGGCGGACGTGACGCTGCCCAACGAACCGCACCGGCACGAGATCCTCAGCACCGAACCGCTCAAGCCCTTCCTGTCGCCCCTGGTGTCCGTGCTCGACACGGGCCTCTACTTCAGCCAGTCCATGCGCGGAGAGATCGTGGGCGGCATGGGCGACCCGAAGGAACCCTCCGGGCCCAACATGGGCAGCACCCTGCGCTTCGTGGCGCGCTTCGCCCGCGCCCTCACGGAGCAGCTGCCCCACGTGGGCCAGGTGAAGGTGCTGCGCCAGTGGGGCGGCCTCTACGACGTCACCCCGGACAACAACCCCATCCTGGGCCGCACCCCCGGCCTGGACAACCTGCTCCAGCTGTCCGGCTTCGTGGGCCACGGCTTCATGATGGCCCCCGCCGTCGCCGAGCGCATGGCCCAGTGGATGACCTCCGGCGCCTCCGACGACCTCTTCACCCGCTTCAGCCTCCGCCGCTTCGAGGAAGGCACCCTCGAGCGCGAGGACATGATCATCGGCTGAAGCGCCCCACCCGCCCCGCCCTGTCTCCTCTCGCGACAGGGCGGGTGCCGCTTGTCCGCGAAAACTCCACTTCCTTGAAATTCACGCAAACCCCCGGGATGGCTGGGGATTCGCGCGGGGATGTGACGTTTCTTTACAAACGCAACCGGGTTGCGCGGAGCATCCACGCACCACCCGTGCGCTCGCGTGACGGCGGCCCTCCTCTGGGACGTGCCGTGGCACGCGTCGTGCCTTGGCCTCCGCCGCGCAATGCCGCGCGAGGAGGTTTCGGATGGTCGCGAAGAAGCTCGTGGGTGCGATGCTGGTGATGGGCCTGACGGCGTGTGGTTCCATGGAGCCCCTGGACGTGCCGAACGCGGAGCCGAAGGGCCCGCTGGCGTCGCAGGAGTCGACCGTCATCGTCGGGTCGCTGAACTGGGTGAGCGCCACGTCCCTCACGGGCACGCAGCGCGCGAAGTCCCTGCCGGTGGGCTACCTCTCCATCCCCGCGGCGGGCACCCGCTGCACGGCGTGGCTCGTGTCCAACGACGTGGTCATCACCAACAACCACTGCATCGGCAGCAGCGCGGACGCGGTGGGCGCCCGGGTGTCGTTCAACTACGAGGACGGCGTCGCGTCCGCCTCGCGCGTCTGGTACCCGTGCGCCACGTTCATCAAGACGTGGAGCGGTGATGACATGACCGCGCTGCGCTGCTCGGCCGTCGACGGCCAGCTGCCCGGCCAGGTGTACGGCTTCCTCACCGTCTCCAGCACCAACGCGGCGACGAGCAGCACCGTGTACGTCATCAACCAGAACTGCGACTACTACACGGACAGCACCTGCGTGCCGACGAAGAAGTCCTCGCCGGGCAAGGTGCTCAACGGCAACTACAGCACCACGGACATCTCCTACGACGCGGACACGCTGGGCGGCTCGTCCGGCTCGCCCGTCCTCTCCACGTCCACGAACCAGGTGGTGGCGCTGCACCACATTGGCATCGGCGGCAATTCGCAGGGCCGCGGCACGGCCAACACCGGCGTGAAGGCCACGCGCGTGAAGGCCCGCCTCGCGGAGATCGGCCTGTAGGCCGTCCTTCGCCTCACGTCGCCGACGAGGGCTCCCCCCCGGCCAGCAGCACCGGCCGCGGGGGCGCGCCCTTGCCGGGCTCGGAAGGATTCAGCAGCAGCCTGCGCCGCAGGCCGCCCAGGGCCAGCCGCCCCAGGCCGCGCTTGAAGGAGCGCGGCAGCAGGCGCAACAGCCGCATCACCCACCGGTGGCCCAGGCCCGGGTACACCAGCGCCTCGCCCCGCTCGAAGCCCGCCAGGGCCTCGCGGGCGCACTGGTGCAGCGACAACTCGAAGAACGGCGGCAGCTCGCCCTCCAGGTGCGGCCCCAGCGCCAGCGGGCCCGGGGCCACGAAGGTGACGGGGATGCCCGCGTCCTTCAGCTCCAGGCGCAGCGATTCGCTGAAGCCGTCCAGGAAGCGCTGCGTGGCGGCGAACGCCACCGCGCCCGGCAGGAACAGCCGCGCCGCACCCGAGCCGATGGTGAGGATTCCGCCCCGCCCCCGCTCGAGCATGGGGCCCAGCAGGCGGTGCGTGAGCATCGCGGGGGCCAGGACGTTCGCCTGCACCAGCTCCTCGATGCGCTTCCAGCGCTCGTCCACGTACAGCCCGCTGGAGGCGTAGTCCGCGTTGTTGATGAGCACGTCCACGCGGATGAAGTGCTGCTCCAGGTGTTCGAACAGCGCGTCCACGGCGCGCGGATCATCCAGCCGGCAGGCCTGGAGCATCACCCCCAGGGTGGGGTTGCGGGCAAGCAGCTCGTCGCGCAGCGCGCCCAGGTCCTCCACGTCGCGCCCGACGAGCACCAACGTCCGGACGCGGGGAGAGAGCAGCCGGGCAAGCTCGCGGCCGATGCCGCCAGCAGCGCCGATGATGAGCACGGTACCGTTGTCGATGGGAGGGCGCATATGGGGGCAGAACCTCTGACTGCCTGGAAGGTGTCCACGCCCGGGCGACCTTGCGTGCCCGCCCCGTCGCCTGGCCTCCCCTGAGCGCCTGCTTGCCCCCGGGCAGGGCAATCACTACCTGTTCATTGTCGTCGCAGGAGGAGGACACCCATGGCTGGCCCGTCACGCATCCTCGTGCCCGTAGACCTGAAGGACGGGTCCCGGTCCATCGTGGACTACGCGCTCCAACTCGCCCGGCCCTTCGGGGCGACGGTGGACATCATCCACGCGTGGGAGCCGCCGCAGTACGTGGCGCCCGACCTGCTGGTGGCCTCGCCCGGCTGGGACGCGAACGCGCTGGAGTCGATGGCGCGCGACACCGCGGGCAAGGAGCTGGAGGCGCTGCTGCGCGCGGTGGACGGCAGCGCGCCGGTGGCGCTGGCCCACCGGGTGGTGATTGGCGAGGCGGGCAACGTGGTGCTGGAGGAGGCCGAGCGCGGGAAGTACGACCTCATCGTGATGGGCACCCACCAGCGCAAGGGCCTCACCCGCATGCTGCTGGGCAGCGTGGCGCAGAAGGTGGTGGGCCGCGCGGTGTGCCCGGTGCTCACCCTGCACGTCACGCCGCGGTAGCCGGCCTCAGGGCTCCGCCCATTGGCGCAGGAGGTTGTGGTACACGCCCGTGAGCATCACCAGCGCGGGGCTCTTCGGCACCTCGCGGGTGAGCTGCATGATGGACGTGTCCATGTCGAAGAGCAGCGCGCGCTGGCCCGCGTCCCGCACCATGCTCTGCACCCAGAAGAACGACGCCAGCCGCACGCCGCGCGTCACCGGGGTGACGTGGTGCAGGCTGGTGGACGGGTAGACGATGAGGTCCCCCGCGGGCAGCTTCGCGGAGTGGTTGCCGTAGGTGTCCTCCACCACCAGCTCCCCGCCGTCGTAGCTGTCCGGCTCGCTGAGGAAGAGCGTGGCGGACACGTCCGTGCGGATGCGCAGGGAGGTGCCCGCCAGCGGCCGGATGGCGTTGTCCACGTGCGAGCCGAAGTCCATGCCCGGCTCGTAGCGGTTGAACAGCGGCGGGAAGACGCGCTGGGGCAGCACGGCGGAGATGAAGAGCGGGCTCTGCTCCAGCCCGGCCAGCACCAGGTCCCCCAGCTCCCGCGCCGCGGGGCTTCCTTCCGGAAGCTGGAGGTTCTTCTTCACCTGCGCGGACTGCTTGCCGGCGGTGGCGCGGCCGTCCTCCCACGCCGCCTTCTGGAAGACGGCGCGGCAGTGAGACACCTGCTCGGGCGTGAGGACCTGCGGGATGTGCACCATCATGATGAACGTCCTCCTGGGCCCGGGCCGGGCGGCGCCGAGGCCTCTAGAATCGCACGCGCGCGGACAGCAGCGCCGAGCGGGCGTCCGCCGGGGTGGCCTGTGCGGAGTAGTAGGCGTCGTAGTAGAGCGCGTCCGTGAGGTTGTAGACGTTGAGCTGCACGTCCACCTTCGTGAACGCGTAGCTGGCGAACGCGTCGAAGCGCCAGAAGTTGGGCACCTTGTTGAGCACCGCGGTCTCGTTGGCCGGGTTGTTCACCGCGGTGACGTCCTGGTAGACGGCGCCGCCGCCAACGGTGAGCGCGTCCGTGATGCCGTAGGTCGTCCACAGCGACACGCTGTGCTTCGGGGTGCTGGGCAGCCGCTGTCCCACCAGGAAGGCGTTGGGGTTGTCGCGGATCTCCGAGTCGAGGAACGTGTAGTTGGCGAACACGTTCCAGCGCGGCAGCACCGTGCCCGCGATGCCCGCGTTGAAGCCCTGCACCCGCTGCGCGCCCTCCAGGATGGTGGCGGGGCCGGTGGGGTCGGGGTTCGCCACGCGGGCGTTCTTCTTGTCGGTGCGGAAGATCGACGCGCTCACCGACAGCCGTTCGGCGACGACATCCGCCTTGGCGCCCAGCTCGAAGGTCTCGTTCTTCTCCGGGTCCAGGCGCTCCTGGCCCGAGCTGAGCGTCCCCACCTCCGCGGACGGGTTGGAGGACGTGCCGTACATCGCGTAGATGCTCGTCTTCTCCGCCGGGTGCGCCACCGCGCCGACGCGCCAGTTGAACAGGTGGTCCTTGTTCTCCAGCCGCGTGGACTCCTGCGCGGCGTTCACCGACGTGTAGTCGGTGCGGAAGATGTCGTAGCGCAGCGAGCCCAGCACTTCGAAGAAGCGCGACAGCTCGATCTGATCCGCGGCGTACGCGCCCACCGTCCACTGCCGCGTCTTGCTGGACGAGCTGAACGTGGTCGACACGGCGGACAGGTCCGGCCGCGGATCCGGATCATAGAGGTCCGCGGGGACGTTCGGCCCGGTGGGCAGCCCGCTGGCGCGCAGGTTGTTGCGGTACTGGTCGCGGAACTCCCGCGTCAGCTCCAGGCCCACGTTGGCGGTGTGCTTGAGGAAGCCGGTCTGGAAGACGCCGCGCAGGTCCGTCTGGTTGGCCAGGTACGTGTTGTCCGTCGACGTCTCGTAGCGCTCGCGGCCGATGGTCGTGGGGGCGTTCGCGGGCGTGAGGCCGCGCGGCGAGGTGGGCCGGGAGAAGCGATCCACGCCGCCGTAGCGCAGCGTATTGGTGAGCTGCGAGCCCCCGCCGAACAGGTAGAGGAACCGGCCCGTGCCGATGTGGACGTTCACGCGCTCCCGGTCGGAGCCCTCCACGCCGTACCAGGCGCTGCGCGGCACATCCAGGCTGGTGGAGACGGGCGCCCCGTTGAAGTACGGGTGGCCGTAGTCCGGGATGCTGTGCTCACGCTGGTAGAAGTAGTCCAGCTCCAGGGACGCCTTCTCGCTCAGCGCGACGCGCACCGACGGGGAGATGCCCGCCCGGTTCTCCTGCACCACGTCGCGGCCCGCCACGTCCGCCAGCTGGCCGGTGGCGCTCACGCGCACCTGCACCGTGTCGTTGAGGGCCTCGTTGATGTCCGCCTCAATGCGACCCGAGGGCGCCGTTCCGGCCGTCAGGCGCAGGTCCTGGAAGGACGTCTTCTTCGGCTTCTTCGTCACCAGGTTGATGGCGCCGCCCGTGGAGCCGCGGCCGAACACCACCGACGACGGGCCGAAGTAGACCTCCACGCCCTCCAGGTTGAAGGTGTCGCGCGTGTACCAGCCCAGGTCGCGCACCCCGTCACGCAGCGTGTCCGTCTGGGCGGAGAAGCCGCGCAGCGAGAAGGAGTCACCCTGGCGGCCACCCTCGCCCACGGTCACCGTGATGCCCGACACATTGCGCAGGGCATCGCGCAGCGTGGTCGCCTGCTGCTCCTGGATGACCCGCTCCGGCACCACCGTGATGGTCTGCGGCGTGTCGACAATCGCCTTGGGCAGGCGGGTGACTCCCGGCTGCGTGGCGTTGTACTTCGACGCCTCGCCCTCCACCGACACCTCTGGCAGCACGTAGGCGTCATCCTCGCCAGCCGGAGCCGCCGCGGTGGCGGGGACCGGCTCCTGCGCGGCGGGCGGCGCCTCCGCCGGACGAGACTCCTGCACCGGGGCCGCGGATTCGCCCGCCGCCGCTGCCGGCTCCTGCGCCACCGCGCTCCCCGCGGCCAACGCGGACGCGAGGCCGACGGCGGCGGGCCCCCAGGGCCACAGCGCGCCGCGCACGCCTCCAGGGTTGCCATGCGCTGAGCGGATACCAGTACGACCGGGCTTGGATGTGGGCACGTGTCCCCTCGGGAAGAAGAAATCCTAAATGAGAATGATTCTCATATGCAGGATGCCGATTTGCGTGACAAGAATTTTCTTCCCTTGCGATGACTGTGATTGGCCTCCAGAGGATGTGTCGGACACTGCGATGTATCAGCAGGGCGAATGCCACACGCCCTGGAGTGAAAACAGCGGGACCCGGATCCGCTCTCGCGGTCCGGGCCCCGGACTCATCGGTGTTTCATGAGAAATGTCTTAGGCAGACAGGGGGCCGGACTCCCGCCGGGAGCTGTGTTTCATGGGCGGTGATTCATGCGGCGTGTGTCTTGGACTCCTCTGGCGCGGGCACCGCGACGGTGGGGGTGGCCACCTGGGCGCGGCGGCGCGGGACGAAGCGGCGCCAGGACAGCGCATAGCCGGTGTAGACGAGGAAGACCGCGCCGAACGACGCGAGCGCGGCGACGAGCTGGCCCACCCACCCCAGCGCCTCGCCCGTGTGCAGGAAGCGCAGCCACGTGCGCACCTTGCGACCGCTGTTGAAGTCGGCGTACGTCTCCGTCCGCAGCGGCTGCGCCGTGTAGGGATCCAGCGACACCGTCTTGGAGGAGAAGAGCGGCCACCGGTCCTGCTCGCGGACGGTGAAGGCGCTGGCCTGAGGGGCGCCCTTCCCTGCTCCGCCGCGTCCTTCGGGACGGCCCTCGCCTCGCGGTCCCCCCTCGCCTCGCGGTGCGCCTTCGGGGCGACCCTCGCCTCGCGGTGCGCCTTCGGGACGGCCGCCCTGGGGCCCACCGCTGGGCGGCGTGGGCAGCTTCAAGGTGATGGTCTCCCAGGGACTCACCTGGTTCATCACCACCGCGAACTGGGCATCCAGGCCTTGGGGCGTGGCATCCGGCGCGGGCGTGGGCACCGCCACGGGCGGCGAGGCGATGGGCCCCTGCGCGGGCGGCGGCGGGTTGCCGGTGAGCGTGAAGACGAGGTTCGAGGCCCACTTGTAGGAAATCACCGCGCCGGAAGTGGTCAGCACCAGCAGCACCGGCAACGACCAGAAGCCGATGACGTTGTGCCAGTTGAAGTCGCGCGCCTTGCCCTTGAGCCCCTGGCGGAACCACAGCGTGGGTCGCATGGAGCGCAGCGTCCACTTGCGCGGCCACCACAGGAACAGCCCCGTGATGCCCAGCAGCAGGAAGGCCAGGTTGCTCACGCCGGTGATGCCCTTGCCCACGGCGCGCTGCTCGCCAGAGGTCGCGAGCCAGCGGTGCAGGTCCTCCATCGTCTGGAAGAACGCGCGCCAGCCCTGCGCACCCTGTTCGCGCACCTCGCCGGTGTAGGGGTGGACGTAGACGGCGACGTTGCGGCCCGTGGCCACCGCCACCACGCTGTTCGCCTCCGGGTAGACCGTCACCGCGGAAGGCTGCGCTCCGGGCCGGGCCTCCTTCACCTTCGCGAGCAGCTCCTCCAGAGACAGGCGGGGAGTCGCCGGCTCGGGCGGGGCGGCGTGGCGGGCGTCGCGGTCCGCCCAGTCGACGATCTGCGACTCGAACGCGAGCGCCACGCCGGTGAGGGACATCACCCCGACGACGAGCCCGACAACGAGCCCGGACACCAGGTGGATCCAGAAGAGAATCGAGCGGAGCTTGGGATTCATGAAGGCTTCGGTGAAGGAACTGCGCTGACGAACGAAGGAACTACCTCAGGGCGAACTTCACGGGGATCACGACCTTGACGCGCACCGGGCCGCCGTCGTGTCCCAGGGCCGGGGAGAAGCGCCACTGCGCCACGGACTCGAGCGCGGCCTCATCCAACCCCGGCACCGAGCGCTGGATGCGCGGCGAGCCCTGCTCCACCGCGCCGTCCACGCCAATCACCACCATCACCATCACCACGCCGGTGATGCCGTCCTCGCGCGCGCGGCGCGGATACTCCGGCTTGCCGGACAACAGCACCGGCAGCTTCATCACCTCGCGCGGCGAATAGATGGGCGGCGCCGAGCCCTGCCCGCCCACCCTGCCACCCACCAGCCCGCCCACCACGCCACCGACGACCCCGCCCACCGCGCCGTCCGGCACGCCCGGGCCCGCGGGCGCCTGCGACGCGGCCGTGGTCACCTCCGTGGCCGGGGCCTCCTCCACCGGCGCGGGCTTCTCCTGCACCGGCTCCGGCACCTTCGCGGGAACCACCAGCTCCTGGGGCTTCGGGCGAGGCTTGTGCGCCACCGGCTTCACGGCCTTCGAGGGGGGCTCCTTCGCCTGCGTGCCACCGCCCAGCGGAGGCGGCGGTGGCGCGTACGCCATCAGCACCAGCTCCGGCTCCGGCGGCTTCACCACCGTCGGCGTGCTGCTCACGATCGTCACTCCGACCAGCACGGCCACCACGTGCGCCGCGGTGGCCCCTACCATCGCCCCGCTCCACCGGCCCCACGCGCCCTCCGCCGTGGCGTCCACGGACTGGAAGAGCCCGGGAGGACGGCGCATCGCATCAACACGCGCCGTCCTGGACGGCGGCGGCGGCGGAGTCGCGCCCAGGTCCTCGTCGAAGTTGAGAATGGTTCTCATTTTCACGTGGATGAAGGGGATACCGCCTGGAAGGTAGGAACGTCAATCTGTAGGTCGGCTGAAATCATCCGGGTGCGTCAAAGGCGGACGAATTCGTCGCCAAGGGCGTGATTTTCCGGGGTGCGTGGAGAGGTCGCTGCGTATAAAGGCCCTCCGCCGACGTGGTTTTTCGACGTGCACCGGGTATCACACCCGCTGCGACATGCTTATCCCCCGCCCCCATGACGCAGGTCCCCGCCAACACCGGGCGTGAAGCCCTCCGTGAGTCCAGGATTGCCCTGGCGGCGGTCGTGTGCGCGGTGCTCCTCGCCGGCCTGCTGGGCCTGACGGGAGCTCGGACCGGGTCCTCCCCTGTGTCAGGAGGGAGGGCGGCGTCCCGGAGCGCGGAGGCCACGCGAGCCCCCTCTGGTCTGAAGGCACGATGGGAAGCGGGGCTGCTCCATGCGTCCCACGTCGGGGCGCCGCAGCCTGCTTCGCGCGATCAGGTGGACCCGGGAGGGGTGGGCGCCCGGACGCCGACGCCGTTCGTCCCCCGGCTGGACACGCTGCGCGCGCTGTTGGCGCGCTACGACGCCCGCGTCCTCGCGCACGCCCAGCGCCTGCTCGCCCGCGCGCTTCCGCCCCGGCTCACGCCCCTGGCGGATCGCCCCCGGACCGTGAACTGTCCGTCCCAGGGCCCACCCTCGCGGGGCTGAGCGCTCTTTTTCGCATCCCGTCTTCGCGGGCCCGCGCCCGAGCGTTCCTGGTGTGACCTCCGGGAGCCCGAGCGAGCGGTCCCTGCCTCCAACGCAACCCTTCTCCTGGCACGCCCACCCATCGTGGCGGCCCGAGGCCTCTTTCCATGTCGTCGTCCCCGAACCCCGAACCCACCTCCACCCCGCCCTCTCAGGGCGGCGCCACCCACGATCAGTGGCAGGGCGCGCGCCTGCTCTGGAGCGGTCTGCTGTGTCTGCTCATCATCGGTGGGGCCATCGCCTTCGAGCGATGCGGTTGAGCCCGCCCTAACTTCCAGTGGATCCGGCCCCGCGCGTTGAAGGCGGGGCCGGGCATCGCGAGCCCGGAGGTCCCGTGCATGTGCGCGGGATTTCCCCATCCCCAGAGGCGCCCCCCATGCACGACGCCCACGCGTTCCTCCAAGCCCTCGCCACCGTCTTCTGTGTCGCGGCGGTCACCACGGTCCTCTTCCAGCGCCTGCGCCAACCCGTGGTGTTGGGCTACATCCTCGCGGGCTTCATCATCGGACCGCACGTGCCCATCCCGCTGGTCGCGGACCCAGGCATCGTGCAGACGTTGTCGGAGCTGGGCGTCATCCTGCTGATGTTCTCGCTGGGGCTGGAGTTCAGCCTGCGCCGGCTCTTCCAGGTGGGGCCCACCGCGGGGCTCACCGCCGTCATCCAGTGCAGCGTGATGGTGTGGCTGGGGTTCATCACCGGCCGCGCCTTCGGCTGGACGATGCTGGAGAGCCTGTTCACGGGCTGCTGCATCGCCATCTCCAGCACCACCATCATCGCGAAGGCGTTCGACGAGCAGAACATCCGGGGCGCGCTGCGGAGCATCGTGGTGGGCATCCTCATCGTGGAGGACCTCATCGCCATCCTGCTGATGGCCATGCTCACCGCGGTGTCCACCGGCTCCGGACTGTCCGCGGGCGACCTGGCGCTGACCGTGGGCAAGCTGGCCGCGTTCCTCGTGGGGCTCGTCGGCATCGGGCTGTTCGTGGTGCCTCGGGTGATGCGCTCCATCACCCAACTCCAGCGGCCGGAGACGACGCTCGTCGCCAGCGTGGGCATCTGCTTCGCCATCGCGCTGCTGGCGCAGTCATTCGGCTATTCGGTGGCGCTGGGCGCGTTCCTCGCGGGCTCGCTGGTGGCGGAGTCCGGTGAGGGCAAGGAGATTGAGCACCTGGTGCAGCCGGTTCGCGACCTGTTCGGCGCGGTGTTCTTCGTGTCGGTGGGCATGCTCATCGACCCGGCGCTCATCCGGGAGCACTGGGCGGCCATCGCGGTCCTCACCGCCGTGGTCATCGTGGGGAAGATCCTCAGCGTGGCGCTGGGGGCGTTCTTCACGGGCAACGGCACGCGCACGTCGGTGCAGGCGGGCCTGAGCCTGTCGCAGATTGGCGAGTTCTCCTTCATCATCGCGGGGCTGGGCCTCTCGCTGAAGGCGACCGGGGCCTTCCTCTACCCCGTGGCGGTGGCGGTGTCGGCCATCACCACGCTGACGACGCCGTGGTTCATCCGCGCGTCGGGTCCCATCGCCAACTGGGTGGACCGCAAGCTGCCAGCGCCGTTGCAGACGTTCGCGTCGCTGTACGGCAGCTGGGTGGAGAACCTGCGCACCTCGCCGCGCCAGAAGACGGTGGGCGCGCGCGTGCGGCGCATGGCCCTGTTGATGCTGCTGGACGCGGCGTTCATCACCATCATCGTGATCGGCACGTCGGTGCTGTTGCCCCGGGTGACGGCGTTCATCGAGGAGCGCATGGGCTGGGGCAAGGCGCTGACGCCGATGATCGTCATCGGGCTGGCCGTGGCGCTGGCCCTGCCCTTCTGCGTGGGCATCATCCGGATGGGGCGGCGGCTGGGCGTCGTGCTCGCGGAGGGCGCGCTCCCGGCGGCCGCGAACGGCAAGGTGGACCTGGCGGCGGCGCCGCGCCGCATGCTGGTGGTGGCGCTACAGCTGGCGAGCGTCTTCATGGTGAGCGTGCCGGTGGTGGCCATCACCCAGCCGTTCCTCCCGGGCGTGCCGGGCGCGGTGCTGCTGCTGGTGTCCCTGGCCGTGATGGGCTTCGCCTTCTGGAAGAGCGCCACGCACCTGCAGGGGCACATGCGCGCGGGCGCCCAGGTCATCGTGGAGGCGCTGGCGGCCCAGTCGCACGCGAAGGGCGGCGAGGACGAGGAGTCCTCGGACGTGCTGCACGGCGTGCGTCAATTGCTGCCGGGCATCGGGGAGCCGGAGTCCGTGGCGCTCGGCGAAGCCAGCGCGGCGGTGGGCCGCACGCTGGCGGAGCTCAACCTGCGCGGCATGACGGGGGCCACGGTGCTGGCCATCCGCCGGGGCACCGAGGGCGTCCTGGTTCCCAGCGCGCAGGAGGTGCTGCGCGCGGGGGACATCCTGGCGCTCGCGGGGACGCACGAGGCCATCGACGCGGCGAAGGGCGTGCTGGGCTGAGCAGGGGCCCCGTCCGGGAGCCGGGATGCAATCGGGGGCGCGGCGGGCCGTAGGGAGGGCATGCCGCTCCCCTTCCGCGTCCCGGAGGTCTCCCACATGCGCCGCCCGATGCTGCCGACCCTGCTCCTCGCCTGTTCGCTGGCCGTGCCCGCCCTGGCCGCGGAGCCCGCGAAGGCGCCTGCCCACCGCATCTGCATCAACGTCAAGGATGGGAGCAAGGCGGTCCAGGGCACGAACCTGGTCATCGAGCCCGGAGAGAAGATCAAGGACGCGGTCGCGGTGGACGGCGACGTCATCGTGAAGAAGGGCGCGGTGGTGGACAACGACGTGGCCGCCGTCCGGGGCCGCGTCATCCTGGAGCCCGGCGCGCGGGTGAAGGGCGACGTGGTGTCCATTGGCGGCGAGGTGCGGGTACCCGCGGGCGCGCGCGTGGACGGTGACGTGGTGGCGCTGGGGGGCAAGCTCAAGTTGGACAAGAAGGAGGACGTGGGCGGCGAGCAGGTCAACTTCTCCCTGGTGCTCAACGGCGAGGACCTGGTGAAGGAGTTCATTGGCAAGGCGCTCGACAAGGATCAGAAGTGCCACATCCTCGATGACGACGACGACAAGGGTGACAAGGACGTCTGAGTCTCCCCTGTGGGAGGACGGCCCCCGTCACTTCCCTTGGGACGGGGGCCGGCTGGCAGTGCCCCCGGCCGTTCAGGCAACGGCGGGACGCCTCACCGGCGGATGCGACGGGGCCTCCACATGAGCCCTGCCATGAGCCACCCGCCGAGGACGACAGGAAGCGCGGTAGCGCCAGCGCTGCAACCTCCGGACTCGTCCTCCATGGGGGATGGCACCGTGCCGGCGTCGTGCCCGGAGCCTGCATCCAGCCCGGGTCCTGCGTCCGCCTCCGCTCCTGCATCCACCCCACCCGCGTCGCCCCCGGTTCCCGCATCCACGGACATGCCGGCGTCGGCGTCAGGCAGAGCCCGCACGGTGACGGTCACGGCTCGCGACTCGAGGCCCAGGGCGGACACCGTCAGCACGGCGGTATCGTCCGTGCTCGTCGCCGGGAGCGTGGCCGCCACCGTCACGGTCTTCGGCGTCTCCCCCTCGCCGGGCGCGAACGTCAGGGTGGCACCCTCGGGGAAGGACACCTCCGCGTCCCCCGAAGTCCTCGCCACGGTGACAGTCACGGGAACGGTCGTCGCGTAGGCCAGGGCCACGGTGAAGGCAGCCTGCGCCCCCTCATCCATCGCCAGCGATGACTCGGAGACCTGGAGCGACTGGGTTTCAGCCTCCACGGTGCGGGCCTGGACCGTCACGGCGGGAAACGCCTGGGTTGGCGTGAACGTGAAGCTGGCGTGCTCGACGTCCGCGTCCGCGTCCCGCGCCGCGCTCAAGGTCACGAACTGGGGAACGCTCCAGTTCTCACGAGTGAAGCGAAGAGAGCCGCCCTCCGCCACCGTCAGGTCTCCCTCGCCCCCTTGAACATCCACCTTGACCCAGACATCCACCGTCGGCGGCATCGCGAGGGACACCATGACTGTCTTTGTTTCACCCTCTGGAATGGAAAGGTCGAGGGGAGACACGATCAGCGCTTGAGCTACTGGCACAGGGGTTACCCGGAGAACCCCTCCTTGGTAGGACAGAAGATACAACGCGCCATCGGGCCCTTCGTTCACATCGACGAAGCCAGCACTAGGCTCACGATTCACGATGATGTCCTCCGTGGCCACGGAGCCATCCGCAGCGAATCGGATTCGATGAAGCATTCCGCGGAAGTCCGTGAAGAGATAGTTTCCGCGATAGCTTTCGGGGAAGCGCAAGCCCTCATAGAACATGCCTCCCATGATGAACTCGCCTTGTGACCTCCGCAGGAGGCCGCCACCGCCGCTCACTGCGTCAGGCTCCGGCTGGTCCACGGTGAACGTCCGGCTGTCGGGATGCCCCGTGACATAGAAGTCACCATTGAAGCTCGGGTCTTCCACGTCGACGATCGTGAGTCGAGTCCCCTTCCGGTAAGCGTAGGACTCATAATAGGTGCCCCCCAGCGTGAAGGTCGCGACGCCGTTCTGCCGCACCGCGCCCGCCTGCTGCGCGAAGGGATACTCGTCAAAGACGCCATTCGGGAGGTACGAATGCACTGGCGCGAGATAGCCTTCGGGCTGGTTGTTCTCATACGGGCCCCAACCTCCGTGATCGCCCCGGCTTACACTGAAAATCTGATTGGCCATCCGCCCCGAGACGTTGGCCCAGAGGCGCCCCGTCCCCGGTTGAAAGGCAAGCCCGTAGAGGTTGCGGAAGCCCCGTGCCCAGGTGCTGTCCACGTTGGGGCCGTCCCCGTCGTAGAAGGGATTGTCCGTGGGGATGGTGCCATCTGGCCGCACCCGGTGGATCTTGGAAGTCGGCTGGGTCAGATCATCCTCGGGCCCATAGCCATGCAGGTCACCGACTCCGAAATACAGCATGCCGTCCGGGCCGAAAGTGAGACCGCCGCCATCATAATCAAGGTCCCCTGCTGGGATGTCCGCCACGATGACAGTGCGGTCCACGCCTATGCCGCCAGCGTCGGTATAGCGGAAGATCTGCAGCTTGAAGTTCGGCAGGGCCGCGAAGAAGTAGACGTAATGATTGTTCGCGAAGTCCGGATCGAATGCGATCCCCAGCATCCCCTGTCGTTCGTAGTGATTCAGGTGCTCGGAGATGAATGACGTGGGGGACTCCACGCCATTCACTATCACGCGGACCTCGCCGCGCATGGTCACGACAAACAGGCGACCGGAGTCATCCGGGGCCCATGCCATCCGTGTAGCCCCATAAATCGATTCGGAGATGTAACAGAGCGCAACTTCAAGATCGGGCGAGTCCTCCTCAGCTTGTGAAGATGTCGCCGCCAGCACTGACAGAGCAAGCAAGGGAAGGAATGATCGCATGGGCCACAACCTATCGTCATTCCTCGCTGGGCCGTCATGACTGTTGCGTGGTGAAGATTCTTGCAAATGCAAGGGCCGACTGGCGGGGGCTCATTGCCCTGGTGGCGCTGGACGAAGAGATGACTGGGGCCTTTTAACCCCATGTCTGCGTTATGATTGGCTCCGCCGATTGAGCGTCACGCCCCAGATACCCACCTTGCCGTCGTCCATTCCCCAGCACACGGAGCGTCCGTCGGGAGAGAAGTTCGCGGAGCTCCCCTGCAGGTCGTCCAGGTCTGAATAGTCAAAGAGGCGGCGCCCATCCCGGACGTCGATGACCACGAACGCGCTCGTATCGGGACTCGCCGCCAGCAGGGAGCCCTCCGGATTGAACTCCAATTGCAGCGCCCCCGAGGCAGGGGCTTCGACGACCCGCACGGTCTCCAATCCCGGGAGGCTCAGGAACACCAACTCCCCCGAACTCGTCGCGGCGACCAGCGCGTCTCCCGTTGGCGTGAACGCCACGGCCCACGTCCGCTGGGCGTCGAAGGTACGGGCCTCCAGCAGCCGTCCACTCCTTCCGTCCCAGAGGCGCAAGGACGCGCGCGTCGCTGCGCCGTCCCGCTCCTCCGCGAGCCCCACCGCCGCGAACCGGCCATCCGGCGAGAGCGCGCAGCCGTAGTGGTACGCAGGGTCTTCCTGGCGCCACGCCAGCCAGCTCCGCTCCAGGTCCCAGAGGAGGACGCGTCCCTGGTAGGCCGTCAGTAACAATCGCGTTCCATCCGACGACAGGCACGCGCTGGAGACAGACCCTCCAGTCTCGGTCGAGGACAACAACCGGCCCTCCGCCACCGACCAGGTCTGGAGCGTGCCCCGAGAGGTCACGGACAGCAGGCGCTGGGAGCCAGGCAGGAACCACGCGGCCACACAGCCAGACACGGCGCGCGAGACAAGCGGTGCGGTTTCTTCCGATTGGAGATCCCACCAACGCAGCGGCGTGCCACCCTGCCGTTGAACCGAGACCAGGTAGCGCGAGGTCGCATCCCAGCGCAGCCACTGCCTCCGCGAGTACGGGGACAGCTCCGGTTCGCCCAGCGTCCGCAGCAGCGACAGGTTCCGTGCGGTGTCCGGTGTCAGCGGGGAGGAAGGCGTGAGCATCGCGAGGTGCCGCGCGGGGAGTTCGGCCGGCGCGAGGCCGGCCCTGGTTAGCACCCTGGCCATGCTTCGGCCCAGTGCGGCGTGCTTGGTGCCGCGACGAACGGCCGGTGGCGCGGAGGGACTTGAGTGACGCGGGACACTGGCCCTAAGACGCGTCCGCCCCGCCCCAGGGGTTCGGTTCCGAGGACCTCCATGTTCAAGAAGATCGCCATTGGCTTCGCCGTCGCCCTACTGCTGCTGGTCGGCGTCATCGCCACCCGCCCCTCCACCTTCACGCTGTCGCGCACCGCCACGGTGCCAGGAACGCCCGACATCGCGTTCGCGCTGGTGAACGACTTCCACCAGTGGGGACAGTGGTCCCCTTGGGAGAAGCTCGACGCCAACTTGAAGCGCGTCTACGGCGGCGCCGAGTCCGGCGTCGGCGCCACCTACGCCTGGGCAGGCAACTCCGATGCCGGCGAGGGCCGGATGACCATCGAGGAGAGCAAGACCGACGAACTCATCCGCATCAAGCTCGAGTTCATCAAGCCCTTCACCGCCACCAACACCGCGACCTTCGCGTTCAAGCCCGTGCAGGATGGCGTCGCCGTGACGTGGTCCATGTCCGGTGAGAACAACTTCATGAGCAAGGCGTTCTCGCTGTTCTTCGACATGGACAAGCTCGTGGGCAAGGACTTCGAGAACGGCCTCGCCAACATGCGCACCGCCGCGGAGGCCGAAGTCGCGAAGCGCGCGGAGGCCGAGGCCGCACGGAAGCTCGCCGAGGCCAAGGCCGCTCAGGAGGCCGCCGCTGCCGCCGCCGCCGCTGCTGCCGCTGCACCGACGGAAGGCGCTCCCGCCGTCGCCGCGCCCACGCCGTAGCCCGGAACAAGAAAGGGGCGGCCGTCGTCCGGCCGCCCCTCCCCTTCAACTCAACCCCTCACCACTACTTCGTGAAGGTGATGGGCCCCGACGACAGCGTGGTGTTGTTCGCGCCGTCCACCGCGCGCACTCGCCATGTATGCGTGCCCGTGGCCAGGCCGTTCACCGTCGTCTGCTCCGTGCCCACGCCGTAGACCTCGAACTCCCACAGCGAGTAGCCGTAGGCCGTGGCGCGCTGCACACCCCGCATGCGCACGTAGCGGCCCACGCCAGCCACCGTCCAGTCGTCGATGCCGCCGTCGCCAGTGTCCACTGTCTTCAGCGCCACCCAGTTGGTGCTGCCATCCAGTGAGGCCTCCAGCACGTAGCGTCGGCCGTAAGCGGCCTCCCAGTTGAGCACGATCCGCTTGAGCGAATAGATGGCACCCAGGTCCACCGTGATGGACTCGGTGTCGCCCGTCGTCGCCGTGCCGACGCTCGACCAACGCGTCGTCAGGCTGCCGTCCACCGCGTCGTTCGCGCTGCCGAACTCCACGGACGAGGCATACGCGTTCTTGCCCAGCGCCAGGTTCGTCCCCGCCGCCACCGGCGTGCTGCGCAGGATGGAGGGGCTTCGGTCCGCGCCGTCCACGATGAGGACGTACTCGGCCACGCCCGCGCCCACGTCCGTCGTCTGCTCCCAGATGAAGCGCGTGGACGTGCCGGGCACCGCCTGGCCCGCCGACGGCGACAGCGCCGCGAAGGCCGACGGCGGCGTCGTGTCGTTCAGCGTGAAGGTGAACGTGGAGGACTGCGTCACCCCGTTCGCCCAGTTGAACGCCTTCACGAACCAGGTGTGCGTCCCGTTCGCCAGCTTCAATCCGTCCAGCGCCGCCGACGGCGTCTTGGTGATGGCCACCGGCATCGCGCCACCGTCCAGATACACTTCGTAGCGCTGGATGCCCGTCTGCGGGTCGCTGCTCGCCGTCCAGGTGAACGCCGGACGCGTGCCGGTGATGACTAGGTTGTTCGACGGCGTCAGCAGGTTGAACGCCACCGGCGGCGTTGCGTCCGTCAGGCCAAAGCCCTGGATGCCGGAGCCGTACTGGAACAGCGGATTGCCATACGTGGGAGGCACCGGCAGGCCCGCCGCGATCTTCTGGCGGATGGCCGTCCGCTCCGCGTCCGTCGCGCCCAGGTCGAAGGGAAGGTCCCACCTCTCCAGCTGGCCGCTCTCCACGTCCGTGCCAATCTGGTTCATGCCGCGCGGCAGCTGCCACGGCGTCTTGCCGCGAGGCAGCACGTCACCGAACAGCACGTCCGCCACCGCGTAGCCCCCCATGTCGCCGGGGCGGTACGCGATCATCAGCGCGTTGGAGATGGGCATGACGTTCGTCAGCACGTAGGGCCGGGGCATGATCATCACCACCGTCGTGGGGATGCCCCGCGACTTGAAGCTGTTGATGATGCCGAACTGGTCACCCCACTTCGCTTCGTGCGCCGGGCCAATCGGGTCGCCCGGCAGGTACGGCTTCTCCTTGTCCCACTCGGTGCCGTGCGTGAAGTAGCTCTCGCCCACCACCACGATGGCCGCATCCGGCGTGACGCCTCCGGGGGCGTTGTCCTTGTAGACCGTCAGCCCCGCGGCCTCCGCGCGCGCCTTCACCGCCGCGTAGATGGTCGGGTCGCCGAACTCGGTGCCGTGGAAGTCCGAGCGCCAGGTCACCATGCAGGACATGTCGTCCGCGCGAGGGCCCGCGATGACCACCTTGCCGCCCGCGGGCAGGCGGATGGGCAGCGCGCCATCGTTCTTGAGCAGCGTCATGGCCTCCTGGGACGCACGGCGCACCGCGGCCTTGCTGTCCGCCGTGTGCCACTGGGAGGTGCCCGCGGGGCCCTGCTTGTACGGGTCCTCGAAGATGCCCAGGCGGAACTTCAGGTCCAGGATGCGGCGCACGGAGTCGTTGATGCGCGCGACCGGCACCTCGTTCTCGAAGTTCGCCATCGCGGACGGCGTGGCGCCGCCCATCACGTCCGAGCCCGCCGTCGCCGAGCGCACCCACGAACCCGACGGCAGCCAGTCCGAGCAGATGACGCCGTCGTACTTCAGCTGGTTGCGCAGGTAGTTGAGGATGCCCGGGTTGTCACCCGCGCCGTAGCCCTCCGGCCCCAGCAGCCAGCTGCCGGCGTAGCCCGGCATGATGCCGCTGGTGCCCGCCTCGATGGCCGCGTGCCACGGACGCATGTGGTAGTGGATGGTGGTGCCATCGTAGGTGATGCCCGCCTCGCCGCCGGCGCCCTGGCCCGGCCAGTGCTTCGTCGTCACCCAGATGGAGGACGGGTTCACCTCCGGACCGCCCTGGAGGCCCGCGATGAGCGCGCGGGTGATGCCCGCCGCCAGGTCGGCATCCTCGCCATTGCCCTCCTGGATGCGCGGATAGAGGACCTTGGTGTTCACCTCCGCCAGCGGGGACAGCGTGCCGCGGCTGCCAATGGCGAGCTGTTCCTTGCGCTGGATGTCGCCCATCTCGTGGATGGTGTCCAGGTCGCGCGACGCGGCCAGCGCGGGCTGCGTGGGCCAGCTCGTCTTGTACCCGTGGATGGAGTCACCCGCGTCGATGTGCGGGATGCCCAGCCGCGTGGCCGCGGACGCCTTCTGGAACATCGGGATGTCGGTGGGCGACAGCGGCCCCATCTGGAAGCCCGCCTCCGGGTACACCTTGGCGTCGTAGAACATCTGGAGCGCCTTCTCCCGCAGCGTCATCCGGCCCAGCAGGTCATTCACGCGCACGGAGATGGGGTTGTGCCAATCCTCGTACGGCTCGATGGTCCCATTCTTGTTCAGGTCGCGCATGCCATTGATGAGGTTGACGCCGTCCGCCTGCGTCTCCACCACCGGCAGGTACACGCTGAAGTTGCCGATGTCGGAGCGCGACGTGGCGCCGCCCGACAGCGTCGCCACCACGTACCACTTGTACGTCCAGCGGTCCGGCAGGTCCTCCGTGAAGGTGAACGACGTGCCCGTCTGTGACGCCACCTGCGTGTACCGGTCCAGCAGGTTGCCCGCCGCCATCCAGTCGTAGTCGTTGCGAGTGAGGTTCACGTAGAGCTTGTAGTTGGTCGCGCCCGTGACCGTGGCCCAGGACAGCGTGGGCTTGCGCGTCGCGGTGATCATCGCGCTGTTGGCTGGCGCGGTCAGCCGGAACGCCCCCGCCACCGGCAGCGGCGCCGGCGCCACGTACGGGTCCGGGATGATGGTCGGGTCGCGAGGATCCTGGCCACCGCCGCCCGTGGAGTAGATCTCCACGTTCCAGTCCGCGCCCTGGACCGCCAGCGCCGTGACGGACTGGGCGCGCTGCTGGGTGCCATTCACATCCACCACCGCCAGCCGGATGTCCGTGTTGGGCTGGGTGGGAGAGAACTGGTTCTTCGACAGCGTCACCGTCGTGTTGGGCGGGAACGTGAGCTGGTAGGTGAACGGCCCGGGCGGGTTGCGCACGGACGGCGTGGTGTTGCCTTCCTCCGGCACCGGCGTCACGGAGAGGGGCGCGGGCGATACATTGATCTTCGCATACGCCAGCTCCGGGAAGTTCAGCTTGATGGTCTGGTTGGTGGTCTGCGTGGGCGGCGGAGTCGTGCCCCCGGACTGGTAGACTTCAAAGGACCACAGCGAATAGCCATAGCCCGTGCCGCGCTCCGTGCCACGCATGCGGATGTAACGGTAGGTGCCGGAGACAGGAATCTCCCGGCGGCCGATGGCGCCGTTGGTCACCGTGTTGAGCGTGGTCCAGCTGGTGTCGTCGTTGGAGCCGTCGATGGTGTACGTCTTGCCGTACGCGCCCTCCCACTCCAGCACCACCTTGCCCACCACCTGGGGCGTGCCCAGGTCCACGCGGATCCACTGCGGATCCACGCCCTGCACGGAGGCCCAGCGCGTGTTGATGTCGCCGTCGAACGCGAAGCCCGGCAGGAGGTACACGGAGTTACCCTCCACGCTGGACGCCGTCGCGGGCTTGTTCTTGGCCAGGTCGCCCGTGGTCGTGCCGCCGCCCGTCTCATAGACAGCGAACTCCCACAGCGAGTAGCCATAGGCGGGCAGCGCGCGGGTGACGCCCTGCATGCGGACGTAGCGGCCCGTCGTGCCAGCCGGCAGTGTCAGGTCATCCACCCCGCCGTCGCCATTGCTCACCACCAGCGCGTCGGTGAAGGTCGTGTTGTTGTTGGAGACCTGGATCTTGTAGCCCGTGGCATAGGCGGGCTCCCAGGTCAGCACCACGCGCGCGATGGTTCGCGTCTGGCCCAGGTCCACGGTGATCCATTCATTCTCCGTGAAGCCGCTGGACCACCGCGTGCCACCGTCCCCATCCACCGCGTACTGGCCCAGGAAGGGCCCTTCCGCGGACGACGTGAAGGTGGGCCTGTTCAGCGCCACGTTCGTCTGGGCATGGGCTTCGGAAGCACCCAGGGTGGACAGCAGCAGCAGCACCGCCGCGAACGCGTTCAAGAGCCAGACGCGCGGTGCTGGTGGAAGGCATGGGCTGACGCCCCTGCTTGACAATTGCGATGAATATCCAGACATTGGGGGACGACTCCTTGAGTAGGAACACGGCGACACACGCGTTCGCGCGCACGGCCAGGGCGCGCGGCGGACGCAGGGAACTGCCCGGCGGGAGTACTGCCTTCCCTGCCCTGCCGACACCGGGCGCGGGGGCGCGCTGGTGTCGTCAGGACAAAGCTCGGGCGCTCCGGCTGTCACACGACGACAGCCGGCCCACCCTTCCTGGCACTGCGTTCCTGCCTAGTTCGCGGTGAAGTACAAGTTGTCGAGCAGGAGAGACTGCCCCGTGGCTCCACCTTCGGCGCCGAAAGTGAACGGGGATGAGACGTCATTGAGCTTCAGGCCCGCCGCGACGAAATCCGCGACGGGGATGGCCAGATGGTGCCACGCGCCGTCATTCGCCCAGCCGTAGCGGGTCGCCGCGAGCGGATAGCCCTTCTCGTTCGTGCCCACGCCGGAGGACATTCCAAGCTTCACGTTGGCGAAGCCGGCATCCGTCGACTTCATGCTGACGTGGAGCGTCTTCCACGCATCGAAGTTGCGCGACGTCTTCCAGTGCACGCCGAAACCCAGCCACGCCTTGTTGTTCCACAGGATGCGGCTTGCGATCTTGCCCTCCACGCGGTCCGCGTCGTCCTCCACGTAGACGGTGTTGTCGTAGAGGTAGAAGTTGGTCTCCGCGTTGTCGAGCAGCACCTCTTCGGAGCGGCCCATCTCGTAGAAGATACCCACCATCATCCGGCGCTGCCCCGCGACGTAGGGGTCGGGCCCGGGCAGCAGCTCCGCCGCCGGGTCCGAGCCTCCGTCAGGGTTGCCCGGCAGCTCCTGCCCCGTGTAGTCCGCCGGGCCCGGATCCGGGCGGCAGGCAGCGAGCAGCAACAACAATCCCCACGCAGGCTTCTTCATGGCTTCACCGCCCGGTCCGCACCACTGGAGGTCTTCACCATCACCCAGCCGCCGCTGACGCTGCCGCCCAGCTCGACGACGCCCTTGTAGGAGGGCGTCGCCAGCTCGTAGGCCACCGTGCCGGACGCGTCGTACGTCACCGCGTCCGGGAAGTTGTCGAGCACGGACTGGAAGGCCTTCACCGCCATCTCCCGCGCCTTCGGCAGGCTGGCTTGATCCGCCAGGCCCCGCTGGTAGATGGCCGTCAGGTTGAGCGCCGTGTAGTACTGCGCCTCTCCATACGGGCCGTTCGCCAGCACCGTGGCCCACGCGTAGTAGGCCGCCACCGGATCCGCCCCGGACTGGATCTTCCACTTCGTCTCCGTGCCCACGCCCGAGCCCGCGAAGGGGTTGTTCGGGTCGTCCAGCACGGACGTGTTCGGGTAGATGCCCATGGCCGGGTCGGTGACGGTGAAGGTCAGTCCGTCCAGCGACTTGCCATAGAGGATGGTCGGGTCGTCGTAGCAGCCGGACAACGAGGCCACGGCGGCGGTCAGCAGGAAACCGGTCCTCATGATGCGTGTTCCCTCAGAGAGAAAGGATGGCATACGCGCCCACCTCGTATTCGCGACCCTTCAGGCCCTCGGTGAGGCCCCGGTCGTTGAGACCTTCGGAGTACTCGTCGAGCATGCGCACCAGCCCGCGCAGGCCGAACCGGGTGGACACCGCGCCCAGCACCGGCTTCTTCAACCCGTAGGACAAATCCCCGCCCAGCTGCACCGGGTACGTGAGGTTGAAGACCCGGTGGTAGTCGTAGGGTCCCCAGTCGTTGAAGTGCAGCTGGGCCGCGAGCAGCAGCGTGTCGTAGAGCACGGAGCCATCCAGGCCGAAGCGGTGGACCTGCCGGCTGTCCTCGCCGGAGGACTGGTTGCTGCCCACGAACGCCGTACCGAACAGTCGCAGGGACTGTGAGGGGTTGCCCACCAGGCGCAGGGACGTCTCCCATTCATCGCGGGGCACCGGCGCGCTGCCGAAGGCGATGGTGCTCCCATCCGCGAGGATGGCGATGCCCGCGTCGCGCGACGTGGGCTGGTGGCGGTAGACGATGTCCAGGCCCGCGGCGAACGGCGCGTCCTCGCGCATGTCGCGGTCCCAGGACCAGAACCAGGTGGCGGGCGTCGGGTCGAAGGTGATGAGCAGCTCGCCGCCCAGCGTCTCGCGGTTGTCCAGCACGCTGAACGCATCCGACAGCACGCTGCGCGGACGCACGCCCGCGTAGTAGCGGCCGGTGTCTGGATCGTAAGCGTCCTGGATGGTCGGGTTCGGCCCGACGAGGGGCTTCTGGTACAGGAAGTTGGGCGACACCTGGAGCATCCCCAGCTGCACCGCCGCGCCCAGCTGGCCGGAGTAGTGATTGCCGCGTCCGCTCTCCCGCAGGCTCCACCCGGTGATGATGTTGGCCTGCTCCGGCCCGCTGTCCGCCACGAGGCCGCGGATGGAGGACTGGGCGAGCCAGCGCACCGGGCCCATGTCGTAGGTGAGCCGCGCCTTGGCGCCCAGCGTGTCCAGGAACTGCACCTTGTCCTGGAGCACGTCGTAGCCGCTGTTGAGATAGCTGGGGGCGCCGTCCGGCGCGGCGCGCGTATACGTGAACGTCTCCCCGATGCGCTGGGGCGCGGAGAAGAGGCCGCCCACGTCCAGCACCATCTTGCCGGTGGCGTACTGGAAGTTGAGCGCCGTCCTGCGCGCGATGCGCTCGCGCACCACGGAGGCCGTGGACGAGGACGCGCCCTGCGCCAGGTCCTCCTGGTGCACCAGCGTCACGTTCACCGGCCCCACGCGGTTGCGGTACTTGGCCACCACGGAGGGGTTGGCCCCCCAGTACAGCTCCGGCCCCACCGCCACCTTCAGCCCTTCGATGGCGCGCTTGCCGCTGAACACCACGCCGAACGGCGCGTTGCCGTGGTAGATGTCCAGGTTTGGCCCGTAGTTCGCCTCGCGGTAGAGGCCGAAGAAGTCGCCCTCCTCGCCCCAGTGGTAGTGGCCGGTGCGGTAGTAACCCTCGAGCGCGAAGTCCGTCCGGTCCAGCTTGAACTCCGCCTGGTACAGGGCGAAGCGATCCAGCGGCGACTGTTCGCGCACGGGGGCGCCAGGGCCCACGGGGACCGCGTTCGCGCCCGGCGTGGAGGGCGTGCCGCGGTTCTCGTAGAACAGGTTGTTGAGCCGGTTCTGCGCCACGTTGCCCACGACGTTGAACGACGCGCGGCCGTAGACGCCGCTGGACGGCTGGAGCGCCAGGTCGAAGAAGATGGACTCGGTGTGGTCCGCGGAGCTCTGGTTGGGCCGCACCGTCGCGATGCTTCCGCGCGACAGCGAGCTGTCCAGGAGCAGCCGCAGGTTGGACACCCGCACCGCGCCCAGCTCCTCCGTGCGCGCCAGCGCCACCGACGACGTGTAGCCGCTGGTGAGCGCGGACGGACGGATGTTCCCGAAGTAGTCGCGGATGACGTCCGGCGTGGTGGTGGCCGCGTACGGGTCCAGACGGAAGGCGGCCTGGAGGACGTAGTAGGCGGTGCGCGGCTGGATGCCGCTGATGCCGTTCGCGTCCGGCGGGCCCAGGGCCGCGATGCCGAACCACTCCTCGTTCATGTTGTTCTGGCCGGGGACGAAGTCCGCCGTGTAGCCCCCGTTCGGCCACGACGCCGTGGTGTCGTGGATGGACAGGTTGGACTCCTGGCCCATCTTCCACCAGCCATCCACCCACTGGAACACGAAGCCACCCAGGGCGGTGCCCGACAGGCCATGGCCGTAGCCCTCCAGGTAGATCTGCTCCCACTGCGTGCGCAGGTACTCCGCCTGCGCCACGTGGTCCTCGCGGCCCGCGCGGGCGTCGTACGCATCCGCGCCGAACTCGGAGAAGAACACCGGCTTGTTGAGCTTGGCCTTCACCTCCGCGAACAGGTCGCGCGCGGTGGCGCCGCGGTAGACGTTCGTGCCCAGCACGTCCAGGTCCTGGCAGTGCTTGGCGATGAGGTCGATGTACTGGAGGTCGCCGTTGGCGATGGACACGGGGTGGTTCGTGTCGCGCTTCTTCACCGTGCGGGCCGCCTCGCCATACAGCGAGTAGAGCGACTCCGCGCGCGCGGCGTCCTCATGGCCCGGCAGCGCTTCGATCTCGAAGGACGTCCAGTGCAGGCCGTAGTTGTTCTCGTTGCCCAGCAGCCACATCAGGACGCCGGGCACGTCCCGGTAGACCTCCACCTTCTCGGCCAGGGCGCCGAGGATGGCCTTGCGGTGGTCCGGGTTCGAGTAGTCGATGTTGACGACCATGACCCCGTTCACCGGGTGGCCATAGCGTCCCATCAGCGGGTTGAGCATCGTGTAGATGCCGTAGTTCCGGTGGATGTACTCGACCCAGACGGGCGGGATGTCATCGAACTGGCGGATGGCGTTGATGCCCGCGTCGCGGAGCATCCCCATCTCCTTCGCCAGCACCTGCTTGATGAAGTCCTCCGGCTGTGTCCACAGCGAGTACCGGTAGTTCTCGCCAATGGGCGTGTAGCCCCAGTTGACGCCATGGATGGGGAAGTCCTTCCCATCCACCTGGAGCTTGAAGCCGCGCTCGTCGTGGTACACGCGCGTCACCGTGGTGCGCGGGGCGCTCGAGGGTGCGGCCGCCTGGGTGGCGGGCATCAGCGGCGCCCTGGGGGCCGCGGGCTCCGGCGCGGGGGCGGCTGGGGCCGGCACGGGCGCCGCGGCGTCCACGGGGCCCGCGGAGGGCGGCGACTGGACCGGAGCACCGGCCCCGGACACCTGGGCCAACGCCTGGGGGCCGCAGAGCGCCAGACACGTCGTCAGGAAGAGCCTTTTCAAGCGGCCTGCTCCACGTCCAGCCCGTTCTGGGCCACGACGTCGCGATAGAGGTGGGCACTGTCCTTCGGGATGCGCTGTTGGGTCGCGTAGTCCACCCACACCAGGCCGAAGCGCTTGGTGTAGCCGTAGCCCCATTCGAAGTTGTCGAGCAGCGACCACGCGAAGTAGCCCGCCAGCCGCACGCCCTGGCGGATGGCGTCACTGCACGCCTCCAGGTGCGTGCGCAGGTAGTCCACGCGCTGGGCGTCGTGCACGCGGCCATCCGCGCTGGGGGCGGTGGCGTACGCGCAGCCGTTCTCCGTGATGTAGATGGGGCCGGGGTCGTATTCGGTGTGCAGGTGCGTGAGCAGCCGCGTGAGGGCTTGCGGGCACACCTCCCAGTCCATGTCCGTCTTGTCCGGGCGCACGTGCACCGTGCGGGGCGCGTTCTGCTCCTCCGGGATGCGGTTGCTGCGCAGGACGGCGCGCGAATAGAAGTTCACGCCCAGGAAGTCGGTGGGCGTGGCGATGGTCTCCAGGTCCCCGGGCTGGATGAAGTCCAGGTGCGCGGACGGGATGCGCCCCGCCTTCACGTGGTCCTCGATCACATCCTTCGGGTAGCCCCGCCCGTAGAGCGGATCCAGGAACCAGCGGTTGAAGCCGCCGTCGAAGTCCCGGCATGCGTCCGCGTCCTCGGGGCTGGGCGACGCGGGCTCGCCCGGCGTGAGGTTGAGCGTGATGCCCACCTCCGCGCGCTGCACGTTGGCGCGGATGACCTTCACCGACTGGCCGTGAGACAGCAGCAGCGTGTGCGCCGCGGCCAGCATCTTCGACCAGTCCTTGTGGCCCGGGGCGTGCTCGCCGTTGCCATAGCCCAGGTAGCTGATGCACCAGGGCTCGTTGTGGGTGATCCACCGCTTCACGCGGTCGCCCAGCGCGCGGGTGATGACATCCGTGTACTCCACGAAGGCGTCACCGGTGGCGCGCGCCGGCCAGCCCCCCTGGTCCTCCAGCACCTGCGGCAGGTCCCAGTGGTAGAGCGTGACGAAGGGCTCGATGCCCGCGCCCAGCAGCGAGTCCACGAGGCGCGAGTAGAAGTCCACGCCCAGGCTGTTCACCCGTCCCCGCCCCTCCGGGAGGATGCGCGGCCACGCGATGGAGAAGCGGTAGGACTTCAGCCCCATCCAGCGCATCAGCTCGATGTCCTCCGGCCAGCGGCGGTAGTGCTCACAGGCCACCGAGCCGTCGGACTTGTCCTGGATCTTCCCAGGGGTGGCGGAGAAGCGATCCCAGATGGACTCACCCCGGCCATCCACACGGGTGGCGCCTTCAATCTGATACGCGGAGGTGGCCACTCCCCACAGGAAGTCAGGAGGAAACTGACGCATCGGAGGTAACTCCTTTCGAAACTTCGAGGTGGCAGCGAACGAGGTGGTTCGCGGCCGGCAGGACGTCGGGAGGCGTGAGGGTGGAGCAGCGCGGCTCGGACACCGGACAGCGCGGCGCGAACGGGCAGCCCGTCAGCGGTGGCAGGCCCGTGGCGGGGCGCACCGGCAGCGCGGACTGGAGGAAGTCGTCTCCGTCCGGCACCGCCGACAAGAGCAGCTTCGTGTAGGGGTGGCGCGGGTGGCGCAGCACCTCGTCCGCCCTGCCCGCCTCCACCACGGTGCCCGCGTAGAGCACCAGGATGCGGTCGGCCAGGTGGCGCGCGCTCGCCAGGTCGTGGGTGATGAACAGGATGCCGATGCCGCGCTCCTGCGTCAGGCCCCGCAAGAGCTGCAGCACGCCCTTGCGCGTCGACACATCGAGCATGGACGTGGGCTCGTCCGCGATGATGACCTGCGGCTCCACCGCCAGGGCGCGCGCGACCGCCACGCGCTGGCGTTGGCCGCCGGACAGCTCATGCGGGTAGCGCCCCGCGAATTGATCCGGCGGCGTGAGGCCCACCGACTCCAGGAGCGACAGCACCTTCGTGCGCAGCCCCGACTTGGGGACCCGGCCGTGACGCACGAGCGGCCGCTCCAGGTGATAGGCCACCGTGTGCACCGGATTGAGCGACGCGAACGGATCCTGGAACACCATCTGCACGCGCTTGCGGTAGTCGAGCGACGCCTGCGCGCTGCTGTCCGTGAGCACGTCGCGTCCCGCGAGCCGCAGGTGCCCCGCGTCGGGCATGTCCAGCCGGGCCAGCAGGCGCGCCAGGGTGCTCTTGCCACTGCCGGACTCGCCCACCAGCGCGACGATCTCCCCCGGCTGGAGGGAGAAGGACACGCCCTTGATGATGGGCCGGCGCTCGCGGGAGAAGAAGCCGCCCGTGACGAAGCCACGGGTGAGCCCTTCCGCCTCCAGCAGGGGCGCGCTCATCGGTGACCTCCGGGAATGGCGGCGACGCGCGTGGACGGCCGGGACACGGGCAGCTCGGGGGCCGGCGCCGGCTGGGGCGCGGGGGCCGCGTCACCCGCCGCGAGGTGCGGGAACGACGACAGCAGCAGCTGCGTGTAGGGGTGGTGGGCTCCGGCGCGCAACGCGGCGGAGGTGCCCACCTCCACCAGCTTGCCGGCCTGGAGCACGCCCACGCGGTCCGACAGCGCGAGCAGGAGCGGCAGGTCGTGGGTGATGAAAAGGACGGCGAAGCCCAGGCGCTGCTTGAGCTCCACCACGCGCTGGAGCAGCTCCTTCTGCACCACGACGTCCAGCGCCGTGGTGGGCTCGTCCATGATGATCAGCCGGGGCTCCAGGGCCAGCGCCAGCGCGATGCCCACGCGCTGCCGCATGCCGCCGGAGAGCTGGTGGGGCCACGCCGTCACCAGGTCCGGCGACAGGCCCACCATGCCCAGCAGCTCCCGGGCGCGGGCGTAGGACGTGGCGCGCGACACGCGGCCGTGCGCCGCGAGCGTGTCGTGGAACTGCTCGCCCAGCGTGAGCACCGGGTTGAGCGCGCTCATCGCGCTCTGGAACACCATGGACACCTGGCGCCAGCGGAAGGCCCGCAGCCCCGCGCCCTCCAGGGCGGTGACGTCCATGCCGTTGAAGAGGATGCGCCCCTGCGTGACGCGCGCGGAGGCAGGCAACAGGCCCAGCAGCGCGGAGCCGATGGTGGACTTGCCGCTGCCGGACTCGCCCGCCAGACCGAAGACCTCGCCGGGGGCCAGGTCGAAGGACACCGTGTCCACGACGCGGGAGGCGCCCTTCTCCGTCGCGTAGTCGATGCACAGGTCCTGCACGCTCAGGAGCACGCCCGGCGAGGGCCGGTCCACGTGCACGGGCAGCACGGTCCCCGGCGGCAGCGGCGCGGGCTTGTGCACGCGAAGCGCGGGGTTGGTCATCTCGTCCACGGCGGAGCTGAGCAGCGTGAGCGAGAAGCCCACGAGCGCGATGCACATGCCCGTGGGCACGAAGATCCACCACGACCGCGTGAGCAGCGCCGCGTCGTTGCCGGCCCAGTAGAGGTTGGTGCCCCACGTCACCTCGCTCACGTCGCCCAGCCCCAGGAACTCCAGGCCCACCTGGGCGCCCACCGCGTAGAGCGTGTTGCCGATGAAGGACGCGCCCAGGATGGACGCCATGTTGGGCAGCAGCTCCCGCGACACGATGCGCGAATGGCTCTCCCCCGTCACCACCGCCGCGGACACGAAGTCGCGCCCGCGCAGGGACAGCGACTCCGCGCGGAACACGCGCGCGTTCCACGCCCAGCCGGCCACCGTCAGCACCGCCACCATGCGCAAGGGGCCGGAGGGCAGGTAGGCCCCCAGCACGATGGCCAGCGGCATGCCGGGGATGACCAGGAACACGTTGGTGGCGAGCGACAGCACGTCGTCCACGCGGCGGCCCAGGTAGCCCGCGGTGACACCCACGAGCGCGCCCACCAGCGTGACGAGCGCGCCCACCGCGAAGCCCACCGCCAGCGTCCGCCGGGCGCCCACCACCGTCTGGGCGAGCACGTCCTGGCCCTGCCCCGTGGTGCCGAACCAGTGCGCCGCGGACGGCGGCTGGTGGGGACGGCCGACGAGCTCGGACGGGTCCATCACGAAGAAGGGCCCCACCACCGCGAGCAGGAGGAAGCACAACAGGAGGCCGCCGCCCACGGCCGCCTTCCGATGGCGGAGCAGCCTTCGCAGGGAGTCACGCATGGGCGCGGGTCCTCGGATCCAACCAGAGGCAGATGAGGTCCACGGCGAAGTTCGCCGCGAGCACCGCCAGGGTGATGGCCAGGAACAGCCCCTGCATCAGCGGGTAGTCCTGGTTGCGCACGGCGAGGATGAGCAGGTAGCCCGTGCCCGGATAGGAGAAGACCATCTCCGTGAGCAGCGAGCCGGAGAGCACGAAGCCCACCGCCATGCCGAAGCTGGTGATGTTGGGCAGCAGCGCGTTGCGCGCGGCGTAGCGCAGCATCACCTGCCGGGGCGGCAGGCCCCGCGCGTGCGCCAGCCGGATGGAGTCCGTGCCCAGCGTGGCGACCATGGTGTTGCGCATGCCCAGCATCCATCCGCCCAGCGTGGCCACGACGATGGAGGACGCGGGCAGCACCGCGTGGCGGGCCACGTCCGCGGCGAACGCGAACGAAAGCCCCGGCTCCATGTCGTGCCCGTACGCGTGGCGCAGCGGGAACCACCCCAGCACGAAGCCGAAGAGGTAGAGCGCCAGCATCGCCAGCCAGAAGTACGGAAAGGCCCCCAGGAACGAGAGCGCGGGAGCGAGCCCCGAGTCCAGCCACCCTCCCCGGTTCCACGCGGCGAGCACGCCCAGGAAGGACCCCACCACGAAGCTGATGATGACCGCCACGCCAGCGAGGCCCACCGTCCACATCAGGCCGGTGCCGATGACCTCCGTCACGCGCGAGGGGAAGTACGCGTACGACATGCCCAGGTCACCCTGCGCCAGGTGCTTCAGGTAGGTGAGGTACTGGGCGTGGAGCGGAGCATCGGTGAAGCCGAAGGCGGCCTTCAGCGCGCCCATGGCCTCCGGCTGCACCTTTCCCTCGAAGCGCGCGAACATCGCCGCGGCCGGATCGCCGGGCGCCAGGCGCGGGATCACGAAGTTGAGCGTGAGCGAGGCCCACGCGGCGATGAGGTAGAAGCCCAGTCGCCGGAGGATGTAGCGGCCCATGTTCGTTAGCGCTCCCTGGGGGACAGCTCCGTCAGCACCAGCAGGCTGTCGGGCTCCGCGTGTGGCGCGAGCCGCGCGTAGGGGTTCTGTTCGGTCGGGAAGCCCGTGAAGCGCAGGCTGTTGGACTCGCCCCAGGAGGGGTTGGGGAACAGCGGGATGGCGGGCGCCGTGGCGGAGAAGCGCTGCTGCACCTGGGACATCAGCGCGTGCTGCTCCTCCGGCGTGCCGGCGCGCTCGAAGCGCACGAGCAGCTCATCCGCTTGCGCGTCCCCCATGCGGTGCCAGTTGGCCGCCGCCACCTCGCCCACCGGCCGGACGGTGCGCGGTGACAGCAGCCACTTGTAGAAGTTGTACGGCGTGGGCCCATCCAGCGACCAGGAGATGGCCATCTGGAACTCGCCTTTCTGGAGGCGCGTGAACCAGGTGCCGAACTCGTACGTCTTGAGCTGCACGGAGATGCCCAGCTTGCGCAGGTCGCGGCCCACCACCTGCCCCGCCCGCACCCAGTCCGACCACCCGCTCACCACCTCCAGGTCCAGCGCGAAGGGCTGTCCCTCCTTGAGGCGGCGGAGACCATCCGGGCCGCGCGTCAGGCCCGCCTCGTCCAGGAGCTTGTTCGCCGCGTCCAGGTCGTAGTGGGTCCACGCGTCCTTCGCGACCTCCGGATCCTTCCAGCCGGAGTACGCGTCATTGAGGGCGGTGGCGTCCGCGGGGCGCGTGTAGCCATACATGGCCACCTCCACCAGCTGGTCGCGGTCCAGCGCCATGCTCAGCGCCTTGCGCACGCGCACGTCGTCCAGCGGGGGCCGCGTGGTGTTGGGATAGAGGAAGACCGTGCTGCCGTAGAGCGGGAACCACCGGGCGTGGTGCGCGGGGTCGCGCGACACGAAGGTGCGGTCCACCGCCGGCACGAAGTTGCCCGCCCAGTCCACCTCCCCCTCCACGAGCGCCATGTTGGCCTGGTCGTTGGTGGGGAACGCCAGGAAGCGCAGCGCGGACACCTTGGGCTTGCCGGGCATCCAGTAGTGCGGGTTGCGGCCCAGCTCGTAGACCTGATTGCGGAACAGTGTCACCTGGGTGAAGGGCCCGGTGGCCACCGGCTCTGGATTGGTGAACGTCACCGGATCCGCGACGTCCTTCCAGATGTGCCGGGGCACGACGATCTGGTGCGCCAGGTCGCTGAACCCCGGCAGGTACACACGCGAGAAGGAGAACACGACGGTGTCCCGGCCTTCCGCCTTCACGTCGGCGAGGAAGCGCCACACGCCGCCCGCGTCCAGCGCCGGGTGCTGCTTCAGCAGGCCGAAGGTGAAGACGACGTCGTCGGCGCTGAAGGGCTTGCCGTCGGACCAGAGGACCCCGTCGCGCAGGGTGAAGCGCAGCGTGCGCTGATCCTCCGACCATGCATGGCCCGTGGCCAGCCACGGCACCCACCGGGCCTGCGCGGAGCTGAAGATCTCCATGCACTCATACACGCCCGCGCGCGTGGGCCAGCGCGCACCGGCGCCCGCGAACAGCGGGTTGAAGTTGCGCACCCACGCGCTCTGCTGCTCCACGGAGACGAAGAGCACGCCCGGCGGCCGGGGCCGCGGCTCCGAGGAGCACGCCACCAGCAGCACGAGCGGCAAGAGCGCGCGGGCGAACCTCACTGCGCCGCCCTCTCGTAGACGCGGACGTAGTCCACCTTCATCGTCTGCGGGAACACCGTCTTGGAGTCCGGCGGCCCCACGAACGAGCCGCCCACCGCGACGTTGAGGATGATGAAGAACGGATGGTCGTAGACCCACTTCTTCCCGGCGGGCAGGTTGTCGGGCGTGGCCTCGAAGTAGACGGTGTCGTCCAGGATGAAGCGCATCCGCTCCGGCTCCCACTCCACCGCGTAGACGTGGAAGTCCGCGGCGAGCGGCGGGCCGGAGGCGGCGTACTCCCGGCCTACGTTCGCGCCGCCGGAGTAGCCCGGCCCGTGCAGCGAGCTGCGGATGATGGAGGGGATCTGCCCCCGGTGCTCCATGATGTCGATCTCGCCGCACGCGGGCCACGGAACGGTGTTGACGTTCGCGCCCAGCATCCAGAACGCCGGCCAGATGCCTCGGCCGGTGGGCAGCTGGATGCGCGCCTCGATGCGGCCGTAGGCCTTCTCGTAGCGGCCCTTCGTCGACAGCCGCGCGGACGTGTAGTCGTTGTTGCCGTAGCGCTCACGCCGCGCGGTGATGGCCAGGTGGCCCTCGCCGTCCAGGGACGCGTTCTCCGCCCGCGCGGTGTTGTATTCGTACTGGCCGTTGCCCCACCCGTCCCCGCCCACCTCCGCGCCCCAGCGCTCCTTCGAGGGCAGCGTGCCCGCGGGACCGTCGAACTCGTCCTGCCAGACGAGCTCCCAGCCCGTGCCCGGCTGCTCCGCGATGGGCTTCGGTTCCTCGTTTTGCTTATTATCCAGACCCGCAGCCGGGTCACACGACCCCAGTCCCAGGCCCGAGAGGGCCAGGGCGAAGACGAACCGACGCGATGTCATGCGGTCCTCCCGACGTTCTGCGTGGGAAAGAGGGTGCGGTCGCGCAGGGCCGCCTGGAGCACCAGGGTGGCCGCGCCCACGGCGATGGCGCGTTCTCCCAGGGCCGACGTGACGATGCGCGTCTCCGCCATGGACACCGACAGCGCGCGCTGCCGCACCGACGCGCGCAAGGGGTCGAGCAGCATCTCGCCCACGGAGGAGATCTCTCCGCCCAGGACGACGATGGCTGGGTTGAGCAGGTTGAGCAGGCCCCCCACGGCGATGCCCAGGTAGGCGCCCATGCCGTCGATGATCTGCTTCGCGGCGGCATCGCCCGCGCGGGCGCCGTCCACCAGGTCGCGCACCGTGGGGCCCTTGCGGCCCCGCGTGCCCATCAGCTCGCGCGCGCGTTCGGTGAGCGCGGTGGAGCCGATGAGGGTGACGAGGCAGCCCCTGAGGCCGCACACGCAGAGCGGCCCGTTGGAGTCCACCGCGATGTGGCCGATCTCACCGGCCGTGCCTCCGGCGCCCCGGTAGACGTCGCCGTGGATGATGTGGCCGGCGCCGATACCGGTGGCCAGCTTGATGTACGTGAGGTCCTCGCCCCCGGCGCCCGCGCCCCAGAAGCACTCCGCCAGGGCGCCGAGGTTCGCGTCGTTGTCCACGAACACCGGCATGTCGAAGGCGGTCTCGAACCACTCCCGCACGTCCACGTTCTTCCAGGCGGGCAGGATGAGGGGGGACATCTTCCCGGGGGCGGCTGGGTGCACGGGGCTGGGCACGGCCACCCCCATGCCGACCACGGAGCGGCGCGGGACGCGCTCGGCGTCCAGGCACTGCTGGATGAGCTCCCGGGCCTTCTGGAGCGACCCTTCCGGATCGCCGCGGACCGCGTGGCTCGCCTTGCTCTGCGTGCGCACGCGGCCGCGGAGGTCGGTGAGGACGACGGTGACGTGGGTGGCGCCCAGTTCGACGCCCACCAGGCTGAAGGCCTCGTCGCAGAAGCCGATGAGGGTGGGACGGCGGCCCCCGCGGGAGACCCCGGCGCCGATGCTGCGCACCAGGCCCGCCTGCTCCAGGTCCGCGACGATGGCGGAGACGGTCGACGGGCTGAGCTCCGTGCGCCGGGCGATCTCCGCCCGGGAGATCTGACGCTCGCGCCAGATCATGTTCAGCAACAGGCCGCTGTTCTGCGCGCGCATGCCCGCCGCATCGACCGTCAACACCGCCGTTCCCGCTCTCATCGTCCGCTCACGTTCCGTAGTTGGAGCGCCTAGCGCTCCAGTGAGAAATCAATGCCACTGGATGTCGTCGATGAACAACACGAGGGGCTTGACGTCCAGTCCACCCGCCGACCATCCGAAGCCCGCCCCAACCTCCGTGTAGCGGACCCTGCTGATGTCCAGCGTGTACTGCTTGGGTTGGTTGGTCAGCGTGGCGGTGATCTTCTTCGTGAAGCCGTCCTTCGTCTCGTATCCCACGAAGAAGTCGACGGTCTCGCCGCCCGCCTCGCTCCAGGCATAGAAGGTCACGGACTTCGCGCCGTCCGGCACGAGGAAGCCCGGACGCGGGTCATCCGCCCAGGCGCCTTCGGGGAACTGCCAGAACACGCCCGCCCAGGCGAAGTCCCCCTTCTGGGTCGCGGTGAACTTGTGGCAGTTGCCCAGGCCCGCGCCCGGACGGGGCGTTGCGCAGATGGGCTCGTCCACCAGGCCGTTCGGCTGCCCGCCCGCTCCCATGTAGCCGCTGGCCGCCCACGTGCCATCCACCGCGAGTGGGAGCCCCGTCTGTGGGCCGGCGTCGGGGGTGCCCGCATCGGTCTGCGTGCCAGCGTCGGAGCCCGCGTCGGTATTGTTGCCGGCGTCGGAGCCCGCGTCGGTGTTGCCGCCGGCGTCGGTGGTGCCACCGGCGTCGGAGCCCGCATCCGTCTTGGTCCCGGCGTCGGACTGGGGGCTGGGGGCCGGCGTCTCGTCCTCGGGATCACATGCGCCAATGAGCCCCGCGACCGCGAAAAGTCCGGCGGCCGCCCACGTCCACGCGAAACGCTTGTTGCGATGCATGCGATCACTCCTGGTTGTCTTGCTGAATGACTTCGTTCTTACGTCGAAGAAATCAAAAGCCACTGGAAGTCGCCGCTCGCATGTCGCAATGCGTCACCCGCGCCACCGTCCGCCAGAGGAGAGTCTGCGTCTCCCGCCGACGGAGCCCCTGCTGTCTGGAGCTGTCCTGCGTCCCCGCCCATCACGAACACATGCGAGTTCGTTCGATTGACGAAGAAATACCAGCCCCCTTGACCCGTTTGCAAGGGCGTGACCGGGCACTCCTCCGTGTCAATCCGTTGATGCAGTGCGCCGTTTTGCAGTCTGGCGGTCGGAAGATGTTGGGGATGGAGATGGAGGGGAAACGGACTGCGACAGGCCGACCGCACCGCGCCAGCATGCGCGGGGTCCAGGCCTCGAAGCTGGAGTGAGACGATGACTTGAAGGGGCCTGTCTCAGCGCAGGTGGTCCACGCGAGGACGCACAGTCTTGGCCTGGAGTTCCAGTGTCATGGCGCGACGTCTGCCGATGCTTCCACCGATAAGCATCCCGACGATGCCCCCCAGCCAGATGATAGCCAGTCCAACATCCGTTTCGGTGCCGCCGATTGCTCCGCCGCCCCAAGCGCCGACGAGGAAGCCGAGGAATCCATACAGCAATACGCTCAAGGAGGCTTGCCGGTTGAGGCCCTCCGCGTGCTGCTTGATGGCGAATGGGGCGTAACGCAATGTCAACGGAGAGCCTCCTTGCGTTGCCTGACGGGCCGCGACTCTCGGAACATCGCACGGACTTCTCAGGACTGCAGGAAGTTCTCCACTTTCACCTCGTAGCGAGTGACGGGACGGCGGAAGCAAGCCTCCTACGCTACGCCACGGCCCTTCAGAGCTTGAAAAACAACAACAGGGCCATGGTGAATCCAGAAATCTGAATCCCTTCAAAAATGAGACTGTCCATCGTCACGTTGATGCCCGCCCGCCCTTGACGCAGAAGCAGGGCGCGTCGAGCCAGATAGGCTACGAGAAGAGCGACATGGACACCCCATGCATACCAGAAAACAACAACCCCCTCGAAAACCCCACCGCTCGCGATGAATGCAAACACAGCCGCAATGGCGCCCATGAAAGCAAGAAGGACCGCCCATTCCCTGAGGGTCGAGGGAATCGTCTCATTCGCTTGGTCACCATTGCCAACCCGCCCATGTCCGGGTTTGGCGCATCAAACCAGGACCTGCCGAACCGAGGGGGCTACGGAGCTCGCGGTCCAGCACCGACGATGCGATGGACCACGGCGAGCAGTTGGTCGATGTCGAAGGGCTTGGGCAGGAAGCCGGCGCACGGCAGGTGCTGCCAGAACTCCGGTGGACTGGCGCTCATCATCACCACTGGCACGTCGCGCAGGCTTGGATCCTTCAACATCGCATCCAGCACGCCCGGCCCGTTGAGCATCGGCATCATGTAGTCGAGCAACACCATCGACGGGCGCTCGCGCGCCATCCGCTCCAGCGCCTCGCGGCCGTTGAGCGCGGTGGCGGTGGGGTAGCCCTCGTCGGACAGGAGGTCCCGGACGGCCTCCACGATGCCGAACTCGTCGTCGACGATGAGGACGGGCCCCATGATTACGTCCCTCGGCGCTTGCGGACGTTCCGGCGCGGCTTCGACGGGGTGGCCTTGGCCGAAGGCGTGTCCTTGCGTGGCTTGCGCCGTGGCTTCGGCAGCGGGGCCGGCTCCGGCGTGCGCGCCAGACCCGTCATCAGCATCTGCCCCTCCTCGAACGGCTGCCCCACCTTGATGCCCTTGGAGGTGATCTCCAGCTCGCGCAGAGCCGGGTCGTAGCCGCTGTTGCGGACCTTCAGCGCCGCGATGAAGCGCCGCAGCCCGGAGTGCAGCTCCACCATGCGCAAGAACAGGATGTTCTCCGCCACCATGGAGATGCCCTTGAGGGGGAACCGCACCTCCGGCCCGAAGGCCGCGGTGGCCTCCGCGCTGTAGACGAGCGTCACCTCGCGCACCCGGCACTCGTTGACGAGCGCCGCCAGGAACCGCGCCACCCGCGCGTTCCGGGTCGAGGCACGGCGAAGCGCCTCATACCCATCCAGGAAGATGCGGCGCACCCGCCCGCTCCGGATGGTGGTGAGCAGCTCGGTGCCCAGCTTGTCGAGGATGTTCTCCGTGGGCGGCCGGAAGCTCACCTCCAGGTCCCCCCGCTCCATCAGGGGCTGCAGGTGAAGGCCCACCCCGGCCGCCTGGGCCAGCATCCGCTCCGGCGCGTCGTAGAACGCGAAGTAATGGCCGCGCTCGCCCCGCCGCGCTCCGTCCGCCAGGAAGCTCAGGCCCAACAGCGTCTTTCCGCTTCCAGGAGGCCCCAGGAGGATGGTGGTGGAGCCCGCCGGCACGCCACCGTGCAGCATCGCGTCCAGGCCCGCCACCCCGAAGGCGTCGCGCTCGCGCTTCGCCGCGCCGGGCACCAGGTTCCCGTCCACCATGGACTCGAGGCGGGGGTAGACCGTCAGCCCGTCGCCGGTGATCTCAAAGCCGTGCTGCCCCAGCTTGTAGGCGCTGCCCCGGAACTTGCGGACGCTCAGCTCGCGCAGCGTGCGCACCCCGAAGGAGCGCTGCCGCAGCAGCAACAGGCCGTCCACCATCGTGTGCTCGGCGCGCAGCCCCTTGTCGCCCCCAGTGGTCAGCACCACCGTCGTGCACCCGATGAGCCCCGTCACGACCTGGAGGCCATGGATGAACTTCTTGAGCGCCTGGCGCGATGGGGCCAGCTCCTCGGCGGCCAGCAAGCCGTCGAGCACCAGCAGGGACGCCTTGTGCGACTTGATCTCCTTGCGCACGAGGTCCGCCAGCGCCTCCAGTCCCCCCTGCTCCAGGATGGTGAAGGCGCTGAGGTAGCTGATCTTCTCGGGCACGAAGGCCGGGTCGAAGAACGACAGCGTCTGGAGGTTGCTCACCAGCTCCGTGTGCGACTCCGCCAGCAGCGTCAGGTAGAGGACGCGGTGGCCCTGGGCCGCCTGATGGAAGCAGATCTGGTTGGCCAGGATGGTCTTCCCTGCCCCCGGCAGCCCCAGGACCATGTACATCCGGCCCTTGCGCAGGCCACCGCAGAGCACGGTGTCCAGGCCAGGGATGCCCGTGGACACCCGCTCCGCCTCACGTGGACCTCCCGGGGTCATCTCGCGCTTCCTTCCTCGGCGCCGTGCGCCGGGTCAGGGCCGTGGGAGACGGTCCTGATCCCACCTTTAATCCAGCCAATCCGAGAGGGAGCAACAATCTGGGGAACGACCGGTACTGAACGGCATGCCCCTGCCCCTCCGGCCGCTCACGGGCCCGCGTGGGTGTCCGTCGCTGGCGCGAGTGCCGTACCGCCCGTCAGCGGCTTGAGCGATGCGCGCAGGGCTTCAATCTGGGCGCGCGCCTGGGTCTTCAACGTCTCCACGTCGTCCAGGGTCATCCCCTTCGTGGAGATGGGCGTGCCCACCGTCACCAGCCCTCGCGACGTCGCGAAGCGCCACGAGTGCTTGGGCAGCGCGAGCCGCGTCCCGCTCACCGCCAGCGGCAGCACATCCGCCTGCATCTCGATGGCGAGCCGGAAGGCGCCGTCCTTGAAGGGCAGCAGTTCGTCCGTCTTGGAGCGCGTGCCCTCCGGGAAGATCATCACCGGCATCCCCTTGAGCATCCATTCCTTGCAGCGCGCCATGGCGCCCGTGGCCGAGTCGCGGTCGCCGCGCTCCACCGGGATGTCGCCCGCGATGCTCATCATCCAGCCCACCACCGGGACCTTGAAGAGGCTCTTCTTGCCCAGCCACTTCATCTCCCACGGTAGGTGGGAGATGAGGAAGGGATCCGCGTTGGATTCGTGGTTGCTCACCACCACCGTGTTGGGGGCCACGCGCTCCGGCAGCTTCCCGTGCACGCCGAAGCGCCAGTAGGGCGTGAGCTTCGCGGCGGTGACGCCCACCAGCCGGAAGCACCGGCCGACCACGTAGCGCCGCTTGTCGAAGAGGCCCGTGAAGATCAGCAGGAAGAGCTGGACGAAGAAGCCCACCAGGGCCACCAGGCCCACCTCGACCCAGGTCCAGATGGAGAGCAGTGCGTTCATTGGGGGTGTCCCTTGGGGATGAGGGGGTTCAGGAGAGGACCTCGGGGTCCAGGTCCACGCTCACCGGGCAGTGATCGGATCCATGGACGTCGGGATGCACGGAGGCCTTGCGCACGAAGCCGAGCGCCGCCGGCGTCGCCAGCACGTAGTCGATGCGCCAGCCGATGTTCTTCTCACGCACGCCCGCGCGCTGGCTCCACCACGAGTAGTGGCCGCCCGCGGGGTTGAAGTGGCGGAAGGTGTCCACCCAGCCGGCACGGAGCCACCGGTCGAACTCCTCGCGCTCCTCCGGACGGAAGCCGCTCGTCTCGCGGTTCTCTCGCGGGCGTGCCAGGTCGATGTCGCGGTGCGCGGTGTTGAAGTCGCCCATCACCAGCACGCGCTGGTTGTCGCGCAGGGCCTTCTCCAGCCGCGCGAAGAGCCGCCGGTAGAAGTCCAGCTTGAAGGGGATGCGACTCAAGTCCCGGTCCTTCCCGTTGCCATTGGGGAAGTAGCCGTTGACCACGGTGAGCTTGCCGAAGCGGGCGAACTGGAGGCGGCCCTCCGCATCCACCTCCGGCGCGTCCAGGCTGGTGGTGAGGTCCTCCGGCTCGTGCCGGCTGTAGAGCCCCACGCCGCTGTAGCCCGGGCGCTCGGCGGCCACGAAGTGGGTCTTCCAACGGCGGGGCGCGCGTACCTCCGCGGGCAGCTGCTCCACGCGGGCACGCACCTCCTGCAGCCCCACGATGTCCGCCCGGGCCTTGGAGAGCCACGGGAGGAAGCCCTTGCGGTGGATGGAGCGCAGACCGTTGACGTTCCAGGAGACGACTCGCACGCCCCCGCTTATGGCGAAAGCGCGCGGGTATTTCCAGCCCCCACCGTCCCTGGATGGACGATGGGGGCCGGTCACTTCACTGCTCAGTGCGTCACGGCGTCTCGAGCGGGCTGGCCTTGTTCTGCGGGCCACGCGTGCTGCGGATGATGAAGTCCGCGCTGTTCACGTCCGAGTCGTAGCCATTGCCGGCGTCCTTGTCGACGCCGCTCTCCATGGTGGCGGCCGACGAGGTGACCTTGGCCTTGCGCTCGTAGCTGCCGGCGGCGGCCGGGGTCCCGGTGACGGGGCTCTTGCCTTCCGCGGAGTCGGCCGTCGAGCCGTAGCCCACCCAGTCCACGGCGTTGGCATCCGTCAAGCCAGTGCCGATGCTGGGCTTGCCCAGGCGGATGTGGCCCGCGGTGCCGGACAGCTGGATGGTGGTGCCGGCGGACGCGTCACTCGCGGCCGTGCTACCGCTGGAGTAGGTGCTGCCCGTCACCAGGTAGAAGCCGTGAGCGGCGATCGTCGCGCCCGTGGGGAACGTGAATGCGGCGGTGTTGTAGGTCGCGCCCGTCGCGCTCTTGTACTGGAGCTTCCAGCCCGCGATGTTCACGTCCGCATTCGTCGGGTTGTAGAGTTCGATGAACTCGTCGTTCGCGCCGGCGGGGCCCGCGGCGGCGAACTCGCTGATGACGATGTGGTTCGTCGTGGGGGCGGAGGTGACCTTCGCCTGAGCGGACACGGACTGGCCGTTGAGCGTGGCCACGATGGTGCCCGTCGCGGCTGCCGACGCACCGGTGAAGGTGAACTTCGCGGAGATCTGGTTGGCCGGCACCGTCACGGTGGCCGGCACGGAGCCCACGCTGCCCGTCGTCGAGAGCGCCACGGCCGTGTCCGCCGCGGGCGGCACGTCGAGCGTCACGGTGACCAGCGCCGTCTGGCCGGAGGACACCGCCACCGTCTCCGGCGACAGGAACGCCAGCGAGGCCACCTCGGTCGCGCCGAGCACGCGCACCGTGGCCTGGCGCGTGTCCGCGCCCAGCGTGGCCGTCAGCGTCGCCTTGGCCGAACCCGCCGCCGCGTCCGCCGTCACGACCACCGGCGCGGTGCGCGAACCCGCATGCACCGTCACCTGGCCGCCGTTGGCCACGACCACCGAGGCGCTGGACGACGTCACCTGCACCACCACGTCCGTGGTGGCGTCGGTGCTCAGCGTCACCTCCAGCGGCTCCGGAATCGTCTCACCCGTGGTGCCCGAACGCGCGAACACCGCGGCAGGCTCCAGCGCGCTGAGCGTCGCGGTGCTGGTGCCGGCATCCGTGCCCGCGTCGACCGTGCCGGCGTCCGTGCCCGCGTCGATCGTGCCGGCATCCGTCTCCGTGCCGGCGTCCGTGCCCGCGTCGGTAGTGCCGGCATCCGTGCCCGCGTCGATCGTGCCGGCGTCCGTGCCAGCGTCGATCGTGCCAGCATCCGTCTCCGTGCCGGCATCCGTGCCCGCGTCGATCGTGCCGGCATCCGTGCCCGCGTCGATCGTGCCGGCGTCCGTGCCCGCGTCGATCGTGCCGGCGTCCGTGCCCGCGTCGGTCTCCGTCCCAGCGTCCGTGCCCGCGTCGATCGTCCCAGCGTCCGTGCCCGCGTCGATCGTGCCGGCGTCCGTGCCCGCGTCGGTAGTGCCGGCGTCCGTGCCCGCGTCGGTCTCCGTCCCAGCGTCCGTGCCTGCGTCGGTCTCCGTCCCGGCATCCGTGCCTGCGTCGGTCTCGGTGCCCGCGTCGGTGCCGGCATCCGTGCCCGCGTCGGTCGCCGGGGTGTTGACCTGACAGCGGTTGTTGCAGCGATCGTTGTCGACGCGGTTGCCGTCGTCGCAGGCTTCGCCAGTCTCGACGATGCCGTTGCCGCAGACAGGATCCTTCGCGTCATCACCACCGCACGCCGACAACACCAACAGCACCGCTGACAATGGGACCAGCAAGTGCCGGGAAGACCAGGACATGGAGACTCCGTGTTGAGTACTGAGCCTCCTGCAAACCACAAAATTACAGGGCGACGCAAACCCGTCCGGTCACTTTTGGCCGTGCTGTTACGCGGCTCCTGAGCCACCGGTTTCTTAAAACCTGACAACCTGGGGGGAGGGGCTCCAGCGACGCTGTTTCAGCTCGAGATGACAGGCGGTTGCGGGGATGCCGAAGCCTCCAGATCGTGAGCATCCAGGAAGCCCCGAACAGCCTGGGCGATCTCCGTGCCCGCCTCCAACAGGCCCGCGTGGCCCGCGTCGTCCACCTGGAGCCAGTCGGCCTGGGGCAATGCGCGGTGCAGCCGCTGCACCTCCGACAGGGGCACGAGGAGGTCGTCTCTCGCGGCGATGATCTGCACGGGCACGCGCACGGACGGGAGGACATCCCAGGCGTGGCCCTCCGTGAGGCCTCGCAGCGTGCGCCAATAGGCCTGGGGACTCATCCGGTGGAGCGCGATCAGGAACTCGGCGATGTCCTCGCGCGGCGCCCTTGCGCGCAGCGCTCCCACGGCCCGGGCCAGCGGATCCGCGAAGCGGCTGGCGATGACGGCCTTCACCGCGGGCGCCACCACGGGCACCCACGGCGTGCCGGCGCGCAGGGCCTGACGCGCCGCGGACAGCGCGACCCGGGAGCCCCAGCGCGAGTCCCCTGACCACGGCACCCCGGCCGTCCCCGCGATGAGCGTCATGGACGGCACCAGCTCCGGGCGTCGGCGGTACAGCTCCAGCAGGATGCGCACGCCCATGGAGAAGGCGATGTGGTGCGGCGGCCGGCCATCCCCGCGCGCCATCGCCGCTTCGGTGACCCGCTCCAGGTCGTCCACGTGCACCGGCACGCGGTAGTCCCCGCCGCTCGAATCGTCGCTCCCGCCGTGGCCTCGGTAGTCCCAGTGCACCACCCGGTGGTCCTGCTCCAGGTCGGCGACGATGTGACGCCAGAAGTTCTCCGACGTGCCGATGCCGTTGGTCAGCAGCACCGTCGGCCGAGCCGCGAGCGCCGCGTCCCGTGCGGCCTCCGGCAGGCCCGCGCTGTGGGTGTGGACCGCCACCCGGGTGCCATCCGGGGCGGAGACGAGGAGCGTGTCGCGGCGATAGGGCATCCACCGTCCACCATGCGACCGGGCAGGTTCGGGTGCAAGGGTTCCCGACCCCTCCCGGTGGGATGCCCGCCCCGCCCTCTCCGCACGAGGGCTTTGACGCCCGCGCCACGCCGGGCGATCTTGGCGTGGATGCTGAGTGTGGAGGCCGAAGGGTTGGACGTGGGGGCGGTGCTCGCCCACTACGAGGCGCAGGGTTTCGCACGCCTGGGTCGCGTGCTGGATGACGCGGGCGTGGAGTCCCTGCGTGAGCGGGCGGACGACCTGATGCTCGGCCGTGTGGTGTACCCGGGGTTGTTCTTCCAGCCGGACGCCGCCTCCGGGCGCTACGAGGACGCACCCCTGGGGTTGGGCTGGCAGGGGCCGTCCCTGGAGTACCGCAAGCTGGAGAAGCTGGAGAAGGACCCGCGCTTCCTCGCATGGGTGGAGAACCCGCTGTTCGAGCGGATCGCCCGCGCGCGCATCCCCGGCGACATCGTCCTGTACCGCGCCATCCTCTTCCACAAGGGCCCGGCGGGCGGCAGCAACCTGCCCTTCCACCAGGACGGCGGGAAGCTGTGGGGCCTCACGCGGGAGCCTGACCTCCAGATCTGGACCGCGCTGGACGACGCACCGGAGGGCGGCGGCTGCCTGGAGGTGATCCCCGGCAGCCACCGCGAGGGGCTGGTGACGGCGCTCGGCGGCGTGATTCCACCAGACCGCGTGGCGGCGGCGGACGTGGAGGCGCGCGTGGTGCCCCTGCCCGTGCGGGCCGGGGAGGCGCTGCTCGTCCACAACCACGTGTGGCACCGCTCGGGACGCGGCCGGCCCGGGCAGCGGCGGCGCGCGTTCTCCGCCTGCTACATGAGCGCGGACACCACCTGCGTGCGCAAGAAGAAGGCCCCGCGCGTGTTCCCGCCGGTGTTCCGCCACCCGGTGCGCGGCGGCTGAAAGGCCCTATCATCCCAGGCGTGTCCGGCCACCCTGGAGTCCTCGTCGCGGAGCAGCCCCACTACCTGCCGTGGGTGGACTTCTACGAGCAGGTCGCGCGCGCCGGGACGCTGGTGGTGCTGGACGACGTGCAGTGGCTCCGGCGCGGCTGGCAGCGCCGCACCCGCGTCGCCCTGCCCGCTGGAGTGCCCACGCCACCGCCCACGGAGCCCGGCTTCCAGTGGCTGTCCATCCCCTTGGAGGATCCGCACCGCGACACGCGGATCCGCGACCTGGCGGTGGACGCGAGCCAGCCGTGGGCGCGCAAGCACCTCCAGGCGCTGGTGACGCTCTACGGAGGCCGGCCCCACTTCCGCGCGCAGGTGCTCCCCCTGTTGGAGCCCTTCTACGACGCCGCGGCGCGCGAGTCCGGCCCGGGCTCGCTCCTGCGCGTGCTGCTCTCCAGCATGGCGCTCTTCCACGCACCGCTGGGCCTCGCGCCGAACATGGTGTGCTCCTCCACGCTGGAGCGCCGGGGCGAGGACAAGACGCAGCGGCTGGTGGAGTACTGCCTCCAGATGGGGGCTCACACCTACTACTCGGGGACGGGCTCCACGGTGTACCTGAAGCCGGAGCGCTTCCGCGCGGTGGACGTGCGCCTGTTGTGGCAGCGCTTCCGGCATCCGGACTACGCCCAGGGACGCGAAGGGCGTTTCGTCACGGGGCTGTCCATCGTCGACGTGCTGGCCAACGTGCCCGTGGAGACGGTGCGCATGTGGCTCCAGCCGTCGCCGTGGGGGCCGTTCGCGGGGGACGGCCCCCAGCCGCTTCAGCGCGCCGACGCGGAGGTCGGCGCGGACGGCTCGGGCTTGTCGAAGCGCACGAAGTAGCTGCGCACGGCGGCGTCGAGCAGCGCCGGATCCAGGCGCGGCGTGGTGCCCTGGTAGTTCGCCATGTCGATGACCTGATCCAACAGGTCGCGCGGCTGACACGCGGCGAAGGGCCGGTGGGCCGGGCGGTAGTGCTCGTCGATGAGGTAGTCGACGGCGCGCGCGTCGTACGGCACGCCGCGCTTCTTGCACATCACCTGGAAGATCTCATGGAACTGCTCCTCGTCCGGGCGCTGCACCTCCAGCTTGTAGCGGACGCGGCGCAGGAACGCGTCATCCACGAGGGCGCTGGGGTCCAGGTTGGTGGAGAAGGCCGCGAACACGTCGAAGGGCACCTGGATCTTCTTGCCGGTGTGGAGCGTGAGCATGTCCACGTCGCTCTCCAGCGGGACGATCCACCGGTTGAGCAGGTCCTTGGGGGACACCTTCTGCCGGCCGAAGTCGTCGATGAGGAGCATGCCGTTGGTCGCCTTCATCTGGAACGGCGCCTCGTAGTACTTCACCTCCGGGGTGTAGACGAGGTCGAGCATCTCCAGCGTCAGCTCACCGCCCACCACCACGAGCGGGCGGCGGCAGCGCACCCAGCGGCGATCGTACGAGGGCATGCCGGGCTCGTCCTCGACGGCGCGGTGGATGTTCGCGTCGAACATCTTCACCACGAAGTCGTCGATGAGCAGCGCGTGGGGGACGAAGATGTCCCCGTCGTAGCAGTTGACCATGCCCTGGCAGATGGCCGTCTTGCCGTTGCCCGGGGGGCCGTAGAAGAAGATGGCGCGCCCGGAGTTCATCGCCGGACCGATGCCGTCGAAGATGTAGTCGCGGATGATGAGGTCGCCGAACTTGTCCTGCATGCGATGGCGCGTGATGCGGTTGCCGCGCACCGTCTGCTGCTTCACGGCGGCGACCCATTCGTTGAAGGGCACCGGCGCCGGGCCGTTGTAGCGGTTGCGGTCGAGGATCTGCCGCAGCACGTCCGTCACGAAGGTCGTGAGCTGGTAGATCATCGTGGAGCGGCCGACGCCGGAGGCGCCGCCACCGCGGATGTCGATGTACTTCTGGCGGCGCAGGCCCTCGATGACCTCGTCCACCAGGGCGGTGGGCAGTTGCAGGCGCGTGGCCACGTCCATGCCGCGCATCTCGCCCGCGAAGAAGATGGCCTTGAGGACCAGCTCCTCCACGAACGTCGTGTTCAGGCCGGCCTCCTGGAGCGTGCGCGGCTGCGTGGGCCAGAAGCGGTTGGTCGCCGGGGCATCCGAAGCCTCGCCGCGCCGGAAGCCGCGCCGCTCCGGGCCCACATATCCCTGGGGCGGAGGAGGCGCGGCCCCGCCGCGGCGATCCGCGCCGCTGGGGCTGGGGCCACGGCGGTCGCCTTCCGGGGCCGAGGCCCCCCTGCGCTCCGCGTCCGGCCCACGCCGGTCCGAGGCGGAGGCCGCGGGGCGCCCCTCCGAGGGCGGAGGGGCGCCAGGGGGCGCGGTGCGCCGCTCCGTCTGCACGTCCAGGTTCTCTTCGTTGAAGGGCGGCGGCGCGCCCGGCGGCGGCACGCGGGGGCGCGGCATCGGGTCGAAGATGACGGACGGCAGCGGCGCGGACTGCGCGGGGCGTGCGCGGGCCGACACCTCCGACGGGGTGGCCGCGATGGGCTGCCCCGACGGGGCGAGCGGTCGGGCGCGGGGAGGCGCCGCCAGGACGGGGTTGGCCGGCGCGGCGGGCGTCTCCAGGGGGGTGATGTTGCGATTCAGGTCCTGCTCGGCGTCGGGGGAAGACGGACCTGGGCCAGGAGGGGGCCTGCGAAAGAAGTCGGTCATCACGGCTCCGGCGGAGGGGGAGGCCACTCTACCCCACCGCCCTGTGCGAGGTGTTAACTTCGGGCCATGAGCTTCTTCCAGGCGCCCCCCGGTCTTGGCAACCAGTACGACGATGACGCGTTCCTGCAGGGCTATCTTGCCCGCACCCTTCCGGAGGACATCCTCCGTCCGCTCACCGATGACTTCCGGGAGCTGGGTGAGCTGAGCGGCAAGCACTTCTACGAGTTCCAGCAGCGCGACCGGCTGAACGAGCCCGTGCTGACGCAGTGGAGCCCGTGGGGGCAGCGCATCGACCACATCGAGGTGTCCCCGCTGTGGAAGGAGGCGGAGGCGCTGACGGCGCGCAAGGGCCTGATCGCGACGGCCTACGAGCAGAAGAGCGGCGCGCTCAGCCGGGTGCACCAGTTCGCGCTCAACTACCTGATCCAGCCGTCGCTGGACGTCTATTCGTGTCCGCTGGCGATGACGGATGGCGCGGCGCGCTCGCTGCTGTCGCTGGGCAACCAGGCCCTCATCGATCACGCCCTGCCCCGCCTGACGTCGCGCGATCCGGCGACGTTCTGGACGTCGGGCCAGTGGATGACGGAGCGCACGGGCGGCTCGGACGTGGGTTTGACGCTGACGGAGGCGCGCCAGTCGCCTGAGGGCTGGCGGCTGTACGGGACGAAGTGGTTCACGTCCGCGACGACGGCGCAGATGGCGCTGACGCTGGCGCGCCCGGTGGGCAACGGCCCTGGCGGCAAGGGGCTGGCGCTCTTCTTCGTGGAGACGCGGGACGCGGCGGGCCAGCTCAACCGCATCCAGATCAACCGGCTGAAGGACAAGTTCGGGACGCGCAAGGTGCCCACGGCGGAGCTGACGCTGGACGGGACGCTGGCGGTGCCGGTGGCGGGGCTGACGGACGGCATCCGCAACATGGCGATGATGCTCAACGTGACGCGGACCTGGAACGCGATGGGCGCGACGTGGAGCATGCGGCGCGCGCTGGCGCTGGCGCACGACTACGCGAAGCGCCGGGTGCAGTTCGGTGCGCCGCTGTCGGAGAAGCCGCTGCACGTGGACACGCTGGCGGGGCTGGAGGCGGAGTTCCAGGCGGGCTTCCTGCTGGCGTTCCGCGGCGTGGAGCTCTTGGGCAAGCTGGAGACGCGCACGGCGACGGAGCAGGAGCAGCTGTTGCAGCGGCTGGTGACGCCGCTGGCGAAGCTGACGACGGGCCGGCAGGTGGTGCACGTGACGTCGGAGGTGACGGAGTCCTTCGGCGGCGCGGGCTACGTGGAGGACACGGGCCTGCCGCGCATCCAGGCGGACGCGCAGGTGCTGTCCATCTGGGAGGGCACGACGAACGTGCTGTCGCTGGACTCGCTGCGCGCGCTGGCGAAGGAAGGCACGCTGGAGGCGTTCTTCCACGAGGTCGAGGGCCGGCTGTCGAAGGTGACGGACACGGGCCTGCGGCCGTGTGTCCAGACGGCGCACGACGCGCTGGAGCACGCTCGGGCCTGGGTGTCCGGCGCCATGGCGAACCCGACCACGATGGAGGCCGGGGCGCGGCGCTTCTCGCTGACGCTGGGGCGCACGCTGGAGCTGGCGCTGCTGAGCGAGCACGCGCAGTGGTGCCTGGAGCACGGGCACGGGCCGCGCAGCCGTGCCGCCGCGCGGCGGTTCCGGCAGAACGGCGTGGACCTCATCCAGGATGAAATCGACCTGGATGAGTCGCGGCTGCTGGGGTGAGCCGAGCGCGGGGACAGGTGCATGTGGACCGCGCGCCCATTATGAAGCGTGCGCCATGTCCGTCCTGAGCCCCGAGCAGTGCCAGCGCTTCGCCACCGATGGGTATCTCGTCCTGCCGTCCTTCGTGGACGGCGGGACTTGCGAGCGGATGCGGGCCGTCATCCAGGAGCAGTTGGCGACCGGTGAGGGCCCGGTGGAGTACGAGGCCGACGTGGCCTACCCGGGTTCTCCGGCGAGCCGGACGGATGAGGGCGGCCGGACGGTGCGCCGGTTGTTGAAGGCCCACGGGCGCTCGCCCCTCTTCGCGGCGTGGTTCGACGACGCGCGGATGGTGGAGGCGCTGGGGCGGTTGCTGGACGGCCCGGTGGTGCAGGCGCGGGCGCACCACAACTGCGTGATGACGAAGCAGCCGCGCTATTCATCGGACACGGGGTGGCACCAGGACGTGCGCTACTGGGCCTTCGCGCGGCCGGAGTTGATCTCCACGTGGCTGGCCCTGGGCGCGGAGACGCCGGAGAACGGCGGCCTGAAGGTGCTGCCCGGGACGCACCGGATGGCCTTCGCGGCGGAGCGCTACGACGAGCGGCTGTTCCTGCGGCCGGAGCTCCCTGAGAACGCGGCGCTGATCGCGGAGACTCGGTACGTGCGGCTGGCGCCCGGGGACGTGCTGCTCTTCCATGCGCGGCTGTTCCACGCGGCGAGCCGGAACCACACGGCGGACACGAAGTACTCCGTGGTGGCCACGTACCGGAGGACCGACAATCCGCCGGCCCCCGGCTCGCGTTCCGCGCGGGAGTAAGCGCGGGGAACGGATGCCTCAGGGCGAATAGGGATATCGCTCGATGAGTTTTCCGTCGGGCGAGACGGCATAGAGTTCGAACCAATCGAGTTCGAAGTTCCCCCCGGGACCGATTCCCTCACAGGCGTCGACGCGACGATTCACCCGAACGCTGTATAGGACGCCAGAATGGCGGGTCCATCCAGCGTCGCCATGGGCTCCACGTCTTCAGGCCACTCAAAGGGTGACGTGGCTGTTCCTCCAGCGCCCGTCCCTGCATCCACGTCAGGAGCAGGACGCGTCCGCACAGGAACTCCTGCATCTGGCTTCGATTCATTCCGCGGCGGAGCTGACGTTCCCGCGTCCGCGAGCAACACGGTCAGGACCAGCAGTGGACGCAGGATCACGAGTGTGGGGCGCGCCGCGCCTGGAGGATGAAAGGCGCGGCATACCGTTCAGCAGGACTACTTCGAGGCCTGCGCGAGGGCGTCTTCCACGTAGCGGACGCCCTTCGCGGTGATGGCCTTGCCCTTCTTCGTGTCCTGCGCGTACCCCGCGTGCAGGCGCAGCGCCTTGGCGGCGTTCGGCGCGGCGTACGTCACGCCCAGCCCGCTCCAGAAGCGCGACGTCGTGCCCGACGTGACTTCCACGTCCAGGGACTTCGCCAGGTACAGCGGGATCAGCGAGCGCAGGAGCTGGTCCTTCTCCTTGCCAGCGGAGACCAGGTCCTTCTGGCGCGCATGGCCTCGCAGCGCGGTCTCCAGCACCGCCACCGCGTCCTCGCTCGCCGGCTGCGCGGCCTTCTTCGCCGCGGGCGCCTTCTTCGCCGCCGTCTTCCTGCGCGCGGGCGCGGCCTTCTTCGCCGCCGGGGCCTTCTTCTTCGCGGCGGCCTTGCCGGCGCTCTTCTTCGCCTTGGGGGCCGTCTTGCGACGGGCCGCGGGCGCCAGCTCCATGCGGCCTTCGAAGGGCACTCCCACCACCGTCGCGTCCACCAGCCGCTCGGGCATCGCGTTGCGGAGGGACTCGATCACCTCGTGCATGGAGGCACGCGGAGGCTCGGAGTGCACCGGGCGGGAGACGCGGGTCGGCTGCGGCTCGCTCGCGGGCGGCTTCCCCTGCGCGTAGTACCGCACCCAATCGCTTGCCTCCTCCACCACGTCCTTCAGGCCCACGCGATCGAGCAGCGACCCCAACCACCGAAGACTGTTGCGCACTTGGAGAACCCTCCCGTTCTGATCCACGCTACTACACTCCAGACGGACGCAATCTATATCGCCAGCAATACGGGTTGTTCCATGCCCCCGTGGGTCTTCACTGCACTCCTCCCTCCACCCACCGGGTGGATCAGGGAACAGACGTGCAGATGTAGCGCCGTCAGGCCAAGCCTCACTGCCGCACCGACACCACGCTGCGCGCCTTCACGTTCGTCACCTTCCCCGAGCGCTCCAGCATCCCCTCCCCCACGAGGAACAGCGCGCCGTGGATCTCCTGCCTGCACCTCGCGTACACCTCCGAGGGCACCACCAGGTTCGCGATCCCCGTCTCATCCTCCAGCGAGATGAAGCAGATCCCCTTCGCCGTCGGTGGCATCTGTCGGCAGATCATCATTCCCCCCACCCTCACCCTCCGACCCGCGGACACCCGCTTCAACCCCTCCGCCGTCACCGCCCCCATCCGATTCAACGTGGGCCGCAACAGCTCCAGCGGGTGCTTCTCCAGCGACAGCCCCACCGTGTCGTAGTCCGCCACCACCCGCTCCTGGACGCCCATGGGCGGCAGCTCCACCGCCGTGCCGTCCATCGCCATCCCGAAGAACAGGTCGTCCGCGTCCAGCGGCCCCAGCGCCTGGATCTCCCACAGCGCCTGCCGCCGCGCGCCGCACAACGACGCCAGCGCCCCTGACAGCGCCAGCCGCGTCAGCTCGTGCCGGGGGATGCGCGCCCGGCGGGCCAGGTCTCCCACGCTCGCGTAGTCCCCCTCCCTCGCGGAGGCCACCGCCCGGCCCGCGGACTCGCCCAGCCCCCGCACCATCCGGAACCCCAGCCGCACCGCCCCGTCCTCCAAGGTGCAATCCCAGTCCGAGCGGCGCACGTCCACCGGCCGGACCTCCACCCCGTGCCGCTGCACGTCCGCCACCAACGTATGCGGCGCGTAGAACCCCATCGGCTGCGAGTTGAGCAGCGCCGTCGTGAACTCCGCCGGGTAGTGGCACTTCAACCAGCTGGACGCATAGGCGATCAACGCGAAGCTCGCCGAATGGCTCTCCGGGAACCCGTAGTGCGCGAAGCCCCGGAAGTGATTGAACCACTCCTCCGCCTGCTGGCGCGTGTAGCCCCGCGCCTCGCAGCCCTCCACGAAACGGCCCCGGTACGGGAGGATCCGCGCCTCCGCTTGCTTGTGGCTCAACGCCCGCCGGAGCCCGTCCGCCTCCCCCGCGGAGAAGCCCGCCGCCACCATCGCGAGCCGCATCGCCTGCTCCTGGAAGAGCGGCACGCCCAGCGTCTTTCCCAGGATGCCGCGCACGTCCTCGCTCGGGTACGTCACCGGCTCCTGGCCGTGCCGCCTCCGCAGATAGGGGTGCACCATGTTGCCCACGATGGGCCCTGGCCGGATGAGCGCGATCTGCACCACCAGGTCGTAGAACTCCCGGGGCCGGAGCCGGGGCAACATGTTCATCTGCGCGCGGCTTTCGATCTGGAACACGCCCACCGTGTCCGCCTCGCACAGCATGTCGTAGACCTTCGGATCCTCCGGCGGCACCGTCGCCAGTGACAGCTCGCGGCCATGGTGCTTCTGGATCAACGCGAAGCACCGCGACAGCGCGGACAACATGCCCAGCGCCAGCAGGTCCACCTTCAACAGCCCCACCGCGTTGATGTCGTCCTTCTCCCACTGGATGACCGTGCGCCCCGGCATCGCCGCGTTCTCCACCGGCACCAGGCCCACCAGCGGCTCGCGCGTCATCACGAAGCCGCCCACGTGGATGGACAGGTGGCGGGGGACGCCCTCCAGCTCCTTCGCCACCGACACCGTCCGGAGCACGCGCCCGTCCGACGGCGACAGGCCCGCCTCCAGGAGCACCTCCGGCGTCACCTGGAAGCCGTGCGAGGAGGCGACCCTCGACAGCCGGTCCACCTGATCCAACGACAACCCCAGCGCCTTGCCCGCCTCCCGGAGCGCGAGCCGTCCCCGGTAGCAGATCACCTCGCACACCATGCCCGCCTTCTGACGGCCGTGCTTTTCGTAGACGTACTGCAGCACCTCCTCGCGCCGCTCGTGCTCGAAGTCCACGTCGATGTCCGGCGGCTCCCGGCGCTCCATGCTGAGGAAGCGCTCGAACAGGAGCCCCATCCGCACCGGATCAATGGCGGTGATGCCCAGCGCGTAGCAGACCGCCGAGTTCGCCGCGCTGCCCCGCCCCTGACACAGGATGCCCCGCCCGCGCGCGAACATCACGATGTCCCACAGCGACAGGAAGTACCCCGCGAAGTCCATCGCGGCGATGAGCCGCAGCTCGTGGTCAATCTGCTTCGTCACCTCCGGCGGCACGCCTCCCGGGTAGCGCGTGCGCAGGCCCGCCTCCGTCAGCACCCGCAGGTGCGTATCCGCCGTGCGCCCTTCGGGCAGGTCCTCTTCAGGAAAGTGGTACCGCAGCGCGTCCAGCGAGGCCCCACAGCGCGACGCCAGCTCCACCGTCTGCTCCAGCGCCTCCGGCCGATCCGCGAACAGCCGCGCCATGTCCCCCGGTGACTTCAGCGTCCGCTCCGCGTTCGGGAACAGCCGCGTGCCCGCCTGATCCACCGGCACCCCGTGGCGGATCGCCGTGAGCACGTCCTGCAGGGGTTGCCGCTCGCGGTGGTGCGTGTGCACGTCGTTGTGCACCACCAGCGGCACGCCCAGCGCGCGGGCCAGCGCCTCCGCCCGGGCCTCCCGGGCCGCGTCCCCCGCGGACAGCGAACGGCTCAGGCCCACGTGGAAGCCGCCGGGAAACGCCTCCGCCAGCGGGGCCACCGCCTCCAGCGACGCGGGGCCCGGCAGGAGCGCGAGCAGCCCCGACGCGTGCTCGGCCAGCTTGCGCCAGGGCAGGCCCGCCTCGCCCTTGGGGTGCGTCATCCGGCTGTGGGACACCAACCGGCACAGGTTCGCGTACCCGCCCGCGTCACGGGCGTACACCACCACCGGGGGGCCGTCCTCCAGCGTCAGCTCCGCGCCCAGCAGCAGCTTCACCCCGTGCTCCTTCGCCGCGAGGTGCGCCTTCACCGCGCCGTACAACCCGTCCCGGTCCGTCAGCGCCAGCGCGGACAGCCCCAGCCGCGCCGCGGTGGCCACCAGCTCCTCCGGATGGGAGGCGCCGTGCAGAAAGGAGAAGTGGGACCGGCACACCAGCTCGGCGTAGCTCACACCGGATTAAGACACTGAGCGGGCGTTCAGGCGCTAGATTGGATCTCCGCTTGGAGACAGCGCAACGTCGTGGGTTGTCGCCGTGCGGCATTGAAGACAAACGTTCTCCAGTTCCCACTGCCTTGTCTCGACGTTTGATTTGTCTTTACTCGCGATGGCGTCTCCACCGCCGCCCCGAAGTTCCCCGGCCCCATGCTGGGATGACCGGCACCGCGTCCTCGGGCACCGTGCGCAGGTCGATGGCCGGGCCGCCGGGCGGAGGCTCGCTCCGTCCCTGCCCCGGGGGGCTTGGACGGTGCAGCGGAAGTGCCGCCTCGGGGCTTCCGCCTGCCGGCGGAACAGGGGGGCGGCCCACGAAGGATCGTGGCCGAAGCGCACCGGTTCCCCCCTTCCTCCCGTGCCCTCGTAGTACAGTCGGGCGCCAGGAAGGGCGAAGGACGGCATCGGCTTTTCCCCTGGCTTCAGACCCTTTAGGTCCTTGCCGGGAACCCACCCTCCTTCGGACGGATTCCTGATGCCCAGGCCGCCCGGTTTGACAGGAAGCCGAAGCGGCTGCCAAACAAGGACCTCATGGACACCACCGCCTGGCAGCTCTGGTTGATTGCCGCGATCGTCCTGGGGGCGCTGGAGATCAAGCTCTCTGGCTTCGTGACCCTCTGGTTCGCCGTGGGCGCGCTGATGGCGTCGCTCACCGCCGGCGCGGGGCTGGGCTTCAACGGCCAGCTCGTCGTCTTCACGCTGGTGTCCGCCGCCCTCTTTGGCGCGTCCCGCACCATCTTCAAGCACGTTTTCATGCGCGACGCGGTGCATTTGAAGACGGGCACCGAGGCGATGCTGGGCCAGGAGGCCGTGGTGACCGAGGCGCTGTCCGATCCGCACGGAGGCACCGTGCGCATCAACGGCGAGCTGTGGATGGCGCGCTCCCTGTCGGGCCCCCTGCCCGAAGGCGAGCGCGTCACCGTGGAGCAGATTGAAGGCCTCAAGTTGTGGGTGCGACGCCCGTCGGCGTCCCACGAAGTCGCGCTGCAATCCGCGCAGCAGAAGAAGGAGACGGCAGGATGGGACTGACCATTGTTTTGCTCTTCGCGGCGGCCGCCGTCGTGTTCGGGCTTGTCACCGGTGTGCGCATCGTTCCCCAGGCCAAGGTGATGGTCGTGGAGCGGCTGGGGAAGTTCCACCACGTGGCCTCCAGCGGCCTCAACATCCTCATCCCCTTCATGGACAGCCCCCGCGCCATGGAGATGCGCGCGGGCAACCGCTTCACGCGCAACACGCTGGTGGACCTGCGCGAGCAGGTCATGGGCTTCGAGACCGTCCAGGTCATCACCCATGACAACGTCAACATGGAGGTCGGCTCGGTCATCTACTACCAGATCGTCGACCCGGGCCGCGCCCTCTACCAGGTGGAGAACCTGGCGCTCGCCATCGAGCAGCTCACCATGACGAACCTGCGCAACGTCATGGGCGGTCTCACCCTGGACCAGACGCTCACCAGCCGCGAGACGGTCAACTCCAAGCTGCGCAACGTGCTGGACGAGGCCACCGAGAAGTGGGGCGTGAAGGTCACCCGCGTGGAGCTGCGAGAGATCGAACCGCCCCAGGCCATCAAGTCCGCCATGGCCAAGCAGATGACCGCCGAGCGCGAGCGCCGCGCGGAGGTCACCAAGGCCGAGGGCGACAAGGCCGCCGCCATCCTCCAGGCCGAAGGCGAGAAGATCTCCCGCATCCTGCGCGCCGAGGCCGAGCGCGACGCGGAGATCGCCCGCGCCGAGGGCCACAAGCGCGCCGTCATGCTGGAGGCCGAAGGCAAGGCCGAGGCCACCCGCCTCACCTTCGAGGCCATCCACACCGGCCGCGCCACGCCGGAGGTGCTGGCGCTGCGCTACCTGGAGACCCTCCAGGAGCTGGGCAAGGGAGACAACAAGATGTTCGTCCCCTATGAGGCCACCGCCGCGCTGGGCTCCATCGCCACGCTGAAGGAGGTGTTCGCCAAGGACGACGCCCCGGCCGAGGCCCCCCGGGCCCCTGCCCGCCCGCCCTCCGCCGCCGCGATGAGCGCCCAGGCCCTGGCCCGCAGCGCCGCGGTCCCGGCCCCCCTCCCGGCCACCCGCCGCGTGCAGCCGCCGCCGTCGGACGAATAGCCGCCTCCCGCGGGAATCGTCGTCAGGGCACCGGCGTTTTCCCGTCGGTGCCCGCGTCCGCGCGCAGGTCCGGGCTTGCAGTCCGCCCGGGCCTCGCCGCATGCTCCCCCTGAAGCATCCGCTGTCCACGTGGGAAGACGTCACAGGCCTTCCCCTGCACGAGGTCCGCATCCCCTTGAAGCTGCACGCCTGAAACCCCGGTCCCTGGCTGTACCCCGCCGCCGCGCGTCCCTTGAGGGTCGTGCGTGCTGGCTTCCGGATTCAGGAGTCGCTTCATCATGCCCTCGTCCTCCGTGCGCGCGCACCGCGCCTGCTTTTCGTTCACCGATGTCGTCCCCGTCCTCACCGACGTGGAGTTCCACCTCGCCCCGGGCTGGACGGGCCTCGTCGGCCCCAACGGCGCTGGCAAGTCCACCCTGCTGCGCCTCTTGTCCGGGGAGCTGATCCCCACGTCCGGGCAGCTCCAGTTCGAGCCTCCATCGCCCCTCGTGTGCCTGTGTCCGCAGGGCGTGGAGGCGCTCACGCCCGACATCCTGGCCTTCTCCGAGTCCTGGGACGCGCTGGCGCGCAGGCTCCAGGGACAGCTGGGCCTGGACGTCACCGCGCTGGCGCGCTGGCCCACCCTGTCTCCGGGGGAGCGCAAGCGGTGGCAGGTGGGCGCGGCGCTCGCCCGCGAGCCGGACGTGCTGCTGCTGGACGAGCCCACCAACCACCTGGACGCGGAGGCGCGCGCGTGGCTCGTGGCCGCGCTGCGCCGCTTCCGGGGCGTGGGCGTCGTCGTCTCCCATGACCGCGAGCTCCTGGAGACGCTCACCCAGGCCACCCTGCGCGTGCACGGCGGGGGCACGCACCTGTACCCGGGCCCCTACTCCACCGCGCGCGGACACTGGGAGGCGGAGCGAGAGGCCGAGGTCGCCTCGCACCAGCAGTCGAAGGCGGAGCGCGACCGCGCCGCCCAGCTCCTGGACAAGGCCCGGCGCGAGCACCAGGGCGCCACCCAGTCGCGCAGCACCGGCCGACGGATGCGCAACAAGAACGACAGCGACGCGCGCTCCATCATGGCCTCCACGCTGGCGAGCTGGGCCGAGTCCCGTCTGGGCCAGCAGGTCACCGTGAAGCGCCGCGAGTTGGAGCGCGCCGAGGCCGCGGTGGGCGCCTTCACCGTGGACAAGACCGTGGGCCGCTCCGTGTTCGTGGACTACGTGCGCTCCCCCAACCCGTGGCTCTTCACGTTCGACACGCCGGGCCTCAGGGCCGGCGACGTGGAGCTCCTGGGCCCCACGCACCTGGACGTGGACCGCGAGGCGCGCATCCGCATCGAGGGCCCCAACGGCGCCGGCAAGACGACGCTCCTGCGCGCGCTGCTGGAGCAGGCGCGCGTGCCTCGCGAGAAGATCCTCTATCTGCCCCAGGACCTGGGCGAGACCGACGCCCGCGCCACGCTCGACGCGGTGCGTGAGCTCCCCCCGGAGGAGCGGGGCCGGGTGCTGTCGCTGGTGGCCGCGCTGGGCGTGGACCCCCACCGGCTGCTCGCGTCCGGGCAGCCGTCACCCGGCGAGGCGCGCAAGCTGGCCATCGCGCGCGGCCTGGGCCAGCACGCCTGGGCCCTGGTGCTGGACGAGCCCACCAACCACCTGGACCTGCCGTCCATCGAACGGCTGGAGGCGGCGCTCGGCGACTACCCCGGCGCGCTGCTGCTCGTCACCCATGACGCACCCTTCGCCCGCGCGTGCACCACCACGCGGTGGCTCGTCGACAACAGACGTGTCGCGGTGGATTGAGCCTCCCACCCCCAGGGGTGGAGTAACGGCAGACCTCTGTGTGAAAAACCTGAAACTCTTTTTTACACGGATGTTTTGCTCCTAGAAGGACGGTCCGGGGCCGGTCGATGTCACACCGGTCCTGTATGTCTCAGCGCCTTCACCCCCCACACCAGGAGTCCGTATGTCACGACGTTCGCCGTCATGGCGGCATTCGTGTCTGTTCATCACGGGAGCGCTCACGCTCGCCGGCTGCACGGGCGCGTCCACTCCGGAGGAAGTGCCTTCTCCCCAGCAGCAGTCCAGCGCGCTCGCGTCCGGGCCCGACCTGCGCATCACCGGGTTGCAGGCCCCCGACAGCGCGCGTCCGGGCGAAACCTTCACCGTCACCGCGAGGGTTTGCAACACCGGCAACCAGCCCGCGTATGTCGCCGGGAACACCCTGCAGGTGTATTTGTCCACCACCGCGACCCAACAGGTGCCCGCGCCGGGTGCTCCGCCTCCGCCGCCCACGAGTCAGATCACCCTGGGCCAGACGGACGTGGGGCCGCTGGACGCGGGCCAGTGCGTCTCGCGCTCGCTGAGCGTTCCGGCCAACCCGCCCTCGGGCTTCATGGGCAACGGCGCCTACTACCTGGGCGCGAGCGTCGACACGCAGCAGGTGGTGGCGGAGACGGATGAGACGAACAACGGCTTCGTCCGGGGGCTCTTCGGCGTAGGCAACCAGCCCGACCTCGTCGTCACCCGGGTGGACGCGCCCGCCAGCCTGAACCCGGGCCAGCCCTTCACCGCGTCCGCGACGGTGTGCAACGTGGGCACCCTGGAGAGCCCTGGGACGTTGGTGGAGCTGTACCTGTCCACGGTGAACGGGCTGACGCTGCCGTCCGGTCCCCCGCTCACGACCCAGGCGATGGTCGCGGGCGCGACCCTCGGCAGCCTGTCCCCGGGCCTGTGCCGCACGGTGTCGCTCAACGGCTACGCGCAGCCGCCGCCCGCCTCGCCGCCGAACGAGCCGCTGTACCTGGGCGCCATCGTCGACCCGCAGCGCGGCGTGACCGAACTGCGCGAGGACAACAACACCTTCGTGCAGGGCCTGGTGGGCGTGGGTTCCCGCCCGGACCTGACCATCCGCTCCGTGACGGGTCCCGCGAGCGTGCGCATGGGGGACTCCTTCCCGGCGACCGTGACGGTATGCAACGCGGGCACCGTGGCCTCGAATCCGGCGGACGTGCAGGTGCTCCTCTCGACGGTGCCCTCGCTGGCGGCCCCGGGGACGATGCCCCGTCCGACCACCGAGGCCCCGGTGGCGTCCTTCAGCGCGCCGCCGCTGGGGAATGGCCAGTGCATCACGCGCACGGTACAGGCCTATGCCATCCGCCCGCCCATCCCGCCGTCCGAGGACCCCCTGTATCTGGGCGCCATCGTGGACCTGCCCCGCAGCCAGTTGGAGCTGCGCGAGGACAACAACACCCGCGCGGACACGCTCCTGGGCGTGGGCTCGCGGCCCGATCTCACCATCGCGACGCTGGACGTCCCGCCCACGGTCGCGCCGGGTCAGCCGTTCACCGCCACCGTGAAGGTGTGCAACGTGGGCACGGTGACGTCCCCCAACGCGCCCGTGGAGGTCTATGTCACGTCCGAGCCCACGCTGAGCGTGGTGAGCGGTCCACCGCCGATGTCCCGCATGTTGGCGGGCACGACCTTCGCGCCGTCGCTGGAGCCGGGTGAGTGCGCGACCCGCCCGGTGAATGCCTCCGCCTATCCTCCGCCCGGGACGCCCCTGCCGAACGCGACGCTGTACGCGGGCGCCATCGTGGATCCGACCGCCTCCGTGCTGGAGCTGCGCGAGGACAACAATGTGTCCCCCCTGCCGCGGATCAACCTGGGCACGGGCGCGGACCTGGTCGTGCGCTCGCTGACGGCGCCCGCGAGTGTCCGGCCCGGCAATCCCTTCCTGATGGACGTGACGGTCTGCAACGAGGGCAACCAGTTCGTGCCGTCGTCCACCGTGGGCCTCTTCATGTCCTCCACGCCCACGGTGACGGCGCCGCCCTATACCGGCTCGCCGCCGCCGACCCAGGTGCAGGTGGGAACGGTGGCGGTGTCGTCGCTCGCGGCGGGGGCCTGCGCCGTCTCCTCGAAGACGCTGACCGCCATCCCTCCGCCCGAATCCTCGCCGGCGCAGCCGCTGTACCTGTCCGCCGTCGCGGACCAGCCCTATCAGGTGGCCGAGCTGCGCAAGGACAACAACGTGCGCACCTCCGGCCCCATCAGCGTGGGCTCCGGACCGGACCTCGTCGTGAGCAGCATCACGGGCCCGAGCAGCGTCACCCCGGGCGGCGCCCTCGCGCTGTCCGTGCAGGTCTGCAACGTGGGCACCGAAGCCGCGGCGCCCTCGCAGGTGATCGCCGTGGTGTCGACGGAGGAGACGCTGGCCCAGGACCTCCCATCCCAGGCCCCCCCCACCGAGGCGCCCGTCGGCATGGCGCCCACGCCCACGCTCGTCGCCGGCCAGTGCATCACGGTCTCCGTGAACGGCTATGAGTCCCCGCCGCCCTACACCGAGCCCGGCAGCCCCCGCTTCCTGGGGGCGCGCGTGGACCCGGCTCGGCAGGTGGCGGAGCTGCGCGAGGACAACAACACCCGCGTGACGTCGCGCCTGAGCGTGGGCAATGGACCGGATCTGGTCATCCAGTCCGTGACCGCGCCCACCGGCGCCCCGCAGGGCGTCCCCTTCGTCGCGCAGGTGAAGGTCTGCAACGTGGGCTCCGCGCCCATGAGCGGTTCCGTGCCGCTGGACCTGCTCATCTCCACGGAGCCGTCCGCCTATGTGCCCGCGCAGGGACGCCCGCCGATGACCCAATTGCAGATGCTCGTGGGCGGCTTCAACCTGTCCCCGCTCAGCGTGGGCCAGTGCACCACGGTCCCGGTGCAGGGCACCGTGATGCGGCCTCCCGCGGCCACGTCCGGACAGCCCCTGTACCTGGGCGCCATCGTCGATGCGCCGGGCGCCCTCCCCGAGCTGCGTGAGGACAACAACACCTGGATGGGCGGCGTCTTCACCCAGGCGCAATAGGCCACACGCGGCGGGGCCGGCCCCCTTCAGCAGCGAGTCGTCGGCTGGGTACGTATCCACCCGGCCGGCGATTGTCTTTTCCGCATTCGCGACGACAGCAGGATTGTTTGAATTTCATCGGCTTCGCGCCGTTGAAGACTTCCCACGAATGTCCTCGCGGCGTCGCGCCGGGCCTGGCGGCGGGCGCTTCGTGGACGGCATCGCCACACATCCCAAGGAGAACACACATGTCACGGCTATCGCCGTCATGGAGACACACGTGTCTGCTCATCACGGGCACGCTCCTCATCACCAGCTGCGGAGGTGACAGCGCGCCCTCCGACGCGGCCCTCGCGAAGAGCCAGGGCCATTCGCTCAATCAGGGGGCGGACCTGGTCATCACCGAGCTGCGCGCGCCCGAAAGCGTCCGCGACGGGGAGGCCTTCACCGTCAACGTGAAGGTCTGCAACCCGGGGTCCGCGCCCGCGTACCCCAACGGCGGCCCGCTGATGCTTCAGGTGTACCTGTCCACCACCGCGACCCAGCAGGTGCCCGCGCCCGGGGCTCCGCCCACATCCCAGCAGATCACCGTGGGCGAGGTGGACGTGGGGCCGGTCGACGCCCAGCAGTGTCTGACGCGGGCCGTGAGCGCCTCCGCGATCCGGCCCCCAGGGGCGCCTCCCGCGACGGCCTACTACCTGGGCGCCAGTGTCGACACCTCGCAGCGGGTGCAGGAGCTCAATGAGACCAACAACGGCTTCGTGCGCGGCCTGATGGGCGTGGGCAACGGGCCGGACCTCGTGGTCTCCGACGTGAAGGCGCCCGCCAGCGCGCGGCAGGGAGAGGCCTTCCTGGTGGACGTGCGCGTCTGCAACGTGGGGACCGCCTCCGCCCCTTCGTCCCGCGTGGGGCTGTACGTCTCCACGCAAGCCCCCTTGAGCGTCCCGCCCCCGGGTGCGCCGCCCCCGACCCTGGCGCCAGCGGGCGACGCGTTCGTCCCGCCCCTGGACGCGGGCGGCTGCGTCTTGGTCCAGACGCAGGCGTTCGCTCAGCTTCCCCCCGCGGCCACCACGCCCGGGCAGCCGCTGTACCTGGGCGCCATCGCCGATCCGGACCTGTCGATCACCGAGCTGCGCGAGGACAACAACACGCGCGTCGCGGGCCGCCTGGGCATCGGCTCCCTGCCCGACCTGGTGATCACCGAGGTGAAGGGGCCGGCCAACGTCCGGCCTGGGGATCCGCTCTCCGCCTCCGTGACGGTGTGCAACGTGGGCACGACCCTGGCCGCTGACGTGCGCGCGGAGGTGCTCCTGTCCACGCAAGTCACGGTGTCCCCCACGCCGAACCCCAGCCCGACGGAGTCCCCCGTCGGTCAGGCGCAGGGGCGTGCGCTCGACGCCGGACGCTGCGTCACCCTGCCCGTGCAGGGCTTCGCGTACCCGCCCCCCGCCTCGCCGCCGGATGCGCCGCTGTTCCTGGCCGCGCGCGTGGACGGGATGCTGAACGTCCCGGAGCTGCGTGAGGACAACAACACCTTCGTGAAGGGGCTCGTGGGCGTGGGGTATGGCCCCGACCTGGTGATCCAATCGCTGAAGGCGCCCGCCAACGTCGGGCAGTCCTCGCCCTTCACCGTCGAGGCGAAGGTCTGCAACGTGGGCACGGGCCCTCAGAACAACACCGCCCACCTGGAGCTGTTCCTCTCCACGGAGAACCCGGTGACGGCCCCGCCGCGCAATGGTCCCCTGGCCACGCGGACCCAGGTCCCCGTGGGGGGCGCGGAGGTTTCCTATCTGAACGCCGGCCAGTGCCAGACGCTGTCGGTGACCACCTACGCCCAGACACCCGCGGACGCCCTCCCCAATCAGCCCTTGTTCCTGGGAGCGGCCGTCGACACCTTCGGGAACGTCTCGGAGCTGCGCGAGGACAACAACGCCTTCACCCTGGGGGTGCTGGGCGTGGGGTCGGCGCCGGACCTGGTTGTCACCGATGTGCGCACCGCCGCGAACCTCCGGGACGGTCAGCCCTTCACCGCGACCTTCACGGTCTGCAACCAGGGCCTCGGCACCGCGTACGCGTATGGACTCTCGCTGTTCCTCTCCGCGGACGCGGCGCCGCCCGTGTCGCGACCCGCGCCGTTCCCCCCGCCGTACACGAACTTCCTGCCTGGATACGCTTTGCAGGGACGTGCCCTGTCGAACGGCGCCCTGGCGCCCGGGCAGTGCACCCCGCAGCGCGCCACCTTCAACGCCCTGCGTCCGCCTGACGCAGGGTCCATGCCCATCCCGAGGCCCTTGAACCTGAGCGCGGTCGTCGACTACCAGGGGACCGAGCAGCGCCTGGACAACAACGGCTTCGCGGTGGGGCTCGTGGGCGTGGGGAACGGACCGGATCTCGTGGTCTCCGAGCTCCGCGGCCCTGCCAGCGCGCGGCCCGGTGAGTCCATCACCAGCACCGTGAAGGTCTGCAACGTGGGCACCCAACCGTCGAACACCTCCACGCGCGTGGCGCTCTACCTGAGCACGGACACCCCACTGCAGGGGCCGAATCCGCTGGGCGGCCCGATCCTGCCCAACGGCTCACAGCAGCTCGTGAGCGAGGCGGACGTGCCCTCGCTGAGCGTGGGAGCCTGCTTCACGCGGGACCTGCTCGGACCGGCGTCGCCGCCTCCCAACGCGCTGCCGTCGCAGCCGCTGTACCTGGGCGCCAGCGTCGACCCGGGGGCGACGCTCCAGGAGCTGCGCGAGGACAACAACACCCTCGTGGCGGGCATCCTGAGCGTGGGCAACGGGCCGGACCTGGTGATCACCGCGCTGGAAGCGCCCGGCACCGTCGCGCCGTGGGAGCCGTTCGCCGCCAGCGTGCGCGTCTGCAACGTGGGCACGGAGGCGTCGACCTCCAGCGAGGCGGCGGTCATCGTGTCCACGGAGGAGACCTGGACCCTGCCTCCGCCGGGCGGGCCGATGCCCTTCCCGTCCCCCCCTCAGTTCCTGGCGGGCATGCTCAACGTCGCGCCGATCCAGGCCGGTCAATGCACGAGCGTGCTGGGGATGATGTCCGTCTCCACGCTGCCCGGGACTTCCCCGGAGCAGCCCGTGTACTTGAGCGCCGTCGTGGACCCGTTCCAGAACCGCGCCGAGCTGCGTGAGGACAACAATGTCTTCCTGCGGGGACGGCTGGGGGTGGGCTTCGCGGCAGACCTGGTCATCACCTCGGTGACGCCGCCCGCCAGCATCTCGGCGTCGAGGCCCTTCACCGTGACCGTCACCGTCTGCAACCAGGGCGCTCAGGACACGATGTCCGGGCCCCGGGTGACGCTGCACCTGTTGACGGGCTCCTCGTTGTCCCTGCCTCCCCAGGGTGCGCCCCCGGTGCCGCCCGGCGAGTTCCTGGGCGAAGCCTCCCTGCCGCCACTGGGAGCGCATGCCTGCGTCTCCGCGCCGGTGACCGGGAGCTTCTCTGGATATGTCCAGACCGGGCCGGAGCAGCAGACGTACTCCGTGGGCGCCAGCGTCGACCGGACCTGGAGCATCCAGGAGGTGCGCAAGGACAACAACACCTTCGTCGGGCCGCGCGTCGGCGTGGGTGAAGGGCCAGACCTCGTCATCACCGCCCTCGGTGGACCGGCCAACGTCCAGCCCGGAGCGCAGATGCAGGTGCCCGTCACCGTCTGCAACCAGGGCACGCAGTCTTCCGACTCCCGGGTCGTGGACTTCTTCCTCTCCCTGGAGCCCACCCTGCCGGAGCCGGCCTTCCCGGGAGATTCCCTCCCGCCGTCCCCCAGCCAGGCCCTGCTGGGCTTCGTGGAGATCCCGCCCCTGCCCCAGAGCGCGTGCGCCACGCGCGAGGGCTCCGTCTCCGCCGTCATGCCGCCGGGCGCGCCACCGGACGCGGCGCTCTTCCTGGGCGCCGCCGTGCGCCGCGGCTCCTTCTCCGCGGAGCTGCGCGAGGACAACAACACCTTCGTGCGAGGCCGCATCGGCGTGGGGTACGCACCGGACCTGATCATCACGGAGGTGACCGCGCCCTTCTCCGTGCGCGGGGGGGATTCGTTCTCCACCACCGTGAAGGTCTGCAACCAGGGCACCGCCGACACGGGCCCGAACGGCGGCCGGCTGGAGCTGTTCCTCTCCACCCAGCCCGTCCTGGAGTTCCCGGGCGCGGGGCCGATGTCCTCCAATCAGGTCATCCTGGGGGGACTGGACGTGGGCTCGCTGCCCGCGCAGCACTGCACGACGCGCCAGCTCATCACGACCGCCCAGACGCCGGCCTCGGCCCCGGGCTCCGGGCTGTTCTACATCGGCGCGCTGGTGGATTCGCGACGGGGCGTGATGGAGCTGCGCGAGGACAACAACGCCTTCGTGCAGGGCTTCCTCGCGGTGCTGCCGTAGCCTTCAGCCACGGGCGGTAGGACGGCGGGTGTCGGCCGGGGCCTTCACGAGCCCTGGGCGGCACCCGCCGCCGTTCCAGGGGCTCAGCGCTCCATGACGCGCCATGCGCGGTACCACGCCACCAGCCGGGCCACGCCCTCGTCCACGGACACGCGGGGGCGGAAGCCCGTCTCCTGCTCCAGCCGCGAGGTCTCCGCCCAGGTGGAGACCATCTCCGCGGGCCCGGCGGGCACGGACTTCACGCGGGCTGGCGCGCCCCAGTGCCGCTCCAACAGCGCGACGAAGTCCCCCAGCGCCACCGGCTCGCCGTGCCCCACGTTGAGCAGCCGGTGCGGCGGGCTCCCCGCTGGAGGCCGGTCGAGCACCCGCAGCACCGCCTCCGCCACGTCATCCACGAAGGTGAAGTCGCGCCGCATCCGCCCATCGCCGTGCAGCGTCAGGGGTTCGCCTCGCGCCAGCGCGCGCAGGAACAGGAGCGGCGCCATGTCCGGGCGTCCCCAAGGCCCATACACCGTGAAGAAGCGCAGGCCGCTGGTGGGCAGCCGGTGCAGATGGCTGTAGGCGTGCGCCATCAGCTCGTTGGCGCGCTTGGTGGCGCCGTAGAGGTTGAGCGGTTGATCCACGGGCGCGTCCTCGCGGAACGGAGCGGGCGTGGCCGCGCCGTACACGGAGCTGGAGGATGCGTAGACCAGATGCGCGACCCGCGCCTCGCGGCACGCCTCCAGCACGCGCACGAAGCCCGTCACGTTGGTGTCCGCGTACGCGGGCGCCTCGCGGTCCGGGGCCCGCACGCCCACCCGCGCCGCCAGATGCACCACGCCCTCCGGACGCGCGCGCTCGAACGCCTGGCCCAACCGGGCCGCGTCCGTGATGTCGCCCGGCAGGAAGGTGAAGCCGCGAGCGCCGGACAGCCGCTGGAGTCGCGATCTCCGGAGCGCTGCGTCCCCGGGGGCCGCGTCCAGGGCGTCCAGCGCCACCACCGTGTCGCCTCGGGAGAGGAGCCGCTCACAGACCTGGGCGCCGATGAAGCCCGCCGCGCCCGTCACCAGGATCCGCATGCCCCCCTCTTCACGCGCTCGGGAGGAAGGGCCATCACGGCACCAGTTGCACCGCGTCGACGACGGCCCGGCGCAGGAACGAGTTCCAGTCCGACTGCGACTGGTAGACGCTGACGATGGGCTGGGAGCGCACCGTGTCCGTCCAGAGCACCTGCCCCTCGGGGTCCACCACGCCCAGCCGCAGCACCACGTCCACCCGGCCCAGCACCGCCGCGCCCGACGTGTCCAGCCAGTCCAGGATGACCACCACGCCGGCCTCGGCCTTGTTCTGCTGGATGAAGGACGTCACCTCGTCGGTGAGCGGCACCGGGGCCTGGGACTGACGCGTGGCCACCACGTCGAAGCCGCGCGTGGCGAGCACCGACTCCGTCTGGCGGGCAATCACCGTGCGCGGATTGCTTTCGCCGATCAGGTCCTGGCGGAACGAGCCGGACGGCAGCACCTCCACGCGTGAGCCCGCCACCACCACCACCTTGCGGATGCTCCCCTGCGGGCGCACCTGCGGGGCGGCGCAGGCCGAAAGGACCAGGGACACGAGGAGGGCCGGAAGGATTCGTGCGGAGCGCATGGCCTCACGCTAGGCCACAAGCGCCGGGGCCTCCACCGGGACCGCGCCCGCCCACCCCTCAATCGAACAACCCCTGCAGGTAGAAGCCCCCATCCCGGCCGTCCCGGAACACCCAGGCGGGCCCCAGCCCCTCGAAGTGCACGCGGTAGTAGTCCCTCTGGTACGGGGTGTCCGTCCACCACTCGCCACCCAGCCGCTCCGGCCCGGCCATCGCCGTCACCCGGTGCCGCCGTCCCGCGAGCCGCGCCGCCAGCAGCTCCCCGGACGCCGCCAGCTCCGCGTCCAGCCGGGCCGGCTGGGCCAGCAGCCGCGACGGACGCTCCCGGGCCGCCCCCGCCTCGCGCCAGACGGTGATGGGCGCCGCCGGATCCGCCACCGGGGACAACAGCCCCCGCCGCGCTTCCGGAGGATGGAAGGCCCTGGGCGCATGCGCGGACTCCGGCCGGTGCACCGCTTCCAGGGACGCGGAGAACAGCGCCTCCTCGCCCAGCGTGGTCGCCAGCCGCGACAGCACCCCCTCCAGGGCCGCGTCCCCCTCCGGCGCGTCCCCCAGCGCCAGCTGCTGGCCCAGGTCCAGGTCGTGCGCGTCCACCCGCACCGCGACCTCCGCCACCGGGCGCTCCAGCCGCAGCTCCCCCAACGCGTGCCGCGCCAGCTCCAGCAGCGGCTTCGCGCGCGCCGTGGGCCGCGCCAGCAGGAGCGGCACCTGGGCCTCGCCGGTGGGGTCCAGGCGCAGGACGAAGGTGAGCCGCACCGCCGCCCGCCGCCGTCCGGACAGCCGGGCCCCCAGCCGGTCCAACAGCGTCTTGAGCGCGAACTGCACGGGTTCGAAGGTGTCCGAGGGGGCGTCCAGCACCACCCGGTCCTCCAGCGCCTCCTCCAGCGGCTCGGGGGTGAAGGGCGTGTCGTCCACGCCCCGGCACCGCGCGTGCGCCCGCGCCGCGCCCGCCCCTCCGCGCGCCGTCACCGCTCCGGCCGGCAGCGCCGCCACCTGCCCCAGCGTGGTCAACCCCAGCACGGCGAAGGCCCGCGCCGCGGCGTCCTCCAGCGCGCCCAGCGGCAGGGGCGACAGCGCTCGCGCGCCCTGCCCTTCCGGCACCACCTCCACCCGCTGGGAGCCATGCCGCGCCAGCAGCCGCGAGGTGAACGCCTCCGACGCCACCGCCACGTGCGCCCGGTAGCCCTGCCGGGCGCAGACCTCCAGCACGTTCGCGCCCAGCGCCGGTTCGCCCCCCACCAAGTGCGCCGCGCTCGCGTCGAACCACAGCCCGTCCGGCGCGTCGCGCTGGAAGCCCGGACACAGCCCGAGCAGCGACTCTCCCAGCGCGCCCAGGGCCCGGGCCTCGTCCGCGGGCCGGTAGGAGAAGTGCCGCAGCACGGGCTCCAGCGCCGTCGCCGCCGTCAGCGTCATCCCCGGGCGCACGCCGGCCTTCAGCGCGCGCGTGGAGGCGAAGGCCACCCGGCGCTGGCCGCGCACCTCCTCCACCAGCGCGAGCGGCTGGCCCGCGAGCGAGGGCGCTTCGATGACCTTGCGCTGCACCGGGAAGCGCGTGACGTGCAGATAGCCCCTCCGCATGGCGCGTCCCCCTTCAGCAGGTGCCCGGCGGCGGTAGCGCCTCGCCCAACGAGGGCATGGGCGCGTCGCGGCCAGGCCGCTGCCCCAGGATGCCCAGGCCGTTGCGCACGCGGTCGCCCGGCTCGCGGTAGAGGCCCGGCCCCGAAGCCCCGGGTGCCACCGCGTCCGCGTCCAGCAGCGGCGCCCCGGCATCCAACCCCACCTCCGGGTACAGCTCCCGCCAGGGGCGCACGACGCGCGCGCCCACGCCCCCGCCCCGGCTGCGCTCCAGCTCCACGGACCAGCCCTGGATGCCCAGGGCCTCCAGCCGCAGCCGCGCCAGCCCATCCGCGGGGGCCTCCGGGGACGTCAGGAGCAGCACCAGCGCCCCGCCTCGCGCCGCGGCGTCCGCGAGCTTCCGCGCCTCCGGCAGGGACAGCCGCGCCGGGCGCCCCGCCGCGCCCACGCCGTGCGTCAGGTCCACCACCACCGCGGTGAAGGCCCCGCTGCGCGCGAGCTGCACGGCGGCCCACACCCGCTGCGCGAAGGCCCGGGGCCGCACGACGAGCAGCCGCTCCAGGTCCACGCCCAGCGCCGCCGCGGCGGGGGGATAGAGCTCCTTCGGGCCGTCCACCCACGCGCACAGACGCAGCTCCCGGTGCGCGGTGGCCACCGCGCGCAACGCCAGGCTCGCGCGCCCCGACGCCGCCTCCCCGCACAGCTCCACGGAGTGCCCCAGCGGAAGGCCGCCCAGGGGCAGGAGCGCGTCCACCGCGTCCACCCCCGTGCGCAGCACCGACAGCGCGCGCCGGGGCGCCGCCTGGAGCTGGCGGATCCGTTCACGCAGCTCCTCCACCACCCCCACCGACGACCGCTCCACCGCCGCGCCCATGTCGACTCCTCGCCTCCGCAACCCCCGCCACCGATGCGGGTGTGAGGCCAGTATGCGAAGCCGTCTGACACCCCAGCAGGCGGCATTCCGAGCGCGTGGAACCTGTCGCGTCGGGCCCGTCACTCGACAGAGCGAGGACGGATCCACGCGCGTCCCCCGCTCCCTCGGCGGACATGACGGGTCACGCGCGCGGAAACGAAGAAGGGCCCCGCGTGCTGCTCGCGGGGCCCTTCGGGATGCGCGTGCGGATCAACGGCGGGCTAGCCGGCGCACAGCACCTTCACCTCCACCTTCGTGTCGCCCACGCGCCGCAGGCACGGGCCCAGGAAGAACAGCCGCGCGGAGCGGTCCTCGCCGGACGGCGCGTAGCGGATGTCCCCGTTGGCCACCGTGCACGTCTGCACCGAGCCATCCGCTCGCGTGACGTAGACCACGGCGAGCCGCGGATCCGGCAGGTTCACCACGTCCACGCTCTGCGCCACCGTGGCCATGTCCGCGATGTCCAGCAGCGTCCGCTGGTAGCTGCTCTTGCAGATGGAGTCCAGGTTCGCCCGCGTCGCGTCGAACGCCTGCGCCATGTCGCTCTGCCGGTACCCGGGCCCATAGGAGGTCGGGCAATCGACGTTGCGCACGTAGGTCGTGCCGCCCACCGTCTCCGTCGTCAGCTCCGCGCGCTTGTCCGTCAGCGCCACCGGCCCGATGGTCGCCCACAGCACCTCGCGCGAGGCCCCGCGACTGTCATGCAAGGCCTGGAAGTACTGGTAGTACGTGCTGACGGGGGTCAGCTTGTCCCCCTGGGCGGTGCAGGCGTCCACGGACGGGTCCAGGGTCAGCGTCACCGGGGGCGGCCGCACGGTGGAGCTGCAGTCCTCCTCGTCGGACACCACCACCACCAGCAGGCGCGCCCCGTCGCGGAGGAAGCCCCCGTTGCCCCCTTCGGCCAGGGGCTGGGTGGCCAGGGGCGAGGCGACGGCCAGGCGCACCGCCTCGAAGGGCGTCTCCTGGCCGCTGCCAGAGGTTCCCTGGTTCACCAGACGCTGGAACTTGTCGAGGAGCAGCGGGTCCGTGCCCTCGATGAAGCGCTCGGCGGTGGGCTGACCCGCTTCGTCCTTCACCGGCTGGAGGCGACCTTCCTGATCCGGGAATGAACGGGTGCTGTCCGTCCCGTCCGGCAGGAGCAACCGCTGGTAGACGGAGGTGGTGATGACCCCCACGCGGAAGTCCTGCGCCACGCCGCTGCCTTCCTTCAGCGCGGCCAGGAAGGCGGGCAGCTCCGTCGCGATGCCCTGCTGCTCCTCCTGCATGGAGCCGGAGTTGTCGATGACGAAGAGGATGTCCGTCTTCTGGGGCGCGACCACCGGAGGGGTCGCCTCGCAGGTGCCTGGGACCGTGGAGCCGGCTTCATCCACGGGGGAGTGACAGCCGAGCGCCAGGAGCGCGGACAGCGACAGCAGGTGGGCGCAGGTGTGGAGCTTCACATCGGCCTCCAGTGCGGGGACGCGCTCGCGCACCGCATCAAGCGAAAAGAGGGGGCAAGCATGCCCCACCCCCCTGCCGGACGCGAGACTTCTGGGCCGTTAAGAGAGGAGCGTCGTACAGCCGACGAGGCACGGAAAATACGCACATCACGTTTGCCATGTCCGGTTTGGTTGTTACGTTGGTTCATCCGTCGCAGAAATCAACCGGATGGTTCACCGGCCCGGCCGCTTGCTGACCGGGTTCAAGCAAGGAAGAGGCCGAACTCCATGTCTGACGAGAAGAAGAAGGGCACCGCGGCCAGCGCCATGCCCACCGCGATGGCCCCTCCGGGGCTCATCAACAAGGAAGACATCCCGCAGGTGCTGCCCATCCTGCCCCTGCGCAACAGTGTCTTCTTTCCCGGGGGCGTGCTGCCCCTGGCCGTCGGCCGCCAGAAGACGATCGCGCTGATCAAGGACGCCGTTCGTGACGACCAGGTCATCGGCGTCGTCACGCAGCGCCGCGCCGAGGAAGAGGATCCGGGCGCGTCCGACCTGTACACGATGGGCACCGTCGCCCGGATCGTGAAACTTCTGAAGATGGGCGAGGACAACTATTCGCTCGTCGTCCAGGGCCTCGCGCGCTTCCGCGTGATGGAGCTGGTGCAGGAAGCCCCCTACCTGAAGGCCCGCGTCGACGCGGTGGAGGACAAGACCTCCTCCGAGAACGTCGAGGTGGAGGCCCTGGGCATCAACCTGAAGAAGCTGGCGCGCGAGGTCATCGAGCTGATGCCCGAGCTGCCGGCCGCCGCCACGGAGCTGGTGGAGAGCATCACGCACCCGGGCCACCTGGCGGACCTCATCGCCGCCAACGTGGACGTGCCCATCGAGGAGAAGCAGGCCGTGCTGGAGACGGTCGACCTCAAGGCGCGCATGAAGCTCGTGCTGGAGCTGCTCAACCGCAAGCGGGAGATCCTCAAGCTCTCCAACAAGATCGACTCCGCTGTGAAGGGCGAGATGTCGAAGACCCAGCGCGAGTACTACCTGCGCCAGCAGCTCAAGGCGATCAAGGAAGAGCTGGGGGAGATGGGCGAGGAGGAGGAGGAGCTGGACGAGCTCCAGGAGCGCCTGAAGAAGGCCGCCCTGCCTCCGGAAGTGGAGAAGGTCGCCCAGAAGGAGCTCAACCGCCTGAAGACGATCCCGGCGGCCTCCAGCGAGTACACCGTCGCGCGCACGTACCTGGATTGGATCGCGGACCTGCCGTGGTCGAAGGTGTCCGAGGACAACCTGGACATCGAGAACGCGCGCCAGCAGCTGGACAAGGATCACTTCGGCATCAAGAAGGTGAAGAAGCGCATCCTGGAGTACCTGGCCGTCCGCAAGCTGAAGAACGACATGCGCGGGCCCATCCTGTGCCTCGTCGGTCCCCCGGGCGTCGGAAAGACGTCGCTGGGCCAGAGCGTGGCCAAGGCCACCGGCCGCAAGTTCGTGCGCCTGTCGCTGGGCGGCGTGCGTGACGAGGCGGAGATCCGGGGCCACCGGCGCACCTACGTGGGCGCGCTGCCGGGCCGCTTCATCCAGAGCATGAAGAAGGCCGGGACGAAGAACCCGGTCATGATGCTGGACGAAATCGACAAGCTGGGCGCGGACTTCCGCGGCGACCCGAGCGCGGCGCTGCTGGAGGTGCTGGACCCGGAGCAGAACAGCACGTTCAGCGACCACTACCTGGACGTGGCGTTCGACCTGTCGAAGGTCATGTTCGTCGCCACGGCGAACCAGCTCGACCCCATCCCCGGGCCCCTCCGGGACCGCATGGAGATCATCGAGCTGACGGGCTACACGTTCGAGGAGAAGCAGGCCATCGCCCGCATCCACCTCGTGCCGAAGCAGCTCCGCGAGCACGGCCTCAACGGGGACCACATCGAGGTCCAGGACGAGGCGCTGCTCATCCTGACCACGTCGTACACCCGCGAGGCGGGCGTGCGTAACCTGGAGCGCCGCATCGCGGACATCTGCCGCGCGGTGGCGGTGGAGGTGGCCGGCGGCAAGCTGGAGAAGCAGGTCATCGGCGCGGAGCGCGTGAAGGAGATCCTCGGGCCCGAGATGTTCTACTCGGAGGTCGCGGAGCGCACGGAGGTCCCCGGTGTGGCGACGGGCCTCGCGTGGACCGCGGCGGGTGGCGACCTGCTCTTCATCGAAGCGACCAAGATGGCGGGCAAGGGCGGCATGACCCTCACCGGCCAGTTGGGCGACGTGATGAAGGAGTCCGCCACGGCGGCGCTGAGCTACCTGCGCAGCAAGGCGGAGTCGCTGGGCATCAGCCCGAACTTCCTCGAGAAGACGGACCTGCACCTGCACTTCCCCGCGGGCTCCATCCCCAAGGATGGTCCTTCGGCCGGCGTCACCATCCTGACCGCGCTCACCAGCCTGCTGACGGGCATCCGGGTGCGGCACGACACGGCGATGACGGGCGAGGCCACGCTGCGCGGCCTGGTGTTGCCGGTGGGCGGCATCAAGGAGAAGGTCCTGGCGGCGCACCGCGCGGGCATCAAGCGCGTCATCCTGCCGGAGCGTTGCCGCAAGGACCTCATCGACGTGCCGGATCAGGCGAAGAACGAGCTGGAGTTCATCTTCGCCACGCACATGGACGAGGTCCTCAAGGCCGCGCTGGAGACGTCTCCGTTCAAGGAGGGCGCCGCGATTCCGGCCCCTGCCACGGACGCGCCTCCGGCGGAGGTCCGGGCGTAACGGCGGACCGCCGCCGCTGAAGTGACTCGGGCAGGTTCCCCTTCATGGGGGACCTGCCCGTTGTCTTTTCCCGGGCCCCCTGCCCCGCTTTGGGTTGATGCGCTCGCGCCTGGGGGGCATACGCAGGGAGCGGATGGAGCAGGCACCTGACGGGCGGCCCCGCGCCGGGCACGCCACGGACACGCGAAGGAGCGCACCATGAAGTACGCCAACCTGGGTCACACGGGCCTGCGGGTCTCCCGCATCTGCCTGGGCTGCATGAGCTACGGCACGCCGAAGTGGCGCCCGTGGGTGCTGGACGAAGAGGCCGCGCAGCCCTTCTTCCGCCGCGCGGTGGAGCTGGGCGTCACCTTCTTCGACACCGCGAACATGTACTCGGACGGCGCCAGCGAGGAGGTGACGGGCCGGGCCCTGCGCAAGTACGCGAAGCTGGACGAGGTGGTGCTGGCGACGAAGGTCTACTTCCCCACCGGCAGCGGCCAGAACGAGCGCGGCCTGTCGCGCAAGGCCATCACTCAGGCGTGCGAGGCGAGCCTCAAGCGGCTGGGCGTGGACACCATCGACCTGTACCAGATCCACCGGATGGATCCGAACACGCCCATCGAGGAGACGCTGGCCGCGTTGGATCAGCTCGTGCGCCAGGGCAAGGTGCGCTACCTGGGCGCCAGCTCCGCGTACGCGTGGCAGTTCATGCGCGCCCTCGGCGTGTCCGAGCGCAACGGCTGGGCGCGCTTCGTGTCCATGCAGAACCACTACAACCTGGTCTACCGCGAGGAGGAGCGGGAGATGCTGCCCCTGTGCGAGGCGGAGGGCGTGGGCGTCATCCCCTGGTCCCCGCTGGCCCGGGGGCTGCTGGCGGGATCGCGCAAGTCGCTGGACGACCGCGAGGCCACGACGCGCGCCAGCTCCGACACGCTGTCGCCGGTGCTCTACAACCAGCCCGGGGACTGGGACGTGGCGGAGGCCGTGAAGCAGGTAGCGGACGCGCGCAAGGCCCCGCCCGCGCAGGTGGCCCTGGCGTGGCTGTTGTCCAAGCCCGTCGTCACCGCGCCCATCGTCGGCGCGACGAAGCTCCAGCACCTGGAGGACGCGGTGAAGGCCGTGGACCTCAAGCTCACGTCCGAGGAAGTGAAGGCGCTGGAGGCCCCCTACAAGCCCCACGCCGTGCGGGGGCTGTAAGGCTCACGGGCCGCGCGCGGCGGGGGCTTCCGCCGCGCGTCAGCTCTCCTTGGCGAGCGAGTCCACCTTCTTCTGGAGCGGCGCGGCCTCCTCGAAGAAGGAATCCATCGAGTGCGCGGGCGCCACGCGCAGCACGGGCGGCAGGAGCGACCGGGGGAACTCCAGCGCCTCGCTGAAGGCCTCGTTGCCCAGCAGCTGCGTCACGTTCGTCAGCACCAGCACGCCCACCGACGCGATGACGAGCCCGCGCACGAGCCGCTTCGCGCGCCAGCGCGTCACGTAGCGCAGGTGCCAGTAGAGCCCCCACCCCATCAGCGCCAGGATGGCCAGCGTGCGGACGAAGCCCAGCCCCGCGCCCAGCGAGAAGCTGAAGCTCAGGAGCGCGAACAGCGGCGGCGCCACCGCGAAGCCCAGCAGGAGCAGGGCGCCCAGCGTGGCGTGCACGCGGAAGTGGAAGCTGCGGCGCGCGATGCGGCTCGCCAGCGACCAGCCGCCCGCCCACAGCAGCGCCAGCCCCAGGGGCAGCACGCTGGACAGGATGAGGTCGCCCCAGTCCGTCTTCTGGAACTGGGTCATCCGCTCGGAGAGGAACGACACCACCACCAGCGCCTGCATCGCCAGCGCGAAGGCCCGGGGGCGCTCGAAGAAGTGTTCGCGCGGCGCGGCGGGGGCCTCGTTGACGACGGTGTCCTCCACCACGAAGGTGCGCGGACGGAAGCGCAGCACCGTGTCCCCCACGGACACGCGCGCGTCCGGGGTGATGACCAGCTCCTTCAGCGCCGCCCAGGGCTCCACGCTGAAGGTGCCGTTCACGCTGCCCACGTCGTGGAGGACGACCGCGCCGTCCTCGCGCCGCTCCAGGCGCAGGTGTTCGGCGGACACCTTCGGGTCGTCCAGGATGATGTCGTTCGCGTAGCCGCGCCCCACCGTCACCGGCAGCGTGTCCAGCCGGTGGCGCGCCTGGACCGCGTCGCCTTCCAGCACCTCCAGGAAGATCACTTCGTCCACGACAGCCCCTCCAGGTAGCGGCGCGCCAGCTTGCGGGCGTTCTCCACGGAGAAGCCGCCCAGCGTGAGGCTGGTGTCCACGCCGTGCGTGGTCGCGTTCAGCGTGGCCGCGCGCAGCACCAGGTCATAGAGGCCCGGGAAGCGGCGGTAGGCGCGCAGGCAGAGGGCCGCGCGCACCGTGAGGCCGTTCACGTCCACGAACTCCGACTTGCAGCGGAAGTTGGTGACGTCCTCGCGCGTGGCGGCCACCGGATCCGGATCCTGCGAGAAGATCGTGCTGTAGAGCGCGGAGAAGCGCATCGCGCCCAGCTTCTGGCTCGTCACGTGCTGGTGCAGGTAGGCTACCACCCCCGTGCGGTGGCTGGAGGACAGGAAGATGTCCTCCTCCGAGGAGCACTGGTAGCTCGTCACCGTGTAGGGCGTCTCCGGATCATGCGGCGTGTCGCCCCAGCACTTGAGGAACGGGTTCCAGCGGCCGGGGACGCGGTACTCGCCCAGCGCCTGCTTCGGCAGGTCCGCGGCCAGCAGCCGGTCGGTGATGCGCTGCTGGTTGGCGAGCAGCTGCTCTCGCACGGACGCCATCAGCGCGGCGGAGTCCGGCGGGGCCTCCAGCGCCAGCGCCCGGTCGAGCAGCGCCCGCGCGCGGGCCACCGGGACGAGGAAGCCCACCTGGTTGCCCATGGTGGCCACGTTGACGCCCACGACGCCGCCCTCGCCGCTGAGCGTGGGCCCGCCGCTCATGCCGGGGTTGATGGCGCCGGTGAAGTGCACGCGCTCGTAGAGGGCGTCGCGCACGAGGCCGTTGTAGGTGCCCTCCACGATGGTGGTGCCCAGGTCGCGCGGGTTGCCCATGGCGAACAGGCGCGTGCCCTGCGGCGGTTCGTGCTCCTCCAGCTTGAAGAAGTCGCTGACGGGGGTGTCCACCTGGATGACCGCCACGTCGCTCACCACGTCCACCGCGAGCAGGCGCACCGGCACCGTCGCGTCGCCCCGGTCCAGCTCCGCGGTGTAGTCCTCCGGGTGGAGCACCAGGTCGGAGACCACGTGGTAGTTCGTGAGCGCGTGGCCCTTCGCGCTCACGAAGAACGCGGAGCCGATGGAGGACTTCGTGCCGGAGCGGCGCTCGATGATGCGCACCTGCGCGACCCGGCCCTGGATGCGGCGGAAGAGGTCGTGGGTGGCCGGGGGCAGCGTGGCCACCGGCAGGGGCGGCACCACCGCGTCCGCGACGCCGGCATCCGGCGCGGGGGGGGCCGGCGGCGCGGGGGGCGCCATGGGCCCCTGCGCGAGCACGGCGACAAGAAGGAGGGAGAACATGAGCGGCGGCACCGTATCCCAGCGAGAGCCCGGCCGGGGGACGCCGTGGAGGCGGCTGGAAGCCCCAAGGCTACGGAGACGCTGGCCCGTCCTCCATCCGTCGGCGGCGCCAGGCCGCATAGGACACGACCAGGGCTCCGGCCAGGGCCCCCGCCAGCGCCCCCGCGAGCCGCTTGGGGATGACGCCCGCCACCGGGGCCTCCATGCGGAAGGTCTCCAGCGAGGCGCGCACCCCGGGGGCCAGGGCGTCCCAGCGGTCGGCTGGCGCGCTGACGGTCACCACGGCGTGGCGGCCCTCGGAGGCCAGCCCTGTCACCAGCACCGTGCGCACCTGTCCCGCCTCACGCAGCGTGCCCAGGACCTCCACCCGGGGCACCGGCCCGCCCACCCGGTCCACGCGCTCCGGCGTCAGCGCCAGCCCCAGCTCACGCTGGAAGTGCTGGACCACGGCGGTGGAGAACGCGTCCCGCTCCGACGGGCTGGCGGAGAAGCCTCCGTCCACCACGGCGATGAGGAACGTGGCCGCGTCCGGCCCCTCCCCGTCCGCCAGCGCCGCGGACAGGCCGCGGGTGCGGACGCCATCCTCCGACACCGCGCCCGCGTGCGAGCCGGCATAGCGCTCCCAGCGCGTCATCCGGAACGCGTCCGGCGGGCGGAAGCTGTAGCCGTCCCGCCGCAGCTCCGTGCCGAGCGCGCCGGACAACGTCAGCCAGAGACCGGTGAGGACGGGCAGGAGCACGGGCCCCGAGGATAACCCCGAAGCCCACGCCGCGCCCGCTCCCCTGCCCCGGCGGCTACCCGATCTTCTTCTTCGCGTCGTCGACCGGCGCCGTCTGGGAGCCGATGCGGGCCTGGAGCTCCTTCGCCACGTTCGTGATGAGCGGCTTGCGCATCATCGTCATGTGCGAGCCCGGCATCTCCACCACCTCCACGCCGCTGGTGACGAGCGCCTCCCAGCCGTGGTGCTCGCGCGTGTCCGGCCGCTGGCTGGCGCGCAGCAGCACGAGCGTCCCGTCGTGCGGCTTCGCGTCGTACTGGGTGAACGCGCGCGAGGTGGACTCGAACACCCGGTACAGGTTGCGCACGCGGTCCACGCCCACGTCGGCGATCTGCGTGTCCTCCTGGCTGCCCACCTCGTAGAAGTAGGCCACCCGCTCCGGCTGCGTCATGCGGGAGATGCGCTCGCGCAGCTCCGTGGGATCGCGCCCGGTGGTGGCCGCCAGCATCATGGTCAGCTCGGAGGTGAGCATGTCCTCCAGCACCTGCTCCGGCGTCTTGTCCGGCACCATGTGCTGCACGGTGTACGCGTCGATGCTCGCCAGCAGCGCCACCTCCTCGCCCCGCGCGCGCAGCTGCCGCGCCATCTCGAAGGCGATGATGCCGCCCAGCGACCAGCCCGCCAGGTGGTACGGCCCGTGCGGCTGCACCTCGCGCACGGAGTCCAGGTACAGCGCGGCCATCTCCGCCACGGTGCCCAGCGGCTCCTCGCCCTCGGTGCCTCGGGCCTGGAGGCCGTAGCACGGCTGATCCGCGTCCAGCTCGCGCGCCAGATCCACGTAGCAGAGGACGCCGCCGCCCGCGGGGTGGATGCAGAACAGCGGAGGCTTCGTGCCCTCCGGCTTCAGCGCCACCAGCGGCGACCACGCCTTCGCCTCCTGCTCCAGCAGCGCGGACAGCTGCTCCACCGTCGACGCCTGGAACAGCGACGCCAGGGGCAGGTCGCGGCCCGTGAGCTGCTGGATGCGGCCCATCAGCTGCACCGCCAGCATGGAGTGGCCGCCCAGGTCGAAGAAGTCATCGCGGATGCCGATGGGCGACACCCCGAGCGTCTCCTCCCAGACACGGACCAGCTGCAGCTGCAGCGGCGTGCGCGCCACCACCAGGGCGGCGGCCTCCGCGCGCGTGGTGTCCGGCGCGGGCAGCGCGCGGCGGTCCACCTTGCCGTTCGACGTGAGCGGCAGCGCCTCCAGCGGCACGAAGGCGGACGGCACCATGTACTCCGGCAGCGTGCGCCGCAGCTGCTCGCGCAGCTCCTGGCTCCCCGCCACGCCCTGGCCCGGCGCGCCCACCAGGTACGCCACCAGGCGCTTGTCGCCCGGCACGTCCTCGCGCACCAGCACCACGGCCTCGCGCACGCTCGGGTGCGAGAGCAGACCCGCCTCGATTTCACCCAGCTCGATGCGGAAGCCGCGCACCTTCACCTGGAAGTCCGCGCGCCCCAGGTACTCCAGCGTGCCGTTGGGGCGCCACCGCGCCAGGTCACCGGAGCGGTAGAGCCTCGCTCCGGGCCGCGCGCTGAACGGATCCGGGAGGAAGCGCTGCGCCGTGAGCTCCGGCCGGCCCAGGTAGCCACGGCCCAGGCCCGCGCCGCCCACGTACATCTCCCCGGTGACGCCCGGAGGCACCGGCTGTCCGTGCGCATCCAGCACGTACACCTGGAGGTCGGGGATCGGCACGCCCACCTCGCTGCCGCGCCCTCCCTCCGCGTCCGCCGCCTTGAGCGCCCGGTAGGTGACGTGGACGGTCGTCTCGGTGATGCCGTACATGTTGACGAGCACCGGAGCGGTGTCCGCGTGCCGCGCGTACCAGGGCCGCAGGCTGCCGAACTCCAGCGCCTCGCCGCCGAACACCACCGTGCGCAGGGACAGGCCCTCGGAGTCGCCCGTGCGCTCCTCGTGCTGGATGAGCTGACGGAAGGCGGACGGCGTCTGGTTGAGCACCGTGACGCCCTCGCGCTTGAGCAGCGCGTGGAAGTCCGCCGGCGTGCGGCTGACCTCGTAGGGCACCACCACCAGCTTGCCGCCGTACAAGAGCGCGCCCCACATCTCCCAGACGGAGAAGTCGAACGCGTACGAGTGGAACAGCGTCCACACGTCCTTCGCGCCGAAGTCGAACCACTGCTTCGTCCCGTCGAAGAGGCGCACCACCTGGGCGTGTTCGATCTGCGCGCCCTTGGGGCGGCCCGTGGAGCCGGACGTGTAGATGACGTACGCCAGGTGATGCGGCGCCACCCCGCTGTCCGGCGTCGTGGTGGGCGCTGAGGCCCACGCGGCGGCGTCCGCGTCCAGGCACAGCCGCTTCGCCGCGCCCGACGGCACCACCTCCAGCAGATGCTGCTGGGTGAGCACCACCGGCACGCGCGCGTCCTCCACCATGAACTCCAGGCGCTCGCGCGGGTACGCCGGATCCATGGGCAGGTACGCGCCGCCGGCCTTGAGGATGGCCAGCAGGCCCACCATCAGCTCCAGCGAACGCTCCACCGCGAGGCCCACCAGGACCTCCGGTCCCACGCCCAGCGAGCGCAGGTGATGCGCCAACTGGTTGGCCCGCGCGTCCAGCTCCCGGTACGTGAGGCGCTGCTCCGCGTAGGTGACCGCGACGGCGTCCGGGGTGCGCGCCGCCTGGGCCTCGAACAGCGAGTGCAGGCAGGCATCCACCGGGAAGTGGGCGTTGGCGTCGTTCCAGCCCGCCACCACCTGCCGGCGATCCTCCGGCGTGAGCAGCGGCAGCTGGTGCAAGCGCGCGTCCGGATCCGCCGCGACGCCCTCCAGCAGCACGCCCAGGTGCCGGGCGAGCCGTTCGGCGGTGGCCGCGTCGAACAGGTCGGTGTTGTACTCGAGCCCGCCCTCCATGCCGTTCGCCGTCTCCGTCAGGCCGAGCGACAGGTCGAACTTCGCCGTGCGGTGCTCCACCTCCACCCCTTCCAGGGTGAGGTCGGTCAATGAGAACGCCCCTTCCGGCGCGTTCTGGAGCGTCATCGACACCTGGAACAGCGGCGTGCGGCTGGTGTCGCGCGTGGGCGCCAGCTCCTCCACCAGCTTCTCGAACGGCACCTCCTGGTGCGCGTACGCGCCCAGCGTCGTCTCCCGCACCCGGCCCAGCAGCTCGCGGAACGTGGGGTCGCCGTCCAGCTTCGTGCGCAGCACCAGCGTGTTGACGAAGAAGCCGATGAGCCCCTCCGTCTCCGCGCGCTGCCGGCCCGCGATGGGCGTGCCCACGCTCACGTCGTCCTGCCCCGAGTAGCGCGCGAGCAGCGTCTGCCACGCGGCCAGCAGGACCATGAACGGCGTGGTGCCCTCCTGGAGCGCCAGGGCCTTCAGCGTCGCCGTCAGCTCCCGGCCCACCTTCACTTGAACGCTGGCGCCGTGCGACGTCTGCACCGCCGGGCGCGGACGGTCCGTGGGCAGCTCCAGCGCGGCGGGCGCGCCGGACAACTGCTGCTTCCAGTACGCGAGCTTCTTCTCCAGCACCTCGCCCTGGAGCCAACCCCGCTGCCAGCCCGCGTAGTCCGCGTACTGAACCGGCAGCTCCGGCAGCGACGGCGTGCCCCCGGAGGCGAAGGCCTCGTAGGACGCGGCCATCTCGCGCACCAACACGCCCATGGACCAGCCGTCCGAGACGATGTGGTGCATCACGAGCAGGAGGATGTGCTCCTCCTCGGCCAGCTTGAGCAGCTTCACGCGCAGCAGCGGACCGGTGGCCAGCTGGAACGGACGCACCGCCTCTTCGTCCGCGAGGCGGCGGGCCTCGTCGTGGCGCTCCGGCTCCGAGATGTCGGAGAGGTTCACCACCGCCAGCGGCAGCGACACCGCCGGGTGGATGACCTGCGTGGCCTGTCCGTTCTCCAGGTGGAACGACGTGCGCAGCGATTCGTGGCGGCGCACCAGCTCCGTGAAGCTCTGCTCCAGCGCCATCACGTCCAGCGAGCCCTTCAGGCGAAGGACCATGGGCACGTTGTAGGCCGGGCTGGACGCGTCGAGCCGATGCAGGAACCACAGGCGCTGCTGCGCGAACGACAGCGGCAGGCGGCCCTCGCGGGGCAGCGGCACGATGGCGGGCGCCTGGGTGCCCGCGCCGGCCTGGAGCGCCTGGTCGATGAGGACGGACAGCTTCTGCACCGTGGGCGCGTTGAAGACGTCCCTCAGCTGCAGGTCGATGCGGAAGATGCTCCGGACGCGCGACAGCACCTGCGTGGCCAGCAGCGAGTGGCCGCCCAGCTCGAAGAAGTCATCCGTCGAACCCACGCGGTCCACCCGCAGCAGCTCGCTCCACGCTCCGGCGAGCAGCTCCTCGGTGGGCGTGCGCGGCGCGATGAACCCATCCGCCTCCGCGCGCTCCTCGCTCGGCGCGGGCAGCGCCTTGCGGTCCACCTTGCCGTTGGACGTCACCGGCAAGGCCTCCAACACCACGAAGGCGGACGGCACCATGTACTCCGGCAGCGTGCGCTCCACGTGCTCGCGCAGGCCCTGGCGGTCCAGGGACTCCACGTCGCCCGCGACGTACGCCACCAGCCGCTTGTCGCCGGCCACGTCCTCGCGCACCACCACCACGGCTTCACGTACGCCGTAGGCGCCCATGAGGGCGGACTCAACCTCCCCCAGCTCGATGCGGTAGCCGCGCACCTTCACCTGGTGGTCGACGCGGCCCAGGTACTCCAGCGTCCCGTCCGCGCGCCAGCGACCCAGGTCGCCGGAGCGGTACAGCCGCGCGCCGCCGTCCGGGTCGAACGCATCCGGGATGAACTTCTCCGCCGTGAGCTCCGGCCGGCCCAGGTAGCCGCGGCCCACCTGCACGCCGCCGATGTACAGCTCACCCGGCACGCCCACCGGCACGGGTTGCAGGTGCGCGTCCAGCACGTACATCCGCGTGTTGGGCAGCGGCCTGCCGATGCGCACCGCGCCGGAGCCCGCGTCCTCCGGGGCCACGACGTGCACCGAGCAGCCCACCACCGTCTCCGTGGGGCCGTACTCGTTGATGAGCCGCGTGGCCGGCGCGTGCTTGCGCCAGAACGCCAGCTCCTCCGCGAAGAGCGCCTCGCCGCCGATGACGAAGGCGCCCGTGCGCCCCGCCGCCGCGTCCGCGCCCAGCAGGTCGGACAACAGCCGCAGGTGGCTGGGCGTCAGCTTCACGAGGCTGAAGCCCGTGCCGTCGCGCAGCACGTCCCCCAGGCCCTCCACGCCCCGGGCCTCGGACACCATCACCACGCCGCGCCCGGCGACCAGCGGCGCCAGCATGCTGGTGACGGTCAGGTCGAAGGCGAGCGAGGAGTGCACCGGCGCTCCCGCGCCCGAGTCCAGCCCGTAGGCCGAGAGGCACCACGTCAGGTAGTTGGACACGCCGCGGTGTTCAATGGCCACGCCCTTGGGGCGGCCCGTGGAGCCGGACGTGTAGATGACGTACGCCAGGTTGCCGGCCGTCACCGCCGTCACGGGCGCGTCCTCGCGCTCGCGGGAGATGCTCCGCTTCCAGTCGCCATCCAGGCTGATGAGCTGCTGGGTGGTGACGGGCAGCTCGTCCGCCAGCGAGTCCTGCGTCAGCACCACCGGCACCTGCGTGTCCTCCAACATGAAGGACAGCCGGTCCAACGGGTACTTCGGATCCAACGGCACGTAGGCGCCGCCGGCCTTGAGCACGCCCAGCACGGCGATGACCATCTCCAGCGAGCGCTCCAGGCACAGGGCGACCTTCACCTCGGGCCCCACGCCCAGCCGGCGCAGGTGGTGCGCCAGCTGGTTGGCCTTCGCGTCCAGCTGCCGGTAGGTGAGGTGCTCGCCCTCGAACGTCGCGGCGAGCGCGTCCGGGGTGCGCGCCACCTGCGCTTCGAAGCGCTGGTGGATGCACGCCTCCCGCGGGAAGTCGGCCCGCGTGTCGTTCCACGTCTCCAGCAGTTGATGGCGCTCGCCGTCGGTGAGCAGCGGCAGGCGCTGGACGGGCACATCCGGCTGGGACGCCACGCCTTCCAGCAGGACGCGCAGGTGCTCCAGCATCCGCTCGGCGGTGCCGGCGTCGAACAGGTCGGAGTTGTACTCCATGGCGCCGCGCAGCTCGCCGTCCACTTCGGACAGCGTCATGTTCAGATCGAACTGCGCGGTGCGGTGCTCCAGGGGCACGGCGCGCAGCGTGAGTCCCTTCACCTCCAGCTCCGGCACCGGCGCGTTCTGGAACGACAGCAGGACCTGGAACAGCGGCGTGCGGCTGGTATCGCGCGTGGGCGCCAGTTCCTCCACCAGCTTCTCGAACGGCACCTCCTGGTGCGCGTACGCGCCCAGCGTCGTCTCCTTCACCTGGGCGAGCAGCGCGCGGAAGCTCGGGTTGCCCTCCAGCTTCGTGCGCAGCACCAGCGTGTTGACGAAGAAGCCAATGAGCCCTTCCGTCTCCGTGCGGCCGCGGCCCGCGATGGGCGTGCCCACGCTCACGTCGTCCTGCCCCGAGTAGCGCGCGAGCAGCACCTGCCACGCGGCCAGCAGCACCATGAAGGGCGTGGCGCCCTCCTGGAGCGCCAGGGCCTTCAGCGTGTCCGTCACCGGCTTGCCGACGCGCAGGTTCACGCTGGCGCCCCGGTAGGTCTGCACCGCCGGACGCGGACGGTCCGTGGGCAGCTCCAGCGCGGCGGGCGCGCCGGACAGCTGCTGCTTCCAGTACGCCATCTGCTGGGCCAGCACGTCCCCCTGGAGCCAGCCGCGCTGCCAGCCCGCGTAGTCCGCGTACTGCACCGGCAGCTCCGGCAACGACGGCGCGCGGCCCGAGGCGAAGGCCTCGTAGAGGGCCGCCATCTCGCGCACCAGCACGCCCATGGACCACCCGTCGGAGACGATGTGGTGCATCGTCGCGAGCAGCACGTGCCGCTGGGCCTCCAGCTTGAGCAGCTTCACGCGCAAGAGCGGGCCGTTCGCCAGATGGAACGGACGCTGCGCTTCCTCGTTGGCCTGCCGCTGGGCCTCGGCCTCGCGGACGTCCTCGGGCTGACCGGACAGGTCCACCACCGGGAGCGACAGCGCCGTTGCGGGCTGGATGACCTGGGCGGGCTGGCCCTCGCGCATCGGGAAGGTGGTGCGCAGCGACTCGTGGCGGCGCACCAGCTCCGTGAAGGCCCGCTCCAGCGCGGAGATGTCCAGCGTCCCCTCCAGCCGCACCGGCAGCGGGAGGTTGTAGAAGGCGCTGTCCGGCTCCAGCTGGTTGAGGAACCACAGGCGCTGCTGGGCGAACGACAGCGGCATCCGCTCCGCGCGGGGCAGCGCCACCAGCGGCGGCGCCCTCACGCCCCGGCCCTGCGCCACGAGCGCGTCCACGCGCCGGGCGAGGTCCGACACCGTGGGCGCCTCGAAGAGCGTCCGCAGCGGCAGCTCCACGTCGAAGGCCTCGCGGATGCGCGAGGCCAGCCGCGTGGCCATGAGCGAGTGGCCGCCCAGCTCGAAGAAGTGATCCTCCGCGCCCATGCGCTCCACGCCCAGCAGCTGCGCGAAGAGGGCCGCCAGCAGCTCCTCCGTCGGCGTGCGCGGGGCCACGAAGCTCCGCGTGCGCGACACCTCGCCCGTCGGCGCGGGCAGGGCCTTGCGGTCCACCTTGCCCGCGGGCGTCATCGGCAGGGCCTCCAGCACCACGAAGGCCGACGGCACCATGTACTCCGGCACCTCGCTCCGCAGGTGACGGCGCAGCTCCACCACGTCCAGCGGCCCCGCCTGCTGGGCCACGACGTACGCCACCAGACGCTTGTCGCCCGGCGAGTCCTCGCGCACCACCACCGCCGCTTCGCGCACCTCCGCGTGGTGCAGCAGCACGGATTCGACTTCGCCCAGCTCGATGCGGAAGCCGCGCACCTTCACCTGGAAGTCGATGCGGCCCAGGTACTCCAGCTCCCCCGTGGACTGCCACCGCACGCGGTCTCCCGTGCGGTACAGCCGCATGCCTGGGTCGGTGCTGAACGGGTTCGGGATGAACTTCTCCGCCGTCAGGTCCGGCCGGCCCTGGTAGCCGCGTGCCAGGCCCACGCCCGCCACGTACAGCTCACCCGCCACGCCCACCGGCACCGGCCGGAGCGCGTCATCCAGCACGTACACCTGCACGTTCGCCCACGGCTTGCCAATGGTCAGCCGGTCCGGCTTCGCGCCATCCTCGGTGAGCGTCGCGCAGACGGTGGCCTCGGTGGGGCCGTAGGCGTTGATCATCAGGCGCCCTGCCCCCCACTTGCGCGCCAGCTCCACGCTCAGCGCCTCACCGGCGGAGATGACCGTGCGCAGGCCCTCCAGCCCCTCGGTGCCCAGCTGCGCGAGCACCGAAGGCGTCAGCGTGACGGCGTTGATGCGCTGCTCCTTCAGCAGCGCGCGCAGCGGTTCATCCGGCAAGAGGCGGTCGCGCGGCGCGAGCACCAGCGTGGCCCCGGCGACCAGCGTTCCGAACACCTCGCACACGCTGGCGTCGAAGCTGGACGCCGCGTACTGCAACACGCGGATGCCCGGCGCGTAGCGATGCGCGCGGCCCGCCTGGAGCGCCGTGTTCACCAGCCCCTGGTGCTGCAACAGCGTGCCCTTGGGGCGGCCCGTGGAGCCGGACGTGTAGATGACGTACGCCAGGTTGGCGGAGGTCATCGCCACGGTCGGCGCCGTGGTGGGCAGGGCCTGGAGGACGTCCCGCACGTCGTCCAGGTGGAGCCCTTCACGCCCCTCGGCGTGCAGGCCCGGCATGGGCTCGCCGCGCGTCACCAGCACCGTGGCGCCGCTGTCCTCCAGCATGTAGTCGAGCCGGTCGATGGGGTACGCCGGGTCCAGCGGCACGAAGGCGCCACCGGCCTTGAGCACGCCCAGCATTCCCACCACCAGGTCCAGCGAGCGGTCCAGGCAGAGCGCCACGCGCACTTCCGGCCCGACGCCCCGGGTGAGCAGGTGGTGCGCCAGCTGGTTGGCCTTCGCGTCCAGCTGCGCGAACGTGAGCGACGTGTCCTCGTGGACGAGCGCCACCGCGTCCGGCGTGTTGCGCGCATGCGCTTCGATGAGCGACGGGATGCACGCCTCACGCGGGAAGTCCACGCGGGTGTCGTTCCACACCACCAGGACCTGCCGCGCCTCGTCCTCCGTCATCAGGGGCAGCGCCATCACGCGCTGGCCCATGTCGGTGGCGATGCCCTCCAGCATCATCACGAAGTGCTGCACCAGCCGTTCGGCGGTGGCGCGGGAGAACAGGTCGGAGTTGTACGCGAGCCGGCCCAGGAAGCCCTCGGCGGCGTCCGCCAGCGACAGGGACATGTCGAACTTCGCCGTGCGCGCTTCCGCCTCGTAGGTCTTGAGCGTGAGGCCGGCCACGGACACCTGTCCTGACAGCTCCTCCGCCTGGAGCACGAACATCGCCTGGAAGAGCGGCGAGCGGCTGGTGTCGCGCACCGGGTGCAGCTCCTCCACCAGCTTCTCGAAAGGCACCTCCTGGTGGACGTGCGCCGACAGCACCGTGTCACGCACCTGGAGCAGCACGTCGCGGAAGGTGGGGTTGCCGGAGAGCTTCGCGCGCAGCACCAGCGTGTTGACGAAGAAGCCGATGATGCCCTCCGTCTCCGAGTGCCCGCGGCCCGCGGCCGGAGAGCCCACGCTGATGTCGTCCTGGCCCGCGTGGCGAGCCAGGAGCACCTGCCACGCCGCCAGCAGGAACATGAACGGCGTCACGCCCTGCTCGCGGCACAGCGCCTTGAGCCGCTGGGAGAGCGGCTGGGGCACCTTCACCGCCACGCCGCCGCCCGAGTACGTCATCACCGCCGGTCGCGGGAAGTCCGTGGGCAGTTCCAGTCCGGAGGGGGCGCCGGACAGCTGCTGCCGCCAGTACTCCACGTGCTTGCCCATGACGTCGCTGCGCAGCCAGTCGCGCTGCCAGCCGGCGTAGTCCGCGTACTGCACCGGCAGCTCCGGCAGCGGCGACGGCTTGCCCTCGCGGAAGGCCGCGTAGAGCGTGGCGATCTCCCGGACGAGCAGGCTCATGGACCAGCCGTCCGTGATGATGTGGTGCAGCGACAGGAGCAGCACGTGCTCCGTCTCCGACATGCGGAGGATGAGGGCGCGCAGGAGCGGCCCCGTGGCCAGCCGGAAGCCGCGGTTGGTCTCCGCGTCGGCCAGGCGCTTCGCCTCGGCCTCGCGCTCCGCGTCCGGCAGGCCGCCCAGGTCGACGACCTGGAGCGACGCGGGCGTGGGCGCGTGGATGCGCTGCACGGGCTGATCGCCTTGCGCGTGGAAGGTGGTGCGCAGCGATTCATGGCGGCGCACCAGCTCCGTGAAGGTCCGCTCCAGCACGCCCAGGTCGAGCGCTCCCTCCAGCCGGACGGGCAGCACGATGTTGTAGAACGCGCTGTCCGGCTCCATCTGGTCCAGGAACCACAGCCGCTGCTGGGCAAGGCCCAGCGGCAGCGAACCCTCGCGCGGCAGCGGCACGATGGGCGGGGCCTGGAGTCCCTGCTCCGAACGGACGGACTGGTCCACCCGCTGGGCGAGGTCCGCGATGGTGGGCGCCTCGAAGAGCGCGCGCAGCGGCAGCTCCACGCCGAACGCCTCGCGGATGCGCGAAGCGACCTGCGTGGCCAGCAGCGAGTGCCCGCCCAGCTCGAAGAAGTTGTCGCGCACCCCTACCCGCTCCACGCCCAGGATCTCCGTCCAGACCGTGGCCAGCAGCTCCTCGGTCGGCGTGCGCGGCGCGGCGAACTCCGCCTCGCTGCGCTCCGTGCGGGAGTCGGACGGCGCGGGCAGGGCCTTGCGGTCCACCTTGCCCGCGGGCGTCATCGGCAGGGCCTCCAGCACCACGAAGGCCGACGGCACCATGTACTCCGGCACCTCGCCCTTCAGGTGACGGCGCAGCTCCGCCGCGTCCAGCTCGCTGTCCTCCTGCGCGACGATGTAGGCGACGAGCCGCTTGTCGCCCGGCGAGTCCTCGCGCACCACCACCGCCGCCTCACGCACCTCCGCGTGGTGCAGCAGCACGGATTCGACTTCGCCCAGCTCGATGCGGAAGCCGCGCACCTTCACCTGGAAGTCGATGCGGCCCAGGTACTCCAGCTCCCCTGTCGCCAGCCACCGCACGCGGTCCCCGGTGCGGTACAGCCGCGCGCCCGCGTCGGTGCTGAACGGATGCGGGACGAACTTCTCCGCCGTCAGGTCGGGCCGGCCCTGGTAGCCGCGCGCGAGGCCCACGCCCGCCACGTACAGCTCGCCCGCCACGCCCACCGGCACCGGACGCAGCGCGGCGTCCAGCACGTAGACCTGCACGTTCGCCCACGGTCTGCCAATGGTCAGCCGCTCGGGGTTGACGCCGCCCTCCGTGAGCGTCGCGCAGACAGTGGCCTCGGTGGGGCCGTAGGCGTTGATCATCAGGCGGCCCGCGCCCCACTTGCGCGCCAGCTCCACGCTCAGCGCCTCACCGGCGGAGACGACGCTGCGCAGTCCGTCCAGCCCTTCGGTGCTCAGCTGCGCGAGCACGGAAGGCGTCAGCGTGGCCGTGGTGATGCGCTGCTCCTTCAGCAGCGTGCGCAGGGGCTCGTCCGGCAAGAGCCGGTCGCGCGGCGCGAGCACCAGCGTGGCGCCCGCGGCCAGGGTGCTGAAGATCTCCCAGACGCTGGCATCGAAGCTGGACGCCGCGTACTGCAACACGCGACTGCCCGGTCCGACCCGCTTCGCCTCGGCGGCGCGCAGGGCCGTGTTCACCAGACCCTGGTGCTGCAACAGCGTGCCCTTGGGGCGGCCCGTGGAGCCGGACGTGTAGATGACGTACGCCAGGTTGCGCGACGCCACGCCCGAGCGCGGCGCCTCCTCCGGCATCCGTTCGATGGTGTCCCAGTCCAGGTCCAGCTGGAGGGTGAGCCGGCCGTCCGTGGGCAGCGAGTCCATCAGCGACTCCTGCGTCAGCAGCACCGGAGCGCCCGAGTCGGACAGCATGTAGTCCAGGCGCTCGACCGGGTACGACGGATCGAGCGGGATGAACGCGCCCCCCGCCTTGAGGATGCCGAGCATCGCCACCACGAGGTCCAGCGAGCGCTCCAGGCAGAGCGCCACGCGCACCTCCGGCCCGACGTACCGGCGGCGCAGGTGGTGCGCCAGCTGATTGGCCTTCGCGTCCAGCTCCGCGTACGTGAGCGACGTGTCCTCGTAGACGAGCGCCACCGCGTCCGGCGTGGCCTCCGCGTGGGCCTCGATGAGCGAGTGGATGCACGCCTCGCGCGGCAGCTCCGCGCGCACGCTGTTCCACCCCACCAGCACCTGGTGCCGCTCCTCCGCGGACAGCAGGGGCAGCTCGCCCACGGCCGCCTCGGGCCGGGCGACGATGCCCTCCAGCAGCACGTGCAGGCGCGCCATCATCCGCTCCGCCGTCGCGCGGGCGAACAGATCGGAGTTGTACTCCAGGCGGCCCACGAAGCCCGGCGCCGCGTCCAGCATGGACAGGGCCAGATCGAACTTCGCGGTGCGCGCCTCCGCCTCGTAGGCGCTCAGCGTGAGGCCCGGGACGGACAGCTTCGCCGCCAGCTCCTGGTGCAGCACGAACCACACCTGGAAGAGCGGCGAGCGGCTGGTGTCGCGCACCGGCTGCAGCTCCTCCACCAGCTTCTCGAACGGGACCTCCTGGTGCGCGTGCGCGCCCAGGACCGACTCACGCACCCGCGCGAGCACCTGGCGGAACGAGGGCTCCCCCTCCAGCCGGGTGCGCAGCACCAGCGTGTTGATGAAGAAGCCGATGAGCCCTTCGGTCTCCATGCGGCCACGGCCAGCCACGGGCGACCCCACCGTGACGTCGTCCTGACCCGCGTGGCGAGCCAGCAGCACCTGCCACGCCGTGAGCAGCAGCATGTACGGCGTCACGCCTTCCTTCAGCGCCAGCGCACGCAAGGCATCCGACAGCTCGCGCGGCAGCGTGAACGGCAGCGTCTCACCCCGGTACGTCTGCACCGCCGGACGCGGGAAGTCCGTGGGCAGCTCCAGCGCGGAGGGCGCTCCGGACAGCTGCTGCTTCCAGTAGCCGACCTGCTTCTTCAGCACGTCCCCCTGGAGCCAGCCACGCTGCCAGCCCGAGTAATCCGCGTACTGCACCGGCAGCTCCGGCAGCGGTGAGGGCTTGCCCTGGCGGAAGGCCTCGTAGAGCGCGGCCACTTCCCGCACCAACACGCCGCGCGACCAGCCGTCGGACACGATGTGGTGCACGGTGAGCAGCAGCATGTGGCGCACGTCCGACAGCCGCACCAGCGTGGCGCGCAGCAGCGGGCCCGTGGCGAGGTTGAAGGGCCGGCCCGCGTCCTCGTCCGCCAGCCGCTGCGCCTTCGCCTCGCGCTCCGCTTCGGGCAGGCCGGTGAGGTCCACGAGCGGCAGCGGCATGGGGGCCGCCGCGTGGACGACCTGCACCGGGTTGCCACCCTCCGCGCGGAAGGTGGTGCGCAGCACTTCGTGTCGGCGCACCAGATCCGTGAAGGCCTGCTCCAGCGGAGCCACTTCCAGCGCGCCGTCCAGCAGCACCGGCGCGGCGATGTTGTAGAAGGCGCTGTCGGGCTCCAGCTGATCCAGGAACCACAGGCGCTGCTGCGCGAACGACAGCGGCAGCGTGTGCTCGCGCGACAGCGGCACGATGGCCGGCGCCTCCAGACCGAAGCCCTGGCGGACGGCATCGTCGACGCGGGCCGCCAACGTCTCCACCGTGGTCGCCTCGAAGAGCGCGCGCAGGGGCAGCTCCACCCGGAACGCGCTCCGGATGCGGGAGATCATCTGCGTGGCCAGCAGCGAGTGACCGCCGAGCGCGAAGAAGTCGTCCTTCACGCCCACGCGCTCCACGCCCAGCAGCTTCAACCACAGCCCGGCGATCAGCTCCTCGGTCGGGGTGCGCGGCGCCACATGGGCGCGGCCCGCCTCGGTCTCCTGCTCCGGCGCGGGCAGCGCGCGGCGGTCCACCTTGCCATTGGGCGTGAGCGGCAGCGCGCCCAGCGTGACGAAGGCGGACGGCACCATGTAGTCCGGCAGCCGCGTCTTCAGGCCCTGGCGCAGCGCACCGGCCTCCAACGTGTGGCCGGGCACCGCGACGACGTAGGCCACCAGTCGCTTGTCACCCGGCACATCCTCCCGCGCCAGCACGACGACTTCCGCCACGCCGGGCAGGCCGCTCATCGCCGCCTCGATCTCCGGCAGCTCGATGCGGAAGCCGCGCACCTTCACCTGGAAGTCGACGCGGCCCAGGAACTCCAGCGCGCCGTCCGGCAGGTAGCGCACGCGATCCCCGGTGCGGTACACGCGCGCGCCGGGCTCCGGGTGGAACGGATCCGCGAGGAAGCGCTCCAGCGTGAGGCCGGGCTGTCCCAGGTAACCACGGGCCACGCCCGCGCCGCCGATGAACAGCTCGCCGGGCACGCCCACGGGGACGGGCTGCATCGCCGCGTCCAGCACGTACATGCGCGCGTTGGGCAGCGGCCGTCCCAGCGGCACGGAGGCGGTGGCGGGCAGCGCCGTGCCCCGCTCCACCTTCCACGTCAGCACGCCGACCGTCGTCTCGGTGGGGCCGTAGTGGTTGAACACCTCGCAGCCCGGCACGAGCGCGTGCACGCGCGCCACGAGCGCGGGGTCGGAGGCCTCGCCGCCGAGCACCAGCCGCTTGCGCGGCAACACGCGCTCGGGCGACGGCGACGACAGCAGCGCCGTCAGGTGCGAGGGGACGATCTTCAGGCAGTCCACCGCGTGGCGCTCGAAGTAGTCACCCAGCGCGGCCGGGTCGGAGGCCCGGTCGCGGGAGATGAGGTGCAGCGTGCCGCCGCCGCTCAGCGTCGGGAAGACGGCGGTGTGGCCCAGGTCCGCGGCCAGCGTGGACACCGACGCGAAGCTCGCCGCTGGGGGCAGCTCCAGCCGGAGCGTCACGCCTTCCACGTAGTGGTTGAGCTGGCGGTGCTCGATGGCCACGCCCTTGGGCCGGCCCGTGGAGCCAGACGTGAAGATGACGTACGCGAGCGAACCCGCGTCGCCCAGGCGGGGCGGATCCTCCTCACGCTCGCGCTGGAGAAGCGCGGCGTCGGAGTCCAGGCACACGAGCCCCTTGGCGGCGTCCACCACGTGCCCCGCGAGCGAGGCCTGGGTGACGACGAGCGAAGCGGCCGCGTCCTCCAACACCGTGCGCAGGCGCTCCGGCGGATGCGACGGGTCCAGCGGCACGTACGCGCCGCCCGCCTTGAGGATGCCCATTACGCCGACGATGGCGTCCGGGGTGCGCTCGGTGAGCAGGCCCACGCGCGCATCCGGTCCCACGCCGCGCGCGCGCAGCCAGTGCGCGAGCTGGTTGGCCTTGCGGTTCAACTCCCCATAAGTGAGCTGGCCGTCATCGCAGACCACCGCCACCGCGCCCGGCGTGCGGGCCGCGTGGAGGGCGAAGCGCTCATGGACGCACGTGTCGCCCGCGGGCGCCGCGCCGGTGGCGTTCCACTCCACCAGCAGCTTCTGGCGCTCGGCGTCCGGCAGCAGCCGCGCGTGCTCGTGGCGCGCGTGAGGGTTGGCGGCGATGGCTTCCAGAGCGCGGAAGTAGTAGCCCGCCAGCGCCTCTGTCTGGTCCGCGTCGCGCTGCGTGCCGTTGGTGCGCAGCACCAGCATCAGCGCGCCGGTGTCCGGACGCTGGAGGAACAGCGTGCTCAGCGGCAGCTCCATCCACGCGGTGGACGGCGTCTCCTCCAACAGGCGCACGCCTTCGAGTTGCGACAGGCCTCCGGCCACGTGGAAGTGGACGAAGTTGAAGATCGTGTCGAACAGCCGCTGGCCGCCCAGCTGCTGCTGGAGCCGGCCCATGGGGTAGCGGCGGTGCGGCCAGATGTCGCCGTCCGCGCGCGAGACCTGGCGCACCAGGTCCAGCCACGATCCATCCTCCAGCGTCACCGGGAACGGGATGCTGTTGAGGAACAGGCCCACCATCCGCTCACTGTCGGCCGTCTCCGGACGGCCGTTGGAGACCACGCCCGTCACCACCGAGCGGCGGCCCTCCATCAGCGAGCGCACGCGCAGGTGCGCCGCCAGCAGCACGGTCTTGAGCGGCACGCCGGCCGCCTGCGCCACGCGCTGCAAGCCTTCCTGGAGCGCGAGGGGCACATCCAACTGCCGCATGCTCAGCACCGGCTCCTGACCGGCGGGCAGCGGCGCGCGGGGCGCCGGACGATCCACTTCCGCGAGGCGCGACCTCCAGAACTGCTCGCCCTCTCCGGAGGTGAGCGACTGGTGCTCCAACGCGACGAACTGGCGGTAGGTGACGGCCAGCGGGGCCACCTCCGCGACGGGCGTCCCGCGCAGGAGGTTCACGTACCCTCGGAACAGCTCCGAGAGCAGCGTCGCGAGGCTCCAGCCGTCCAGGATGGCGTGGTGGAAGATGAGTGAGAACTGGAGCGTCTTCTCCGTGCGCCGGTAGAGCGCGAAGCGCAGCAGCGGCGCGCGGCTCCAGTCGAACGGACGGCAGCGGTCCTCCTCCACCCGCTTGCGCAGCAGCGCGTCCTGCTCCGCGGCGGGCACATGGCGCACGTCATGGAGCTCCAGCGGGACCTGGGCCTCTCGGTGCACGAGCTGCAACGGCTGCTCGTAGCCGGTGAGGTCGAACGAGGTGCGCAGGATGGCGTGGCGCCGGGCCAGCTCACCCAGCAACTGGTGCAGCTTCGGCGCGTCCAGCGCCATCTCCAGGTGGTAGCTGGTGGCGTCGTGGTACATGCCGGACGCCTGATCCAGCTCGCTCTGGAAGAGCATGCCGGCCTGGAGCACGGCCACCGGGTACGCGTCCTCCACGTCGGCGGGCAGCCGCGCGCGGTCCGCCTCGGACAGCAGGCTGAAGGGCTCCGAGCCAGGGACGGCCCGCGCCGCATCCTTCGCCGGCGCCGCGTGCACCAGGTTGCCCAGCGCGCGGATGGTGGGCTGGCGCAGCAGCTCCACCATGGGCAGGTCCAACCCGCGCTCGCGCAGCTTCGCGATGAGCTGGATGCTGCGGATGGAGTCACCGCCCAGGTCATAGAAGCTGTCGTCGATGCCGACGCGCTCCACGCCCAGCACGTCCGCCCACACCTCGCACAACGCGGTCTCCTCCGCGGTGCGCGGCGCGGCGTAGGCGGTGGCCATCTGCGGACGCTCACTGCCTGGGACGGGCAGCGCGCGGCGGTCCACCTTGCCGTTGGGCGTGAGCGGCAGCGCGTCCATCGCCATCAGGGCCGCCGGCACCATGTACGCAGGCAGCTTGTCCTGGAGGAACGAGCGCATCGTGTCCACGCCCAGGGGCTCCGCGCCCTCCTCGGTGACGACGTAGGCCACCAGGGCCTTGTCGCCCGCGACCTCCTGCACGGCCACGGTGACATCGGCCACGGACGGGTGGCCGCGCAGCGCGGTCTCAATCTCTCCCGGCTCGATGCGGAAGCCGCGCACCTTCACCTGCTGGTCGATGCGGCCCAGGAACTCCAACGCGCCGTCCGCGCGGAAGCGGACTTGATCGCCGGTGCGGTACAGGCGCGAACCCGGCTGCTGGCTGAACGGATCCGGAATGAACTTCTCCGCCGTGAGCTCCGGCTGGTTCAGGTAGCCATGCGCCAGACCATCGCCGCCCGCGAACAGCTCGCCCGGAGCGCCCAGGGGCACGGGCTCCAGCGAAGCGTTGAGGACATACACGCGCGTGCCGTTGATGGGACGGCCGATGGGCACGGAGATGCCCAGCGCGCCCGCGCCCTCCACCGGGTAGCACGCGGTGAACGTCGTGTTCTCCGTGGGGCCATAGCCGTTGATGACGCGGCAGCCGGGCAGCTGCTCCATCACGCGGAGCACGTGCGCGGGTGAGAGCACGTCACCGCCCGCCAGCAGCTGGCGCACGGGCCGCAGGCCCTCCAGGTTGCCGTCCACCATCTGGTGGAACAGGCCCGCGGTGAGCCACAGCGTGCTCACGCCTTCGCGGGCGATGACCTGCCCCAGCTCATCCAGGGTGGGCGCACGCGGCGGGAACACCGCGAGCTTCGCGCCGTTGAGCAGCGCGCCCCACAGCTCGAAGGTGGACGCGTCGAACGCGAGCGGCGCCAGTTGGAGGAACACGTCCTGCGGCGTCAGGCGCACCCACTCCGGGCCGCACACCAGACGCACCACGGCGCGATGGGGCACGGACACGCCCTTGGGGCGGCCCGTGGAGCCGGACGTGTAGAGGACGTACAGCTCGTCCTCCGCGCCCGGGGCGGTGTCGAGGTCCGCGGACGGACGCTTCGCGAGCGCGGCCGCGTCGTCATCCAGGCAGACCACCTGGAGCCACTGCGCGGGCAGCTCGTCCGCGAGCGCGGAGACGCTGACGAGCGCGGACAGCCCCGCGTCCTCGATGAGCAGCGAGAGGCGCTCGGTGGGGAAGCTGGGGTCGAGCGGGACGTAGGCGCCCCCGGCCTTCACGATGCCCAGCACCGCGACCGCGAGGTCCAGCGACCGCTCCAGGCAGATGCCCACGCGCTTGCCGGCCCTGACGCCCAGGGCCCGCAGGTGGTGCGCGAGCTGGTTGGCGCGTGCGTTGAGCTGGGCGGCGGTGAGCGAGTCACCCTCGAAGGTCACGGCCACCGCGTCCGGGGCGCGGGCCACCTGCGATTCGAAGACGCGCGACACGGGGAGTCCGTGCGGGTACGTCCGGGCGCGGTCGTTCCACGCGGCGAGCGTGTGCCGCTCATCGGGCGTGAGCAGCGGCAGCGCGCCGATGCGGCGCTCGGGGTCCTCCACGACGGCGCGCAGCAGCGACTCGAAGTGGGCGAACAGCCGCTCCACCGACGCGCGGTCGAGCACGTCCGTGTTGTGCTCCACCGTGACGGTGAGCCCGCCCTGCCACGGGAAGACGACGACGAGCAGGTCCCACTTCGCGGTCCCGTTGGTCTCCGCATCCAGCAGGCTCAGCTCCAAGCCGGGCAGTTGGAGCGGCGGCAGCGGCGCGTTCTCCAGCACGAACTTCACGTTGAAGAGCTGGCCACCCGGTTCACGCGGGGGCTTCAGCGCCTGCACCAGCGTGCCGAAGGGCAGGTCCTGGTGTTCGTAGGCGTCCAGCGTCCCCTTGCGCACGCGATCCAGCAGCGCGCGGAAGGACAGGTCGCCTGTCACCTGCGTGCGAAGCACGAGCTGGTTGGTGAAGAAGCCGACCAGGGACTCCAGCTCCTCGCGGGCCCGGTTGGCGATGTCCGTGCCCACGACGATGTCGTCCTGGCCGGTGCGGCGGTGCAGGAGCGCGTCGAACGCGGCGAGCAGCACCATGAACAGCGTGGCACCCTCGCCCCGGCCCAGAGCCTCGATCCGCGACGTGAGGTCCGGAGACAGATGGAAGCGACGGCTGTCGCCGTGGAAGCGATCTCCCGCGGGACGCGGTGCATCCGTGCGCAGCGGGATGCGCGGCGCGCCAGCGAGCTGCTGCCTCCACCAGGCGATCTGCTGCTCCAGCACGTCGCCGCTCAACCACTGGCGGTGCCAGAGGGTGTAGTCCGCGTACTGCACGGGCAGCGCGGGCAGCGGCGAGGGTTCGCCGCGCAGGAACGCGGTGTAGAGCGCCTGGAGTTCGTGCATGAAGACGCCCACGGCCCAGCCATCCACCACGATGTGGTGCTGGACGAGGCACAGGACGTGCTCACGCGCGCTCAGCCGCAGGATCTGGGCCCGCAGCAGGGGGCCCTGCACGAGGTCGAAGGGCCGCGCGGCCTCCTCGTTCAAGCGCTTCCGGGCCTCGGCCTCCACCTGTTCAGTGGGCAGGGTGGACAGGTCCACCAGGGGCAGCACGAACGGCCGCGCCGGCAGGACGACCTGCATGGGCGCGCCCGATGCGTCCTGACGGAAGACGGTGCGCAGCGCTTCGTGGCGCCGGACGATCTCCTCCAGGCCACGGCGGAGCACTTCGACCTCCAGGTCCCCGCTCAAGCGGGCCGCGCTGGGCACGTTGTAGATGGGCGTACCCGGCGTGAGCTGTTCGAAGAGCCAGAGGCGCTCCTGGTCGAACGACAGCGGCAGCGCCCCGTCGCGGGGCGCGGGCTTGAGCGGCGGCGTCTTGAACTCGCGCTCGGCGCTCGCGGCTTCGTCCACGCGAGCGGCCAGGGCGGCCACCGTCGGGGCCTCGAAGAGCGCGCGCAGGGGCAGCTCCACCTGGAACTCGCCACGCAGCCGGGACACGAGCTGGGTGGCCATCAGCGAGTGGCCGCCCAGTTCAAAGAACGAATCCTCGGCGCCCACGCGCTCCACGGTGAGCACGCGTGAGAAGAGGGCCGCCACGCGCACTTCCGTGGAGGTGCGCGGGGCCACGTAGGCATCGGGACGCGCGAGCGCGCCCGTGGGGGCTGGCAGGGCCTTGCGGTCCACCTTGCCCGCGGGCGTCATTGGCAGCGCGTCCAGCATCACGAACGCCGACGGCACCATGTACTCCGGCATGCCGTCCTTCAGGTGCCGACGCAGACCGGCGGCATCGAGCGCCGCTCCCGCATGCGCCACGACGTAGGCGACGAGTCGCTTGTCGCCCGGCGCGTCCTCGCGCACCACCACCGCCGCCTCGCGGACCCCCGCGTGGCGCAGCAGCACGGATTCGACCTCGCCCAGCTCGATGCGGAAGCCGCGCACCTTCACCTGGTGGTCGATGCGGCCCAGGTACTCCAGCTCGCCGTGGGCCAGCCACCGCACGCGGTCTCCCGTGCGGTACAGCCGCGCGCCAGGATCCTGGCTGAACGGATCGGGGACGAACTTCTCCGCCGTCATGTCCGGCCGTCCCTGGTAGCCGCGCGCGAGTCCTTCGCCCGCCACGTACAGCTCCCCGGGCACGCCCACCGGTGCCGGGTGGTGCAGGGCATCGAGGACATACACGCGCACGTTCGCCAGCGGCTTGCCAATGGTCAGCCGCTCCGCCTTCGCACCGCCGTGCGTGAGCGTCGCGCAGACAGTGGTCTCGGTGGGGCCATACGCGTTGATCAGCGTCCTCCCCTGCCCCCACTTGCGCGCCAGCTCCACACTCAGCGCCTCACCGGCGGAGACGACGGTGGACAGTGCGTCCAGCCCTGCCGTGTCCAGTTGCGCGAGCACCGACGGTGTCAGCGTCACGGTGGTGATGCGCTGCGACTTCAGCAGCGTGCGCAGCGGTTCATCCGGCAGCAACCGGTCGCGCGGCGCGAGCACCAGCGTGGCTCCCGACACGAGCGTGCTGAACACCTCCCACACGCTGGCGTCGAAGCTGGACGCCGCGTACTGCAACGCGCGGCGCCCCGTTCCCAGTCCCTTCGCCGCGGCGGCCTGCCGGGCGGTGTTGTTGAGGCCCCGGTGCGGCAGGAGCGTGCCCTTGGGACGGCCCGTGGAACCGGACGTGTAGATGACGTACGCCAGGGTGTCGGCGTTCGCGCTGGATGCAGGTGCGCTGTCCGACGGCAGCGTCTGGAGGTGCGCCGCCTCACGGTCCATGCACACCACGCGCAGGCCGTCGGTGGGGAGCTGCTGGTGGAGCGAGTCCTGCGTCACCAGCACGGGCGCGCCGCTGTCCTCGAGCATGAAGGACAGGCGATCCCGCGGATACGACGGATCCAACGGTACGAAGGCGCCACCGGCCTTCTGGATGCCGAGCATCGCCACCGCCAGGTCCAGCGAGCGCTCCACGCAGAGCGCCACGCGCACCTCGGGCCCGACGCCCAGGGTGCGCAGGTGGTGCGCCAGCTGGTTCGCCCGTGCATCGAGCTGTGCGTACGTCAGCGAGGTGTCCTCGAACACCAGCGCTTCGGAGCCCGGCGCGCGACGCACCTGGGCCTCGAAGAGCGTCGGGAACGTCACATCGCCAGAGACGTCTCCACGCGTGTCGTTCCACGCCACCAGCACCTGCTGGCGCTCCTGTGCGCCCATCAGCGCCAGCTCGGAGAGCTTCGCCGAGGGCCGGGCCACCACGGACTCCAGCAGCACCCGCAGGTGCTCCGT